>CAVPJR010000016.1:0-69133 GCA_963705435.1 uncultured delta proteobacterium | reverse complement strand
GATTGAAGACGCTTTTCGGCACGTTCAACAGCGGACTTGGCCCGCTGCAGATCGATATCCTTGCGTCGCTCCGCTGATTCGGCCAGAACCGTCACACGGTCCGGAAGGGCTTCGGCGAACCCGCTGCTGACAAAGACGAACCGCTCGCGGCCACTTTCGTCCTTATATTTCAGGGCCCCGGTCTTCAGTGTGGTCAGAAAAGGGGTATGACCGCTAAGCACACCGAACTCACCCAGTGAACCGGGAGCCATGACAATCTGGACACTTTCACTGACAACGGACTTTTCGGGGGTAACCACTTCGAGTCTAATGCTTTCAGCCATTTATTACCTCTTTCTCTCCATTAAGCCTCGGCCATTTCCTTGGCCGCTTCAAGGACTTCCTCGATTCCGCCCCTCATATAAAAGGCCTGCTCGGGAATGCTGTCATGCACACCTTCACAGATCTCTTTAAACGCACGGACCGTGTCTTCGACCTTGACGTATTTGCCGGCTTTGCCGGTAAAGGTTTCAGCCACGTGGAACGGCTGGGAGAGGAAACGCTGGATCTTACGGGCACGCTGCACGGTAAGCTTGTCTTCGTCGGAGAGTTCCTCCATGCCAAGAATCGCAATGATGTCCTGCAGTTCCTTGTATTTTTGCAGCATGTTCTGCACTTGCCGGGAGACCAGGTAATGCTCTTCACCGATGACCATGGGGTCCAGGATCCGCGACGTAGAGTCCAGGGGGTCCACCGCAGGATAAATGCCCAGCTCGGCGATCTGACGTGACAACACCACGGTTCCGTCGAGGTGGGCAAAAGTGGTGGCCGGCGCCGGGTCGGTCAAGTCGTCAGCAGGCACGTAAACGCACTGCACGGCGGTAATGGAGCCCTTGTCGGTTGAGGTGATGCGCTCCTGCAGGCCACCGAGGTCGACGGCCAGCGTGGGTTGGTAACCCACCGCGGAAGGCATGCGGCCGAGAAGGGCTGACACTTCGGAGCCGGCCTGGGTGAAGCGGAAGATGTTGTCGATAAAAATCAGCACGTCCTGGCCTTCTTTGTCGCGAAAATATTCCGCGCAGGTCAGGGCGGAAAGCGCCACCCGGGCACGCGCTCCCGGCGGTTCGGTCATCTGACCGTATACCAGTGCCGCTTTGGGGAGAACGCCGGATTCCTTCATTTCGTGGTACAGGTCGTTGCCTTCGCGGGTACGCTCGCCCACGCCGGCAAACACGGAAATCCCGCCGTGCTGCATGGCGATGTTGTTGACCATCTCCATCATGATAACGGTCTTGCCAACGCCGGCGCCGCCGAACATTCCCATTTTCCCACCACGGGGAAAGGGCACCAGCAGGTCGATCACCTTAACACCGGTTTCAAGCACGCGGACTTCCGTGTCCTGCTCGGTGAAAAGCGGTGCCGGCCGGTGGATGGGCATCATCTTTTCCTGGCTGACCGGTCCCAGGCCGTCCACCGGGCGTCCGACGACGTTGAGCACACGGCCCAGGCTGGCTTCGCCCACGGGCATCATAATGGGAGCGCCGGTATCTTTCACCGCCATACCACGCACCAGACCATCGGTAACGTCCATGGCGATCGTACGCACCACGTTGTCGCCGAGATGCTGGGCAACCTCGATCACCAGGTTGTCTTCATCGTCATTGATGGTCGGGTTGGTGATCAGCAGCGCGGTGAGGATATTCGGCAACTGCCCCTGTTCAAACTCAACGTCTACGACAGGTCCCATAACCTGTGTGATTTTACCAATATTCTGTGCCATTTACAGCCTCCTAAAATGTGTTTTACCCCTTGAGGGCCTCGGCGCCGCCGACAATATCCATCAGATCCGCAGTAATGCTTGCCTGTCGGGCTTTGTTGTAAGCGAGGGTCAAATTGTCGATCATATCGTTGCACGCCTTGGTGGCGTTATCCATGGCGGTCATCCGGGCGGCGTGTTCGCTGGTGGATGTTTCCAGCAAGGCCCGGAAAATTTGGACATATACGTTGCGCGGCAGCAGATCGCCGAGAAGCTCTTCCGGCGATGGTTCACAGATGTGTTCGGCCTGGTATTCCGCAGAACCGCCATCTTCCGTTTCATCTTTTTCGATGGGCGGAATGGGCAGCAGTTTTTGAAACACCGGGAGCTGCTTGGCCATGCTCACAAATTCAGAGTAGACGATGTAGACTTCGTCGTACTGGCCGTCCAGAAAACCGTCCACCAGTTTTTTACCGGCGGTCGAGGCAACATTGAAGCCGAACTTGCTGCCGACGATACCGAGATGCGCGTCGACGATTTTATGATTGTTTTTACGGCACCAGTCCCGCCCCTTCTTGCCGAAGCAGGTGAAAGAAAATTCTGCGCCGTCATGCGGGTTATTTTTGAGGTGTTTTTTAGCGCCATCGGTGATGTTGATGTTAAAACCGCCGCACAACCCCCGGTCCGACGTGCACAAGACCACATGGATCTTTTTGACGTCTTCTTTGGGAATCAACAACGGGCTGGCTTCATCACCGGCCTTTTCCGCCAGGCTGCCAAGGACTTCAGAAAATTTTTCGGCATAGGGGCGAAACCCGTCCATCGCTCCCTGTGCACCGCGCAACCGCGAGGTTGCCACCATGTTCATGGCTTTGGTGATCTGCTTGGTCTTCTTGACACCCTGGATTTTTAATTGGACTTCCTTTAACGTTGGCATAAAGTTTACGTCCTTATCGCATGTGGGCTGAGTTCAGCGGGGTAACCCAGGTCGTTCCCAAAAACCCTATTTGATGGTGTCTTTGAATTCTTCATTATAGGCCTCAAGGGCGGTCTTGAGCAGGCCGTCGATCTCTTCGGTGATATCCTGAGCCTCTTCCAGTTTGGAAAAAATCTGCGGGTAGCGCTCTTCGACGAAGGGATAGAGGCCGGCTTCGTACTTGGCGACGACGTCTGTGGGGAACTTGTCCAAATACCCCCGTGTCGCCGCGTACAGGATGGTGACCTGCTTTTCGTGTGAAAGGGGCTTGTACTGGGGCTGTTTAAGCACCTGTATCAGACGCGCCCCACGGGTAAGCTGCCGCTGCGTGGCGGCATCCAGGTCGCTGCCGAAGGCGGCAAAGGCCTCCAATTCGCGGAACTGGGCCATATCCAGGCGCAGGGTACCGGCCACTTTCTTCATGGCCTTGGTCTGGGCGGCACCACCCACGCGGGAAACCGACAGGCCGACGTTGATGGCCGGACGGACGCCGGCGAAAAACAGCGCCGGTTCCAGGTAGATCTGACCATCGGTAATGGAAATCACGTTGGTCGGAATATAGGCGGAAACGTCGCCGGCCTGGGTTTCGATGATCGGCAGGGCCGTCAGGGAACCGCCACCGAGTTCGTCGCTGAGCTTGGCACTGCGTTCCAGCAGCCTGGAGTGGTTGTAAAAAATGTCGCCGGGGTAGGCTTCGCGTCCCGGTGGCCGTCTGAGCAGCAGGGAGATCTGGCGATAAGCGACAGCCTGCTTGGAGAGGTCGTCGTAAATGATCAGGGCGTGCTGGCCTTTGTCGCGGAAGTATTCGCCCATGGCGCATCCGGCGTAGGGGGCCAGATACTGCAGGGTCGCCGGGTCGGAGGCACAGGCGGCGACGATGGTGGTGTATTCCATGGCCCCTTCCCTTTCGAGAATGGCGGCCACCTGGGCAACGGTGGATTTTTTCTGGCCACAGGCCACATAGATACAGAAAACGTCGGTATTTTTCTGGGCCAGGATGGCATCCACGGCCACCGCGGTCTTGCCGATCTGACGGTCGCCGATGATCAGCTCACGCTGGCCCTTACCCACCGGGGTCATGGCGTCAACGGCCTTGAGGCCGGTGTAGCAGGGTTGGTGCACCGATTTTCTGGCGATAACACCCGGGGCCACCATCTCCACGCGGCGGGTCTCCGAGGTGTCGATGGCGCCCTTGCCGTCGATGGGCTCACCCACGCCGGAGACCACGCGGCCAAGCACCGCCTCGCCTACGGGCACCTGGGCGATTTTGCCGGTCCGTTTGACCATGTCGCCCTCTTTGATGCCGGTGTCGTCGCCCATGATGGCGATACCCACGTTGTCCTCTTCCAGGTTGAGCACCAGACCAAGGATACCGCCGGGAAACTCGACCAGTTCGAGTGCCATGACTTTTTCCAGGCCGTACACCCGAGCGATACCGTCGCCCACTGAGAGAACGACACCGGTTTCGCTCAGTTCGATCTTCTTGTCATAATCCGTAATCTGCTCTTTGATGATCTGACTTATTTCTTCAGCTCTTAGTTCCATTAGACACGCTCACCCCTTTTTAAAGATTCTCGCATGTTGAGCAACTGCGTCCTCACGCTGCCATCCAGAACCAGATCACCGATGCGGGTCACAATACCGCCGATCAGTTCCGGGTCCTGCTCAACCTCCAGAATGATATCCTTACCTGTCCGTTTGGACAGGGCTGACCGAATTTTATCTATGGTTTCGGATGACAGCTTCGTAGCCGAAACCAGGCTGGCCCGGGCAACCCCCTTGAGTTCATCGGCAAATTTTTGGAAAAAATCGTTGATGCTGCTCAAAAACCCGATGCGCCCTTTGTCGAATAGAAACAGGAGATATGTGGTCATGCCTTGAGAGAGTTTCAGACTATCCATCACGCTCGACAAAACCTTTTTACGACCATTCGTGTCGTAGAGCGGATTGACCAGCACCTGTTGAAGGCTCTTTTCCTGCTCGATCAGATTAGCAAAAGCACCCAATTCTTCCCGGTAGGTCTCGGTTTTCCCATCCTCTTTACCGATCAGCAGGAGTGCTTTGGCGTACCGCCTTGCAATCGCCAGATTCTTCACTATGCCACCACCTTCTCTAAGTATTCATCCACCAGTTTTTCCTGGTCTTCCGAGTTGATCTTCTCCTTGATGATCGCCTCGGCCTTTGCCAGGGCCTTTTCCACGATTATCGCCTTGAGCTCGGTTTTGGCCTGCAAGAATTCGTGCTCGATATTCTTGGTGGCCTGCTCTTTGAGCCGCTCTGCAGCAACCTCGGCCTCCTTCAGAATCCTGGCTTTGGCGTCTTCACCCTGCTTCAGGTACTCGGCCAGCATGGCTTCGGATGCTTTGTCCAGGTCAGCCATTTTGGCATCGTACTCGGCCAGTTTGGCTTCCGCCTCCTTCTTCTTTGCTTCCAATTCCACCAGCTGCTCTTTGATGCCTTGGATGCGTCCACCCAGCGCCTGGGAGACCGGCTTTTTGAGAACCAGAAAGAGTCCGATGGCCAGGACTGAAAAATTCATCACCCGATAGGTGTCTGTGGCCACCCACCCTTTGGCGCCGGCTTCACCGTGTCCGCCGCCACTTTCCGCAAAAGCGACAGCGCTTCCAAACAAAAAAAGCGCGGCCAGAGCCAGTGGCAACGTCCATCCAGCACTACGGCGGCGCTTCTTGCTGAAAATTGGAACGTTCATTAAGCAACCCTCCCCAATATTTTTTGTCCAATCGCATCCGCAAATGCGTCAATTTCATCTTCGAGCGCGGCCTTGACGGTGCCCATCTCCTGGGTGATTTTTTCCTTGACCGCCTTGAGGTCGGCCTGGGCGGTTTCGTTGATCTTGCCGATGATTGCCTTTTCTTCATCCGCAGCCGCTTGCATCAGCATTTCCTTTTCCTTCTGGCCGGCAGCACGGGCCTGGCGGACCCCATCGGCATAGGCGTCTTCTTTTGATTTGACCTGCTGGGCGGACCCGTCGATATCGGACTGCATGCCGACCATTTTTTCTTTTCGCGCCAGCAGTATTTTTCGAATGGGTCTGTAGAGCACCATATTCAAAATCCAAATCAACAGTAAAAAATTCGCAATTTGCAAGACTATGGATCCATCGACGCTTACCATCTAAGAGCCTCCGTTGAAGTAGGATTAAATATCCCAAAAAACAATATATTGTCTATAAATGATATAACTTACGAAAGGCGCGAACTCCGGCGGTCTATACCATTCGTATCGCCAAAATGTCAAAGGTTTTTTAAAATTAATCCGTCATGCGGATTTCTTTTCTTCAGGCGCTGTTTCTTCCATTTTTTTTTCAATCGGCAGCGGTTCTGGTTTGGCCATGCTGCACTTTCCGTTAAAATAGACGCCCGTTTCAATGGAGATCACCGGCGCCTGAATATCCCCAGTGATTTTGGCCGGCGGATAGACGTCGATTCGCTCGGCGGCCTGGATATGCCCATTGACGGTTCCCTTGACGATGGCTGTTCCTACGCGGATTTGTGCCTCCACCACCGCCCGTTCACCGATAATCACCGTACCCTTCTCCGAAACGATTTTTCCACTGACCGCACCATCCAGTCGGATGGTGTCTTTAAATGATAGGGTCCCTTCGATGGTGGTTCCGACACCCAGCAATGTGGAAATATGGTCTGCACTCTCTTTATTTTTCATCGCACCCCCCTGTTTACGCTTGAATAACACAGTTTTCACATCCCAACCGCGATGACCGCCTGTTGCGGTTATTCAAATTTGAATCGGCGCATGCTCACATTCATGAGCAGGCCGATGCCGATCATCATGGTGATGATCGACGATCCGCCATAACTCACAAAAGGCAGGGTCACCCCCACCACCGGCATGAGTCCCATGACCATTCCGATGTTGATCAGCACCTGCCAGGCGATCATGGCGGTCACCCCCACGGACAGCATGGTGCCGAAGGGATCCCGGCAACGGCCGGCAATGCTCAGTCCCCAGGCAATGATAATCAAAAACAGAATGACCACCGACAACGACCCCATCAGTCCCCACTCTTCGGCCAGCACCGAAAAAATAAAGTCAGTATGCTGTTCCGGCAGGAAAGAAAGCGCGTTTTGGGTACCCTTTAAAAACCCTTTACCGGAGAGCATACCCGATCCGATGGCAATTTTTGATTGGATGATATGGTAACCTGCACCCAGCGGATCCCGGTCCGGATTCAAGAAGGTCAGGATACGCTGCTTCTGGTATCCACGCAAAAAAAACCAGACCAGCGGAACCAGCATGGCAAAGGTGGCTATCAGCCAACTCAGCGCCCTGCGCTCGATCTTGGCAAAAAGGGTCATGGCCCCGGCAATCAGCGCAATCACCATGGCCGTGCCCAGGTCCGGCTGGCGGACAATCAGGGCAAAGGGCACCGTAGTAAGAAACGCCGGTACCATCAGGTCACGGAGGGTGAGCCCGTCAGTATTGATAAGCTTCGCAAAATAACGGGCCAGGACGATGATAACCGCGACCTTGGCCATTTCGGAAGGCTGGAGGGTGAAGGGGCCCATGGACAGCCAGCGCCGGGATCCGCTTACGTACTTGCCGAAAAACAGCACTGCCGTCAATGAACCAACGGATGCCAGGTAGATGAAATTGGCCAAGCGTTCGAACTGTTTGTAGTCAAACAAAAAGCAGAAAATCATGGCTCCGAAGCCGACACCATACCAGATCAGCTGTTTTCTGAACAGGGTTAAGTCCGGCTCGACTGCACCGGCGGATACGGCACTGTACAGCACCACCAACCCAGCGGTTCCGATGCAAAGGGTGAGCGCCAGGAGCCCCCAGTCAAAGCATTGCAGCAATCGTCGGTCAAACATGGATCAATCTCCTTCGGCGGATGCTGCCGGGGCGACAGCCAATGGCGCATCGGGTCTGGGTTGGCCTCCGGATAAATAAAACCGGATCATTTCGGCCGCCACCGGAGCAGCAGCACTGGAGCCATGCTCTCCGTGCTCGACGATCACCGCCACGGCAATCCTGGGATTTTCCCGGGGTGCATAGGCTACAAACCAGGCGTGGTCCTTGATCGATCCCCAATCATTTTCACCGTTGGCGGCATCGTCCCGCCGTCCGGCAACCTGCGCGGTCCCTGTCTTGCCGCTCATGCCCATTCCCTCCAAGCGACTGCGCCACGCGGTCCCGTGCCGATCATTGACGGCCTTGAACAGTCCCTCTCTCACCAGCCACAGGTTTTTTTCGCTGATTGGCAGCCGTCCCGCGATCTCGGGGACACTCTCGTACATGGTCTGCCCGTCCGCGGTCCGGATGGTTTTGACGATCATGGGTCGATAACGCACCCCCCCGTTGCCAACAGCAGCAGCCACCATGGCCATTTGCAAAGGGGTTGCCAGATTGAACCCCTGGCCGATTGCCACTGACAGGGTTTCGCCCTTTTGCCAGGAAACGCCCACCCTTTTTTTCTTCCACTGGGCGGTTGGAATCAGGCCGCCCTCTTCGTTATCCAGATCGACGCCGGTGGGTTCCCCCAGGCCAAAGGCGTTGGCGTACCATGCCAGGCGGTCCACGCCAAGTTCGAGTCCCACTTTGTAAAAATAGACGTCACATGATTCGCTCAAGGCCTTTAAGACATCCACCTCGCCATGTCCCCACTTTTTCCAGCACCGATAGGTCCGGTTGCCGAATTTGAGAAAGCCGGGGCAGAAAAAGGAGGTGTTTTCATCGATGACGCCCTCTTCGAGCGCGGCGGCGGCGACGATGATCTTGTATGTAGACGCCGGTGGATATTCGGCCTGGATGGCCTTGTTTTCAAGGGGGTGCAAGGGATCCGATATCAAGGCGTTCCACGCGTCGTGCGACATGCCGGAAATAAAGGCATTCTGGTCGAAGGAGGGGCTGGATGCCATGGCCAGGACCTGACCGTTGGATGGATCCACCGCCACGGCCGCTCCGGCCTGGTCCGACAGCAACTGCTCCGCCGTCAGCTGGAGGGACTGGTCGATGGATAAAACGATATTGTGTCCTGGGGTTGCCCCCACCGTACTGAGCGCCCGAACCACCTGACCAGTGGCGTTGACCTCCACCTGCTGGCCGCCACGCTTGCCGCGAAGCCAATCTTCCCTGACCCGCTCGATACCGTATTTTCCGATAAAATCACCGCTTTTACAGTCGCTGTAAATTTTGCTCTTCAGTTCCTCGACGCTGATCTCCCCCATATAACCCAGGAGATGCGCCGAACTGGGGCTGAAAATATAATCCCTCCGGGGCGAGACGTTGACCAGAATACCAGGCAGGTCCCATCGGTTCACCTCGATGGCTGCCAGGGCATCCCGACCGATATCGGGTTTGAGCAGAACGGGTTTGTATGCACGGGTCCCCTTGGCTTTCTCCAGGCTCTCCCAAAACTGCGCTTCGTCAATGCCCGTATATCGGGATAGCTTTTCAATGGTCTGATCAAGCGGATGGGCGTCTTTGACGGTGATGCTCAGGTCATAGGAAGGCCGGTTGTCGGCCATGAGTCGGTCATGGATATCATAGATCAACCCACGGGGTGCATCCACGCTTCTTAACCGAATGCTGTTGATCTCCGACAACCGCCGAAGCTCACCGCCTTCGATCACCTGGAGGAACAGCAGACGGGCGATCAGCACCACAAAGGCGGCAATGACTACAGTCAGGGCAGCGCTCAGCCGCTTGCTGAACCAGTCGCTGTCCACATTGTCCAGATAGTTGGTCAAGGTGTCCTCAAAGGGCCTTTTTCCGCATAGATGGATTTTCTTGCCCGATCGACGACTTTCTGTCCGCGGATGAAAAATAGCATCAGAAAGGGGCCGGTCACCGCCCCCCACAACACCTGCCCGGAAACCACGGGGAAAATGGACTCCACCGGCCAGGGTGCCGACGCCAACACCACCGCGGAGAAAGCCACCACCAGGCTCTCGAAAAGGACACCGGCGGCGACCAGCAGCGGCAGTAGAATCACATTGCCCACTTGCAGGAACTGGGTGGCCCAGCGCACGCTCACGTACATCCACAAATAGGCGGTCAGGTGAACGCCGAATACACCGCCGGAGATGCCGTCCATGGCCAACCCACTGAACACGAGAACCGGAATCGCCCCGCGCGGCAGGTGGTAAACCCCCAGATAAACCACGAACGGAGCCATCAGGTCGTAAAGGTGCACCGCTTTGCCGCCAACCAGCAGCGTCGTCTGAAAAATAATCAAAAACAGGCAGATGATCAGATGATAGCCGTAAATCATAATCCCCCGGGAGGACTTTCGTAAGCCGGTTCGGAGATGATAAACACCTCTTCGAGGATCTCGAAATCAACGTATGGGGTCACCGACACCTTCTGAAAGATACCGGCGTTCTGGCGAACGATTTCGGAAATGCGCCCCACGCGAAACCCTTTGGGAAACACGCCGTCCAGGCCGGAAGAAACCACGATGTCCCCCACACTGATCTCATGCTTTCTCAAGACATAGTCGAATACGCAGTAATCGGCCCCTCCGCCCTTGACAATGCCCCGCGCCCGGGTTTGCTGCACCAGGGCATCCACGGCACTGTTGGGATCAGTCAGCAGGAGCACCTTGGCATACCGGGCCGACGCCTCGACAACCACGCCGACAATCCCCTCGGGGATCACCACGGGAGCGCCCTGCCGAACGCTATCCCGGGTCCCCTTGTCCACAATGATGGTCTTCGACCAGGCAGACGGATCCTTGCCCACCACCTGGGCGGCGATCATTGGCCGCGGAATCTCTTTTTCAAAGCCTAGCAGATGGCGGAGCCGGTCGTTGGCTATTTCGGTTTCGCTATAGCGGTTGAGTTGCTCCAGGCTCTGCCCCAGCGCCTTTTTCAGTCGCTGGTTCTCTTTGGCCGTGGAGACCAGGTAGAAGTATTGATTCCATGTGCCTTTTACGGAATCAAAAAAAGCGGTGAACTGTTCCTGGAAGGGAGAAACAATGACAAGGGCGCCCCGGCCGAGACCGGAAGGCGCCTGGGTGTGTTTGCCGGTTATGGTCAGAAGGATGATATTCACCGCGACCAGAACGATCACCAAGGCAACCAGAATCATCCTTTTGGAAAACATGGGGCCCGTTAAACGATGACGATCTGTTTGAGGATTTCCAGACTGTCCAGCATTTTGCCGGAGCCTAAAGCCACAGTGGACAGCGGATCTTCGGTAACCGTGATGGGGAGCCCACTCTCCTCTCTGAGCAGCTTGTCCAGGTTCTTCAGCAACGCACCACCGCCGGTGAGCACGATACCCCGATCCACGATGTCGGCGGCCAGCTCCGGCGGCGTCTGTTCGAGGGCGATCTTCACCGTTTCCACGATGGCTTCAATCTGTTCGGAAATGGCTTCCCGAATCTCTTCGGAATCAATGGCCAGAATCTTGGGGATACCGGTAACCAGGTCTCGTCCTTTGACCTCGATGGTCTCTAGCTTGTTGGGGTCCGGGTAGGCGTTGCCGATGGTGGTCTTGATGATCTCGGACGTGCGCTCGCCGATGAGCAGGTTGTATTTACGTTTGACATACTGGATGATGGCTTCGTCCATCTTGTCGCCGGCCACCCGCAGGGAGCGACTGTAGACGATCCCGGCCAGTGAGATGACCGCCACTTCGGTGGTACCGCCACCGATGTCCACCACCATGTTGCAGGTGGGCTCGGTGATGGGCAGTCCGGCACCGATGGCCGCCGCCATGGGCTCTTCGATGAGAAAGACCTCGCGGGCGCCGGCAGATTCCGCCGACTCGCGCACGGCTCGTTTTTCCACTTGGGTGATACCCGAGGGCACGGCGATGATGATGCGCGGTCGGACGAAGGTCCGCCGGTTGTGAACCTTGTGGATGAAGTGTCGCAGCATGGCCTCGGTCACTTCGAAATCGGCGATCACACCGTCACGCATCGGTCGGATGGCCACGATGTTCCCCGGGGTTCGGCCGAGCATGTTCTTGGCTTCCATACCCACGGCCAGCACGCGGTTTTTGGTGCGGTTGTCCGTTCGAACGGCAACCACGGAGGGCTCGCTGAGAACAATGCCCTTGCCTTTAACGTATACCAGCGTATTGGCCGTACCCAGGTCGATAGCCAGGTCGCTTGAAAAGACACCCAGAATGGAATCGATGAAGTTCATGCCGCCTCTTTTTCGTTTTGAATCTCAACAGCGCCAAATAAGTCTTGCACGAGGGGCAACGGCAATGGGGCCGGCCATTCCGCGCAGTGAACGAGCTCAACGCACCGCTACCAGAAATAGCCAGTGATTTCAAGACTTGATTTGATGAATTCGGCTTTAATCCAATTAGATTTCAAAATGTTCCATGATCCGGTCGTGGATAAGGGGACGGAACTGACCCAGCCGGTTATTCCAGCGAAAGGGATGCACCCGGTTGGTGAGTAAGATAATGCAGACCTCTTTATCCAGGTCCAGCCAAACGGAAACCCCCGTAAAACCCAGATGCCCCACGGTATTGGCTGAAAAATAACGGCCCGCGCTGGAATTCTTCACCGATGGGCGGTCAAAACCCAGCGGCAACGGATGTTTATCCTCTCCGATGAAAATGTCGGAAAGGATTTGCTTTGAGAAAACGGATGCCGATGAACGGTCCCGAAAATCGGCAACCAGACATCGAAGGAGCCGAAAAACGGCCTCGGCCGTGCCGAACAGGCCGGCGTGTCCGTCAACACCCCCGGCAAACCAGGCATTGTCATCATGCACCTCGCCGACCAGCAGCCGGTTGCGCACCGGGCACAGTTCGGTGGCGGCAAACGGCCTGCGGGGCCGATACCCGTGGGTGAGGTCCACGAAAAAAAG
Source organism: uncultured delta proteobacterium (assembly GCA_963705435.1). Taxonomy (GTDB): domain Bacteria; phylum Desulfobacterota; class Desulfobacteria; order Desulfobacterales; family Desulfosarcinaceae; genus Desulfosarcina. The sequence goes on along the minus strand of CAVPJR010000016.1, from coordinate 56,604 downwards.
ATCGCTCAATCCCATTGGGTCATATATTTCCCCCTTGAGAAATTCATTCATTGGACAACCGGCCGCCGCTTCAACCAACCGGCAAAGCAGCATGAAACCCAGATCGCTGTATAGGGTCGTCTCTCCCGGTCGGTACGACAATGGGGTAAGCTTTAGCAGATCGAGCACAGCCGCCTTGCGCGTCGACGGCAAAAGGGATTTTAGCGTCATATAGAAAAGACGGTGGGCCGGAAAACCACCTTGATGGCAAAGCAGCTGCCGGGCCGTAATCGTCGCCTTGTCGCTGCCGGCCAATTCTGGCAGCCATGTTCCCACAGGCCGGTCCAAACTGATGCGTACCTGATCAACCAGTCGGGCGACAGCCAGGGTGGTGGCCAGCGGTTTGGTCAGCGATGCCAGGTCAAACACGGAATCCCGGGTCATGGGCTGGTCCGAGAAAAGGTTGGCCTTGCCATAGGCATCGAAAAAGAGCCGGGTATCGCCGTGGCCCACCAAGAGCACCGCCCCGGGAAAGACATGCTCCTGAAGGCCCTGCTGCATCAGATCGTGAATGGAATGACTGTTCATCGCTGGCTACCATTATCGGACGGCGGGGCCTGCAAACGTCAATGTTCCGGAGGTTGTGTCCAGCTGGACGGGCAAGCCCACAGGGAGCGTCATGTTGACCGTTTCATGGCCCACCTCAAATCCAGCCAGAATGGGAAGATCCAGCCCGACCAGCCGATCGGCGACGATGCGGTGGACCGCGTCGGCTGATCCGCAGTCGGTAAATGCCCCCAACGCCAAACCGGCAAGGCCCTCGAAGCAGCCGGCAATCCTCATCTGGGTCAGCATGCGGTCGATACGGTATGGGGCCTCCCCTTGATCTTCGATCAGTAAAATGCCGCCGCTGAAATCCGGCTGAAATGGGGTGCCCGTCAGGTGGCAGAACAAGGTCAGGTTACCGCAAAAAAACCGTCCCGCGGCGATGCCGGATTGAATCACCTGGCTCGACGAGGCGGCAAGCGACAACGGTTGCGGTTTTGACAGCGCCAACAGAAAACGATCCCGGGTCGACGGATCAGCCTTGCCCAGGGTCGTGACCGTCGGTCCGTGAAATACGACCATGCGGCAACGCTGCACCAGAAAGTCCAACAGCACCGTGATATCGCTGAACCCGACAAACACCTTGGGATGGCAGGCGATGGCATCCACGTCCAGCAAGGGCAGAAGGCGCATGGCCCCGTATCCCCCGCGGGCGCAGATGATGCCGTCAATGTCGGGGTCGGCAAACAGCTGGTTCAACAGGTCCGCCCGTTGCTGGTCCGAACCGGCCAGGTAGCCGTTTTGATCGAATATAGATTCCGGAATGACAAGTTTGAAATTCATGGATTCCAGGACCCGTAGGCCGGCATCAAACGATTCTCGATCAAATGGGCTGGCCGGCGCGACAATGCCAAGGGTGTCGCCGGGTTTGAGGGCCGGCGGCAACACCGGCTCTGACTGGCTCTGGGGGTTCACTTTTTTGCCTTTGCCTCCTTGACACCGGTTGATGATGATGCTAAATGTCTGCTTCTCGTCGGGGCGTAGCGCAGACTGGTAGCGCACTTGAATGGGGTTCAAGGGGTCGGAGGTTCAAATCCTCTCGCCCCGACCAGATTTAACAATTAAAAAACAGGGAGTTGCAATTTTCTTGCAATTCCCTTTTTTTATGCTTTTTGCCTTCTGTGTAGCTTATGTGTAGCTCACTTTTCTTTAGGTCATTAATTTGGGTTTTCATAGTGCTTTGCAAGCTTTTCCTGAATGGCTTTATGGTGATTGTCAAGTGTGAGTATCTATCGGTCATAGAGATATCGGCATGACCGATCATTTCCTTGACATCTTTAATATTGGCACCTGCCAGCAATAAATTAGAACAATATGTGTGCCTTAAATCATGGTAGTGGAAATCTGTAAGTTTTGCAATCTTACAGACATGTCTCCATGCTGAATCAAATCTCTTGATAGGCTCTCCATTGAGTCTGCAAAAGACAAACCTTGTCTCTATTGGCTGGATTTTTTTCCTATGCCGTGTCAATTCAAGGTGAGATTTCCATTCAAGCAGAGCCTGTTTGGTTCTTGGCATCAAGAATTCAGTTCGTTCCCTTTTGTTCTTGGTTCTATAGAGCCTGACTAGACCTACCCCACCATATTCAAAATCTTGGCAAGTGACATGGTTCCCCCGATATGACGTTAAATCAGAAAGACATGAAAATAGAAATCACCATTCCTCAATACAAGCGTGGGTATTTTCACTTTTAGGTGGGAGGATTACATGTGAAAATGATGAGATAGTACTTTTGACATCTCTAAATGAAACTTTTTTTGATGTCCATGAGAGGGAAATGGAATGACAATACCTTTATTGAGAATATTGAACCCTCTTTCGGTTAACCTTTCATCAAACATTCTACAAATATTTGCCTTTACTAAGATTATTGGAACATTTTTCTCAGGGCACATATTTTCTAGATCATCAATTAATCTATTATAATCTGATAAGATCGTATAATCTCTAATTTTTCCTTTTAGCTTATTCACCTGTTTATAGGTGGCATCAACTAAAAAATATCCATTACTTTTAAAGTGTTCTAAACCATCTTTTTTATCAGAAGGGCTGTAGTTCAAGAATTTCATAAAAGCACTGAACAATGGCTCAGTTGTTTTTCCAGTTTCATCATAAAAATAGTTTCCTGATACGGGTGGTGATTCAAGTATAAACAAAAGATTTAATTTGGAAGGAAGATATCTTTTCCTAAGTCTTAGATAATGATCTCTATTCATAGAATCCCTCAAAACGTAAATGGTGATTGATTTCTATGTTCTGGAATTGATCTCTTAAATATTCAGCTACTAAACGTCTATGACACCTTTCAGGGGTAACTGACTGATACTATGCCACCCAAATCCTTCAAATGCAAACAATGCGGTCAATGCTGCCTGAACTTATTAGATGCCTTCACCACTTGTGCAACTGATGGGGACATCAAAATGTGGGAGCGAGAAGGCAGGGGAAAATATCTTAGCATGGGTGGACACCATCCAGCTTGGGGATCATTGTATCCATGACATCTGGATTTCACCTGTGACCCATGACGATGTGGAACGGTGTCCGTGGCTCAGAAAGCTACCAAAGCAGGATCGGTATGTGTGCCGTATCCATTCGGTGAAACCTGAACATTGCAGAGTCTATCCCCAATCAACGCAACATGCCTTGGTAGCAGGGTGTCAGGGATTCGATTGATTGGATGGATGGTGGGGATTGTGCGGATCATGCCAGATCAATTGGCAATATTGAATTTCAATTCTGTGTAGCTTATGTGTAGCAACTCCTGCCTACACTATGCGTAAGTATCTGATATTATGCACACCAAAATCACCAAGCTACACAGGCAAATTCAATCAGGTAGATTTCTATGCGTTATGATTTTAGATAGTTAGGGAACCCGTTGTATGGTGGATTCCTTAGATGGGGTTCAAGGGGTCGGAGGTTCAAATCCTCTCGCCCCGACCAGAATCAAAGCAATCAAGCCACTCAGCATCACTGGGTGGCTTTTTTTTGATCGACTATTGTAGCCCACTTTATGCAAAAGCTAAAGGCCGGATTTGTCATTCACAACCTGGCGGGAAAGTGGTCAGCCAACGGCCATCCGAATGATCGCGATTGGCGGAAAAAGCGACAGCATCATTTACCGTGGAATACCGGCTTTCGCTTTTCCATGAACGCGGTGACGGCTTCCATCAAATCCTCGGAAGGCAGGGCCGCGGCATTTTTCTGGGCCACGTAGGACAGTCCAGCGTAGACACCGTTGTCCCGGCTGTAGTTAATCACCTCCTTGACGCCTTGAACGGTGAGCGGTGCCATACCGGCAATCTCTCTCGCTAGATCACCGGCGGCCTTGATCAGCGCCTCCCGGTTCTTGCATACCCGGGTGACAAACCCCATCTGAAGGGCCTCAGCGGCGGTGAAGTCCCGGCCGGTAAGCGCAAGCTCCCTGAACCATCCCTGGCCGATGATATGGGGCAGCCGCTGCAGGGTTCCCAGATCGGCAATGATGGCGAGCCGCGTTTCCCGAATACCGAACAGCGCATCGGCTGAAGCCAACCGGATGTCGCAGGCGGACAAAAGGTCCACACCGCCGCCGATGCAGTGGCCATGAACCGCGGCGATAACCGGCTTCCTGCATCGCTCGATGGCGTTGTTGCTCTCTTGGAGTTCCAAGATTGTTTTTCTCAGGCGTTCCCGGTCGTCGGTACCTTTGCCGACCAGCATGGCCCCGGTTTCCATGAGGTCCAGACCCGCGGTAAAGCTTTTACCTTCGGCACGGATGACGACGGCCCTGACGGTGGGGTCTTCGTCAAGACGCCGGAAATGTCCGGTCACTTCTTTAAAAAAGGTCATGCCCATGGCATTGTGCCGTTCGGGTCGACACAGGTTCAGCCAGGCGACATGCCCGTCGATTTCCACGTCGATCGCTTTGTTTTGACTCATTTGGAAGTCCTTTTATTCGGGAGCCAATTGCCTTGATTCCCACCACTCTTTTCCGTAATTGACGAAAAGCTGATTGCCGGCATCTACCGCTTTGATCGTGTGAAACACAATCAGATCCCGGTCGGTATCGTGCCAGTATTCGGTATTGTGATCGTATGAGTGGTTGAACAGGCTTCCCCATCCAAGCACCAGGGAATAGTAATCCGATTCACCATTTTCTTCCGATGATTCCAGATTGAAGACGTAATCATCGAGGGAATCGGCGCATTCGCCGGCTTTAATCCTGAGATAGGGGCACTCTTCAAGCGTCGTGTCTGCGGGGATATACGTTGTCGTGAAAATCCCATGGCCGAGAACACATGGCGAGATGACTATCTTCGGATGCCTGAAAAGGGGCTTTCGCATATTGTTAATCGGTCGCATTCAGCAGCTTTGGTTTGAAATTTTGCCGTGCAGGCGTCGAATTCTCATACTGAGAACCCGGCAGACATGCAGAGCGATCTGGGGATACTCGCGCACGATTTCCTGAAGTTCCTGCTTGTTCAAGGTCAGAAATCGGGCATTCTTCTTTACCCGGATGGTTGCCGAGCGGCGATCATCGCCGAAGAGGGCCATCTCTCCGAAGTAGTCACCGGGGCCGATACTGTCCAACTCGAATTCCCGTTCAGCATCGCAGTCCTTGATCACCGCCACTTCGCCTTCCAAGACCAGAAAAAGCGTGTCGCCTATATCTCCTTCCCGGAAGACCATTTCCATCTCGTCAAAGGCCGCCTCCTCAGTCACCGAAGCCACCGCTGCCAGCTCGTTGACAGACAAATCGGCAAATATTTCGATATTTTTGAGGTATAAAATTTTATCCGTCAAGGGAATCGCTGTCGCTGTTTCCATTACTGCCTCCTGCCTTGATGGGGAATCCGTTTTTTTCAAGTAGTTCTGTGGCCGCAAGGGATACGTGCACGTTATCGTGCTGAACAAGTGCCTGAATTCGGGCGGGATCTTCTGGTGACACCGATAATTGCCGAATCAAGGTAAGTACGAATAATAGCGTAACCCAGTTTCGGCTGCTCAGCAAGCCGTCAAACAGCGACCAGCCCGTTGACACCTGCAATTCATTGGGAAAAAGCCGTTGTCCCGCAGCGATACGCGCAGAGACATCCAGGTCGTCCAGCAGCGGTGTCAGCAAGCGAACCAGACTTTTATCCAAGATGTCATCCATCGCTTCCAGGCTGTTGGCTCGCTGGCGTTTGTCCGATGAGAAGATGCTTTTGGCGATCCGTTGCATCCGCCCCGATTGATCTTGAGCGGCCAACACCCGCAGCGTCGTCTGCAGGGTAAACCAGACCCGCTCATCCAGGTGGACAGCCAGCAGTTCCGGCAGCGCCCCATCGGATAACCGCCTGACACCTTGGGCTTGAGCCGTCAGCTGATAACACGATTGGGCCTGAAGCTGGACAAACCGGAACACGTCCAGATCCTTGATGGCCATGTCCGACAGCAGACCGAACAGGGACTCCCTCACTTTTTTCTGGGGAAGTGAAAGCGATTTTACCAACCGCAGGCTGTTCTGATAGTCGGCAGTCCTGATCTTCTCGCGGGCAAGCCCGGCAATGGCCTCGGATTCATCCCCCAACAGCGGGATCACATTCTTCAAGGCGCCCTCATCTTCGATCTGGTAAACTTGGAGCACGGCGCGCCGCATGCGCGGATCCGGGTCCCACAGGCGCAGCACCACCAGGGGGTTCAGGCCCGCCATGTTGATGGTGCGAAGACTCTCCAGAACCAAAAGCAATGTGGCATCATCGGACGTCAACAATAGCGCCTTCAGACGCTCCGCAAAACGAATATCACGGCAAACCCCGGTAGCGATAATACCTGCACGAAGGCTGTCGGCGTCCTCAGACCACAGCCACGCCCCAATGACTGGGCCGTAGCGGGCCGGGTCCACCGTATACAAAGAGCCCACGGCGTGGGCCTTGACGTCAAGGGGAAGCGGCATGTCGTAAATGCGCCGGTTAAAGGGGGCAAAGATCTCAGCTGATATGCGATGGCCGGCATCGATCAGGGCCACGGCCAGTTCAGGTGGCACCTGCTCGATCAACTCGGTGAAGGATTCGACAGCAGCCGGGCCGGACGCGTTTGAAAGTAGTTCGATGAGTCCGATACGGGTCTGTATATCCTGCTCTTCCCGCAATGCCGTTAATACGTGGGCGTCTAAACCGCTGTAAGAGATGGACCTGAGCAGTTGGCCATGCCACAGGCGCGTTTCTCCGGATGAACCCTGAAATCGCCTGACGAGGTTTTGCTGAATTTTCTTGTCCCGGAACACCTGGCCCAGTTCACTTGAGTTGAGGGAACGAAAGTCGACTCTGTTGTCTGAAACCAGATCTATAAGAATGCCGGCATATCGGCGCTTGAGGACAAAGGGGGCGACCACCCAAGCGATGACAAAAGGCAGGGCCACCAGCGAGAGGTAGCGCGGGTGGAACAGGCTGTCGGAGAGCAGGATGAGTCCGGATCCGAGAAAAAGGCCGATGCGCACGATGGTGCCTCTCAAAAAAGGCCGGATCATGGCACGGTAGGACTCCGGGAACAGCCCCGTCACCACCGCAATGGCCGGGATGTTGATCGTGGTGCGGATGATGTTGGCGGACATGCGGGCATACATGGCCGAAACGGCATCGAACCGCAACAGGAAGGCGATGAACACCACCAGGTAGTTGAACGGATGGAACATCAGGGCCACAGGCAAACCGAATCGGTCATAGAGCTTTCCCACGAAGAGCAGAATCACCAGGCTGATGATGTTGAGCACACCCCTGAAGTAGCCAAAAAATTCGATGAGGCCCGTTTCGGTGGCAAATTGCTCATTGACGGCAAAATTGAACTGATAGTTCATGATGGGGATCACGACGTTGGGCATGAAGGTGAGCACCACCAGGATTTTCACCAGTACCGAGGATTTCATCAGCGGCAGCACCGTCTTGATTTCCTCGATCATCGAGTTGCGGCTCTTTTTTCCACCTTCTTTTTTCTGCTGGAACAGCAAGGTGGGATACCGCTTTCCCATGGCCTGCACGGCCCAGGCACCAGCCAGGGCGGTGACCATGTATACCAGCAGCAGGTTGTCCATATGCAGCCAACGGGCCACCAGGGGTGTGGCAAAACTACCCAGGATCTGACCGATGACCCCGCCGGCGGTGATCAGCGGGAAGAGCCGCTTGGACTGCCGCGTGTTGAACAGGTCATTGGCCAGGTTCCAGAACAAGAGCGCCAGCAGCACCTCGTACTGGGATTTGAGCATGAACAACGCAGGGTAAACCAGATCGATCCCAAAGGGAATGATCGCCCGTATACACGCCACGGAAAGCCCGCAGAAGACGAAGAGCCGGGCCAGAAGGCGGGCGCCGGGCAAACGGGTCATAAAGCCGGTCATGACGCCCATGACGAAGAAGGTCACCACCGCGTTGAGCATGTTCACGACGGGCATGTATTCGACGCCGTATCGTTTGAGGAACGCGGTTTCGGCATAATTGTTCAGGAAAATCCCGGAACTGCGGACGAGGAAAAGCAGCACAACCGTCCACATGAACAGGCCAAGCTCATCCTCGTGAACATTGAACCAGTGGCCTATTTTTTTGTGGATTGCCAACGTGGAATTCCCTTTTTAGGAGGCAACGTCTTAACCCGGTCCGTTGAAACCGGCAGCGGATGCTGCGGGTCGAACGGCTGACCATGACGCAGATCGGTTATTGGGGCTGAAAAGTCTCGTTCTGCCGGTCAGGCAATACCATGACCAGTCGGAAGCCGGTGTTCTGCAGTCGGCTCATGGGGTGGCCAAAAGCGCGGTTGGCGCTGCGGCACGAGTAGCCGGGACCGAACCAACTGCCCCCGCGACGGACCCGGTCTCTGCCCGATTCGGTTTCGCATGGATCGACCACCGAGACGACATCGTAGCGCGCATAAAGGTCCTCGCACCACTCCCAGACATTGCCGTGCATGTCAAAAAGGCCCCACGCATTGGGGGCATAGCGCTTCACCGGTGCCGGACCATCGGGGTCAAGGCGTGAAGACCGGCTGGCGGAAACACAGGCGTTATACTTCATGGTATTGTTGGCGAACATGGCGCGGGTACAATCGATCTGGCCGCCCCAGAAATAAGCCGTCGTGCTGCCGGCCCGGGCGGCGTATTCCCACTGGGCCTCGGTAGGCAACGCATAATGATCACCGGTCATCAAATTGAGTTTGCGGATAAATTTCTTGCAGTCATGCCAGGACACCTTGACCACGGGCATATCTCCGGCGCCCTTCTTCCTGGCAAAAAAGCGCCGCCCCATGACGGCTCGCCATTCATCGACGGTCACTTCGGTGGTCTGCATGTAAAACGGTCGGGTGATGGTGACCGGATGCGGGATCTCGGAAGCCCCCCGATACACTTCGTCGATTGGGCTACCCATGATAAACATGCCGGCAGGGATCAAAACAAACTCCATGCCTAAAGAATTGACCACTTTCTTCTCCTGGGCATAGCCCATCACGGCCGGGTAAAAAACGAACGATATGACGAGAATCAGAAGGATAGGATCGAAAAGGGTTTCATGTCTGCGCGCCTGAACATGGAACCATCGCCGTATGGCAATCGAGAATCTCAGGTTATGACGTAGGGCATCTAACATCAGGTCAGACCTTTATTTTGAAATGGGGTTAGTCAACGGGCCTTTCTTCCATGGCGTCAGGCAGCCCGGATCCAGCGGTTCAGCAACGCCCTGTCATCCTGGTCCATATAGGTGACGTGCAAGCGGTAGAGGGGCGGCTGGCTGGTATGGTCCACCTCGACAACCTTGGCGTAGATGTCTGAAAAGCAGTGCGCCTCCTGGCAGAACGTAAATAAGAGCTTCACGTTTGTCAACGGTGAGAGCGCCTCCGTGAAATTCACGACAAAGGTGGTTTCATTGAGTTTGCGGGTTTCACCCGATAGGGGGCCGGCAACCACTTTTTTGCCGTCCAGGCGCCACAGTTGCAGCGGCAGGCAGATCTCAACCAGTGGATCGGGTGTTTTCAGGTTGAATCGGATGTCGTAAGGTGGACCGATGGCGGTCACCGGGTAGCAGACCAGGGGGCGTTTGAAGCCCTTCATCATGACGGTCATGGGCGGTTCTGCCGCCAGCTTGGCATTGACCTTCGCGTGGGTGGCCTCGCCCACCAGCACCTGCCCCCCGACGGTGTTGGATTCGATGCGTGATGCAATATTGACCACCGCGCCGACAATGCCGTATTTGGTCCTGGCTTCGGAGCCCAGGTTTCCCACCACCACCGGGCCGGTGTTGATCCCGATCCCCATCTCCAGGGGTGGCATGCCGTCTGCCACAAAATCCCGGTTTAGATCGGCCAGGGTCTGCTGCATGGCAAGCGCACAAGCCACGGCGCGAGCCGGGTCGTCGGCTTTTTCTTCGGGGATCCCGAACACGGTGAGGATGGCATCGCCGATAAATTCGTCGATCACGCCATCGTATTCCTGAATGACCTGGGTCATCGCCTCCAGATAGCGGTTGAGTATCCGGACCATCTCTTCCGGGTCTCTGGAATCGGACAGGTCGGAAAAGCCCCGCAGGTCGGACATGAGCACGGTCACCGTCTGCCGACGACCGCCGATCCGCCGCCCGTCAGGAGACTCCAGTATCTCGTCGACGATTTTGCGGCTCAGATAGCGACCGAAGGTGTCCTTGATAAAAGTGACCAGCTGAAGTCGCTGATTGGAGACGTTCAGTATGGCCTCCAGCATCTTGGCCCGGGTGGAGACAATCTCCCGTATCTCGACGGCCACGTCATCTTCCAGGGGCACGTTGTCCACCTCGGGATGGGCCACATCCAGCCGTCGATTACCCTCGGCGACGGCCTCCATGGGCCGAATAATTTTCCGTTCCAGAAAACGGCGAAGGGAGAACATCATGAACAGAATAATAACAACCACCAGCAAAATGATGCGCAAGGCATACCACATCAGGTCCGCACCGCTGGCACCCTCGGAGGCCATCTTGTAAACCACGGACCAAACCAGCAGAATCATCTCGATAACCAGAATCCGCCAGAATACACCCGCCAGCAGGATCTCTCGTATCCCTCTTTCTTTCGGGGGCTTTTCAGGTTGTTGGGTCGACAATTCCGTATTCATGGGCACGATACCGGATAACAGTTATGGCCGTCCGGGCAAGTAGAACACCAATTGGCTCAATTATGAAAGGTAAGTCCGGAAACCGATCCAGGCAACGATGGGCATCTGTTAAAAAAGGAAACAGGAGACTCGGTGGGCGGCGTCCAGGTTTTTCAGTTTAGGGGCCTTCAGATTGCATGTATTGTCCACGGCCAGTCGGCAGCGGGGATAGAACAGACAGTGGTCGGTTTCCGGTCGGGGCCGCTCGACGTCAAGCAGGGTGTCGAACCCGTGATGGTTGCTGCCACCGAAACGGGGATGGGCGTCCAACAGCGCTTTGGTGTAAGGATGTCGCGGATGCATGATGGTCTCCCGGGCCGTACCCAGCTCCGCCAGCCGCCCCCGGTAGATCACCCCCACCCGGTCGCACAGGTTCCGGGCCGCCGCCAGGCTGTGGGTGATGAACAGCATGGTGACGCCGAAAGTTTCCCGCAGGCGGTGCAGCAGCCGGAAAATCTGAAAAGAGATGGAGGCATCCAGCATGGAGGTCGGCTCGTCGGCAATCAGGAACCGGGGTTCCAAGATCATGGCCCGGGCGATGGCCACCCGCTGACGCTGTCCCCCGGAAAGTTGGTGGGGGTATCGGTTCAAATAGACCTCCGGTGGTGTCAATTCAGCGGTCTCGAGCGCTTCGCAGACCCGAGTCCGGCGGGATGCCCGGTCGCCGATGCCATGGATAACCAGCGGTTCACACACGGTATCGAAAATGGAGAGGTGGGCATTGAGGCTCTGGTAGGGGTCCTGAAAGATCACCTGTACCTGACGGGTAAATTCCCGCTTGGCACGCCCTTTGAGGCCCACAATGTCCTTCCCGTCGAACCGGATCCGGCCGTCATCTGGCGTTTCCAGACCCACAATCAGCCGGCTGGCCGTTGTTTTGCCACTCCCGCTCTCCCCGACCAGACCGAAGATTTCACCGGCATTGATCTCCAGGGAGAGTCGGTCCAAGGCGACGACACGGCTTCCGGACGCACCCAGCAAGGAATCGCCCGAACGATAGACTTTGGTCACATCGGTCATCGAAAGAATCGGAGAACTGACGCGCGTATTCATATCAAGATTGCTCCCCGGCATGTTGACAGCGCACCCGGTGGGTCCTCGACAGCGCCACCCAATCGGCCTGTCCACGCAGGCAGGCGGCAGTTGCATTCGGACAAATGGTTTGAACCGGACATCCGCCCGACATGGCAGGCCCATTGTCGCCGGTGGGACAGACCAGACCGGCAAGGTCTGCCGGCTCATCCGAGAGGGTGAGCAGGGAACCCACCAACATCCGCGTGTAGGGGTGTCCCGGACAGTCCAACACCTCCTGCCGAAGGCCGTACTCCACCAGACTGCCTGCATGCATGACGCCGATATGGGTACACACGTCCGCCACCACGGCCAGGTCGTGGGAGATAAAGATCATGCCGATATTCATCTCTTTTTGAAACGTACCGATGGCGCCCAGAATCTGATTCTGGACAATGACGTCCAAAGCGGTGGTGGGCTCGTCGGCAATAATCAGCGAGGGATTGCAGGCCAGCGCCATGGCAATGATCACGCGCTGACGCATCCCGCCGGAGAACTGGTGGGGATAGTCCCGAAGTCTGCTCTCGGGAATCTTTACCAGGTCGAACAGGGATTTCGACCGGTGAGCGACGGCATGGCTGGACAGATCCGGTTCATGGGTAATGATGGCTTCGGCAATCTGGTCCTCTACCCGATGCACGGGATTCAGCGCATTCATGGCGGCTTGGAAAATCATGGAGATCCGACGCCATCGGATCTGGCGCATCCTTTTTTCGCTGACCGTGATCAGGTCTTCACCTTCAAAACGGGCCGCCCCGGAAACAATCCTTGCATTCGACGCCAACAGCCTCATCAGGCCCATACCGATGGTTGTTTTTCCGCACCCGGATTCACCCACCAGCCCCAGGGATCCGCCCCGCTCCACACGAAAGGATACGCCGTCCACCGCCAGGTTGATGCCGGTGGCGGTGCGGTAGCCGATGCTCAGATTGTCAACTTCCAGCAATGCTGTGGTCACGCTTGGGTCTCCTCTTTGCGCAGGCGCGGATCCAGCACGTCGTCCATGGCGCGTCCGGTCATGTAAAAGGCCATGGTGATCAGGGAGATGCAAATGCCCGGCGGCAGCAGCCAGTAGGGGGCCTGGAACATGTGGCCCGTCTTCCACACCCACTGGAGCATCATCCCCCAGCTGACCGTGCCCGGATCCCCGAAGCCCAGGAATGCCAGGGCCGCCTCGATGATGATGGCCGAGGTGACCCGAAACGTCATGTATAGCAGCGCCAGGGGCATCACGTTGGGCAGGATGTGCCTGAAAATAATGCGCAGGTGGGAGGCGCCGGACACCCGGGCCGCCTCGATGAAGGGACGGTGCCGCAGACTCAGGGTCTGGGACCGGATGACGCGTGCGACACCAGGCCAACGGAACAGGGCGATCACCAACACGATGATCCAGATGTTCAGCTGGCCGAACAGGGCAGACAATATCAGCACGACCAGCAGGGTCGGCATGACCATGATCATATCCGCCAGTCGCATGAGAACCAGGTCCGTGCGCCGGCCCGCGTAGCCGGCCACCATGCCGATGGAGGTGCCGAACAGGATGCTGATCAACGCCGACGAGATGCCCACCATGAAAGCGATACGCGCCCCCGCCAACAGCTGGCTGAAGATATCCCGGCCAATGTAATCGGTACCCAGCCAGTGCCGCAGGCTGGGGCCGGTGCTGTGGGAAATCAGGGGGTCCACACCGGTCATGGGGTGGTAGATGGGACTCACCCATTGGGGGATAAAGCTGGCCGCGGCCATGAGGGCGAAAAGTCCAAGCAGGGACAACCCGATGCGACCGATGGTGTTTTTTCGGTAGACCGACCAACCGTCCAGAAAACGTTCCACCCAGTGGGACCGATGCTGGTCGGCTGCGAGGCAGGCTGTGTTTCCCGGCGTCGGAGATGGAATATTTTTATCCGACATATCAGTATCTTATCCTCGGGTCCAAGTAGGCGTAGAGCACGTCAACCACCAGATTGGCCAGCAGCACCACGATGGCAATGAGCAGAAAGGAAGCCTGGGCCAGGGGGTAGTCGGCGTGGCTGACGGAGAAAACCAGTTCTCGCCCAAGGCCCGGCCAGGTGAATACCGTTTCGGTCAAGGCGCCGCCGTTGATGGAAAAGGCCAGGCTTAACCCCACGCTGGTTACCACGGGCAGCGCCGCATTGGGCGCCGCGTGGTGGTCCCGGATGGTTTTTTCATCCAAGCCTTTGGCCCGGGCGGTGATGATATAATCGTCTTTCAGCGTTTCGAGCATGCTGCTGCGCATCACCAGCAGGTAGCTGCCGAAATGGATCAGGACCAGCGTCATCAGCGGCAGGGCCATGTGGTGAAGCACATCCAGGGCCTTGACCAAGAAACCGGCATCGGGATCGATCCACAGGTCCGGCGAGACCATCCCGGTGATGGGGAACCAGCCGACCCAAAAAGCGAAAAACCAGATCATGATCAGGGCCAGCCAGGGCAGAAACAAGGTATGGCAGAATAGCGCCCCGATCGTCATCAGCGTGTCGGTTCGCTCACCGCGTTTCCAGGCGGCGATTTTCCCCAGAAACACACCCAGCAGGGCCGAAATGATGATGGCGGTGGTGAAGAGCAGAATGGTGTTGGGCAGCCGGTTCATGAGGATCTGGGTCACCGGTTCGCCATAGTGGAAGGAGACCCCCATATTTCCAGTGGCCGCGTTCTTCAGGTAGTAGAGGTATTGGGTCCAAACGGGCTGGTCCAGCCCCATGCTCGCCATGAGCAGACGGGCGTCCTCAGGCGTCATGGAGGGATCCACCATCCGGGACACCGGGTCCCCCGGTGCCAGTCGGAACAGGACGAAGAGTACCGTCATGATCAAGAAAAAAATCACGGCGATCTCCACCAGCCTTCTGATAATGAATCGTTTAAGCCCCATCGTTGTTCACCGGTCTGACCTGGCACATGGACCAGATGTTGCCGATCCCTTCCAGCATCTCCACCCAGCCGTCGAAGCGGTCCGTTCGCACCGCCTCCACCACGGAGGGCTTGTACAGGGGCAAATAGGGCAGGTCGCGGGCGATCAGTCTCTGCATCTCCATGACCAGTGCCTGCCGTTTGAAGGGATCCATCTCGGATGTAGACCGGTCGGCCAGCCCATCGAAGGTGGAATTGTGGTACCCGCTCATGTTCCAACCCCGGGACTTGTCATTGTCCGAATGAAACAGGTTGCGCACATAGTCCGGATCCAGGCGCAGACGCCCATACCCCAGGATGAAGGCGTCAAAGTCGTGATGACCTTTTATCTGATCCAGCATGGAGGAGAAGGCCATCGGCCGGGCGTAGGCGGGCATACCCAGTTCCCGGAGCCACTCCTGGATCATCAGTCCGCTGGTGGCCCGGTGAGGATCGTAGTCCGCCGGTGGCGTCAGAATAGTGAACCGCTCCATGGGTTGTCCCCCGGGCAGCCGGATCTCCCTGGCTGGCTGAAGGTTGCCGGCGGCATCCACCGGCGGCACTGCCCAGCTGTATCCCGCATCGATGAGCACCTGGTAGGCGGCTTTGAGCCGATCATCCCGTTTCCACCCGTCCCCATAGCGCGGCAGGTCGGTGCAGCACCAGAAGCGGTTTTCGGCCGGTACCACCGAAAACATCTTGGTGCCCTGGCCCTGGAGGATCCGCGAGACAATGAATTCTTTGTCAATCGTATAAGCCACGGCCCGTCGCAGGGCGACATCGCTAAAGGGAGGCCTGCGCAAGTTGAATCCCATGAAGTAAAGCGCGCTCTTCTCGTTGGTGAACAGGCGGATCTTCTTCTGCCGGCTCAGATCGGACATATAGCCAGGCTGGATGGGCCACCAGAACATGTCGATGTCGCCCTTTTTCAGGGCCAGTATGGCCACATCCGACGTGCCGTATACGCTATAAACCAGATCGTCGACAAACGGCCCCAGGGTTCGGCCGTTGATGGTTTTACCCTTGCCGAAAAAATGGGGGTTTTGCTTCAGGTGTAAAAAGGCCCCCTGCCGCCACTGTACCAGCGTAAAGGGGCCGGTGCCCACGGGGTGCTTCATCCGGTGGTTGATCAGAGAGGTCAGGGGATTTTCGGTGGTCTTGGCTTTTTCGGAAATACCCGACCACTCCTTTTCCTGGACAATGGGTGTGGCCAGTGTCCCGGAGAGAAAAGCCGCCATGGGTTGTTTCAGGAAGAAGATCAGCGTACGGTCGTCCGGGGTGTCGACCCGGTCGATGAATCTCCAGTTGGACGCATAGCGGGGCACCTTGAAGGATTGAATCAGACTCCCGGTGAAGGCTACATCCCGCGATGTGAAGGGGGTTCCGTCCGACCATCGGGCTTCCCGGAGCGTCACGGTATAGGACAAGGCCCGGGCATCGTATACCGGCATGGATTCAGCCAGCCAGGGCACCAGATCCAGGGTCTCCGGATCATGCACATACAGGGGCTGATAGATCAGGGAAAGCACCTTGCGGGAGTTGGCGTCGCTGGCCAGCCAGACATTGAGGGTGCGGGGTTCTTCCGCCAGGCCGATTTTCAGGGCCCGGGGGCTATCATTCTCATGACAGGCGGATAACACGACCGCCATGAAAAGAAAAACGATCAGGCCGCGCCACCGATTCACGCCGCCCATGCTCAGGCCCGCTTCCGCCGAGGTGGATGGCTGATAGCGTTGACTTTTTTCTCTATGAAATCAACCACCTTTAACTCGATACGGTCATTGTTCAACCGGTTGATCCGCGGGATACCGCCCGGGCTGACACAGTTGACTTCCACCAGTTTGCCGGCGATGATGTCGATGCCCACAAAATAGAGCCCGTCGGCGATCAGTTTCTCCTTGATGACCTCGCAGATATCTTCTCTCGCGCGCCGTCACCCGGTGGGCGAACACCTCGCCGCCGGCGTGAACATTGGTGCGAAAGTCCCCTTTTTTGGGCTTGCGGCGCATGGCCCCGATGATTTCGCCGTTGAGCAGAAGAATCCGAATGTCCCCGTCCTGCTTGACGCTTTTCAGGTACTCCTGCACCATGATCGGTTCACGACGGGCATAGGACTCATAGGCCCGCACATAGTAGTGGATCAGGGAATTGAGGTTCATCCGGTCCCGTGTGCTGACCTTGATCACGCCCTCGCCCCCGAACCGCTGCAACGGTTTGACCACCATGGCGCCGCCGAAGTCGTCGATAATCTTGCGCAGGCGCGACGGGTCCCTGGACACATGCGTCTCGGGGATGATCTCCGGGAAATTGAGGATATAGAGCTTGCTGTTGCCCAGGATCTGGCCGGTGGTGCTGTTGAGGATGAAGACGTGGTTGTTGACGGTCTGCAAAAACTCCATGGTCTGGTAGTTTAGCGGCGGATTGCTGCGCAGAAACAGCGCATCGAGTTCGGTAATGGCTTCGAAAACAAGATGGTCCTGTTTGGTGCAGCGGATGATCGCCTGCCAGTATTCGGCCATGCCCAGGCCCGGTTTCACCGTTATATTGCGCATGCGCGCCACCACCTGCCCATCGCGGATATATACGTCGTGGGGCTCTAAGAAATAGACCGCATGCCCCCGCTCGTTGCACGCGTACATCAGGTGGCTGGTGGTCTCGTTTTCAGGATGGATGCTTTCCAGCGGGTCCATCAGGTACGCAATCTTCATGGCAAGGGGCAGTCCTTTATGGGCTTTCATGACAGGATGATTATATTTACTTCAATTTAGACCAATTAGCAACCCTCAGCGGTGGGCGGCATGGCTGGGGTCCTCCGGGTCCTTTGCAATTGACACCACCTGGCAAATTCCCTATGGTTCTGGCCAACCAGATCATTAGAGATTGTCAGCCACGCATAGGCAAGGATTGCTTTACAAAAAATATGACCGCTGCATCCTCGTTTTCGATTCTGCTGATTCAACCATCACCGGCGTCGTCCGCCACACCGCCGTCGACCCTGACCCAAGCGAGGAAACTTGCTTCCGCGGCGTCGATGGAAACCCACCGGTGGGATGTTCGCCTGGATGCGTCCACCAATGGCGGCAGGCGGTTACTGGATCTATTGGAGCGGTTGTCCACGCATTACCATACCATCCATTGCCTGAGCTCGAATGAGATCCCCCCGGCCCAGTTTAAAGACCTGGTGGTGGCGCTTGACGAACGGCGGACCGGGTTGCGCCTTTCCCTCTGCAGCATCATCGATAGAGATATTGCAGATGACTTCACAGTCATGGCTGAAGGTGGAAGCATGGTTCAAATTGAATGGCGCGTCAGGGGCCCGCTGCCGGATGTTGGTTTTTTCAAGGCATTCTCCCGGGCCGGCGTCTGGAACCACCTGATGCTCGATGGCGCGGAGGCTTCATCGGAAACCTGCAGAGCCGTCGCCAGCCAGCCGGACATCATCCACTCCTGGGAGATAACCCGCAGCGGCGATCGGTGTTGTCATTCCAATGAAACTTACGGCCAGGTAGGCCCGTTGCCCGGCCGGCCGCTGTGGCAGGCGATGAACGACCCGGTGAACCGGTTTTTACTGGTGGACCGGCTGACCAAAGATCAGCTGATCCGCCTGCGCGTGGATGACGACGGTGAGCGCCTTTTTAGGATCGGCGCAGCCCTTGCGTATCGATTTCTCCCGCCGGACCGGCTGCCGGACGGATACCTGGAAGCGATCTGCGCCATGGTTGCGGCCGGAGGCACGGTGGCAGCCACCCATGTCCGCTTCAATCTGCTGCGGGCGCATCTCATCGGCTATGTGCAGGAAAAAGGCGTCATCGTCGGCAATTCCAGTCTCAAGAACCCCAGGCCCGAATACATCGAGGCGGTCCAACGCCAGACAGGGCTGGATCTCACCGGATTCGTCGAACGGGGCTATACCTCGGTGCGTCCTGAATACCGGGGGTTGGGCATCGGGACCCGGCTCTTGGAAGGGCTGACGCAAATGGGCCGGCGACCGGAAGATCTTTTCGGTCATCGCCGAGGACAACGCGGCCACCAAGATCATCGCCATGCGCAACCGCACGCGCAAGGTGGCCACCTATTTCAGTGAAAAGGCCGGCAAGCCGGTCGGCATCTGGATGCCGGAATGGATGATCAATACCAATGAGATCGCCTAACCCGGACAAAGCAGAAACAGCAAATTGAAAACATCAAACGCCAAAAAACAAACAACCAATCTCAAATAAAGTTAACGATGCATATCGGTATCATCACCGTCCAGGACAGCGACTACCACCCCAACCGCCGGCTGCTGGAAGCGGCCCGCAAGGCCGGTCACCAGGGCATGCTCATCCACCCTTATCATCTGTGGCCCATAACGGCAGCGGGACGATTGGAAGTAACCGGCGCCCATTTTGCCCCCCTTCCCCACGTGGTGCTGCCAAGGCAGGGCGCGCAAATCGGCGATGCCTGCCTGGCCCTGATCCACCAGTTCCAGCTCATGGGCATGCCACTGGTCAACGATCATCAGGCGGTGTCCATCGCCCGCAACAAATTCCTCACCCAGCAGGTGCTGACCGCCGCCGGTCTGCCCTGCCCCGACACCGTTTTCATCAACGACGAATCGGGCTTTTTTAATGGCGTCGATCAATTGGGCGGCTACCCGGTGGTGGCCAAGCAGACGAGCGGGCGTCAGGGAGACGGGGTAATGCGGATCATGGATGCGGGCGATGCCCGTCAACGGGCCCTGCCCGCTCTGGATCGCCGCCGGGGGCTGATCGTCCAGCGCTACCTGCCGATCGACAAGCGCCGGGACTTACGTGCACTGGTCATCGGCGGTGAAGTGGTCTGTGCGGCGTCGCTTATACCGTCAACAGGTGAGTTTCGGGCCAATTTTCATCTGGGGAGCAACATCGAGGCCACGGCACTTACCGGCGACATCGAACCCATCGCCGTTGGCGCCGCGACGGCGGTCGGATGTGACGTGGCCGGCGTGGACATGATCGTGGACAAGGATGATCGCCCATTCATCGTGGAGGTAAATTACGCACCGGGCTTCAAGGGATTGGAGGCGGCCACCGGCCTTGACATCGCCGGCCGGATCATCCAGTTTGCCGCCGATCGGTATCGTCAACATCGAGAAAGCATGAACGTCTGAAATGAAACTTTCCAACCTGCATATGAAGAAAAACGATGGCCTGACCCGCGCCGTGGCCTCGGTGGCCTTCGAGGACAGCGATCAGCCGGCACAGGAAATCTTCATCGAAACCGAAACGGCATTCGCGGAGTCGATCTTTGCCAACCCCCACGCCTTTGCCGTGGGCTGCATGATCCCGGCCCTTTATTTCGGGGAACGGCGCCTGGCTCTCGACGAAGCCATCTGTCCCCGGCTCAAAGAGGGACTGGAGACGGTCATGGTCCTCATGCATCACTGGACCGATGGCACGTTTCAACCACTGGCCATCGATGCACCGCTTTGCCGGACGGCCCTGCATGAAAGAAAAAAACGCCATGCGGGGATCTTCCTGTCCGGGGGCATGGATTCCCTGGCCGCCCTCAAGCGGATCAAGGACAACTATGCCCCGACGCATTCCGGGTATCCCAAGGACGCCCTGCTGGTCCACGGTTTCGACATCGGCGGTGTAATCGAGCGGGGGGCGAAATACCACGTGTTCGAACGCGCCAAGGCAGCCATGACGCCCGTGGCCGCCGACGCCGATCTGTCCCTTATTCCCATCTATACGAATATCCGCCACCTGTGCGACAACCGTGACCTGTGGCTCAACCAGTTTTTCGGCGCTGTGCTGGCCGCCGCCGTGCACGCGTTTTCCCCGCGCATCAACCTGGCCTGGCTGGCATCTTCCTACGACATCCCCCACCTGCACCCCTGCGGCTCCCACCCCCTGCTGGACCCGGAATACGGCAGCGCCGATCTTCAGATCCGCCACCGCGATGTAGGATTATCCCGTATGGAAAAATTGAAAATGGTGGCCGGATGGGATGTGGCCTTCCAAAATTTCCGCGTCTGCCTGGCCAACGTGCCGGAAAAGCTCAACTGCGGTCGCTGCGAGAAGTGCGTGCGCACCATGCTGGAACTGGAGGCCCTGGGCCTTCTGGACAAGACCCGGGCATTTGAAGAAAATGCAGTCGATCCGGCCTGGCTGGACGCCTTCAGCATCACCATCCGGGTAAGAGAACCCTTCTACAAAGAACTGGTTGAACCGCTTCGGACCCGCGGCAGGAGCGATCTGGCCGAAAAGATTGAAGAAAAACTAATAGCTGCGTAAGGCTGATCGATAAATAAGGCCCCGATTCGATCCACAGGCTTCATACTTGTTTTTTTTTGTTTACATTTCTTGCCGATATCATATGATGGTGCTGATTGGATAGAAGTGCAATGGCCACATGCGCGCCGCGCCGACGCTTGACAGCACATCGATAGCATCACATTTGTGAGTCCTTCTCGCATTCAACCTCGTCCTCCACTTTGACGCTACCTCTCTCACATCACAACGGTCAACCGACGATTCCCCCAACTCACTTTTAGAAAAAGGAGGGACCGCCATGAACAGTGTTTTAAAAAAGATCACCGCCGTATGCGTTGCCGCCTTTTCTGTTTTAGTGTTCACCTTCACCGCGGGCGCAGCAGAACCGGTTATTGTCGGCATCGTTCACCGTGAGGACTTTGCCTATGCAAAGATGATGAAACACGCATTTGAAATGGCCCTGGAGGAGATCAACAATGCGGGCGGGATAAAGGGGCAACCGGATGCCATCTTTATGGTGTCATACCTTGACGATGCGACCATGCTGGTCTGCAAGGCAAAGGAAATGAAGGTCCAATCCCTGTTGTGCGGCGGTGCAGGCGGATTCACCCACGCCAGTTTTTGCCGGAAGACCGGCAACGCGTCGGAAAATATGGTAACCGCCACCCTATGGTCTCCAGCGGCCAAATTTGCCATGGCGAAGGCGTTCTATGACAGGTACGTCGAGCGGTATTCGATTCAGCCTGATTATCATGCCGCAGAGGCGTATTCAGCCCTTCTGGTTAGTGCGGACGCACTCAACCGGTCCCGGTCCCTGGCCTCGGATGATATCCGCGCCGCATTGAACGATACGAGAATGGAAACACCCTTTGGAAGCGTCGAATTTAAAGATTACGGACCATACAAGCGTCAGAATGCCTCCGCGACTCAAGTTTTTCAAATTAAGAATGGAAATTTCGAAACCATCTGGCCGCCAGTTTTGGCGACATCGACGTATACGGCGCCATCGAATTGAAAATCACTCGAAGTCACATGAAACGCCCCACGTGGCAGCAATAGGAACCATTCTTTGCAGATTTGCCAAAGAATCAGAGGCCTTCCAGAAAGTTAACCTTGGCACAGATGTCAGAACCCGCCTCCAGGATTATCAGGCCATCACGCCAAGACGTTATCTTATCAAAGGTATGAACCCCAGAGCAAGCTCTGAACTCAAAAGGAAACTCGCTTCGCTCGCACTTCTTACCCCGCAGCAGAGCTGCGAGGAATTCTTTGATTAAATTCGCAATGAATTAAAGGAGATATTATGATTCCAATTTTTGAAAAAAGCGGCAGGCGACGAGGTATAGAGAGACGCCAACACTACTTGACGATTCATTTTCCTGATCGAAGATCCGGACGTAACAGAAGGATTGGAATGGACAGGAGGATCAGTGTGCTTACCAAAAGAAGAAATGAGAATGAACGAAGGTGGTCATAAACTCGCATCTTAATCTATCTGAATTTGGATGTTTTCAGATATTTGGATATTTTCAGCTGTTTCAAGGGAACACTGGACCATTTGCTGATGCGGACCCAATTTTGACGGTTTTCGCTGTCAGACCGTCTTTCCTTGGATCTGCGTCTATCCGGTCTGCCAAAAAAAAACCCTTTGATTGAAAAAAGACGCCTTCTGTCTTTTCCTGTGCGTCTTTCGATGAATGATCGATCGGTTCGTTGCATATTGAGAACCTCTGCCAGTCGGTTTCGCTGGAATGTTTCTGCAGCGACGGCAACTATCATTGGGGTTCGGACGTGGTTTAAACGCCTGCCCGTTAACTATCTTTTACGGCCCTTTGATGGCTCATTTTTCGTCTGTTTTTTTTCCTCTTGTCTCTGTCTGGTTCGAGCATGGTGTGCATCACCCGCCTGTCTTTTCCACTTCGCTCATCAAAATCGTTCATTTCACGAGAGGTTGGATGCGTATCTATTCTGTCAATCATTTGTTTATCCTCGCCAAATTTGGTTTTATTCCATGTTGATAAAGGCTATTACCAATGACTGGTCAAACTTCAACCGGCCTTACAAGGATTACTTAGAGATTAAAACATGTCTGATACGAATGCAATTAATATGCAAATAAAAAGAGAATGTATATTATGTCAATGAAATCAGTGCGAAAATTCCTATTCTAACTTTCGCGGCAGGCAAGAAATTATGAATAAATTTACACAATTCTGTAAAAAATTTCAGAACTTCATCTGATCGGCTCGTTTTCCCAGTGATAAAAATCATTGGTGCATCAGAAGCCTTGCTTCAGCAGCGTGTTGATCTCCTCCGGGTAAGCCATGCACAGGGTTTCGTTGAACAAGTTGCGCAGGGCGCCGATGTCTGGGGTGCCAAGCTTCTGGTTGAAAAAGGTGCGGGGCGAGAAAAGCAGGTGAAAACGAAAGTGATCGTCGCCCCAGGCGGCGGTAAAAAAGTTCATGTTGAAGCTGTAAACCCCCATCTTGTCGTATTCGGCCATCAATTGGGCCAAGCCGGTGGCCATATCCAGGATGTCTTCGGCAGTCAGATCCAGGGTGCAGCGGGCATCCTCCACCACTGCCAGGACATCGCCGGCAACGCCCAAGGGGGCAAAAGCGGTCAACCAGTGCGTGCGGCCAACCTGCCCCAGGTAGCGCTGGCCGGCATCCTTTTCTGCAGCCACCAGGTCATCCCAGTAGGTGGAACCATGGGAGTCCTTATAATTACGGGAGGCTTCGATTTCCTGGCGCATGAGGTTGGGAGCCGTAGATGTGGAGAACACCTGCAGGTGAGGATGAATCAGCGAACTTCCCGCCGGCGGCATGTAGTTCCAGTTAACGACGTGGTAGACGGATTCCGGGTGACCGGCGGCTGCCACACGACGGAAGAAGTCCAGAGCAAAACCGAATGTGTCGGCCATGTGCTCCGGCGTGAACGCCGTCATGGGGATGTAATGCCTGGCACCGAATGTGGCCACGGCGCCGATGCTGTCGTAGGGGGCAATGTTGGGAAAGATGACCATGTCGTCTTTTTGCATACGACCCTCGGCGATGAGGTCCTTGGGGAAGCAGGGGGTCACATCGAGCACCTTGTCCCCACAAAAGGGGCACCAGGCCTCGGTGCCAGCCACGAGGGCATCGAAATCCGGCTTTTCCCATTGCAGTTTCATGAAATGGCAGATCCGGGCGGTTCGACCGGTTAGTGGATCGATGCGGATCTCGCTGGGGATTCGCCGCTCGGCCATCTCCTGTTGCGGATTGAGCATGACGGTCTCTTTCCTGATGGCCTCGAATTTCATGGCGACTCCTTTGAAACCGCTCACGGCAGACAGTGAGGGTTTTTCGCTGTAGCGTTGACAGGATAGGCACCTGCTGATGACTGCAGGAAATATCGACGTGTCATCCACGCGACGACACGCGTCCATGGACGATAGAACCGAATAATGCAGAATGATCATAATTTTATTTCTGTGTCAATGCGTTACCGCTAAAGCGGCCCTTCACCGCAAGCCAGGTGGATTGCGTTTGCCGGATCGGCATGACCCCCGCCGTGTTAAAGGCAAACCACCCAAGGCTCAATCAAAGTGGCAGTTTCATCCTATCAATGGCCACCGATTCTAACCACATTGAAATATCATCGCCGGCTGACAATCTTAACTTAGTTTGAAATTACGATAGGATGATTTAGACCCGACCTTGGAAGTGAGGTGAAACGATGACAACAGCTCCCTTGCCCAACAAACGCATTGCCTTGGCAGTTATGTTGACCCTGTTGATGGTTCCGCCGGCCGACGCCACGGAGGTTGAGAACGTGGTCTTCGACAAACAGGTGATGGTTGGCCAGCAGGCGTTGGAAATAAAGGGTGCCGGCGTGCTGCGGTACCTGCGCTTTATCAAGGCTTACGCAGGAGCCTTGTATACCCAACCCGGCCTTACGCCCGAGACGGTCCTTTCTGACACGCCCAAACGACTGGAGATCGAGTATTTTCACGCCCTGAAAGGTAAGGACTTCGGACCGGCCACCTACAAAGGACTGTCAAAAAACCTGGACGAGGCGGCAATTGAGCGTCTCCGTCCACGGATCGATTATCACAACAGCCTCTATGTGGACGTCCAGCCCGGTGATCGCTACGCCCTGACCTATGTTCCCGGTGTGGGCACGGAACTGGCCCTCAACGGCAGGCCGATAGGGATAATCGAGGGGGCGGATTTTGCAGCGGCAATTTTCTCTCTCTGGCTCGGGGAGAATCCATATGACAGACAGTTCAAAAACGCCCTGCTGGGCCTGGATGGTTAAGCCCCATGCAACCTGCATCCTTTAAGACACGCTTGGCTTATGCGATGCCGGCATTTGCCCTGGCCATTATCGGCATACCGGTATATGTATACATCCCCAAATTCTATACGGATGTGGTGGGCATCGATATTGGTCTGGCGGGTCTTCTGCTTTTTGGCGTGCGCCTTTTTGATGCCGTAACCGATCCGCTCATGGGCACCCTGTCCGACCGGACCCGCTCTCGCTTCGGCCGCCGCAGGCCGTATATCATGGTTGGTTCAATCCTCGTCGCCGTCGCCCTGATTTTTCTGTTCAATCCTCCTGCAGTGTCGACCACCTGGAGCACACTCTGGTTTGCCTTCTGGATTTATGCGCTCTTTTTGTTCTGGACCCTGGTCACGGTTCCCTATGAATCGCTGGGTCCGGAGATCACCTATGACTACCACGCGAGAACAGCCTTGTTTGCCTGGCGGGATGGTTTTCTGATCGCCGGCACCCTGGCTGCCGCAGCGTCTCCGGCCCTGGTGCAGGCCCTCTTCGAGACCGGTGACGATGCATCCGGCCAACGCAGCCAATTTTTCTGGATTTCGGTGATCTATGCCCCCTTGGTCGTGGGGATGTGCGGCTGGTGCGTCAGGGTCGTGCGCGAGCGGGATTACGTACCGGCAGTGACTTCAGCCGTTGGCTGGCGAGACCTTCGTTCGGTCTTTAAGAACCGGCCGTTTATGATCCTGTTGGCCGCCTATACGATCAGCGCCATCGGCAGCAACCTGCCGGCAACGCTGATTCTTTACTACGTTCAGTACGTGCTCGGTTCAAGCCAGGCGGACCTATTTCTCATGCTTTACTTCGTGACCGGTATCCTCCTCCTTCCGGTCTGGGTCCGCCTGGCCCACCGCTTCGGCCGAAAAGAGACCTGGATTGCATCCATGGCAATCAACACCGGTGCATTCATTGGCGTCTTTTTTCTGGGTCCGGGAGACACTGCCGTCTATGCGATCCTGGTGGTCGTATCCGGCATCGGATTCGGTGCCACCCTGGCCCTGCCCTCTGCCATCCAAGCAGATGTGATCGATTACGACGAGCTTAAAACGGGACGCCGCCGGGAAGGCCAGTATATCGGGTTGTGGTCGATCGCCAAGAAACTGGCTGCCGCCGTGGGCGTTGGTGTGGGTCTGGCCGTTCTCGGTGCCACCGGATACACGCCCAACGTTGCTCAGACTGACACGGTACGCCTTGCCCTGCGTGTCCTCTACGCCCTGGTGCCATCGGTTTGCAACCTACTGGCCATCGCAATCGCCTTGTACTACCCCATCAGCGGTGACATCCACAGCCGTATCCGGGCAGCCATCGTCCGGCGTCAGGCTGGCCATCTCGTTGTAGACCCGCTGAAACCCGCAGAAACGATCGGATAGAAAAAATGACCATGGAAAGCTGGATTGCCATACCGATGATCAACCTGGCCACCGTTGGCGCGATGATGACCGTGGGCTGGATTTTCAGTGTATTGCGCCGCAACGTCACCATCGTGGACAGCCTGTGGGGCTTGGGATTTGTGCTGGTGGCAGGAGTTACCTTTTGGACCGGTAGCGGATTCGGCGGCCGCAGCCTGCTGATTCTGGTCCTAACCGCCTGCTGGGGATTGCGCCTCGCCGGTTATCTAACCTGGCGCAACTGGGGCCAGGCGGAAGATCACCGCTACGGCCAGTGGCGGGAGAAGAGCGGGCAGCGTTTCTGGATCGTCAGCCTCTTCAAGGTGTTCTGGCTGCAGGCGCTTTTTCTCTGGTTCATTTCTCTGGTACTGCAAAAAGCGCAGCTGTCGACGGAGCCGTCTCGATTCACCGCGCTGGACCTTGTCGGTACCGCGGTGTGGGGGGTTGGTTTTGTTTTCGAGTCGGTCGGGGACTGGCAGCTGGCCCGCTTCAAAGCCGATCCGAAAAACCGCGGCCGGGTCATGGATAAGGGTTTGTGGGCCTGGAGCCGCCACCCCAACTATTTCGGTGAGTTTTTAATCTGGTGGGGTTTCTTCCTGGTGGCCCTGGCCACACCGGGCGGAACGTGGACAATTATCAGTCCCATAATTATTTCCATGGTACTGCTGAAAATGACCGGTGTGCCCCTGACCGAAGCAGCCCTCAAGACCCGGCGCCCCGGCTATGCCGATTACATCGAGAAAACCAGCACATTCTTTCCGCGGCCCCCAAGAAAGAATGCCTCATGAAGTCGCTTATCGACCTGGCAGACCGGGCCTGGCTGCCCGACGCGTTGATCCGGCTGGGCATCCGCCGGTTGAACCGGTTGCGGCTCAAGGCGGAGTCCAAACGGCTTGGCCATGACCATGTCCAGACGGTGGCTGAATTCGTGAAAACCATGGCCCACAGCCCCGTAGCCCTTGCCACGAACAAGGCCAACGATCAGCATTACGAAGTGCCGGCGGCCTTTTTCGAACAGGTGCTGGGAAAGCATCTGAAATACAGCAGCGGTTTCTGGAATCCCGGTGTCACATCCCTGGACCAGTCCGAGGCGGACATGCTGGCAGTCACCGCCGAGCGGGCCGGGCTGGCAGACGGCATGGATATTCTGGAACTGGGCTGCGGCTGGGGGTCGCTTACCCTGTGGAATGCCGAACACTATCCCAATGCCCGCATCACAGCGGTTTCCAATTCCGCTTCCCAGCACCGCTTCATCGAACAGCGCTGCCGTGAACGGGAGCTCTCCAACGTGCAGGTGATCACCGCCGACATGAACCATTTTTCGACTGACCGGCGTTTCGACCGGATCGTATCCGTGGAGATGTTCGAACACATGCGCAACTGGGAGTCGCTTTTGGCACGGATCGACACCTGGCTGGTTGACCGCGGCCGGGTGTTCATCCATATTTTCACCCACCGTCAATTTACCTATCCTTTCGAGACCGACGGCGAAGACAACTGGATGGGACGCTACTTTTTTACCGGTGGCATGATGCCCTCGGATGACCTGATATTCAATTTCAAAAAGCACCTCGTGGTGGAAAACCACTGGCGGGTCAATGGCAGCCACTACCGCAGAACCGCCGAGGCCTGGCTGGCAAACATGGACGCCCGGCGACATGCCATCATGCCGGTCATGGCGGATGTTTATGGTGAAAAGCATGCAGCCTTGTGGTTTCAGCGCTGGCGCATCTTTTTCATGGCCTGCAGCGAACTGTGGGGATATGCCGATGGCGAGGAATGGATGGTGTCTCACTACCGGTTGAAAAAAGTGGCCTTGGGCGAATGACAGAATCCTGAACAGAGGCAGATTACCAAATGCTAACGGTCTATCCTCGTGGTTTGACAAAATTTCCCGGCCCACGTTATGCTTTACGATCTCTGCATTGATTAGCCTTTCTAAGGCTAATCCTGAAATCAGTAATTTTCCCTGAAGGGAGGTCTTTTATGTCGACGGGCCCTCCACTGCGTCTGATATGCATAATCATCATTTGGACACTCTGGGTTCAAATAAATGGCATTGCCTCCGCCTCTCAGAAAAGCCCTACCGTATTCATTCATGCCAATATAATCCCCATGACAACCGAGACCGTATTGCCCGATCAGACCGTAGTCGTCGAGGGGAATCGAATTACCGCCATCGGTCCTACCAGCCAAACGGAAATTCCGCCGAATTCAACCGTGGTGAATTGTCATAATGCCTTCCTGATGCCTGGTTTGGCCGACATGCATATGCATCTTCGCTATGACTGGAAGCGTGACACATGGCCTGTATCGCCTTTAAAGCTATATCTTGCCAATGGCGTTACGACCATTCGCTGTTTCGGGCCGAAGGGGAAAACCGGCCGGTACGATCAAGAATCGATCGTGGAAATGTTGCACAAATAACATATCAAATGATGATTGGTCCTTGACCCCCGCAGCAGATCCATTCTATTTTTAAACATCAGCGAGTGTTCACGCTCACCTTCTTTTTCTGATATCACAGAGATCCTTGCGAAAACCCGCAGCTGATAGTTTAACTGACACGGATTAATTGTTCATGCAAAGGACATACATCTTTATATATAGAGGTCCCCCATGAATGATAACGGCATGCGGCGTAAATGTCGTGTTTGCATTAAATAGACAATCAAGGAGGAAGGATAATGAAAAACTTGACGCTTAACTACGAGACCCTCATTAAGGTCACCCAATCCCTATCGAAATCGAAGGATCCAGATAAAATCATTCGAATGACGGTAGAGAGCATCCAATCTGCGCTGGGGATAAAGGGATGTGCGTTGTTTCTTATGAATCCAAAATCAGAAGAATTGGAAGTGGCTGCTTCGACGGGCTTGAGTAAAGAGTATTTGAACAAAGGAACCGTGAGCGCGTTGCGCTCCATTGCTGACTCCCTTAAAGATGGTCCGGTTGCGGTTTATGATGTCAGCGATGATCCCAGAATTCAATATCATGAGGCAGCTAAAAAAGAGGGCATCGCTTCTATTCTTTCTGTACCTATCATGGTCGGTGATGACGTCATCGGGGCCATCCGGGTATACACGGCCGAAAAGTGGGAATTTACCCTGGATGATGTGAATTTTGTCCAAGCGCTGGCTCAGATCGCCGGTGTACTCATAGAAATGAGCCGGCTTTACAAAGGTCAAAATGAATACATAGACGTGTTAACCACCAGCTGTGAATCGCCGGCACTTTAGGTGAATACGTCCCTAACGGCTTATTTGTGCTAACGAACGATAACACGCAAAAAGGAGAAATGGATATGCTTGACATTCGAGATTCGGTAGCAGTGGTCAGCGGCGGTGCCAGCGGCATCGGTTTGGCGGTTGCCAAATACTGGGTAGAAAACGGCGGCAAGGTGGTCATCGCCGATGTGGCTGAAGAGATGTTGAAGCAGGCGGAGGCTGAGCTTAAGGATTTAGGCGGAAAGGTCGCTTCGGTGGTATGCAATGTGACCGATGAGAACGATTGCGCCAGGCTGGCCGACACGGCCATCGAAAAGTTCGGCAAGATCAATCTGGTGGCCCCATTTGCCGGCATCATAAAAGATGGATTGATGCTTTCTCCAGACAAGGAAACCGGCAAGGTGACCAAGAAAATGCTTTTGAAGGATTTTCAAATGGTCGTCGATATTAATTTGACGGGTGTATTTCTGACGGTCCGCGAATGCGCTGAGCGAATGATCAATAATAACTGCAAGGGACTGATCTGTTTAGTTTCCTCCACTGGCAGTCTGGGAACGGCCGGTCAACTCAACTACGCTTCCACCAAAGCGGCCATGTCGGTGATGCCCAAAGTGATTACGGCCGAGTTTTTTCGCCGCGGCCTGGCCGACAAGATCCGTTGCGTGGCCGTTGCACCGGGTTATGTGGGCACTGCCATGGTAAAGGGGATGAACCAGAAAGCGCTGGATTATATTATCGGTCAGGTCCCCATCGGGCGCTTGATTGAACCTGAGGAAGTGGCTGCATTGGTCGGGGATATTTATCGCAATGAGGCGCTAGCCGGGGAAGTCTTTTTTATCCATGGCGGCCTGCGCTTGGGCTCCAAAGGGTAGTTCCACGAAAATACCCTCACCAAAATAAGGAAAAAAGCTTTCCATGAACCAGAAAAACGAAGATCCTTTGGGAATGGCGACGATGCTCAACACCTGGATGAAATCCATGGGTGACCTTTGGGGGGGCATGGCCGGTCAATGGGGTGCCGCCCCAATGCAGCAGCAGGCCGGCGCAAAGGCGGGCCTTGGCGCCAGCCCCAAAACCCAGGCGGCCATGGCCGCGGCCCTCAAGAACTGGCAATCCATGGCCGGTGCCATGGCCGCGCCGGAATCCATGACCGCGCTTTTTAAAGGCAGCGGGGCCATGCCGGAGGTGTTGCTCAAGCTGGCTCAGACCTCCATGGGCAGTTTAGTCGACCTGCAGCAGAACGTGCTCCAGCGCCTGGGCCGGATGGGTCAATCGGTGGAGGCCTATCAATTCCAGGACATCGATGAGAACCTGTTCCGCGTGTGGACCGACATTTATCAAAAGGAGTTTCAGCAGTTCTTTAAGATCCCGCAACTGGGGCTGATGCGCACCTATCAGGAAAAGAGCAATCAGGCGGCCGATAAATACAACCTGTTTCAGTCCACCCTGTCTGAATTTTTGAATTTGTTGGGCATGCCCTTCAGCCGATCCATGCAGGTCATGCAGCAAAAACTGGGTGAAATGGCCGAAAGCGGCGAACTGAGCGATGACACCAAGGTCTATTACAACATGTGGGTCAAGGTGCTGGAGGGGCATTTTATGACCCTTTTTCAAACACCCGAGTATGTGGAGACGCTGACCCGCACCGTCAATGCCCTGGCTGATTTTTCGGCCGCCCGGAATGCGGCCCTCGAAGATATGCTCAGTGCGCTGCCCGTGGCCAAAAAGACCGAGATGGACGACATGGCCCGGGAACTCTTTGAATTGAAAAAGCGCCTTCGACGGCTTGAAAAAGCACACAAGTAAGGGGGTAGTGCATGTCGCAAACCAAAATTCCTGTGGATCTGATTCTGTCGAAATTGGCCGAAGATGCCGAGAAGGCACAGTCCCGCGCCCATAAAGCATCGGAAGTATTGTTGGACGATCTGGATACCGAGATAGCCCAAACCGCCTATGAGGTCGTCTACCAGGAAGACCGGGTCAAACTGAAGCACTACCTGCCCCGCACCGAGATCCGCTACCAGACGCCTCTGCTAGTGACCTATGCCTTGATCAACCGCGAAACCATGCTGGACCTGCAGCCCGGACGCAGCGTGGTCGAGCGTTTTCTGGCGGCCGGCATCGATCTGTACATGATCGACTGGGGCTACCCCACACGCAAAGACCGTTTCCTGGGCTTTGACGATCACATCAACGGCTATATGGATAATGTCATCGATTTCATCCGTGAAAAACACGCGCTTGAAAAAATCAACCTGATGGGTATCTGCATGGGGGGCACTTTCAGCGTGATCTATTCCGCCCTGCACCCGGATAAGATAAAAAATCTGGTCACCACGGTGACGCCCACCAATTTTGACACCAAAAAGGGCCTGCTGCACGTGTGGATGGAACATCTCGATGTGGACCGCGTGGTGGACACCTACGGCAACCTGCCGGCCGACATGATGAATTTGGGTTTTCTGCTGCTCAACCCCGCCCGCTTGATGATCGACAAATACGTCGGCTTCATGGAGAACATGGACAACAAGCAGTTCGTCGAAAATTTCGTGCGCATGGAAAAATGGATTTTTGACAGCCCCGACCTGCCGGGTGAAGTGTTTCGTCAATTCATCAAGGACTGCTACCAGGGCAACAAGCTGATCCAGAGCAAGCTCGAGGTCGATGGCAAACGGGTTGATCTGAAGAAGCTGACCATGCCGCTGCTCAATATCTACGGTAAATACGATCACCTGGTGCCGCCCGAGGCCTGCGATAAGTTGGTTAAGCAGGTGGGCAGCACGGATACCGAAGACATCTGCCTGGACACCGGACATATCGGCATCTATGTCAGCTCGAAGTTTCAGGAGGCCTTTGCCCCCAAAATCGCCGGTTGGCTCAAAGAGCGGGACGCAATCCCAAAGAAACGCTCGCCCCGCAAGAAAAACACGGCCAGAAAAACAGATAGCGGTATGAAAAACGAGCCGCCAGTCAAAAAGACAGCCGTCAAGCGCGCCAAAAAGGCGGCCGGACCCAAACGCTCCCTGTCGGGAACCGTTTCTCAAAACACCGCCAAGCCATCCGAACCGACCCACCACGAGGAGAAGTATAAATGACAAGGGAAACAGACTATTTCAGATCATTTTGTAAGATCAGCAAAGCCTTCGGCACGGCGGCGACCATGCAGGAGCTGCTAGACCTGATTGTGAACAGCGCGGTTTCCTCCCTGGCTGGCAAGGCCGCTTGCCTGTTTTTGGCCGATGAGCGCGAGGATCTATTTGTCCCTAAGGCCCAGGCCGGCCTGTCGAGCAATTACCTGCACGCCAACCCGCTCAAAGCCCGCCAAATCGTGGTCGGTCTGGAAAAGAAGGGCTACCTCGCCTTCCTGGATGCCACCTCCGACCCACGCCTGGAACATCACGAAGCCAAGAAGGCCGAAGGCATCGCCTCCCTCCTGACCGTTCCAGTAATTGTGAGAGAGCGAACCATCGGCGTGCTTTCACTTTACACCGCCGAGCGCCGGAAGTTTCAGCCGCAAGAGATCGACTTTCTCTGCGCCCTGGCCGACCAGGGCGGCATCGCCATAGAAAAAACCCGCCTGCTGGAACGCATCGAAAAAAACGCATCTCTCTTTCTGGAATTCTCATCTGCAATCAATTCAAGTTTAGATATCAAAGCGGTGCTTCGGAATATGTCCGAAAAAATGTCTCTGGCCCTGGGCATGAAGGGCGTTACCATACTGCTCTTGAACGAAGACAGCAACTCATTGGAAATGGTGGCCAGTCACGGCTTAAGCGAAACGTTCATAAACAAAGGTTCAATTTCGGCTGAAAAGAGTGTTACCGAAGCACTTCAAGGAAAAACGGTCATTATGGAGGACACATCCACGGACACGCGCCTGCAGTACCCCAAAGAAACCAAAGCGGAGGGGATCAAGTCCATGGTGTGCATACCCATCCGATCTCGGGAAAAGATCATCGGTGTGATGCGGCTCTACTCCGATTCTTCTCGAAAATATTCTCAGGATTTCATCACATTTGTTGAGGCGCTGGCACACACGGGAGCTTTGGCCATCCAGAATGCATCCATGTATTTGGCGCTGAAAGAAGACAATAAAAGCCTCGAAAAAGATTTCTGGAGTCATCGCCTCTACTTTTGAACATTAGGCAAAAAACTACCTTTGTAAGAATCGCAACCCTCGCATGAAAAATGAAGAAACCCTCAAGCAAATGATGCAAACGAAATGGTACTGGAAAATTCAGTACGCCATGTAAATCAAAAAAAAACAAAATTATCAATGTTCGCACCTATACGGCACAGGAAGCGATCACCCTGATTGGCGTATATGGTCACTGGGGCCATGGAACTGACGTGCAGGCAGTCCTTTCAAACCCGAAGCGTGTTCAGTCGCAGGGCGAAGAAATCGCCAACAGCATCAGCCACGGCGCCGGGCTAATAGGCGCGCTGGTCGGAACGCCATTTCTCGTCATGCATGCTTTAGGGCACGGGGATGCCGGATTCATTGTCGGCACCAGTGTTTTCTCCGCGTCCATGATTCTTCTATATCTTGCCTCAGCGCTCTACCATGCGTGGCCAATCGGTAAGGCCAAGCGCTGTTTTCGGATCATCGAGCATTCCGCGATCTTTATCCTTATCGCCGGCACGTACACGCCGTTAACCCTCGGTATACTCCGCGGTGCATTGGGCTGGACGCTCTTCGGGATCATTTGGGGTCTTGCCATAGCCGGGGTAGTGCTGAAGGCATTCTATAAAACCGCCCATCCGATTCTTTCCACCTGCCTTTATCTGCTGATGGGGTGGTTGCTCGTGGTTGCAGTGAAGCCTTTATTTGCCAGCATGCCCCCTACTGGCTTGTTCTTATTGATTGCGGGAGGCTTGTCCTACACCGTCGGTGTCGCCTTTTTTGCAACCGATTCGCGGGTACCGTATGGCCACCTGATCTGGCATCTATTTGTTATCGCCGGCACCACATGCCATTTCTTCTTAATCCTCTGGTATGCGGCCTGATAAACGATAAATGTTTATTCCGATTTCAATCCGGTCTCGATATCGGCGGTTCATCGCTTACTTTCGGTTGGGGATGACCAGGACAGGACAGGGGGACGCATTGATGACGTGCTCGGTAATGGTACCGACAACGAAATCCATGATGTTGTCCCTCCCATCAGTACAAATGACGATCAAATCGGTTCCAAGTTGAGTGGCAACCTGCACGATGACCTTTTCCGGCTTGCCGCTGTGCAACAGGTAATCCACTTCAATATCATCGGCATGTAACTGATGGATGACCGCCTTCATCTCTTCCTTGGAATCGAAGGCGATGTGCCTG
Source organism: uncultured delta proteobacterium (assembly GCA_963705435.1). Lineage (GTDB taxonomy): Bacteria > Desulfobacterota > Desulfobacteria > Desulfobacterales > Desulfosarcinaceae > Desulfosarcina. Next base: position 21,402 of record CAVPJR010000016.1, on the reverse strand, counting down.
TATTTGTCCTTCATTTTGTTGACACTGACGCGCAGCATTTCCCACTTGGGGATTCGAAAATGGTAGACTAAAAAGTAAAATACTACAACACAAGCTATCCCTATTTACAAGGCCGGAAAATCGCGCCAAAAAAATAGATCTTCAACTCTATTGCAACCCTCCCGCACCATTCGGCACACCAATCATCCAGTCCAAAGCAACGGTCATATACGACCATTGGTTAAATTTGACCTGCTTTGCATGCCTGCGCACTGCCTTCCCGAAATGCGCGAACCAACATAAATTATATAACAAATCAATATGATGGCGAATACCAGCCGGTGGTTTGGAAGTCTGGCACAAAGATTGTAGTCATATCAAGCAGCAAATGGCGGAATTAAGCTCCCCGAGGGCCCCGCACTGACGCCGGCATGCACGACCCATTCGATTGATGTGCGCTTTATCGCGCCTCCATTATCGTTCACTTGTCACCATTCTATCTGACGCTCGTCGAAATAAAATAATCGCCTGGAAAATGGTTTCCGGGAAGTAAAAACAACCCAAAAAAGGAAAAGAGAGTACCATGAAAAAAACAATTGCTGGTTTGGCAGTGGCGGCAACGTTGGCCGCTTTGGTTTTCATCAACGTGCCCTTTCTGTTCGCATCCGATACGGATGACCGCATCGAATCATCCGCCAGGGAGTCCTATGTGTTCAAGACCTACCTCAAGGACGATGACGTTAACGTCCGATCCGAGGACGGCATTGTTACCCTGACCGGAACAGTTGCCGAAGAATCCGACAAAGCCTTGGCCCGGGAGACGGTGGCGAGCCTTCCAGGCGTTCAACGCGTGGACAACAAGCTGAAATTAAGTGGCGATGTCCATGCCATGTACTCGAATGCATGGCTGATTGCCAAAGTGAAATCCACCCTTTTATTTCATCGAAACGTGAGCGCCACAGGAACTGAGGTGCTGGCGGAAAAGGGGGTCGTCACCCTGCGCGGCGAAGCCGCCAATGAGGCCCAAAAAGATCTGTCGACAGAATTCGCCAAGGATGTGGAAGGCGTCAAAGCGGTTAAAAACGAGATGACCGTTTCAACGGCCACCATGGCGTCAGGCGAAAAGACGATGGGCGAAAAAATGGATGACATTGGCGAATCGATCGATGACGCGTCCATCACCGCCCTGGTCAAGACGACGCTGCTGTATCATCGCTCGACCAGCGCCCTCAAAACCACGGTCGAAACGAAAGAAGGCGTGGTCAATTTGGGAGGCAAGGCCAAAAACGCTGCTGAAAAGGACCTGGCCGGCAAACTCGTGAGCGACGTTCACGGTGTAAAGCAGGTGGTCAACAACATGACCGTCGGGTAAACCGGGTCATAGGCCGCTGCCGAGGTGCCTTCCGCCAAGGCTCGTATTGGGGAGAAGAGAACCTCGGAAACAAAGCATGTTATCAACCTTCTGCCTGGTCCGGTGCTCTTGCTCTTTGAAATCCTCGACGCAGCGCTTCTGCGACTGTGGTTTCAACTCGCTGCGGCCTTGGCCTGGAATCCGTAGCGAGCGGCGAGGTTACGCTCGCACGTTCAGTAAAACAACTCGAAAGAAAATCAAACAGGATAAATATCATGCATCCGAGAACAAGAGACAACGCCTTAGGCCACATGCGACGAGAGCAATAATATCGGCCTGACAGAAATCAAACCATTTATAACCACAAGGAGTTGGCGATGACGGACACACGAAAAACATACGAAGCGAAACTCGATGCACAATTCGACAAATGGAACGCACAGATTGCACTGCTCAAGGCTAAAGCGGACAAGGCCAAGGCAGAGGGGCGGATCGAATACTATAAAACCATCGAAGCGTTGCAGCAAAAGCAAGACGTGGCCGGGACAAAGCTGCACCAGCTGAAAAGCGCCGGAGATGATGCATGGGAAGACCTCAAGACGGGCGCGGAAAATGCCTGGGATGATGTCAAAACAGCTTTTCGCAGCGCAGCATCTAAATTCTAATAAGCAAACTGATGTTGCCCAATGGTCTGACGCAGTATGCCCCGGATTTGGGTTATAACACGGATAATTGATCCATAACTGCACCACCACAGAAAGACATGCAAGCTATGGAAAGCAGCGACGAAGACGAGAATAAAGAGCGAATGAGGCCCGGGACGAAGGCTGATTTTATCAGACGAATCGGCATCGAGCCGGACCTCGCCACGTTTTTGAACGAGTTCACCGAAAGACCAGAGATCTTCTTTTCACTGTCTTTGGACAGGTGCCGTGATATTGAATCTCAGATGGATGAGATTTTATCTTCCTTAGGGAAAAGTTTAGGTGGTTGGCACCCTGGAAGAGGCCAAGGGAGTTAAAACCATTACGGCGACCGATTTCGTGGAAATCAAGTAGCGTTCAGCCAATCGGGCAGGAGGGAGGGTTCACACCCACCCTCCTGCCCCACCACCTTATGTAAGGTACAGGCACTGCCACCAAGCATGGCCAATTGGAACCAACCATTTTTCCACCCGGTACTGTCCCTCCCCCTGGTGGGCGGCATCGGCAGTTTTTTTTCTGCGATCAACGCGGTGCCTCCCGAATAGGTCAAATATGACCATCGGTTGAATATGACCCTTTCCCGATGGCGATTAAGGGTGTCCCCGGATTTTTGGTTTAGCCGATTACGCTTAAATATCAGAAAGATGGATATCGTTGCAGTGAGTGTATGGTACCTGGCACAAAGATTGATTATTCAGCAAATAGAAGATATTGGCGCGACGATTTCCGTTTTCGAAAAAAGCCCCAACGGTCCTTTGCACGGGAACTTCGGTAAAACCATTATTCAACAGGAGGTCTACCATGAAAAAGAGATGTGGAGTTATCGGCTGTTTGGTTCTGATTTTGTTTATCGGCGCCTTGGTGGCCTGCGCATCGACCGCCAAACAGTCAAGCACAGGCGAATACATTGACGACTCGGTGATCACGACCAAGGTCAAATCGCTGCTGGCAGCCGATGATTTTCTCAAGTCGTTCCAGATCGGTGTTGAAACCTACAAAGGCATCGTTCAACTGAGCGGCTTCGTGAATGCGCAAAAGGCCGTCGATAAAGCAATCGAAATCGCAAGCAGCGTCAAGGGGGTTAAATCCGTCGAAAATGATCTGATTGTCAAATAGTCGGGCGATGAAAGGATATCAATCGTGAACATTTTGCTTATCTACCCGAAATTTCCGGATACGTTTTGGTCTTTTTCCTATGCACTGCGGTTCATCGGGAAAAAAGCGGCCTTCCCCCCGCTTGGGTTGATCACGGTCGCGGCCCTCCTGCCGGCGACATGGTCTTTGCGCCTTGTGGACCTGAACGTGGACGATCTAAGCGATGACGATCTTGCCTGGGCCGATATGGCTTTTCTCAGCGCCATGGCGATCCAGCGAAAATCGACTGCCGCTATCATCGCGCGATGCCACGGCAGGGGATTGACGATCGTTGCCGGCGGTCCGCTTTTTACGGCGGAGCCGGAGGCCTTCGGGCAGGTGGATCACCTGGTTTTAGACGAGGCCGAGATGACCCTGCCGGTTTTTGTTGCGGATCTGGAAAATGGCTGTCCGCAAAAAATTTATCGGGCCAACGGCTATCCTGACGTCCACCAGACCCCCATTCCGCTATGGCACTTGATTCACATGAATCGCTATGCATCCTTGAACATTCAGTATTCCAGAGGGTGCCCGTTCGACTGCGATTTTTGCAATATCACCAGTCTTTTCGGCAGCAGGCCGCGTACAAAAACGCCGTCGCAGGTCCTGGCGGAGTTGGACGCCATTTATCAGACCGGCTGGCGCGGCAATATCTTTTTTGTGGACGACAATTTTATCGGCAACAAGGGCTCGCTGAAGAAGCAGTTGCTCCCGGCCCTGATCGAATGGCGCAGGGACAAAAAGGGATGCGTTTTCTTTACTGAATCCTCCATCAACCTGGCCGATGACCCGGAATTGATGACCCTGATGGCCGATGCCGGATTCGATTCCGTCTTTATCGGCATCGAATCACCGGATGAGAGCAGCCTCACGGAGTGCCGCAAGGTGCACAATAAAAACCGGGATATGCTGCTGGATGTAAAAAAGATACACCGCTCCGGGTATGCAGGTCATGGGTGGGTTCATCGTCGGCTTCGACAGCGATACGCCCTCGATTTTTCAACGACAGATCGATTTCATCCAGCAGAGCGGCATTGTCACGGCCATGGTGGGCATGCTCCAGGCGCCGCCGGGAACCCGACTCTTTGATCGCCTGGTGGGGGAACGGCGCGTATGTACAGACTTCTCCGGTGACAATGTGGACGGCGGAACCAATATTATCCCGGCCATGGGGCTGGACCACCTGATCGATGGGTACCGGGCGATTATGCGGCAGATCTATTCGCCCCGCAAATACTACCAGCGGGTCAGATCCATTTTAAAAGAACTCAAGGCGCCGGCGGCGACCGTTCCCATCGATTGGCAGCGATTTCTGGCGTTTTTTCGTGCCTGCCTGCGGCTGGGCGTATTGGGCAAAGAGCGATTCCAATACTGGTATCTGTTGATCTGGACCCTGGCGCGGAGGCCCAGGCTGCTGCCGTTGGCGGTTACCCTGTCCATCTACGGCTACCATTACCGGAGGATATGCGAGTTGCATATTCTTTGAGCAAGGGGAGCAAGAATCCATATAGACAAAATGGTGTTCACCCTGAACAAACAAGCATCGATGAAGCTGATCGGCTCATTAATTAGGAGGTAAGTTATGACTGAATGGAATCAACCCCCGGGGGGATCCATACCGACGTTGGATGATGTGCTGAAGAAAATTCAACAGCAGTTAAAAAGATTCAAAGGCGGTCCGGTCTTCATTCTTGTCGCCGGTGTGGTGGTGTTGGTCTTATGGACCGCATGGTTCACCGTCCAACCAGAGGAGACGGGGATTGTACAGCGCTTCGGCAAGGTCATGCGCACGGCCGGTCCGGGGCTGCATTTCAAATTGCCTTATGGTATCGAAAATGTCCGTCTGCTGCCCACGGCTCGCGTGCTCAAAGAAGAGTTCGGGTTTCGGACGGTCTCGGTTTCCACCGTTCCCGGTGAAAAGACCCGCTATGATACGCGCGGCGCCTACACGGACGAGTCGCTGATGCTCACCGGGGATTTGAACGTCATCGATGTTCAGTGGATCATCCAGTACCGTATCGAAGACCCGATCCGCTACCTGTTTCAGGTCCGCGACACATCGAAAACAATCCGCGACACTACCGAGGCGGTCATGCGCCGCGCGGTCGGCAACCGTCTGGGCAGCGATGTGCTGACCACCGGACGGGTGGCGGTGGCCAGTGAAGCCAAAACCGAAATCCAGAAAATCCTGACAACCTATGAATCCGGTGTGCGTCTGGTGACCGTGGAACTTCAGGACGTAACGCCGCCGGATAAGGTTAAACCGGCTTTCAATGAAGTCAACGAGTCGCGTCAGGACAAAGAGCAAACGATCAATAAAGCCCAGGAACAGGCCAACCGGGAAATCCCCAAAGCCCGAGGGGTGGCTACGCAAAGCATCAGCGAGGCCGAAGGTTACGCACTGGAACGCGTAAACCGGGCCCAAGGAGAGGCCACCCGTTTTGAGGCCATTTTAGGGCAATACGAACAGGCGCCGCAGGTCACGCGACGGCGGCTCTATCTGGAGGCCATGACCGGTTTCCTGTCAGACGTGAAAGGGCTCTATATCGTGGATAAGGACCAGAAGGCCATGGTGCCCTGGCTCCCCTTGGAATCCGGCGCGCAACCATCAGCAGAAGGGAGGCAGCCATGAAGTTTACCTTGAAAGCAGTAATCATCGCGATAGCGGTGGTGATCGTTGTCCTAATCTATGGCGGTCTATATACATTGGAAGAGGGTCTGCAGGCCATTGTCGTGCAGTTTGGCCGACCTGTTGGGGAACCGGTAACCGAGGCGGGGCTGCACATGAAACTGCCCTTTGTGCAGGAGGTCCGGCGATTCGAAAAGCGTCTGCTGGTCTGGGACGGTGATCCGAACCAGGTTCCCACCAAGGGGCGCGAGTTCATCTGGGTGGATACCACCGCCCGATGGCGGATTGCCGACGCGAAAAAATTTCTGGAGAATGTGGCCAGCGAAGAGGGGGCCCAGTCGCGCTTGAACGATATTCTCGATTCGGTGGTGCGCGACCAGGTGTCGAGCAGCGAACTCGTGGAACTCGTGCGCAGCGCATCGTGGGAAGTGCCTGATGGCGAAGCCCTGAAGGAGGTCCCGAAGGAGCGCGAAGAGGAGCTTAAAAGGGAGATTGCCCGCGGCAGGGAGGAGATCACCCGAACGATACTGACTGAAGCACGAAAGATCATCCCGCAATACGGCATCGAACTGGTGGATGTGCGCATCAAGCGCCTGGATTACGTGGAAAGTGTCCGCGAAAAGGTCTATGAACGCATGATCTCCGAGCGCAAACGGATCGCCGCGCAGTTTCGCTCCGAAGGCGAGGGACGCAGCGCCGAGATCCTCGGTACAATGGAAAAAGAGCTGCGCCAGATCCGCTCCACCGCTTACCGCCGGGTGCAGGAGGTCCAAGGCGAAGCCGACGCTGAGGCTACGCAAATCTATGGCCAAGCTTTCAATAAAAATCCAGAATTCTATGCTTTTTTGCGCACCCTTGAAAGCTACAAGGAGAAGACCAATATGAACTCCGTATTGATTCTCACCACGGACAGTGATTTTTACCAATATATTAAAAACGCCAATCCAGGCCAAGTGCGGATCCCATCGGCTCCGTAGTCACGAGGAGATTCGCCGCCGGCAGGAAACGTCAGGAAGTAAAATGGTTTGCGGCGCGGCATTACCGATGGTGATTGCGAGAGCAAGCCCGGTTGGCTGGGTGACCGGTATTTTCATGCCGGAGCGGACCAAAACCCGTCGAAAGGACACCTCATGTCAGAATACTTAGAATCCAAGGATATCACACAATTAATGGCCGAGGCCGATGAACTGGTCAAACGGATTGATGCCGATGCCGTTAAAAACATGAAAGAGGAGCATCGCCTGCAGGTTGAAATACATGCGCAACACCTGAAAAAGATCAAATCATCAGTTCAGGACAAGATCGAAAAGAAAGGTGCATCCAAAAAAGACCACGGTGCCGAGGGCATGCATGAGGCAATCCAGGAAATTACCAAGGCCATGGGAGCGTTGAAAAAATATATCTCCGGTGATTGAGCAGACGCCGTTAAATTAAAGACGAGAAAATGAAAATGACACCCAATGCAAATAAAGATCCCATGGGCACGCTGATAGACAAGCTGGGTGCCTTCTTCGGTTTTGGCGATCATCTGAAGAACAAGAACACGCTGCCACCGAAGAGGCGTTTCAGCATCTGGTATTTCTTTTTGGCCATGCTTTTTCTTTCTTATGCACAACAGTTTTTCGTTTCTTCAAAAGTGGAGACGATTCCGTACAGTCAATTTAAACAATCCATTGCCGACGGGACCGTGGGCAAATTGATCATCGGACCTGAAAATATTACCGGAACGCTGAAGGGCTCCACCGGTCAAGCGTTCAAGACCATTCGGGTGGACGATCCGGGTCTGGCGAAGGAACTGGATGAACGCAACATCAGTTATTCCGGGAAATATGAAAATAGATTTCTGGGCATCATTCTCTCATGGGTTCTCCCTTTGGGCTTTTTTTACCTGATCTGGCGATTTGCCATGAAGAAAATGGGGCCGGGCATGGGGGTGATGTCCTTCAGCAAGAGCAAGGCCAAGATATTCGCCGAGAGCGAGACCAAGGTCTCCTTTGCTGATGCCGCCGGCATCGACGAAGCCAAAGAAGAGCTCCAGGAAGTGGTCGAATTTTTAAGCAACCCGGAAAAATCCCAGAAACTGGGGGGAAGAATTCCCAAGGGGGTGCTTCTGGTTGGTCCACCGGGAACCGGTAAAACCCTTCTGGCCCGGGCGGTGGCCGGGGAGGCCAAGGTACCGTTCTTCAGTATCAGCGGTTCGGAGTTTGTAGAGATGTTTGTCGGTGTGGGAGCGGCCCGCGTACGCGACCTTTTCTCTCAGGCCGCGGCTCAGGCACCCTGTATCATTTTCATCGATGAATTGGACGCCCTGGGCAAAGCGCGGGGGATGAACGTGATGGGCGGTCATGACGAACGCGAGCAAACCCTTAACCAGCTCCTGGTGGAGATGGACGGGTTCGAAACGAATAAAGGGGTCATCATTATGGCTGCGACCAATCGGCCGGAAATTCTCGATCCGGCGTTGCTGCGGCCGGGACGGTTTGACCGGCAGGTGCTGGTGGACCGACCGGACATCAATGGTCGCGAAGCCATCTTGAAAATTCACTCCAAAAATGTGGTCTTGGGCCCCGAAGTCGACCTGCGCATGATTGCCGGCCGCACCCCGGGCTTTGTGGGTGCGGACCTGGCCAATATCATCAATGAAGCCGCGTTGCTGGCCGCCCGCAACGATAAGGAGACGGTGGAGCTGACGGATTTCGACGAGGCCATCGACCGGGTGGTGGCGGGTCTCCAGAAGAAAAACCGGGTCATGAATCCCAAGGAGAAAGAGATTGTCGCCTTCCATGAGTCCGGACATGCAATTGTGGCCGAGTCCGTCGAGCACGCCGACCCCGTGCATAAAATCTCGATCATTCCGCGCGGAATTGCGGCGCTGGGATACACCCAGCAGCAGCCCACCGAGGACCGTTACTTGATGACCCGCGCGGAGTTGCTGGACCGGCTGGCCGTGCTCTTGGGTGGTCGTGTCGCCGAGGAGCTGGTTTTTAACGAAATTTCAACTGGGGCCCAGAATGATTTGCAGCGGGCGACGGACATCGCCCGCTCCATGGTCACGGAATATGGCATGAGCGATCGGATGGGACTGGTGAGCTACGAGCGACCACGCCAGTCGCTGTTTCTCCCGGAAAGCTTCTCTTCCGCTAAACAATACAGCGAAGCCAAAGCCGCCCAGATCGATGACGAGGTCTCCCGGTTTGTCGATGAAGCCCATCAGCGCGTGCGAAAAATCCTCTCGGAGCGTCGACCCGTCCTCGATGACTTGGCCGGTCTCCTCTCGCAAAAGGAAAGTGTGCAAGGAGATGAGCTCAGACAGATGCTGTCGGCAGCCAAAGCTGGAACGACAGCTTCATCGCTCGTTGAACCCTCTCGAAACATTACCGCCAAAGCGGATACTGAAAATGAAACCATATAGAATGTTATTGGTCCCTATTTTTTATGGATCGGAGCCCAGAGGAGAACACCACGCTTCAAACCAAAAGGAGGCCGATCATGCACAGCAAGGAAGAACTATGTAAAAAAATCAAATCAATAAACGTCACCGGAAAGCTGAGAAAAAGGACAATCCAGCGGTGACTCATATGGTGCCAAATAATCAGATCACCCTGCTGCAAAACGGCGAGGCCTATTTCCCGGCACTCGAAGCGGCCCTGGATAGGGCGATGCATGAAATCTATTTGGAAACCTATATCTTCGAAAACGACGATACCGGCCGACGCATTGCCGAAGTGCTCATGCGGGCGGCCGTGCGTGGTGTGAAAACCCACCTGCTGATCGATGGATTCGGCTCGCTCGGATTACCGAAACCCATGGTCGATGGGCTTGAGGCGGCCGGCGTATTGGTGCTGAAGTTTCGGCCCAAGACGTCGCCCTGGACGCTGCGACGCCGGCGATTGCGCCGCTTGCACCGCAAAATCGTGGTCGTGGACCGGACGATCGCATTTGTCGGCGGCATCAATATTATCGACAATATGGACATTCATGGTCAAACCTCGACGCGGTTTGACTACGCGGTAAGTGTAGAAGGACCGCTGGTGAAGGAAATTCATGATTCCGCCCGCCGGGTGTGGTCGCGCGTGGCTTGGATGCGCTGGCTTCCCGGCCGGGGCAGGGAAAATGACAGATATAAGCCTTCAACCGAACCCACGGGGCTGATGCAGGCGGCTTTTCTGGTACGCAACAACATCCGTCACCGCCGCGATATTGAAGCTGCTTATCTGCAGGCGATCGAGCAGGCACAAAGCGAGATCATACTTGCCATTGCCTACTTTTTACCCGGATTGAATTTACGGCATGCGCTTGTGGCTGCCGCCGGGCGTGATGTCCGCGTGGTGTTGCTGTTGCAGGGAAGGATGGATCACCCCTTGCTGCATTATGCCTCCCATGCCCTCTATGGCAGTTTTCTCGATTCAGGGATCGAGATCCACGAATACCAAAAGTGCCTTCTACACGCCAAAGTTGCCGTGATCGATGGACATTGGGCCACGGTGGGATCTTCCAATCTCGACCCTTTCAGTCTGCTACTATCGCTTGAAGCCAATGTCGTTATTGACGATGAAGGCTTTGCCAAAGAATTAAAGTTCAGCCTGGAACAGGCCTTGGAGACAGGGGCACAGCGAATTGGTGAGAACAACTGGAGAACCCAATCCATCGGACAGCGTCTGGCGAGTTGGCTGAGTTATGGCGTGGTGCGATTCATGATCGGAATCGCAGGGTATGCCCCGGGCAAACTGCCTGGCCGAGCAATTCCGATGGATCATTCAGCTTGAAGAACCGTCACTTTAGTGGCCGTATATGCAACCTGGAATGGTAATGAAAACCTATCAGGACATAAAATCGGCAGCGACAATCGATGCCATGATCCACTATGCGGAAACGCTGCTGGGCCTTCGTTTCACAAGCATCAGGAAAAATCGGTACAGCGCCCCCTGCCCGTTCCACGCCGACACCCAGGACCGTTTCATGGTGTATGTCAACAAGGATGATGAGGTCCGGTTCCATTGTTTCGGTGCCTGTAAGAGTGATTGGGACATTTACGATCTGATCATGCTGCGCAAGAACTATCGGTTCAGAAAGGCACAGCAGGTGTGGTCTGAGCATTTGGGTGTCACGGATTTCGAGTTCAAAGATGGCAGCAGCCCCGGTATTCCTGAACCCAACGATACACTGGAGCCCGATGAACCGGTTGGTTTTGTCGATCCGAAGAAAATTGATGAGAAGTTGGTTGTCGCCATGGAAGATGCCGCCAACTTTTACCATGACCTGTTGATGTCAAATGAAGACCGGTTCAGGCCCATTTGGGATTATCTTGCCCGCCGGGGCGTCGGCAAAAAGACCATCGGCGAATTCAACATCGGCTACGCACCACCATACAGCGATGAGCAATACAATGGCCGGGCACTGATAGACGGTTGCTTGCCACGCCTTGAAAAGGATTTGGAGGCCTTCAGTACCTTCTCCGATGGAGGATTGGTCAGATTTTTGAACGATGCAACCGTCAAGGGATACGGATACTATTGCCGGCAGATCGATTTCAAACGCAAAAACCTGTTTTCAAGAAATTACGGTGATTATTTCGCCGGACGGATGGTGTTCCCCATTTATGATGCTGATGCCCGCCCGATCGGATTGGTCGGCAGACGCCCGGACGATAGAGGGGTCCGCTGGCTCAAGCACCAGACCAGGGAGGTTCCCCTTTCCGCCAGTAGTTGGCTTTACGGCATGGACAAGGCATGGCGGTATATCCGGCAGTACCGGACGATCATCCTGGTGGAGGGCCTCTTTGATTATTTTGCCTTCTACAACCTGCTCCGAGATCAGGACAAAGCGGTGATGGTGTCCACATTGGGTTCTTATCTCACCCCCGAAGCGGCGGCCATTCTCAAAGGCCTCGACATCGAGCACTATATTGTTGCCTACGACTGGGATGAACTCGGCAGAAACGGCATCGAACGGATTGCGGCAAAAACAGGCGGGTGGGTCTATTACCTTGGCGGTCTGGCGGACGGTCAGGACCCTTACGATATGTTGAAACCGGTGGTTGATGCCATCAGTGGTTTTTCCCTGAAACACGTGTGATGAAAAAGGACCTGAAATCATAACCGCCGGACATCAAAACCGGCGATGGCGCCGCCAAAGCCTGGGAGGATATAGCTGATGAAAAACAACCATACCGCAAAACCCCTGTTTCCTCATTTGCCGGAACGCCTTGCCGGTTTGGAGGAGCTGGCGGAAAACCTCTGGTGGAGCTGGAACCCGGGTGCACGCATGCTCTTCAAGACCCTCGACCGGCAGGCCTGGAAGGAGAGCGGCCACAACCCGGACAAGATGCTCAGAGAGCTTCCCCGCGAAATTCTGGAAAAGGCCGGCGCCGATGCCGAGTATATTGGCAGGTACGATGATGTCCTGGAAGTGTTTCGAAAATATATGAAACACAAAGCGTGCGATCTGCTGGCGCCGTTTTCGCCGGACCACAAGTATGCCGTGGCCTACTTTTCCGCCGAATACGGCCTGCATCGCTCCTTGCCCTTTTATGCCGGCGGGCTGGGTTTTCTGGCAGGAGATTATATCAAGGAATGCAGCGATTTGTGTGTCCCGCTGGTGGCTGTGGGGTTCATGTATCCGGAAGGCTATTTCCGGCAACAGATCCGGGATGACGGTTGGCAGGAGAATATCATCGAGTCCATCAACCGCGAAGCCGCCCCGATTTCCAGAGTGCTGGACAAGGATGGCCGCCAACGCGTCGTCAAGGTGCCGCTGACCGATCCCCCCATCCATGTCGCGGTGTGGAAGGTCGCCGTTGGGCGTGTTTCCCTCTATTTGATGGACACGGATGTCGAAATCAACGATCCCTGGAACCGAGGCATCACCGCCCGGCTTTACATCGGCGATTTTGAGCAGCGCCTGCGCCAGGAGATCGTTTTGGGATTAGGTGGCGCCGCGGTGCTCAAGGCGTTAGGCATCGATCATTACCTCTTGCACTTGAACGAAGGGCATGCGGCCTTCGCCCTGCTGGAACGTATCCGGGCAACGGTATTAACGGGCAAAGATTTTACCGCGGCCAGCGAAAAAAATATCAAGGCCACGATCTTCACAACACACACGCCTGTTCCCGCGGGTCACGATGTTTTTCCCTTTCAGTTGATCGAAAAGTATTTTCATTCCTACTGGCCTGACCTGGGTCTCGATCGCGACGCGTTTTTAAAATTGGGCACCCATCCGGAAAAACCGGAAGCCGGATTCAATATGACTGCTTTTGCATTGCGATTATCCGGCCGTCGGAACGCGGTGAGCAAACGACACGCCGAGGTCTCACGAAGGATGTGGCAAAGTCTGTGGCCTGACGTGCCTGAAGATCAGGTTCCCATCGATCATGTCACCAACGGCGTTCACGTGCCCACCTGGATCGAACCGAAAATAAAGCTGCTGCTGGACAAGTACCTCGGGGCCAGTTGGCTGGATAAGCATGACGATCCGGCCATTTGGCAACTTCTCGATAACGTCCCCGAGGCCGAGCTTTGGCAAACGCACCACTGGCTCAAGGTAAAACTGATCGATGCAATCCGGGAGCGCACCCGCCTGCGTTGGACCGATGGCGGGGGCAGTTCGTCCGTGATGCTTGCCGGAGGCGCCTTCCTCGATCCCTCGGTGCTGACGCTCGGTTTTGCCCGCCGGTTCGCCACTTACAAAAGAGCGCTGTTGATCTTCCAGGATCTGGAGCGCCTTAAAAAGCATTTTAAGAATCGCTGGCGGCCCATACAGATCATTTTTGCCGGTAAAGCCCATCCGGCTGACGACCCCGGCAAACGGCTGCTGCAGGATCTGATCAACCTGGCACGCGATCCGCAATTAGGGGGTAGAATCGCCTTTGTGGAGGATTATGGCGAACAATTGGCCCAGTACCTGGTGCACGGGGTGGACGTATGGCTGAACAATCCGCTGCCACCTTTCGAAGCGTGCGGGACCAGCGGCATGAAGGCAGCGCTGAACGGTGTACCCCATTTAAGTGTAGTGGACGGCTGGTGGGGGGAAGGGTTTAATGGGAAAAATGGCTGGGCCGTGAACCATGATGCAGATTCCGAGAACCCGGATGTCAGCGATGCTGCAAAGATCTACCGCCTTCTTGAAGACCAGATCATACCGCTTTATTACCAGATGTCGGAAAACGGCATTCCCCTCGAATGGGTCCGGCTGATGAAAGCAACCATGAAAAGCGCTGCAGCCGGTTTTTCCGCGCGCCGGATGGTCAAGCAATACATTGAAAAGTTTTATTCCAGCAGCATAAAAAATGCACTGGAAGATTAGGTCGTGTCCACTCGGTGTATAAGGTACAGGCACTGCCACCGGGCATGGCCAATTGGAACCAACCATTTTTCCAGCCGGTACTGTCCATCCCCCTGGTGGGCGGTATCGGCAGTTTCTTTTCCGGGATCAACGAAATGCCTACCAAATAGGTCATATGTGACCATCGGTTGAATATGACCCTTATTAGATGGCGATTAAGGGTGGCCTCGGAATTTTGGTTTAAACAATTACGTTTAAATATCAGCAAGATGGGTATCGTTACAGTAAGTGTATGGTACCTGGCACAAAGATTGAAGATCTAGCAGTTAGAAGATATTGGCAGGACGATTTCCGTTAGTGTTTCTTTTCATCTTCCCATACGCGATGGCGCTTCCCGTGAACCGCTGCCGACCGGAGTATCACCTCAGCCTGTCTTTCGCGATGCCTTGATTCTCGAATTCATTTCCTCGTTTGCCTGACAATCGCGCCGTCAATCTTCAAGCGGTGGAGAATTAAGATAAGTTCCGAGAAGAGCCCCATCGGTCTTATGCACGTGAACTTCAGTACAACCGTTATTGAACCCTCCCCGCGGCAAGCCGCGGGGAATGTTCTGCCTATAACGGCAGTGCTGCGCAGCACCGGAAGGATAAAAAAAGCGATTTCCAGTTCGCTCGCTAACCTCGCCGCAAGCGGCGGGGATGCGCTCGCTATCGCGGTTCAACAGGAGGTCTACCATGCTTTGGACCATATTTGTGATTCTACTGGTTTTGTGGGCGTTGGGATTGATGACCGGGACCACGTTGGGCGGCATCATCCATGCCCTGCTGGTCATCGCCATTGTAGTAATACTTATCCAAGTGCTTCAAGGACGAAGACGTGTGTAACCCGTCTTACCATCGCCGGAAAAGGCGAGATATTCACTTAAAAGGAATTACTGCCATGAAAACGAGACGTTGAGTTGTCGCTTGTTTTGCTCTGATTATGTTTATCGCCGCCTTTGTGGGCTGCGCTTCGACCTCCAAACAGTCAAGCACAGGCGAATACGTGGACGACTCAGTCATCACGGCCAAGGTAAAATTCATGCTGGCAGGGGATGATTTTCTCAAGTCATTTCAGATCGACGTTGAAACCTACAAGGGCGTCGTTCAGCTGAGCGGTTTCGTTAATGCGCAAAAGGCCGTCGATAAAGCAATCGAAATCGCAAGCAGCGTCAAGGGGGTCAAATCCGTCAAGAATGACCTGGTCGTCAAATAGGCGGGTGATGAAAGGAGAAATACAATACCGTTGATTCAGTTAGTCATTATTCTGGTTGTCGTTGGGGTGATTCTATGGATTATCAACAGTTACATACCGATACAGGCCACCATAAAGAAAATTCTCAATGCAGTGGTGGTCATAGCCGTGATCCTCTGGCTACTGAATGTTTTCGGGATTATAGGCTCCCTTCAAGGGATTCATATAGGGAAGTGAAAGACCTGAAAATATAATTCAAATACCAAAATTGACAAAGAAATGGAGAAAGCATGTTTCTTAAAAAATTACTGACAATTCTGATCTTAATTCTATCCATAGTTGCATTTTCTGCCTGTGAATCGAAAGGGCCTGTAGAAAAAGCCGGTGAAAAAATCGACCAAGCTGTGGAAAAAACCACTGATAAAGCCAAAGAGGTAACCGAAGCCGTAAAGGAGAAAGCCGAAGAAGCCGGGAAAGAAGTAAAAAAGTCAACACAGTAAATCATGGGAGGAGTGAATGCAGCCTGCCACGTTCCAGTAGATAAGGGCGCTGCTGACATAGAATTGTGAAATATCTCAAACTTATCAGAAAAGGGGGAGTCTACCATGAAATCAAGTACCCAGGACAACGCAGAAGGCAAGTGGCACAAAGTGAAGGGCAAAATCAAGCAGGTCGCCGGAAAAGCAGTCGGGAACCGCGACCTGGAAGCCGAAGGCAAGGCCGAAAATGTTGACGGGAAGGTTCAAGAAAAGATTGCCGAGATCAAAGCAGTCGTTGGGAAGTAAACATATGGCAACCCATCCGGATGCAAAACGAAAAGATGTTTTGGAACAGATCGCCCGCCAGGCGATGCAGGCTTTTGGCTTCCTGCCCGATTTCTCAGCGGATGCCCTTGGCGAACTGGAGACGGTCCGGAACGGCGATCGTGGGGCGGAATCTGCCGGGATGGACCTGCGCCATCTGCTCTGGTCATCCATTGACAACGATGATTCCCTGGATCTGGACCAATTGACCGCGGCCCAGGTCCTGACGGATGCACAGGT
The DNA here is from genome assembly GCA_963705435.1 of uncultured delta proteobacterium. Taxonomy (GTDB): domain Bacteria; phylum Desulfobacterota; class Desulfobacteria; order Desulfobacterales; family Desulfosarcinaceae; genus Desulfosarcina. Next base: position 5,049 of record CAVPJR010000016.1, on the reverse strand, counting down.
GAGAGTGCTGGTGGCCGTCGCCGACGTGGAGACCCTCGTCAGGAAAGACTCGGCCATCGATGCGCACGCCCGCCACAATACGACCTCGGTTTACACCGCCGGCGGAATCTTCCCCATGCTGCCGGAGAAACTCTCCACGGATCTGACTTCGCTCAATTTTCATGCAGACCGCCCGGCCATGGTCATCGACATGGTGATCGACGACGGGGGGGTGATGCAAGGTTCGACGATCTATCGCGCCCGGGTGCGCAACCAGGCCAAGCTGGCCTATAACAGCGTGGCCGCCTGGCTTGAAGGCAAGGAACCCATGCCTGCGGCCGTGGCGGCGGTGCCGGGGCTGGCCGAGAATCTCCGGCTCCAGGACCGGGCTGCTCAGCAGTTAAAAAACCTGCGGCATGCGCACGGGGCCCTGGATCTGCAGACGCTGGAAGCCCGCCCCGTTTTTGCCGGAGACGAGATCCAGGATCTGCGGGCGGAGGAGCGCAACCGGGCCAAGGAGATTATCGAGGACTTCATGATCGCGGCCAACGGCGCGACAGCACGTTTTCTCCACGAAAAGAAAGTTCCCTCCCTGCGGCGCATGGTCCGCTCCCCCAGACGTTGGGACCGGATCGTCGAGATCGCGGCCCAGCACCATTTCAAGCTTCCGGCGCAGCCGGATGCCAAGTCACTCGAAAGGTTCCTGGCCGCACGGAAAGCCGCCGATCCGCTGGGTTTTCCCAACCTGTCGCTGGCCGTCATCAAACTACTCGGGCCGGGCGAGTATGTCGTCGAAGCGCCGGACGAAGCGGTCCCCGGCCACTTCGGTTTGGCCGTCAAGGACTACACGCACTCAACGGCGCCCAATCGTCGCTTTCCGGACCTGATCACCCAGCGCATCCTGAAGGCCGCTTTAGACGGGTCGCTCTTGCCTTACAGCCGGGACGAATTGACGGAACTGGCCCGCCACTGCACGCAAAAGGAAAATGATGCCAACAAAGTTGAGCGACGCGTCACCAAATCGGCTGCGGCCATGCTGCTCTCTTCAAGGATTGGAGAACGGTTTGACGCCATCTGCACGGGCGCAGCCAAAAAAGGGACATGGGTCCGCATCTTTCAGCCGCCCGTCGAAGGCCGGCTGCTCTATGGGTTCGAAGGCGTGGATATTGGTGACCGGCTGAAAGTGCAACTGGTTCGTACGGATGTGCAGAAGGGGTATATCGATTTCAAGAAAACCCAATAGGGTTTGCGGATAGTCGTACAAAAGTTGAACTTACCCGTGGAAAGTGAATCATCATGAAAAGGGTCGGAATAATTATCGGGGTAGGAATCCTTCTGGTTATCGTGCTCTTCGGCTGGTGGTTTTTCAGTCGCCCCGAACGCGGAACGACCGGATCGATCAGCACGCATTTTCGATGGCTCGGCCCCAACGATAAGATCGTGGTCGACGGCTTCGATGACCCCAAAGTCCAAGGTGTCGCCTGTCACATCTCCCGGGCCCAGACCGGAGGCGTGAAAGGCGGCATGGGCGTGGCTGAGGACACGAGCGATGCCAGCATCGCCTGTCGCCAGATCGGGCCGATACAGTTCCTTGGCGAGATCAAGGACGGCGAGAAGGTCTTCGACGAACACCGCAGCCTCGTATTCAAGACGCTTCAGGTCGTTCGCTTCTTCGACCCCGAGCGCAATGTCCTGGTCTACGTGTCCTACAGTGATCGAGTCATCGAGGGCAGCCCGAAAAACAGCATCAGCACGGTGCCGATCATGCCTTGGCCGACCCAATAGCCTCCGATGGTAAAGGCAAACCATTTTGATGATATGGTCGTTTGCTTGGGATTTATTTATCATTCGATCAGAGGAGAAATACGATGCCGTTGATTCAGTTGGTCATTATTTTGGTCGTCGTTGGGGTGATTCTATGGGTTATCAACAGCTACATACCCATGCAGGCCACGATTAAGAAGATTCTAAATTTGGTCGTGGTCGGTGCAGTGGTCCTCTGGCTGTTGAGTGTCTTCGGGATCATCGGCTCCCTCCAGGGAATTCATATCGGCAAATGAACGCCGGTGGTTCTTGAAAGTTAACTTCGAAAAAGGTTCACGGCCATGGGAGACAAGGGCGGCAAAAAAAACAAGCAAAAAAGTCAAAAACAAAGCAATGATAAAAACAGGCAGAAAGCAAAAAGCAAGCTCGAAAAACAACACAAAGGGTCACCAGAAGTGGTATTGCCGCACAGAAAATCTTGATTCAGGCCCATTCCCGCCGGTGGGATCCGCCCCCCATAACGCCATCAAGGAGGTGAAGCGGGGTCATGCTCGATCAATTGGTTACGTTTGCAGGCCAGCTCGGTCATTGGGGTTAACTGGTCATCTTTATCGGAAACGAGAGATTGTCACGTGGCGTATCGACCACAGAACATTCTAAAAGGAGGACAGGGATGGGCCAATACAATCTGAACCGCATCTTTAAACCGCGCCATGTTGCCGTGGTGGGCGCCAGCGAAAAAGCGGGCACCATCGGCAACGCGTTGATCAGAAATCTTATTGACGGCGGGTTTTCCGGAACGGTGCTGCCGGTCAATCCCAAATACCAAACCATGCACGGGCAGGCGTGCGTCGAATCGGTTTCCGCGCTGGAGACCGACGTGAACCTGGCAATCATCGCCACGCCGATTCATAGTGTACCCGATATCGTCGGCGAATGCGTCGAAAAAAAGGTCGGCGGCGCCGTTATCATTTCGGCGGGGGGCAAGGAGGTCGGTGCACAAGGCCGGGAGATAGAGGAGAAGATTCGGCGCATCGCTCATGGCGGTGGGCTTCGGATCGTCGGGCCGAACTGCATGGGCATTATTCGGCCCGAGGTGAACCTCAACGCCAGCTTTGCCGCCGAGATGCCCGTAGCCGGAAATCTGGCCTTCGTATCCCAGAGCGGTGCCATCTGCACGGCGATTCTCGATCTGGCGTTGAAGGAGCGCATCGGCTTCAGCCATTTTGTCAGCATCGGCTCCATGCTGGACGTCGATTTTGGAGACATGATCGATTATCTTGGCAATGATTCTTCGGCCAAAAGCATCCTGTTGTATATCGAAAGCCTGACGAATTTCCGCAAATTCATGAGCGCCGCGCGTTCCGTGTCCCGAGTCAAACCCATCATCGTGCTCAAATCCGGCAGAAGCCCCGCCGGTGCAAGGGCCGCTGCCTCCCACACGGGCGCCATGGCCGGAGAAGATGCGGTATATGACGCCGCCTTCAAGCGCGCCGGCATCGTACGCGTGGACACCATCGAAGAGCTCTTCGACTGCGCGGAACTGATGGCCAAGCAACCGCGGCCGCGCGGCCCCCGCCTGGCGATCCTCACCAATGGCGGCGGGCCGGGCGTGATGGCAACGGACACGCTCGCCCGCCATGGTCAGGAACCCGCGCCCCTTGACGATGAGACGTTGCAGGCCTTCGATGCCTTCCTGCCGGACTTCTGGAGCCGGGGCAACCCCATCGACATCCTTGGTGACGCCTCCGCGGAACGGTTCGACCGCGCCCTTACGATCTGCTTCAACTCGAAAAACCTGGACGGCGTGCTGGTCATCCTTGCGCCCCAGGCCCTTACCGACCCCATTTCCGTAGCCGAGACCCTGGCCGCTGCGATGCAGGAACGCCGGTTTCCGGTATTTGCCTGCTGGATGGGCGGCAAACGCATCGCCACGGCCGTTGACGTGTTGAATGCCGCGGGGATTCCGACCTACGACACGCCGGAACGGGCGGTCCGGGCGTTTTTATATATGGTCGAATATACCAGAAACCTCGAAATGCTGTTGGAAGTCCCACCGAAGATGACCGGGCACATGGTGTTCGATCAGGAAAAAGCCCGTCATCTGCTTTCCGGGGCGCCTGCGCAGGAATTTATGCCGGAATCGGATTCCAAGGAACTGCTCATGGCTTACGGCTTGCCCGTGATCAAGACTGAAATTGCAAAGACCGAGGCGCAGGCTTCGATTATCGGCCGGGAAGTGGGATACCCTCTGGTGATGAAGGTGCATTCTGCCGACATCTCCCATAAAACCGACGCCGGCGGTGTTCGTCTGGACCTGCGTTGCGATGCGGATGTTCTCGAAGCCTACCGCCAAATCATATCCTCGGCCCGTCAATACAAGCCCGATGCCCGGATTGAGGGGGTGACGATTCAGCCCTATTTCTCAAACCCGGATTATGAAATTCTACTGGGCGCCAAGCGCGATCCCAATTTCGGCCCTGTGATCCTTTTCGGAATGGGCGGCATTTACACAGAAGTCTTAAAAGACAGGGCATTGGGGCTTCCCCCCATGAACCGCCTGCTGGCCCGGCGCCTGATGCAGGAAACCAAGGCCTACTCCCTGTTACAAGGCTACCGCAACCGCCCCGCCGCAGACATGCTGCGGCTCGAAGAGATGATCATCCGGCTCTCGCAACTGTTGATCGATTTCCCCGACATCGCCGAACTGGACATGAATCCCGTTCTGATCAAGGACGGCAAACCCGTCGCGGTGGATGCCCGCATTCTCGTTTCACCGCTTGCGGTGCCCTCCTCCCTGCATCTGGTGATCGGCCCGTACCCGCAGGAGGATGAATCCCACATGGTTAGCGTGGATGGGCGCCGCATTTTTATCCGGCCCGTCAAACCCGAAGACGCCCCGCTTTTCACGGCGTTGTTCAAAACGCTTTCGCCCACGACGATCTACTATCGTTTCTTCGGCGCGTTAAAAGAACTGAATCCCGAGATGCTGGCCCGCTTCACCCAGATCGATTACGATCGGGAGATTGCGCTGGTGGCCATCGATGAGGACTCGGAAACCGACAGCATGCTGGGGGTTGCCAGAATCATCGGCGATCCGGATGGCAAGACGGGTGAATTCGCTGTGCTGGTGGGAGATGCCTGGCAAGGCAAGGGCATCGGTTCCAACCTGCTGGAAAAATGCCTGTCCATTGCCGAAAAGCAAGGTTTTGAATCGGTGCACGGCATCGTGCTGCATCAGAATCGGAACATGCTCGCGCTGGGGAAAAAGCTGGGGTTTGACATTAAAAGAGAGCCCGATTCCGG
>CAVPJR010000015.1:0-247878 GCA_963705435.1 uncultured delta proteobacterium | reverse complement strand
CAAGGCGTTGTTGGGAACAAGATAGCTGATGAACTAATAAGCTCAATGCTCAAAGCAGAAACCAGAGACCAGAAACCAGAGACCAGAGACCAGAGACAAGAACCCAGAACCCAGAACCCAGAACCCCCAAGAGGTTTGTCGATGATTCTACCGGTAATTCTTGCAGGCGGCAGCGGCACCCGACTCTGGCCGCTTTCCCGAGCCCTTTATCCCAAGCAACTGATCAGTCTGGTTGATCGGCACACCATGCTTCAAAATACGATCCTTCGGCTCGGTGGCTTGGACGGGGCAGGAAAACCGGTCGTGATATGCAACGACGAATACCGGTTCATGGTGGCCGAGCAGCTTCGTCAGATCGACATCAAGGCCGATTCGATCATTCTGGAACCGGTGGGCAGAAATACCGCTCCCGCCCTGGCCGTGGCGGCCATACGGGCAATGGAGACGGGCGACGATCCCGTGCTGTTAATCCTGCCGGCCGATCACCACATTCAGCTAACTGCTGAATTTCAGCGATTGATCGCGTCAGGGCATGCATACGCCCAGGCGGGCCGAATGATTACATTCGGCATCGTTCCAGATAAGCCGGAAACTGGATATGGCTATATTAAAATGGGAGACCCGTTACCCCTGGCAGGCGGGAATGCAACGGCCGTGAGCATTGCGGCTTTCGTGGAAAAACCGGACCTGGCAACGGCCCGGCGATATGTGGCCTCAAAAGCCTATTGCTGGAACAGCGGCATGTTCATGTTCAAGGCGTCACAGGTATTAAACGAGTTGGAAAGGTTGGTTCCCGATATTGTCGCTGCCTGTCGGGAAGCCATTAATCGAGGAAAGTCCGACCTGGATTTTTTCCGGCTCGATAAAGCGGCCTTTGCGGCCTGCCCCAGCGATTCCATCGACTATGCCGTGATGGAAAAAACAGAGAACGGTGCCATGCTGCCCCTGGCGGCAGGATGGAACGATCTGGGATCATGGGAGGCCCTTTGGCAGGTTGGCGAGAAAGACGATCTGGACAATGTGGTCAAGGGAGATGTGGTGCTGCACGACGTGGGGGATTCCTATTTGCATGCCGAACACCGCCTGATCGCAGCGGTGGGATTGAAGGATCACATCGTTGTGGAGACTTCGGATGCGGTGATGATCTCCCCCCGTGACCGGGTCCAGGATGTCAAAGGGCTGGTGGATCAACTCAAGTCCCAGAATCGGGAAGAGACGCGCACGCATAAGCGGGTTTACCGGCCGTGGGGCACGGTGGATCAATTGGTAACAGGGAATCGTTTCCAGGTGAACCGGATCACGGTCAAGCCAGGCGGTGTGTTGTCCCTTCAAAAACATTTCAACCGGTCCGAGCACTGGATCGTTGTTCGCGGGTCTGCGCAGGTCACCAAGGCCGACGAACGGCTGTTGCTCAAAGAGGACAGTTCGACCTACATTTCCGCCGGTATTGCCCATCGACTTGAAAATCCGGGGAAAATCCCGCTGGAACTGATCGAGGTGCAGACGGGCGGGTATATCGGAGAGGATGATATCACCCGGCTTGAGGATATCTACGGCCGGCACCGGCAGGATGAGTAGACCTATTGAGAAGATTCCCCCCCAACCCAAACCTTTTGATGGCGAATTGGAAGTGTCCAAAAAAGAAGACAATACGATAGTCCGCTTGCTATCGGAGGATTTTAAGCAGCTTGCAGACCGATCCCAGGATGCCATCTATCAATTCGATATCGAATCGCAGACCTTTCCATTTTTCAACCAGCAATTTCTATCCCTGTATGCAATGGAAGAAAATGGGGTGAAAATTCTATCTCCTAAAAGTGTCCTGCTGCATATCCATCCCAATGATCGTGATAAAGTCAAGGCTGCCAGCGCGTTATCCTTACAATCCCAAAATAATAGCGGAGAAATAGAATATCGATTTCTGCACCACGACGGTGCCATGCGTGTGATGCATGACCGCTGGACTGTCGTGCGTGATCCTGGCGGCCAACCCATTGCCATTGAAGGATTTATCCGGGACAACACCTGGCGCAAACAAGCCGAAAAAGAATTTGAACGGAGCATAAGCAACTCCTTGATCGGCTGCTACATCATACAAGATGCCACGTTCAAGTATGTCAACCCGGAATTTATGCGCATTACGGGATACCGTGAAGACGAACTGATCGGAACAGATCCACTCAATATCGTTCAACAAGAGTATAGGCGCCAGGTCAATCAGAATTTCGTCAAGATGTTGAAAGCAGAGCGTATTTTTCCGTACGAGTTTTGTATCAGCGACAAATTCGGCAATACCAAATGGATATTGGAAACCGCAACACCCATCCAGTATGAAGGCAGACGTGCTGCGTTGGGCTATTTTATGGATATCTCCAAGGGCAAGCAGGTTGAAAAAGAGCGCCTTGCCCAAGAAAAATTATTGACTGCCCTGGAGTTGGCTGGTGCCGTGGGGCACGAACTCAACAATCCGCTGCAGGTGGTGCTAACGTGTGTCGAAAAATTGGCTCCCACCTCGGATGACAGCGAACGCCAGTCCAGATTGTACGGGTTGTTAAACAACAATATCGAGAAAATGAGAAAAATCATCCATAAATTTCAAAATATTACCCAATATGCCACCAAAGACTATGTGGACGGTCAAAAAATCATCGATATTGATGCGGCATCCTCGAAGAGATCGAGCAATTGATCGAAGACGATTAGAAACGGTAAAGGCTGGCCCACAGATGATAGAAAGTGGGCGAGAGGTGGGGTGGTATACCGGGTTATCGACTGTGAACCAACAGGGTCACCGGTCCGTCATTGACGATGTCGACCCGCATCAGCGCACCGAATCGGCCGGTGTGGGTGTCCACGCCCAGCTTTTCCACACTTTCCACGAAATGCCGGTAGAGTCGCTGGGCCAGAACCGGTTCGGCGGCATCGAGGAAGGATGGCCGTCTGCCCTTGCGGCAGTCCCCCAGCAGGGTGAACTGGGAGACCACGATCATCTCTCCCCCCATTTCCCTCAATGAGCGGTTCATTTTGCCCTGATCGTCTTCGAAGATGCGCAGGTTGGCCACTTTGGCGGCCAGGTATTCGGCATCGGTTTCCCCATCACCATCGGCCACCCCCAAAAGTACATTGAGGCCGGGGCCGATGGCGTCCACCACCGATCCATCGATGGTAACGCTGCTGCTCAGGACTCGCTGAACCACGGCGATCACAGGGAACCCTTTCTATCGACCGGACGTTTTTCGAAATGCGTCGGCAAAGGGGTTGTTGAAGGGCGATGGCGATGCCGGTTTGGGCGCGGGCTTGGGTTTGGAACGGTTGCCGACTGGCCGCGTTTTTCGTGGATGATCGGCTCGGGGCTTCGGCTCCGGTCTTTTTCCCGGTCGGCTTTTCATGGACAGCGAGATGCGTTTGCGGGACAGGTCCACATCCATTACGGTGACGGTGACTTTTTGCTGGACGCTGACCACATCTGACGGGGTTTTCACGAATCGGTCACACAGCTCGCTGATATGGACCAACCCGTCCTGGTGAACGCCGATGTCCACGAAGGCGCCGAAATTGGTGACGTTGGTCACGATTCCGGGCAGCTTCATGCCCGGTTCAAGATCCTGGATGGCAGAGACGTTCGCGTCGAAAGAAAAATGCTCGAAGGGCTCCCGGGGATCCCTGCCGGGCTTGGCCAGCTCGTCCAGGATGTCGGTAAGGGTCGGCAGTCCGATGGTATCGGTGACATAGCGGTGCAGGTCGATTTTTTTGCGCAGGCCGGCATCGTTCATCAGATCGGCCACGCTGCAGCCCAAGTCTCCGGCCATGGCCTGGACCACGGGGTAGCTTTCCGGGTGGACCGCACTGGCATCCAGTGGGTTTTTGCCGCTTTTGATCCTTAAAAAACCGGCGCATTGCTCGTAGGCTTTGGGTCCCAGCCGTTTGACCTTTTTCAGGTCTTCGCGACCGGTAAAGGCGCCATGTCCGTCCCGGTGGCTGACGATGTTTTTGGCCAGTTGTGGCCCTAAGCCGGAGACATACGTGAGCAACTGGACGCTGGCCTGGTTCACTTCCACCCCCACGCCATTGACACAGCTGGCCACCACGTCGTCCAAGGACCCTTTCAGGGCGAACGGGTCTACGTCGTGCTGGTACTGACCCACGCCGATGGACTTGGGGTCGATTTTAACCAATTCTGACAACGGATCGATCAGCCGGCGTCCGATCGAGACGGCGCCTCGCACGGTAAGGTCGTGCTCGGGAAATTCCTGGCGGGCGATTTCCGATGCCGAGTACACCGATGCCCCGCTTTCGTTGACCATGATCACCGGCAGCGATTTTGCGTCGACGGTGGCTTCCACGAAGGCCTGGGTCTCCCGGCCGGCGGTGCCGTTGCCCACGGCCACCGCTTCGATGTCAAATTGACGGCATAATGCAATGAGGGTCTGTGCGGCGACGGCTGCCTGCCGCTCCGAGGTGTGGGGGTAAATGGTGTCGTTGTGCAGCAGCTTTCCCTGACGGTCCAGGCACACGACCTTGCAGCCGGTGCGAAAACCCGGGTCGATGCCCATAACCCGTTTGGCCCCTAAGGGAGAGGCCAGCAAGAGTTGGCGAAGGTTGTCGGCAAAGACGCGGATGGCCTCGGCATCGGCCCGTTGTTTGACGGCTACCCGTACCTCGGTTTCCATGGAGCGGGACAGCAGGCGTTTATAGGCATCATGAACCGCGGTCCGCACCTGTTCGGCATCCGGGCCGTCGCCCGTTACGAAAAGATCCTCTAAAATGGCGATGGCCAGTTCCGGAGGCGGGGCAATGGACAGGCCCAGTATCTCCTCTTTCTCTCCGCGGCGCATGGCAAGGATCCGATGGGATGGCACGGTGGCCACAGGTTCCTCCCACTGGAAATAGTCTTTGTACTTGGCCCCTTCACTTTCTTTGCCGGCCACTACGCGACTGGCGATAACCGCTTTTTCAAAAAACAAGTCGCGAACCCGAGACCGGGCCTGCTGGTCTTCGTTAATCGTTTCGGCAATGATGTCCCGTGCGCCGGACAGGGCCGCTTCGACGGAATCTACGGTTTTTTCAGGGTCCACGTAGCCATCGGCCAGTGCGATCGGGTCCGCACCCGCTTGGGCGAGAATGGCCAGGGCCAACGGTTCCAACCCCTTTTCGCGGGCAATCGTGGCCTTGGTTCGTCGCTTGGGCCGGTAGGGCAGGTAGATGTCCTCCAAACGGGTCATCGATTCAGCGGCCTGCACCTGGGCTTTGAGATCCTCGGTCAGATGACCGTGCTGCTCCAGAGAATTCAGGATGGCTTCCCGCCGGCTGTCCAACTCCTGCAACTGGGTCAGCCGGTCCCGGATGGTGGACACCGCCACTTCGTCCAGACTGCCGGTGGCCTCTTTGCGGTAGCGGGCAATGAAGGGCACGGTGGCGCCCTCTTCCAGCAGCTGGGCGACGGCTTTGATCTGCGCCTCATCCAGGCGCATTTCTGCGCTGATCGCGTCGATGTGGGAAAGGTTCGTTGGGTTTGTTGGGTTCATTGAGTTCATTGGGTTTGTCGGGATAAAATTAGCTTATAGCTCAAAGCCGAGAGTTCATGGAAGAAAGACTTATCCGATCTCCGTCCACTGACTTCAGTTTTCCGGATGTTCAACAGGCGCCTGGCGGTGCCGGCAGTCGCGGTTGGGGCAGACGTGCGAGGTGCCGTCCCGCTTGGTCGTTTTTACCACCATGTAGGCATTGCCACACGCGGGGCAGGGGATTGCCACCGGTTTGTCCCAGCTGGCAAAACTGCATTTTGGATACTGGTTGCACCCGTAAAAGATTTTACCCCGTTTGGAGGATTTTTCCACGATCTCGCCGTCACAGCCCTTTTCGGGGCAGGCGACCCCGGTGGGCTTGGCATTGGGTCCACCGTTGAGGGACTGGGTATGTTTGCATTCCGGGTAGCCGGTGCATGCCAGAAAATCCCCATATCTGCCCCGTTTGACCACCATGGGCTTGCTGCACAGCTCGCAGACTTTGTCGGTCGCTTCGCTTTGTTGAACCGGTGCCACCGGGGCGATGATGCCCTTTTCATCCCGTTCGTAATCGCTGGAGTAGGTGCACTCCGGATAGGCGGAACAGGCCAGAAAATGACCGTTTTTACCCATCTTGATGCGCAGGGCGTTTTTTTGGCACAAGGGGCAGGTCAGGTCCGTGGGCATGCCCACGCCCTTGACGCTGAGCATGCTTTCTCCGGCTTCTGCCAGCTTGCGGCTGAAGGGGCCGTAAAACTGGTTGAGGATGGTCAGTGCCTCCACCTCGGATTGTTCCACCCGGTCCAGGTCGGTCTCCAGGCGGGCCGTGAACTCTACATCGAGGATTTCCGGGAAGCTGGCAATCAGCAGATCGTTGACGATGAATCCCAATTCCGTGGGCCTGAAATACCTGTTGATCAGTTCCACGTAGCCCTTGCCCCGAATGGTGGAGAGAATGGCCGCATACGTGCTCGGTCGGCCGATGCCGTTTTCCTCCAGCTCTTTGACCAGGGATGCTTCTGAAAATCGTGGCGGGGGCTGGGTAAAATGCTGTTTGGGATCGATTGCCAGCAGTTTCAGCAGGGACTTTTCCGCCAGTTCCGGCAGCGGCTGGCTTTTCTTGTTGCTTTCCGCTTCGTCATCGGCGCTTTGATACACGGCGAGAAATCCGGGGAATTTTACCGAGGAGCCGCTGGCAGTGAATGTGTAGTCACCGGCGGCGATGGAGATGGTCTTCTGATCGATGAGCGCCTGGGCCATCTGGGAAGCTACGAAACGCTGCCAGATCATCGTGTACAAGACCAGCTGATCTTTGGACAGATAGCGTTTGACCTGATCCGGCGTGTGATGGACCGAGGTCGGGCGAATGGCTTCATGGGCGTCCTGAGCCTTGTTCTTATTCTTGAAAAATCGCGGCCGGTCGATGGCGTATGCCTTGCCGAACCGCTGGTTGATCAACGCTAAGGCTTCCTGTGCCGCCTCGTCGGCGATGCGGGTGGAGTCGGTCCGCATGTAGGTGATCAACCCAACGGGCTCACCCGGCCCCAGGTCGATACCTTCGTAGAGCTGCTGAGCCACCATCATGGTTTTTTTGGCCGAAAAGCGAAGTTTTTGAATCGATTCCTGCTGGAGCTTGCTGGTGATAAAGGGTGGCAGGGGATTGCGCCGTGTGGTCCGTTTGATGACTTTGTCAACGACGAATTGAGCTGTCTCCAGGTCCCTTAAGATGGCCGTGGCTGAAGCCTCATCCGGAATTTCTATTTTTTGCCCATTTTTGCGCACCAGCCGGGCCGCAAATGCCGGTGGTACCATTCCCTTCAGATTGGCGGTGATGGACCAGTACTCCACGGGTGTGAATGCCTGAATGGCCCGTTCCCGGTCGCAGATAATGCGCACGGCCACGGACTGAACCCGGCCGGCACTGAGGCCGCCTTTCACCTTTCGCCACAGCAGGGGCGAGATCTGGTAGCCCACCAATCGGTCCAGGATGCGGCGGGTCTGCTGGGCTTCATATTTGTCCCGGTCCATATCCTGGGCCTTTGACATGGCCTCGAGAATCGCCTTTTTGGTCAGTTCGTGAAACAGCACCCGGTGAAAAATGCGGCCCTTTCTTTTGAGCACTTCGGAGGTGTGCCAGGCAATGGCTTCCCCTTCGCGGTCCGGGTCAGGGGCGAGATAGATGTCTGTCGCATCGCCGGCGGCCGACTTCAACTGGCTCAACACTTTTGATTTTCCGGGAATCGTCTTGTATTGCGGAGCGAAGTCGTTTTCGATGTCGATGCCCAGGTCTTTGCTGGGCAGGTCCTTGATGTGTCCCACGGTTGCGGCCACGTTGTAGTCGTTGCCGAGATATTTTTTAATGGTTCTGACCTTTGTGGGTGATTCTACGACCACCAGGGGTTTACTCACTGGATACCTCTTGTTTGTGTTTGTGTTGTCGATCGATGCCGGGCGCCAGGCAAAATCGTTTGCCTGGTGATTGGACCACCAGTCCTTTGAGTTCCAGCTGAAGCAGCAGCCCGGACAGCCGGCCTGACGAAAGCGTCAGACGCCTGGCCAGGTCATCGATGTGAACGGAGTCGGCTTCAAGACTATCGATAACCATGGCTTCGTCATCCGTCAATGCCGGTGCTACTGGTTTCGGTGGCTTTGATACGCGCTGCGTATACGGTTGAATGTGCTCAAATTCATCCAGAACATCCCCGGCATGCACCACCAGTTTGGCACCTGCTTTGATCAGGGTGTGGGTACCGACGCTTTTGAACGAGTGAATGTTTCCGGGAACGGCAAACACCTCCCGATTCTGTTCGGCGGCCAAGCGGGCGGTGATCAGCGATCCGCTTCGGCCAGTGGCCTCCACCACCACCGTTCCGTGGCACATGCCGCTGATGATCCGGTTGCGGGCAGGAAAATGGTGCGCGTCAGGGCCGGTGTCGAGGGAAAATTCGGTGATCACCGCACCATTTTCGGCGATCTGGTGGAACAGGCGTGCATTTTCCCTGGGATAAATCTGATCCAGACCGGTACCTAAGACGGAGACCGTACACCCGCCGGCGGCGATGGCACCGGAATGGGCTGCGGTATCCACCCCTCTGGCCATACCGCTGACGATATTTACCTGCTGCCTGACCAGATCCATACAAAGCTGCCGCGTGGCGGAGATGCCGTAATCGGTGGCATTGCGGGACCCCACGACGGCGATGTTCAGCCCGGTGGCCGGCAGCGACCCGTAAACGTATAAAAATGGCGGCGGGTCCGGAATCTGGTGCAGGAGCGGGGGATAGCCAGTGTCTGTCTGGGTGACGATGGTGTATCCTTTTTGGTGGACGGCTTCCAGTTCCCGGTCAACCGCATCAGGGACACGGTGGCGTTGTATGGATCCGGCCAAACGGGCGGTAACCCCCTGGACCGCCTGCAACGCAGGACCGTCTGCGCACAGCACGGCTTCGGGCGATCCGAACTGCTCCACCAGACGTCGAAACAACAGATTGCCGACCCCTGGCACGCTTTTCAGGGCGAACCAGGGTCGTAGTGAATCCATCTATTTTCCCCGGGTCTGCCATGCCAGCAGGATGGGACTGGCCACGAAGACTGACGAATAGGTGCCGACCAGGATCCCGACGAGGAGGGCAAAGGAAAAATCGTGGATGATGCCGCCGCCGAGAATGAACAGGGCGACCACGACGATCATCGTCGTTCCTGAAGTGAGAATGGTGCGGCTCAGTGTTTCATTGATGCTCTTGTTTAAAATGGTGCTCAGGGGCTCTTTGTGATATTTGCGCAGGTTTTCCCGGATGCGGTCGAATACGATGATGGTGTCGTTGAGGGAATAACCGATGATGGTGAGCAGCGCGGCGACGATGGGCAGGGTGAATTCTTTGTCGAATATGGAGAACATGCCCACGGTAATGGTCACGTCATGAATCAGGGCCACAATGGCCCCCATGGCATATTTGAATTCAAAAAACCAGAAGATGACCAAAGAGACGACCAGGGCGGCCAGCATGAGAAATGGAACGGAGACGTGGAACAGGGAGAGCAGGTAGACCGCCCCCATGATGGCGGCCGCCACGATGCCGCTCATGGCCCACTTCAATTCAAAACGGCCGGAGATGTAAACGGTAATCAAGAGCAGGGCGTAAAACATGGCGAACAGGGCCTTTTCCCGCAGGTCCTGCCCCACTTGGGGGCCGACCATTTCGACGCGACGGATCTCCACCGGTACATTGGTGGCCTCCTTGAGGTTTTTTTGGATCCTTTCCGACAGCCCTTCCATGGCCGGGTTGGTGGCATCGGTGCGGATGAGGTATTCATGATCGCCCGCCTGGCCGAATTGCTGCACCGCCGAAGCGGCCAGTTCCATTGCCGCCAGTCCGGACTTGATTTGGTCGATCGCCACGGATGCCTCGAATTTGACCTGAACCAGGGTGCCGCCGGAAAAGTCGATCCCGTAGCGGGGGCCTCTGTTGACCACCAGTGAACCGATGCTGATCAGAATCATCACCAGCGAGAGAACGAAGGCGATTTTGCGTTTTCCAATAAAATTAATATTGATACCCGGTTTGATAAACTGCATGAATCAAGTCCTTGATTGTGGTTTTGCGTTGCCGGCCAAGATGCAATTGCCTGTTAGATGCTGATGGTACGAACTTTACGATTGATCAGAAAGTAGTCGAATATGGCGCGCGTCAGCACCAACGCGGTGAACAGGCTGGCCACCACCCCGAGACTCAAGGTGACGGCAAAACCCTTTACCGGACCCGTGCCGAATTGAAACAGCACCAGGGCGGCGATCAGAGTGGTGACGTTGGCATCCATAATGGTCAGGGTTGCCCGTTGGTAGCCTGCATCCACGGCGGCCCTGGGTGTTTTGCCCAGGTTCATCTCTTCCCGGATCCGCTCGAAGATCAACACGTTGGCATCCACGGCCATGCCGATCGTCAGGATGATGCCGGCGATACCGGGCAGGGTGAGCGTCGCACCGAAGCCGGCTAATCCGCCGGCGATGAGCAGGATGTTGAGAATCAGGGCGAAATCGGCCACGACCCCCGATCCTTTGTAGTAGACGACCATAAACAGAACTACCAGGATGCCGCCCACACACATGGAAAGCAGGCCCATCTGGATGGAGTCGGTCCCCAAAGAGGGGCCGACGGTTCGCTCTTCCAGAATCTGGACGGGTGCCGGCAGTGCACCGGCACGCAGCACGATGGCCAGGTCCCGGGCTTCTTCGGTAGTGAAGTTTCCCGTAATTCGGGCCTCTCCGCCGGCAATTTTGTCCTGGATGACCGGTGCGGAGTAGACGTTGTTGTCCAGCACAATGGCCAGGCGTTTTTTGACGTTGTCACCGGTAATGCGCTCGAAGATCCGGGCCCCTTTTTTGTCGAACGTGATCGAGACATACGGCTCATTGTACTGACTGTCGATCTGCACCCGTGCATCGGTCAGATACGCCCCGGTCAGGGACGTGCGCTTTTTGATCAGATAGGGAATCTTCTGGACGCGGCGGGTCGTCGGGTCTTCTTTGGTTTCGTAAAGGATCTCACTGCCGGTGGGTACGTTTCCGCTCAGAGCGGCATTCACGTCGTGATCCTCGTCCAGCAGTTTGAATTCCAGCAGGGCGGTCTTGCCGATCAGCTCTTTGGCACGCTGGGTGTCTTTGATGCCCGGCAGCTGGACCAGAATGCGTCGTTCTCCCTGAATTCGGATGTCCGGCTCGCTGACCCCGAACTGGTCAATGCGGTTGCGGATGGTCTCCAGGGCCTGACTCACGGCCAGCTTGCGGATATGATCGGCTTCCTTGTCGGGAAGGTCAAGGACGATCCTCAGCACACCGTCCTTGAGGGTTCGGTCGGCAATCCGAAGATCGCGGAATTCTTTGTCCAGCAGGTCTTCGAAACGCTGGACGTTGTCCGCTTCGGCGACCTTAACGGCCAACTTGACGGTTTCCACCCGTTCGATGCCCAAGATCCGAATCCGTTCCTTTTTCAACAGATCCCGCATCTCCTGGCCCACCCGCTCGATGGTGTTTTCAACGGCCTTGTCCGCATCAACCTCCAGCACCAGGTGCATGCCGCCCTGAAGATCGAGGCCCAGGTTGATTTTATTATGGGGCCAGACACCGGGTTGAATTGTCGGAATCACATACACCACAGCGGCAATGATAACCGCCGCGATCACGATGAGCCTCCACGAAAGATTCTTCAACGCTTCGTTCCTTTCACGATATACACGCCAAAGCCCCAGCCGCCGTTTCACCCCTGGACCGACAGCAGGCGTAACTGCGGTCGAATCAGGTTAATGGTCCGGTGGCAATGGGGCTTTTTAGGAGAAACCGATTTGGATTTAGGATTTGCCGTTGTCGGTTTTGTCTTTCTTTTCTTTCTTGGGCGCGGCCGGGGGCGGGGAGGTCTGCATCAACCCGGACACACTGCTCCGGTTGACTTTCACCCGAACTTTTTCAGCGATCTCCACCGTCAGCGCGCTTTCCGAGACGCCGGTGATCCGTCCGTGAAGGCCGCCACTGGTGATAATCCGGTCACCGGTTTTCAGGTTGTCAATCATCTGCCGGTGCTCTTTGGTTTTTTTTTGTTGGGGACGGATCAGCAGAAAATAAAAGATGACAAACATGAGAATCAGCGGAATAAACGACGCGAATCCTCCCGAACCACCTGGGGCGCCTGCCCCCCCCTGTCCCATAGCGTAAGCGATATTCATTGGTATCAAAACCTCCTGTCAGATAATTCAAGCGGCCGCCCGTGTAATCTTGAAATCGCGTTCACCGGCGTCACGCTTGTTTGGCAACATTTAAAAGTGGCGCTGATATACTTCAAATCACCCGCCCCGTCAATTAGTTCCTTTGGATGGGAAACGATCATGGTAAAGAATTAGCGCAAAACAGCTATATGGGTGGCGTCTCCACGGCTTTGGTTTTTTTGTCGTAGACAACCTCCATCTGGCCTGGGATCAGGTCATCCCGGCCGATAATGGTGATTCCTATCGACCGTTTGCCCTCCAGGTCGCTCAGTTCCTTGCGTTTGCGGTTGAGCAGGTAGGCCGCCACCGGGGCGGGCAATTGTGCCGTGACCTGAAAAATATCCGCTTTCAGGGTGTCCAGTTTCAGCTTCCTCAAAACACTCAGCCCCAGGGATTCCGTGGACGACACCTGGCCTTTTCCGCCGCAACGCGAACAGGTTTCCATGCTGCCAAAATCGATGGATGGCCGCAGGCGCTGGCGGGAGAGCTCCAGCAGGCCGAATTTTGAAATTTTTCCGATTTTTACCCTGGCCCGGTCCTGTTTCATGCTGGCGCGAAGGGTCTTTTCCACCTGGCTGCGGTGCTTTTGTTCGCGCATATCGATAAAATCCACCACGATGAGGCCCCCCAAATCACGGATCCTGAGCTGCCTGGCGATTTCAACCGCGGCTTCGAGGTTGGTCATCAAAGCAGTCTCTTCGACATTTTTTTTCTGGGTGCCTTTGCCGGAATTGACGTCGATGGCCACCAACGCTTCGGTGCGCTCGAGGACCACCGATCCGCCGGACTTGAGCGTCACCCGGTTGTCGAAAATGGTCGCGATCTGGTCTTCCAACTGGAACCGGGTGAAAAGGGGTTTGTCCGATTTATGGAACTTGACGATGCTGGTCTGTTTTGGTGCGATGATGTGAACGAAGCTTTTCACTTCCTGGTAGACGGCCTCATCGTCGATCAAAATTTCCTTGATGTCGGGCGTAAAGTGGTCGCGGATGGAGCGGACGGCCAGGTTTCGATCCTTGTAAAGGGCCGAGGGTGCATGCGCCTTGACGGCTCGGGCGGTGATGCTTTTCCACAGGCGCAGCAGGTATTGGATATCCTTGGCCAGCATGGTTTTGGTGCATCCCTGGCCGGCGGTGCGGATAATAATACCGAAGCCATCGGGCAGATCCAACTTGCCAACGATTTCCTTGAGCCGGTTGCGTTCAGTTTCGTCTTCGATCTTGCGTGAGATGCCCCGGCTGTCGCTTCCCGGCATCAGCACGGCGTAGCGACCGGGCAGAGAAATGAAGGTGGTGAGCATGGCCCCTTTTTTCATGATGGGGTCCTTGGTCACCTGCACCATCAACTCCTGGCCACGCTTCACCAGGTTCTGGATGGCGTTCCCGTTGGCCGGTGGGCCCTGAAAATAGTCGCTGTGGATCTCCTGCTTTTGCAAAAAGCCGTGACGGTCGGCACCGAATTCCACGAATACGGCCTGAAGGCTGGGTTCGACGCGGGTGATTACACCTTTATAAATGCTGCTGTGCAGAATTTCTCTGGCTGTGCTTTCGATGTGAAATTCTTCCAGGCAGCTGTCCTTGACGATGGCGAGGCGAACCTCTTCGGGGTCCACAGCATTGATGAGAATTTTACTGGTCATTAGGAGTCGATTCTGTTCCTTCCGCTTTGGGCTGTCAGCATTAAATTTGTATAGATAAGGAATTGTTACAATCAAGTCAACGGATTTTTAGGCAATATCCATAAAAAGGGGGGGCGGCGAAATCGATAAACGATCGACCGATGGCCGGCCGGATCGTCCAAAAACCCCGGCAGACGACAGCAATAAGGGTGTTCTCGGCCTGTTGGATGGCCAGAACGGCTCTTGATCTTTACCTGGCTTTATGGCATGAGGATGCACGCAAGCCTAACCAAATTAATAATATTCGCAAGAAGATAGGAAGATTCATGGATTCACGGTATGATCCCCAAACCATCGAAGCCAAATGGCAGAACCGTTGGCAGGACGACCGACTGTTCAATGTCATCGAGGAGCCTGACCAGAAAAAATACTACCTGTTGGAAATGTTTCCTTATCCATCGGGGAAAATCCATATGGGACATGTGAGGAACTATACCATTGGAGACGTGGTGGCCCGCTACAAGCGGATGCGCGGATTCAATGTCCTTCACCCCATGGGTTGGGATGCCTTCGGTATGCCGGCTGAAAACGCGGCCATTGCCAACGACACCCATCCGGCCAAGTGGACCTATGAAAATATCGACGCCATGCGGAAACAGCTCAAGCGACTGGGCTTCTCCTATGACTGGGGTCGGGAACTGGCCACCTGTCGTCCCGAATACTACCGCTGGGAGCAGTGGCTTTTCCTCAAGATGGTCGAGCGGGGCATGGCCTACCGCAAAGAATCCTATGTGAACTGGTGTGAGCCCTGCCAGACGGTGCTGGCCAACGAGCAGGTGGAGGCGGGTTTATGCTGGCGCTGCGGCAAAGCGGTTCGCCAGAAGAAGTTGTGGCAGTGGTTTTTCAAGATTACCGACTTTGCCGAAGACCTGTTGGTCCATTGCGACACGCTTCCCGGTTGGCCGGACAAAGTGACCACCATGCAGCGCAACTGGATCGGTAAAAGCGTCGGCGCGGAGATCCGTTTCCCCGTGGCGGAGAGCGAGGCGGTCATCAGCGTATTCACCACCCGCCAGGACACGGTCTTCGGGGCCACTTTCATGTGTCTGGCGCCTGAACACCCGCTGGTCCCCAAACTGGCGGCTGGAACGGACCAGGAAGCTTCCGTAACGGCTTTTGTCGAGCGCATCTCCCTTCAGGACCGCTCCACCAAGGCCATCGAAAACTATGAAAAAGAAGGCGTGTTTACCGGCGCCTATTGTATCAACCCCATGAACGGCCGCAGAATGCCCATCTATACGGCCAACTTCGCCTTAATGGAATACGGTACCGGCGCCGTCATGTCCGTTCCGGCCCACGACCAGCGGGATTTCGATTTTGCCCGCAAATACGGTCTGCCCGTTATCGTGGTGGTCAATCCTCAGGACGATGAACTGGACGGCAACACCATGACTGTCGCCTATACCGGCGACGGCACCATGATCAATTCCGGGGATTTCAACGGATTGGGCAACCGGGATGCCATGGACGTCATCGCTGCATTTATGGATAAAAACGGCATCGGTAAGAAGACCATCAGCTTCCGGCTGCGGGATTGGGGCATCTCCAGACAGCGCTACTGGGGCGCGCCCATTCCCATGATTCACTGTGACAGCTGCGGCATCGTACCCGTACCGGAGGCGGACCTGCCCATCGTGCTGCCGGAAGACGCCGACCTGCTGGAAGGCGGACGCTCGCCGCTGCCGGTTCTGACGGCTTTTCACACGGCCCGCTGTCCCCAGTGCGGGCGAGACGATGCCCGGCGGGAGACCGACACCATGGACACCTTCGTGGAGTCGTCATGGTATTTCGAGCGCTACTGCAGCCCCCGGTGCGACACGGCCATGTTCGACACCCGGGCGGTCGACTACTGGATGCCGGTGGATCAGTATATCGGCGGTGTGGAACACGCCATTTTGCATCTGCTCTATTCACGCTACTTCACCCGGGTGCTCGAATCGCTGGGACTGGTGACATTCAAGGAGCCGTTTACCCGGCTGCTCACCCAGGGCATGGTCTGCAAGGAGACCACTGCCTGTGCGGAACATGGTTTTCTTTTCCCTGAACAGGTCGCGGAAGACGGCGATGCCCGGCGGACCTGCCTGCAATGCGGCCAGCCGGTGGCGATCGGGCGGGTCGAAAAGATGTCCAAATCCAAAAAGAACGTCATCGACCCCAACATTTTGCTCGACGAATATGGGGCCGACACCACCCGGCTCTTTTGCCTGTTTGCCGCGCCGCCCGAACGGGATCTGGAGTGGAGCGAACAGGGTGTAGAGGGCAGCTTCCGCTTCCTCCAGCGGGTCTGGCGGTTGGCCGAACGTTGGCTTCCGCTGCTGGATGACGGTGAATCCAACCCGAGCGACATCCAGGATTTAAATCAACCCTTTCGGGAGCTCTATCGAAAAAACCATGAAACCATCAAACGGGTCACTCAGGATATCGAGGACCGGTTTCATTTCAACACGGTCATCAGTGCCGTCATGGAACTGGTCAACGCCATGCAGGCCATCGACGAATCTGACTCGGATGGAAAGGGGAATCGGACCATGCGTTTTGCCCTGGAGACGACCGTCCTGCTGCTGTCTCCCATTGTTCCCCATTTCTGCGAAGAGCTGTGGGAGGCCCTTGGCCACGCGGAAAGTATCTTGCTGAGCCGCTGGCCACGTTTCGACGAAGCGGCCACGGTAAAAAAAGAGGTCGAAGTGGTGGTCCAAGTCAACGGCAAGCTGCGCAGCCGGTTCTCGGCCGATCTGGATACGGACGAAAACACGCTGAAGCAACAGGCTTTGGCCGACGAACGAATCGTCCGATTTGTCGACGGAAAGCCTGTAAAAAAGGTGATTACCGTAAAAAATAAGCTGGTTAATATTGTTATATAAAGTAACACTTAAAACCTAACACCGAACGTTACATTCAAAAGGGCGTTGATGAAATTCAGATGGGGGGCAATAGGGTTGGTCGGTTTTTTGGCAGTGACGCTAACCGCATGCGGCTACCACTTTGCCGGCAGCGGGGGGTTCCCGGCCGGTGTATCCCGGGTATTTATACCCATCCTGGAGAACCGGTCTGCCGAAACCGGCGCGGAAAGCATCTTCACCAACGACCTGATCTATGAATTCACCAGGAACCGCAAAGAAAGCCTGGCTCAGGACCGGTCTTCGGCCGATGGTATTCTGACCGGGACCATTGTTTCCATCTCGGTGGAAAATATTTCCCGCTCCACGGTTTCGACCGCAGTGGAGCGCCGTGTGACCGGCATACTGAACCTGCGGCTGGAATCTCCGGCGGGTCGGATACTCTGGTCGTCGGGAAATATCGTCGAGCGCCAGGCCTATTCGGTTGTGGATGGAAATAAAACGGCAACGGATCGGAACAAGTCCGATGCCATTGCCGTCGTTTCCGAAAAACTGGCAGAATCCGCCTTCAGCCGGCTGACGGATGATTTCTGATGATTGAGAAGCCGCGCAGGCGCAGTCGAAACGCGTCCGGCAATGACCATCCACCACCGCTTCTTCCTGCCCGCGGATGCCGGAACGGGTCAGGCTTGCTGAGCGTTGACCTGTCGGTTGAGACGGGAAACTTTGCGGGAGGCGGTTTTTTTGTGGAGCACCCCTTTTTTTGCCGCTTTGTCGATGGCCGATTTGGCTGCGTTAAGCTGCTCAACGGCATTTTCCGCATCTTGCGCCACGGCAAGGCGCACGTCCTTGACCACGTTTTTTACCCGAGTTTGAACTGCTTTGTTCCGCAGGCGCCGACGCTCATTCTGGCCGGCGCGCTTCAATGCTGATTTATGGTTGGCCACCTTCTGTTACTCCTTTCGGAAATTTATTGGGAAAACACAAAACTTCCTGATATCCAAAAAAATTGGGCAAGTCAAGGGTTATTGTTTCTTCCACTTAAGATCAGGACCCTATGCATTCCGACACCAATCACCAGGTAAAAAGTGAGAACCGCAATGTCACCCGCGCCGCCGGCGTGGTAGGGGTGGCGACCCTGCTCAGTCGTGTCTTTGGCTATTTACGGGATATGGTATTGGCTTCTTTTTTTGGTGCCGGAATGACGGCGGATGCCTTTATTGCCGCCTTTAGGATTCCCAACCTGCTGCGCCGCCTGTTCGGGGAGGGGTCGCTGAGCATTGCCTTTGTGCCCGTTTTCACGGAAACCCTCCTCAAGGGGGGGCGCGAGGATGGACTTCGCCTGGCCGTCAGCGCCTTGAAACTGCTGCTGGTCTGCCTGTCGGTCGTATCGATCATTGGCGTGGTCGCTGCGCCAATCCTCATTCAGGCGGTCGCCCCCGGGTTTTCCGACCTGCCGGAGAAGATGGGCCTGACCGTCACACTGACGCGTGTCATGTTTCCCTACGTAGTCCTTATCGGACTGGTGGCCCTGTGCATGGGTATTCTCAATGTGCTGGGTCATTTCGCGGCCCCGGCCATCGCGCCGGTCCTGTTGAACCTGGCCATGATCGGCGCCGTTTTTGCCGTTTCCCGGTTTTCGGATTCCGAAACGGTTCAAGTCATGGGGCTGGCCGGCGGGGTGCTGTTGGGCGGGGTCCTGCAACTGGCCCTGCAGCTGCCTTATCTGGTCAAACATGGCGTCCGGTTCTGGGTACGGTCCGGCCTGTGGCATCCGGCGATGAAAAAGGTCGGCATCCTCATGCTGCCCACCATTTTTGGTGCGGCGGTCTATCAGATCAATCTCTTGGTTGGAACCCTGCTGGCTTCTCTGCTTCCCGAAGGCAGCGTTTCTTATCTGTATTATGCCGACCGCCTGGTTCAATTTCCCTTGGGTATATTCGCCCAGGCGGCAGCCACGGCTGTTCTGCCCAGCCTTTCGCGGCAGGCTGCCAGCGGCGATCAGGCCGGCATGGGAGATACCTTCGGCCATGCCATGAGCCTGGTGCTGTTTATCACCATCCCAGCCATGGTGGGACTCATCGTGCTTCGAGACCCCATCGTTGCGCTGTTGTTCAAACGCGGGGCCTTCGATGCCCAGACCACGCGATTGACCTCCGATGCCCTTTTGTATTATGCTTTAGGACTGTGGGCCTTTGCTGCCGTGCGTATTGTGGTTTCAACGTTTTACGCCATGCAGGATACCCGAACGCCGGTCAAGACCGCCACGATCTCCATCGCCGCCAACATCCTTTTAGGAACGGCGCTCATGGGCCCGATGAAGCACTGTGGGCTGGCTTTGGCCACCTCGCTGGCCTCCATGGTCAATCTGGTGCTTCTGGTGGTTGTGCTGAGAAACAAGCTGGGGGTGATCCGGTGGCGGCTCATCTTTTCCAGTGCCCTGAAGACGCTGGCCGCATCGGGACTCATGGCTCTGGGTGTGGTGATGTCCTGTCGGCTTCTCATTCCTTCTGAAACCGAAACGGGCAGTCTGCGGCTCCTGGCGGGAATCAGTGTCGGCATCGTCGGCGGCATCGCAATCTTTTCCTCGGCGGCCTGGATGATGAAGGTTCCGGAATGGCAAAAAGTGATGGTGTTGATCAGAAGGAGTTTGAACCGGTCATGAACCTTCGCCGGAAAATCATCGTCGCAGGAGCCGTCGTTGCGCTGTTCAATCTGATGCTGCTGATCGTCTTCGGCGACAATGGACTGGTCGAAATGCACCGGCTGCGTGAAAAGGAGCAGACCATGGTGCGGCAAAACGAGACACTGGCCAGGGAGAACGTCAGCCTGTATCGGACCATCGGGCGGCTGAAGAACGATCCGGCCTTCATCGAGAGCGTGGCCCGCAATGAACTGGGCATGATTGGCAAAGATGATGTAATCGTTATTCTTCCAGGTTCCACAGGGCAAAGGAAATGATATGGAAGGTACAGGGGACAAGACCTTTTACACGGTGACGATGGCCCGCGTTTACGCCGATCAAGGCCGATATGAGGAGGCTGCCCGGATTTACCGTTATCTGCTGGATCAGACCCCCGACCGGTCGGATCTCAGACAGGCATTGGAGGCGGTGACATCCCTGTTGCCGGAACCCCCCGCTCACTGGCATGACATTTCCGGTCTGATCGAGCGGTGGGTTCGGTTGATGGTCAGGCGCAATTCACTCCGGCGCCTGCAACAATGCCGTGTTCAAAAACAGTGATCAGCGTGACATGAAAAAAAACGTTCTGTCTGCTAAAAATATCGTTCTGGGTGTATGCGGCGGAATTGCCGCCTATAAAAGTGTAGAGCTTCTCAGGCGGCTGGTGAAGCTGGGAGCCAGCGTGCGGGTCATCATGACCCGCAGTGCCACCCGATTTGTTAGCCCCATGACCTTTGAGGTGCTTTCGGAAAACCAGGTGTGTGTCGATCTTTTCGATGCGAAAGATGACGCGGCCATCCGGCATATTGCCTGGGCGGAAGCGGCCCATGGCGTGATCATCGCGCCGGCTACGGCCAACATGGTGTCCAAACTGGCCCATGGCATCGCCGACGATGCCCTGAGCACGTTCATGCTGGCGGTGACCTGCCCGGTGATGGTATGTCCCTCAATGAACTCAAACATGTTCGAACACCCCGCCCATCGACGCAACCTCAAACAGCTTGAAGCGGATGGCTGCCACATTCTGGCACCCGGCGAAGGATCGCTGGCCTGCGGCACCGTCGGACCGGGCCGGCTGCCGGAACCCTCAGCAATCGTGGACCGGCTGGCCAGCTTCCTTACGCCCGACGACCTTGCCGGCAAAAATGTATTGGTCACCGCCGGGCCCACCCGGGAAGCCATCGATCCGGTTCGGTTTATCAGCAACCCCTCTTCCGGAAAGATGGGCTACGCCATCGCCCGGGCCGCTGAATACCGCGGTGCCCGCGTAACCCTGGTAACGGGTCCCGTGTGTTTAGATCCACCGCAGAACGTCGAGGTGGTGCCCGTCGTCACCGTGGACGATATGGCCGCCGCCGTATTTGCCCGTCTCGAACAGTCCCATGTGGTCGTGAAGGTGGCGGCGGTTTCAGACTATCGGCCCGTCAAAACCGAAGCCCACAAGATCAAAAAGCGTCAGGACCGCATGCAACTGACCCTGGAGCGGACCACGGACATCCTGAAAACCGTCGGGCAACGGAAAAATCATCAGATCGTGGTCGGGTTTGCCGCAGAGACCCGGAACATGGAAACCCATGCGCGCAAAAAACTTGAAGAGAAGCATCTGGACATGATTGCAGCCAATCTCATCGGCCCACCCGATTCCGGATTTGCATCCGACACCAACCGCATGACCCTGTTTTTTGCAGACGGCCGAAAAGAGACGCTCAATGTGATGGACAAGGATGCGGTGGCCCACCTGATTCTTGACCGGGTGGCCGAACTGGTCAAGCAGAGCGCCGTTCCTTGAGACCGCTTATTCCATATCAAATCATCCGGGACATTCGAAACACGCTGTGTTATCTTAAACAAAGCGGTTGCAATGGTTTTGACTGTAACGAGGCGAGCCTGAAGATCCTGAATCAGCTGGGACTGCCGCGTCAGGGTGCAGGGGTTGATCGGGAAACCTTGGCAGACATCTGCACCGACCTGGGCGACTGCACCCGATGCGGGCTGTGTGAATCGAGAACCCATATCGTGTTTGGTGAGGGCAGCCCCAACGCGCAATTGGTATTCGTGGGCGAAGGACCGGGCTTCGATGAAGATAAATGCGGTCAGCCTTTTGTGGGAGCGGCAGGACAGCTGTTAACCAAAATCATTGCCGCCATGCGGCTGACCCGGGAGACGGTTTATATCTGCAATATTGTCAAATGCCGGCCCCCGAAAAACCGGAACCCGGAACCGGAAGAGATCCGCCAATGCCTTCCGTTTCTCAAGCGGCAGTTGGCCGCTATCAATCCGCGCATTATCTGTGCCCTGGGAAGTGTGGCCGCCCGGGTCCTGCTGGACACCGAGACGCCCATTTCCCGCCTCAGGGGACGGTTTTATGAGTTTTCGGGTATTTCGGTGATGCCGACCTTCCACCCGGCATACTTGCTGCGCAACCCGCAAAAGAAAAGAGACGTGTGGGAAGATGTTCAACAAATCATGAAAATGCTGGAATAGCTGCCACCCATGCCCCTTCCCGCCTTCAAGGGGGTTTTAATGAGAAATCGATCCATCACCGTTAGCGTATTCGTCGCCTTGTTAATGCTGCTGTCGATCCGTCAGACCGATGCCGGATCGGCACCGGTCTATTTGGTCCGGATCAGCGGAGCCATCTCCCCCGGCAATGCCGATTTTCTGGATTCGGCCATCCACAAGGCCAACGCGGAAGGCGCCGGCTGTCTCATCGTGATGCTGGACACCCCCGGCGGCCTGGCCGAATCCATGCGCAAGATGGTCATGGCTATCTATGAAAGCAGGATCCCGGTGGTCGTTTATGTGGCGCCTTCGGGCGCCCGGGCGGCATCCGCCGGGGTGATGATCACCATGGCCGCCGATGTGGCCGTTATGGCGCCGGGTACCCACATCGGGGCTGCCCACCCGGTCAACGCTGGCGGCAAGGATCTGGGTGAGACCATGGCCGAGAAGACCACCAACGACATGGTGGCCTTTGTGAAAAGTATCGCCGAAAAGCGTGAACGGAACATCGAGTGGGCCGAGAAGGCGGTGCGTGAAAGCGTGTCGGTGACGGAAACCGAAGCCCTTGAGAAAAAGATTATCGACTTGGTGGCCCGGGATGTGGACGACCTGGTCGCCCAGATCAACGGTCTATCGATCAAAGGTAAAACACCGGTCGATATCGACCCGGCCAAGCGGATATGGATTGCCGAATCGATGAGAACCCGGATACTCAAAGCCCTCAGCGACCCCAATATCGCTTATATCCTGATGATGATCGGCCTGGCCGGCCTCTATTTCGAGTTGTCCCATCCGGGCGTTATCCTGCCGGGGGTCATCGGCAGCATCGCCCTCATCCTGGCCTTTTACTCGTTTCAGACCCTGCCGGTGAATATCGCCGGCGTTCTGCTGGTCTTGTTGGCCCTGATTTTTTTTATCATGGAAATGAAAATTGCCAGCTACGGCCTGCTCAGCGTGGCGGGTTTGATCAGCCTGCTGTTGGGATCCTTGATGCTTTTTGACCGGACGGGCGGGCAAATCGGTATTTCGTGGACTGTCATAGTGCCGACCATCAGCCTTGTGGGGGGCTTTTTCGTGGTGGTGGCCGGACTGGTATTTCGCTCCCGAACCCGTCGACCCATGACGGGGGAGTCGGGGTTGATCGGTGAAACCGGTGTGGTGAAAACGCCCTTGACACCCACAGGCCGGATTCAGGTTCACGGTGAACTGTGGTTCGCCCAATGCCGGACGCCGCTGACCGTCGGTCAGCGGGTCCGTGTTACGGCGGTGAACGGCCTGACCCTGGAGGTGGAACCGGAGGCGTCGGGCACTGGATCGAAGGGGATCTCGCCATAGCCGGCGGTACCGGACGGATCGCCTCCAATTGGTTCTCACCCTTTACTCATCAATCGCGTCATCAGTCGCCCAGTCGGGCTAAAGGAGAAATTCATGCTACCAACCATCGGTGCCGTTGTCTTGGTCGTTATTTTTCTTTCCGCCGCCCTTAGGATTCTTAACGAATATGAGCGGGGCGTCATTTTCCGCCTCGGCCGGGTCATCCAGGCCAAGGGGCCGGGATTGATCATTCTTATTCCCATCGTGGACAAAATGGTCAAGGTGAGCATGCGTCTGGTGGCCATGGATGTGGACCCCCAGGACGTGATTACCCTGGACAATGTGTCGGTAAAGGTCAACGCGGTAATCTATTTTCGGGTGATCGGCCCCATCAAGGCCATTGTGGAGGTGGAAAACTACTCCTATGCCATCGCCCAGCTGGCACAGACCACCCTGCGCAGTGTCTGCGGCCAGGCTGAACTGGACGAACTCCTGTCGGCCCGGGAGAAAATCAACGCCAAGCTTCAGGAGATCCTGGACACCCACACCGACCCCTGGGGCATCAAGGTGGCCAACGTGGAGCTCAAGCACATCGACCTGCCCCAGGAGATGCAGCGGTCCATGGCCAAGCAGGCCGAGGCCGAACGGGAACGGCGGGCCAAGGTGATCAACGCAGAAGGCGAATTCCAAGCCGCCGACCGCCTGGCTGCGGCGGCCAAGATTATCGACCAGTATCCCACCGCCATTCAGCTGCGCTACCTGCAGACCATGCGGGAGATGTCCGCCGAGCAGAACACGACCACCATTTTTCCCCTGCCCCTGGATCTGTTCAGGCCATTCCTGAAGTTGGTGGAAAAGGGAAACAAAGATTGATCCCTATTGACACGCTCGGTGGGATGGGACTACTAAGACTGCTTTTGATATAGAGGTGTATGGTTTGGCGTGGTGCCTGTGGCATCCACGATCGGATATTGACCGCTACTTCATGAAAGGAGACTGGATCAAATGACCAAAGGTGCGGAAGGCGCAGAAAAACCGTTGGATAAAATGACCGTCAAGGAACTTCGTGAAATTGCCCACACCATAACAGACCTCAAGGGCATTCACGGCATGAATAAGCAGGACCTGCTCGTTGCCATCAAGGCGCATCGGGGCATCAAGGAAGAAAAACCCAAAAAGCCCAGCCGATCGCTTCGACAGATTAAACATCAAATTCGGGAACTCAAAGCCCTTAAAAGGGAAATCGCGGCAGAAAAAGACCGCAAGAAATCCGGCATTCTGCGTCGCCAGATCTCGCGGTTGAAGAAAAAAACACGCAAAGTGGCCTGAAGGGCCGACAGTTGGGAGGCCAGGAAAGACCAATGATTGATCCGGCGGCACTTGCCTTTGACATCGATGGTGTAATTGCCGACACCATGCACCTGTTTCTGGATATCCTCAGGGATCACTACGATGTCCACACGGTGCGATACGCCGACATCACCTGCTACCGGCTGGACCATTGCCTGGATCTGGACGAGGCGGTTCTGGAGGGGGCGGTGGCCCGGATTCTCGACGGGGGTTACCGGGCCGCCCTGAAACCCATTTCCGGCGCCGGGCCGGTGTTGAGGCGAATCGGTGAGGCGACGGGACGCATCTTGATGGTGACGGCCCGGCCCGAGCCGGGTCCCATCGAGCGCTGGATGAGCCACCTGCTCGACGGTCAACATCGCCGGGCCAGAATCGTGGCAACCGGTTCATTCGAGGCCAAAACCGACGTGCTGCTGGAAAACGGCATCAAATGGTTCGTGGAGGACCGCCTGGAAACCTGTCACCTGCTCAACGCTGCCGGTATCGCGCCCGTCGTGTTCCGCCAGCCATGGAACCGGGAACCCCATGATTACCTTCAGGTGGAATCCTGGCAGGAACTCGAACAACGGATCGCTTTCCCATGACGCGGATCGGGCTGACAGAACAGATCGACTTTTTCCTGCAGACCTTGGCTGCGGAAAAGGGCTATTCAACCCACACCATTCGGGCGTACGGCCATGATCTGGCAGAGTTCGCCGCCTATGCCGCCCGCACGGCAGGCCTGTCCGGAGAAGAAGCCAAACGGTCGCTGACCATCGGCGATATCGACAACTTGACGGTAAGGGGGTACCTGGGGCTTCTGCACCGCAAGAACGAGAAGGTTACCATTGCCCGCAAACTATCGGTTCTGCGATCCTTTTTTCGTCACCTGGTGAGACACCGCTTGACCGATGAAGATCCCACGGCCGCCATCCTGACACCCAAGCACAGTCGGCGGATGCCATCCTACCTGTCCGTTGACGACATGTTTCGCCTGCTGGATCAGGCGACCGACGACACCGTGCTGGAACTGCGCAACCGGGCTCTGTTTGAAACGCTTTACGGATCGGGAATCCGGGTGTCAGAACTGACCGGCCTGAATGTGTTCGATGTCGATTTCCCCTCAGGATGTCTCCGGGTGTCGGGAAAAGGGGGCCGTGAACGAATCGTGCCGGTGGGTGAAAAAGCGCTGAATCGTATTCAAACCTACCGGGATCGGCTCTTTGCCCGGACCGGCATCGGCATGGCGGTTGATGGCCCGCTCTATTTAAACAAGAACAAGGGCCGGCTGAGCTCACGTTCCGTGGCCCGGATTCTGGAAGCATTGATTCGCAAGTGCAGTCTGGCGGTGCCGATTTCCCCCCACGGCATCCGGCACAGCTTCGCCACCCACATGCTGGACGCGGGCGCAGATCTGCGCACCGTTCAGAAACTGCTGGGTCACAAGAGCCTGTCAACCACCCAAAAATACACCCATGTAAGCATTGACCGACTGATGGCGGCCTACGACAGCGCCCACCCCAGGCGATAGAAAGGATCCGGGTTTCATTCATGTCCCATCAACCCAGGCAACATTCACTGCGATTCCATGGCACCACCATCCTGGCTGTCCGGTCGGAGAAGGGGGTAGTCATGGCCGGTGACGGTCAGGTGACCCTGAACAACACGGTCATCAAGCACAATGCCCGCAAGGTTCGGCGTATATACAACGACACCATTCTGGTGGGGTTTGCCGGTGCCACTGCCGACGCCCTGACCCTGACCGAGAAACTGGAGCAGAAACTGGAGCGCTACAACGGGAACCTGACCCGGTCGGCCGTTGAACTGGCCCGAGATTGGCGGGCGGATAAATACCTGCGCCGCCTGGAGGCCTTGATGATTGCCGTGGACGGCACGTCCATGCTGCTCATATCGGGAAACGGGGATGTCATTGAACCGGACGAGGGCATTGTGGCCATTGGTTCGGGCGCTGTGGCCGCCCAGGCGTCGGCAACGGCCCTTTTCCATCAGACCGAACTGGACGTGCGCCGGATTGTCGAGGTGTCCATGCAAATCGCCGCCTCCCTGTGCGTATTCACCAACGATCGTATTACCATTGAAGCGCTTGATCCATGAATGACCTGAAACCCATCGATATCGTGGCCGAACTGGACAAATACATCATCGGTCAGAATGATGCCAAGCGCTCCGTCGCCATTGCCTTGAGAAACCGATGGCGTCGCCAGCAGGTGCCTGATTCGCTCAGGGATGAGATCGCCCCCAAGAACATTATCCTGATCGGCCCCACCGGGGTGGGCAAGACGGAAATTGCCCGGCGCCTCTCGCGGCTCAGCGACTCACCGTTTTTCAAGGTGGAGGCGTCCAAATTCACCGAGGTGGGATATGTGGGTCGGGATGTGGAGTCCATGGTCCGTGACCTCTTGGAACTGACGGTCAATGCTGTTCGCACAGCCGAGCAGGAGGCTGTCACGGACAAGGCATGGCGCATCGCCGAAGAGCGGATGTTGGACCTGCTGCTGCCCAAGGCCGATCATGGTCGGGCGGACGCGGCGGGAGAAGGCGGACTGGAAGTGGTCAACCCTTCCGCTGACGCGGCTTCGTCCACACGGGAGAAGCTGCGTAAGATGCTGCAGGCCGGAAAAATGGACAGTCGTTATGTCGACCTGGACGTGGCCGAGCGCAACATGCCCATGGTCGAGATTTTCTCCAACGTCGGCATGGAGGAGATGGGATTCAATTTCAAGGATATGCTGGGTTCCCTGCTGCCCAAGAACACCCGCCGGCGAAAGATCAAAGTGCCCGAAGCCATGAAGACCATGGCGGCGGAAGAGGCCCAGAACCTGGTGGATATGGACAAGGTGATCCAGGATGCGATCGCCAAAGTGGAACAGTCCGGCATCATTTTCCTGGACGAGATTGACAAGATCGCCGGCAACGGCAAAGGACACGGTCCGGATGTTTCCCGGGAGGGGGTTCAGCGGGATCTGTTGCCCATTGTGGAGGGTTCCACGGTGAATACCAAGTACGGACCGGTGAAGACCGACCACATCCTGTTTATCGCTTCCGGTGCCTTTCACACCATCAAGCCGTCTGACCTGATCCCGGAGCTCCAGGGACGGTTTCCCATCCGGGTGACCCTGGATGCGCTGAACCGCAGGGATTTTGTCCGCATTCTGACGGAACCGAAGAACGCGCTGCTGCTGCAGTATATCGCCTTGCTAAAAACAGAGGGGGTGGAACTGGTCTTCTCCGACAACGCGGTCGAAAGGATTGCCGAGATTGCCGAGGAGGTGAATGTCCGTACGGAGAATATCGGTGCCCGGCGCCTTCACACCCTTATGGAGCGGCTGCTCGAAGACATCCTCTTCGACGCCCCCGATGTGCCGCATGCTCACCTGACGGTGGATGATGCATACGTTGGGGAAAAGCTCAAAGCGATCAAGGATGATGAGGATCTGAGCCGGTATATCCTATAACAACAATTTGTTAGGCTATGGGCTGAAGGGGTTTGGTGGTGAAGCTCATGGATCTTGGCTCATCGTTGAATTGGTTGTATTGGTTTGATTCGTTAACCGATCGAACCAATACAACTAATGAAACCAATCAAACCAATAAACCCAATACCCTTGGATCCTTGAACCCTATTTTAAAAGGTCTCTAATGACACCCGAAATCTCACCTCCTAATTCAACCGTAGCGGACATTCTCATCGAGGCGCTGCCTTATATCCGCAAGTTCTCCGGTATGACCGTGGTGGTGAAGTACGGCGGCCACGCCATGGTTGACGAGCAGCTGAAAACCGATTTTGCCCGGGATATCACCCTGCTCAAGTTCATCGGTCTCAATCCGGTGGTGGTTCACGGCGGCGGCCCCCAGATCAATCGGGTTTTGGACCAGATGGGCATCCGTCCCCAGTTTGTGCGTGGTATGCGGCTCACCGACGGCCCGACCATGGATGTGGTGGAGATGGTGCTGGGCGGAAAGGTGAACAAAAGCATCGTGGCGCAGATCAACCAGCAGGGGGGCAAGGCCGTGGGGCTGAGCGGCAAGGACGGCGGGCTCATCGAAGCCAAAAAGATGCGCATCCTCCATCAGGAGGACGCGGGCAGCCCGCCCGAGATCATCGATCCGGGAATGGTGGGAGAGGTGACCCGGATCGACCCCCAGATCATCCACACCCTCTCCGAAAAGGGGTTCATCCCCATCATTGCGCCGGTGGGCGCGGGTACGGAAGGAGAAACCTACAACATCAATGCGGACCTGGTGGCCAGCCACATCGCCACGGCCTTGTCTGCCGGCCGGTTGATCTTGCTCACCGATGTGGACGGCGTGATGGATGCCGCTGGTGAGCTGATATCCTCCATCGATGCGGCCACCATCAGCCGCATGATCGCTGACGGCAGCATCAGCGGCGGTATGATTCCGAAGATCGAATATGCCCTTTTCGCCCTGAGAAACGGCGTGAAAAAAGTGCCCATCATCAACGGCAAGCGCCGCCACGCGATACTGCTGGAGTTGTTTACTGATCGGGGGATAGGTACGGAGGTGATTGAATAGGTGAAACCCAGAACCCAGACCCAGAGACCAGAAACCAGAGACCAGAAACCAGAAACCAGAGACCAGAAACCAGAAACCAGAGACCAGAGACCAGAGACCAGAGACCAGAGACCAGAGACCAGAGACCAGAAAAATGACAGATACGATTATGCGCACGGCGGATCGTGTAATTGCAGCCACCTACAAACGATTTCCCGTGGTTATGGAACGGGGCCAGGGGTGCACGCTCTGGGATACTCAGGGCCGCCGTTATACGGACTTTGTCGCCGGCATTGCCGTGTGCAATTTAGGCCATGCCCACCCGCGTATTGCCGATGCGGTGGCCCGCCAGGCCGGGCGGCTGGTGCATGTGTCCAACCTCTACTACACCATTCCCCAGACCGAACTGGCCCGGATGCTGGTGGAACACAGTTTTGCGGACCGCGTCTTTTTCGGCAACTCCGGTGCAGAGGCAAATGAAGCAGCCATCAAGTTGGCCCGGAAATATTTTAAGGACGATGGTCAGCCGGAACGGTTTCGCATCGTTTGCATGGAAAAGTCCTTTCACGGGCGCACCATGGCAACCTTGTCCGCCACCGGGCAGGATAAAATCAAGCAAGGCTTCGACCCGGTTCTGGAAGGTTTTTCTTTCGTGCCTTTCAATGACATCGACGCCCTGGAATCGGCTATTGACGACCGCACCTGCGCCGTGATGCTCGAGCCTATCCAGGGCGAGGGGGGTGTCCGGTGCCCGGGTCCCGATTATCTCCAGAAGGTTCGACGGCTGTGCGACCAGCGCGGCGTGCTGATGATCCTGGACGAGATCCAGACGGGCATGGGCCGAACCGGAACGCTCTTCGCCCACGTCCAATACGGTGTGACGCCGGATATCATGACCCTGGCCAAGGCGCTGGCCAACGGGCTTCCCATCGGCGCCATGCTGGCCACTGAACGGGTGGCGGCCGCTTTCGGGATCGGCGCCCACGCCTCCACGTTCGGCGGAACCCCCCTGGTGACGGCCGCCGCCCTCGAGACCCTGAAGATCATGGATGAAGAAGGGATCGTGGATCGTGCCCGGGACACCGGGACCTATTTTAAGGATGCGCTGAAACAGCTGAAGCTTCGTCACCGCCGGATTGCCGAGGTGCGGGGCAGGGGGCTGCTGCTGGGCATTCAACTGAACGGACCGGCCGATCGACTGGTCCCGGTATTGATGGAAAAGGGTTTTTTGGTCAACTGTGTTCAGGGGGACACCCTGCGGTTCGTTCCTCCCCTGATCATCCAGCGAGATGAAATTGACGCGCTGATCCAGGTCCTGGATGAGGTGCTGAATAAAATTTAGAAGGAGAAAAAAAACAGTGACTGAGACGATCAATAAAGTGGTGCTGGCTTACTCGGGCGGCTTGGACACATCGGTGATCCTGAGATGGCTCATCGAAACCTACGATTGCGAGGTGGTCACCTTTTCCGCTGACATCGGCCAGATCGATTCGTTGGAAAACGTGGAGGCCAATGCCATGAAAACTGGTGCGGTCAAGGCCTACGTGGATGACCTCAAGGAGACCTTTGTAAAGGATTATGTGTTTCCGGCTTTTCGGGCCAACGTTATTTACGAAGGGCAATATCTGATGGGGACCTCCATTGCCCGGCCGCTCATCGCCAAGCGGCAGATGGAGATTGCCGCCTTGGAAGGCGCCGATGCGGTCAGCCACGGCGCCACCGGCAAAGGCAACGACCAGGTTCGCTTTGAATTGGGTTACTACGCCATCAACCCGGATATCAAGATAATCGCGCCCTGGCGTGAATGGGACCTGAACTCTCGGACCGCGCTGATGGCCTTCGCCGACCGTCACGGCATTCAAGTGCCCACCACCCATGCCAAACCCTACAGCACCGACGGCAACCTGCTGCATATCAGCTACGAGGGAGGTATTCTGGAAGACCCCTGGGCCGGTCCACCGGACGACATCTTCACCATGACGGTTTCGCCCAAGGATGCCCCGGACACGCCCGAGACCATCGAGATCACCTTCGCCGACGGCGATCCGGTGGCGGTCAATGGCACTGTTCTTTTACCGGCCAACCTGCTGGCCGAGTTGAACCGCCTGGGAGGCAAACACGGCATCGGCCGCATCGACATCGTGGAAAACCGGTTCGTGGGAATGAAATCCCGCGGGGTTTATGAAACACCGGGCGGCACCATTTTACGGCAGGCACACATGGCCATGGAATCTATTACCATGGACCGTGAAGTCATGAACCTGCGGGACTCTCAGATTCCGCGATATGCTCAGCTCATCTACAACGGGTTCTGGTTCTCCCCGGAGATGGAGGTGCTGCAGGGCATGATCGACAGCACCCAGAAAAACGTATCCGGTGTAGTGCGCCTGGAGCTTTACAAAGGCAACTGCGTTGTGCGCGGCAGAAAGTCAGACCACTCCCTGTACAGTGAAGCCCACGCCACCTTCGAGGACGATGATGTATACAGCCAGGCGGATGCCGAAGGGTTTATCCGTCTCAATGCCCTGCGGCTGCGCATCCGTAAACTCATGCAACGGAAAGGGTAGGCGTGGATCATGGCTGAAAAACCCTGGGACGGACGGTTCTCCGAGAAAACCGACAAAAGCGTGGAGGCGTTTACCGCCTCCATCGCCTATGACTGCCGGCTATACCCCTACGACATCGCCGGCAGCATTGCCCACTGCAGGATGCTGGCAGCGGCCGGTATCATCACCGATGAAGAGGCCATCGGCCTGGTGGAAGGGCTGGGAATTATCAAACGGGAGTTGGATCGGGGCGAGTTCATCTTCGACGACAGCCTGGAAGACATCCACATGCACATCGAGGCCCGACTGCTTCAAGTGGCGGGGAAGGTGGCGCAGAAGCTGCACACTGCCCGCAGCCGCAACGATCAGGTCGCCCTGGACGTGCGCATGTATCTGCGCGACGAGACGCATCGGACCATCGATCTCCTGCAAAGGCTGCGGACGGTGCTGGTGGATCTGGCCAACGGGCACCAGGATGTGGTCATGCCCGGTTACACCCATACCCAGCGGGCCCAGCCGGTGCTGTTTGCCCACCACATGATGGCCTATTACGAGATGTTCACCCGGGATCAGGCACGCTTCTCCGACTGTCTTAACCGCATCAACGTGATGCCGCTGGGCGCTGCGGCACTGGCCGGTACCACCTATCCCATCGACCGGCGCTATGTGGCCGATCTGCTGGATTTTCCCCGGGTCAGTTCCAACAGCATGGATGCGGTGTCGGACCGTGATTTTGCTATGGAATATCTTGCGGCCGCAAGCATCTGCATGGTTCATCTGAGCCGGTTGTCCGAGGAATTGGTGCTGTGGTCCACCTCGGAATTTGGCTTTATCACCCTTTCGGATGCGTTTGCCACGGGCAGCAGCATCATGCCCCAGAAAAAAAATCCGGACGTTCCGGAGATTGTTCGAGGAAAAACCGGTCGGGTGTTCGGTTCGCTGATCGCCCTGCTCACCCTCATGAAAAGCCTGCCGATGTCCTACAACCGGGATATGCAGGAAGACAAGGAACCGCTCTTCGATGCCGCTGACACGATCAAGGCCTGCCTTTCCATCAACATCCAGATGATCCCCCGGATCACCGTTAACCGGGAGATCATGCGCAAGGCCGCGTCCGTCGGATTCCTCAACGCTACGGACATGGCCGATTATCTGGTGAACCAGGGCATGCCCTTTCGAAAAGCCCACGCCTGTGTCGGAGGCGCCGTGGCCTATGCATTGGACAAGGGCAAGGAGCTGGACCAACTGACCCTGGATGAGCTCAAATCATTCTCGCCCCTGATCAAGGCGGATATCTTCGATCACCTGACCCTGGAGTTCATGATCGACCGCCGGCGGAGCCTGGGGGGAACGGCAACGGAAAACGTGGCCCGGGCGATTGCGGAGGCCAGAAAGGCGCTGGCCGGTGAAACGAACGGTGACTGAACGGACAGCGGTGGGACGACGCGTTTGGTCCGCAAAAGGACCGATTCTGGCTGGGCTTTTTTTACTGCTCAGCGTCGGTTATTTCGGGTGCGGGGTCAAGGGGCCTCCGGTGACGCCCCGACGGCCGCCGGTACCGGCGGTGGCGGATCTGGCATACGCGGTGACCGACCAAACCGTCACACTGACTTGGCGTCTGCCGGGGGCGCTTTCGGCCAAACAGGCAAAAAACGCGGTATTCGGCGTCTACCGCTCTCGGACAGTCCAGGGGGAATCGGACTGCGATGGTTGTCCCCTGGTATTTGAAAAAGCGGCCACGGTGCCATACGTTCATACGCAATCCAACCGGTTTTCCATCGACGCCCCCCTGGAACCCGGTTATCGCTATGTGTTCAACGTGCGGCTGGAGACTGACGGCGGTGCCGGACCCGATTCAAACCCGGTGCAGGTCGACCATCTGCCCGATATGCCTTCCGGAGTGTCGGAGACCCCATGAAAACCATTCCCTTTTTAAAAATGAGCGGCAGCGGCAATGATTTTATCATTATCGACAACCGGGAGGCGGTGGTGCCAGAAGCCCAGCTGACGCGTCTGGTCGTCGGGGCCTGCCGCCGTAAAATGTCGGTCGGCGCCGACGGCATGATTTTCATCGAACGGTCTGCCAACCTCGATTTCAAGTGGCGCTTTTTCAACGCCGACGGCAGCCTGCCGGATATGTGCGGCAACGGCGCCCGTTGCGCAGCCCGTTTTGCCTTTATGCACGGAATCGCCGATCGGCAGATGGCCTTCGAAACCTTGGCCGGAACGATCGAAGCCACCGTGGGTGACAATACCGTGAAGATCCGCATGACTGAGCCCAGGGATCTTAAGATCGGAACCATCTTGGATATAGAGGGAACACCAACTGCCGTTGGCAGCGTCAACACCGGTGTGCCCCATGTGGTGATGGTCGTGGACGACATCGAGGCGGTGGCGGTGACAAAAACGGGGCGTCTTATCCGTTATCACCCGAATTTCGCCCCTTTTGGCACCAATGCAAATTTTGTGGCGGTAAAAGAAAACGGGACGATTTTTATCCGTACCTATGAGCGCGGCGTCGAGGATGAGACCCTGGCCTGCGGAACAGGGAATGTGGCCGCAGCGCTGATCCTGGCCTGTGAACGGGGGCTGACATCGCCGGTTACGCTGACGACCCGCAGCGGGGAAAAACTAACGGTTCATTTCAAGATACAAGGCGGCCGCCACCAGGATGTGTTCCTGGAAGGCGATGCCCGGGTGATCTATCGCGGCGAGCTGTGGGAGGAAGCATGGCGGCCGTAGAGACGGACCACGTCGTGTTCATTTCCGTCGGGTCTAATTTAGGCGGCAAGCTGGACAACTGCCTGCGAGGAATCGCCGCCCTGACCGAATCCGCTGAATCGTCGCTTCTGGCGGCCTCCCGGTTTTTCCGGACATCGCCGGTGGATTATGCGGATCAGGACTGGTTTGTCAATGCGGCCGTGAAAATCAGGACAACGATGGCGCCATTGGCGCTGATGGACAAACTGGTTGCCATTCAGCGGCAGATGGGGCGAAAAGCCGATGCAATCCGGTTCGGTCCGCGGGTGCTGGACCTGGACATCCTGTTATACGACGACTGGGTCGTCCGAACGCCGAGGCTGACGATTCCCCATCCGCGCATGCACAAAAGGGCTTTTGTCTTGCAGCCCATCTGTGATATAAATCCGTCGATCATTCATCCGGAGCTGGGACAAACCGTTGCCGATCTGCTAAGCCACCTTGACGATGAAAATCAGCGGGTCATTCCACTGGAAAACCAGCCCATACTGCTATAGGGATAGGGGTTAAGACAATCAATTCGGCAAGGCAGATGGAGGACGCCGTATGGTAATGCTTCCACGACCGATAACGCAGGCCAAATTAATTATCTTAGCACCTATAGAAGGCAGGGTGCCGTGAAACTGATTCTGCTGATCATTATCGCCTACCTGGCCTACCGGGCTGCCAAATCTTGGGTGAGGCGAAATCTTCAGGCCCCCGGCCAAAACGGATCAAGCCATCCCAGCATCGATGATGTGATGGTCAAGGATCCCGTGTGTGGGATTTACTTCCCCCAACGGGAAGGAGTGGCGTTAAGCCGCGGTGGGCAGACATTTCTGTTTTGCTCTGCAGCCTGCCGCGACCGGTTTTTGGAGGAACCGAAACGGGAATAACGAATCCGTGGATGACAGTTGTTCGCGCATATAATGGGAAAGCATCTACCATCAGGGACTCAGCGTCCAGCGTTGCCGCTTAACAGGTGACACTCAGGAAGGAATCCGATTATGAAATTTTTTATTGATACCGCCAATGTGGATGAAATCAAAGAGGCCCTGAGCATGGGCATGGTAGACGGGGTGACGACCAACCCGTCGCTGATCGCCAAAGAGGGTCGCGTGTTCGAAGACGTCATCAAGGAGATCAGTGAAATCGTGGATGGTCCCATCAGTGCCGAGGTGATCAGCCTGGAAGCCGCGGGCATGGTCAAGGAGGCGCGGGAACTGGCCAACATTCACAAGAATATTGTCATCAAGGTGCCCATGACCGTGGACGGTCTCAAGGCCACCCGCCAGCTCACCGAAGAGAACATCAAGACCAACGTCACCCTGGTTTTCTCACCACTTCAGGCTTTGATGGCGGCGAAGGCCGGGGCCACCTATGTAAGCCCCTTCGTCGGTCGGCTGGACGACCTTTCGCAGGACGGCATGCAGCTGGTTGAACAGATCGTTGAGATCTTTTCCAACTACGCCTACGATACCGAGATCATCGTGGCCAGCATCCGCAATCCCCTGCACGTGCTGGACGCAGCCTTGGCCGGGGCGGATATCTCAACCATCCCATTCAACGTTTTGAGCAAACTGGCGGCTCACCCGCTGACGGACAAGGGCATCAGTGCCTTTCTGGCCGACTGGGACAAGGCCCAAAAATGACGGGTTCACAAAAAATAACGGGCACCCCCCCATAATGAGAGGACAATCAATCTAACGCAAATGAAAAACGAGCGGATCAACTCACTTCTCACCCACCCCAACACGCTGACGCTGTTCAGGATCATCTCGGTGCCGATCATCGTGATGCTGCTGATGATGCCCAACCGCTTCACGGCGCTGTTGG
This sequence comes from uncultured delta proteobacterium, assembly GCA_963705435.1. Lineage (GTDB taxonomy): Bacteria > Desulfobacterota > Desulfobacteria > Desulfobacterales > Desulfosarcinaceae > Desulfosarcina. The sequence goes on along the minus strand of CAVPJR010000015.1, from coordinate 211,618 downwards.
CCGGCCTTCTTTTCAGCGCCGCTGCCATCACCGACTATTTTGACGGATACCTGGCGCGCCGATACGGGCTGGTCTCCAACCTGGGCAAGGTCATGGACCCGGTGGCGGACAAGCTGCTGGTCTCCTGCTCGTTGATCATGCTCACCGCCCTGGGATGGATGCCTGCCTGGATCGCCTGCATCATTGTCGGTCGTGAGCTGGCTGTCACGGGGCTCAGGAATATCATCGCCCAGAATAAAATCGACGTCTCCGCATCCAGCCTGGGCAAATACAAGACCGGTTTCCAGATTGCGGCCATCATTCCCTTGATGTTTCATTTTCCGGCCTTTGGATTGGACTTTCACGCCGTGGGTATCTTTTTCCTTTGGGGAGCCTTGATATTTACGCTCTGGTCGGGGGCGGATTACTTCCTGCGCTTCAGAAAATTACTTCGCGGCTGAAATTTTCTGTTGACATTGAAACCATTAATTTATAAAAGTGCCACTTCAACTGAGCGGGAATAACTCAGTGGTAGAGTGCGACCTTGCCAAGGTCGAAGTCGCGGGTTCAAATCCCGTTTCCCGCTCCATTTTTTTTTATACGGGCGGCATAGCCAAGTGGTAAGGCAGAGGTCTGCAAAACCTCCATTCTCCGGTTCAAATCCGGATGCCGCCTCCAAAATTAGGGAACCTAAAGGGCTGAATCATCGTGTTCGGCCCTTTCTTGTTGTGCGCCTCCAAAGCTGATCCACCCTTTTCGCATACCCCGCCGGTTGGCCACTGCCATCTCCCCGAGAGCTCCTATTCGATGTCGAATACAAGCCCACCGGGTCGCTCACCATGCAGCTCGTCAGCGCCTGCAAGCCTGCCCTGATCGAAAAAAGACGGTGGATGCCTTGACCATCCAGGCGTTCTGTCTTTATTTTTAATATATTCATATTCTGCATCAAACCACCGATTTGGTGACCAATCCGCCTGCATAAGGATATCACTATGAAACATCTACTGATTGTGTTGCTGGTCCTATTCCCTTCAATGTTATGGGCTGGCAACCTGGATGACAAACAGGCCCTGGGTAATTTGACTTCGCTGAAGATAGTTTGTGATGTCAACGTGGGAGAGGCCAAACTGCTGCTGCGCCGGCTTGAGTTGATCGATGAAACCTACAGCCAGCTGATCGATGCCGGGGTCACACCGACCGTTGTGGTCGCTTTTCGCGGCGGCGCCAGCCTTTTTGTCACTTTAGGGGTGAAGCACGTTGACCCCGGGGACGCGGAAACAAAAAAGGAAATTCAAGGTTGGGTCGACCAGTTCAGCCAACACGGCTTTCGTATCGAGCAGTGTGCGATCGCAGCCAAGGCGCATAAGGTCGATCCGGCGGATTTTTTACCGGCGGTGACTGTCGTTCAAAACGGCTACATTTCAATCGTGGCCTACCAGGCGAGGGGCTATGCGCTGCTGCCCATGGATTGAGCCGGTTGGGAGAGCGGGGGGCCACCGTCTATCTGGGGGGGCCTTCACCGACGCACTATCGCGGTTCAAGGCCGTGCTTTTCCATGCGGTATCGCAGGGTATGGCGGGTGAGGCCCAGCAATCGTGCGGCTTTGCTCTTATTGTTGTCGGCCTGTTCGAGCGCCGAAAGAATCAGGCTGCGTTCGACCTCCTCCAGTTTTATTCCCGTGGACGGTACGGTCCAGGGTGGTTGGTCGGCGTTGGGGGCGCCTGCGGCGGGTGTCATTAAAACCAGATCGTGTAAATCGATTTCATCGCCATTGATAAAGATCATGGCCCTCTCGATGCAGTTGCTCAATTCTCTGACGTTTCCCGGCCAGTGGTGTGCCAAGAGGACGTTGCGGGCGCCGGGTGAAAAGCCCTTGACCTTTTTCTTCAGCTGGATGTTCAGCAGTTCTACGAAGTGTTCGCCAATCGTTGCGATGTCTTCTCCGAGTTGCCTGAGCGGGGGCAGGGTTATCGACACCACATTGAGGCGATAGAATAGATCTTCGCGAAACGTTTTTGCGGCAATTTCCGTTTTCAGATCGCGATTGGTCGCGGCGATGATGCGCGCATCGGCCTTTCGCAGAAGCGTGCTGCCCAGGCGTCGAAACGTTTTTGATTCAATGGTGGAGAGCAGTTTGGCCTGCATATTGATGGGCAGTTCGCCGATTTCATCGAGAAAAAGCGTACCGCCGTGAGCCTCTTCCAGAAGGCCGGGTTTGGCGGATATGGCATGGGTGAAGGCTCCTTTTTCGTAGCCGAACAACTCTGCCTCGATCAGTTGCTCGGGCAGCGCTGCGCAATTGATCTCCACAAAAGGCGCATCAGCGGTCATCGAGCTTTCATGAATCATTCGGGCGGTGAGGTTCTTGCCGGTTCCGGTTTCACCCATCAGCAGCACCGTCGCCGACGGGACATGACTCAGCTGTTGAACGGTCTGGAGGATTTACTCGATGGCAGGTGACTGCCCCAGAATCGAACGTCCGATTTGGCTGCGCCGATGTTCGATGCTCGTGCGGTAAAGGTACATGTCATATCGCTGCTGATTAGCGGCTTGCAGGGCCAGCGCTGTCTGGGTCGCATCCTCCAATACGACAAGGGCGCGATCTTTTTCGTCGTATGCCAGCAGGAGCAGATTCAGGTAACGCGTTTGCCCCTGTTTGTCACTGCGGTTGACATAATCGAGGTGATAGACGGACTCCTGCTTGGCAACGATCCGATGCAATTCAGCTTCGATTCCCACCAGTTCGGGGAAGATGTCCGTGACAAGGGTGTACGGTGGTGGGGGGGGTCAGGGACAGCAACTGCTGTGCGGCAGGACTGGTTTCAGTCACCCGCAGACGTCCATCGAAATATATTGCTCCGAAGCCTTTGTGCTCCAGTAATCTGTTGAGCGGATCAGCCATTTAGCAGCTCGATCTTTTGGGAGAGCAGATGAAAGGCCTCCTCCACCCGTTCACCGGTTTTGGCGCTGGTCAGGATCAACGCGGATCCAAAATCGGCCGCCAGCAGCTGGTAGTCGGAGAAGGTGTCGGTCCGGTCCTTGATCAAATCGAGTTTGTTGCCAATGATGACCAAGGCTGCCCTGGGGTTGACAGACAGGAACTTGTTGCCGATGATCGCGAGTTGGTCGACCGTTTCCGGCCGTGTCAGGTCTGCGATGGCCAACGCACCAGATGCGCCGCGAAAGTAATTCAGCGCCACCGGGTCAAATTTTTCAAGCCCGGCGACATCCCAGATTAAAAACTCATGTTGTGCGGCGCTGCCCGCCTGCCCGCCGTGGACCGGCGGCATCAATTTTTTGCTGATGCCGATGGTGGTCAGGTATTTGTCACCGAAGCGATCATTGACAAATCGCTGCACCAGGCTGGTCTTGCCCACGGCGAAAGTGTCCAGCAGGCATATTTTTTGTTTTAGGACGCCCATAGTAAGGTTTACAGACAACTGGATAGAATCCACAACAGGTATAGACACCGGCTACCCCACCATATCAGATCCAGGCATGGGCGTGGTGGCTATCTTCACCGAACGGTCTTGATCCGCAACGTCAACCCTATTTTCGAAATGATGTATAGATATCCAAACACTTGCCAACTGTCAAACGATCTGGTGAATTGAATCCGGTCCATAGCGTCCGGCCAGATCCTCATAGCGGAGCCCGCTGCCGCCGAAGATGTCCAGGGCGCTGCCCACGGTAAAATCGATGCGTCCGTTTCCCAGCGAATCGATCAGATCGATGTCCGGCTGGCTGGAGATTCCACCTGCATAGGTGACCGGCTGGCCCTCCCATCGGCCCAAATAGGCCACCAGGTCGGTTTCGATACCCCCACAGCGTCCCTCTACATCCACGGCATGGATGAGAAATTCGTCACAGAAAGCGGAGAGGCGGTCCAAGAGCGGGTAGGTGACTGCCTCGGTGGTGAATGTCTGCCAGCGATCGGTGGCCACCAGGTAGGTGCCGCCGTGTTTTCGGCAGCTCAAGTCCAGTACCAGGCGTCTTTTTCCGATTTTTCGGGTCAGCTGCTTCAGGCGCTCCATGTGGATGCGTCCGTGGTGAAACACCCAGGAGGTGACAATGACATGGCTGGCGCCGACATCCAGCCAGTTTACGGCATTGTCTGCGGTGATACCGCCGCCCACCTGCATGCCGCCGGGCCATCGCGAGAGGGCCGACCGGGCCGCCGCCGTGTTGCCTTTGCCCAGCTGGATTACGTGGCCGCCGGCGAGATTGTCCCGGCGATAGCGGTCGGCAAACCACTCGGCGGGTTTTTCCGCCTGATAGTTGGTTTGCAAACCGTGGTGGTCGTTGTCGGACAAGGTGGCACCGACGATCTGCTTGACCATGCCGTCGTGAAGATCGATGCAGGGGCGAAAGCGCATGAAAAGCTCCGGAATCCTGGACCGCGAATTAAGAAGAAAAGGGTTAGCGGATTCGATGGGTCACGGGGTCGTTCTCCGAGACTGTTTTTCAGGTTGCACCGCAGGCGTTGCCTGGCCTGGTGCAGCGATGCCGTCCTTCCCGGGGGGAGCGGTCCGCTGTTGACGCTGGAGCAGATCCTTGAACTGCTCTACAGGAACGGGATGGGCAAAAAAGAATCCCTGCATGCTGTTGCACCCGTAGCTGGCCAGAAAATCCTTCTGCTCCTGGGTCTCCACCCCTTCGGCGACGGCATCGATGTTCAGGCTGCGGGCCATGGCGATGATGGTTTTGATGATTTCCTGGTCCCCTTTGCTGCTCATCGCATCGGATACAAAGGATCGGTCAATCTTCAAGGTGTCGATGGGAAACCGCTTCAGGTAGCTCAGCGAGGAGTATCCGGTGCCGAAATCGTCAATGGAAAAGGTAATTCCCCGGGCCCGCAGCATTCTCATTTTGGCGATGCATACTTCCGGGTTCTGGATCACGCTGCTCTCGGTGACTTCAAGCTTGAGGCACTCCGGAGGCAGACCGCTTTCACGAATGATGTCGATCACCATCTCAACGAAATCAGACTCATGGAGCTGTCTGGAGGACAGGTTCACCGCTACGAAAAGGTCCGAAAAGCCCATGTCATGCCAGCGTTTGGTCTGGGTACAGGCTGTTTTCAGCACCCACCGCCCCACTGGCACGATGATGCCTGTCTCTTCCATGATGCGGATAAAATCAGCCGGGAGAACGAGTCCCAGTTCCGGATGGTTCCAACGAAGCAGGGCCTCCATGCCTATGATGCGGTTGGTTTCACTGACCAGCGGCTGGTAGTAAAGCACCAGCTCGTTCTGTTCCAGTGCTGTTCTCAAGCTGCTCTCCATCTTCATGCGGTACAAGGCCTTGCGGTTCATCTCCTCGGTGAAGAATCGGTAATCGTTCCCGCCGTTTTCCTTGGCGGCGTACATGGCCATGTCGGCGCTTTTTACCAGGCCTTCCACCTCCCACCCGTCGTTGGGGAAAACGCTGATGCCGATGCTGGTGGAGGTAAATATCTCCTGACCGCTGTATCGGAAAGAGCGGGTAAGGGTTTGCTGGATTTTCCGTGCCACGCGCGCAACGTCGATATCAAGGCTCAAATTGGTCAGAATGATCGTGAATTCATCTCCTCCGAGCCGGAACAGGTGGTCCGTCTCCCGGAGACATTCCTTGAGCCGTTCAGCCACGCCTTTAAGCAGTTGGTCACCGGTATCATGACCCAGGGCATCGTTGACCTGTTTGAATTTGTCGAGATCCAGGAACATCAGTGCCCATGCCCGGTCTGAATTTCGGCGGCTCGAATGTTGAAGCAGATCGTCGATGCACATATAAAACGATTTGCGGTTGGGAAGCCCGGTGAGAATGTCGTGATAGGCGACATACCTGAGCTCTTCGTCTTTTTTACGGCGTTCGCTGACATCCTGAAGGGTATTGACGTAACCGTCGGGATTGCCCTCGGTGTCGAAAAAGACGGCGCCGCTGATGGAGACGTCAACCACCTGCCCGCTTTTGGTAAATCGTCGGGTTTCCACCCCCGAAAAGGAGGCTCCCTGATGAATTTGTGCCAGGAATTGTTGCGTCTCGGGCTGGTTTTCCTGGGGGACAAAGTCGATCGGCCGGTGTTGACATTCGTCCAGGCTCCACCCGAAAACACGGGTAAAGGCGGGATTCAGATAGATGACCCGTTCGGACATGTCTCTGACGATAACCGGATCCGGAGCGGCTTCCAATACGGTGCGGTGACGCTCCTCGCTCTTTTCTAAGGCCTCCTGCGCCTGTTTGCGCGCAGAGATGTCCCGGTAGATGACATAAATGGCCGGTTCGTCTTTTTCCGTCGCGATCGGTTTGGCCAGGACGGAGACATCCACCAGAGTTCCGTCTTTTCTCATTCGCCGGGTTTCCACCTCAAAGCAGGCCCCGCCCATTGCCCGTGCAGAAAGAGAGAGACCTTCCGCCTTCAATTGTTCGGGGACGATAAGATCATCCATTCGCTGACCGATGCACGTCTCTTCCGTGTATTGGAAAAGACGGCAGAATTCTTCGTTGATGCGGATCACCCGATTATCCAGGTCGAGGATGGCAATGGCTTCCGGGGCGATGTCAATCAATTGTTCGGCATAGCTTTTCTGACTGTGCAGTTTTTTTTCTGCCCGCCGGTGTTGGGTGACGTCACGGATGACACACTGGTATCCATAAATGCCGCCGTCCGAGTCATCCAGACGCATGGTGGTCACGATGCTGTGTTTCAATTGACCGTCGTTGCTCACGAAAAGGACAGGCGCGTTGTGGACCAGGCCCGTTTTATCCACCTGGCTGATCAAGGGTGCCCGGTCCGCCAAGTTGGCATAAAATGCGGCGATGTTCGATCCTTGCAGTTCGGATCGGGAAATGCAGAAAAATTCCAAAGCGGCCGGATTGAAATCGATGACACGGCCGTCTGGAGCGGTGACGATGACGGCATCGGGGGAGCGTTCGAAAAGGAGGCGATAACGGTCTTGTGCAACCCTGGCATTATGGGGGGTGGTTTTTGATTCAGTGCGGTTTTGTCCGGTCATTCGGTATTTCCATGGCAGCCGAAATGCGTTGCCTGTTGTGCCTTGCAGATGAACCAAATCCACGTGCAATCCTGACCATACTATTCTGGTGGCGACCCTAACAAAAAAACAGCGGGCTTGGCAAGTGGATAAAGACCACCAAAACAGTGTGTTCATGCACGATCGTTGACAAGGGAAGAACAATCTCCTACCTATTGGATAGGGAGATATTTTAATATCGAATGAATTCAAGCAACCATTTAGGGGGGGAGATGGACCAGCAAACCTGGACACCGGATCGTATTCTGAAAACATCGGGCGCCTATTGGGCCACCTGCGCACTGCACGGCGCGGTGGTCCTGGACGTGTTCACCCGCATCGGGGACAGCCGGGTGGGCGGGCAACGCGTGGCAGAACAGCTGGGTGCTTCGGTTGACGCCGCTGGCCGGCTGCTGGATGCCCTTGCCGCCATGGGGCTGCTGAGCAAAGATGCCGGGGGTTATGCCAACACCGAGGCCAGCCGGACCTACCTGTCGATGGATTCGGACCGTTACATCGGTTACATCATCCACCACCACCACCACCTGGTGGCGTCCTGGGCAAAGCTGCCGGAAGCGATCCTCTCCGGGAAGCCGATCAGGCTGCCCGTTCGGGAGAAAGGCACGGATGCGCGGGAGGCCTTTCTCATGGGGATGTTCAATTTGGCTACCCAGCTGGCACCGCGGCTGGTGCCGGTTGTGGACCTTTCCGGCTGCACCTCCCTGCTGGATCTGGGGGGCGGTCCCGGCACCTATGCCATTCATTTTTGCCGGCACAATCCGGATCTTAGCGCAACCGTGATGGATCTGCCCACCACGCGGCCGTTTGCTGAAAAGACCATAGGGAAAATGGGCATGGCTGATCGGGTCGCCTTTATTTCCGGCGATTATCTGCAAGACGACATCTCCGGCAGCTACGATGCCGTCTGGATGTCCCACATCCTGCATGGTGAAGCGGCGGAGGACTGCCTGCGCATGATCCAAAAGGTGTTCGGGTGCCTGAATCCCGGCGGCGTGGTGGTCATCCATGAATTCATCCTGGACGACACCCTGGACGGCCCCCTGTTTCCCGCCCTTTTCTCCCTGAACATGCTCTTGGGAACCGAAGGAGGACGGGCATACAGCCAGGCTCAGCTTGCCGGCATGCTCGAAACGGCGGGATTTGTGGACGTTCATCGGTTGGAATTCACAGGGCCCAACGACTCCGGTTTGATCCGGGGTGTCAAGCCCGGCTGATCCGACTGAAAAATGGAGATCCTGTTTTGAACATCGATTCCGACACGTGGCGACAGGCAGTGATCGAAGGTGCTTCGAAATTGGGGCTGGATGTCAGCGTTGATCAGGCCCGGGCCATGGGACGCCATGCGCTGGAGCTGCTTCAATGGAACCGGGTGACTAACCTGACGACCATTACCGAACCGCTGGACGTGGCGGTTAAACACTATGTGGACGCCTTGGCGGCGGTACCTTGGATCGGCGACAGTTCCCGGGTCCTGGATGCGGGTTCCGGGGGCGGGTTTCCTGGTATTCCGCTTGCCATCCTGCGGCCTGACCTGTCGGTCACCCTGGTGGACAGCGTGCGCAAAAAGGTCTCATTTCTCAAACATGCCATTCGAACCCTTGGCTTGAGCGGCATCGATGCCGCTCACGGACGTCTGGAAGACCTGCGCCTGCTGCCGGAATACGGTGGGAGATTCGACCGGGTGGTCTGCAGAGCCTTCTCCTCGCTGGAAGACTTCGCCCACCTGACCCTGCCTTTTCTTGCTCCCGGTGGCAGTCTGTTGGCAATGAAAGGTCCGCAGTCGGGCCACGCTCAAGAAACCGCAAACCAGAAGGATGGCGGGTCAATCATCCTCGGCGGCATGTCCTTTTCGATGCGGATCCATCGATATCGCCTGCCGCTCCTGGACGCCCGGCGAAGCCTGGTGATGCTGACGCCCTTGGCAAAGGGATGAGAACCGAAGCACTTGACCTGGCTAACACGCATGATGGTATCTGCAGTTGGGCCAAACGGGAAATCAAAACCTGCCGAAACCCTTAACGATCCTTGACAACATCCATACGGTTTAGGTATAATAGTAATCAATTCCACCTGACCTGAAGCGTTTCTCCATCTGCTGAATATCGTCTAATCTCCCAACTGTATATTATTTTTCTTCGAATCACATTCCCATCTCGTTATAGTTAAACCGTAAGCCGAAGGATTGAAAAATGGAAGAAAGGATGACCCGATCTTATCGTCTTGCCGAGAAACTTTCACAGCTTTTTGACTTGGAGAGCAAAATAGATACGGTGCTTTCAGTTTCCATGTACTACCTTAACCAAACTATGGATTCCGAAAGATCATCGATATTTTTATTTCAACCTTGGAATCAGCAGCTTACCATCTTTTCATCCCTTGATCTTGAGAAGCATGAAATCAGTATTCCAAAATCATGCGGTGTGGCTGGATGTGTATTTGTAAGCCGTCAACCTGCAGTCGTTAATAACGCCTATGAAGACAGCCGTTTTTATAAAGAGGTTGATGATATGACAGGTTTCAAAACACGCAATCTGATCTGTACGCCCTTACTTGATTTCAAGGATAATTGTTTAGGTACACTTCAATCAATGAACAAGAAAAGTGGGGACTTTACAACCGAGGACCTTGAATTATTGAACCTGGCTGCACGTATGGCAGCTGCAGCCATCAATAACAGCAGACAATATACTGAGCTCCTAGTTAAAAACGAAGCCAGCAGAACATTTATAAGACAGATTACTGACAACAGCTTTAGAATGAGTCAAAAACTAGATTTCAGGTAGGAATTTAACTATTTTTTGGCCCTTTTGGGCGTTTTATCGAGACGGCAATGTAACCATCCAATTTGAGACACAAACGAGACCTCTATTGAATATCAATCGTTATACGAACAAATGATCTGGAGAAAAAAATGCTTATAGAAATTAGCGAGAAAGTTCACGTCGTTGTCAGAAGAATTTTTGAAACCGATTTAAGACGCCATTTTATAGGTGAAATCAAGGTTGCCAATGATTCAATTGCGAGAATTGAAGGATACTTCATGGTATTTGATAAAAGCAAAAATACATTCATCAAAAAACCTAGCATACGAGAAACGATAATGGATCTTTCAAGCAGTGGTTATTGGGTGAATATTATTCCTAAAGATGTTAAACTTGCGGACTTGAATTACGTCTACAACAGTAATAATAAATTAACTTTAACCGATGGAAAATCATTTGAGCTAGACATAAATGAGTTTGGACCACTTCGATAAAGAAACGAGATCGTATAACCTTGCAGTCCAAGGGACAGCAAGGGCAGGGTCGCTACGGAAAAATTGTGAGTTTATCAAGTTTATTGCCTTTACAACGTTCAGTGGGGCCCTTGCTGCCCCTGACCGCAGCATTACTGGTGTTCTCCAACGATCCTGCAAATATCAATTTTAAAAATTCCAACGATGTTTGAAAATAATCATAAGGGCCAAATCTTGCCAAAATACCGGTTAACATGGTATCTTAGGTATTACCCAAATATATCGGAAAAATTAATATAAAATCCAGCTACTAAGATCGTCTCAATATATCCCCACCAAGCTAATACTTGGTTCTCAGACATCATTTTAGGGCATATTAAATCTCATTGTGGACAATCGAACTATCCAAATCTTGTGGATTAAAAGCCTATCTGATATTGAAGTTAAAATAATCAGGGAGTCACCATGACAACATATTTTAAGTATTTTTTTATTTTGTTAATCATTTGTTTGTTTTCATTTTCTTCTTTGAACGCTGCTGACAACAAAATCGAGCTATCAAAGGGACAGCGGATGTATGTGCCTGTCTATTCACATATCTATAGCGGTAACAAAGAGGTGGAATTCCTATTGACGGTGACATTGAGCATTAGAAACATTGACCCTATGCATCTAATCGAAATCAGTCTGGTCGATTATTACGAGACACAAGGAAAATTATTAAAAAAGTACATCGATAAACCAGTAATATTGAAACCTTTAGAATCTTTACGTTATATCATACCACAGAAAGATAAAAGCGGGGGATCTGGGGCCAATTTTATTGTTGAATGGCATTCTGATAAACCTGTTAACCGGCCCATCATTGAATCGATAATGATAGGTACGCAATCGACCCAAGGAATATCTTTCACCTCTCGTGGTCGAGAAATTTTAGACTCTAAGTAATCAAGAGTGTCGAGCAATTGAATATACACTGACAAGGGAGACCACAAAGCACCTCAACTTTGTCCCTGTTTCCCATCAGTGCATGCAGGACAATAGTCAAGATAGCTCGCCAACGACCATGCAGATATCAGCCTCTGCCATTTTCAACGATATTCGAAAATAATCGCAACGGGCCAAATCTTGCTAAAATGGGTACTCGGGTGGTACCGTGGGGATCACCATAACATATCAGGGAGATTCCCATAATTTCCAGTTGGCAAGGTGATCTCAATGTATCACCAATAGTTCAAAAATTAGAAAATTGTCAAAAATCAAAGGAATCCTTTGAAAATCCTATAAAAACGGTCGATATTCGACCCCAACTATCCACAACATGCTGAAAATACACGAAAATCGACCTAGATTTTTTCTTGTTAATATTATAAGTGATTTCCATGCGTTATGGAAGTCACTCCCATGCCTAAAAATATCGTCCAACGGGTCCATACCAAACCGGTCGGATTTGCTCCGATTCTGGCGCACTATTTCGATAAATGCGGCATTGTGGATATCGTTGATGAGCATGTGCCAACCGATCCCAGGCGTAAAGTCCTCACCCATGGGCAGGCCTGTATCGCCATGATTACCGGCATCCTGTTCCAGGCGATGCAGTTGTATCGGATCTGCCAGTTTGCCAGGGAGACCACCGTGCTCGATGCCCTTTTGCCCGGTATCGCACCGCATGACTATTTTGATGACCGTCTGGCAGACACCCTGGATGCCCTGTATGATTTCGGCCTGGGCAACCTGGAGACCATGCTTACCGGCACCATGATCAATGCCTTCGATGTTAAAACCGACATCTGCCACAACGACACCACCTGCGCTTTTATGTACGGGGATGCCGACAAGCGTCGATCCGATCGAGGCATCACGATCACCTTCGGCTACAGCAAGCAGTACCGCAAGGACCTCAAACAGCTGGTGTGGTCGTTATCGGTCAGTTCCGACAGCGCCTTTCCGTTGTTTCAGCAAGCCTACAGCGGCAACACCGCCGATGTCGACACCTATGTGGAGCAGTGGCACCATCTGATCGACCTTTTAGGCAGGCGGGACTTTCTTTTCGTGGGCGATTCCAAAGTGGCCACCCATAAAAATATGGCTCATATCCACGACCACGAAGGGTTCTTCATCAGCCCCTTGCCCATGTATGCCTCCTACGAGAAAGCCTTTGCCGATGCCTTGGATCAGCATGACCGCGAAGTGCTCATCCCTTACAAGGACCGTATCAATCGGGGATTCGAGGTGCCTCTGGTCGTCAACCATGAAGATAAGGATTATCCTTTCAGAATGATCGGCTTGTTCGATCACGGCCTGTTTCATCGCAAAAGAAAATCCTTGGATCAGCGCATCGAGAAAACCCGAGTCGCTTTCGACGAGCTTTCATCCAGGCTCAACACCTATCGACTCAAAGAAGAAGCCGCCATTGACAAGGCTTGCCAGGCGATCCTGAAGAAATATAAAACCGGTGACGTTTTTGAATACACCCTGCACAACGAACCGCAGGTGACCTATAAAAACAAAAAGCGCGGCCGACCGTCGGCCACCGGGCCGCTGGAGAAAGTGCCGGTTGAAACAGACCGGTTCCGGATCAATGTGCGTTTTAATCAAAGTGCCTACGACCAGGCCATCAGTCGGGCCGGCTATTATCCGTTGGTCACCAACCAGCCCACGTCGAAGCTGTCTATAAAAGATGCGATGATGGCCCACAAGAATCAGTATAAGGTGGAGCACGCCTACCGCCGATCTAAAAGCGGCTACCAGCTTGAACCGATCTACCTGCATACGCCCGAAAGGATAGAGACCTACCTATTCCTTTTCAAGATCGCCCTGCAAGTCATCGTCTTGATCGAACGGGCGGCCCGCAAGAACATCCAGGCGCGGGACAAAGGCCTGGAAAACTTTATGCCCAACCGTAAAGACTACCGGACACCGAAAGCCGAATACTTGCTTCAAAAATTCGAGCACGTGGTCAGCGGGAATATGCGCCTTCCCGACGGAAAAAAGTATGGCTTCGTATCTGAATTGACCGAACTGCAAAGCGACATTTTGGCCATACTCGATGTGCCCGAACGCTGTTACTCCTATGAGTATCTTTTCGATAGTTCATAGCGCCTCATAGCGCAGGCGGAAGGAATTTGAACTATCGAAAATTATCGAAATCTGTTTTTCAAAGAGCGAAATCAAAGTTTATACACTTGTAAGGTGCCATAAAAATCGAATAAAAACTACATATCAATTTTTGTGTATGGTCTGTGGATCAGGCAATGTGTGTTTTGGCCAGCCAAATATTGCCCCAGTAGACCGACATATTGCTACAATTAGAAATAGCAGCAACCCATGAATCCTCGCCAGATGTCGTGTTTGTAAAAAGCTGAACGCCTTCATCAGATTAAGAATCGATCCCCAGTGCAGGTCAATCAGCTTATAACCGATTAATTTCTTGACATAATTTTTCAGACAGGGTTATCTTTCCTACAATCTTTGTCTTTCCCTTTCTTATTCATAACCAATTTCGAGAGAATTCAACAATGAACAAAATGGAGCTTATCCAAGTGCTGAAGGACTCAAACGGCCTGACCAAACCCGAGGCTGAGGGGGTCGTAAATCTGTTTTTCAATGAAATGGCCAATGCCTTAACAAAAGGAGAACGGGTGGAAATCCGCGGTTTCTGCTCCTTCTTTGTGAAAGAATACGGGAGCTATACTGGGCGAAACCCGAAAACTGGTGAAAAGGTTAAGATCAAACCGAAGAAGCTACCATTCTTTAAAACGGGAAAAGAATTGAAGGAACGCGTGGATCGATGATGATACAGATCGACGCCAGAATTTGTGGGGGATGGCAATTATCTCAAACTATATTTGGTCGTGCTGAATGATTAATTATGACGAATTGATCAAGAAGGAAAAAACCTATGCTTGCGATCTATGTTCCATGGCTCTTGTCAGCTTCCGGATTACTGGGGGTTGTGTTGGGGGTCAATCGTACCCTAAAACGCCGCGAAAACGAGAGCAAGCTTCTTCAAGTAATCTCTTTTCTGGCTGGAGCAGTTCTTTTTGCGGCTCCGGTAGCGATGGTTTTATATGGCGGGCATAGCTCTGAGGTGTCGGGAGGGTCCATCCTTCTGATGTTGCTTCTGGCCATATGCCTGGTGGGCCGAGCTTTAAAAAAACTACCGATGGCATTCATTATTGTTGCGGTGATGGGTACGGGGGTGTTCTGGTTGATCTCCTATATAAAACAGTTCAGTTTCGCAGGCGATGTTCCCACTCAGACAGTCGCCCTGGTGATTGCCGTCCTGATATTAGTCGCTTTTGGGATCAGTTTTGTAATTGAAAAGACAATTGATCTATTCCTGGGATTAATAAGTCTGGGTCCAGTTGTGTTCATTGTGGCTGGAGTCGCATTAATCCAGGGCCTTCTCACAGGACTGCACATCACCGATCATCATGGCTTGCTGAATCTACTGAAAGGGTAAGTTGAATTGAGATGCTTACTGAATTGGCGGCATAGCGGTCTTCTTGAACGGCGTGTTGAAGCACTGGAGTCCCGAGCTATGCTTGAATTTTCAGAACCTAATGATGAGTCGTAATAGATCAGGCAATTATTATCACAGCTTTTGAAGCTGGTCTATTTTTGACGATTTGTTGGAGAAATCGGTAACGCCGCTAATCAGCCGCGCAGCGCTTTGCGTCGGCTGAATTAGCCTTGTTATACGGAACGATTATGTAAAGGACTTATTCCCTGTTCTTTAGCAAATCACGTATTTCCGTAAGTAATACTTCCTGCGTCGAGGGTTCTGGTGGCGCTTCAGGTTTTTCTTCCTCTTTTTTCTTGAGTGCGTTAATCCCTTTGATAACCATGAAAATTGCAAATGCTATAATTGTGAAATCAACCGCCGTTTGAATGAACTTTCCATAGCTGATTACGACAGCAGGTATGTCTCCCGCAGCTGCTTTAATAGTAAATGCCAAATTGGAAAAATCGATACCTCCGACAAGTACCCCGATTGGAGGCATAATCACATCGGCCACAAAGGAAGATACAATTTTTCCAAATGCAGCACCAATAACGATTCCAACTGCCATATCGATGACATTCCCTTTAACGGCAAATTCCTTAAACTCTTTCATCATACCCATGATAAGTCCCTCCTCCATTGAATGTTAATATTTTGTTTAAAGCAATATTGCTCTTTTAAACACCTATATGGCCTGTCGAGAATATTCATAAACTCAATTCACTCCAAGGCAGATAACGTTGGCTTCAGCTGCGAGAGCGGATGGTGCGGGCCGTGCCCTGCACGGAATGTGACAAGCGGTTTCCTCAGCTGGAAGCACTTGTTAGGCCTTCTGACGCTCTTTAACACTAACCTCCATCGTGATACGGCCCCACCCGCCACACTCCAACCCCACATCGAAACAAGCAGCTCTCCTGAACCTCATTTCGTTGGGATCAGCACCAGCAAGCATCAACTCACCTGCAGTGAATACTTGCATTGAAATGGCGTTCAAAGCATAGACACATATCTTGGAGGGAGATTGCTTCGTTAGTAAGTTCCCAGCACCGTCAAAATAGAACCTATCGCCGACTGCGTGCTGGCTGTTACAACCATGTGATTCTATGACCTCAGCAACGATTGTCTTTTTCTGTATTTCCGGAGCTCGATCCAGAACTTTCTCATTCTGTGGATTGTCTCGAAATATCTTCATTTCCTCTTTGGTGTAGCCTAATCTTTTCTTAATGAAGTTCCACTTGATTGCACTCCATACTAAATCACGAGCACCCACTATCTTCTCCTTTTCTGGAAAGCCTAACATTTTTTATTAAGTGGAAATCTGTCTTTCCGCAAAATATGCTATTTTACGACAAAAATGAAATTTACTTCGAACATTTGATAGTTTTGTGAATCCTACCATAAGCCTCTGTTTAGTCAATATCATTTGCTTGATTGACTTTATTCCTTTTAGTTTTTGCTATTCTACTTTGGTGCACTTATTAGCGAATTATCGAGTTTTCCGCATAAGCACAGCCATACTGTTATCTGCACAATTCAGGTACTGATAGGTCATACCAGTTAGCGATCGACAATGATCTATACGCATGTGGTTGGGAAAAACTTGATGGGTGTCAATAGTCCTTTAGATAAAATGACTGGCAGTTACAGATATATTGAGACGATCTTAGTAATTGGATTTAATATATATTTTAACGATATACTTCGATAATCCCCACGTTACCATGTGAACCGCTATTCTGGCAAGGTTTGGTCCGTTGCGATTATTTTTGAACATCGGCGAAATTCGGCCAGGCTGATAACTGCATGGTCGTTGGAGAGCATCAGAAAAATCTGCCACCACTTTTTACCTGTGATATCCCTTAGTGCAGCAACATTGAATGCCGTGATAGAAATGTTCAATGATGAAGAGATACGACAATATATAGAACAAAAATAATTAACCGCCTAAAAAAGGTATCTGACATTGATTATATTTTAAATCTGCTGAAACTCTTGCAAAAGCCTTAGGAAATGGACTTTTCAAAAAGCCGCATTCGTGGATGGATATAGAGGAACAGAGGATGCACTAACTTCTGCTTTGAGAGGGTTTATAGTTATAAAAACGCTTCGCAAAACCCCCTCAATCATGTGTTACTGATTGCTCCAACATAGTTAAAATTTGGCCGTCTCCTAAAAAGCTATGATATCATTTTGTCAACCCAGCTACGATCTTACCTTTTGATTCAGTTAATTTAACCCTCCCCGCGGTCCCGATGAGCGGGATCTCCGCTTTGCTCCGACATGCGGCGAGGAATGGGTTAGCTATCGCGGTTCAAATATAGGTCAGAAAAAATAAAAAGGGTTGACGCGGCGTTCGTCGGTTGATCTTTTTGACCTCCGACCCCCAACCTCCGTTCACTTCAGCGCCCGCACATAGGACTGCAGCGTGCACAACGCTTCCTGTCCCCGTTTACGGGCGGCGATCCCCTTGGCAGCAGCCAGTGCGGCGGCCGGGGTGGTGACCTCCGGGATATGGTATCGGATGGCGGTCTTGCGGATATGGGCATCGTCCTGCTGGCTCTGTCTGCCGCT
This sequence comes from uncultured delta proteobacterium, assembly GCA_963705435.1. Classification (GTDB taxonomy): domain Bacteria; phylum Desulfobacterota; class Desulfobacteria; order Desulfobacterales; family Desulfosarcinaceae; genus Desulfosarcina. Next base: position 194,292 of record CAVPJR010000015.1, on the reverse strand, counting down.
GGGGGTGTTGACCACCAGCGCCACTTCGCCGGTTTTAATGGCGTCCACCAGGTCGGGTCGGCCGAAGCCGAGCTTCTTGACCAATTCGGCCTGAATGCCGTTTTTCCTTAAGAATGAATGGGTGCCGCGCGTGGCCTGGATGCCGAACCCCATCTCCTTGAACAGCCGGGCCGGTTCCAAGATACTCGGCTTGTCGGCGTCGGTGACCGTGATGAGTACTTTTCCCTGACGGGGCAGGGTGGGGCCGGCGGCTTCCTGGGAAGTATAGTAGGCCATGCCGAAAATCTCCGCCATTGCCATGACCTGGCCGGTGGACCGCATCTGCGGTCCTAAGAGGGGATCGGCCTCCTTGAACGTGTCGAAGGGGAACACCGATGAGCGGATGCCGTAGTGAGGCAGCAACCGGCGGGGCAGGTCCATTTCGTCCAGGGTCATGCCCAGCATGATGTCGACCGCCCGTTCGGCCATGGGAATGTCGCAGATTTTGGAGACCAGCGGCAGTGAACGGCACGCCCATGGACGGGCGGCCAATAGATAGACCGAGTCATTGTATACGGCAAAACGGGTATTGAGCAGCCCTTTGACATCGAGTTCCAGGGCGACTTTCTGAATGTAGGCGTTGATGGTCTCCAGGTGGCGGGGCGGTGTGCTGTAAGGGGGCATCACCATGGCCGAGTCTCCCGAATGAACGCCGGCCAGTTCGATATGCTCCATGACGGCCGGTACGTAAATCGTCCTGCCGTCGCAAAGGGCATCGGCTTCCACTTCGATGGCGTATTCCAGGAACTGCTCCAGCAGCATGGGCGATTCCGCAGAAACGGTTGTATTTATCAAATCCTGCTCCAGCATGTGGGCATCCATGACGATGCCGTAGCGATTCCGCTGCCTGTCTGCCGGTACACTGGTCACCAACGGGTAGCCGATGGCCTCGGCCAGATCCATGGCCTGCTCCGGGGTGCGGGCCATGCCGATGTGGGGGTGGGGAATGCCCATGTCCTTCAGCAGGCTGCTGAACCGCAGGCGGTCCTGTGAGAGCGCCACCTGTTCATGGGCGGTCCCCCAGACCGGTAGACCGGCGTCACTTAATTCGCCTGCCAGGTCCATGGCTGCGTATCCCCCGAACTGGAGAATCACGCCTTCAGGGATTTCCGAGCGGTAGACGGCCTTGAGATCGTCAGCGGTCAGCGGTTCGACATAGGAGCGGTCAAGATCGTTCAACCCGCCTGCAGCCGCGGGATTGGCGTTGACCATGACGGCCTGGCGGCCAGCGGCTCGAAGGGCCTTGGCACCGTGTACGCAGCAGTGGTCCAGTTCGATGCCGTGGCCGATGCGACCGGAGCCGGGTCCGACAATAAGCACGCTTTTTCCCAAGGGGGCGTGGCGGGCATGGTCGTCGGTGGGTGTGTTGAACCAGATCCGGGATCGTCCCCGATTGGCCGACGCACGGGGCCGGATCTTGATCCCGGCGTCGGCCAACAGGCGGACTGTCGCATCCGGCGAAATATTCAACAGACGGGCCAGGCCGGATACGGAAAACCCGGCGGTGACAGCCTGGTGTATCAGGGCAGCCGGCGGCGTTTTGCCCGCCAGATCGGCCAGCTTCGTTTCCAGAACCGCCAGATCAGCCAACTGATGAATCCAGTGGATGTGGATACCGGTGACCGTGGCCACCGCTTCCGGATCGGCCCCCTTTTTCAGTGCTTCGTGCATGATGCACAGACGCTCCGCTGATGGCAAGACCAGCCGTCGCATCATATCATCGACGCTGAGCTGCCTCAGTTCGGGCCTGAGGCCCACCAGCGGGTGTCTGGGGGACCGGCAGCGCACTGCCTTTTGAAGGGCTTCCAGCAGGCTGCGGCCGAGCCCCATGACCTCTCCGGTGGACTTCATGCGGGCATCCAACCTGGCAGTTTCTCCTGCAAAGCGTTCGAATTCCCAGACCGGCAGACGAACTGCCATTGTGGCGCCGGTCCGGATACCCGAAATAGGCGATCCCGTTTCAGCCAGGAGGTCGTCCAATCCTGCGCCCAGGCAGAGGCGGGCGTGGATGGTGGCCAGGTCGATGTCGAAGGCTTTGGATAAAAAGGCGCTCATTCTTGAAAACCAAGGGTTGACGGCCAGGACCAGCACTTGACCCGCCGACGCTCCGACAGCAAATTTCACGTTCAGCGCACCGACCACCCGGATCTGGCCGGCCAGGCTGCACGCAACCGCTTCAATCTGGCGGCGGGCCTCTTCCCCGATGGTGACCGGGGGGATCACCGCCGCGGAATCACCGCTGTGAATACCCACGGGATCCATATTTTCGGCCATACCGGCAACTTGCATCCGGTTGTCTGCATCTCTGAGCAGTTCCACCTCCACTTCGCGATACCCGGATAGCGCCGGTTCGATGCGCAGCCGGCCCACCTTTTCGGACGGCATCCGTCCGCCGGAAGCCAGCAGGCGCAACTCTTCGACGTTGTAGGCGATGCCCTGGCGCAGGGCACCGGCTGGATCGGCGGCGCGCACAAATACAGGATATCCGATGGTCTCGGCAATTGCCGCCGCATCCGACACACTATCGGTGCTTTGCCCGTCCGGTGCAGCCAGGCCGAGGTCGTTGACGACATCAAAAAATGCCGACGGGTTGTCGATCAGACTCAGGGACTTGTCGGTTGCCCCCAACAACTGAATCCCGTTTTCTTTCAGCAGGCCGCTGCGGTCGCATGCGTTGGCCAGCCGCATGGCTGTCGACCCGCCGACGGTGGGCAGCAGCGCGTTGGGTTTTTCCCTTAGGATGATTTCCGTCAGCGACTGCAGGGTCAAGGGGACCATGTAGGTGCGGTCAGCCGTTTCCATGTCTGCCGCCAGGGCGGACGGGTCGCAGTGGACCATCACCGTTTGAAGTCCCGCTGATCTGAAAACCTCGCAAGCCCGACAGGCAGCGTCGTCGAATGCGCCGGTCTGTCCTATTTTGACGGGGCCTGAGCCAAGGATGAGGACTTTTTCCATGGGGGGGTGGGGCGACATGGTCTCTCCTTAAATGGGTTCGCTACACTTAGGTTTCAGATAAAATCAATATATTGACCCAAAACTGGCCAGTTTTCAAGGAACAATATCGGTAAAGTCGCCTTTCTATTGGCTTGACATGAACCGGCTTTCAACGTAAAAATCCCTGCTTACCATCAAATTACCGATACGGAGGCATCGATGGATTACAAGAAGACCCTGAACCTTCCAAACACCGGCTTTCCCATGAAGGCAAACCTCGCCGCCCGCGAACCCAATCAGCTGGAAGCGTGGGAAACCATGGGATTGTACGGCCAAATCCGGGAGGCGTCAAAAGGGCGTCCCACCTTCGTGCTCCACGACGGTCCGCCTTATGCCAACGGTCATATCCATATCGGGACCGCGCTGAACAAGATATTAAAGGACATCATCATCCGCTCCCGGCAGATGGCCGGCTTCGACGCCGCCTACGTTCCGGGTTGGGACTGCCATGGCCTGCCCATCGAACACAATGTGGACAAGGAGCTCGGGTCCAAAAAAATGGAGATGACCCAGGCCCAGGTTCGCCGCCGTTGTCGGGCCTACGCGGAGAAGTTCATCGACATCCAGCGAGATGAGTTCAAGCGCCTCGGTGTGATGGGCGAGTGGGACAATCCCTACCTGACCATGAACTATCGCTACGAAGCGACCATCGCCAGAGAGTGCTGCAAGTTCGCCTTGGACGGCAGCCTGTTTCGCAGCAAGAAGCCGATCCACTGGTGCTGCAGCTGCAAGACCGCTCTTGCCGAGGCCGAAATTGAATACCACGATGAGACCTCGCCTTCGGTGTACGTTAAATTTGCCCTGAAGGACGATCCCTCAGAAATTGCCGCTGAGTTGGCCGGGCGGCAGGTTTCCGTGGTGATCTGGACCACCACTCCCTGGACCTTGCCGGCCAACCTGGCCGTGGCCCTTCACCCCGACTTCGACTACGCGGCCGTCGAAACCGATGACGGGCAGGTCCTGATTCTGGCCCGGGACCTGGTGGACGACTGCATGACGACCTTCGGCATCGCCGACTACCGTGTTCTGACCGATCTCAAGGCCCAGAACCTGGAAAACAAGCGCTGCCGGCATCCTTTCTACGAACGGGATTCGCTGATTATCCTGGGCGACCATGTCACCCTCGAAGCGGGAACCGGTTGTGTGCACACCGCCCCCGGCCATGGGCGCGAGGACTACGACGTGGGTCTTCAATACGGCCTGGACGCCTATTCCCCGGTCAACGACAACGGCGTGTTCACCGATGAGGTGGACCGGTTCGCCGGGCAGTTCGTTTTCAAGGCCAACGACAATATCAACCAGACCCTCGCAGACAAGGGGGTGCTGCTGGCCAAGGCCGATATCAAACACAGTTACCCCCACTGCTGGCGATGCAAACAGCCGGTGATCTTCCGGGCCACCCCCCAGTGGTTCATCTCTATGGAGAAGACGGGCCTGCGCCGCAAATCCCTTGAGGCGATCGACCAGGTTGTGTGGATTCCCCACTGGGGCCGGGAACGCATTTTCGGCATGATCGAAAACCGGCCGGACTGGTGCGTATCCCGCCAGCGGGCCTGGGGCGTGCCCATCACGGTCTTCGTCTGTGAACACTGTGACGCCATCCACATGGACGAGGCGACCATGAACCATGTGTTCGACCAGTTTGCCGCCCACGGGGCCGACGTGTGGTTCGAAAAGGAGGCGGCCGACCTGCTGCCGGAGGGCGCGGTATGCAAAAGCTGCGGCCAAGCATCCTTTGCCAAAGAGACCGATATCCTGGATGTCTGGTTCGATTCGGGCGTCAGTCATGCCGCCGTATTGGAAGACCGTGACTACCTGCAGTGGCCGGCGGACCTTTATTTGGAGGGCAGCGATCAGCACCGGGGCTGGTTCCACAGCGCGCTGCTCACCGCCGTGGGCACCCGGGGAAAGGCGCCCTACCGCAGCGTGTTAACCCACGGCTTTGTGGTGGATGCCGAGGGCAAGAAGCAGTCCAAATCCCTGGGTAACGTGGTGGCACCCAAGACGGTCATCGACAAATACGGGGCGGAGATTCTGCGCATGTGGGTGTCGGCGTCCGACTACAGGGACGATGTGAGGATTTCCGACAACATTCTCAAACAGCTCAGCGATGCTTACCGTCGAATCCGCAACACCAGCCGCTTCCTGTTGGGGAACCTGAATGATTTTTCTCCGGAGACCGACAGCGTGCCGGTCGATCAGATGCTGGAAATCGACCGCTTTGCCCTGCACACGCTCCAGGGGCTGGTGGCCCGGGCGCTCAGGGCCTATGATGCCTATGAGTTTCACGTGATCTACCACCGCCTATACAACTACTGCACCCTTGACCTCTCCTCATTTTACCTGGACATACTAAAGGACAGGCTTTACACCAGCCCATCGGCATCCACGTCGCGGCGCAGCGCCCAGACGGCCATGTATGCCATTTTAGACGCCATGGCCCGAATCATGGCGCCTATCATGCCCTTTACGGCCGAGGAGATTTGGCGTCATATGCCGGCGATGAATGATAAGGCGGAAAGCATTCACCTGGTCGCATTTCCCCAACCGGACCCCGGACTGAAGGACGACGTCCTGGCCAAAAAATGGGAAACCCTGATCAACGTGAGGGCCGAGGTGACCAAGGCGCTGGAGCAGGCCCGTGCGGAAAAGGTGATCGGCCACTCCCTGGATTCGTCGGTCACTGTCGGGCTCAGTGATGACCTTTATGCCATCATGAGCGATTTTAAGGATGATCTTCGATCCATTCTCATCGTTTCCCAGGCGGCCATGGTCGCCGGGGAACTTTCCGGTACCTACGTCGGCCAGGAGACCGAGGGCATATGGGTCAAGGTGGAGCCGGCCGGCGGCGAAAAGTGCGAGCGGTGCTGGGTCTATGACGACAGCGTCGGAAAAATTGCCGAGCATCCCACGATCTGCAGCCGCTGCAGCAGTTCACTGGCGCAGATCGATGCGATGGGTACGGCATCGTGATCGACCGAATATGAAGACCACACCCCCGGATACCGCCGAATCGAACAATCGTTCGGTAAAGACTGGAAAAAAAGCCGCTCGCGAGGCCCTGATTCCCTCGATGGGGTTCAAGCCGTTCGCGATGATTACCGGGCTGGTCGTGCTGCTGGATCAGGCGACCAAACTCCTGGTCCTGGCAAAGATGCCACTCTATCATTCCATCCCGGTGATCGACGGCTTTTTCAACCTGACGCATATCCGCAATCCCGGAGGCGCCTTCGGTTTCATGGCCGCCGGCAGCCAGGGGGTCCGCAACCTTCTGTTTGTCGGTGTTTCGATCGTCGCCATGGGAATGATCGTCTATTTTTACCGCAGCACACCCAAAACGGTTCCTTATTTGGCGGCGGCCCTGGCCATGATTTTCGGGGGAGCCGTGGGCAACCTGATCGACCGGCTGCGCTTCGGCGAGGTGGTGGATTTTTTGGATGTCTACGTGGGCGCCTACCACTGGCCGGCCTTCAATGTGGCCGACAGCGCCATCACCGTGGGGGTCACGATTTTCATTGCCCACCTGGTGCTGGGGAAAATGCCGGATTAGCCTTTAGCTGATGGCTGATCGCTCATAGGGGAAGGAATCGAGCCTTTGTCTATCAGCCATCAATACAATAGCTATCAGCCATGAGCTATCAGCTATTCTTATGCCAACCATCGCCTACAACGCCCTTACCGATTATCTGAGCCGCTTCACCGCCGCCGACTGGCCGGTGGTCACGTTGATATGCGGAGAAGAAATGCTTTGTAAAAAGGCGTGCGAGGGGATCCTGGACGTGTTGGTGCCCCAAGTGGAAAGAGCCATAGGGGTCGAGTATTTCGACGGCGGTGAAGAACCCATTGGCGGGGTGCTGTCCAGCGTAAACACTTATGCCCTGCTTTCCGGTTCCAAGGTCGTGGTGCTGAAGGACGCGCGGCTGTTTTACTCGGCCAAGGCCCAGCAGGGGCTTCGCGAGAAGATGGTGCAGGCGGCCCAGAGCGGCGACATGAAAAAGGCGTCACGGCCGTTTTTAAATCTGATGGCGCTTGCCGGGCTGGCCTTTGAAGATCTGGCCTCACCTGCATTGAGAATAAAGATAGCCGACGATGTTGATGGCGAGCCGCCGTCGTGGTTTTCTTCATTGTTGGACTATTGTCGCGAGAACGGCCTTCGAATCCCGGAAAAACACGATGATGCGGATCTGCTCAAAACAGCCATGGAAAAGGGCTTTCCGAAGGGCCACCGCATGGTGATGACCACTGATTTCGTCGATCGTCGCAAAGCCCTGTTCAAAGCCATCCATGAAACGGGACTGGTGGTGGATTGCAGTGTTCCCAAAGGAGAGACGCGGGCGGACCGCTTGGCCCAGGATGCGGCCATGCAGGCGGCCATGGAGGATGCCCTGGCACAGGCGTCAAAACGAATGGCTGTGGATGCCCGCAAGCGGCTGATGCAGTGGACCGGGTTCGATCTTCGCACCCTTTCCGGCAACCTGGAGAAACTGATCAGCTTTGTCGGCAATCGAAAAACGATCACCGACGCGGATGTGACGACCGTGTTGCGGCGCACCCGCAAGGACCCCATCTTCGAGTTTACCAATGCGGTCGCGGATCGGGACCTGCCTGCCAGCCTGTTTTTCATGAAAAGCCTCCTGGACGACGGGATCCATCCCCTGCAGTTGCTGGCGGCCGTGGCCAACCAGATTCGCCGGCTGTTGCTGGCCAAAGACTTCATCGTGCGGGACCGGGGCCGGTCCTGGTCTGATCGCACGACCTTTCCCCAGTTTAAATCCGGGCCGTTTAAAGCGGTTCAGGCCGACGATGCAGCGTCTGCATCGCATGCAGAAGCGTGGGATTCACTTCTGAATCCGTCCGCTGAGGGTAAAAAACGGAAAAAGTCGGCCACCAGTGATCTGGTTTTGGCCAAGAATCCGAAAAGCCCCTTTCCCGTTTTCCAGACACTCAAGAAGGCGGACAAATTTTCCATAGAGGCCCTGGCGTCGGCTATGGTTGACTTGAGCCAGACCGATGTCCGCATGAAATCCACTGGCCAAGACCCGCATCTGCTGTTGGAGGCTTTTTTGATCAATCTGTGCCATAAATCACAATAGCCAAAAAACCAAATGATAAATAAATCGCATTAAAACTGAGGTCCGAGTATGGGCTTTTTGAAAAATCAGCAGGTAAACGTGGCCATTCGTCTGCTGGCCTGGCAGTATGAAAGAAACCGTCAGCCGTTGCCGGAAAGGGTATTGCTTGAAAGGCATGCCCGGCAACTCGTGGATGATGCTCACCGCATCGCTCGGGAGCGGGGAGGAAATGTGCTTGCGATTTTAAAGCAGATGGTGGCACAGGCGCGCCGGAAGTAGCCGGAACCAAATAGCTGATAAGCTGATAAGCTCGAAGCTCAAAGCTGAACCCAGAACCCGGAACATAATAGCTGTTGAGCTGAAAGCTGATAAGCTCGAAGCTGAAAACTCAAAGTTGAACCCAGAACCCAGAACCCGGAACCCGAGAACCCAGAACCCGGAACCCGGAACCCGGAACCCAGAACCCGGAACCCCCTCTGGCAGATTGACGTTGAAAAACACATGTGCCCATGCTAATTATGCTAACTATCCACATCGGGGCGTTCATCCCCCAACAACGGATCGTGAACGTTATAAATCGAACAAAATTGCTCGTCTTTCCGTCTGTTTTCCGTGTTGCATCAACGGCCACCGTCCGCAGCTACGCAGCCATTGATTCGCCTTGAAGACGAACCGAAACCCTTTGCAATTTCAGCTCAATTTATCTCGTTTTCCATCCAAACCCACCCAATCGGCAGTAAAAGGAGGAGTGACATGCGTAAATTATCAATTGGTCTCGTATTTTCTCTGGTTGCGGTAATGGCCTTCACGTTTGCGGCGGTGGATGCCGGCGCAGCGGATACCGTCAAGCTCGGATTCAACATCCCCCTCACCGGCGACAACCCTGACGTGGGCGCGTCGTCTAAAAACGCCGCAGAAATGTATCTTAAAAAACACCCCACGGTCGATGTCGGCGGTAAATCCTATGCGCTGAAGTTCGTCTTTGACGACAACGAGTACAAGGCCGAATCGGCCGTCAAGGTCAGCACGAAACTGATCACCGAAGAGGGCGTCCTGGGCATCATCGGTCCCCAGTCCTCCAGCCAGGCCGTGCCGGCGGGTGAGGTGGCCAACAACTACGCCACCCCCATGATCAGCCCCTGGTCCACTAACCCCAACACCACCCTGGACCGGCCCTATGTTTTCCGGGGTTGCTTCCTGGATCCCTTCCAGGGACCGGTGATCGCCGATTTCGCCACCGACGAGCTGGGCGCTAAAAAAGCGGCCGTGCTTTATGACATCGCGGCCGATTACCCCAAGGGGCTGGCCGAGTTTTTCAAGGAGGCGTTCGAAGGGATCCACGGCCCCGGTTCCGTTGTGGCTTTCGAAAGCTTTACCACCGGCGACAAGGACTTTTCCGCCCAGATGACCAATATCATGATGTCCGGCGCCGACGTGCTGTTCACGCCCCAGTACTACAGCGAAGTGCCCCTGATCGTTCGTGCCGCCAAAGAGATGGGCTGGACCAAGCCGATCCTGGGTTCCGACTCCTGGGGCGGCGGCGACCTGATGGGTCTGTGCGGTGACGACTGCAAGGGTTACTATTTTTCCACCCACTATGCGGCAGCCGGCGCCAAGGGAGACACCAAGGCCTTTATCGATGAATACACCGCCGCATACGGCAAAACCCCCGACGATGTGGCTGCCCTGACCTGGGATTCCCTGGGGCTGATGGTTCAAGCCATCAAAGATACCGGTAAGCTTTCCGGTGATATCAAAGCCGACCGCACCAAGGTGAAGGACGCCCTGGCGTCCATCAAGAACTACCCCGGCATCACCGGCGGCATGACCTTCACCGCCGACGGGGATCCGAAAAAATGCGCCGTGGTGGTCAAGATCAACGACGAGGGCAAGTTCGAATTCTTCAAATCCGTCTGTCCTAAATAATTCCTGAAACCGACAAGCTGTTACTGTGATCTACCGGCCGCTCGCTTTGAACGGGAGCGGCCGACCCAACAAAAAAGGGAGCGGGCACGCCTGTATCCCTTTCCTTTTGACGGGAGCCGCGGCCCATGACCGTTAACTTTTTTTTGCAGAACCTGATCAATGCCCTGCAGTGGGGCAGCTTTTACGCCCTGATCGCACTCGGGTACTCCATGGTGTACAGTATCCTCATGCTGTTCAACTTCGCCCATGGAGATATCTTCATGGTGGGCGCTTACATCGGGCTTGGCGTCTCTATCGGGTTGCTGTCCCTTTTCGGCACCGGGGCGGCAGCCGTTTTGCCCGGCTGGGTGCTGCTGGTGATGACGCTGCTGATTTCTATGTTTCTCACAGCCTTCGTGGGTATTATCGTCGAACGGGTGGGATACCGGCCCCTGCGGGAGGCCCCCCGCGCATCTGCCGCCATCACCGGTTTGATGATCGGCATCATCCTGGAAACCTCTAACATCCTCTTCCTGGGCGGCTCGCGGCTGAAATTTCCACAGTTGATCGAATCGACCACTTACAACATCGGTGGTGTGTTCGTGACCAACAAGAAGATCATGATTGTTCTGGTCTCCATCGGACTGATGCTGGCCCTGCACCAGTTTATCAGCCGAACCCGTTGGGGCATGGCCATGCGGGCCATGGCCTACGATTATGTAGTGGTTCCCCTGGTGGGGGTGCCCATGAACACCATTGCCGCCATGACCTTTGCCATCGGTTCGGCGCTGGCTGCCGCCGCCGGCATCCTTTTCGGGCTGGCCTATCCGGTGCTGGACCCTTACATGGGGGTGAGCTTCGGATGGAAAGCCTTTGTGGCGGCCATCCTCGGCGGTCGCGGATCCATCATGGGCGCTTGCATCGCCGGCTTCATGCTGGGCTTTATCGAAATCATGACCGTACCGGCGATTCAGATCGTTAACCGGCTGTTTTCACTAAATATCGGCTCCAACCTGCGTGATCTCATCGCCTATTCCATCGTCCTGCTGATCCTTATTTTCAGGCCGCACGGACTTTTCGGCCAGGCATACAGCGCTAAATTGCGGCTCTAATCCTATCCTGAACGTATTCGCGGACAAGGAAACGTAACCATGGAAGAAACACTCGCACCGAAACAGACCGGCGGCCTTTTTCACCGGGTGGGCCTGTTTTTTAAACCGGTGCCCCTGCTGGGATACCTGCTCGGTTTTCTGGCCTGTGCAATTTGGGAGCAGTTGGCCGGCGAAGGGCTGACCGTGTTATTGGGGCTGCCCAAGATGCCGGTGCTATTCGGCCTGCTTACTATTTTCAAAGTGCTGGCCGGGATAATCAATTTTCTGATCAAGGGGGATGCGTTTAACTGGGCTACCTGGGTGTACATTCCCGCCGCCTTGGTCTACCTGACCGTCGTTTACCTGCTTCCGCTGGCCATCGTCGCCCGGGCTGTGGTCAAGCCGGCCAATGCACTGGCCCGGTTCCTTCAACGATTTCCCCTCATCGTCACCGCGCTGGTGCAGCTGGGACTGATGTATGCGGTGCTGCACATCTGGGCCGAGATGAGCGACTACCGCTTGATTTTTCTCAAGTTGACCCTGATCGCCGTCCTGTTCACCCTGAGCCTGAACATCATCAACGGCTACATGGGCGAATTTTCGTGCTCACACCCCGGCTTCATGGCCATCGGCGCATACATGTCCAGTCTGTTTACGGTGGGTCTGTTTGCCAGCGACAAGGTTCTGGGTGATGCGGTTTTCAACGTTTCCGTTGCCTACCTCACCTTTCCCCTGGCGCTGATCTTCGGAGGTTTGATGGCCTCCATGGGCGCGTTGATCGTCGCCATTCCTTCCTTTAAAACCCGGGGGGACTATCTGGCGATCATCAGCCTGGCCTTTCTTTTCATCGTGAAAAGCTTTTTCGAAAACATGCAGGCATTGGGCGGTTCCCGAGGCATTTCCGGGCAGCCGGACTGGGCGACGCTGCCGGTGATTTTCATCACCATGGCCCTGGGTATCTGGACCATCAACAACTTCGTCACCTCCACCATGGGCAAAGCCCTCAACGCGGTGCGCGACGATGAATCGGCGGCCGAAGCCATGACTGTGGACACCCGAAAAACCAAGATGACGGCCTTTTTGTTCGGCGCTTTCTGGGCCGGTGTGGCCGGCGGCCTGCTGGCCCACGTGCTGCGCTATGTGAACCCGGCCATGTTCAGCGTCCAGAAACTGGCTGAAGTGCTGGCCATGGTCTATTTCGGCGGCTTGAATTCCGTTTACGGATCCATTGTCGGTGCGGTGTCCATCAGCCTTCTGGGTGAGGCGCTGCGGCCGCTGGAAATTCTCAAATGGATCGTCATCCCCCTCTTGCTGATTCTGGTGATGATCTATCGACCCACCGGGCTGATCGCCTTTAAGGAGTTCAATGTCCGGCAGGTGTTCGGACCCAAGGAGGTGGATTGATATGCCGCTTCTTCAAGTCACAGATATGAGTCACAATTTCGGTGGCCTGCAGGCCGTTTCCGGATACCATCTCAACCTGGACCCAGGCCAGATCACCGGCCTCATCGGCCCCAACGGTGCCGGCAAGACCACCATCTTCAATCTGATGACGGGCATTTACCGTCCTGCCCAAGGGTCCGTGATCTTCGATGGTGAGGAGCTGGTGGGCAAAAAACCCAACCAGACCGCCGCCATGGGGCTGGCCCGCACCTTCCAGGAGATGAAGCTCTGGCGTCACATGACTGTTCTGGAACACATCAAAATGGCCCGCTATTCGAAACTCTCCTATGGTCTGTTAGGGGCCTTTCTGGATACCCCCAAACGCCGGCAGGAAGAGAATTATACCACGGAACTGGCCATGGAATATCTGAAGATGTTTGCCGTGGACCAGTTTGCCGACCAACTGGTGGTCAACCTGCCCTACGGTGCCCAGCGCCGGGTGGAGATGGCCCGGGCACTGGTTATCGAGCCCAAGGTGCTGTTGCTGGACGAACCCACGGTGGGCATGACACCGGACGAAATGATGGCCATGATCGAGGTGGTGCGCACAGCCCATGAGCGTTTCAACCTGGCCATTTTCCTGATCGAACACCGACTGCGGGTGGTCCACGAGCTTTGCCAGCGCGTGCAGGTCCTGGTTTTTGGCCAGGTCATTGTGGAGGGAACGCCCAACGAGGTCCAGAACAATCCCAAGGTCATCGAGGCCTACATCGGCGAACAGGAGGTGGACTTCTGATGCTGCTCAACGTGGAGAACCTCCGGGTGTCATACGGCAATATCAAAGCCCTGCAAGGGATCAGTTTCAGTATCGACGCCGGTGAAATCGTCACCATCATCGGCGCCAATGGCGCCGGTAAAAGCACGACCCTGCGGGCGGTTTCCAGAATGGTGCCGGTTGAGGCCGGGTCGGTCATGACCTGCCTGGGAAAAGACCTGCTCACTTTTCCCGCAGACAAGGTGGTCAGCCAGCTTGGCATTACCCACGTACCCGAAGGCCGCCGTCTGTTCGGCAACCTGACGGTGATGGAGAACCTCCAACTGGCCACCTTTGCCCGCAAGGACAGGGACAATGTTAAAAAAGATATTCGACGGGTGTTCGAAATTTTTCCCCGGTTGGAAGAGCGCCGGTCACAGGCATCGGGGACCATGAGCGGCGGAGAGCAGCAGATGCTGGCCATCGGTCGGGCATTTATGAGCGGCCGCCGCTTGATGCTGCTGGACGAACCCTCCATGGGGCTGTCGCCGCTGCTGATGATGAAAGTGTTCCAGGCCCTCAAGGAGATAAACCGGCAGGAGGGCACCGCCATTTTGCTTGTGGAGCAGAATGCCCGGTTGGCCCTCAAGTTTTCCCAAAAGGGGTATGTTCTGGAAAATGGCAGCCTGGTACTCGAAGGCGATTCCAGCACCCTGATCAATGATCCTGAGGTGAAAAAGGCTTATCTGGGCGGGTAAAAAAAGCTCAAGGCTCAAAGCGCAAAGCTGAAAAGGAAAAACAAAGGAGTGCCCATGCTTCGTGCAGCTGTGATAGGCGCCACTGGCTTCGCCGGCGCCGAACTGGTCAGAATTCTGTCCGGCCATCCGGATGTGGTCCTGTCCGTCATTACTTCACGGCAGCATGCCGGAATTGCCTTCGATACCATCTATCCTGCATTGAAGGGATTCGTGAATCTGGATTGTACGGAGAGCGATCCGGCAACTGCCGCGAAAAAAGCCGATGTTGTTTTTCTAGCATTGCCGCACAAGGCATCCATGGCCATGGTCCCCGATCTTCTGGACGCGGGACGGCGGGTGGTGGACCTCTCTGCGGACTTCAGGTTCAGCAACCGGGATGCCTACGAGTCCCACTACCAGGCCCACACCTGTGCCCACCTGATGGACAAGGCGGTCTACGGGTTGTGCGAGATCTATGGCGATCGGGTGGCGGCTGCGGACCTGATCGGCAACCCGGGCTGTTACCCCACCAGTGTGCTGCTGCCATTGCTGCCGCTGGTCAAAGAACGGCTGGTTGATCCGACTACCGTCATTGCCGACTGCAAATCCGGTGTCAGCGGGGCCGGCCGCGAAGCCACAGCCACCACCCATTTCTGCCATGTCAACGAGTCATTCAAACCCTACAAGGTGGGCGGGCACCGTCACACGCCGGAGATCGAGGAGAACATTGCCCGGTTCGCGGGTGAGCCGGTGAGAATCACCTTCGTGCCCCACTTGGTGCCCATGACCCGGGGGATGGAAAGTACGATCTATGTAACGATGTCTCCAGGTGCCGATGAATCGCAAATCCGAGGTTGCCTGGAATCCCACTACCGCAGCAAGCCCTTCATCCGCCTGCTTCCCTCCGGCCGCTTCCCGGATACCTTGCATGTCAAGGGAACGAACTTTTGTGACATGGGGTGGGTGGTGGACCCCGGCAGCGGCCGGTTGATCCTGATGTCGGCCATCGACAACCTGGTCAAGGGGGCCGCCGGGCAGGCCGTTCAGAGCATGAATTTGATGTTCGGGCTCGATGAAACCGCCGGCCTGGACGGCGTTCCTTATCCGCTGTAGCTGCAGCGCACATTTCCAACAAGATCGCTTTGTTGACATCCACGCCGTTTTGGACTAAACAAGGGGCGTTTTTATCATGGGAAACGCTCGCATTCTTACCATTTTGCTAATTACCGACAATCCTTTTTTGAAAACGCCGACGGCGTTTCATTAGCGCTATTTCGCACCGAAACCATCAATGTGAAAGGAGACTGGAAATGACAGCAACGCTTATTAAGGGGACCGAGATCCGGGAGCAGATCCTTGAAGAAATTACCGCCGAGGTAAAGCAGATCAAGGAAAAGCACGGCGTGGTTCCAGGTCTGGTCACCATCCTCGTGGGGGAGAGCCCGGCATCCATTTCCTACGTGACCCTGAAAATCAAAACCGCTCACCGCGTCGGATTCAAGGAAATTCAGGACAACCAGTCGGTGGACATCTCAGAAGCGGCGCTGTTGGCGCTGATCGACAAGTACAACAAGGATGAAAGCATCAACGGCATCTTGGTCCAGCTTCCTCTGCCCAAACACATTGATGAGAAAAAGGTTCTCAATGCGATCGATCCGGACAAGGATGTCGATGGCTTTCATCCGGTCAATGTGGGCCGGCTGATGATCGGTGGCGCTGAAGTCAAGTTTCCCCCGTGTACCCCTGCAGGGATCCAGGAGATGATCGTGCGTGCCGGCGTCGAGACGAGCGGTGCGGAGGTCGTCGTGGTCGGCCGTTCCAACATCGTGGGCAAACCGATTGCCAACATGATGGTCCAAAAAGGCCCCGGTGCCAACGCCACCGTCACCATCGTCCACACCCGGACCAAAGACCTGGCCGGCCACTGCAAGCGAGCCGACATTCTGATCGTTGCCGCCGGCGTACCGGACTTGGTAAAGCCGGAATGGATCAAACCCGGCGCCTGTGTCATCGATGTCGGTGTCAACCGTGTGGGTGAGAAAATCAGCGAAAAGACCGGCAAGAAGATAGCGATCCTCAAGGGTGACGTGGACTTCGATGCCGCAAAAGAGATTGCCGGCTCCATCACTCCGGTTCCCGGCGGCGTGGGCCCCATGACCATTACCATGCTCATGCTCAACACCCTGAAGGCGCTGAAGTTTAAACTGGGCATTGCCTAATCGGTTAAAGAAGCACTTCCCTCTGATCGGGTTTCATTTATTTGTCAATTAAAATGGGGGGTTAAAAGGAAGCAACGGCTACCGTGGTATTGACATAAGGTCTTTATCATGGTAGCCTTTTTTCGTTTGCAGCGACTTTGACTATAACCAATTGATATTTATGGGTAAAAACTGAATTCGCTTCTATCGTCGAAGGGTAATGGCTAAAAATATATCGCTTATTATTCTGAGTAACTCGGGCACGACGGTCAAACAACTTGCCATCCCCGTCGTCCTGCTGACGGCGCTGGCACTGGTCTCCGCCTTGGGTGTCGCGTTTGTCGGTATTGCCTTCCACGACTACCATAGCCTTCGAAATTCCCTTGGCACCAGCGACCATATTGCCCAAACCATCGAGGAGCAGCGTGAAGAGATTGGGCAACAGCGGTTGCAGATTCAATCGTTCGCCCATGAAATCAATGCACTCAAGGAAAAGCTGGTCGGTTTGGACCAGTTCGAGGAAAAGATTCGCGTGATTGCCAATCTGGCGCCTGGCCAAATCGACGACAGCATATTCGGTGTGGGGGGGGCTGCGCCCGAAGATCTGGAACCGCAACTCGAGCTGACCCAGCGGCATGAGGGGCTGATGCGTGAAATGCACCAGCAGGTGAATGAACTGAGTACGGCCTCCCAACGCCAGGAGAACAGCTTCGGCAGCCTGCTGGACAAACTGGAAGGCCAGCGCAACCTGTTGGCTTCAACACCGGCCATTCGACCCACCGGCGGTTGGATGACCTCCCGCTTCGGCTACCGGATTTCTCCGTTCACCGGTAGAAAAGAGTTTCACAAAGGGTTGGACATCGCCAACCGAAAGGGTACCGCTATTTTGGCTACCGCAAACGGCATCGTCTCCTATGCGGGTAAAAAAGGACCCATGGGCAATGTGGTTGTCATCGATCATGGCCATGGCATGATCACCCGGTACGCCCATCTCAGCGAAGCCCTTAAGAAACAGGGGGAAAAGGTCAAACGCGGTGACATCATTGCCCAGATG
Organism: uncultured delta proteobacterium; assembly: GCA_963705435.1. Lineage (GTDB taxonomy): Bacteria > Desulfobacterota > Desulfobacteria > Desulfobacterales > Desulfosarcinaceae > Desulfosarcina. The sequence goes on along the minus strand of CAVPJR010000015.1, from coordinate 177,065 downwards.
GGCAACAGTGGCCGCAGCACCGGCCCCCATCTGCATTATGAAGTTCACCTCAACGGCGTTCCCGTCAATCCCGCCACGTATATCTTGAATTGACAACAACAGGTGTTACATCGACCTTCCACAGTGGTCTATCCGACCCGTCATTCGGTTGGCTTCCGCCTTTAGCGACTTGACGAGAGGGCTTGAAAGAGTGGGTTGCCCCTTTGCGCTTGAGTGGCCCGTTAAAATGGTTTAGAATGCCGCCGCGTCGAAAACGGGAAGAATGAGGGAAACCTGGCCCCGAGAAATCCATTCCCCGAGACACGATCCAGTCGACGAAATTGGAGATTGAATAGATGATTGGTAAATTTCTAACCCAGATGTTCGGCAGCAAAAATGAACGTGAACTGAAAAAACTTCAACCCTTCGTGGAAGTCATCAATGCCTTGGAGCCGGACATGAAGGCCATGAGCGAGGCGCAGCTCAAAGACCAGACGCCGCGGCTCAAGACTCGCCTTGACAACGGGGAACCGTTGGATGATTTGCTGCCCGAAGCCTTTGCCACCGTCAGGGAAGCCTCCTCGCGCGCCCTGGGTATGCGCCCCTACGACGTTCAGCTAATCGGCGGCATGGTGCTTCATGGCGGAAAAATTGCCGAGATGAAAACCGGTGAAGGTAAAACCCTTGTGGCCACGCTGCCCGCCTACCTCAATGCGCTCACCGGACGCGGGGTGCATGTGGTCACGGTCAACGATTATCTGGCACGGCGTGATACGGCGTGGATGGGCCAGATCTACACCTATCTGGGGATGTCCGTGGGAACGGTCATGCACGGACTTGACGACCGGCAGCGAAAGGAATCCTACGGTGCGGACATCACCTACGGGACCAACAATGAGTTCGGTTTCGATTATCTTCGTGATAACATGAAATTCGATTCGCAGTCTCTGGTCCAGCGGGACCTTCATTTTGCCATCGTGGACGAGGTAGACAGCATCCTTGTCGATGAGGCCCGGACGCCGTTAATCATCTCCGGTCCTGCCGAGAAATCGACCCAGCTTTATTACCAGGTCAATGGGATCATCCCCAAATTCAAGGCGGAAGTGGATTTCAAAATCGACGAGAAGGCCCGAAGTGCAGCGCTTACCGAGGAGGGCGTGGCCCACGCCGAGCGGCTGCTGGGTGTTGAAAACCTATACGATCCCTCCAATATCGAGCTGCTTCACCACACCAACCAGGCCCTCAAAGCCCACACCCTGTTCAAACGCGATGTGGACTATATCGTCAAAGAGGGCGAGGTGATTATCGTTGACGAATTCACCGGACGGCTCATGCCCGGCCGCCGATACAGCGAAGGGCTGCACCAGGCGCTGGAGGCCAAGGAGAACGTCAAGATAGAGAACGAGAACCAGACCCTGGCCACGATCACTTTTCAGAATTATTTTAGGATGTACGACAAACTGTCGGGCATGACCGGTACGGCGGACACCGAGGCCGCGGAATTCAAGAAGATATACAACCTGGACGTCTCGGTCATCCCCACCAACATGCCAATGGTCCGAATTGACTTTCCCGATGTGATCTACAAGACCCGCAGGGAAAAGTTCAACGCCGCTATCGAAGAGATCAAAGCCCTCCACCAGAAAGGCCAGCCAGTGCTGGTGGGTACGGTGTCCATCGACATCTCCGAGCAGCTGGCCAAACAACTGAAAAAGCAGGGCATCCCGCACGAGGTGCTCAATGCCAAGAACCACGAGAAGGAGGCTGAGATCATCTCCATGGCCGGCCAGAAGGGGGCGGTTACGATTTCCACCAACATGGCCGGACGTGGTACCGACATCGTACTGGGTGAGAGGGTGACCGAATTGGGCGGCCTTCATATCCTGGGTACGGAGCGCCACGAGAGCCGGCGTATCGACAACCAGCTGCGTGGCCGCGCCGGACGCCAGGGGGACCCGGGCTCCTCCCGTTTCTATCTGGCGCTGGAGGATGACCTGCTGCGCATTTTCGGCGGTGAGCGCATTACCGGCATCATGGAGCGTCTGGGTATGGAAGAGGGTGAACCCATCGAACACAACCTGATCAGTCGCGCCATCGAGAATGCCCAGTCCAAGGTGGAGGCGCACAACTTTGACATCCGCAAGCACCTGATCGAGTACGACGACGTCATGAACCAGCAGCGCGAAGTCATCTACAAACAGCGCCGCGATCTGCTGACCGGCGTTGACCTGAAGTCCACCATCGACGATATCATGATGGAAAGCGCCGAAACGATTGCCGGAAAATTTGCCGATGAGCGAGCGCTGCCGGAGGATTGGCAGTGGGAGGCCATTTCGGACGCCGTATTCCAGCAATTCAACTTCAGGCTGGCAAAACCGGATGAAAACACCATGGACGGCCTCAACGACGAAGGCCTGGCCCAGGTGATTTACGAAAAGGCCGCTATCGTCTATGAAAAAAAAGCTGCCATGCTAGGCAGTGGGGATGATTTCCGTCAGCTGGAGCGGATGGTGATGCTTCAGACCGTGGACAATTTATGGAAGGATCATTTGCTGTCCATGGATCACCTCAAGGAAGGCATCGGGCTGCGCGGGTATGCCCAGCAGAACCCGCTGCTGGTATACAAAAAAGAAGGCTTCGAAATGTTCCAGGAGACCATCGACCGCATCAAGGCGGAAACCCTGGGCATTCTTTTTCGCATCCAGCTGGCCCAACCGGACCACATCGATGCGCTGCAAAGGCCCAAAGAGCAGAACCTGACTTTTTCCGGCAGCGGCGATGCCCCGGCCGCCAAAAAACCGGTCAAACGAGAATCCGAAAAGATCGGCCGCAACGACCCCTGTCCCTGCGGCAGCGGGAAGAAGTACAAAAAGTGCTGCGGAAGATAGGGGATAGCTAATAAGCTCAAAGCTGAAAGCTGAAGGTTCAAACCCGGAACCCAGAACCCGGAACTCAACAAACCCAATGAACCCAACAACCATCGGCATCCTCTCCGACACCCATGGCCTTCTCCGCCCGGAGGTTGAACAGGCACTGTCGGGCTGCCAACACATTTTGCACGCCGGTGACGTGGGCGATGGACAGGTGTTGACCCGGCTGGGACGAATTGCTCCGGTAATGGCTGTGCGTGGAAACATGGACCATGGTTCATGGTCCAATTCATTGCCGATCAGGGATATGGTGGAGGTTGAAGGGATTTTTTTTTACATTCTCCATGATCTGTACCAGCTTGACCTGGACCCGTCTGCCGCCGGAATCCATGTGGTCGTCAGTGGACACACCCACCAACCCAAAATTTATCAAGAAAATGGCGTCACTTACCTCAATCCGGGAAGTGCCGGTCACCGGCGGTTCAATTATCCGGTATCCATCGCCACGGTTCGTATTGAAAACGGTGCCGTGATTCCCCGTATCATTGAAATCGACCTTTAATCTGAACCGCGATAACGCGCGCATTCCCCGCCGCTTGCGGTGGGGTTAGCGCGCGAACTGGAAATCGATTTTCATCGCTACGGTGAAGATTACCTGAAACCCTGCCTCTTCCAACCCTTCCGCAGCCAAGAAATGCACTTTACAATCCACATCGGCGATGATTATAATCATATGTAGCCCGTACCGTCAGTTCATCGCTTATCGTTGAATGAAACAAGTAATTTCGTTTAGTTATGGCCTGGCGGCTGACACAAATTATCCTTGTGGGATTAAATCGCGTGCCATCAGCCGTTCACGTTGAACTGTCAGTGACTTCTAAACCCTATTATTGAAACCCTATGGCCCGTGACCGTTACCAGACAGAAGAGCAGCTTGGTTCAGAAACCCGGGATGAAACCCGGGAGCCACCCCGATACCGGGTGTTGCTGCACAATGATGATTACACCACCATGGAGTTTGTCGTCGAGATATTGATGTACGTGTTTAACAAGTCGCCTGAATCGGCGGCAAAGATCATGCTGAATGTCCATCAAAAGGGTGTCGGGGTGTGTGGGAGCTACTCCCATGAAATTGCCGAAACCAAGGTCGATACGGTTCACAATCTTGCCCGTGAAAGCGGCTATCCGCTGCGCTGCAGCATGGAACAGGAATAGACTATGATCAGTAAAGAACTTAGCGCCACATTGGGCTTTGCCGTTCGTGAGGCCAAAAAACGGCGGCATGAATACGTCAGTGTCGAACACGTGCTTTTTGCCATTTTGCACGACAGTTCCGGACTTGAAATCGTTGAAAAATGCGGCGGAAATGTGGAAAACATTAAAGCCAATCTGGAAATGTTCTTCAATGATAACATGGAGATGCTTCCTGAAGAGAGTGAGTACGTGCTTCAGCAGACCATCGGCTTTCAGCGGGTGATTCAACGGGCTGTCAACCATGTTCGCTCGGCCGAGAAGAAAGAGGTGGCCGTCAGCGACATTCTGGCCTCCATTTTCATGGAAAAGGAGTCCCACGCGGTCTATTTCCTGAACGAAGAGGGAATTTCCCGGCTGGATGTGTTGCGGAACATCTCCCATGAGCGTCCAACGGGCATATCCGATGACGTGTCTGAAACCGACGCACCGTCCGAGCAGAAAACCATTAAGAAAAAATCCAGTCCCCTGGAAGCTTACACGGTGAACCTGATCGACCAGGCTGCCAAAGGCAGGCTGGACCCACTGATCGGCCGCGAACTGGAAATGGAACGGACCATGCAGGTGCTCTGCCGGCGCAGGAAAAATAACCCCATTTTCGTTGGTGATCCGGGGGTGGGAAAGACGGCCATGGCGGAGGGGCTGGCCCAGAAAATATGGGGCGGCGCGGTGCCGAACCTGCTCAAAGAGGTGCGCATCTATTCGTTGGATCTGGGCGGCATGCTGGCCGGATCGAAGTTCCGGGGCGATTTCGAACAGCGCCTCAAGGGTGTGATTGCCGAACTGAAAAAACGCAAAAACGCAATCCTGTTTATCGACGAGATTCACACCATCGTTGGTGCCGGTGCCACCAGCAGCGGATCCATGGATGCCAGCAATATCCTAAAGCCGTTCCTGTCCACTGGCGAACTGAGATGCATCGGCTCCACGACCTATGAGGAATACAAGAACCATTTCGAAAAGGACCGCGCCCTGTCCAGGCGATTCGAAAAAATTGATATCATGGAACCGCCGGTCAAGGAATCCATCAAAATCCTCAAAGGACTGCGCTCCCGTTACGAGGAACACCACGAGATTGAATACACGGATGCGGCGCTCAAAGCGGCCTGTGAACTATCGGCCAAATACATCAACGACCGATTCCTGCCTGACAAGGCCATCGACGTCATCGACGAAGCCGGTGCCGCCATCCGGCTTTCCGGTGCAACCAACCGCAAGTGGGTTCATCCGTCGGATATCGAAAAGATCGTATCCAAGATTGCTCGAATTCCAGCGGTCAGCGTTTCTACGCCGGACAAGGCCAAACTGGAAAATCTGGGCGGCCAGCTGCGCCGGGTCGTGTTTGGCCAGGACGACGCCATCGATGCCCTGGTGACCGCCATCAAGCGCTCACGGGCCGGGCTGGGACAGCCGGAAAAGCCCGTGGGTTCATTCCTGTTCACCGGCCCCACGGGCGTGGGCAAAACTGAAGTGGCCCGGCAGGTGGCCCGGCAACTGGATGTGGAGTTTATGCGCTATGACATGAGCGAGTACATGGAAAAACATGCCGTGGCCCGGCTTATCGGTGCACCCCCCGGTTACATCGGTTTCGACCAGGGTGGTCTGCTCACCGACGGCGTGCGCAAGCACCCCTACTGTGTTCTGCTGTTGGACGAAATCGAAAAAGCCCACGAAGATCTGTTCAATATCCTATTGCAGGTGCTCGACCATGCTACGCTGACGGATAATAACGGCAAAAAGGCGGATTTTCGCAATGTCATCGTCATGATGACATCCAACGCCGGTTCACGCGAGATGAGCAGCGCCACCATTGGTTTCGGGGACACCAAAGGCGATTCCACCGGCAAAGGCAAAAAGGCCATCGAGAAAATTTTCAGCCCGGAATTTCGAAACCGCTTGGACGGCATTATCACCTTCAACGCCCTCGACCGTGAGATCATGGCTATGATCGTCGACAAATTTATGAAAGAGTTTGCCGACCAGCTGGCGGTCAAGAAAGTATCCATTGAGTACTCAAATAAGGTGAGAAAATGGTTGGCCAAGAAAGGCCATGACCCCCAATACGGCGCCCGGCCGCTGGCCCGCGTCATTCAGACCGAGATCAAAGATGTGCTGGCGGATGAAATTCTCTTCGGTCGGCTGGAGAAGGGGGGCAGGGTGATGCTGGATATGAAGGGTGATAAACTGGTGTTTGAATATGGCAAATAGCTCGTAGCTTATAGCCCGTTCTAATTTTGAATTTTTAGTTTTGAATTTTGAATGAAAGAAAAGCACCGGGTCCCTATAATTCGGAAGGCACGTGAATGATTGCCAAGACATTTGGATTGAACTTCTGGCTTTCGCCTTCCGGGTATTCTATTTCCAATTTGAAAATCCAAAATTGGCGGCTGCCAAGAAATTACTAAGTCAATAAACCCAAAGACCTTTCTGACTGCGCGCCTATAGCCCACAGCCTTTAGCCTACAGCCTAATACCCCATGCCCGTTTTCACCCTTTCCAAGAGACTCTCCTTTCCCCCACCGCATCTTGCCATCAAAGAAGGCCTGCTGGCCGTCGGCGGTGATCTGGGCGCTGAACGGCTCCTGCTGGCATATAAAAGCGGCATTTTCCCCTGGTACAGCCCGGGCGAACCCATCCTCTGGTGGTCGCCCGACCCACGTTTGGTATTGTATCCGGATGAACTGAGAATCTCTACGTCACTTCGCAAAGTCATCAAGAGAAAACGTTTCCGCATCACTTTTGACACGGCTTTTGATGCCGTGATTCAGGCATGCGCCGACGCGAAGCGATCTTATGGCGAGGGGACCTGGATCACCGGTGAGATGAAAGACGCCTATAGTGAACTCCATCGGAAGGGATATGCCCATTCGGTGGAAGCCTGGCAGGACGAAAAACTTGCCGGCGGTCTTTACGGCATTTCCATCGGCCGTGCTTTTTTCGGAGAATCCATGTTCAGCCGGGTCAGCAACGCCTCCAAAGTTACCTTTGTTGCGCTTGTGGAGAATCTTAACCGGCTCCGGTTCAAGCTTATCGATTGCCAGGTGAGAACGGATCATCTCATCCGGTTTGGTGCCCGGGAGATCCCGCGAAAATTGTTTTTGGAGCAGGTTGAAAAGGCAGTCCATAAGAAATAGTCCATCGTGTCAGTTGGGTTTATGGTGTTCACTGAGTCAAATTGCTGATCGTCTAAACACAACATCCGAGCTCATTTTTTCGTTGACGAGTATGCCCGATAGATGCATATGGATCAATCATCTTCGCAGCGGTGTCCGGCAGCTTGAAAATCTGCTTTCCGACGACAGCATGTGGATTCATCCATTCATCATTGGCGAACTGGCCTGCGGCCACCTGAAGAACCGTTCGGAAATCCTCACTTTGCTTAAAACGCTTCATACGGTTCAAACGATTGCCCTTCAAGAATATCTATTTTTCATCGACTCGCATAGGCTGAGTGGCATCGGGATCGGTTTCGTCGATGTCCACCTGTTGGCATCGGCCATGATGGCCGGAATACCCCTATGGACCAAAGATAAACGCCTTAAAAAAACCGCTCTGACGTTGGGCGTATCTTACTAAACCAATGTTGAATTTTTAATCAGGTCTATGGCGTCGGCGATGGGTGCCATACGGGTGCTGCGCGGGTTTTCTAAAATGCAATAGTAGATTCTCACCGAATCGATGGTCATTGACCCGATAGACGTTCGACCGGCTCCTGACCGCTGCAGATGTGTATCATTGTAACTGCCAGGGAAGGGCCAATCGTTTTTATGAATGCGATCGAATGGCGTGGGATGGTTTGTCGAGAGCGATGTCAGGCAGGGCGGCGTTATCCTCACCCGTTCCCGTGGCTATCGGGTGACGCTTTACTCCTTTTGCCGTGGAACTTTTTCAAGATGAAGGCGCACGCAGTTGAACGCCGGAAGGACGCTGCCATGAATAGCGGAATCCAACGATCCGGGTATCTATTCCAGCAGTTCCAGGATGATCCGTTTTTTGCTTTTTCCCGAAGCGGCGTTCAGGATGGTTCGGATGGCTTGCACATTCTGGCCTTTTTTGCCGATGATTTTCCCCAGATCCTGTTTGGCCACGGCCAGCTCGATGACGATGCTCTGTTGGCTTTCAATCGCGTTGACCGATACCTGTTCCGGCGCGTCAACGAGTGCCTTTGCAATCTCCTCGACCAGCTTCTTCATGGTGCCTCTCCCTGGATATGATTATAGAAGTTCGCGCTGCTCCCACTCAGTTTCAGGCTGACAGGTCAGAACTAAACTGGCGTTTGTTCCATTCAATTAATCATCGGCCGAAAACGATGACAAGTCAATCACTCTTGCAAAAAACGGTACCGGATCGCTCGCTCCGGATTTGACGGCGCCGCCTACCTCAGGTATTTAACCAGCCCCTTTAGGCTGCCTTTCCACGTACATCCGGTGCTATGCACAACGGAAAAATCCGCACCGGACAGGTTAGCGGACGATATTTCCGTGGGGAAGGGGACATAGTCCCAACTCACATGAAAATAGAGATTGTCGCCGATGTTGGTTTTTACGAAAAAACGGTGGGTGCCACATTGAGGGCATAACAGATAGCGTTGTTTCATCTGGGGCTCCCGCTGTTCAACAGCCTCGGTTATGACGAATCGGCAATCCGCGCCGCGGGTGGGTACCTATCCACAAAACACCCTGATCAGATACTATCTGAACCATTTTCAAAGGGATGCCGGACCGGCTGGAAGAAGTACCTCTATTTGTAGCCTATCTATCCAGTGAAGGCAATACTGCAATCAATCTTGAACCGCTATAGCGGGCACATTTCCCGTGGCTCGCCGCGGAGAGGATACAATTCACAGTCTGAATTGGCCGATGACGAACCAACACGCATTCCTGCAAAAGTGCGCTGATCGTCTTATACCATCCGAACCGCTGCTGATGATTTAAAAAAAAGGGTGTCCATCGATTTGCAGTCCACGCAGGATGCCTTATTTTGTTAGAGGTTTGTCTCACCGAACCTTTACGTTGGCTCGACAGTGGGATTTTAAACTGGTAGATGTCAACAATCAGAAAGGATGAGATCCAATGCGAAACGTTACTGTGACAGTCCTGATATCGATGGCTATCCTTGCCGGTGGTTGTGGCCACAACAAATTTCACCAGGGTTCAATGCCCGATCCCGGACCCTACATGATCCATTTTGATGAACTGGATGCCGACGGCGATGAGGCGGTGACCTGGGCGGAGTTCAAACAACGGTTCCCGGATACCACTGCGGATGTGTTCAAGGCCGTTGATCTGGATGGTGACGATGTCATCGATCATGATGAGTGGCACGGCTTTAAGGAAGCCCACACAAATGGGTGACGGACGTCGTTCCGAATAGCCGTTTGTATCTATTTAAGCGTTGAAAAAGAAAAAAGCGGACCGGGCGAGTCATAGTCCGGTCCGCTTCTGCAATGCCCAATGGCAGTAGGGTCTTTGTCAGCCGATTTTCAGAATCAGCGAGGCACCGCAGTCGCCGGCGGCGCAGCCCGTCCACAGCAGGTAACCGCCGCCTTGCAGGACAGCCTCTTCGATACCTTCCATGATCAGCCGGGTGGCTGTAGATCCCTGGGGGTGACCGTAAACCACCGACGAGCCGTAGTTGTTGAAACCGTCGACGTCGATTTCCATCTTTCGGGCAAAATTGATGTCGTTGACCACAAACGGGTTGTGGGTCTTGATGACCTTGATGTCGCCGATGGACAGGCCCGCTTTGTTAAGGGCCATTCGGGCAGCCGGCACCGGTGCTGCGGCCATGTAGCCTTTCTTTTCCCTGGCGAAGCCGTATGCGATCACCTGGATGGGGATGGATGCATCGGCACTCAAGCGTTCGGCATTCTCTTTGGTGGTGACCACCATGGAGGCGTTGCCGTCGGCCGGGTGGGTCTGGGCGCCGAAGCTCAACACGCCGCCGGGCACCAGGGGTTTGAGTTTGGCCAGTCCCTCGGCGGTGGTGGGCATGATGCCTTCGTCTTCTTCCACGAGGATGCTTTTCTTGCGCGAGAGCTGTATTTCGGCGGCGAACATATACCGCTTTTGAAAGGCCCGGTCGTCGGCCAGGGCCATCTGGTATTGCTCGTAACGACGCACGGCCAGGCGGTCGCATTCTTCTTTGGTGATGCCCTCCTCTTTGGCGACATTTTCCGCCGTTTCCACCATGCGCAGGCCCACATTGGGATCGGCATTGAAGTTGTCCATGAGCCAGTTTTCGCTGATCACCTCACCGCCGGGACCGTTCGGGTTGGGCCAGATGGTGTGGGGCCCGTTGGAGGTGCGGTCGGTGGTGAGGACAAAGGCGTTTTCAACCATGCCCGTCTCGACGCCCGTGGCCGCTTGAAAGATGCAGGTGGTGCCGGTGGTGCAGGCCTGGCTGACGGCGATGCCGGGGATGCCCCCGCAGCCCATCAGGGCGGCGGCGTAAGGTGCGCTGTAAAACTGGTGCAGCTGGCTGATGGTGTTGCCGAAGACCAGGTAGTCGAAGATGCCCGGCTCCCAATTTTTGTCGGCAATCCAGCGGGCGGCGGTCTTTGCGCCCAGCACGATTGAATTCTCGTTGGCCATGGCCCCCTGCCAGCGGCAGAAAGGGGTGGAGTAGTACCCTTTGTAGGGAATGAACGCTTTACTCAGCATGTAAAAAACCTCCTTGTGGGTTTGATGTTTCTATTGATTAGTCATTTCCCCCGGCGCCGGGCAGCTGTCGGTTTCCGGAAAGACCGGTTCACCTCCGGCATAACTTTCTCGCAGGATCCGGTGGAGTATCTTTCCCGTGGCGGTGCGTGGCATCTGGGCTGGTTTGATGAAGAAGACCTGCTTGGGCCGCTTGTAGCCGGCCATCCGATCGCGGCACCAATCGAATATGGTCGTTTCATTGATGTCCGAACCATCCATGGGTACCACCACCACGGCCAGTTTTTCCCCCCATTTATCGTCGGGCAGGCTGATGGCGGCCACATCGAACACATCCGGGTGGCTGCCGACGGTCTCTTCCACCTCGCTGGGATAGACGTGCTCGCCGCCGGTGATGATCATGTTGTCCTTGCGGTCAACGATCTGGTAGAAGCCGTCCTCGTCCCGTTGGGCCATGTCGCCGGCAGAAAACCAACCGTCCTTGAAGGCGGCAGCCGTTTTTTCCGGCAGCTTGTAGTACTCGTCAAACAGCATGGGGCCCTTGGAGTATAACTCACCCACCTCGCACGGCGGCACCTCGTTGCCCTGCGCATCCAGAATCTTGACCCGGTCGGTGCCCAGGCTTTCGTAACCGATCGAGCCGAGCTTGCGCATCTGGTCCTCGGGCCGCAGTACAGTTACGATTCCCGCTTCAGTGGAACCGTAGGCCTCGTAAAGCGCAACCCCGGGGAAGAACGCCATGATGGCGGTTTTCATGGTTTTTCTCACCGGGGCGGAGCTGCAGAGCAACTTTTTGATGGAACGGATATCCCGCTTGCGGCCTTCTTCGGAGACATTGAGGATCAGGTTGTAGTGGGTCGGGATCAGGGAAATGAAGGTGATTTTCTCTCTTTCCACGATCTCCAGAATCTCATCGGGCCTAAAGGAACGCGCCGGGTGGATGTAAACCGTGGCGCCGATATAGGTGAAGGTGAAGGTGAAAAAGGTGGAGTTGATGTGGCACAGGGGCATGACGTTCAGGCACACGTCGTGGGCATCGAACCCGAAGTCCACCGCATTGATCAGAAAGAAGGCAATGTGGGATTCGTGGGAGCGAACCACGCCTTTGGGTTTTCCAGTGGTGCCCGAGGTGTAGATGAGAATCCAGGTGTCGGAAGGGAGAACCTGCACGTCCGGTTCGTCGTCCGCTGCACCGTCAAGCAGCGATTCGTATTCCCGATACCCGTTTTTTGGCTGGTCCACCACAATATAATTCTCCGGCGGGAGTTGTTTCAGCTGATCCTTGATGGTGTCTACGCAAGGGGTGAATTCGTGGTGCACGGCCATGGCTTTGGCGTCCGCATTGTCGACGATGTAGGCCACTTCAGGCCCCACCAAACGGAAATTCACCGGGACGATGACGATGCCGGTCTTGGCCGTGGCCAGATAGAGCTCGACGATTTCAATGCTGTTTTCCATGAGCACGGCCAGTTTATCGCCTTTTTTCAGGCCCATTTCCATGAGGCGGTGGGCCAGGCGGTTGACCCGGCGATTCACTTCGGGGTAGGTGAAACGCCGCCGGGCATCGCACAGCGCCACGGTTTGCGGTAGATTCTTGGCGTTCATCTTGAGCTGTTGTCCCAGGTTCATCCAATGGGCCATGGGGTGTTCCTTAGGTTGAAGGGTTCTGGGTTCAGGGTTGAAGGGTTCAAGGGTTCAAGGTTCAAGGTTCGAAGCGCAAAAAACTTTATAATACCAACTAATCCAACTAACTAAACCAATAAAACTAATCAACTAATCAAACCAATCCGCGCATCCACCGCCACGGCCCCTTTTTCGAAGGCCATGACTGGATTCAGGTCCAGCTCTTTGATCTGGGGAAAGTCCGTCACCAGCTTGGACAGGCGTTGAATCAGGTCGACCAGGGCGGCTTTGTCCACCGGTTTTTGGCCGCGAACCCCGTCGAGCAGGGCGGATGCCTGGATGCCGTCGACCATTTCCCGGGCTTCTGCGTCGGTAACCGGGGTGAGGTTGAAGACCACGTCCTTGAGTACGTCGACGAAGATGCCGCCGAGGCCGAACATGATCAGATGCCCCATGCCGGGCTCGGCCTTGGCGCCGAGGATCACTTCCCGGCCACCGGGTACAAACTGTTGGACGAAGAAACGCAGGTCCCGGGCGTCGATTCGTTCGGTCATTATCGTTACGGCTTGCTTCACCGCATCGGCGTCGGTCAGGTTGACGGCCACACCGCCCATGTCGCTCTTGTGAACCACGGATGCGGCATCGGCCTTGAGGACCACCGGATAGCCGATGGCATCGGCAGCGGCCACGGCGCCCTCCATATCACCGGCCATGCGCCAATCGGGGACATCGAGACCATAGGCTTCGAGGATTTCGTAAACTTGATCCGCAGCCAGCATCGGCTGGCCGTTGGCCCGGTCGACAATCGCACGGGCGCTATCGGTGTCCACGTCAGCGTATGACCGAACCCGGCCGGGTTCCCGGTCAAGGATGTGGCGATAGCGCACCAGGGCGACCAGCGCACGGGCGGCATCACTGGGCAGGGCGAAGCAGGGCACACCGCCGGCTTTGAGGATGGCTTCGGTCTCAGCCCACTGGCGCCGGTCGGTCATCAGGTTGCATACCATGGGCTTGATCTGCTTCTGGTTGACCTGGGCGATGGCCATGGCAATGCTTTCCGTGTCCATGAAAAAGGGCGTAACGAAATTGACCAGCACGCAGTCGAAGCTGTTGTCGGCCATCATGGCCTCCAGACATCTGCCAAAGTGGTCGGCGGTGCCGGTGGCGAGCACATCCACAGGATTGCTCACCGTGGCCTCCGGATAGAGGGTCTCCTTGAGCAGCGCCTTGGTTTTTTCCGACAGGGGGGGAAGGGTCAGTCCGGCATCCACCAGGATGTCGGTGGCGATGACCGCCGGCCCGCCGGTGTTGGTGATGATGCCGACCCGGTTGCCCTTCGGGATGGGTTGCGACCCAAAAGCGATGGCTGCGTTGATCAGCTGACCTTCATCCCGGAAATCCACGATGCCGGCCTTCTTGAAGATCAGGTCCGTGGCCATGTCCTCTTTAGCCAGACCGCCGGTGTGGGAAGCAGCCGCCTTGGCGCCCTCCATGGTGCGGCCGGCCTTCATCGCCAGCACGGGTTTTTTTGCCGCCGCTTCTTTGACGGCCCCGAAGAAATCCATGGGGTCCCTGAGGCCCTCGACATAGGTGACAATGACCCGGGTGCCCGTGTCGTCGGCCAGATAGCGGATGATTTCCGGGATGGAGATATCGCAGGCGTTGCCGTTGGATGCATAGATGCGTGTGCCCACCTCCATGGCCGAAAATCCCTGGTGGATCACTTCGGCCACCCCGCCGGACAGGGCTACGATGGAGATATGCCCCGGCTCGGGAAAGGTAAATGTGAAATTGCAGTAGGCCCGCACGGCTGGGTCTGAATTGATGATGCCCTGGCAGTTGGGGCCGAAGATGCGGATGCCGTATGCCTTGGCTTTTTCCAGAAAGGCCTTTTCGATTTCGGCGCCCTCGGGGCCGGTTTCGGAAAAACCGCCTGAGTTGATAATGATGTGTTTGACACCCTTTTTGCCGCAGTCTTCAACGGCCATAGGCACGAACTTGGCAGGGATCACCATGTGGGCCACATCCACCTGCCCGGGAACGTCGAGAATGGATTTATAGGCCTTGATCCCGCGGATTTCGTCGGCCTTGGGGTTGATGGGGTAGATCCCCCCCTGGTAACCGAAGTCCAGCAGGTTCTTGATCACCCGGTTGCCGATATGAAGTTCTTTTCCGGACGCACCGATGACGGCTACGCCTTTCGGGTTGAATAGACTATCCAACATGATCCTCGCTCCTTATTTTTTTATCGTTCACCGGTTCAGGGTTCAATGGTTCAGCGTTGCATTTAATTTCAAACCTCGGAACCCAGAACCCGGAACGCTGAACGCGTGCACTTATTTATTTTCCGCCAATTGCTCGATGAAGGCCTCCACATTGGTCTTGGTCTGCTCGTCGGAAATCAGGCGCAGGTCGTTCAGGTCGCCGTTGATGGTCAGGCTGGGGATGCCGGACTGCCGTTCGATGCGCTGGGGCATGCCATAGCGGCAGTTGGAGTTGTTGGGGCAGGTTTTGGCGTCATGGTAGATGATGCCGTCCACCTTGAAGAACTCCAGCATGTTGCGGATATATGCTTCCTTGGGTGCGTCGGCACGCACGATGAACAGCTCCGTGTAGGCCCGGGCCATGGAGTTGAAGGGATCATCCGGATCCAGGGCGGAGAAAATCCACGAGTTGCAGTAGGTCGAGGCCAGCACGTTGGTTTTCAGGGAGGCGAACATCTTGGCATGGGCGGACAGCCGACCCCACACGGGCATGCCGTCCCAATAGATCCGGAATTGTTCGTCTTCGATGGCGCCTTCCTTGTCGGCGATACGTTGATTCAGCTCCGCCAGCAGGGTGCGATAGCAGTCGTTGGCCCGCTGGGTTCCCCGGCCCACCACGGCGGCGCCCATGAGGGTGGTCCCGTCGAAAAAGGTGAGGGGGGAGGGGAAGGCGGCGGCCGTATCGAGCACCTGCTTCCAAAGTTCCGAGCACTCCCTGGACAGGGCCACGGTCTCCTTGAACCGATCCATGTCGAATGTATTCCCGATGACGTGCGCCAGCGGCGGGATCAGATCTTCCATCTGTTTGGCGATGGATTTCACATGGGCCTCTTCCACCGCCTGGACGCCCACATAGGAGTGGACCCCCACCACCGGTACGTCGTACTCATCACCGTAGAAATTGAACCAGTCCTGCACGTCGCGGCACTGGTTGGTGTTGAACACCAGCACATCCGGCTTGGGCGGGCCCTGGATGCCTTCGAAGATTTTGGCCAAGGGGGAGACTTTTTCCAGGTAGGCGCCGATGTCCGCGGTGAGGTAGGAGCAGATGTCCGGCGAATAGCCCACGGCGTTGGCCTTGGGAATCAGCTCCGTGGCCATGCGCGAGGATCCCAGCATGGCCGAGTGGGTTTCGGGAAAATAGACCAGGAACCCCATGGCCCGCAGAATCTCCGCCGGTCCCACACTGGTGCACCAGGCGATCTTTCGCTCGCCGGTTTTGGCGGCGTTGTCCAACTCGTAGTAATAATCGGCCATGAACTTGCCCAGCACCTTGGACGATTCCAGCCGCTTCAGTTTTATTTTTTTCTCTTCGGACACAGGGCACCTCCGGTTGCAAGCATCAAATCATAAATAACAAATCTCAATTCAATTCAAAATTACTTGGCGTATGTTTCTTTCGCATAAAGCGCTGCTCCCAGGGCACCGGTGAACTGGGGCAACTCCGGCACCAGGATAGGACGGTTGATCAGTTCCTGGGTCATCTCAACCAGGTAGGGGTTATGGGCCACCACGCCACCGGTCATGACCACTTTTTCGGTGAAGGCGTCCATTTCGGTGATTCTGGAAATGACTGAAAAAAATAACCCTTTGACGATGTCTTCAACCCGCTTGCCCCGACGGATGTTCTCCAGCACCTCGGTGGCGGAAAAGACCGTGCAGAAGCTGCCCAGCTTGACCATGTCAGTGGATGCCGCGGCAAGGCCGTTCATTTCCGACAGGGGGATGTCCAGGCGGGGAGACATTTCCTCCAGGAACGCACCGGTCCCGGCGGCGCACTTGCGATTCATTTTGAAGGCCGTCCGGCGGCCATTTTGATCTATTTTGATGATCTTGTTGTCCTGCCCGCCGATATCGATGATGGTGATCGCAAAAGGAAAATAGTGGTAGCACCCTTTTCCGTGGCAGCTGATTTCGGTGCGGTGGTCCTGGGCATAGGAGACATTCTTTCGACCGTATCCGGTAGAGATCGTGCGATCGATTCGGTCTTTGCCTATATCGGCCATGGCCAATGCCTCGGTCAGGCATCGATCGGCAGTCGCCGTAAAATCCGTTCCCGATCGGTGCACACGGTATCCGACCATATGACCATCGGCATCGATCACGGCAACTTTGGTTCTGGACGCCCCCACATCGGCACCGGCGAAATAGGGTGGGGTGGGGTGTTGAGAAGTTGCCTGATTGGCTGTCGACATGGTTAGCTCTTTGTTGGTTATTCCCTCAATCCCTAACCCGGGTAAACCGGATACAATAGATTACAAGCACCAAATCCTAAATCACAAACTACAAATCACAAATCCCAAATAAATTCCAAATTACAATATCCAAATAAGGGCATAAACCAACGGTTGAGTATCATTTTGATTTCTCCAACATCGATAATCGGAATGCCCATTGTTCAAGACCGCAAGGTTTGGAATTTTGAATTTGGCTATTGTGATTTATTTGTCATTTGGTTTTTGGTTATTGTATTTTATTTATTATTTGCCTTTTGTTTTCTGAAATAAAAAATCGAATTTCGGGATCAAGATGCCAATTATCTTACAGTTTGGATTCCAACCCTTTGACCAGGCTCTGCAGGGTGATGTTGTAAGGGGTTTCGATGCCTGCCCGACGGCCATATTCCACGAATTTTCCATTGATGTAGTCGATTTCCGTACGGCGGCCGTTCTCGATGTCCATGAGCATGGAAGGCTTATGGTTGCCGGCGTTGCGCATGTATTCGATGGCGTTGGGGTAGTACTCCCAGCCCAGCGTGATCTCATTGGCCCGGGCGACCTTGACGCACTCTTTGACCAGGGAGTCCACGAGGTTGAAAATGATCGGGTCGTTCATGGCCTGGGACATCGTCAGGCCGGTGACGGCGCACACCGGGTTCATGCAGGCGTTGAGCACGCCCTTGCGCCACACCATGGCAACGATGTTCTCCGTATGGCGGGTGGGCAGGCCGCTGAGGGTCATGGCCTGGGCAATGGCATCGGCGGCGAACTTGGCCTCCGGGTCCAGTTCCTGAATAAAGTGGGGCGGGTGGTGAAAGGGGATCGTCACATGGGCCGGCCCCAGCAGGCCGCAGCCGTAGTTGACCACCGCCCGCATCACCGGTTCCTTGCCCAGGCTGTTGGCCAGCACCAGTTCCGTGTCAATGCCGTTCTGCCAGCTCACCACATAAAGCCCTTTTTTGTGGAAACCCTCGATGGCCGACGCGATCAGTGGCAGGACATTGGCCTTGACGGTGACAAAGATGACGTCGGGCTTATACTTGGGCAGGTCATCGATGCTGGTGCAGGTGTGGCTGACCGTCTGGGTCAGGTTCTCGGCGCCTTCGATGATGATTCCCCGCTTCAGGGCTGGTTCCAGAAGCTCGGGGATGACGTCACACAAGATCACTTTATGGCCCCCTTTGGCCAGAAATGCGGACACGATACAGCCCACGGGACCCGCACCGATAACGGCAAAGGTTCTTGGGACAAAGGGTTGTTGGTCTGTCATGGTTGCACCTCCCATCGGTCTGGTGGTTGTTCAGCCTGGCCGCCGTCGCCCCTGAGGCTAACGGAACTGCTTGGGACGTTCGTCAACCACGCGAAGGGCCTTGCCCTCGCTTCGGGCGATGAACTTGGGCTCCACGAGGTTCACCTCCACGCTGATCCCCATGTTGCCTCTGATATGGGCCATAATTTTGGCTTCGACTTCAAACTTCTTGCGGTCACCGGCCGCATACACGTCCGGTTTGGCCTCCACCTGCACCACCAGTTGATCCAGGTAGCCTTTTTTGCGGACCAGCATGCGGTACTGGGGCTCAACCTCTTCGATATCCAGCAGCAGGGATTCGATCTGCGACGGAAAGACATTGACGCCGCTGATGATCAGCATGTCGTCCGTCCGACCGAAAATTTTATCCATTTTGACGAATGTCCGGCCGCAGACACATTTTTCGCGGTACAGGCGGGTGATGTCTTTGGTGCGGTAGCGGATCATGGGCATGGCCCGGCGCTGCAGCGACGTGAAAATCAGCTCGCCCTTTTCACCTAGTGGAACCGGTTCCAGGGTGATGGGGTCGACCACTTCGGCCAGGTAGTAGTCTTCGTTGATGTGGATACCGCTCTGGGCCTCGCAGTCGAAGCCCACGCCGGGTCCGCCCAGTTCAGTGAGGCCGTATGCCTCCATGGCCTTGATGCCCATGCGCGCCTCGATCTCTGCACGCATACCGGCGGTCCAGGGTTCGGCACCGAAGATGCCGATGGAAAGGGGCAGTTTTTTCAGATCCACCTTGAGCTCCTCGGCCCGCTCGGCAATGGTCAGGGCATAGGATGGGGTGCAGCACAGGACGATGGTCTCGAAATCCTTCAAGAGGGTGATCTGGCGTTCGGTGAGCCCGGAACTGGTGGGAACGATGGTACAGCCCATGGTCGTGGCACCCTGGTGAAAACCCAGGCCACCGGTGAACAGGCCGTAACCATAGGCGTTTTGAACCACGTGCCCGGGTCGCGCACCGGCAGCATGAAAGTTGCGCGCCATGCACTCGCCCCACTGGGCCAGGTCGCCGGCGGTATAGGGTCCGGTGATGGGTTTGCCCGTGGTACCGGACGAAGCGTGAACGCGCATTACCTCCTTTAAGGGAACGGCGCACAGGCCGAAAGGATAGTTGTCCCGCAAGTCATTTTTTACCGTGAAAGGAAGTTTGGCCACGTCCTCGATACCCTTGATGTCGGCGGCCTTGACGCCAGCCTCCTTGAATTTTTTCTTGTAAAACGGAACGCGTTTGGTCACCCACTCCAACGTCTCCCTGAGCTTTTCAACCTGAAACGCTTGAATTTGGGCTACCGGCATGCATTCGCTTTTTTCATTCCAGGGCATCGTTACCTCCTTATCAGTGGTCGGTTTCCTTGGGGGCAGACCCATTCGTCCGCCGGGAGAGCATTCAGTTTAGACACAGCCGGTCTATGCTTGCTATTGACAGCGCGTCATGCATTTGCGGCGGCACCATAGCCCAATTCGAATGCTTTTAGGTTGGCGTTCACAAACGCCTTTTTGGTCTTGGTCCGAATGGTTTCCTCCACATTCGTCTTGGAGACCGGTAAAATGCCGGTCTGGATCAGCGCACCGAGCAGCACGATATTCACCGACATGACGCTTCCGGCGGTCGTGGCCAGGTCAACGGCATCGAAGGCAATCAGCCGTTTGGTTTTGGCTCTGATCAGGTCCTGGGCCCGGTCAAGGTCCGGATAGGTGCCGCGGCCGATGGCCACGGTAAAGGGCGGCAGGGGCGCCAGATTGGTAATGACAGTGGTGTCTGCGCTGCATTTGTTCAGGGCCCGCAGGGTCTCGGAGGGCTCGAAACCCACCAGCACGTTGGCTTCGCCGTCGGAGATGATCGTGCTTTTGGCATCGCCGAACACGATGGCCGATTCGACCACACCGCCGCGTTGGGCCATGCCGTGAATTTCGCTCATGCGCACCGGCACGCCTGAAAGCAGGGCCGCTTCTCCCAGCACTTTGGATGCCAGCAGGTTGCCCTGACCGCCTACCGCCACGATAATCAGTCTTGTTGTCTCCATGGTCGTTTCCTGTATGGTAAGGGCTGCCGGTTCAATGACCTGGTTGATTGAATCTCCCGGAAAACCATTGACCGCAGCCGGAGGTTGTTGGCTTGGCGCTCAGGTGATCAACCGGCCTGCTTTACCTTGACCGGTGTGATGGCATTCTCTGGGCAGATCTGGGCACAGACCGCGCAGCCCACGCAGGTGTTGGGATTGATCTGGACCCGTTCGCCATCCAGGTAAAAAGCCGGGCAGGCGATCTGGCTGATGCAGTCCCGGTGGTTCTTGCATTTGTCCGTGACCGTGAAGGCCCGCACCTTGAGTTGGTTCAAGCCGCGGGCGTACAGGGTGCACATCTCCTGGGAGATGATCACCGATACGCCCTTGTGGTCAAGGGCCGCTTTCACTGCCTCGATGCTTTTTTTGACCTTGTAGGGCTTGATGACGGTGACGTGTTCGACGCCGATGGCGCGAACCACCGCCTCGATGGAGATGCGGCCGTAACCGGAAAGGTTGAAGTTGCTCATGTCCACCCCGGGATTGGGTTGGTGGCCGGTCATTGCGGTCGTACCGTTGTCCAGGATGACCAGGGTGAAGTTGTGGTTGTTGTAAACGGCGTTGACCAGACCGGTCATACCCGAGTGAAAAAATGTCGAGTCGCCGATAAAAGAGATCACTTTTTTGTCCGTGGCTTTGGAAAAGCCGCAGGCCGTGCTGACCGACGAACCCATGCAGATGAGAAAATCGCCCATGGCCAACGGGGGCAGAAAACCCAGGGTGTAGCAACCGATGTCCGTGGGATAGATCGTCTCCTCGCCCTCGGCGGCTTTTTTAACCGCATAGAAGGTGGCTCGGTGGGAACAGCCGGCGCACAGGTTGGGCGGCCGCTGGGGGATTTCGGGTACGTCTGACAGGTCGGGCGGTTGGCTTTCCGTGTGCGGCACGCCGAAGTAACCGGCCATCACCCGGCGTACCATGGCCGGATCGAACTCGTAGAGCCGGGAGAAGAGACCTTCTCCCTTGCCGGCGATGGGCAGAGTCAATCCGGCCTCCTGGGCAAAGGCCTTGACGGCTTCTTCCATGAACGGTTCGCCCTCTTCGGCCACCAGCACGCGTTCGCACGACTTCAGAAATTTTTTAATCAGTTTCGGGGGCGTAGGGTAAGAAAAACCCAGGCGAAGGACCCGAATCTTGTCTGCGATGCCCAACTCTTTCACCGCGTCGGAAACATAGCCATAGCTGACCCCGTTGCAGATGATGCCCCAGGAACCGACGCCGTCGGTAAAGTTGTAGCCGGAGGTCTCGGCCAGGGCCTGGGCCTTGTCCCAGTTCTCCAGCAGTTTTACGTGGAGGCGGCGGGAGACGGCCGGCACGGTAACCAGGTTGAAGGGGTCTTTTATAAAATCCCCCTTGGTTTTGCGCGGCGTCAACTTGCCCAGTTCCACGAAGGCGCTGGAGTGGTTGATGCGGGTGGTGGTGCGCAAGATCACCGGTTCGCCCAGCCGTTCGGACAGGTCGAAGGCCTCGGCCGTCATTTGGCGGGCTTCCTCCACCGATGAGGGTTCGAGTATGGGCAGGCCGGAGAGCTTGCCGTAGTAGCGGTTGTCCTGTTCGTTCTGGCTGGAGAACATGGACGGATCGTCGGCGGAGAGGATGACCATCCCGGCCTTTACCCCGACGTAGGCCAGCGTCATCAGCGGATCGGCCGCCACGTTCAGGCCCACGTGCTTCATCATGCAGAAGGTGCGCACACCGCTGTTGGCGGCGGCGGCGGCGACTTCCAGGGCCACTTTCTCATTGGTGCTGTATTCGAAGTAGAGATCGCTCTCATGCGAAACCTCGAACAGATTCAATGAGATTTCCGACGAGGGCGTACCCGGATAGGTGGTGGCAAAGGCTACGCCGGCTTCGATGGCGCCGCGGGCGATGGCTTCGTTGCCCAGGAGCAACATCTTTTCTCCGGGGCTGTCTGTAAGTAGTTTGTGCATCGTCGTTTCCTGTTGAGTTTCGCCGCATGATTCCGGCTGTTTGGGTTGGGTGAAAACGTTCAGGGTCGCTGCAACAACGGTTGTTTATGATCGTGTCAGGGCACCATGATCGCCCGCTCGACGATCTTTTTATGGTGCACCATGTCGAAGACCGCGTTGATTTCGGACAGCGGAAAGGTTTTGACAAACGGTGCCATCTTCACCTTGCCCGACAGGACCAGGTCACGTACCGGCGTGTAATAGCGGGTCAGGCAGCCCCAGTTGCCCCGGGCCGTGGCGTTAAAGGCCATGAGGTTGGACAGGCGAATGTCTACCGTGTCCATGGTAAAGCCCACCACGGAAAGATTGGCCCCGAAGGTCATCAGGCCGAAGGCGGTTTTCTGGCCGGCGGCAGTGCCGGAGGTCTCGAAAATCTTCCACTCTGTCCGGCGTTTGCCTCTCTCTTTGACGAAGGCGGAAACCGCCTTGCGCAGATCCTTGAAAGTCATCTCGGCAGCGTTGAAGGTTTTGTCCACATAGGGGGCCAGTGCATCAAGTTTGGCCTGATCCACATCGATGGCCACCACTAAAGCGCCGAAGGCCTTGGCGATCTGGGCGCCGAAGCCGCCCACGCCGCCCACGCCCACGAAAATGGCCGTGTCGTCGGCGGACAGTCCGGCATCGACAACGGCCTGGTAAGGCGTGGTCAGCGCGTCTGCGATGACGGACATCTGGGCCAGAGAGACGTCTGCCTGGCCGACGGGCCGGTACTGGTCGTCCACCGGAACCTGGCACAGTTGCTTGGCCGGGACGACGATGTGGCTGGCAAATCCCCCCTGGATATCGTTGCCGGGCATCTTCTGGGTGGTGCAGATGTTGCCCAGGTCCCGGTTGCAGACATCGCAGTTGCCGCAGGGCATGACCGCGGGGATGATCACCGCCTTGCCCTCCAACTGTCGGACATCGGGAGCGGCGGCGGTGACAATGCCGCTGATTTCATGGCCCAGGGTCAAGGGCAGCGGTGATTTGGTTCGCACGCCATCGTAGTAAAAGCCCAGGTCCGTGTGGCACACCCCGCATCCGGCCACCTTGACCAGCACCTCGCCGGGACCGGGTTCGGGAATGGGTACTTCCACCTTCGCCAGGGGTTTTCCGAGCTCCGTCATCTGCCAGGATATCATGGACGCCATCGCTGGTTCTCCTTTTCTTAATTTAATCTGCGAACGCTACCTGTTCTTCCACACCGGCCGGCGCTTTTCTTCGAAGCTCTTGATGCCTTCCAGGGTGTCTTCGGTTTTCATCAGGGTGTTTAAAAACAGGTCGCTGACGCCTGACAGGGCTTTTTTGAAGTCCAGTCCCAGGTGGGCGTTGACGGCCCGCTTGTTGAGCCGGATGATCAGCGGACTGCATGCCTTGATTTCACCGACGATGCCGTCCAGCGTCTCCTGGAAGTTGTCTTCACCGGACAGGTGGGCCACCAGACCCATGCGCTGTGCCGCTTCGGCTTTGTAGCGGCGGCCCGTGGTACAGATCTCCACGGCCCGGGCCGGTCCCACCAACTGGGGAAGCCGGATAGCCGCGTAGGGCGGAAAGAACCCCAGCTTGATCTCCGGCTGGCCGAAGACGGCCTTGGGCGACGCCACGATGATGTCGCAGGCCATGGCCACTTCCATCCCGCCTCCCAGGCAGGCGCCGTGGACCGCTGCAATGGTGGTCACCGGCATGCGGTGAACCAGTTCGAAGATGCGGTTGAAGGTGGCGATCATCTCGTCCACCATCTCCGGCCGGTGGTCGGCCACCTCGACGCCGGCACACCAGCTGGGGCCCTCGGCCGCCAGGACCACACACTTGAGCGACCCGTCGTTGGCCAACGTTTCCAGCTGGCCGTTGAGTTGGTTCATCATCTCGATGTTCAGCACGTTGTGCTTGGGCCGGTTAAAGGTCAGGGTGGTGACGCCATCGACGATATCATGGTTGATGAATTTCAGATGCGACATGTCTTATTCCTCACTTATGAAAGACGTAGTTGATCCGTCCGTCGGCAAGCGGGTTAGCTCTGGCTGCCAGGGCCATACCGATGGACAGCTCGGATTCTTTGATACCGCCGGCAATTCGTCCGAACACCTTATAGTCGCCGTAGTCCACCAGGGCGATGGTATAGGGCAGGTCCCCTTCGAATCCTTTGGGGCCGAAGGCCAGGGTACTGTAGGTGAGCAGCTTTCCCGTCCCCTGGACATCGAACCATTTCATTTTCGATGAGCGGCAGGTGCAGCAGTCGGCCCGGGGCGGGAAGAACGCTTTCCCGCAGGATTCACAGCGGGTGCCGCTGACCTTGCCCTGCTCCAAGTGGTCGATGAAGTCGTTGACCCGGGTGGTGCCGGTAAAGCTGACTGTGCCGAATTTTCTGAAGCGTTCGTCCTTTTCCTTCTTCCCCATGGCTGTTTTTCCTTATCTCACATGCCCGTCCACCGAGGTGGGCCGGATCGAATTATCTGGCCAGAATGGTTACATTCCCGTAAAGACCAACACCGCCGATGTTATGGACCAGGCCCACGGCGGCATCGGGCACCTGGATCTCCCCGGCTTCCCCGCGCAACTGCAGCACGATGGTGCGGATTTGGCTGCCGCCGGTGGCGCCGATGGGGTGGCCCTTGGAGAGCAGCCCGCCGTCCACGTTCACCGGAATACTTCCTGTCAAATAGGTCTCCTTGCCGTTGATCAGGTCACGGCCTTCGCCGGGGCCGGCGAACCCCAGGTCTTCGTAGGCCATCATCTCGGCAATCGTAAAACAGTCGTGGACTTCGGCCACGTCGATCGCTTTGGGGCCGATACCGGCCATCTTGTAGGCCTGGGCGCTGGCCTGACGTGCCACGGACAGCCCGTTGAACAGGTCCCGGCCGGCCAGGTTGACCGGCGCGGAGGCCGAACCGATGCCCCGGATCCACACGGGCTTGTCGCACAGGGATTTGGCTTTTTCGGCGCTGGCCACGATGATGCAGGAACTGCCGTCGGCGTTGGCACAGCAGTCTCCCACGCGCAAGGGAGAGGCCACGGATCCGCTCATCATGTTTTCCGTGTCCGTGAACATGTCGGCGGTGACGGCCTTGCGGTAGACGGCCCGGTCGTTGAGCTGGCCGTAGGTGGAGGCTTTGACGCGAATGGCGGCCAGGTCTTCGGGTTGCGTGCCGTAGGCCTGCATGTGGGCCCGGGCATACATGGCGTAGTAGGCGGGCATCATGGTGCCGAAGGGGCTCTCCCACTGGATGTCCGCACCCCGGCCCATGCGCTCCTGGGTTTCGGCGGAAGAGATCTCCGACATTTTCTGAAACCCGACCACGGCCACGATGTCGTGCAGCCCCGATTTGATCAGGCTATAGGCCAGCTTTAGGCCCGTGCTGCCCGATGAGCACAGGGTTTCTACGTAAAAGGTGGGACCCGGGTTGAGTCCCAAATATTCGGCGAACACCCCGGCCGGTGAGCGCTGCAGGTCGTATTCCGGCGCCGAACAGACCACCGACGCGTCGATGTCCGCGGCGGTGATGCCGGCATGTCCCAGCGCGTCGGAAAAGCCTTCGAAGGCCAGCTCCCGCACCGATCCCGGATAAAAGCGTACGAAAGTGCTCTGTCCTGCGCCGATAATGGCGACGTCATTCATATTGGTATTCCTTTCGATCTAAATATATTGCCCGCCGTCTACCTTGATCACCTCTCCGGTGATGTGGCGGGCCCTGTCAGAAGCCAGGAATGCGATGACCGATGCCAGATCTTCGGGCTGGCCGATGCGCTTCAAGGCCATTTCGCCCATGGCCAGGTCGATGATCTTGTCCCGGGCCTCGGAATTTTTCAGCATGGCGGTTTCGATAAGGCCCGGAGCCACGGCGTTGACGTTGACGCCGAAGGCGCCCAATTCCTTGGCCACGGCCTTGGTGTAGCCGATGATGCCTGCTTTGGAGGCCGAATAGTTGGTCTGCCCGAACTTGCCGCGCATGCCGTTGATGGAGGTGACATTGATGATTTTACCGTACTTCTGTTCCTTCAATAAGGGCGCCACGTGGCGGGTGAAGTTGAAATACCCCTTCAAGTTGACGGCGATCACCCGGTCCCACTGCTCTTCGGTCATCTTCCAGCAGACGCCGTCCCAGTTCATGCCGGCGTTGTTCACCAGGATATCGATGCGGCCGAATGCTTCCTGGGCTTTCTTGACCGTGGCCTCGGCCTCGCTGAAGACGGCAATGTCGCAGGCGACGCAGACGGCCTTGCGCCCCATCTTTTCAATTTGGTCCGCAACGGCCCTGGCCTCGTCCGCATGGCGTCGATAGGTGAGGCAGACGTTGGCGCCCTCTTTGGCCAGTTCCAGGCTGGCGGCGGTGCCGATTCCCTGGGACCCACCGGTGACGATGGCATTTTTTCCTTCCAGCAGCATGTGCGTTTCTCCTTTAGGTCGTTGGGCGGCCAAGTACGGCAGCCATGAATTCTACGTCGAAGGCATCGCCGGCGGCCTGGCGGCGTCGATACTCGATGAAGTCGATGGTATCCCGGCCGGTGATCTTTTTCGTGTTGAAGGCGTTGAATCCCAAGAAGGCTTCGCCGTTCATGTTGGCGGCCAGCCAGTGGCGGTTGATGACTTTGGCCTGATCCCAGAAGAACTTCTTTTTAAGACGAATGCCTTCCACACTTTTGATCAGACACCCCGGAAAAAGGTTGGTATAGGTCCAAAGAATCCGGTTGACCTCGTTGTCCAACTGCTCGAAATCGGTTTTGGCTGTTTTGATATAGGCCCGGGCCTGCTTGGCCGCATCCCCGGTCTTGTACTCACCGTAGACGATTTCGCCGTCGGCCACGTAGCGATCGGTCTGGATGGCGGGATTGCGAACCCATCCATCGGCATCCTTGATAACGGGGACACATTTGGAGATCAAGCCCAGCCGTTTCATCTTGTAGGCACTCCACATCTCGCAGGAGACGCAGTTCCACATGGCCAGTTCCATGGGCAGCATCCACGGCAGGAAATCGCTGCTGCCGCCGTCCGGGGCGCTGCCGTGCCTGGGACCGGCTTGGCCGAAGATGGCCAGGTCGCTGGAGAGGGTCAGATCGCAGGCCATGCCGATTTCCTGGCCGCCTGCCACCCGCATGCCGTTGACCCGGCAGATGGTGGGTTTCTTGCAGCCGAGGATGCCATCGACCATGGCATTGAAAAGATCCATGTAAAGCCCGTATTCGTTGGGTCGTTTTGCATAATACTCGGCATACTCCTTCGTGTTGCCGCCCGTACAAAAGGACTTGTCGCCCATGGCAGTGAAAACCGCGGCCACCACTGAACTGTCCGCTGAAGCACGATGGAACCCGGCGATGACGCCCTTGACCATTTCGGTGGTGTAGGAATTGTACTGCATCGGGTTGTTCAGGATGATCCAGGCCGAGAACAAACCGTCAACCGGATTTCCCGACGGATCCAGGATGGGGCGCTTTTCGAACATGACCCCTGGCGCGTCACTGGAAAAGTGTTCCTCGCTCCACAGGTGATGGTTCTTGATACCGGATTCTCTCGGCAGCCAACTCAGGTCACTCATCGTTACCTCCCTTTGGGCGGCTCGCTTGAATGCCGCAGGTTAAGGAATCTTTTTGTTCCCGGGTGGTCCGGGACGGATTGTTCGGGGGACAGGCTGAACGACATCTGCTTTGAAACAAAAATCAAATTATGGATAAAATTCATTTGATAAAAGGTTACATATTAGCTATATATTAGCTACGAATAGGGTTAGTCAAGAAAAAAAACCAGCCGGTTCAATATCCGTTTCAGGACGGACGGTTCCCATGATCGCCCGGCCTGCGGACATCTTCTGGCCATCGGTTTTATGATTGACTGATCGCCGTCCGGATTGCCGTGAGATGCGCATGGCAACCTTGACAGCGCTGCTCCGGACCGGTAAGTTTTCATCTTTCTGGGGCCGACTGACACCATCGTCGAAGGAGGTCGAGACCGTGAGATACCCGAAAGAGTGTGTCCTGAAGGAGTGCGTGGAAGCAGTGATCCGCCCGGTGGAACCGGGAGACCGGCTGCTTCTGGATGCCTTCTACAACCGGATTCCCGAATCGGACCGCTGGTTCCTGAATTACGATGTCATGGACACGGCTGTCATGGACACGTGGTTCGAAGCCATGGAAAAGGGCAGCATCTGCTCCATCCTGGCCTTGTGCAATGATACTGTCGTGGGTCAGGGAAGCCTGCATCTGCGAGGTTTCGGTGCCACCAGCCATGTGGGTCGGTTTCGCATCGTGGTGCTGCCTGAATACCGGCAGATGCGGCTGGGGACCTGGTTGCTGCTGGACCTGATTCAATTGGCCATGGATAAGGGCTTGGAGATGCTGCGGGCCGACCTGGTGGCCGGCGTCGAAGACGGCGCCATCGAAGCCGTAAAGAAATTCGATTTTTTCAAGTTTGCCGAGCTGAAGGAATATATGAAGGATATCCAGGGCAATCGCCAAGACCTGGTGATCATGGTCAAGCGACTGCATAAGGAGTGGAGTGATTTCTAGCCGCATGTGTGTCTGTGTCTGGCGGCAATCATTGATAACAATGCATTTACGGCATCCGATCACCTTGGAGAAGACTGACGCTTTTGAACGATCCCATGCAAAAGGAGGTTGTCCGGTCCACCCCGGCCGGTCCTGTACAAATACGGTCTTTCTGCACGCCCGATGAAATCCAAACCTACCGTTTCGACGATCAGTTCGGCACCCACGCCCAGTACAAATCCATTTACACCAAAAGAGAAACCCTTGAAAAGCATGCCGCCAAAACGGATGCCAATGTGGTGCTGGCCCTGACGGAGGACCAGCATATCGTGGGATTCGGGGTTTTCAGCCACCCGGAAGCCGACGAGCGGTGGACGGAACTGGGGCCGGGCATAATGATGGAAGTAAAGGCGGTGGAAGTGAGCAGAATCCTTCGATCCTGCAAGATCGCAGGAGACATGGTCCGTCTGATGCTGACCCACCCGAAGATTGAACGGATGATTGCATACATGGTCGGATATTCATGGACCTGGGATCTGGACGGTTCGGGCATGAAAGCCCAACAATACCGCAACATGCTCATCCGGCTGTTCAACCCCCACGGGTTCATCGAACTGCAGACCAACGAACCGAACATCTGCCTGAAACCCGAAAACCTCTTCATGGGTCGCATCGGCAGCGAGGTTTCAGATAAGCTTCGCCAGGATTTCAAGTGGCTTCGGTTCGGGATTTCCCCCTGACTGGACGGTGAATCATTATGGCCAAGAAAAAATACTACGCGGTTGCCGTGGGCAGGCGGCCGGGGATCTACACCCAGTGGTTCGGCGACGCCGGTGCCCAGAACCAGGTGATCGGTTTTCAAGGTGCCCAGTACAAGCGCTTTTCGACACGTGAGGAAGCACAGGGCTTCATCCAGGATCGGCGTTCAGGCGAACAAATACGCCTCAAACCGTCACGAAAAAGAAATACCCGGCCAGCAGCCGCGCCGGTTGGGGAACCGGATATTGACCTTGCAGACCGGATCATTATTTTCACGGATGGATCCAGCCTGGGCAACCCCGGCCCCGGCGGTTATGGGGTGGTCATGTCATCGTCCGGGGAAGCCCGGGAACTTTCCGGCGGCTTTCGTCAAACCACCAACAACCGCATGGAACTGTTGGCCTGCATTATCGGCCTCGAACAACTCGAAACCCCCTCGAAGGTTGTCCTATACAGTGACTCACGCTACGTGGTGGATGGCATCACCAAGGGCTGGGCAAAGAAATGGCAGCGCAACGACTGGCGTAAAAGCAATGGCGGAAAAGCCCTGAACATCGATTTGTGGGAACGCCTGCTGTCACTTTGCGTTCGGCATGACGTGCATTGGGTCTGGGTCAAAGGACATGCGGGAAATCCCGGAAACGAGCGGTGCGACCAGCTTGCCGCCCGGGCGGCCAACCTGGCGAAGCTGCCACCGGATGTCGGCTACGAAACCGTATCTTTCCCAACCTCCGGTAAGTAAATTTTATCCGGTTACCCCACACATTCCAATTCAAGTTTATCCTTTGCGTGGCGATATGAATAATAAGATGCCAAATAGATATGGTGGAGCAGGAGCGCTTCATGGTTCCGGAAACAAAATTGACACATATGCCCCATACCCCAGCCGACGTGTCTACTAAAGAGAAAGAACACCGGATCTTTATCAATGACCGGGGAGAAGGCACGTTCATCTGTCCGGCCTGCAATAAAGGGGTCATCAGAGATTTAAGCCAATTCTCCCAGGCCCAGGCGGCGGTTCGGCTCAAATGCAAATGCAGTTGTGGGAAAGACTATCGCGTGCTGCTGGAACGGCGACGACATTTTAGAAAGTCAGTCAACCTGGTGGGGATGTTTTTCTTTCAGGGCCGCAACGGTAACCCAATCAAAGGGTTGATCAAAATACGCAATATCTCCCAATCGGGCATTCAATTTTCGGTCAACAGCATGCCCGAATTCCGGGTGGGAGACAAACTGACCATCGAGTTCACCCTGGATGACGAGGAGCACTCCCAGGTCCGTGAAGCGGGCATCGTCCAGCGGATCCAATCCAACATTGTCGGTTTGGATTTTGAAACCACCGACCACTACGGCAAACTGGGCCGGTACCTCTTCCAATAAAGATGTCCCGTTTCGCCACGATCTGCTTCAGTGCCGCGATGTCCGTCGGCGAAAGCACGGTGCCCGTGGGGTTGTGCGGAGAGTTGATGATGATCAGCCGGGTGTTTTCCCCGATGGCATCGCTGACCTCATCCCAGTCGATGCGATAATCGGGTGTTTTCATAGAGAGATAGACCGGGTTACCGTAAAGATCGGCAACCTTTGCGGCGATGCGCTCACGGAGCAATGCCACGCCCTGCATGGGCGCATACTGGTTGCGGCCGGCCCGCATGTGCGCAAGCACGCGGTCGATCAGTGCCGGGGGGTATCGAAATCGGGAAAACCCTGGGACAGGTTGACGGCGCCATGTTCGGCAGCCAGGGTGGACATGACCGTAAATATGGTGGTGCCCACATCCGGCAGTTTCGATCGGATCGTCATTGGATCGACCTCCCTTGAACCGTGATAGCGAGCGCATTCCTTGCCGCTTGCGGCGGGGTTAGCGAGCGAACTGAAAATCGATTTTTATCCTTACGGTGAACCCTCCCCGCGGTTTGCCGCGGGGAGGGTTCAAATGGGTGTGGCTAAACTTCTTTGCGGTGCTCCTCGGCAGGCGCATCCCGATAGTGGGAAACCATGGCTGCCGCATGACGACCGACGGTCCGGCGAAGTGCCGCCGGTTCCAGCACTTGTGCCCCGGCGCCCCAGCGCAGGACCCAATGGCCGATCTCTTCGATGCCGGCCACGGTGGCGGTGAAAATCAGCGTGCCGTCGGCCTGATCCGACAGGTGCTGGCTCGGGTGCCAGATGCGCTCGCGAACGTAACCGGCAACTGATTCGAGGAAGCGGATTTTTACCCTTACCGGCGCTCCCTGGTATATGCCGAAGCTGTCCTGCAAAAAGGCCTGCATGTCGAATCCCTCGGGAATTTGAAAACCATCATCGCTGGGCGTCACCTTTCTGATGCGATCCACGGCAAACGTCCGGACCCCTTTTCTCAGGACGCAATAGCCGATCAGATAGAGGGTGTCTTCTACATGGCGCAGTCGGTAGGGATGAACCGTCCGTCGGCTTTCCTTCTGCCGGCCCATGGAGAAGTAGACCATGCGGATTTTTTTTTCGTCAATGATTGCCCGGTTCAGCTCGGCGATGATGGGGCCGAAGCGGGTATAGTCTTTCCTCGGGGCCGGGCCGGCATCCACCCGGTCCCGGATCCGGTCCAGGTAGTCGATGTACGCGTTCGGCAGCGTGGCTTTGATCTTGGACAACAGGGAATCAATGGCGTCGTAAAAGACGGTTCCCCGATAGGTCTT
Source organism: uncultured delta proteobacterium (assembly GCA_963705435.1). GTDB lineage: Bacteria > Desulfobacterota > Desulfobacteria > Desulfobacterales > Desulfosarcinaceae > Desulfosarcina. The sequence continues at coordinate 144,968 of CAVPJR010000015.1, read as the reverse complement.
GAGCATGTCCTTGCCGAAGTACAGGGCCATCAGCTCAGGGATGCTGAAGGCCAGGGGAACTTGCTGACGACTGGCATTCAGGATGTGCCAAAAACTGCGGTTGTCCCGGGTTTCGGTGGTGATGGGAAAGCCGCCGGCCTGAAGCGCCTCCAGATCCCGGTAAACGGTCCGCGGGGTGCATCCCAGCCGACCGGCAAGGGCGGAAACGGTTTTGCCTTGTGTGGAGGCAATCAGGGTCTGGATAATCTTCCACTGCCGGCTCAGCTGGTCGCCTCTGGCCATGTGATATCAGCTTTCCGATTGCCGTTCGGCGCTGCGCTGCAACCGAAACAGGACCATGTGCATCAATCCCTGGTCGGAGCGAAGGGTCTGTCGCCGGGCCTTGACATCGTAGCGGTCGCGCATGCGATCCCAGAAGTCAACGCCGGTGCGGCGCACCCCTTCGGCCAGAATGATGGTCCCTCCGGGATTCAGGTACCGGTCGAACATGGCCTCGAGGCCATCGATGTCTTCGGTTTTGTAGACGGTTTCGGATCCTACAATCGTGTCGAACCGGCCATCCAGCTGCGGGGCGTTCCAGTCCAGCCGTTCGATGGTAATCTCCGGGCAGTCGTTGACCAGGGCGTTGGCCCGGGCAAAATTGAGGGCGTCAGGGTTGAGTTCGGTCATGGTAATGCGATGGCCTGCCCTGGCAGCGAGAATGCCCACCATCCCCAGACCGCATCCGATTTCCAGCATGGTTTTCGTCGGGTCCGGCGGCATGCCGGCAAGGTAGCCGGCCAGGACGCCGGAGGCTTCCCAGATCTTGGCCCACAAGGGGAAATTATCCATCACGTCGTCCGGATTGATGAACCGGTCAATGGATGCGGGCGTGAACAGCCTGAGCGTTTGCCCGTAAATCGTCACCGGTGTGGTGGCCGTGTCGTAGGTTCGGTGAAACTGCTCCAGTGAGAACATGCGCAAGGAGATTCCATTTGATTTTTTTTTAAAGGGCTCAGCGAACCACCAGAACCGGGCAGGGTGACTGCTGCAGCACCCGGTGCGCCACGCTTCCCAGCAATAGCCCCTTCAGATCGGACCGGCCGCGAGAGCCCATGATGATCATTTCACAGCTTTCGATGCGGGCGATATCGCAGATCTTATCTCCCGGCGGTCCTTCCAGGATTAAATCGGTAAAGTCGACGCCATTTTCGGCCAGGATCGACCGGAATGGTTCCATCAGCGCGTTGGCCTCAACCAGAATCTTGTCGATGGCATGTTGAAAATAGGGTTCGCCCAGCTTTACCGGGAAGGGACGGTGGCAGTATAACAAAAGCACGCGGGCGTGCATCAGGCCCACCAGTTTCAAGGCGTAGGCCGTCGCCCGGGTGGCATGTTCCGATCCGTCGACCGGCAGCAGGATGACCGGTGTTGACATGGCGCACCTCCTTTGTGAAACGGCCCCGTAAACCGGCACGATACCGGCCTGTCATGGGGCTGACCCAGATATTCATCCATCTTTTCCAAGCATAGCCGGGGCGCGCCTTATTGTCAAAGGATTGGGGGGCATCAGCGGAGCATGTTTTCCGGCATGCGGACCGCCACCACCTCACCCGTGGCGCACAGCTTCCCTTCGGCTGAAACCGTTGCCGATACGACCACCTTTTTCTCTTTCAATTCCTTGATCACGCCACGGATTTCCAGTTCGGCATCGATCGGGGTCGGACGCAGGTAGTTGACATGCAGCGATGCGGTGACAAATCGGAACGGGGCCTTGTCCGGCCGGGCCCGTCCGGCGGCGGCCGATGCCGAACCGGTGCCGTGACAGTCGATCAAAGAGGCCAGGAGGCCACCGTATACATAACCAGGTATAGCCATATGGACCGACCGCGGCCGGAATCGGGCGACCGTCTCATCACCGTCCCAATAGCTCTTCAACTGCAGGCCATCCGGATTGAGTCGTCCGCATCCGTAGCAGTGGCTCAGTTCATCGGGATAGTTGTCCTGGAATGCAATTTCACTCATGGTGCTCCTTTCTCGCGCAGACACAGCTGTTTCGGATCAATCGGGATTGCACCGCATGGGCCGCATTGACCGGCAATGACCCCATCCTTTTTCAGGATGGCCAGGCGCATTTTTCGGATCAGTCCCCCCAGGACGCATCAAGGGCGCAGGGTCTGATGTTGAACCGTTTGGTGCCGGAGAATTCAGGGGCGGTAGGGCTATGGTTGCGTCAGGTAGATGAAAACAAACTGTTCGTCGTTGATGTCGACGGTCATGTCACAATTGCGGGACTGGGCATAATTGAGCCAACCCGGCTTTCCGGCACCGCCGCAATCGACCTTGGGGTGCGATTCGCCGGTAGTGGCGTCATACCATGAAATCAGCATGGGGTCCGGACACAGTGATTTCACCTTTTTATCGGCCATGGACTGAGCGGATGGAAAATCCAGATTGGGCTCGTCGGTTCTGATTTTAACCGGGTTGATCAGTTGGTATTTCAATGGCGCCTTTGCCATTTCCACCTCCTTTTGATGAACGTGAGGGTCAGATGAGACTTAGATGTAATACGGGCTGATAAAAAAATCAATAGCCGTAAAAACAGCCGGGCGGGTCGGTTTGAAGTGGCCTGCGCCATGTGGTAGGCTGGCCTCACAGATACCGACATTTAGGAGGATGCGGTGAAAAAAACCACGGTTCTTGCCGACAGCTGGTTCTCGATTGAAACGGTTCAGGCCCGGTTGATGGAACCTTCCGGCGAATTGGCCGACCGAACCATTCAGCTTCGCGTTAACCCGATTTCCGGACGCACCAGTCGAATTGCCTTCAGCCGGGTGAATGAAAAAGAGGCGGGTCTTGATCGCCTGCCCTCGCCGCCGCCGGATGCGCGGCAGACGGCGCGCTGCCCTTTTTGCCGCCCCCAGGTGCTGACGCAGACACCCCAGCTGATCCCCCAAATCCATCCGGAGGGACGGATGATCCGGGGGGAATCGCTGCTGTTTCCCAACCTGTTCCCCTACGGCGCCTATTCTGCGGTGAGTTTGTTCGACAACACGCACTTTGTGGAGATCGGCACGGCCACTGAAAGCAGCTACACGGACTGCCTGGTCAATTGTGCCGACTATTTAAAGCGGGTACATCGGCACGATCCATCAGCGACACATATGGCGATTACCCAGAACCACCTGCCGTCGGCAGGTGGCTCCATGGTCCACCCCCACCTGCAGGTTCACGCCGACCGGATCGGCGCCAATCACCAGCGGTTCCTTTACGACCGCGCCCTGAACCACCGACAAGCCCTGCAGCGAGGGCTTTTTGGTGATTATGCCGCCCTTGAAGTCAGTGCGCGGGAACGATACATCGGCAGAACCGGTCCGTGGATATGGATGGCTGCTTTTGCGCCGGAAGGATTTTTCGAGATCTGGGCCGTCTATCCCGGAAAAACCTCACTGATGGTGCTGGACGAAAACGTCTGGCACCATCTGGCCGCAGGCATGATCCGGGTTCAACAGCTTTACCGCAGTCTGAACCGCAACGGGTACAATTTCGGCCTGCTTTCGGTGGAATCACCACACAGCGCCCTCGAGTTGCGGGCCGTCATGGTGGTTCGTTCCAACTACGCCCCATGGACCCGAAGCGACCACACCGGCTTCGAAGTCATGCTGGGGGACATGGCCACCTTTACCGCTCCGGAAGAGACCGCGCGGCTGGCCCGCGCCTTCTGGCAATGATGGCCACAGCAATTTTCAGTTCCGTGAAATCAGCTTCCTGACATCGGTTGTCCGAATCCAGTCCTTCGCCTTTAGACCGACAGCGTCTGCGATGCCTTTACCGGGTGTGCTTTCAGATACTCCAGCCGGTTCAACCCGTTGATGTAAGCCTTGGCGCTGGCGGTGATGATGTCCGGATCGGAACCGCGGCCCAAGGCCATCAGTCCGTTTTCACGCAGGCGCACGGTCACCTCGCCCTGGGCATCGGTGCCCCCGGTCAATGCGCTGACGGTAAAGCGCAGCAGTTCGGCTTTGGCATTGGTCAACTGGGCGATGGTGTTGTATGCCGAGTCGATGGGGCCGTTGCCGTAGTTGGCGCCCTGGACGGAGCGGCCGTTGATGGAGAGCCTCACACTGGCCATGGGCAGGACCGTGGTCCCACAGGTGACGTGCAGGTATTCCAGTGAGAAGACCTCGGCGGACCTGAGCACGCCTTCGGTGACCAGGGCCTCCAGGTCTTCGTCCATGACGTGCTTTTTCTTGTCGGCCAGGGTCTTGAACTGTTTAAAGACCGTTTTCAGCTCCTCGTTGGACAGGTCGTAGCCCAGGTTCTTCAGGTGCGTGTACAGGGCGTGGCGGCCCGAATGCTTGCCCAGGACCAGCTGGTTGCGGCTCAAGCCGATGGTCTCCGGCTTCATGATCTCATAGGTCATGGGGTTTTTCAGCATGCCGTCCTGGTGAATGCCCGCTTCGTGGGCAAATGCGTTGGCACCCACGACAGCCTTGTTGGGCTGGACCATGATGCCGGTGATCATGCTCACCAGGCGGCTGGTCGAGTAGATGTGCTGGGTCTGGACGCCGGTGTCGAAGGGCATGAGGTTCCGGCGGGTGTGCAGGGCCATGATCACCTCTTCCAGGGAGGTGTTGCCCGCCCGCTCGCCGATGCCGTTGATGGTCACTTCGGCCTGTCGCGCGCCGGCATTGATGGCGGCGATGGTATTGGCCGTGGCCAGGCCCAGGTCGTTGTGGCAGTGGACACTCAACGTGGCCTTGTGCATGTTGGCGGTGTTGGCCATCACATACTTGACCATCTCCTCGAACTCCTGGGGGATGGCGTAGCCCACCGTGTCGGGCAGGTTGATCGTGGTGGCGCCGGCTTCGATGGCTGCCCCGAACACCTTGCACAGGTAGTCCCGGTCGCTGCGGGAGCCGTCTTCGGCGGAAAACTCCACGTTGTCGGTGAAGGTCCTGGCGTATTTGACCGCCTCCACCGCCGCGCTGAGCACCTCCTCCCGGGACATCTTCAGCTTGTAGTCCAGGTGAATGTCAGAGGTGGCGATGAAGGTGTGAATTCGGGGGTTTGCCGCATGCTGGATGGCCCCCCAAGCCTGGTCGATATCACTCTTGTTGGCCCGCGCCAAACCGGCAACCTGCGTGGTCTTCAGCCGTTTGGCGATTTCCGAAACCGCCTCGAAGTCTCCTTCGGAGGCGGCGGGAAAGCCCGCTTCGAGAATATCTACACCCAGCTTTTCCAGTTGGACGGCCAGCCGCATCTTCTCGTTGGTGTTCATGCTGGCGCCGGGACTCTGTTCGCCGTCCCGCAAGGTGGTGTCGAATATTTTAATGCGCTCGATCATTGCTGTTCTCCTTGATCAGCAGGGTTGGGTGGTATGGTTTCTGGTTCTCGGCCTTACGCGTTGAAGGACATGGACCAGCCCAGCTCGAGATCTTTCGCCTTCCCGTCTGGAGATAGGTGGCGACGTTGGTGGGCTTCCTTGGCCAGCTTGAACTGAAAGCTGTCCGCCAGGGCCTGCCAACTGGCCTCGATGATGTCCTCGGAGACGCCGATGGTGCTCCAGATCTGATCCTGGTCGCGGGATTCCACCAATACTCGGACTTTGGCCTCCGTGCCCTCACTCCCGTCGACCACGCGCACCTTGAAGTCGACCAGTTTCATGGTATCCAGGTCCGGGTAGAAGTTGCCCAATGCCTTTCTGAGGGCATTGTCCAGGGCGCTCACCGGTCCCAGGCCCTCGGCGGCGGTGATCTCGTGAGTGTCACCCACCGAAATCTTGATGGTGGCGTGGGCCGAACAGGGCAGATCCTTGTCCTTTTCGATGGTCACCCGGAAGGACTCCAGGTCGAACAGGGGCTTGAACTGCTCGGTGAATTTCTCCAGCATGATCTGAAAGGATCCGTCGGCCACGTCGAACTGATAGCCCTCGTCCTCCATCTGTTTAATGGCGGCAACGATGGCTTTGCTGTCACTCCCGTTGGCGCCCAGGTCCACGCCCATCTCCTTGGCCTTGTACTCCACGTTGCTCTTGCCGGCCAGGTCGGACATCAGTACCCGGCGCTGGTTGCCCACGGTTTCCGGATCCATGTGCTCGTAGGCCCGTGATTCCTTCATGATGGCGCTGACGTGAATGCCGCCTTTGTGGGCGAATGCGCTGCGTCCCACGAAGGGGCGGGAGTTCAGTGGAACGATGTTGGCCGTCTCGCTCACAAACCGGGAAAGGCTTTTCAGTCCGGCCAAATTTTCTTGTGGGATGCAGGGCCGGTTCATTTTGGTGCTCAGAACGGGGATGATGGTGGTCAGGTCGGCGTTGCCGCAACGTTCCCCGTAGCCGTTGATGGTGCCGTGAACCATGACGGCGCCGCAGTTTATGGCGGCGATGGCGTTGGCGGCGGCCATGCCGCAGTCGTTGTGGGTATGGATGCCCAGTTTCAGATTCCCCGTATCGCCGAGCCGCCGTTTCAGGTCCACAGAGACGGATCGGACGATCGATTCAATCTCCTGGGGCAGGGTGCCCCCGTTGGTATCGCACAGGACCAGGAAATCGGCGCCGGCGTTCCACGCGGCAGACAGGGTCTCCAGGGCATAGTCCGGGTCATCCTTGAATCCGTCGAAAAAGTGCTCGGCGTCGTAGATCACTTCCCGGCCGTTGGCTTTGAGAAAGGCGACGCTCTCGGCGATCATGGCCAGGTTCTCCTCCAGGGTGTTGTCCATGATGGACTGCACGTGAAGGGCCCAGCTCTTGCCGAATATGGCCGCTGCCGGGGCGCCGCTGTTCAGGATCGCTTTCAGGTTGGCATCGTCGGCGGCACGGATGCCGGGCCTGCGGGTGGACCCAAACGCCGTGATCCGGGCGGTCTTGAAGCGCTCCCGCTTGGCCAGATCGAAGAAGCGGATATCCCGGGGATTGGATCCGGGCCACCCGCCCTCGATGTAGTGGATTCCCATGTCATCCAGCCGCATGGCGATCTTGAGCTTCTCGTCGGCGGTAAAGGTGATGTTTTCTCCCTGGGTACCGTCTCTCAGGGTGGTGTCGTAGATCAGGATCGGTTCCATTATTATTCTCCTGGGACTGCAATGGCGCCGGGGTCAGGCCGATGGTGCCGGACGGACCCCATGCCGTCTATTTGCGACGGTTTTCCGGCCTGAGGGCGCGAACCGCGGCACCGGCCCGCCACATCTCCGAATCGTGGATGACCTTCAGTTCCGCGTCCAAGCGTTCCCGGTAATCCGCGGCGCTGTTGCATTCGAGGGTCCGGCGGGTCTCTTCACCAGTGACCACGCTTTTATACAGCTGATCGAATACCGGCGCCACGGCATCCCGGAAGCGGGGGGCCCAGTCCAGGGCGCCCCGCTGGGCGGTGGTGCTGCAGTTGGCGTACATCCAGTCCATGCCGTTTTGGGCCACCAGGCGAATCAGGCTCTGGGTCAACTCTTCAACTGTCTCGTTGAAGGCCTCGCTGGGGCTGTGGCCGTTTTCGCGAAGTACCTTGTACTGGGCTTCCATGACACCGGCCAGGCATCCCATGAGCACGCCGCGCTCGCCGGTGAGGTCGCTGTGGACCTCTTTTTCAAAGGTGGTGGGAAACAGGTACCCGGAGCCGATGGCGATGCCCAGGGCGAGGGTGCGCTCCCTGGCCCGTCCAGTATAGTCCTGGTGAACGGCAAAGCTGGAATTGATGCCGCTGCCGTCTAAAAAGTTTGAGCGCACCGTGGTTCCCGAGCCTTTTGGCGCCGCCAGGATCACATCCACGTTTTCCGGTGGGACGATCCCGGTCTGATCCCGGTAAACGATGCCGAAGCCATGGGAAAAATAAAGGGCATCCCCTTCGTTGAGGCAGGCTTTGATCGTGGGCCACATGGCCACCTGGCCGGCATCGGAGAGCAGGTACTGGACCACGGTGGCCTTTTGGGCGGCTTCCGCAATGGAGAACAGGGTTTTTCCGGGTACAAAGCCATCGGCCACGGCCTTGTCCCAGGAGGCTGACCCTTCCCGCTGGCCCACGATGACAGCGATGCCGTTGTCGCGCATATTCAGCGCCTGCCCCGGCCCCTGGACCCCGTAGCCGAGTACGGCAACCGTTTCTTTTTCAAGTAGTTCGCGCGCCTGCTGGAGGGTGAATTCCTCCGAGGTGATCACTTCTTCAGTCGTTCCGCCAAAATCGATATGAGCCATCTGGCACTCCTTGATTAACGATAAAATTCCAGCATGTTGTCTTATGTTATCTACTGGATTGGTTTAATTGATCGCCGCATGCCCCAGCGGCACGCCAGCAACGGATCAGTGGGGCTCCCTGAACAAGGCGATGGTTCCTGTCCGGGCAATCTTCTTGATGCCCATGGGTTTGAGCAGGTTGATCAGGGCCTTCATCTTGTCTTCGGGCCCGGTGGCCTCTATAGTATAGTACTCGGGACCCACATCCACCACCTTGCATCTGAAAATATCAACAATCCGCAGTATCTCGTCCCGGTTTTCCGGTTTGGCCCGTACACATACCAGCGCCATTTCCCGTTGAACCGATCCGGACCCGGTAAGGTCTCTGAGCTTGATCACATTGATCAGTTTTCGAAGCTGTTTTTCGATCTGTTCAACCAGCGGTTCATTGGCTTTGGTGACGATGGTGATCCGGGATACCAGCGGATCGATGGTTTCAGCCACGCAGAGGCTTTCGATGTTAAATCCACGGCCGCTGAACAATCCGACGATCCGGGAAAGCACGCCGGGTTCATTGTCCACCAGCATGGTCAATATGTGTTTTTCTTCTGTCATTGGATTACACCAGCAGCATTTCCGTTATGGGTGCTCCGGCCGGTACCATCGGATAGACGCACTCTTCCTTGGCAACCCTGAAATCCATGATCACCGGGCCCGGCGTTTCCAGACCCTGGCGCAGGACGTTTTCCACCTCGTCCGGACGTGTGGCCCGCAATCCCACGGCACCAAAGGCCTCGGCCAGTTTGACGAAATCAGGCGCGTGATCCATGCAGGTGCAGGCGTAGCGCTTGTCGTAAAACAATTCCTGCCACTGGCGGACCATGCCCAGGTAGCAATTGTTCAGGATGACCACCTTGACCGGCAGTTTGTATTGAACGGCGGTAGCCATTTCCTGGATGTTCATCTGGATGCTGCCATCTCCGGCCACATCCACCACCAGGGCATCGGGAAAGGCCACCTGGGCGCCGATGGCTGCCGGCAGACCGAAACCCATGGTGCCCAGTCCGCCGGAGGTGACGAAATGGCCTGGGCGGTCGAAAAGATAATACTGGGCCGCCCACATCTGGTTCTGACCCACTTCCGTGGTGATGATGGCCTCGCCCCGGGTCAGTTCATAGAGTTTTTCCACCACGTACTGGGGTTTGATCTCGGCTTCCTGGACGTAGGACAGCTTGAAACTCTGCTTCCACGCGTCGATCTGATCCAGCCAGGGGCCGCGACTGGCCGTCAGCTTGTCCAGGTCCTCCTCCGCCAGATAGCTGTTGATCACTTCCAGTGTGGTTTTGCAGTCTCCCACCACCGGGATGCTCACCGGCACGTTCTTGCGAATGGAGGTGGGGTCGATGTCGATGTGAACGATTTCGGCCTGGGCGGCAAAGCAATCGGTCTTACCGGTCACCCGGTCGTCGAAGCGCACGCCGATGCCGATGAGCAGATCGCATTCGCCGGTGCTCATGTTGGCCCGATAAGTGCCGTGCATGCCGATCATTCCCAGCGAGAGGGGATCGGAGCCGGGAAAGGCGCCCAGTCCCATCAGGGACGTGGTCACCGGGATCCGGGCACTGCGGGCCAGCCTGGTCAGCGCCTCGGCCCCTTTGGAGAGGATGACGCCGCCACCGGCAAAAATCACCGGACGCTTGGCCGCCATGATCAGGTCCACCACCTTGCGCAGCTGTTTCGAATTGGGTTTGTAGGTGGGGTTGTAGGACTTGAGCTTGACCTTTTGTTTGGGTTTGAAATTGGTCGTTGCCTGCTGCACATTCTTGGGAATGTCCACCAACACCGGCCCCGGCCGGCCGGACCGGGCAATATGAAAGGCTTCCTTGAGAATCCGGGGAAGTGCCTCCACCGAGGGCACCAGGTAGTTGTGCTTGGTGCAGGGTCGGGTGATGCCGACGATGTCCACTTCCTGGAATGCATCGTTGCCGATGAGGTGGGTGGGCACCTGGCCGCTGATGATCACCACGGGAATGGAGTCCATATAGGCGGTGGCCACGCCGGTGACGGCATTGGTGGCGCCCGGTCCGGAGGTGACCAGGCAGACGCCGACGTTGCCGGTAACCCGGGCGTAACCGTCGGCCGCATGCACCGCAGCCTGCTCATGACGCACCAGGTAGTGGCGGATATCGGTTGTTTCCAGACGGTCATGAATATCGATGGTGGCACCGCCGGGAAACCCGAAAATGGAATCCACGCCCTCTTCTTTGAGGACTTCCATCAAAATCTGCGCTCCGGTGAGTTTCATTGCCTTAAACTCCTTTGTTTGTGGGCCAGAGATCCGAGGTCCGATATCTGAGGTCTGAGATCTGAGGTCTGAGATCCGACGTCCGAGATCCGAGATCTGAGGTCCGATGTCTGACTTCCGATTTCTGTCTTCCGACCGCTGTCTTTTACTTGACCACCGCCCCCTGGCTGGCCGACGATACCTGCCGGGCGTAGCGGGCCATGTATCCATGTCGGATTTTCGGTTCAGGTGTCCGCCAACCGGCCAGACGCCGGTCGATCTCACCATCGGGTACCTTCAGAGAGATGGTTTTTGCGGGGATATCGATGGCGATGCGATCGCCTTCGTTGACCATGGCAATGGGGCCGCCCTGGGCCGCTTCCGGTGAGACGTGGCCGATGGCAGCCCCCCGCGATCCACCGGAAAAACGGCCGTCGGTAATCAGGGCCACGTGGGCATCCAGCCCCATGCCGGCAATGGCCGATGTGGGGGTGAGCATTTCGCGCATGCCCGGTCCGCCCATGGGACCTTCGTAACGCACGATGATGACATCGCCCTTGTTGATCCGGCCCTCCATGATGGCTTCAGTTGCCGTCTCCTCAGAATCAAAGACCCTGGCCGGCCCTTCATGGCGCAGCATCTCATCGAGAACGGCCGATTGCTTGACCACGCAACCTTGTGGTGCCAGGTTGCCATAAAGCACGGCCAGGCCCCCCTGCGGGTGATAGGGATGGTCCAGCGGGCGTATCACCTCGGGGTCACGGGTGAAGGCCCCGGCGGTATTCTCGGCGATGGTTCTGCCGGTGACGGTCAGGCTGTCTGCATGGATCAACCCGGCAGCAGACAATGCATTGAGGACGGCGCCGATGCCGCCGGCCCGGTACAGGTCCTGGATATGGTGCGCACCGCCGGGGCTCAGGGAGCAGATGTGAGGCGTCCGCTCACTGATTGCGTTGATCATGTTCAGATCCAGAGCGACGCCGGCTTCTGCGGCAATCGCCGGCAGGTGCAGCACGGTGTTGGTGGAACATCCCAAAGCCATGTCGACGGTCAGGGCGTTGTGAAACGCCTCGGGGGTCATGATTTTTCTGGCGCTGAGCTTTTTTTTCCACAGGTCCATGATTTGAATGCCGGCCTGCTTGGCCAGGCGCACGCGGGCGGAGAAGACGGCAGGGATGGTGCCGTTTCCCGGCAGACCCATGCCGATCACTTCGGTCAGGCAGTTCATTGAGTTGGCGGTGAACATGCCGGCGCAGGAGCCGCAGGTCGGACAGGCGGCGTCTTCGATGGCAGCCAGTCGGTCGGCTTTCATCTTGCCGGCTTTTACGGCGCCGACGGCTTCAAAAACGGTAATCAGATCGATTTTCCGGCCGGGTATTTCCGGGTGTTCTCCCGCCAGCATGGGACCGCCGCTGATGAAAATGGTGGGCAGATCCAGCCGTGCGGCGGCCATGAGCATGCCCGGTACGATCTTGTCGCAGTTGGGGATCATGACCATGGCGTCCAGGGCATGGCCGATGGCCATGACCTCGATGGAGTCGGCGATGAGTTCACGGCTGGCCAGTGAGTATTTCATGCCGGTGTGATTCATGGCGATGCCGTCGCAGACACCGATGGTGCCGAATTCCACCGGCGTGCCGCCGGCCATGTAAATTCCGGCCTTTACCGCCTGGGCGAGGGTGTTCAGGTGAACATGGCCGGGGATGGCGGTATTGACCGCATTGGCGATGCCGATCAGCGGCCGCCGAATTTCCTCATCCGTGTATCCGATGGCTTTGAAAAGGGCTCGGTGAGGTGCCCGCTCGATACCCTTTTTGGCGTCGTCGCTCTTCATCCCCGTGTTGTCCTTTCTGCAAACGTACAAAAAAAAACCGTTATCGCCTCTGGGGGTGATAACGGATTATGTGGTTTCCGGTGTTGGCTGGTTTAGGCCATTATCGCCCCTGTTTCCTCGCTGTGGATGAGGACACCCACGACGAGGATAAGAATAAGACTAATAATGTTGATAAGGGCGAAGGGGCTATTCATATTTTCACGATACCCATTGATATTGCCTTTCCCCTAACAGCCTGTTTCCGGCAAGTCAAGCTTTTTCTTGCCTTTGGGACGGCTCCCCGTTAAGGTGAGTGAAACATGCACACATCCAAATGAGGTTTACACCATGGACCAGACATGGCAATCCTTGAAGGGGCAGTTTCTGATGGCCATGCCCGGGCTGGCCGACCCCAACTTCTACCAATCTGTCACCTGCCTGTCCGAGCATAATCCAAAAGGGGCCATGGGGATCGTGCTCACACGGGTCCACCCGACAGTCAACGGCAAGATGATCTTTGATGAATTGCAGATCCCAAGCGTTGCCGGCGTGGAAAAAATTCCGGTTCACATCGGCGGTCCGGTCCATATGAATGAAATATTTGTTCTCCACGGTGCTCCCTTCACCTGGGAAGGCAGCATGATGATAACCGGAGACCTGGCGTTGAGCAATTCGCGCGATATCCTTGAAGCCATCGCCGGGACAAGCGGCCCCCGGTCGTTCATCATCGCCCTGGGATGTGCCGGTTGGGGGCCTGGGCAGCTGGAAAGTGAAATCCGCAGCAACGCCTGGATTAACGGGCCCTATTCGGCAGCCATCGCCTTTCAAATAGAAGTGGAAAGACGCTGGGAAGCGTCCCTGAAAGGAATCGGCATCGACCCGGCCTTGCTGTCCGATACGGCGGGTCATGCCTGACGGCTTCCTATTTGAACGTTGTACTGAGTTTGGAAAAAGGGAGTTTGAAAAGAGTGACACGCTATGTTTTCAGGGGATCTGTACGAAAGGCTGGATGAGGGGCTGGCAAGGGGCGCTGATGTGCCCCTTTTTCTATTCGGTGTCTTCCTTTTTGGGTTTCTGCTTTGGTTTTTTCTTTTTCAGACAATCCTTGTCCTTCCTGACGAACGCACAGAGCTTTGGATTGTAGTACTCCTTGCAGTTCAGCGGATTGTATAATGGGCATTCCGGATGTTTTTCTGACATGTTGGTGGTGTTCCTTATGCTGGATTTAGCGTCTTTGAGCCGCCCATCTCATCTCTTTCCGGTCAGCTGTATATCATTAAATCATAAGATTTACAAGCCATTGTGTTCGTTTGCGAGATGCCTGCACCGCCTGGCCACCTGCTGGGAAACCTTTGACAATCGATCCTTTTAAATGTAAAAACCTATTGCTGGCGCCCGGATCATTCCCGCGGGCAGATTCCGGCCTTTCAGCATCCGCATCCGTTGGTTTCGGAACCATCACCAAACCAGAGACCAGACCTGAGACCAGAACCGAGAAAAGATAGACATGCCTGCATACGAGACACTCAAGCGCCAGCTTACCCGCATCAGCGATGACACTGCGCACCTGATTGACGAGGCTGAGAAGATTACCGAACGGGTTGATGAGGGGTTTTCCCAGTGGAAGACCACCTGCCAAATCATATCCGAACAGATATCCGAAGAGATCATGCGCGTGGCCGTGGTGGGTGCCATCAAATCGGGGAAGAGCACCTTCGTGAATACCCTTTTTGGGGGCGATTACCTCAAACGGGGGGCTGGGGTGGTCACTTCCATCGTCACCCGGGTGAGAACCGGCAGCCGCTTGCGGGCCACCCTTTATCTCAAGAACTGGGATGAGGTGAACCGGGACATCGATCAGGCATCGGTGCTGCTGCCCGCCCGCAAAAGTTCCGTTGAGGCGCATCACGCTGACATCCGCCGGGAAAAGGATCGGCAGATCCTTGATCGAGCGCTGGCCGACCTGGCGGCCGACCAGTTGATTTCCAACGACACCCGCAGCGCCGGCAGCGTAATGCTGGCCGCCTATCTCAACGGTTATGATCGTGTACAGCAGGTCGTTCAGGCGGATTATGCCACTGTGGTGTTCGGGAACGACCGGTTCCCTTTGCACCGGGATTTCGTTGGCGACGATGCCATGGCCGTATACCTGAAGGATGTGTTGCTGGAAATTGACACCCCGGGCCTCGGCGAAGGGGTCGAGATAGCCGACTGCCAGGGCAGCGACTCGCCCAACCCGCTGCATCTGGCCATGATCCAGGACTACCTGATGCTGGCTCATCTCACGGTTTATGTGGTCAGCAGCCGCACGGGGCTTCGCCAGGCAGACATCCGGTTTCTATCCATGATTCGGAATATGGGAATTCTGGAAACGGTTGTTTTCGTCGTGAACTGCGATCTCAGCGAGCACGAATCCCTTGACGATCTTTCCGAGGGGCTTCGAAAAATTGAAGCAGACCTGAGCCTGATCTGCCCCGGGCCCCGGATGTTTGCCTTCTCCGCCTTGTTTCTGCTCATGTCGCAGATAGAATCCGACCTGTCCCAAAGAGACCGTGACCGGTTGGCCCATTGGCGCCGGGAAACGGCGATGGTCGATTTCGCGTCGGCAGAGCAACGCCGCTTCGAGCAGTTCATAGAACAAAAGATCCGCCGGGAACGAACCTCCCTCCTGCTGAAAAACCATCTGGATCGGCTGAAAATAGTAGCCGGCGGTATTGGCAGCTGGATTGATTTCAACCTTGATCTGCTGGCCCGGGACGCCGGTGGCGCGCGGGAGTTGGCCGACCGTGCCCACAGTCAGCGGGGCCGATTGGAGCGCATGAAGCTGACGGTGAAAAATACGCTGGATGGTGCCGTCAGCCAGGTCAAACGCGATTTGAAAACCGCCATCGACCGGTTTTTCGACGACCATGCCGACGGTGTCGTTTCCGGGGTGGTCCGTTTTGTCCGCAGCTATCAGGTGGAGATGCACCGTTATGATGAAAGCTTGATGAGTGCGGGGTTTGCCCAAACGCTGTATGTGGTTTTCCAGGAGTTCAAACAGGCGGTGGATGCACACATGGCCGAAACGGTGAATCCCCAGGTGATCCGCTTCGTCAAGGCGCAGGAAAAAAAACTCATGGGCTATCTGGATGAGATTGCCGGGCCATATGGTGCCATGATCGATGAGGCCCTGGCGCAATACACCAGCGCCATGGATGCGGGGAAGGTGTCCAAGCCGCGGGAATCGCCGCCGATTGGCTTCGGGTCGGACCTGGAATCGATCCGCAAGGTGGCCGGGCTGTCGCTGCCGCCGGCTGCCGCAACCATGCACTATTCAGCCCAGATCAAAACCGAAGCGGTAATGCGTTTCGGATTCTACAAGATCGTCAACCTGGTCAAGAAAGCCATGAGAAAATCGGCAGACAAAGTCCATCAGGAACAGTTCCTGGCGCTCGCCTCGGGGGTCAAACGCATGAAGCGCGAAACCGAGCGGTCCGTTTTGTTTCACCTGAAAGACTACAAGGAAAACATCAAGTTCCAGTATATGCTGAAACTGGCCGATGCAGCCGCCACCGCCCTGTACGGCCAGATGCTGGAGCGATTTCAGCACCATGGGGCCGATCTCTCCAGGCTGGTGGAACTCATCAGCGAACAGCGGCTGGACAAAGCGAACGTGTCGGCTTCACTGGACCGGATGAGAAGCGCGTCCCGGTCACTCCAGGAAAAGATCGGCGACCTTAAGGCGGATTTGGGACAGTTGAACGGCTAATGCGACAACGCTAACGGAAGGGGGGGCAAGATGGCCAAAAAGAAAACCAGAGCAATTGCGGTGGCAAACGAGAAAGGGGGTGTGGGCAAGACAGTAACGGTGATCAACCTGGCGGCGGCCTTGACACTGGCCAATCAGTCCGTGCTGGTGGTGGACATGGATCCACAAGCCAATGCTACCCGAGGACTGGGCATCGTGCCTGATGGCGAGCGGCCCTCGGTCTACGACCTGATTATGAACAACGGCCGTAATGCGGTTGAAGAGACGGTCCTTCCCACGCAATGGGACGGGCTTCACCTGATACCCTCCCATGTGGATCTATCCGGCGCCGAAGTGGAACTGGTGGAGGCCGAAGCGCGGGAGAACCGGCTCAAGGATGCCCTGGTACCGGTTGTCGGGAATTACGATTTCATTCTGCTGGACACCCCGCCCAGCCTCTCTCTGCTCACCGTCAATGTCTTCTCGTTTGCCTCGGAAGTGCTGGTGCCCTGCCAGACCCACCCCTATGCGTTCGGGGCCCTTGCCGAGCTGTTTGACACCATTGAAGCGGTGCGCGAAGAGATCAACCCCGGGCTGTCGATTACCGGCATTGTCCCCACCATGGTGGACTTGCGCACCCGGGTGGCCAATGTCGTCATGGAACAACTCAAGACCGATAAACGGTACCGAAACCTGGTATTCGATACGGCCATTCGAAACAATACCACCATCGCCGAAAGCGCCGAGGTGGGCAAGCCGGTGGTGTTCTATCGTCGCAGCAGTTACGGGGCCATCGATTACAACCGTCTGGCCGACGAACTGCTGGCCAGGAGAAGCTCATAGCTCAAGGCTCAAAGGGCATCGGCCATAGAAGATATGAAAATGGTCTTTGTGTGCAGTTTTCCATTGACTCTGGAATAGACTGATCGCATTTTTCTTTCAGCTTTCGAGCTTTCAGCTTTCAGCTTTCAGCTTTCAGCTTTCAGCTTTCAGCTTTCAGCTTTCAGCTAATTTCGCCCGATAGAGCCTCAGGCTGTTGGAAACCACGGTGATACTGGAAAAGGCCATGGCCAGGGCGGCCAAGATGGGGTGCAGCTGCCGCAGCATCATGGGCAGGCCGTCAAAGGGGAAAAGGGCGCCGGCAGCCACCGGGATCAATATGGCATTGTAAAAAAAAGCCCAGAAGAGGTTCTGGCGGATGGTCCTCATGGTGGCCCGGCTCAGTGCGATGGCTCTGGGAACACCGCTGAGCGATCCGGCCACCAGGATCACATCGGCCGTTTCGATGGCCACGTCGGTGCCCGTACCGATGGCGAAGCCCACGTCGGCCTGGGCCAGGGCCGGGGCATCGTTGATGCCGTCACCCACCATGGCCACGGTTTTTCCGGTCGTCTGCAGTGTTTTAACCCGCAGGGCTTTGTCTTCCGGCCGCACCTCGGCCTCCACATGATCCACGCCGGCCTGCCGGCCGATCGTTTCGGCGGCCTGGCGGTTGTCTCCGGTGAGCATCACCGTCTCCAGACCCAGCCGTTTCAACCGGGTAATGGCCGACGGCGAGTCCGTCTTGATGCGATCCGATACGCAGATCAGCCCCAGCAGGCGGTCCGCATCAACGGCCACCATGACGGTTTTCCCCTGGGCCTGAAAAACCGATATCCGTTCGGCCATCGCCGCGGAAACCAGTCCCGACCCCTCGTCAAACCAGTATGGCTTGCCCACCTTGATAAGGCGCCCGTTTACCCGGGCTTCGACCCCGTCGCCGCCATGAGCCTTGAAGGCCTTAGGCGTTGCCAGCGTCAGACCCGAAGCTTCGGCTCTCTTGACCACCGCCCGGCCCAGGGGGTGCTCAGACCCTTTTTCCACCGAAGCGGCCAGCATCATTAGTTCGTTTTCCGTCACCCCGTTGCCGGCATCGGGAACCAGGTCGGTGACCACCGGTTTACCTTCGGTGATGGTACCGGTTTTGTCCAGAACCACAGTGGACAAGCGGGTGGCATCCTCCAGCGCCCGACTGTTTTTGAAAAGCATGCCCCGTTCGGCTCCCTTGCCGGTGCCTGCCATGATCGCGGTGGGTGTGGCCAGACCCAGGGCACAGGGGCAGGCGATGACCAGTACGGCCACCATGCGGATCATGGCGGTCACGAAATCGCCGGCGACGACCCACCAGACCGTGAAAACCAGCAGGGCAATCACGATGATCGCCGGTACGAACACAGCGGCGACGCGATCAGCCAGGGCCTGGATGGGGGCCTTGCTGCCCTGGGCCTCCTGCACCAGGCGGATGATTTGGGCCAGGGCGGTTTCCCGGCCCACCCGGGTGGCTGTGAAGACGATGTTCCCCTGGCCGTTGATGGTGCCGGCTGCCATCGTGTCGCCTGATTTTTTATCCACCGGAATGGGTTCTCCGGTGAGCATGGATTCGTCTACGGCTGAAGCGCCCTCGATGACCTGGCCGTCGACGGGGATGCGTTCGCCCGGTCGGACCAGAACCACATCCCCCACGCGCACCCCTTCGATGGGCGTCTCATGCTCGACCCCGTCACGGAGTACGGTGGCGGTTTTGGGGCGCAGCCCCATGAGCTTGCGAATCGCACTGCCTGTTTTGCCCTTGGTTCGGGCTTCGAGCAGCTTGCCCATTTTAATCAGGGTGATGATGACTGCCGACGTCTCGAAATAGACATGCCCCCCCAACGCCGGAAGCAGCAACACGGCCAGGGAATAGGCGTAGGCCGTGGACGATCCCATGGCGACCAGGACATCCATGTTGGCGCTCTTGTTGCGCAGGCTTTTCAGGCCGCTGACATAATAGTCCCAGCCGGTGTAAAACTGGACCGGGGTCGCCAATGCCAGAAACAGCCAGTTGACCCACGTCTGATGGCTCCACGGTCCGGTGAGGCCGAAATCCCTGGCCATGCTGATCACAAACAGAGGCAGGGCAAAGGCGACGCCGACCATAAACTTGCGGGTCTGGTCGGCAATCTCCAACTGCCGTGCTTTGGCTTCCACATCTTCCGACTCCCCTTCCTGCTGGATCAGGGCGCCGAATCCGGCCTTTTCCACCGCTGACGCCAGGTCGTCAGGGGTGAGCATGGACGGCAGATAGTCAACCGTCGCCCGTTCGGCGGCGATGTTCACGGCAGCACTGACCACCCCCGGGACCTTCTTGCCAAGCGCCCGCTCCACGTTCATGGCGCAGTTGGCGCAGGTCATGCCCGTGACCGGAAAGTCGATGCGGGCAGTGGTGACGCGGAATCCGAGTTTTTCGACCTGCCGGA
Organism: uncultured delta proteobacterium; assembly: GCA_963705435.1. Classification (GTDB taxonomy): domain Bacteria; phylum Desulfobacterota; class Desulfobacteria; order Desulfobacterales; family Desulfosarcinaceae; genus Desulfosarcina. The sequence continues at coordinate 125,726 of CAVPJR010000015.1, read as the reverse complement.
TCAGATCAGACGGGGACACGGCGTGGGGATCGAAGGTCACCGAGGCCCGCTCGGCCGCAAAATTGACGTTGGCGTCGCTGACACCGGGCAGCTTTTTTAGTCCACGGGTAATGCTCATGGCGCAATTGGCGCAGGTCATGCCCGTGATGGGCAGGATGAGGGTTTGGGAGGTCATTACTGGGCCGGATAGTTGATTTCCGTCAAGGTGGCCCGGATGCGTTCAATGGATGCCGGGGCGTCCCATTGGACGGTGACGGTTTTGGTTCCGGCGTCGGCTTTCACCGCGGTGACCCCCTCCATCTCGGCCAATTCGGTCTCGATGGCCGACACGCAGTGGCCACAGGAGATGTTTGGAATGCTCAGTGTCTCTTTAGACATAAAAGCTCCTTATGACTTCAGTTTGTTTTTTTTACGCGCATAAGTTAAGTGGTCTGAGGGAAACTGGCAAGGTACGACTTTAAAAAGGCCGATTCGGCATGCAATGGGGCCAATGACCACAACGACAGTAAATAACAATAGCCAAAATTCAAATGATAAATAAATCACAATATCCAAAATCAAAATTCCAAACCTGACCAGTTCGGAGTTTGTCATTTGGAATTTATTTGGAATTTGGTGCTTGCGATTTGTTATTTCTGGTTTTTCCGGCGAAATCGTTTGGTGTTATCTCTTGTCCTGGTCTTTGCCGGTGAGTCGTTCCAAGTTGTCCCGGGCAAAATCGATGGACGGGTCCAGTTCTAACGCCAGTCGGTAGTGGCGCACCGCATCGGCATTTTTGCCCATGTCCCGATAGTTGGAAGCGATGTTGGCATAGTCGATGGCCGAACTGGGATCCAAGGCGATGACCTTTTCAAAGCTTTGGATGGCCGCTTCATGCTCTTTGCGCATGAAGTGGCAAAATCCTTTGAGATTGTGTATATCGGTGCGTTCCGGATCCAGGGCTTCGCCGCTGGCCAGCACGGCGAGCGCCTTTTCATAATCGCCCAGTTCCTTGTGGCAGACCCCCATGTAGGAGTAAATGCTGGGGATGTCCTGGTCGGCCGGCGACAACTCAAGGGCCCGGGCAAGATGCAACAGGGCCGTTTGCGGGTCGTTGCGCTCCAGGTGGCAGTTGCCCAGATAGAACTGGATGAAATACTTGCCGGGCAGCATCCGCTCCATCTCCATCAGTCGTCGGATGGCCTCGTCCGCGCCGAAGCGCTCCATGGTGATCTTGGCGGCAAACATGGCCACGCTGGTGCCGGCGGCACGTTCTCTGAAATGGGCGCCGGGGACGATGGTGTAAAAGGCCGGCACGGCGAGTTGGGGATGCATGGTGTCCACCACGAGCACCTCGAAATCCCGTTGTGCCATGGCCTGGATGCAGGCTTCCACCTCCTTGCGGATGTTTGGGTGTGAAATGTCGGGCAGGTTTGCCAGGGGGATGGGACCGGGGGCGTTGATTACGTAACCGGCATCTTCCAGGCGGGTGAACTTGGGCAGGCCCGAGGCCACGTAGTTGGACCCGGAGTTGAAGTCGCCGGCCAACTGGGCCACTTCGGTCAGGGCACGGCTCAGGGCCTTTTCCGGACTGGGTGTTGTGCCGGCGGTCCAGACGATCTCGCTCCTGCCTGGAAAAGTGACCGGATCGTAGGCCAGGACGCCCACGGAGGGAATGCCCATGCCCTGGGTAAAGTCGGTGATGAATACCTTGATGCCCGCTTTGTCGTATTTGCCCAGCATCTCCAGGACCAAAGGGTCGGTTGCCGAGGCCGGGTCGATCAGCGGTGTGGAAATCTGCCGGCGGCTGATCACCGACGACACGTGCCGTTCGACGATTTCGCAGATGCCCTGGCACAGGGCCTCCTCCACACAATTGCCGGCCGACGGGCCGTTGAACGCGTTGATGGCGTAAAACCAATCCAGCGGGATCAGCACTTCCTTCTCCCGGGTCAGACTCCAGGCGCCGGTCCATCTCAGGGGCAGGGATTCAAAAATCCGTTTGGATACCTCAAGGTCCCCGGATTCGTCGTGAACCGACTTGGCGATCTGATCGAAGGCAATGGCCTCGTCGGCAAACTGGTCGTAGGTGCCCAATCGGGTGTGGTCGCGGTTGGCGTAGAAGCTAAAGAAACTGAACCGTTCGGCCAGTTCCATCACCGCGCTGGCCTCGGCCTGGGCCGTTGTCGCGCCTTTGCCCATCTGCTTTTTGGTGCCGATAACGGCCTGGGCATCGTGGCCGCAGGTGCTGAAAAATACGGGGATGTCCAACCGGCCATTGTCGATTCGCATGGTCCGGTCAAGAATTTTCAACTCCATGGCGTTCATGCGTTGTTTGGCCATGGCCACCGTTTCTTCCGGCAGAATAATTTTATCCTGATCGTCGGTTGCCCGCTTGATGGCGTCTTTCATGTTAACTGGGCCGGTACGCTTCATTGAATCTCCTCGTCTGGGTGACGGTCGTTGTCACCGTGTTGTCACGATACCATTTTGATCGTTTTTGATCCAGAACGACACACCAACGGTCGATGCCGCTCAATATATTCATGAGCAATAAACAGCACTATAAACACTGCCTGTGCATCGTGTCCATTCAGAAGTGGACGCTTGCGTGTCGTATCACAGCCGCCGCGTTTTCGAAACCACGGGCATCACCGCGTACCGTAAACGCATGCGATAACGCCAAAAACAAAGCGTTGAGCTGCAAGGTGCCTGACCAAGATACCTGATTGATCGGTTGCAACGACAGCTTAGGTGGTGTACAAGGTCGCTGCGGTGCCCCTGATCCTCAACCCTGAAAATCCAGCAACATTGCCTCGGACGTGGACCGCTGTCAACTTTCATCCCGCATGTGGTAAGGAGAACTGCCATGACCCGGACGTGCCGGCTCGAACGAAAAACAACGGAAACCCAAGTTAAGGTCGAACTGAACCTGGATGGACAGGGGCAGGCCGACATCAAAACCGGTATCGCATTTCTCGATCACATGTTGACCCTGTTCTGCGTTCACGGCCGATTTGATCTGGACGTACAGGCCAAGGGCGACCTGGAGGTGGATTACCATCATACCGTAGAGGACGTCGCGCTGGTTCTTGGCGAGGCCGTCTCCACCGCCCTGGACAATCGCTTCGGTATTCGCCGCTACGGTTTTGCCGTAACCCCCATGGACGATGCGCTGGCCGAAGTGGCCATCGACCTGTCCAACCGCCCTTTTCTGGTTTATCACCTGCCGTCGGAGTTGGCGTCCGTGGGGCGTTTTGACCGGGGCTTGGCCAAAGAGTTCTTCAGGGCCTTTGCGGTTAAGGGGGGCATGAATCTGCACATCAACGTTCAATACGGGGAAAACGAGCATCATGTGCTGGAGTCAGTTTTCAAGTCCGCTGGCAGGGCGCTCAAGCAGGCGGTAACCATCGACGCCGACCGTAGTGGTGTCCGTTCGTCGAAGGGGGTCCTGTAATCCGTTGCTTTTCATAAAGCCGCCACTATATATTGACAAAATGCCGCTGGGGATTTATCCTTATCAATTTAATAAAGGTTGACCCTATGCACAAGGCAGCTATCGGCGCAGTCCAGGCGTTCAGGCGCTTTTTTTACCGCCAATCCGGCCCGTGACCCTCTTTTCGCTGAAGATGGCTTAGGTCCTACCGGAGCACGATTGAACCCGAATCCATTTGAAATGGGGGCGGCTTTTCTTGGCGGCATACATTCCTGACGAAAAAATTACGGCGATCAAAAATGCTTCCGATATCGTTGACATCGTATCGGAGACGGTATCCCTGCGTCGAGCGGGACGCAACTTTTTGGGGCTGTGTCCTTTTCACTCCGAAAAAACCCCATCATTCACCGTGAGTCCGGAAAAACAGATCTTTCATTGCTTCGGCTGTGGCGTCGGGGGAAATGCGATCGATTTCGTAATGAAACACGGCGGTTTCTCTTTTCCCGAGGCGGCCCGGGCATTAGCCCGACGCTACGGCATCGACCTTCCCACGCGGAATCTATCCTCCCACGAGAAAAAAAAGTTGACGGAACGGGAAACGATACTAACGCTTAATGGCGATGCCGTGTCCTTTTACCGTGATTGTCTGCTCTCGGAGGAGCGGGGTAAACCGGCTAAGGGGTATCTGTTGAAAAGGGGGATGACGCGCAAAACGATTGATGAATTCAAACTGGGATTTGCCCCGGATGGCTGGGATCATTTGGTTCGTCACCTCCGATCGAAGAGAAAGCCTGTCGAGATGGCGCTGCAGGCCGGTCTGATCGTTTCCCGCAAAAAAGGGGAGGGACACTACGACCGCTTCAGGAACCGGATCATCTTTCCCATTTTCAACGGGCAGAACCAGGCGGTGGGATTTGGCGGCCGTGTGATGGACGATGCGCTGCCCAAATACCTGAACAGTCCGGAAACACCGGTATACAGCAAGAGCCGATCCCTTTATGGGCTGGACCGGGCCCGTCAAAAATGTCGGGAAACGCAGACGGTATACGTCGTTGAAGGCTATTTCGACCTGCTTTCCATGCACCAGTTCGGCATCGAAAACACGGTGGCCACCCTGGGGACCTCCCTGACGGCCGAGCATGTTCAGATACTGAAAGGATTCGTGGGTGAGGGGGGCAAGGCCGCCCTGGTTTACGATTCGGACCAGGCGGGAATCAAAGCCGCCCAGCGCAGCGTGGCGGTTTTCCAAAAAGGACTGCTGGAGGCACGGATCATGGTGTTGCCCACGGGTCATGATCCGGATTCCTTTCTCATGGCTCACGGTCCCGATGATTTTTTAAAGCTGGCTGAACAATCCATGGGTATGATTCCGTTCATGGTGGAATCGGCTGTCGAGAAGCATGGATTGAGTATCGACGGCAAGGTCCGCATCGTCAACGACCTGAAACCGGCCATCCTGGCTATCGGCGATCCGGTTGCCCGATCGCTCCGGGTGAAGCACCTGGCAGAGCGGATTGGCGTGGATGAAACGGTCCTCTTGCAAAAGATCAGGCGAACGGCGCAACCCCCTGCCAGGGCGGCCTGGCTGAAAGGTCGCCCGGGCAAGGCTAATGCACCGGAGCCGCCGCCGGTTCGCGGGAAAACCTACCGGCTGGAACAACAGGTGGTGGCCATGATGCTTCAATTCCCGGAGATGATCGCCGATATCAAGCGGCGACGGCTCATGGATCATTTCACGGATCCCGTGCTGGCAGAGATCGGGCGAGGCATACTCGACCACTTCACCAACCTCGACAGCGACATTGCCGGCTTGGTCTCCCGCTGGGAAGACCCGCAGAAAAAGGCCGTGGTCGCCCGGCTTTCATTAACCGATGAGCACTGGGACCGAGACGGTTGCATGAACCTGATGTCCCAATTCGAGAGCAGCATGCGCCGTCGGGACAAGACCTTGTTAAAGCGTATCGAGGCCGCGGAAAAAAGCGGTGACGACAACCTTCTGGCAACGCTTTTGCGGGAAAAACAGCAGCAGGCCCGAAAGACAATGGAAAAACGCAACGGCGGGAGCCATTGACCGCCGGCCATGACATCCGCCGGCATACGACCGCGGCTGACGCGCATGGGCATAAAAAACGAGTTTTAGAATACCGCGACCCAATTATGGACTGCAATATGTCCGGCTGTGGTTCAGGAGGCAAACGGCATGACCAAAAAATCCGATAACAAGCGCAACGGGACATCCACGCAGAAAGAAAAAAAATCGGCCAAAAAGAAAACCGAGGCGGTTGGCAAGACAGCTGTCGACGCTGCTGCACCGGACGGAAAATCGGAAAAAACAAAGAAGACGACCAAGAAGAACGACCAGAAACTGCTCAAGGCCCTCATCGAAAAGGGCAAGGAGCAGGGCTCACTGACCTATGACGAAATCAACGAGGTCCTGCCCAACGAGATGATGTCTTCTGAAATGATCGACGATACCCTGATGATGTTCGATGACATGGACATCGAGATCATCGAAAGCGATAACGACCTTTCAGACAAGGAAAGCTCACCCGAAAAGAAAGCGGCGCTGAACAAATCCGTAGCGGTATCGGACATTGGTTCGGTTACGGACCCGGTGAAAATGTACCTTCGGGAGATGGGCATGGTCACCCTCCTCAGCCGTGAGGGAGAGGTGGTGATTGCCAAGAAGATCGAAGAGGGGGAGCAGGACGTTCTCAAGGCGCTATTGGAAACCTCCCTGGGTGTCAAATACATTCTTGAATTCGGGGACCTGATCGAAGTGGGTGCCCTGCGGCCGAAGCATGTCTTGCGTGATGTGGATGAAGGGGACGCCTATGTGGACGAGATGGTTCAGATTGAAAACTTTCTTGAAACCATTTCTGGTATACGCGCGGTGAATGATGAAATCCAACAGTACCGTGAACGCATGTTTTCCGAGCAGATGGAGCCCGATGAAGCCCGCCGGGTCAGGCGGTGCATCATGCGGCGCAACAATAAAATTTTCGACCTGCTCAAGGGATGGCGATTGGAAGGCGGTGTAATCGACCGCATCGAAGCGCACATCCGCCGGCTCATCGACTGGTTCGACGCGCAGAACAAATTGGTGGCCATCACCGCAGAGGCTTTCGGGGCAACCATTGGGGAGCTTCGTGAACACTTGACCACCAAAGCCAAGTTCATGAAATGGGCCAAAAAACATTCCAGTTTGGATCAAGCGGCGCTGGGGAGAATTTATACCCACCTGAATTCTATGGCCGAGCAGCTGGTGGAAAAGGAAAATGACTTCAAGGCCAACAACCGCAATCTCAAGCGGGTGATGGCCAGTGTGGATGAAGGGCGCATGCGGGCCAAATTTGCCAAAAGCGAGCTGATTCGAGCCAACCTGAGACTGGTGGTCAGCATCGCCAAAAAATACACCAACCGGGGACTCCAATTTCTGGATCTTATCCAGGAGGGCAACATCGGACTGATGAAGGCGGTGGACAAGTTCGAATACCGCCGGGGATACAAGTTCAGCACCTACGCCACCTGGTGGATCCGGCAGGCCATCACCCGGGCCATTGCCGATCAGGCGCGAACGATACGCATTCCGGTGCACATGATCGAAACCATCAACAAGCTGATCCGTACCTCACGCTACCTGGTCCAGGAGTTCGGCAGGGAACCCCGCCCGGAGGAGATTGCCGAGAAGATGGAAATACCCATCGACAAGGTCCGCAAGGTGCTTAAAATCGCCAGGGAGCCGATTTCTCTGGAAACCCCGATCGGGGAGGAGGAAGACAGTCATCTGGGCGACTTTATCGAAGACAAGAAATTCATGCTGCCGTCAGAAGCGGCGGTCAGCATGAACCTGGCCGAGCAGACCCGTAAAGTACTGGCGACCCTGACCCCTCGTGAGGAAAAAGTGCTTCGCATGCGCTTCGGTATCGGCGAGAAGGCGGATCACACCCTGGAAGAGGTTGGACAGGACTTTACCGTTACCCGTGAACGAATCCGACAGATCGAAGCAAAAGCACTGAGAAAGCTGCGCCACCCCACCCGCAGTCGCAAGCTGAAGAGCTTTATCGACAATTGACAGGGCAAGGGACGGGCTTGCATTTGCTTGACAAATAACCATGACGGAGGTAGACAAACAATCGCTTTTGACCTGACACGGGCCCATAGCTCAGCTGGCAGAGCCACCGGCTCATAACCGGTCGGTCCCTGGTTCGATCCCAGGTGGGCCCACTTATAAAAAACTCCGGCGCCGTTCGTCAACCCATAACGCCCGGAGGTCTCGGCATCTGGTTGTGTTGAGGACAAAAGACGATTCGGCGTGGATAGACTCCGGCTACCGCGCCTTTTTTATGCCCGATGCCGGCAACCGATTGCCTGAGGGAAACAGCATGACAGCAACCGTGGCTCAATTTGTCCGCATTCTCGACCACCTGGCGCCTCCCCGCCTGGCGGAGTCATGGGACAATGTCGGTCTTCAGATTGGAAACCAGGACTGGCCGGTAAAAAAAGTATGGACGGCTTTGGACCCGCTGCCCGAGGTGGTGGCCAGGGCCTGTAAAAACGATGTGGATTTATTGGTCACCCACCACCCGCTGTTTTTCAAGCCGGTCAAGCGCATCGACTGCAGTTCACCCCTGGGCGGAATTGCCGAAATGGCCTTGTCCCGACGGTTGGCCATTTTCAGTGCCCACACCAACCTGGATAGTGTGCCAGGCGGCGTGAATGATGTCCTGGTAGGAAGGATTGGGCTGCAAAAGGTTCGGGTTCTTGCCGGCCCTGCCGATGCCGACATGTGCAAACTGGTGGTATTCGTTCCTTCGAATCGAGTGAAGGTCGTCCTCGATACGCTGTTTGCAATGGATGCCGGCCGAATGGGCAATTATGCATGCTGCAGTTTCCGATGCGAGGGCGTGGGAACCTTTTTGCCGGGCGCGGGTTCATCCCCTGCCGTCGGCAACATTGGCGCCCTTACGGAAGTCCAGGAAAGCCGTATAGAAATCCTCGTTGCCAACGCGGACCTGAGCGCGGTGGTGCGTGCGCTGAAAAAGGTGCACCCATATGAATCCATGGCCTATGACGTCTATCCCCTGGCTGTTCGCGACCGCCAGGCCGGTTTGGGACGGGTGGGGGAGCTTGAATCGCCATTGCCACTGGGTGCCTTGGCAGCGAAACTGAAAGCCGAATTGAACCTCTCCGCGCTGAAGATTGTCGGCAAGGCGGACACGGTGGTGGAGACGGTGGCGGTATGCTCCGGAAGTGGCGCCAGTTTGATGACCGCAGCCATCGCCACCGGCGCGCAGGCATACGTGAGCGGGGACCTGGGCTATCACACGGCCAGAGATGCCCAGCAGGCAGGCATCGGGCTCATCGATATCGGACACTTTGGCTCGGAGCACCTGGTCGTCGATGTTCTGGCTGCGCTCATCAGGGAGTCCGTCAAGGCATCAGGCCTATCGGTCACCGTGGAGGCCGTGGACATGGAAAAAGACCCATTTCATTACCTGTAAAAAGCGGGATACGAGAAAGGCAGGCATGAGCAATATTCAAGAACAGATTAACATCCTCGTTGAGGTCCAGGGCGTCGAGTTGGAGATCCATCAAGCCGGCCGGCTGGTCCATGCATTGAGCGACGAGTCCGCCGCCCTGGATCGGGCAGTGGCCGAGCGTGAGGACCGGGTCTCCTCCGAAAAAGCGGCCCTTGACGACCTGAAAAAAGCCTATCGCGATCTTGAATCCGAATCGAAGGTCAACGCAGGGATGATCGTCAAAAGCAACGAAAAGCTCCGTGCGGTTAAAACCAACAAAGAATACCAGTCGATTTTGAAAGAGATCGATGAGATCCGCAAAAAAAATTCGGGCATCGAAGACCGAATGCTGGAGCAATTAGAGGCCATTGAATCCGCAGAGGCGGCGGTTAAGGCAAAAGCGGCGGAGCTGGCGGGCTTCGTTCAATCATATCAGGAAAAAAAAGAAGCCTTTGCCGCCAAGGAGAAGCGGGAGCGGCAGGCCGTTGAAGCGCTGAACGATAAGAAGGCCCGGATCAGTGCCAATGCCGATCCTAAAATAATTACCGTTTTGGACGATGTGAAAAAAAAGGTTCGTGGGCTGGCTGTGGTCCCCGTTCAGCAGGCCATCTGCATGGGATGCCACATGAATATTCCCGCGCAGTTGTTTAACGAGCTGCAGCGATTTGATGAGCTTCGGTTTTGCCCCCACTGCCATCGGATTATTTATTGGAAAGAACAAGGATAGCGAATAGCGGTTGGAGTAGACCAGGTGGTCGCTGGCTCCTTTTCTGGAGCTGGAGGAAAGTCCGAACACCACAGGGCAGGGTGCTCCATAACATGGAGTCACGGTGACGTGAAGGCAAGTGCAACAGAAAGCAGACCGCCCTGCCGTTGTTGGCAGGGTAAGGGTGAAACGGTGCGGTAAGAGCGCACCAGTTCTCCGGGTGACCGGGGAAGCTAGGTAAACCCCACCCGGTGCAAGACCAAATAGGGGAGCGTCAGAGGGCTGCCCGTCCAAGCTCCCGGGTAGGTCGCACGAGGTGCCGGGCAATCGGCATCCCAGATGAATGATCGCCGCCCCCGATCCGGGTAACCGGCCGGGGGAACAGAATTCGGCTTACGGGCTGCTCCGACCGCTATCTCGTTCTTTGAACCCTTGAACCCTGAACCCGTTGAACGGAGCGCAACGTGAACGATCCCTTTTGTGAGATCTCTTTTTCCGAAAAGGTCAGAATTTTCTCTTTAGATTACCTGAAATGCTGCATCTATATTTCCAACCGCCAGACGCCCAATCACGTATTTACCAAAAAACTGTATTCCAAGCTGATCAGCACCTCCCAGGTGCTGGAAGACTTCCTCGACTTCCACGGGGCCAAGAACAGCGAGGACTGGTACCTGTACCGGGAGTTGTGTGCCACCGTCAGGCACCTTAGTCTTGGGGCATACTGCCAGAAGCATATTTTAAACCGACTGATATTCTACGATCTTCCGGATACCGAGGTGTTCCGTGAACAGGGGGAAAAAACCCTTACCTTCTTGAATGATGCCCTGCGGAACCTGGCCCCCGTGATTATCGACGAGGCATCGCGGCTGAACATCGCTATGCCGGCGGACGCCTTCGGGTCAGAGGACTTTCCCGGCATCACCACCGGTGAGATGCTCAAATACGACATCGACGATGATGCCAAGGATGTTCAAAAGCGAAACATCGTAAAAATTGCCAGCGAGTTTCTTTCCATCGCTGCCAGCTTTGACCCGATGGGGTTTTACGAGCCATACGGAAATGACGAGATCGCTGCCCTGGTGCCTGAAACGGTGAACGAGGTGCAGATCCGCCGTTTCGAGATGTTGGTGCACAACCTTCAGTCTTCCTTCGACACCTATGTGATTCACGGGGGGTTCCGGTTCGGTGACCGCAAGCTCAAGTCGCTGAGAAGTTATTTCTCTATTGTCTTCCATTTGCTGCAGATGATGGGGCGCCTGCTTCATTTTTACGAACGACACCTTCACGAAGCCGGCTATAAAAACACCTATAAACGGGTTCAGGATAAACTGGCGTCCCTGGTGGATCCGGTAATCCTGCTGGACCGGACCATCAATTACGGCCTATACTTTGCCTGCCAGTACCTCAACTCCGGCAAGAAACTGGCGCGTGAAATTCTCAACGAAAACATAGAGCGTTCTGCCATTACCGTGGGGATTCCGGTCAAGCTGGGATTTCACAGCCGGCCCAGTCTCCTGGTGGCCAAGATCGTTCAGCATTTCGGGGGACAGGTTGAACTGGTGGTGGGTCAAGACCGTTTCGATGCCAGCAGCGTGCTGGACATTCAATGGGCGGGCGGAAAAATTCAAAAGGAGAAGATCACCGAGGTGACTTTCGAGGGAGACATCCGTGCATTGGCTGCCATTCAGATCCTGGCCGGCGTCAATTACGGGGAAGACACCATGGGTAAAGGCGAGCCCCTGCCCAGCGAATTGAGCTACCTGAAATGATCTGTGCCGTCATTGTTGCCGGTGGAAGCGGTTCCCGCATGAAGGCCGCGGTGAGAAAACAATATCTCAACCTGGGCGGGGTGCCCATTGTCGCCCATACGCTGCTGGCCTTTGACCGTCACCCCGATTTGGACCGGATCGTTCTCGTGGTTCCGGAAGATGACCTAAAACGGTGCCGGGCTGACGTGTTGGCGCCGCTTTCCCTGGCGCATGACGTTCAATTGGTCGCCGGTGGGCGCCGGCGACAGGACTCGGTATTCAAGGGGCTGAGGGCCGTCGGCGTTCCCGACGGCACCGTCATGATCCACGACGGCGTCCGTCCCTTCGTGCGTGTGTCTCTCATGAATGCCTGCCTTGCCGGCGTCAAGGATACGGGTGGATGTATTCCGGCGATACCGGCTACCGACACCTTAAAGCAGGTGAATGCCGACGGGGTGATCGTCGGCACCCTGAACCGACAGCAGGTCTGTCTTGCCCAGACGCCCCAAACCTTTTCCCTCGACTTGATTCGAGGTGCCCACCAGTTGGCCGCTCAGCGCGGGTTCACCGCCACCGACGACGCTTCCATTGCCGAATTTGCCGGAGAGCGGGTGACCGTGGTGCCCGGTGACCCGGACAACATCAAGATCACCACGTCGGCGGATCTGTGGATTGCCAATGGCATATTCGCCAGATGGCGCGCAAACGCCCCCGGACAGCCGGATTAACAAGGCCTCGTGAACCCCATCAGGCGGGAAATGGACCGCCGGCAATGATTCTTTCAATCAACCCGGCGAGCTTTTCGGGGTCGTGGCGGATGACGTCTCCCGATGTTTCGAGAAGGTCTTCCAGAAATAGCTCGCAACCGGTTTCCGGGTAGCCGACGTTCACAAAGTCGGCCTTCTGTTTGCGATAAAGGCTCAGCAGGCGGTCATCCGGTCGTCGCGTGTTGACGATGGCGCCGCTGATTTTCCGGCCGGTGAAACCGTCTATGGTAGAAATGAAATCGCTTGCCTGAAAATGGTTCGTTTCGCCAAACTTGGTCATGATGTTGACCACGTGATAAATGGGCGCAGACACGTCGCTGAGCTTTTCCCGCAGGCCGGGAACGATGAGGTTGGGGATGATGCTGGTAAACAGGTCGCCCGGCCCCAGGATGATGATGTCGGCATCGGCGATCGCCTCCAGAACCGGCGGATACACGGTGATCGCGTCACTGTGGTGGGGGACCAGGTAAACATCCCGGATGGTTTCGCGCTGATGGCCGCGGGGGGTGTCGATGGCGCTTTCACCGTAAATTCGGCTGCCGTCGGTCAGCTCCGCCACCAGGGTGGCCCGGTCGATGGTGACCGGCAGGATTTCACCCTTGGCATCCAGGATTTCGGCCAGGGCCTGCACGCCGGCGGGAAAGCTGCCGGTGTAGCGGGAGAGCATGGTCAAGAGCATGTTGCCGGCATTGTGCCCCTTGAGGCGCCTGTCCTTGTTGAACCGCTTTTGAAAGATGACCCGGGCGGCATCCTGATGGGGAGAAAGGGCCAGGATGCACTTGAGGATGTCACCGGGAGGCAGGGTGCCCAATTCATCGCGTAGCCGTCCGGTGCTGCCTCCGCTGTCCATCATGGAAACGACGGCGCTGATGCGGATATCTTTCAGATTTCTAAGGCCGGACAACAGGGCATACTGGCCGCTGCCGCCGCCGATGGTGACCACATGAACCATTTTCCTATTCGCTTTTGATCGTTTGCCCGTCACGGGGTCCCCCTGTATCCGCGTCCTGGTTCTGCGGACTCGTTTTATCCCTGTAATCCAAAAACTTATTCTTGAATCCATCGCGGCGGGTGATGCCCCTGGCGATGATCAACCGACGGCCGCTTTCCGTTCCGTCCGCCAGAACCCGGGCGTCATGTCCGGGGCCCCTTCTTGAAAATGAACGGACATGGGGATAGCGATGGGCCAGGTAACGGCTCAGGGCGTGGTCCTCGAGACGAGCCGGCAGATGGGTGTCAACGCCCCGGGAGCCCGTTGCGGATGCCTGCTGCAAGGTGGTTTTGAATCCTTGGATGATGCCGACGGCAAAATCGGTTTTGCGGTATCGATTCAGACGTTTGTTGCGTCGATAATTCGTCCAGGCATCGTCGATATGGCGGCATACGGCAGCGTGGATATAATCGGCGATCCGGACGTTTTTCCGGGCGCCGCTGATCTCCAGCACGCGTCCCATCCTTCCCTTTTCGAGCACCCAGGCCTGGATCCACATGCCCTGGACGAAGTAATAATCCTGAAGCAGATGGGCCAGATGATAGGCCTCCCGAAAATGCCTGAGGCGGGGTTTTCCCAAAAAAATGCTCTGATAATCCTGATCAGCGCCTCGTGCGATCAGGTCCACGTTATGGCGCGAAATCAGCTCGTGGGCTTTGCGCATGGCGGCCTGGGCTTCGTTGGGGTTTCTGCTTTCGGCCAGGGCCATGAGCTTGTGAATCCTGACCACGATGCGGTCCCGGTCGTTCAATTTTTCTCCCTGGTGCAGGCGAACGTGAAGGGGACGGTAGGTGCCGGAGGCCGCCGGGTTGGCGCGCAACAGGCGACAGGCCTGTCGGAAACCGTCGCCGTGATCGGGTTCCGATGTGGCCTGCAACCCTTCGTGAGCCACCTGATGGGCCATTTCGTGAAGCAGCACCTCTTTGACATCATCCCACGGGTGACCGCTGACGATATCCCGGCTCAAGGTGATTTCACGCTTTTCCCGGCGCCAGCAACCCAGCCTGGCCGGCATGTCCCGTATGGCAAAAAGGGGTCGTTTGATGGATCGTCGAAGGGATTCGGGCAACAGCCACAAGGCGTTTTCCCATTCGGCCAGAAGACCGCGCAGGATCTGGCGATCGAAGGATGACTGGACGGAGGAGAGCCGGTCGGCGGCAGACCGGTCGGCGGTTATCGACGGTTGTCTGAAGTTGGCAGTCATGGCACGGCTTCAGGCGATCAACTGCGCCAGGGCCTCCAAGGCGTAAAGATACCCCGAAGCCCCTAACCCGGAGATTTGCGCGGTGGCGATGTCGGCGATAAAGGATCGGTGCCGGAACGATTCCCGTTTGTAGATGTTTGACAGATGGACCTCGATCGTCGGTACATCCAAGATCAGGACCGCGTCTCGGATGGCCACACTGGTGTGGGTGAAAGCGGCCGGGTTGATGATCAGTCCCCGTGCCCGACCCACACCCTTTTGAATGGACGCGACGATTTCTCCCTCGTGGTTGGACTGGAAGGTGGAAATTCGAAGGCCCAGTTCTGCGGCCTTGGCATGCAGGGATGCGTTGATGTCCTCCAAGGTCCGGCTGCCGTAATGCTCGGGTTCGCGCTTTCCCAGCATGTTGAGGTTGGGGCCGTGGACCACTAGGATCAATGGGTTTTGCCGACTGTCAGCCACCGATACCCCCTTTTACCATTTTGCCTTGAGTTCTGTGATGGTCCGTTCATAATCGTTGCTGCCGAAGATGGCGCTGCCGGCCACGAATACATCCACGCCTGCTTCCGAGATGCGGCCGATAGTGCCGGCATTCACGCCGCCGTCGATCTGGATCAGGGTTGACAAGCCCCGCTTGCGGATGATTGTCCTGAGCTGGGCCACCTTGTCCAGGGCCGACGGGATGAACTGCTGACCGCCGAATCCGGGGTTGACGCTCATGATCAGGACGAAGTCCAGTTCATCCAAGGTCCACTGGAGGGATTCCACCGGAGTGGCGGGATTCAGGGCCACCCCGGCCTTGGCCCCTCGTTCGCGGATCAATTGAATGGTTCGATGCAGATGGGTGCAGGCCTCCTGGTGGACAGCGATATAGTCGGCTCCGGCATCGCCAAAATCTTTGATGTAGCGTTCCGGTCGTTCGATCATCAGGTGGACATCGATGGTCAGTGCGGTGGACCGGCGGACCGCTTCGACCACCAGCGGACCCATGGTGATGTTGGGGACGAAACAGCCGTCCATGACATCCACATGGATCCAGTCTGCGCCGGCCGCTTCCACCGCGCGAACCTCTTCTCCCAGTCGAGAAAAATCAGCCGATAAAATCGACGGTGCAATACATTTCATCTTCACGTCTCCTCACCCGTTCAACGATTCGCCCGCCCGATCAGTGCCCAACCATAATCCGGGTTTCCACCAGTTGGTCATCCACATACACCAGTATCGTGGGGTTACCACTTTTTGGAACCAAAAGCCAGATCTCTTGGCCCGGCGACAGGAAATCATCAAACAAGTTGAGCGAAATCTGCGGTTGGTTCATTCTGACCTGGACCCGTTTCTTCAAAAAACCGTTTTCCAGAGAGAACCTGAACAGTTCGACCTGGTCGGCGTTTTCGGTCTCGCCCGCATGCCGGCCCAGATTGGATCGGTTTACCGTAAGGTCCACACGGACCCCCGGAGCAACCCGTTGCCCGGACGGCGGCATCTGATCCACGATGGTATCCAGCGGCGCACCGGTCCGGCCAACGATCCGAATGCTTCCCACGGCCAACTGCATCTGTTCCAACCGGCGAATGGCCGACTCCGGGGTAAACCCGGACAGATCGACCATGGGAAATGCTGGGGATGACGGCCCCCGGCTGATCAGCAGATCGGCACAGGTGTTGCGGGAAACGATTCCACCGGGCGGCGGATATTGGGCCATAATTTGCCCGGCGTCGAACCGGGGGCTGGTCATGCCGGACAACAGTCCCTGGCACAACCCGTTTTCCGTCAACAGGATCCGGCTCTGCTGGAGGGAAAGGCCGGCCAGATTGGGCATTAAAATGGTTTCCGGCCCGCGCGAGACGCGAATTTTTACGTCCCGGCCCCGTTTGATGGCAGCACCGGCATCCGGATCTTGATCGATGACGTGGTTTTTGGGCACCTGGTCATGGTATGCCGTGCCTTTAACGCGGGTATTGAGTCCCAGGTCCGCAAGGATTTCGAGACCGTACAGGACGTCCTTGCCCACCAAGTCGGGGACGACCACGGTATCTTCCCCCTTGATGATCAGGGTCAGGGACACGTAGGCCCCAATCCCGGCCATGGCCATGAAAAGGGCGACCAGCATAACGATCCGCAGCGCTTTTTTCGCCAGACGCGTTACCGATGAAGCGGGGGAAGATGGCATGGTATTAAAATCGAACGGTCAGGCGCAGGGCGGCTCCTTCGGGTGTCGGGGCCAGGGATAACGACATCTGCCTACGCTGGTTAAGGCGTTCACGGTACTCGGTAATCCGGTCTCGGTTGTACTTGTGGGCGCTGGAGACGGCGCCGTAGACGTTGCCGGCGTAAAACCCGAACCCCACGACACTGATCACGCTGCCAAGGGCGTATTGCTCGTCGTCAAAGGCTTCCCATGCCGCCCAGATCAGACCGGCGTTGATCAAAAAGGCGGTGGCCGCATCCTGGTATCTTTTGCAGTAAAGCTGACCGCCGCCGGGTACGATCGAAAGCAAACCGGCGGTGGTCGGAGACTTGACCGGGATCGCCTCGCTGCCGGCCAGGGCCTGCTTCAGGTCGGCCACCTGGAAGCGGTCCTGATTGTCGGGTGAAATACGACCGAAGGCCCGGTCGGCGTCGGTCCAGCGGCCCTGATCCACATGGAGCCATCCCAATTCGTAGCGGGCCCGATCGATGACCTCCGGTGCCGAAGACATTGCCACCAGGTTGTGCAGATCCAATATGGCCTGTTCGGTCATGCCCTGGCGTGCATGGCTGCGGCTGAGCATGAAAAAGGCCTGGTTGTCCAGGGGCGAGCCGGCGAAACCAACCGTTTGCTGGTTGAAAATGGCCGCTGCCGCCTGATAGCGGCCGGCACTGAAGTGGGCCATGCCCGTCTGGAAACGGGCCTGAGGAATCCTGGGGTCTGCTGGAAAAAAATGAATAAAGCGGTTGAATTCAGCAACCGCCTCGTCGACGGCCCCTGAATCGAGGCGGGACTGGGCATACCGGTATTGGCTGTCCGCATCGATGGTCAACCGGGCGAAGCCGTTGGCGGGTGCGGAGCTCAGCACGAGGGTCAGGCCGATAGTGACGATCAGAAGACGGAGCACGGGTTGAATCACCTCTGGGCATTCCCTTCGTCAGTGCCGCCAGACGTCGTTGTTGTCAAGCGGATCCTGGCAGCGGATGCCGTTGCGGGTCATTACGGACGGGCTCAGCTTTAGTTCGTCGCGGCCGCAGCGCATCAGCCGATCGCTGGCCATGATCCATCCTTTGATGCTTCCATGGCGCTGCACGGCCTGCAGGGCATAGCTGGAACACGACGGGGTCATGGGGCAGCGGTGGCCGTCGGCCCCGGACAGGTATCGCTGGAAAAAGCGGATGGGTGCCGCCAAGGCCGGCATGGATTCCTCCGGAGGGACCGGATAGGATGCCTGAGGCCCGGCCCATGCGGTGCCGACAACCAGGACAAACAGTGCCGCCAGGTAGAGGGTTTTCATATTGCACCTTTAGTCAACCGTTAGGCTTGTCCCGAGGGAGGCCGAAAGCCTTGTTCAATTGCCGACCATCGAACGCCCCCTCGTCGAACGCTGAGGGACGGGATCGCTTCGCTGCGTCATTTTTATCAATCGGGTAGGGCGCTTTATTCAAAAGCCGATGGTACCATTTCATCTGGTCCCTGCTGGGTCACCCGCAGGACCTCTTCGATGGTGGTCTTACCGGCCAGTACTTTTTCGATGCCGCTCTGGCGCAGGGTTTTCATTTTGTACTGCAGGGCGAATTGTCTGATCTGGGTGGCATCGAAGGTTTTCAGAATCAGGTTTTTCAACCCCTCGCGCATGTGCATGATCTCGAATATGGCAATGCGGCCGCGGTAGCCGGTGTTAAAGCACTTCTCGCAGCCGTTGGCCTGATAAAGGGTGTGGTTTCTCAATTGCGTCCGGGAAATGCCGATGCTCTCCAGGATCACGCCCGGGGTGTAGGCCTCCTTGCAGTGGTCACACAACACCCGCACCAGCCGCTGGGCGATCACCGCCACCACGGCGGATGAGATCAGGAACGGCTCGACACCGATGTCCACCAGGCGGGTGATCGCACCGGCCGAATCGTTGGTGTGCAGCGTGGAGAACACCAGGTGGCCGGTCAGGGCGGACTGGACGGCAATGGTGGCGGTTTCCTTGTCACGGATCTCGCCGATGAGGATCACATCCGGGTCCTGGCGGACGATGGCACGCAGGCCGCGGGCAAAGGTGAGGTCGATTTTGGGGTTCACCTGGATCTGGCTGATGCCTTTGAGCTGGTACTCTACCGGGTCTTCGATGGTGATGATGTTGATGTCCGGCTTGATGATGGAGGACAGCACGGAATAGAGGGTGGTGGTCTTGCCGCTTCCGGTGGGACCGGTCACCAGGATGATGCCGTTGGGCTGGGTCACCAGTTGGTTGAACAGTTCGTGATCCTCGGACGACAGCCCCAGTTCCTTCAGGTTCAGGACCTCCTCCGATTTGTTCAACAGCCGCATGACCACTCGCTCGCCGAAGGTGGTGGGCAAGGTGGAAACACGCACATCCACATTCTGGCTGCCGATCTTGACTTCCAGGCGTCCGTCCTGGGGCAGCCGCTTTTCGGCGATGTTGAGTTTGGCCATGACCTTGATCCGTGAGATCAGGGACGCCTGAATCCATTTTGGCGGCGTGAGCAGGTCGTAGAGGATTCCGTCCACGCGGTAGCGCACCTTGAAGCTGTCCTGATACGGCTCGATGTGAATGTCGCTGGCACGGGCCTTGATGGACTGGGAAATGATATGATTGACCAGTTTGATGATCGGGGCATCGCTGGTGTCCTCGAGCAGATCGGCAGTGTCCTCGATCTCGCTGATGATGGTACTGCCATCCTCTTCCATGTGCTGAACCAGCTGTTCGGCGGTGCCCCGGCTCATGTCAAAGATCAGGTTGATGGCGGCAAAAATGGCGCTTTTGGTGGAGAGCACCAGGTTGTAGGACGAAAAGCCGATCATTCGAGCCAGGTCGTCCAGGGGTTCAAATGCCGTAGGATCGTTGACGGCGATGATATTGACCATTTCCTCGGGCAGAACGCTCACCCCTGCAGCCGGGATGTTCTTCAGCACCAGCGGCACCATGGCATGACGCTTGAGGAAACCGATGGGTGCACTGCGGGTGCGATCCTCACCGAAGCTTTCCAAGGGCAGTTCGGGCCAGAAGGGGATGTCATACTGTTCGCTCAAGGCATCCAGCAACTGGGTCTCGGTGAGGAGCTTGCGCTGCAGCAGCACCTCAGACAGGCGGCCCCCTTTTTCACCGTGCAGTCTGACTGCGTCCGCAACGTCTTCATCAGGGACGCCGTATTTGCTCTTTATGATATCTTCAAGGGATTTGTTCATGGTCTGTTTTTTATGATCAGCGTGTCCGTTATACCCTGGCCGGACAGGTTATCCCGGGCCATCTGTGCCGAAACGCGGTTCGGAAAACCGGCGATTAGCACCCGGTACCAGATCTTGCCGTCCACATCCGTTTCGGTGATATGGGCTTGAAGACCCATCTGTTTGAGCCTCTCCACCGACCCAATGGCCGACAGCTGGTCGCTGAAGGACTGCACTTGCAGGTGATAGCCGTCTATCGAGTGACTGCCCACCGATTCAGCCGCGGAGGGCTTGATCTGCAGGTCGGGGTCACTGGTCCCCGTCCCGTTTGGGCCGTCCATCACGGCGCCGGGGACGGTTTCGTCTTGCGGACCTGTCTCAACGGGCAGCCTTGAAGCGTCGTCCGGATCGCCATTGTACATCTTGATCTGCAGCTCGCGCATCTCGTCTATTTCGTTTTTTTTGGAATCGTATATGGTTGATGCCTCCTCGGGATTCTGAATCACCCTGGGGGTGATGAAGATGAACAGATTGGATTTTTCGTTTCCCTTGGACCGGGTTTTAAAGAGCCAACCCAGTCCGGGGATATCACCCAGGCAGGGGACTTTGTATTCGGTCTGGGAAAAGGTGTCGTCGATAAGCCCGCCGATGACCACGGTGCTGCTGTCCCTGACCATCACCGTGGTTTCAACGGTGCGCTTTAGCGTCGTCGGCCTATTATCCACACTGCTCTCCAGGGCGGAAACTTCCAGTGAAAGATTCAATCGAACCATACGGTCCTTGTTGATCTGCGGCGTGATCTTGAGCGTCTTGCCCACATCCCGGTATTCGAAGGAGTTGAAGGTGTCGTTGTTGGTTGTCGAGGTGGTGGTCTGGAAAGGGATGTTCTTGCCCACCGTGATGCTGGCTTCCTGATTGTCGGTGGTAAGCAGTTGGGGTGTCGACAAAATGTTGATATCCCGGTCTTTTTTATAGGCCTGCACGATGGCTGCGATGCTGGGAAAGGAGACACCGGCAATTTCGATCGCTTCACCGAAAAGGCCTAAAGAGAAGCCGGAGGCGAGCGCGGGTACCAGAGCCCCTGTAGTGGGATTAAATTGCAGGTTCGAATCCTCGGTGGTGAAGCCACCGCCAACGATCCCTTGGCGGTCATTGTTTAGGTCTACATCGTCGCCGACGACCCATTCGGTGCCCAGATCGAAGCTTTTTTCCGCATTGACCTCCATAATCAGGGCTTCGATGTAGACCATGGCGCGGGGAATATCGATCTGACGGATAATTTCCACCAGCGTGGCATAGTCAT
This sequence comes from uncultured delta proteobacterium, assembly GCA_963705435.1. Lineage (GTDB taxonomy): Bacteria > Desulfobacterota > Desulfobacteria > Desulfobacterales > Desulfosarcinaceae > Desulfosarcina. The sequence continues at coordinate 104,705 of CAVPJR010000015.1, read as the reverse complement.
CCCGGTCGGCGGTGATGATCAGGCTGTTGGTGGCCTTGTCGGCCGTAATCGTCACCTTGTCTGAAACCACGGGTGCTTCCTTGGCACCGCCGGTGGCTGCTGCCTTGTCCTGTGTGGGGAGATCCTTGAGCACGGCGACGATCTCTTCCGCCGCCGCATATTCCAGGTAGTAGACGTGGATCTTCTCCTTGCCCTTGGGCGTCTCCAGGTCCAGGGTGTCGATCAGGCTGCGGATCCGGTTGGTGTCAACCTCGCTGGCCACCATGATGATGCTGTTGGTGCGTTCGTCGGCCACGAAGGCAGCGAGGCGATCCGATGGGGCCGCCCCTTTCTTGACCGGGCCCTGGGATGTTTTGAATACCGTTTCCAGCAGGGACACCAGTTTGGACGCATCGGCGTTGTGGATGGGAAAGATGGTGATTTCGCGACCTACGCCGGGGATGTCGATGGTTTTCAATATCTTCATCAGGCGGGCGATGTTGGAATAGTTGTCGGTGATGATCAGGGTGTTGGTGGGCGCGTAGGAGAGGATGACGCTGCTCTTGGAAACCATGGGGGTGAATAGCCGCTTGACTTCGTCAGGGTCGGCATAGCGCAGGGGCATCAGTTGGGTCACCACCTGGTCATCGTCCGAATCGCCTTTGGCCCGGGTTCGGGTTTCGATGCTTTTGGTGCGTGCATCCGGAGACGGAATGATCTTGATCAGCCTGCCGGTCTCCACGGTGGCGAAACCGTGAACATCGAGCACCGATTCGAACACCTTGAAGGCTTCGTCGACAGAGATCTTGGACGGGGAGATGATGGTCACCTTGCCCTTGACGCGCTGGTCGATTACGAAGTTTTTACCGGTGAGTTCACTGATGAATTTGATGAACACGCTGATGTCCACATTGTTGAAATCAATGGAGACAAAGCGCTGTGAACCATTTGCCGCCGCAGTGTCACCGGTCGCCTGACCCTGGTCCTGACCCTGATTCTGGGCGGCGGCGCTGGCGACAAGGAGAAAAAACGTCAGCACAGCGATCAGCGCGCCGACCATGCATTTTCTGGCTGCATCGATTGTGTTTTCAATAGCCATTCTTTTTTTCCCGTTTCGACCGGCAATGGGCCCGGGGGCGCCTGGCCGGCTATCTGATGATATATTCGATGTTTTTTTCCTGTCCCCTGCGTTTTAGCTGCACGGAGAGGTTGGATGCGGATTTAAGGCTGTCCACCAGCTTCAAGGCATCATCTACCGATGTGATTTCAGTGCCATCCACGCCGGCGATGACGTCTCCGTTTCTCAGGCCCATTCTCCGGAAAATGGAATTGGGTTTGATGCTGGAGAGCGCCAGGCCCGCCGGTACGCCGTTTTCCATGTGTGGCTGGATCTGTACCTGGGTCATCAGCGACGCCACGTCTGTCATGGACTGCTCGATGTATGACCGCCTCAGAGAAATTCGTTGCGCACGCACTGCACCGGAGGATGGCGCCGCCGCGCGAGCGGGAAGCCCGCCGGGCCGGAAGGCGGCTTTGCCCGACTCCAGTTCCTGCATCTGGAGCACTTCATCCTTTCCGTTTACTGTCAGGACGACCTTCTCCCTGTGTATTTCCTTGACCGTGGCTGTCTGGATGGCATCGCCGGCACGGTACAGGTTCTGCTCGCGTTTCTTGACATCTTCGATGACCGCATAGTCACCGTCGTCGTTGCCGGAAACCGTCCCCCAGAGTTTGAGGTTCAGTTTGGTCTCTTCCAGCGACTCGACATCCACTTTTCCCGTTTGGGGTTCGCTGTTGGAGCGGGTATTGAATAGGTTGCGCTCCAGTATCGAATTGTATGTGGCAAGGGGGCGGTTGGTCGTAACGGCATCGCCCACCCGGTAGACATTCTGCTGGGTTGACAAGGGGGGCTGGGCCAGCCACGCAGACAGGGATCCGTAAAAGCCGTCAACGACCACATAGGCGGAAACGGTGATGCAGAGCAGATTGACGAATGTGAAAATGGCTTTTGGTATCATCGCCTATCTCATGGAGACATCGGGGCTGTCTATGGAACCGCGCACCCGGAAGGTCACTCCCCGGGTTCCCAGTGTCTGTGGGTTGACGATCCCCTGGGGGATGGTTTCTTGAAGCCGGGCAATCAACTCCGGCCTGGGTTTGATATTTCCGGTGAGGATCAGGCGGCTCTGCTCGAAGGGATGTCTCAGTTCAATGGTTCCGGTAATTTTTCCTTCAAGCATGGGGCCGTCGAAAGTGAGGGATTTTAGCCGCAGGCTCCCCCTGCTTACCGAAAAATCCGCATCCGTCTGATCCATCACCAGATCGGTGATGCCGAAAAAAGGCGTTTTCAGGGTGATGTGCAGATCCGAAACATTCAGCAATCCGCTGGTCATGCCCGTCGGGGTGCGCGACGCATCGTGGGTCATCCGACCTTTGAGGGCGCCGGAAAGGGAGAAGGGCGCATTGGTTTGGATTGCATCGAGCTTGTCCAGGCGGATCTCAAAAAGATCCGCTTCCACCCGCAGGGGGCCGGATGGGCCGGTGCCCTGCATGGTTGCCCGGCCATCTATCGTTCCATCGGCGATGTGTGCCTGAAACCGAACCTGTTTTTCGTCCTGCAGCAGGCTCCCCAGATAGGGTGATACACGGGCGTCTTCAAAGTGAGCCAGCCGAGCGCTGTCACGGTTCAGGTCGATGTCGATCATTTTGAGTCCCGGCGGCAGGGCTGGTCGAATCGTTTTTGCCTGCATGCTCAGCGACGGATCGATGGCTGCCAGTTGACCGTCCACATAGGCTTTAACCGCCTGGTCGGGGAACAGCAGGACCAAAAAAAGCGTTGCCGCCAGCAGGGCGTACAATAGATATGCGAAAACGGCCTTAACGGAAATCATGAGAAGCGTTACATCTCCAATGTTTCGACTTGAAATACCGTATTGATCAGATCGGCCTTCTGCTCTCCCTTGGAAATGGAGAGCCGTTTGATGGAGATCATATCCATGGATGTTTCAATGCCGTGCAGATAGGCCAGAAGCTGCGACATGGTTATTTCCTGCAGCTTCATTTCCACCATGGAAAGCCGGTACGGGCTGTCTTTCTGGCTCGTTGTGGTCGGTCTCATATAGGCGATATGGCTTTTGACACCCGTCTGTCCCGCCAGGGTTTCCAGAAATGAAAAGAGGGTGAAGCCTTGTTTGCGTCTCTTGAGGTGACGCTCCGCCGCTTGTGCCTTTTCTGCCGTTTTGAGGTATTCGGTCTGCAGCAGCAGAATCTCTTCCCGCTCCTGTTGCCGGGTGGCCAGCGATCGAGATAATTGGGCGTTTTTCTCGAACAGGGGGAAGACCAGGACCTGCAATACCAGAAAGACGACGATGGCGGCCGCTGCTGCAGCCACACCGATTTTTTCCCGTCTGTTGAGTTTGATGGCCATGATTCGCTAAAAATCCAGTTTCAGTTTGAATCTCACCCGGTTTCCCGATTTCTCGAGGTCAGCCGAGCTGATGGTCACACCTGTAAACAGGTCCGCTTCTTCCAGCCGCCCCTTGACGTCGTCCACCGTGTTAAAGGTATCCGTATCGCCAGACAACACGACGTTGTCGGCCCCGACCACCATGCGGTTGACCTTGACGTCTGCGGACGATGGGATCTGCTGGCTAAGGGCGTTGAGGATGTCGATGACCCGGACGCGAGTGCCGGTCAAATCGAAGCCGGTGCTGCCGTCGCCGGCCTCCTTGATCTTGATCTGCATCTGCTGCAGAGGGGCCTCCACGCGGGTGACCTCGGGAAAGGTGCGTTTAAAGACCATTTCGATCTGTCGGTCCAGTTCGGCCAGGCGTCGCTGTTTGGCATTCACCGCAAGGAGCTGGCCCCCCAGTGCGGTCACCAGGGCAAGGAGGATCAGACACGCGGTAAGGATGATATTATTGCGATATTCGCTCCAGTAGTGCTGGATCGTTGACCGCTCTGTGGAGAAATTGACGCCGCCGACGCTCTCGCTTTCCATCAGGGCCAGGGCCAGGGCGATGTCCAGATGTCCGGATTGCCATTCCGGAGTATCCAGCGACCCCTTTAACCGGGGAAAGGTCCGCAAGCCGTCGATGGATCTAACCGGCACACCCAACAAGGTGGATGACCCGTTCCCGGTGGTGAGCAGCGGGGCTTGGGGGCCCGCGGAAAACACCGCCGACGGGTCGACCCCGATTCCCTGGCTTTCCTGAAGGGCGGTGAATGTGCGCTTCAGGGTGGTTTCCAGGTTGCGGATGACCGGGTTGCCGTCACCGGCCACCGGGAGGGTGCGGACCATGCGAACGTGTCCTGAACAGACGGCGTAGATCGTGTGGTTGCCTTCTCCGTTGTCGATGAAGATAAAATCACTGCTGTCATCGGTCATTGTGGAGATAAACCGGGCCGCGGCATACCCGCCGGGCATGATGACAACCGGCCTTAAACTCACCGTTTCGAGAAGATCCAGATAGCGTTGGATCTCCGCTTTTTTAATGGAAAAGGTCAGCAGGTCCTGCTGCTTGTCATGTTTCACGGCCTCGAAATCGAAAATCAGTTCCTCGACTGGAATCGGCAGGCTGGTCTCCAGTTCAAAGGGGAGGATCTGCCTGATTTTTTTGATGTCATGAAAGGGCACGGAAAGGTTTCTGAAGGAGACAAGCGTTGCGGGGATGCCCAGCACACACGTGGCGCCGGTGGGCTTGATCGTTTCCACGAGGGTTTGAAGGGCTGCTTTTATACCTTCATTGCCTTCCTTCTCCGCGGGGATGGGAAAAAATCCCTGCGTCTCCAGCTGGCTGCCCTTGAAACTGCTGTCAAGCAGTACGGCTGCGATCGATTCCTCTCGGATTTCTAAACTGAGGACCTTGCGGCTCATGGTTGCTTATCTGTTTGGGGTTCTGTGGCTATCGATCGACAACGCTGCGATCAGCTTTTTTGTGCTGCGTATTAAGATTCTGATTTCCTAAAACCTGGCTACCTTCGGCTCGTTTCTTATCGTAAATGGAGATACGCCTGCGCAAAATTTATCAGATTAATCCATAATGGTTCATGCACGGATAAATTTTTGGCGCTTTCTGAAAACCAACAACTATCATCATCGCTTTCTGAAAACCGTTAATGATTGATAATGATATGAATTTTTATCATTACGCAGTAGGCATCACCCACTTATTCGATGGATAAATGCAAATTTTATACCGAATCTATTGAAATTATCGTATCTTGTCGAAAAGGTAAAGCAATACGACCCGGGAAATAGTTATCGACAAGCATTTTATATATCCTATTCTGCCTGCCACATCAAGGTTTTACAGATCCATCTGCCGGTGTCTTTTTCTTTTACCCGCTGGACCACCACATTGACGGTGGCGGTTCTTTCATTGCGGGTAGCGGTTGAGACGATGCGGAACAGGTCGCTGGACACGGTAATCAGATCGGGACTGATGGTGATGCCCCCGGCCCCCGGCACATTCTTGTACCAACCGGCATCGGTGATGGTGTGGGTATACGTCTCATCTGCTTTGGCCACGCGATAGTCAGCCAAGGCTTCGGCAAGATCCGAATTCTCGGAAGGCAGCAGGGCGGCGAGCACGGCAACGTCGGCCGTCGAGATGTTGATTTTGCCGTCATAGGTGAAGCGCCCGTCACCGGCCGTCGACACACCTTGCACCGTCAACAGGGATGAGAGCCCGGCAGCACCGCCTGCGCCGGCAAACAGGTCCGGGGTGATCCCCTGAACGAGGGCGACTTCTCCCAGGTGATCGAAGGGCCCGTTTTTACACCGGTATGGCGGTTCCAGACTCTCGTAGTAGTCGGACTCGGCGCCGCTCAGACCGGTAATGGCCTCGTCATCGCCGTGGTCCATCCAGTCTTTCAGCGAATTGATGATCATATTGGGGTCGCTGTCCGGCACCGCTTCAAACAGCGAGAACACCTGATCGAGCAGCCGCTCCCAAAGGAAGCGCTGGCTGGCGGAAAACTGCTGGCCTTCTGGAAACTTGACCAGGGCATTCACCTGGATTTTGCTTCGTTCATCGGTGATGCGAACATCGACACGGTCATCATCATAGGGGGTCATCCCCATCATCTCGGCCACTTTTTCCGGGTTGGCCCAATCTTCCTGAAGCGTATCGGTGTCGTTCTCCTTGCGGTCATTGATCAGCATCACCATGGCGGCATGGACCCCGGAGACGGCCATCTCGGAAAGCACCACCCGCTCTCTGGCAAGGGAGGCGCCGGTGACCGAACTGCGGATCCGGCTGTTCAAGGCCAGTCCGGCGGTGAGCAGCACGGCCACCACCCCGATGGCGACCAGGATCGCCACCCCCCGGCGGTTGCCCAGGACCGACCGTCTGGTAGGGCTATTCAACTGCTTCACGGTGCACATGCAGGGACACCCGTGTGGTGAATGGTTTGGGCCGGGTCGGCGTTCCCACCGTCAGCCGGATCTCAACCGCCCGCGGTGTGGCGTAATCGGTGTCGGCCGATTCCGAATCCCAACGGTCGCTGGTTTCGTCCGCGTCGCCCAGGTATTCGAATTCGAGGGCCAGTATGTTGTCGCATAAAATGGGATCATCCTCGCTCTCCTCAAAATCGGGAAATGGATAGAGATGATCGGCACGGCGCAGGACTAGCGAGTCGTCGGAGCGCTGATGAACATAGTAGACGATACGGCACACCCCCTGCCGCGAATCCCCGTTCACGGCCAGGTGGGCCAGTGAGGCGAATCGAAGGCGACCGAAGCTGACGCCGGCCACGTCGGTCGTATCTCCCACCAGGCGATAGGGGTCCTGCGGGTCATTGAACGTGGGTTTGGTATATCGCGGATAGTCGGAGACGACCAGGCCCCCCAGATCAGTGGCCATGCGCCCCAGGCTGGTGCGTGCCGACTCGAAGACGGCCACGTCGCCGCCGACAGCGTCGGCGCTGGAAAAAACAGCCCGGAAAGAGCCAAAAACAGTGGTGATCACCACGGCGAAGATAAAGATCGCCACCATGATCTCAAGCAGGGTGAACCCGCTGCCGGAGACCGCTGCCGTGGATGGCCGCCGGTGTACGCTATTCATACAAGAGCCTGTAAGCATCCAGTTTAAATTCGGATGCTTCCCCGTCACGGCTGATGGTGACGGTAATGCGCTTGAGCGTCGGCCCGTCTTCCTTGAGCAGGTCGGACGAGACGTTCTCCGATTGGATCTGCCATGCGTAGCCGGGATGGGCGTTGCCAAAATCACCACTGTCGCCGGAAAGATCCTTCAGTTCGATCGTGTCTATGTCGGCCAGCTTCTGACCCATCAGCAGGGCCGCCACCGTGTCGAACCGTCCCCTGGCGTCCATGAACAGGGTCTGGGTATGCATGCGATAAATGGCCGTCAGCGCGATGGCCACCACGGCCAGGGCCACCATCACTTCCAGGAGGGTGAATCCATTTTCGATTCCGCTTTTTCGGGTGAACCCGGTTCGGCGGCGCTGAGGGTTGCCTGACATCATGGCTACCATCCTTCCGGGCCCCGGACCAGATTGACTCCGGCCAGAAAGGGTTCGATGAAAAAAGCCAGGCGATCACCGTCATTGGTCCGCACGCGGATGACGGCCTTGTCGGAATAGCCCTTGGGATAAAAGGCGATGGGGATGGTCCCGCTGGAGACACGCTCGGTCTGTGAAAAGGCCACATGGTCGATGGTCACCCCGCGTGGCAAAGAATAGCCGGCCTCGCGGGCGGCCTCCGCATCGGTATCCGCCATGCCGGCTTCGGTGATCCAGAGCCGCTGGACGTCGGGCGACACCTGGAGCAGGTAGGTTTTGTTTTCGACAACCGCTTTTTCCTTGAGGCCGCGGACCGTGGCGATGATCCAGCGTGCGGTTTCGTCGCTGCCGTCGGAGAAGAGTCCGCCTTCCAGGCGTGGGATGGCCACCACCAGCATAATGCTGATTATGGCAGTCACGACGATCAATTCAATCAGTGTGAATCCGCGCTTGCCCAAAAGGGTGGTTCCTGTGTTGTTTTGCGGGGGTGCCTGCGTTTGCCGGGCGTGTTGAAGGGCAGACTGGTTCGATGTCATGGCATGAGAGACGGGCGCAAGCCCGTCAGGTGATCGCCGGCGCCGCGTTATTCGGACTCCCAGCTGTTGATATCCGCATCTTTATCCTCACCGCCGGCCGCCCCGTCGGCGCCGTAAGCGATGATGTCAAAATCGTCATGGACACCCGGACTCAGATAGATGAAGTCATTGCCCCAGGGGTCTTTGGGCACCTTGCCCTTTTCCAGGTAGCCGCCCTTGCGCCAGTTTTTGGGAATATTGCCGGAGGCGGGCGGCTCCACCAGGGCCTGTATCCCCTGCTCGGTGGTCGGATACATGCCATTGTCCAGTTTGTAGAGCTTAAGGGCCGTGCCGATGCTTTCGATCTGCATCCTGGCTTTGAGTTGCTTGGCCTGCTCCGGGCGGCCCATGATGCGCGGGACGATCAGGCCGGCCAGAATGCCGAGAATGACGATGACCACCATCAGCTCGATCAGGGTGAAGCCGCGGCAGTTGCCCCCTTTTTGCGGGTAAGACAGATTCATATTTCCTCCATGGTTCCTTGCTCGGCGCTTAACCGGCACCGTTGAACCCTTAATGTTTCTAAAAAACAAATTCTAACCCAATGCGACCCAACAATCAAGCACACAAGGTCGCAGCTCAAAGCTCAAAGGTGAAAGGTGAAAGCCATCACCCCCCCCACCCACAAACCAGCGACCAGAAACCACAAACCAGAAACTACGAACCAGAAACCGTTGTTCTTACCCCACCAGCTGGTTCATTTCGAAAATGGGCAGACAGATCGAAAGAACGATAAACAGCACGACCACGGCCATGACCAGGATCATCACCGGCTCGAGCATGGCCATCATGCTCATGATCGATGACTGGACTTCGTTTTCATACACCTCGGCGATTTTGTAGAGCATGGATTCCAATTCCCCGCTCTGCTCACCCACCTGGACCATCTGCACGGCCAGATCGGGGAAGACGTCGTCGGCCGCCAGCGACAAGCCCAGTCCCTGGCCTTCTTCGACTTCACTGGATGCCTTTTCGATGAGGCCGGAGATCACGACATTGCCGGTGACATTTCTGACGATCTCCAGGGCCGGAAGCATGGTCACGCCGTTTTCAAGCAGCGAAGCGAGGGTCCGGGCAAAACGGGCCACGGCGATCTTTTTCAGCATCATGCCCATGACGGGCATGGAAAGCATCATCCGATCGGTGGCAACAAGCCCGCGTTCCGTCTTTCTAAAGGCCTTCAAGGCCACCAGACCGGCGATGATCACGACTACGAGCAACCACCAGAAGCGTTTGAACAGATCGCTGGCCGCGATGAGAAACCGGGTTGGGGTGGGCAAGGCCTGATTCATGTCCACGAAGATGGTGGTGATGTTGGGGATGACGAAGGTCATCAGAAAAAAAAGCACGAGGGTGCCGATGGCGGTCATGAGGATGGGATAGGCCATGGCGGTTTGGATGCGGGACTTGAGCTCCTGCTGCTTTTCCATGATGTCTGCCAGGCGCTGGAGAACGATTTCAAGGGTTCCCGAGGTCTCTCCGGCGCGCACCATGTTGATATAAATTTGAGAGAAAACCGACGGGTAGAGCGTCAGGGACGAGGCAAAGCTGTTGCCCTCGACGATAGAGTCCTTGATCCGGGCGACGATTTTGGTAAACCCGTGGGTCTTGGTCTGTGAAACCAGGGTGGTCAGTGCGGTAACCAGTGGGAATCCGGCACCGGTCAGGGTCGCCAGCTGGCGGGTCCACAGGCTGACATGGGCCGGCGTGATGCGACTGAACAGGCCAGGGAAGTTGAGGCTGCGGGTCTCTTTGCTGGTTTCGCCGTCGGTGACCTCTTTCACGCTGACCGGAAAACTGCCCATGGCGCGGATTTTCTGCCGGGCCGCCTGGGCGCCGTCGGCATCGATGATTCCGGTGATGGTTTTGCCCTTGGTGTCCAGGGCCTCGTAATCGTAAACGGGCATGGCGTTTTATCCTGTCATCGCGTGCGTTGCAGCCGTGCTGCGAAAAAGCCGTCCATGTGATCGATGTGGGGAGCGGTTCTGAAAAAGCCGTCCTCACCCAGAAAAGGAAGCACAGTCTTCTCTTCCATGGATTGCGCACTGGTTATAGCAAAGTTTGCATGCTTTTTCAAAAAAGTCTTGATTACGTCTTCATTTTCTTCCGGTTCCATGCTGCAGACGGCAAAAACCAGGACCCCGTTCGTTTTGACCAGCGGGGCGAGGTGGTCGAGAAAGCGCGCCTGCTGCTCGGCCAGTCGGGGGATATCGGCCGGTTGGGACGACCATTTGGCGTCCGGGTTGCGCCGCAGCACGCCCAGCCCGGAGCAGGGTGCATCTGCGAGGATCCGGTCGAACCGCGGCAGGGTTTCAACAAGGAGCGGCCGCTTCAGGTCTGCGTGACGGGTGCGGACAATGGACACGCCCAGGCGGCGCGCCTCGTTTTCCAGGCGGGTCAGTTTGGCTTGCACGCTGTCCATGGCTACGATGACGCCGCGGTTGTCCATGATCTGGGCCAGATGGGTCGTCTTTCCACCCAGACCGGCGCAGGCGTCTAGAACGGTTTCTCCCGGCCGGGGTGACAGCAGCAGGGAAACCAGCTGGGCAGCTCCGTCCTGGACGGAAAAGCGGCCGTCGACAAAGGCCTGCATCTCAGGGATGGGGAGACGGGGGCGGATCAGGTTGACCCCACCGGGGACGCTGTCCACGATCTCGATGGCTTCGGCCTGGTCCGACAAGGCCTTCACCAGTTCCGCCAGGTTGCTTTTCAGCTTGTTGCAGCGCAAGGTGATGGGCGGGATGGCGTTCATCGCCGCACACAGCCGGTCGGTTTGGGCCAGGCCCAGCCGGCCGATCCAGCGCGAGGCCAGCCAATGGGGAAAGGCGTGGGTGATGGCAATGTGATCCACCGGCGACTCAGGGGCGTCGGGAATGCAGAACCGATCGGGCTCCCGCAGCGCATTTCTCAGCAGGGCATTGACGAATCCGGCCGCTTTCGAGGCTTTGCGGGTCCGCACCAGGTTGACTGCCGTGTTGACGGCTGCCGATGCCGGAATCCGGTCCATGAACAGGATCTGCAGCAGGCCGATTCTCAGGATGTTCAGGATGGGTGGGGATATCTTTTTAATGGGCCGATCGGCGTAGGCCGTGACCACGGCATCTAAGCGCAGCCGCCAGCGCAGCACGCCGTATACCAGCTGGTTGAACAAGGCCCGGTCCCGGCGGGAGAGCCCTGTCAGCATGGGTGCTAAATCATCGAGGACCGCGTCCAGGGTCGCCTTGCCCATGCTTACTCGATCCAGTACGGCCAGAGCAGCGGCCCTTGGGTCGGCGATTGGCCGGTTCGGCCCTGTCGGGGGGTGGGGGAGGCGTGATGCGGCCACGGTCGATTATCCCAGACACGTGCCATCGGGTAGGCGGCAGCCGCAGAGAAAATCGTCGATGGGCAGGCGTTTGCCTGAGTCCCCTTGAATCTCCTGGATGGCAATGGCCCATTTGCCGGTGGCCACGCGAAGCTCTCCGGCAAAGCACTCGAGGATGGTGCCCGGCGGGACGCTGATCTCCCGCTCCAGGACGCTGGTTTTGAAGATTTTCAGGCGCATGTCGTCGCTGAAGGTATAAGCGCCCGGCCAGGGGGTCACGCCGCGGATCAGGCATGCGATCTGTTCGGCCGGCATGGACCAGTCGATTTTGCCATCTTTTTTTTTAAGCATGGGGGCATAGGTCGCCTGGGTGTGGTCCTGGGGCACGCGCTCCAGGCTGCCGTTCTGCAGCCTTTCCAGCGTCCGGATCAGCGTTCGGGCGCCCATCTCGCTGAGGCGGTCGTGAAGCTCGGCGGCGGTTTCGTCGGGTCCGATCTCGGCTTTTTCCATCAGCAGCATATCGCCGGTGTCCATGCCTTTGTCCATCATTATGGTCGTGACGCCGGTTTCGCTGTCTCCGTTGATGATGGCCCACTGGATGGGCGCGGCGCCGCGGTACCGGGGCAGCAGCGATGCGTGGACGTTGATCGCGCCTATGCCGGGAATGTCCAGCAGACGCTGGGGCAGAATCTGGCCGAAGGCCACCACGATGAACAGGTCCGGCGCCAGTCGGGCCATCTGCTCTTGGAAGGCGTGGGTTCGCACCTTCTCAGGCTGCAGAACCGGGTAACCATATTGCACGGCGGCGTGTTTGACCGGCGGCGGGGTCAGCTTGCGGCCCCGGCCTTTGGGCCGGTCGGGCTGGGTGACCACGGCCAGCACTTCATGTCCGCTGTCATGCAGGGCCCGAAGCGACGACACGGCATAATCCGGCGTGCCCATAAAGACTATTTTCAATGGGCGGTTCACTGCTGCTTCATCTCCTTTTTGACCCGGCGCTTGTACATCTGCCGCTTCAAGGCGCTGACGTGATCGATAAACAGGGTGCCGTTGAGATGATCCAGTTCGTGCTGGATGACGATGGCCAGAAGGCCGTCCGCCTCGAAGCGCAGGGGGTTGCCCTCCCGGTCGACCCCTTCCACGAGAATACGCTCTGCACGTTTGACGTCCGCCCTGAATTCGGGCACGCTCAGGCAGCCTTCGTTTTCCGAAAGCATTTCGCCCTCACTGGTGATGATCTTCGGATTGACCAGCACGTGCAGGTCATGCGCTTCTTCTCTCGGCGCGATGTCGTAGACGATAAAACTCTGTCCGATGCCCACCTGGGGAGCGGCCAGGCCCACACCAGGGGCCACGTACATGGTCGCGGCCATGCTGTCGAAAATGGTCTGCATGGCGCCGTCGATATTCTCGACGGGCGCCGTGCGCTTTTTCAGGAAACTGTTTGGATATGTAAGTATGTCTAACACGGTCACTGGCTTCAACCTCTTTTGATCGTTATTGTAAGTCAACCACTTAATCTAACGCATATTTTTGGATTTTCAAACAATAAGTTGTTTAAAGAACATAGATGGGCTCTTAAAATTGACCACCAAATGGTAATTTGATCGTATTGGAGAGTTGGATATTACAAATTGGAATTTAATCTTAAAAATGGGGTGCCAAAATCTGTCTGGCTTTGGCGATATCCCGGTCGATCTGCTCCACCAGTTCGGCGATGCCGGAATACTTCTTTTCGTCCCTTAAGCGCTGGACAAAGTTGACCATGATTTTCTGGCCGTAAATATCCTTTTTAAAGTCCAGGATGTGGGCTTCCACGGTAAATATGTGGTCGTCGAAGGTGGGGCTGTAGCCGATGTTGGCCACCCCCGGATAGCGCTGCCCGTCATAGTGGACGATTACGGCATAAACGCCGACCTTGGGGCACAGTTCATCCTGCAGGTTGATGTTGGCGGTGGGGATGCCCAGCAGTTTTCCGCCCCGGTCCCGTCCGTGGGCCACGGTGCCGCGGATCTGGTAGTTGCGGCCCAGCATCTTGGCGGCTTTTTCGATCCGGCCGTCCATGACCAGCTCCCGGATGGCCGTGCTGCTGATGCGGTCGTTGTCGACGGTGGACGACTGGATCCAGTCCGCCACGATCACCGTAAAGCGCAGCTCCTCGGCGTATCGCCGCAGCAGATCCACATTGCCTTCACGATTGTTGCCGAAGGTATAATCCTGGCCGACGACGATGGCCTTCATCCCGATGCGTTTCACCAGGATCTCCTCGACGAAGGTTCGCGCCGACAACGCGGCGAATTCCATGGTGAAAGGGATGCAGATCAGCACGTCGATGCCGGCCTTTTCGATCAGTTCCGCTTTCTGTTCATACAGGGTGATCAGGGGCGGGTGCCCGTTTCTGGTGATCACCCGGATGGGATGGGGATCGAAGGTCATGGCCACGGCCGTGCCGTCCATGGCCTCGGCCCTTTCGATCACCTCGTGGAAAAGGGCCTGGTGGCCGATGTGAACGCCGTCGAAATTGCCGATGGTAATCACGGCGGATTTGAAAGGTTCTTTTATGGTTTCGATGTCTTGTATGATTTTCATGATCTTTTGATTAACCGTAAAATGGGCTTGACACGAAAAACAAAAAAATATAGTTAATGCATCTTCAGTTTGAAATCAACCTTTTTGAAATCAGGCTGAAACGTGCCGAAGTGGCGGAATTGGTAGACGCGCTAGGTTCAGGGTCTAGTAGGGGTTCCCCTGTGGGAGTTCGAGTCTCCCCTTCGGCACCAAAAAAATAAACGGTCCCAGTCTGTTTCTGAGGCCGTTTTTTTATTACAGCCCTGAGGGTCTAATACCCCGTCGCTTGGGACGATAAAATAGATTTCATCCTTCGGTGATACCTCGCCGCCTGCGGCGGGGTCGTTCATTATAAACACGGGGCGTTAAATTGGCCCATCCCCAAAATCCAAAAAAATTTCTCCGACGAGATAGGTGACGGCCTGTCCGCCAATCTCGACCCGTTGACCCAGATCCTTGCATTCCAATTCTCCGCCTCGTCTGGAGATCTGTCTTGCCCGAAGATGTGTCTTTTCCAATTTTTTCGACCAATACGGTATAAGGGTGGTATGGGCCGAGCCAGTTACCGGGTCTTCGGGCACGCCTGACTGAGGGCCAAAAAATCGGGACACAAAATCAACTTCATCCCCGATGCTTGAAACGATGACTCCTCTTGAGGGCAGCCTGGAAATTATAGCCATGTCCGGGTCAAGCGCAGCGATGCGTGCCTCACTGTCGAATATGGCCAGAAAATCATCGCGGCCCCTGTAAAGCTCAGCGGGCACGGCACCCAGCCCGCCGATCAAGGGCTCCATGGGCTCAACAGGCGCAATCGAATCGGCAGGAAAATCCAAATAGAGGAGCTCGCCATCTGGTCGAACACGCAAGGGGCCGCTCTTCGAGGAAAATGAAACCGCGTCCCCGGAAAGGTTGAGATGACTGAATATCACGTGGGCGGCGGCCAGGGTGGCATGGCCGCATAAATCCACTTCGACGGTAGGCGTGAACCAGCGAATGAGATGGTCGCTTTCACCGAGAACGACAAAAGCGGTCTCAGACAGATTGTTTTCCGCCGCGATAGATTGCATGGCTTCAACGGGAAGCTCTGAATTGCAAATTACCACGGCGGCAGGATTACCCGCGAACAACCGGCCCGTGAAGGCATCGACCTGATAGATGGGAAGCCTCATGAATCACCTCCTTTGATGGTGAACAGGAAAATATCGCAAACTAAATAAGGATGATTGTTCCACATGCCCAATGGCAGATCGGCCGGTTCCAAAAAAACCGCATGTCGGCCGCAGGTTACACCATGCCGGAAACCGGGGCATCCCAGCCCAGGTGACGGTCTTTATCCAGACGGGAACGCAATCTGGCGGTTATTTCAGAAGGCAGGGGGGCCGCCCTGCGAACCTTCAGATCGGCGTGAGTAATCAACGATTCGATAACGGCCGCCAATCCGTTGGTGTCCTGATTGGCCATGAAATGCATCAAATGAATTCGCTTGTCCGTCAGGCCAAGAATGCGGGTATACACGGCAACGGTCTCTCCCGGTCTGACCTCGGCAAGGTACTGAATGAACTGTTTGAGCATGAAGACCCCGTTTCCCGTCCTGCTGAAATATGCGTCGTCAAGTCCATAAGCCGTAAACATGCACCACGTCGCCCTGTCAAAAACGGCCATGTAATAGCGAACATTCATGTGGCCCATTTTGTCCATGTAATCGTCGGGGATCGTTTGCCGATGATAGCTGGGAAGTTTGGTCAGATCTGCCATGGCCACCTGGCAGGTTTTCATTTTATCCCAGTAACCACATTCAGCGGCAGGTATCATATTCTTTCTCCCATATGTCCCCAACTTGAGGTCAGCCAGGCTGCAATCTAAGCAGTGATGACGTGCCGGTAAGTAAGCGCTAAAAAGCAGGATCGCTCAGACCCACAGGTCCGTACTCAGATACTTCAAGCCTGAATCGCACAGAATGACGGCAACCGTTTTACCTTTGAAGGATGTTCGCAACAAATCTAGCGCTGCGGCCACATTGGCGCCGGATGAAAAGCCGGCAAAAATACCTTCTTCACGTGCCAGCCTGCGAGCCATGTCAACGGCTTCGCTGTCGGTCACTTTCAGATAACCGTCAACCTGTCCAGGCTGAAGCAGGGGTAACTTGGCCATGCAATAGCCGCCACCCTGAATCCGGTGGTCTGGATAGGTAACCGGCTCATTCGCCAGCACGGCTGCCCCCGACGGCTCCACCACAAAACACCGTATAGAGACGTTATGTTCTTTGAAAGCGGCTGCACATCCAGCGAATGAGCCACCCGTGCCGACGAAATCACAAAATGCATCGATGTTTCCACCGGATTGCCCTATAATTTCAGGACCGGTGTGTAAATAGTGTGCGCGGAAGTTGCCTGACAGGCGAAACTGATCTGCACGAAAGGCATTGCGATCGGCAACGATGCGCTGCGCCTCAATTTCAACCCGTTCCAGGTCCCCACCGGAAACCTGGCCCGGTTTGGCGTCTGGCAATTGATCGACGAGGACAACTTCTGCGCCGAGCGCGGACATCATTCGCGCTCTTTCAATGGAATTTCCTTTAGACATCACGGCGACGAAGGGATATCCCTTGATGCCACAGACAATTGCCAGGCCTGTCCCCGTATTGCCGCTGGTCAGCTCGACCACGGTCTGCCCGGGTTTTAGTCTGCCTTCCGATTCCGCGTCCTGGATGATTTGTCTGGCAATGCGATCTTTTTTCGACAGTCCAGGATTGAGATACTCGAGTTTAGCTAAAATTTGACCATCCAGCCCTTTGGTAAGTCGAGACAATCGAACCAGGGGGGTGTTTCCGATGGCTTCAATCGCCGAGGATAGGGTTTGGTTTTGTGGGTTCATGTCACGCTCTTCGGATTCATATATGGGCTTATCGCGTGGCAATTACATGCGATGTTAAAATTTCACTGACGCCTCCAGAAGGTTCTTTTGAACCGGATCGCTAAACCAACAATCGAGAAATATCTCATCTTTTGCTTTATGATTTTTCTCGTACCTGCTTAAAATTTCATCGACTTTATTGGCCTTGACAGCCGAGAAGGCCTGGCTCCGGAAACTTGCAATTTGGGAGAGCCGTTCTATCGTAAAATCTTCGAGCTCGTCCGGTGGGCCGACGACATCGATCAGCCCGATAATCTTGGCATCGGAAAAAGACATGAACTCGCCGCTGTAAAGCATCTGCGACGCATAGCGGTTTCCGATGGTATGCCTGAGCATCATATCCGCCAGATAAGGGACCGGAAGCCCAAGCTGCAGTTCGTTCAGACCGATTTTCTTCTCCTCGGAGACCGCATACCGGTAATCGCAAGCCAGAGCGAGGATGTTGCCCCCGGCTACCGCATGGCCGGACAACGCACATATCGTGGGAAAAGGAGCGGTAAAGAGGTTTAGACACAATTGGTTGAATCTTTTTAGGAAACTGCCCATCGCCGGCCGGTCAAATTTCAGCAGCTCCGGCAGATCGAAACCGACGCTGAAGAATTGGTCCCCCCCGCAAAGCACCATCCCGCGTGCCGTCCCTTTTAGGGTAGCCAGGGTCTCCAATAATTCATCGACCATTTTGGCGCTGATCGGGTTGGTCGGACCACTGTTCAATCTTAAGATCGCGATGTGATCATGAAATTCTTTGGTCACTGTTGGCATGGTAATTCCTTTCAACTTATTTAAAAAGTTTGGTTCCCAAAAGGATTATAGAAGAAAATTGAACTTTTTTCACTTTTTTTCAAAAAGTTTATCCTTAAATTGGTTATGTACGATGACATATGCTTTATGAACTCGACCGCTAAGATGCGGCCCTGTGGTATGGTGATAACAGGTCGACCTGGAACGAAATCAGGGCAATTCTTGAGTGGATGTGAATGATCGAGAATACACCATCAAGGCTGTCGGGTCTGAATATTCGACCGCCGTGGATCTGAAGGTTGCCGAACAAGCGGACAAGCGAGTGAATATGGTTAAGTTTTACTGGCTCCTGATCGGAGCGCTGCTTTATGTTTTTTTTCCGCGCGATCTGATTCCCGATTTTCTGGTCGGGTGGGGCTGGCTCGATGATCTGATCGTGCTGTATGTGCTCTGGCGCTATTACCGCCGTGTGACACAACCGCGCAGGCCCGAAAACCGCTCAGGCCAATCCCGGAACACGGCCAATGACCGGCAAAACCGTGCCACCGGTTCCAACGGCCCGGACCGCCAGGACCCCTACACGGTCCTGGGTGTCGCCCCGGGCGCCTCCAAAGAAGAAATCAAAGCCGCCCACCGCCGTCTCGCCGCCAAATATCATCCGGACAAGGTCCAGCATCTGGGCATTGATCTTCAAGAACTGGCCGAAGCGCGTTTTAAAGAAATTCAACAGGCCTATGACGAGCTGATTGCCAGGTAAGGCACGTATACTGAGACGCCGATTACCGTTAATATTTCTTGACTATAATACCACGATGTAGCACTTTCAGGTACTGGATTAAGAAAACATTAAAAGCGAGGTGACAACATGATTCATTCTCCATCGAGAAGAACCAGTCGGGCCGTTCAGGTCGCCATGGTCGCTTCGATCCTTATACTGACAGCAATTCCCGCGACAGCCTTCGATCAGGTCAACGCCACTTTCTTTGGGGTGGCCATCAACGGCTATGACACGGTTGCCTACCATACCGAAGGTCGCGCGGTGAAGGGCAGCAATGCCTTTTCCCACCGTTGGAACGATGCCAAATGGTATTTCGCCAGCGCCGAAAACAGGGATTTGTTTGCCGCCGATCCGGAGCGGTATGCACCGCAATACGGCGGATATTGAGCACGCAGTCTTTCGACCACCGGCAAGGCTGCCGGTATAGACCCGAAAGTCTTCAAGATCATCGACGGCAGACTCTATCTCAACTGGAGCGCCGAAGCTTCCGAAGAATTTGAGACGGATGCGTCAGCCAACATCGAGCGGGCGGATGCCAGCTGGGACAACCTTACCAAGAACTGATTGAGGCGATTTTTCGATACCATCGTCGATCTGATCGATAACCGTCGGTGCGCCATAGACCACCTTTAGCCGGTAGTAGACCTACTCGAAGGGTCGTCATTCCAAGCCGGCGTCTCGTAAACCCGCCGCAATGGCTTGGCGATGAGCGGCTTGACGGAAGCCTGTGCCGAATGATTCGACTTTGAAAAATGGGTCCAAGCGACGCACGGCAGCCGCTTCACGTGCAGCGTCTTCATGGCGGCCCAGCCGGGCATAAGTGGCCGCCAGTGCGATGTGATAGCCCGAAAAATCAGGTCTTTGGGTCAAGCCCTGCTCCAATATGGCTGACGCTTTCCCGTAATCCGCTTTCAGGTAATGCGCCATCCCCAAGTGGAACCAAATATTATGGGGGGAAGAAGAATCAAGTCGCAGCGACATCTCCAGTGCAGCAATGGCATCGTCCACCCGGCCGGACCGGACAAATGCCCAACCCAGTTCACTGTAGCTGCCTGAATTGTTGGGATTGAGTTCGATGGCACGCTTGGCCTCATTGATCGCCAATTCATACTTGTTTTGAAACGTGTAGATGCTGCTGAGCAGCGAGTGGGCGGTCGAATTGGATCCATCCAGTTCAATGGCCTTCTGCACGAATTCAAGGGCTTTCTCTAACGCCTTGTCCGGGAATTCCGTCCATCCATAACTTACTTTGCCATATTCCAATTCTCCCAACCCGACATAGGCCGCTGCATAGAAAGGATCCAGGTCGATCGCTTTGGCGAACATCTCCTTCGCCGTGGCATAGGCTGAGCGGTTGCGTTGATGATAATAGGCATAACCTCTCAACAGGTAGTCATATGCCAGAAGATCCGCCGGCTTTTTTCGCAGCGCACGGGCCTGTTCATGCCGAAATGTCTTGATGGCCAGCTTGGCGACGATGGCCTGTACGATATCGCCCTGGAGCTCAAAAATATCCGTGTATTTACGATTGTATCGCTCGGCCCAGACATGCGTGCCATTTGCAGCATCGATGAGCTGGGCGTTTATTCTCACGTTGTCGCCCGCTTTCTGTACGCTGCCCTCCATAATGTAAGCAACGCCCAACTCCCGCCCGACGGTTTTGATGCTGACTGTTTTTCCTTTGTACAAAAAAACGGTGTTGCTGGCGATGACCAGAAGTTCACGAAATTTGGACAGATCGGTGATGATGTCGTTGGTGATGCCATCGCTGAAATATTCCTGCTCGACATTATCGCTTAGGTTTTTGAACGGGAGAACGGCAATCGACGCTTTATGGAACGCCGGGGGAGGGGACATGATGCTTTCCGGCGAGGCGCTGGAAGGCATTTGACTGTTCCTGGCCTGCCAGTAATGCCATCCTAATCCGACTGCCAATATCGTGATTGTCCCCAGCAGAAAAACCAGAACGGCTTTCAAGTGCTTCGATTTCTTTATGCCGGTTTTTTTTCGCAGACGATCGGTTTCGGTATCCATCACCACCCGGTAAGTCCTGACCGGATCTGGAATATTCTTGACTGGCTGATCCCCGGTGAATTCGAACCGGTTGGGCAGTTTATTCTTAACCTGGTCATAGACCGTACCGGAAAAAAGGATGCCACCAGGTTCCGCCAAGCTTTCTAAACGTGCGGCAACATTGACGCCATCGCCGTAAAGCCTTCCTTTTTCCTCGATTACATCACCAAGGTTCAATCCAATGCGAAAGCGCATCCTGCGATTTTCGGACAGTGCAGCGTTCCTGTTCGCCAACTCGTATTGAACCGCCAGGGCGCATCGCAGCCCATCCACGACACTGGCAAATTCAGCCAGTAGATTGTCTCCCGGGGAATCGACGAGCCTTCCATTGTGCTGCATGATGAGCGTCGAAAAAACCTTGCGATAGGATTGGATCGTGCGGACCGTTGCCTCTTCATCATCGTTCATGAGGCGACTGTACCCGACGGCATCTGCGCTCAGGATGGCCGTCAGCTTGCGTTTGAAAACTTTTTCTTCCATGGCCGCACGGTCTACATTCAGGTTATGATTGAACCTTCCCCGCGGCAAGCCGCGGGGAATGGTCTGCCTACAACGGCAGTGCTGCGCAGCACCGTAAGGATGAAAATCGATTTATCGTTCGCTCGCTAACCCCGCCGCAAGCGGCGAGGAATGCGCTCGCTATCGCGGTTCAATCGAGGTGATGATTTGATAGCCTACAAATATTATCAATAAGCATAGAAGGTTACAAGGTCAAGGACGATGAGGGCAATGCCTTGCCGCTCCCCATTTTTAACAACGACGAAAACTTTGGAGAATGGCCAGGAATCATGTACGGGCCGTATTGGCTTTACACGGCTTATTGTGAAGAGCAGGATTGATTGGGAATCGTTGATATTTCAACGAAATAATAGCCTGTCATGCAGCTACTATCTGGCGTACGAGAAACGTACACAGCTTGACCAGGGTCCAAAAAAAAGATTTGCTTGACCTGATGCAAGCGTTTTAGGGCTACTATTTACGATAAATGGTTACGATTTGACTTCGATTCACCCCGTGCTGGTCTTTCAGGTTTGCCGATTTATCAACACATACGATCGGTCTATTACATCCTTGACAATACATAAACGCTCCTCACTATATGACCACCACACTGTGATAGCTGCATTATTTACCTTTTCAAAATATTGCCCCAACGCGGGTGCTCTGAAAATATAGCACGAATAGGCATTAATCGTTTGAAACGAATGCGGTGATAGACAGTCCACCAAAGCTTTAGGGCTTTGAGCCCCCTCGGTGTTGTACCTTTCAAAATATCCAACAGAAATTCCACTCTCAATAAGGAGTTCTTAATATGGGCAATGTAAACATGACGATTTTCTGGGGATGAATCATAAATACCTCAGAACGCCAGTTGCAAACCACGCCGATATTCGTTATCAAAACCTTTATGCATATTTCCCGAATAAAACTTAGGCATTTCACCAGAGACCGTTTACTGGGATTGCTGCTGCTTTCTGCGGTTGTCATCGGATCGGTAGTATTTTTCTCCTTTTGTGCTCATGATGATATTGCCCAAAAATACATCGACAATGCCGCCACGAACGCGGTGAGCCAGTTCGAAGCCATGGACGAACCAATGACCCAGTCATGATGGATGGACGGGGACCTAATTTCCACTAGCGTCATAAGTGGATGGGAAAGATGATACAAGCCCTTAATCGTGGAGCCAACAGATTGCCGATGAAACAGGAAAAAAAAAGACAAATGCATGATCGGAAAATTCTGCTAATTGATGATCAGCTTAGCCACTTACGGATGTTGAAGAGTATGTTTGCAAGGTATGGCTGCCAGGCCGTTACGGTTGACAGTGCTGAAGAAGCAGAACTGATTTTAGAATGGAATCCCGGTTTTGATGCGCTGATCACCGACCTTAAAATGCCGTGGTTAAACGGTGTTGAATTTTGCAAAAAAACGAAAAAAAAATACCCTGACATCCAAATCTTTGCGCTATCGGGTTTCCTGGAAGCGTATGGCCGAAATGCTTTGGATGAAGCTGGCTTCGATGGCGCCTACCAAAAGCCCGTATGTTTTGAAATGATTGAGGATATGCTGAATGCTATTGAGAAGGGTGCATCTGACAATAGATGATGCCATTTAACAGCGAAAAGGGTTCAGCAGACACCCGCCGGCTGTAAAACAAGGCCGATCCAGCCATCAATAACCGTGTCCAGGTCAGCACCGCCATCGGCAAGTATGGTTTGGAAATCTCAGGCTTTGAAACGAGCCCGGTCCATGGTTTAATCTCAATATACATGCCGTGTATCAAGACCTTTTTCCTCCTAAAGCGACCAAGGCGATCAGTCCTATTCCAAGCAATATCAAAAGTACATAATCTGGCATTGTGATCTTTCTTTTAATTCGTTTTCTTGCAATTGGTTGTGGGTCAATAACATCCATGCTTGATTAACCATGATGAAATGCTATCATCCTCTATGATTGTTATGGCAAATCGGTATATCCACGAAGGATGCAACCGGTTGTCTTCGGCAACCCCGATGACCCTATCATCCAGATGTTGGACGGTTTAGGTTAGCAGATTTGCTTCCCACGCTTTAGGATGGTTTGCCATGGTTGGGGAGTTCGGTATAAACGTCAACCAGAGAGTATAAGCGAATAAGATGCCAGAAAGCATGTTCAAAAAAATATTTTTTCAATTAACTGAATTCTAATCATATATTTGAGATCTTACCTGATACGATCAAACAGATGTTTAGCAATAGGAGCAACGGTTGTAATCGCAACGTGCAAAAAAGGTTAAAATATCCGAATTTAAATTCATTTTATGCACTCAAATTGTCGAATTGCAGTTAAGGTTAACGGCAAGTTCTTTGATGGCGTGCATATGCTGCTCAAGCTGACATAATCAACCGATCACTTCAACTGACTGTCTTTGCTGCCGCGTCGATTGAATCCGGTGTGCGCCGTCTGGCGTTTTTCGAGCGCTGACTGGCACCTGACGCATAGGCGGACCCCTGGAATTGCTTTGCGGCGAAGGTCCGGGATGGCGGTGCCGCATGCTTCGCAATGAACCGAGCCTTGGCCCTCTGGCAACCGACTCCTGGCCAGCTTTACTGCGTCTTCCACACTGGCGTCAATTTGATCCTGCACCGCCCCGTCACGGGACCACCCACCAGCCATCATTTGCTCCTGCTCAAAGGTATTCCGTTAATTGGATGGGTCATCATTCGGGTCACATCAAAATCATCGTATAGTCCATACCACCCGGCCACCTGAAGTCCATTGAGACCTGCAATGATCACCCCATTCATTTCCGCAGTTCATCTTTGACGGCCGATCCAATTCTATCCAATAAATAAGGCTTTCTTACATACGCGCCGGCACCCAGGTGTTGGGCATCCTTTACCCGTTCGGTTTCAGAAAACCCGCTGACGATTATCGCTTTCTGACTGGGTTTGAATTCGCGTATCTGTCGATATGTTTCAAGACCATCGATACCATCAAGCATAATCATATCCAGGATCACTAGATCGAAATTTTTGCCTGACCTTATCAATCTCACCGACTCCTCACCACCGGATGCCGCAGTCACCTTATAACCCAGTCGTTTAAGTATACTGCATGCCAGGTCTCTTTGTTCCTGCACATCATCGACGACCAGAACGGATTCCCCGCTACCCATTATTTCGGCCAGGGACGGGGAAGGCTTTTTCTTTTTAAGTCCATCTCTGGTTGCTGGAAATATTAGTTTGAATGTCGTCCCTTTGCCCTCTTCACTGAACACGTCGATGTGGGCGTCATGATCCTTTACCGTTCCCCATACGACAGTCATGCCCAAGCCGGTGCCGCTTCTGCCCATGACCTTTTTCGAGTAAAACGGCTCGAATATTCGTTCAATGTTCTCTTTGGGGATACCGATACCGGAATCGGATACGGTGACTGAGATATACTCACCTTCACGAAAATTATCGTAACCGGGTATCGGGTCTTCGAGGTAAGCATTTTTTGTGACAATGTGGATTGCACCACGACCCTTTATCGCTTCCGCGGCATTGGTCACCAGGTTCATGATGGCCTTGTTCAGATTGGACGGGACACCTGAAATGTTGAAAAGATCGGCTTCTAATTCAACCTTCATCTCGACACCTGGATGAAAAGAAATCATTTTGTCATACTCGGGTGAGCTCAGATAGTCATTGATCACTTCGTTCAAATTGGTGATTTCTGCAACGGCTACATCTCTTCTTGCAAGCGTCAGTAGATCCTGCACGATCGCGGCCGCCTTGATGCCGGAATCTTTTATGGTTTGAATGGGTTTTTTTAGGTGACTATCTTCAGGCAGATCAATTAAAAGCAACTCCGGGTAGCTCACAATCCCCGACAGTACATTGTTGAGATCGTGTGCCACACCGCCAGCCAAAAGTCCCAGGGCTTCCATTTTTTCCGATCGAACCAACTTTGATTTTAATTCAATCTTCTCCCTTTGTGCCCGCTTCATCTCCGTAACATCAACCATCGATGCAATGATTTTCAATGAGTTGGGTATGCGGCCGACTTTGCAGATGACCTCTCTTTCAGAACCATTTTGGGCAATCAGACGGAACTCAAGATTATTTGAGAGGTGCGGGGTGTTCGTAATCGCCCCCGATAAATGAGCGCTGACCTTCATGCAATCGGCCGGTTTGATGATTGCCTTGAAACTCCAACTGTTTTCTATGTCTGACTTTTCATACCCCACCAGTTTTTCAAATTCGCTGTTTACCTGGGAAATGGTAAGATCCGATTCTACAATGGCGTTGGCCGTCGCCGTGTTTTCGAACAACGATCGATATTTATCCTCAGAGCCGGTAAGTTCGTCGATTAAGCGGTCCCTTTCTTTCAGCGAACCCTCATATTCTTTAATGACATCGTGCACCTCTTTTTTGACCTGCCAGATACTGAGTCCGCTGACCATCCGGCTGATTATTCCGGACTTCTTATAAGTCAGGCGCAACTTGCAGCATTCATCGCCATTTAACGTACATTTAACCTCTTTGGAGTGTATATCCTTTACACCCGACGCGTGAAGCAATTCGGTGTAGATGCCAAGGTTCCAATTGCAGACATCTTTGGTGGGTTTGAATGGCGGGTGGTAGCGAAATTCAAAGGTAAGTTCCTTTCCCTTCAGCTTATTGCAGAAGACATCTTTGGTGCGGTTAAATCGTGAATTGATTTTTGTCGCCTGTTTGGCCAGAAATGCGGGGCCGAACAGCTTGCCGACAAAAAGTGCATTTTTTGACAGGCTTTCCCTTACCGCACCTCTTCCGGCTTCATATAGGGGATTCTTCGCCTTCACCACCTTGTTTACATTGTGTAACAGCTTCATGGAAAATTCATTGGAAACCCAGTAATTCGGGTCAATGATCTGGGCTTGGTTGATCGGTGTAATCTGGGAAGGGTCCGTCAGGTCGTGAATCAGATAGTTCGGATTGTTAACCAAGCCGTTGACAACTGTGCGTACCCCCCAGTTGCCGTATTGTTTCTCCAGGAATGCAATCAACCCTTTGAAATTAAGGCAATTGATGTCTTTTGGCATTGGTACGTTCATAGGTGATGACCCCAAGCCGTCAGCAACGGTTTGTTAGCCGTGTCATTTCTACAGTTCAAAATTATCTTTTTTTAATATCTTTCTTCTTAGCATGTTGGTGTCAGCATCCGAGAACTGGATCAGGTAAGAATTTAAATTGGTTAAGTAAATTTTTTCTAGTTTTTTGAAATCTTTGTTCAGAATCTTATAATCGTCTCTAGTTTTTAGCAGGTTTTTAAGCGCCCTGTCTACCTCCTTCGATTGCGTGGCCATCGCTTTTAACATACCATACTTCAAAATGGTGATTTCCAAATAATTATACATCACAATCAAGCAAAGTAGCAATACGCATGGGACGGCTATCATGATTTCCATTTCAACCACTGATTAATTCTATCGTTTGTTTCATCGTGTTCGGCGCATTGATTATTTCCCACACACAATGAAAAAAGGGCTGTTACCGAAGTATGGTCGGCCGTTATTTTTAAAACTTGATTGATCAAAGACGGAATCCTGGTAAGAGAAAACAGATCCGGAACCATTTTTGCATATGAATGCACGAAATGCAAAAAACCATCTTGATAATAAACGATTACATAAAATTATCTAAACCCGTGCTTCCGATTTTGGGTTGTGAAAGGGCGTGCATTCCCCGCTGCACGAGGCGGAAAATACGAGCGGATCTGGTATAGACGGGCATTCTCATAGTTTTGCACAGCACTTTCGTTGCCGGCAGAGCACGCCGTGTGGTCTGTCGCCCGGAGATTCCGAGTGACCATCTTTTTGAGTGTGTGTTGAGGACAAGTCATGCAACCTGATCCTATTTCAGCCAAAAAAGATTTAAGCCGGTTCCTTCAGAAACGCCCCAACATTTTCCTGGCAAAAATATTGCCTTTGTCAATTTATCGACAGTACCTGTCAATGATTGGGTTTTATTACTATGGCATCAACAGCGATGAAAGAAGAATCGTATCCCGATCACTAAAGTATGTACTTGGTGAAAAAAACGGAAAAATTAGATTCCAATCGATTCTGTTTAGAACCTATTTTGGAATCTTCGAGCACTATTTTGAAAAGATGATCAATGCACACAAATCCCTGCATGAAATGATGAATTACCTAAAAAGCAGCATCTCGTTTTCAGGAAGGGATTCAATGGATCAAATTGCCTCCATGAACCGGGGCTGTATTTTTGTCACGGGACATTTCGGAGCCGTCGAATATATCCCGCTTTATCTCGCCGCCAATGGCTACCAGCCTTCTATGATATTGCGGTTTAAAACGAAGGAACTGAAAACGGCACTGGTTGACAAGTCAAAATCAGTGGATCTGGAACTGATAGACGCAGATAGTCCCAATGTTCTATTTAAAGCCTTGAATGCGATTAAAAAGGGCCGAATTTTGATTACGATGTGTGATGAAGTCCACAGCTGGCGGCCATGCAGCAAGGAAAATACGCATCTGTTTGGACGTCGCATTCCAAAAGACCGGACATTGGATCTGCTCTATAAACGGTCCAAAGCACCGATGTGTTTCGGCATCGTTCAACGGAAAAAAAACGGGTACGACCTATCTGTTCACCCCCTGGCAGACGGAGAAGAGAATTGTTCGGCCTGTGAGGCGTCATGGAATCTGCTTGAGCAATACGTATACCGGAATCCTGATCAATGGTATCAGTGGCCGAGCTTTTACCCGGAATTTATCAATTATATGTCGAACCAGGAGTGTTATGATTGTTGATAAAATAAACATCTACAATCTTAAAATCCCATTTTCCAGAACCATCAAACATCGTTTATATACCAGAAACGTAACCGAGAGCATCGTTGTCGTCATTCAGGATAATTATGGCAATCAGGGAGTGGGGGAGGGAACGCCCAGGGAATACGTTACCGGAGAGACATTGGAAAAAAGTCTGATGGCTGCCAGGCTGATCTCCAAAGCGATCCTCGGCCAGCCATTCGAAACCATCGGGGAACTGCATGCAATGCTGACAGATGCGGGTGTTTCAGATGTCTCCGATAAGCATCCGGCTGCCTGTTGCGCCCTTGAAACGGCTTTGCTTGACCTGTGGGCCAGGGGAGAAGATAGACCCATTTACCAGCTCTTTGATCAATTTCCCAACAACCGTGTTTTATCCTATTCCGGCGTCATCCCATATATAAATAAGGAGCAGGTGTTTTTAAATTATGTAGGCCTGGTTCGAAAGCTCAATTTGACATCCGTGAAAATCAAAGTTGTCGATCTGGATAGCGGCCTGTCGCAGTTGACAACCATCCGAAACCAACTCGGCAGCGACATCGAGATCCGGGTCGACGCCAATACCGCCTTTACTGCTGATACGGCCATCCAATTTATCCACCACGCCAGGCCCATCAAGCTTTCTGCGATCGAACAGCCGGTTCCCAAAGACGATCTTGTTGGATTAAAGAAAGTGTCCGATTACAGCGATATCCCGATTATCGCCGACGAATCCATGTACACGTCCAAGGGTCCGTTTTATCTGATCGACCATGATATTTGCCATGGCCTCAACATTCGATTGTCCAGCTGCGGCGGTTTTCGAAAGGCCTATCAAATTTATCAACGGGCCAGGTCGAAGCAGATGATGGTGGTTATGGGCGCCCATGTGGGAGAGACGGCCATCTTGTCTTTTGCCGGCCGAAATTTGGCCATGATTTGCGAAGATGCCAAATACCTGGAAGGTTCTTTCTCGAAGTATGTGATTCAAGAAGATTTGGTGGAGGAAGTTATATCCTTTGGATCCGGAGGGATGGTTCCCGCGGTCAATCGTTCCGGCATCGGTATCGAGATTAAGACGTCGGCGATCGAAAAATGGTCGGAACGATTTGATTCCCTCTCCGTGGCGACAGCCGCCACTGAAAGCGTTGCAGTGGGCTGCACGGCAATGTCAGTGCTCGACGTCGGCTCGGATCGATCGCCAAGGCATCCACAGCCATGCCAATTGGGGATACTGAATACTTTGGAAGGGTGTCTGTTCTACAAGCAACCATCCGGGATCCAGGTCCTTACCTGAATGGTGCAGAAGGAAGATTTAATGGTGTTCCTTCGAGTTAGCCGTGCAGCTGCCATTGGATGAACCACGGATATCATTTTGATGTTTGGCAATGGATATAATCGTGGACAGTCCGGCTTTCAACTGTTCGGAAACGCCTTGATTCTGCAGTTTTTCCGCTTCTTCGCAAATCGCATTAAACGCGTTGTTTATTTTTTCGGTACTCAGCATGGGAAACGCTCCTTTTGCATTGATCACAGCTTCTTGTATACCCCCCGTTCTCCGGTCGTGATTCGACCTAGTTTTTTCAGCCGGAAGGTGATGTTGTGGATCTTGCGTTGATCGAACTTCGTTGCTTTCATCAAACCGGCGGTGTCAATGCCCTGCGGTGATTTCTGGATGATGTCATAGACAATCTGGCTGGCGGGGATCCGTTTGATTTTTTCAACCACGCCATCTTTTACAACTACTTTTTTCCGGGTCGGGGCTCTTTTGGCCTTGGGGGCTTGCGGTGAATCCGGTTGGACCAGTTTTCCAACTGCGGTCGCCATGTTTCCCAGGCTGTCGGCAAGCTGCTGAAAGCTTTTGACAACCGATTGAAGTTCTTTTTGAATGTCCTGCAGGATCTGTGTGTTTTTCATCTTCGGATAGGCCTTCCCATTATCAAGTTCAGTGAGTTTCTTGTTGGCAGGTGTCTTTTTTATGCGATGTTCGAGTTTGAGGGCCTCGCTTTTGGTCATATTAACGTGGGTTCCCAAGAGCTCGACAGGTGTTCGGGATCTCGTGTATTTCGCCCCTTTGCCGAGATTATGGGCATCAAGGCGTTTTTCCAGATCGTTGGTGATTCCGCAATACAAGGATCGATCGGCGCAACGGAGCAGATAAACGACCCAATTTTTTTCTGGCATCAACGGTCTACGCGTTCCTTCAATTCCTTGCCCGCTTTGAAAAATGGCAGCTTTTTAGGGGCGATCTTTACCTTTTCACCGGTTTTGGGGTTCCGGCCCGTGTAGGATTTGTATTCTTTGACAAAAAAGGAGCACAATCCCCGGATTTCGACCCTGTCCCCTTTAGCCAGCGCGTTGGCCATTTCGTTGAAAAAAATGCTGACGACCTTTTCAGCCTCTGGTTTGGAAAGGCCGTTGGAGTCTTTCAGTGCCTGGACTAATTCGAGCTTGTTCATACGTTCAACTCTCCTTAAACGTGGTCTGATTTAAAATCGAGAAAGCGAAGACGCTACGAAATAATACTTACACATAGCAAATATGTCAATAAATTAATTGTTTATCAACACCTCGCGTACCCTTTGGAGGACCGCCTGTTCCTGGGGTTCGAGTTCTCGGCCAAGGGTCTCGACGGCGTTTTGGATCATGGCCAGGGCATCCTCATGATCCTGACGTTCTGGAAGCAGGCGGGGCAGGGTGGCGATGGCCTGATCCGCGTCGGTCTGCACGATGCGGGACTGCTCCCGCACGATCTGCTGCACCTCGTCGAGACCCAGATCCTTCATCCGCGGGCTTGCAGCGAACAGACGGCCGATGGTCTGGTAGCCCTTGCGCTGCACGACCTGATCGGCAAATCCGATGGCTAAAAAGATGCGCACCATGGCATCCGCAAATTCACCGCTGGCCATATCATTGCGCCAGCGCCCGGCATCGCGTCGGCGCATCTCCTCGAGTTCCTGGTGGTTGTCCGGGGCAACGGTGCCGGTAAATTCCGAGACCATTTTCATCCACGGGTTTTCATACATGGCTTTGAACATCGATTCACAGGCCGCGTCGCGTACATCCCGGTAAAGATTCATTCCATCGACGATCGATTGGGACCAGAATCCTTCCCATGCACTGAACAGGTTATTTTCGGCCGCCGGCCGGCGGTTCGGGTTCTCTTTGATGTGGGCGGCCCAGGTCTTGACGGGGGTCATCCAGGGGTTGAGATCGGAGAACAGATAGCGCTGAACCCGCAGTGGATGAAGCTGGCGCAAGGCTTCTGCGGCGGCATCGGTATTGGCCATGCGGATCCAGGGCGCTGCGAAGGCCCGGTATAAAATATCGGTGGTTTCGGAGACCTTGCGCACGGCCAGGAAGGCCTTTTCGTCTTCTAGGCCGTCGTCTAATGCCAGGATATCGTCGGTATGCTTTTCCACATAGGTGATGCCATATTCGCCGGGTTCGTCCGGATCCGCCTCGATCTGCATCTGGTAGAGGCCGGGGGGCAGGTAGTCCAGCATGTCGAAACTGGCGATAATTTCCTTGTGCTCCTTGCGGGCGATTTTGGCGGACACGAAGATCCCCAGGTGGCCGATATTAGAATGGCTGATGAAAACGATCACCTGGCCGCGGCGCTTGATCTCTTCGACGGTGCCGTAGGTTTTGACGATCCAGTTGAAGGCTTGCTGGGGCGGGGTGATGTTGTCGCCGAAAGAGGCGAAGACCACTACCGGGTTGTGGTTGTTTTTCAAATCCACACGCCGGCCCGCGTCGAGTTCGAATTCACCCCGCTCTAGCTTGTTGCCCACGAAAAGCCCGTCGACGATTTGGTGAATTTCCTTGTCGGTCATCAGGAAAAAGCCGCCCCACCAACGTTCGAAATCGAGAAAGCGTTTTTCCTCGGTGTCCACGTGGGCGTAGAGGTTGTAGAGTTTGGACCACAGGGTGTTGGCCGGATTGAGGTGTTCGAAATTGGCGACCAGGTTGGCCCCGTCGAAATAGCCGTTGCCCAGATCGCTCAACAGGGAATTGATCCACACCCCGCCTAAGAGCCCGCCGCTGTAGCGCATGGGGTTGGTCCCTTCCACGCCGCCCCAGTAAGAGAGCGGAGAGCCGTTGAACACCATCGGCCCCACCAGGTCCGGTCGTTCCGCACCGACCAGGGCCGCCGCCCATCCGCCCTGGCAGTTGCCGATGATCGCCGGTCGGGGGGCGTCTGAGTGCCGTTCACGAACTTTCTCGATGAATCGGATCTGGGCGTTGCGCACATCGGCCAATGTCTGGCCGCGTTCGGGTCGGGTAAAAAATATCAGAAAGTAGACCGGGTGCCCGGCATCCAGAGCCATGCCGATCTGCGAATCGGTTTTTGAGCCGCCGATCCCGGGACCGTGTCCGGCCCGCGGATCGAAAATGACGATGGGGCGGCTGGTGGCTTTTGGCGCCTTGGCGGCCACACACGACCGGTGGCGACGCTCGGGTGGGTTGTCGGAAGCCTGCGGTTGCGACTCGCCCGCCTCGCCTGACGATTCAATGCGGCGGTCGAG
The DNA here is from genome assembly GCA_963705435.1 of uncultured delta proteobacterium. Classification (GTDB taxonomy): domain Bacteria; phylum Desulfobacterota; class Desulfobacteria; order Desulfobacterales; family Desulfosarcinaceae; genus Desulfosarcina. The sequence continues at coordinate 72,436 of CAVPJR010000015.1, read as the reverse complement.
GATGCGCACCAGGGCATAGTTTGCCGGCCGATCGAAACGGCGGCCGTCCAGGACCATTTCGTAATCGAACACCAGTACCGGCGGCTGGTCCTGTTCCAGGTGCTCGAGGTAGGTGTTGCCGCGTTTGCGCAGGATATCCGTGAAGAGTACGGTACGCTGGGCGGCGTCGGTCCAGTATTCGCTATAATCCGTCATCAATCTGTGGGTCGTTGCGGTAAACATGCGGGTTTCCTTCTCCTGTAAAAGCATTCAAACGCATTAAAAGCGTTTAACGATAGATATATCGGCATGAATTTACCACAATCAAGGGAATGAACCAATGCTCTCCCACGAGACCCTCATGCCTGCCGTTGGTACCGTTCGCAGCAGACGTCGCCGGTTGAGAATTGACAAGCGGCGCAGGCAGGGGCGTCCACTTCGGGCTGGGACCGCAGGGTATCAACCAGGTAGGGTGTCAGCAACCCTGAAGCCCGCGACAGCTTTTCGAGATCGACACCTGTGTTTACGCCTTTTTCTTCCAAAGCGGTCACCACGGACTCGGTGGCCACATTACCCGAGGCCCCGGGCGCATAGGGGCACCCCCCCAATCCGCCAGCACTGGCATCGAAGGTGCTGATGCCATAGGACCAGGCTGCCAGCACATTGGCAGCGCCTTGGCCATAGGTGTCGTGGAAATGCATGGCGATGCGCTCGACCGGCAAGTGAGGGAGCAGAAGATCGAGCAGCTGCCTGACCTCGTCCGGGGTGGCCTTGCCGATGGTATCGGAAATGGACACTTCGCCGATGCCCATGTCCAGCAGCTTGTCGACCACCCCGATCACGGCCTGGGGTAAGATGCGCCCTTCGAAGGCACACCAAAAGGCAGTGGAGACGTACCCCCGCACGGGTAACTGTTCGCGTTGGGCGCCGGCCACCACCGGTGCAAAGCGTCGCAGCGAGCCGTCAAATGAAGTGTTGATGTTCTTCTGGTTGAAGGTTTCGCTCACGGCCGTGAAGACGGACACTTTATCGACCCGGGCGTCGAGCGCCCGTGCAAGGCCCCTTTCGTTGGGGACCAATGCCGAATAGACCACCGCTTTCCTGCGGGAGATGCCGTCGAAGACCGCCGCCGCATCGTCCAGCTGGGGCACCCAGCGGGGTGAGACGAAGGCGCTCACCTCGATCTCAGCCACACCGGTCTCGGAAAGGGCATCGATATATGCGATTTTCACCCCGGTGGGAATCTGGGCGGTTTCGTTCTGCAGCCCGTCCCTGGGGCCGACTTCCACGATTTTCATGGCTGAGCTCTCCCTTCTGCCGCTGAGGCGGCGTATTGCTGGCCACTTGTCGAGGCCCGTCGGACGATATCGTGACCCTCGGCTGCTCATTGACGAAAACTCGACAACTGCTGACAATACGTTATATAGAAATGAATGTCTACTTGAACCGCCTGGTTTTCTTGCAGTCACGACGGTCCCGGAGGTGGCAGAATGACCGGTCAGACAAAGATGAAAATAACTGACTTTCAGGATCTCCTCCGGGGGCTGGACAATCAATCCTATGGATCATACCGGCGTTTGAAAAATGCCTGCATTGCCCTGGATGACACCCTTTTATGTTTCCGACATATTCAGGGGAGCCCCGGAGCCTGGCCGGCGTCGGTGTGTGAAGTCAAGTTGCCGGCGTCGACTTTTCCCATGCCCGGCTGGGCCCTGTCAAATGAAGCAAGATCCATGGCCGCCGCCGATTTTGTATGGCGCTCCTTTACCGGCGGCGTAAAGGCGTCTGCACGGCAGAACAGAGGCGTTGACGGCAGTGGGTCCTACCAGTGTCCGGAAATGCCCCAGCAGATCCTGGTGAGGAATGCAGTCAGGTTTTTTACCAATGGAACGTCGATTTTGTTCCGTGTCAGCCTTCCCGGCAGCCGATCAAAGAAGGTGCTCGCCGGTGAAGCCGAGGCCATGTTCTGTTGGGAACTGGTGGATATCTTACAGCGGGTAAAAGATGACATTGGCGATTGTCAGCGGCTCAGGGCGCAGTGCGAACTCGTTGAGGACATGCTGCATGTGCAGGAGCGGCTGGGAGAACATGGCCTGGTTGCCTTTGTTGCAGACGGGTCGATGCTGCCGAGGGCGTCAGGGGTGTCGGACAAGCCGGCCCGCGGACGTGTCATGCCATTCAGGGCGCCGGAGGAGGCAGCCGTCGTTCTCGATTTTCCCAACGCCGGCAAAGTAAGCGGCCTTGGCATCCGCAAAGGCGTTACCGTGGTGATTGGAGGCGGGTTCCATGGCAAGTCGACCCTTCTCAATGCCGTGGGCAGGGGGATTTATCCCCATATTGCCGGTGATGGCAGGGAGCGGGTGGTTGCCAGCAAACAGGCAATGATGGTCTGCGCAGAAGACGGGCGGTCCGTTCAGGGGATCGATATTTCATCATTTATCTGCACCCTGCCGGAAAAGGCGGATCCCCGGGCGTTTTTCACGAAAAATGCCAGCGGCAGCACGTCCGAGGCGGCGGCGATCCTCGAGAATATGCTGGCCGGTGCCGACCTTCTGCTCATCGATGAAGACTCCTCGGCCACCAATTTTCTCATGCGCGACCGGCACATGCGAAAACTCATCCCGGAAGACCCGATCACGCCGCTTTTAGACAGGGTGCGCCAGCTTTACGAAGCGCATCGGGTAAGCACCGTTATCATTGCGGGCGGGAGTTCGGATTACCTGGGGGTGGCGGACCAGGTCATCGCCATGCGTGGTTATGTGCCGGTTGACATGACTGCCGAGGCCAGGGCCCTCGACCTTCCCCAAACCCCTCCGCCGGCAGGTCCGTTGACGCTTTCGGACAGGCGACAGCTGTTGCCGGGCAATTTTGATCCGCTTTATATCAATGAACGCATGAACAAGCAGGTGCCGGTCCGAATCAAAGTGCTGCGGGGGCAGGAACTCGAAATCATCGAGTATGGCATGGATTTGATCGATGTGCGATCGCTGAAAGGGATCGTCGATGCCGATCAGATGCTTACCATCGGCTATTGCCTGCTGCTGGCCAGACAATTGGCGCCGGCGGCAACGGGTCTCTCGCCCACCGTTTTTGCCCGAAAGCTGATCGATATCGTTCGAGAAAAGGGTCTGGACGTATTGCAGCCTCCCGACGCTCCTCCCGTCTTTTTTGCCCGGACCCGCCTGCTTGAACTGGCCGGCGCAATCAATCGCCTGCGCAGTCTTGCCGTTCAAGTCGATGGACAATGACGCCGCCGATTGCTCATTGCAGGCAATGCCTTTACTTGATATCTATCATGTGGGCCTTACTTGCTTATTAACCAATCAGGAGGTTGACCGATGCACTGGAAAGACTTGTTTTCACCCATCACGCATATGGACACCAAGCAGGTGGAATCGTTTATCGAATCCCAGCCCGAAGGCACCTATACGCTTTTGGATGTGCGGCAACCCGGGGAATACGAAAAGGCGCACATCCCCGGCAGCAAATTGATCCCCTTGCCCCAGCTGCTGAACCGCGTGGCAGAACTGGATCCTGCAAAGCCTGTCATCGTCTATTGAGCCGTGGGCGCACGCAGCCGTGCCGCTGCGCAAATCCTGACCGGCCAGGGATTCACGTCGGTAACCAATTTCAAGGGCGGAATCAAGGCCTGGAAAGGGCACTCGGTGAGTGGTTCTGAAAAGATGGGCATGACTTCGCTCAAAGGAAATGAGCGCCCCGCTGAGATTATTTGCCTGGCATACGCAATGGAAGAGGCCTTACGACAGTTCTATACATCCAGTGCGGCGGCGACAGACGATCCGGACGTATCCGCATTGCTGAATCAATTGGCGGATATCGAGACAACCCATAAAGATCGCCTGTTCAATTTATTCCGATCGATCGAGGACGCCCCCCCAGACAAGGAAAACGTTGAAGCCGATCGTGTTTCCCATGTGATGGAAGGCGGTTTTACCGTTGATGACGTCAACGCCCAAAATCGTTCCGGGCTGCAAACGACGGAAGGGGTGCTCAGTCTGGCCATGATGGTGGAAGCCCAAGCCATGGACCTTTACCTGCGGTATGCCGATATGCGCGTCGATCTCGAGGCTAAAAAGATCCTCTGCCAAATCGCAGATGAAGAAAAAGCCCATCTGCTTTCTCTGGGTGCCCTGATGGAGCGGAAGATCTGATTATTTCAGTGAACCATTACTCTGTAAAATCGAAGAAATGAAACCGATGAATAATCCCGTGAGACTGAACGCATTTCTAAAAGCAGTAAAGAATAAGTTCGATGTCTACAACAGCTTGTTCTTGAATCTTCCTTTCCAGAAGGTCAGCAACATTGGTATGCTTATTCCTTTATTGCAGCATTTATGCAAACAGGGTCTTGACTCCCGATGTGAACCGCTCGAGATATTGGATTCTTTTTTCAGCAGCCACACCAAAATAAAAACGGAAGAAGAGAAAATTGATTTCATGTTTCACGTCATCCGGTATGTTGAGCGGCAGGTCGTGCTTTACGACAGTGTGGAGGATGCCGCATTCGAGCAGCTGGTAAAGCTCGGCAATCATTTATCGCTGAAAGATTGCATGACGTTGCTGGACAGCGGCAAAAAAAACCAGAAAATAGCGGACAACCTGTCCTGTTTCAGTGCGCGCATCGTATTGACGGCCCATCCAACCCAGTTTTACTCTCCAGCGGTGTTGAATATCATCGGCAAATTGAAATCAATGATTGCGCGAAACGATATCGATCAAATTGATCTGACCCTGCAGCAACTGGGATTGACATCACTGATCAATGCCAAAAAACCGACACCCCTCGACGAAGCCAAAAATATAATCTACCTGCTTCGACATGTGTATTACGAGGCCGTCGGTGAGCTATACGCAACGATCAAAAAGAACGTCCCGGATACTGTTTTCAATTGTCCCCACGTCATTCAGCTTGGATTCTGGCCCGGCGGCGACCGGGACGGAAATCCTTTTGTCACCTCAGAAACAACCAACGCTGTCGCTGATGAGCTGCGCATGAACTTGATGAAGTGCTATTATCAGGATGTGAAGCGATTGGCGCAAAAACTGACCTTCAGGGGTATCCAAGAGATCCTCGACAATCTGCGGGCCAGGCTTTACGGGACCATGTTCGACCCGACCCAAACGATGCGATACGATGAGATAGTCAATCCACTCGTCGATATTAAAGCCTCCCTGATAGAGAACTACAACAGCCTGTATCTCGACGAGCTGGAGACCCTGATCGACAAAGTCAATATATTTAAAACGCATTTCGCCGCTCTGGATATCAGGCAAAACCATGGCGTCCACAAACAGACCGTCCTAGCCATCCTTAAACAGGAGAAGCTGATTGCACACAGCCTGGATGAGTTGGAAACGGCCGAAGCCATTGCCATGCTTGTGCACGCAGACCTAGCCGTCCATCCCGATCAGTTTGAAGATGCGCTGGTCAACGATACGATCCGAACGATCGTCCAGATCAAGCACATCCAGCGCAACAACGGGGTCGAGGGGTGCAACCGGTATATCATCAGTCACGCCGAGGACCTTTTTTCGGTGTTGTTTGTCTTCTGCCTTTTCAGGTGGTGCGGGTGGGGTAAAGATGACCTGCCTGTCGATATCATTCCGCTGTTCGAGTCGATGGAAGGCATGAAAAACGCCGGATCCATCATGCAGGCGCTCTTTGATATTCCTGAATACCGCGCTCACATCGTCCAGCGCCGGAACAGACAGACCCTCATGCTGGGATTTTCCGACGGAACCAAGGATGGCGGATATCTGCAAGCCAACTGGTCGATCTACAAAACCAAAGAGACGCTATCGGCGGTTTGCGATCGCTACGGTATCAATGCCATTTTCTTTGACGGCCGGGGCGGTCCGCCCGCACGAGGGGGAGGCAAAACCCATCGTTTCTATGCCTCACATGGCAAAAACATTGCCAATCATGCCATTGAACTCACTATTCAAGGCCAGACGATTACCAGCATGTATGGATCGAAAGCACACTTTATGCACAATTGCGAGCAGCTGCTTACGGCCGGCCTGTCCGCGAGGCTGTTGGAAAAGAAAAACACGATTTCCGACGAGGCTAGACGACTTATCGAGACATTGGCGCATTTAAGCTTTGAAAAGTACGCGGCCCTTAAAAACCACAAGCTGTTTGTTGCCTACCTGGAAAACAAAAGCACGCTCAACTATTATGGCAAAATCAATATCGGCAGCCGGCCGTACAAAAGAGGCGACAAGGAAAAACTGGATTTCAACGACCTCCGGGCGATCCCGTTCGTGGGGTCATGGAGCCAATTGAAGCAAAATGTTCCCGGTTACTACGGTATCGGCACGGCCATCCAAACCGTGGTCGATGAAGGCAAGACAGATCAGCTAAAGCGATTATTTTACGATGTGCCATTTTTCAAGGCACTGATGCTTAACAGCATGATGGCGCTGTCCAAATGTTATTTCGAACTAACCGGCTATATTGCCGGGGATCCCGTCTACTCCGATTTCTGGAACATGCTGGCTGAGGAATATCGCCTGTCAAAAGAGATGGTTTTGCTCATTTCCGGCTACCGGGTGTTGATGGAAGAGGAGCCGGTGTCGAGAAAATCGATCGAGATCCGGGAAGGCATTGTCTTGCCGCTATTGGTCGTCCAGCAGTATGCGTTGCAGAAAATCGAGAAGCGTTCCGCGCACCAACCGCTTTACGAAAAAATAGTCCAGCGGTCCCTGTACGGCAATATCAACGCCAGCAGAAATTCCGCCTAGTTTGCCTTTTTTCCCAACCACCCACGTCTTACGAATTGGACCGAGCCGGGTTAAGATGACGGTTCTGCAGAGATTGAAAGACGGTTGGGCCAGGCAACATCGACACGGGTATTCGATAGGCTCATTCCGCATGGATCGGGCAGGATTGGACACCTTAGAAATCGTGTTTACCTTCGGCAGATAGCGCCCATCCAGAATCCCTTGATCTCGACCAAAATTCCTCGTTTCTGGACAGACACCAACCAAGGAGGTGTAAAATGGATTTAGGAATACATGGTAAAATTGCTCTGGTGACGGCATCAAGCCGGGGATTGGGGCGGGGCTGCGCGGAACAGCTGGCCGCCGAGGGGTGCCGGGTAGCGATCTGCTCCCGTGACCGTGCCGCAGCAAAACAGGCCGCCGAAGAGATATCAAAAAAATCCGGAACTGCAGTGCTGGGGGTGGCTGCCGACATGAGCAAGGCTGAAGATATCCGGCGCCTGCTTGAGGAGGTTCGAGAAGCTCTGGGAGAACCGGAAATCCTGGTGACCAATGCCGGCGGTCCTCCACCGGGAACTTACGCCAGCACTGCCCTCGAGGAATACGAAAAGGCCCTCAACCTGACCTTGATGAGCGCCGTTCACCTGATTCATGGCGTCACACCGGCCATGAAAACCAGCGGTTGGGGCCGGATCATCGCCATCACCTCGATTTCGGTCAAGCAACCCATCGGTACGCTGTTGTTGTCCAATATGGCCCGTGCCGGGCTGACCGGTTTTTTGAAAACGATTGCAACGGAACTGGCACCCGATGGCATCACCGTCAATGCATTGCTTCCAGGCACCCACAAAACATCGCGAATCGATCAATTGGCGGCGTTCCGTGCGGATCAAGAGAAGAAGACACCCGCGGAGATCATCGATGAGATGATGTCGGCCAATCCCAGCCATACCATCGGTGACCCGTCTGATTTCGGGGCTGCCGCTGCCTTCTTGGCCAGCGTCCAGGCGCGTTACATTACCGGCCAGAATATCTTGGTGGATGGTGGGAACTATCGAGGGCTGCTTTAACGGGGGTGTTTAATAACCCAACCGCATCGCAGCCGTTGCAGCGTTTCCCCCGGGGTGAGCTACTGGGAATTGGAATATTGCTGGAGAATCTTAGTCAGCTTATAGAGCTCCTTTTGCATGTCGAGGAGCTTGCCCTGCAGCAGCATTCCCAGAACGGCCATGCGGCCTTCCGGGTTGCCTGAATTATCCAGAACCCTGTCTATTTCCGCCTGATAGGCACGCAGGTGCGGTTGACGATTCAGAAACCGCTCTCGCTCCGCAAGGGCCTTCTGCAAGCGTTCGTTGGCTGTGGTGGTCTGCTGGTGTAGCGCTTTATTGCCTTTGTTGAGATATTCCGGCATGCTTTCTCCAGATCTCTCTTCTGTCCCCGGCAGTTGCTCGATAAAGACTATCGATGAAAAAAATATGGCGATGAACGCTGCCACGCGGGAGCGCCGCCGGGCCAGGGATTGCTTTCTTATTCAGCAAGTCATGGGCCAGAAATCCAGAAAGTTTAAAATATACATATTGTCGGTAGGTTATTATTTTTTCGGCTTTATCGAGAGTGAACGGTTGTATAAAAAAGTAAATAGTATTATTTGATATTATAGTATAATTATATGTCAACAATTACCCAGACAGTCCCGAGTGCTAGGTAGATGGCCTTGTTCCTGCAGCGAAATTGCTTAGATTAAAAAATTGAGCTAACCATTCCACGAATGCCGCAGTCAATAGATTTCGTCCTTGACAATCATTAAAGTGAGGCAGCATGCGACTATCTACCATATGGGTCGATGAAAAAGAGCAGTTGGCGATCTGTCGAAAAAACGGATGGGTTCGCATCGCGGATCTTAACCAAGCCTTTGAGAGCCAATGGCCTGAAACGATGGATCAGCTGTTAACGACAGGGCAGCTCACCAGACTGAATGCCTGGTATCGGGACACGGGAAGCGACGCGTTGGATCAGCGGGAACATCTGTTTTTCAGCGCCCAACCGGGCATCTACGCCCCCCTGTATCGGCAACCGCCTAAAATATGGGGCATCGGGCTCAACTACAGCGAGCACGCCAATGATCTTTCCGAAAGTTTGCCGACATCGGCGCCGGCCAGTTTCATGAAGCCGAACACAGCCATTATCGGGCCCGGTGATGACATTCAGATACCGGTGCTTTCTGACAAGACAACCGCGGAAGCCGAGTTGGGCATCGTCATCGGCAGGCGCTGCAAAGATGTGCCCCGGGAGAAATGGCTGGACGTGGTGGCAGGCTTCACGACCATCCTGGACATGACGGCTGAGGACATTCTGCGCCAAAATCCACGCTATCTGACCATGTGCAAAAGTTTCGACACGTTTTTTTCATTTGGTCCGCAGTTGGTCACGCCTGACGAGGTCGACGATGTGCTGCGCCTGAAGGTATCGACGGTGCATCAATGGGCGGGTGCATGCTGAGAATACGGTTGATCACATGACGTTTACACCCGATGAGCTGATTGCCTATCACTCCAGGGTGATGACCCTTTTGCCGGGCGATATCATCTCAACCGGAACGCCGGGAGCCGTTCACATCCGCCATGGAGACCAGGTGGCCTGCCGGATTTCGGGTTTCGAAAGCTTGCACAATCCGGTTGTCGATTTGAAGCATTCCTGACGGCTGTTCAGAACCGCCGATCTCTGCGAAACGCGACGCGTGCAATAATCAATTAGATCGCTTTTAATGCGACAAGGGGGAAGGTGATGCACCTCAAAGGCATATATCCCATCGTTCCGACACCGTTTCTGGATCGAGGCGAGATCGACTACCTCAGCATTGAACGCCTGGTCGAATTCATGGCGCAAAAAGGGGTTAATGGTCTGGCCATTCTGGGTGCTCTGGGTGAAGGGCACAAGTTGACGGACCAGGAACGCACAGAAGTGATTGCCCGCTACCGTGCGCTGCTTCCAAAGGGAATGGGACTGGTGGTCGGGGTGCGGTCGCCCGCCACGGATCCGGCGATGACCATGGTGCACCGTGCACGGGAGCTGGGGGCGGATGCGATCCTGCTCGGTCCCCATACCGTCCAAAAGGATGCACCGCTGCTTGAATACTACCATCAGGTTTCCGATGCCGCACAGATTCCCTGCATTATTCACGACTATCCTGCCGTGACCGGCATTACGATGACCGTGGCACTTATCAGCCGTATTTTCGAGATCTCTGCAAACATCCATTACATCAAGCTCGAAGATCCGCCCACGGGGATGAAAATGCAGGCCCTGGCCGAAACCGCCGGACCCGGGTTGAAGGTTTTCGGAGCGCTGGGCGGCATGTATGCCCTCGAAGAGTTGGAGCTGGGGGCGGTCGGGATAATGACCGGATTTGTTTATGCCGAATTGTTGGTTCAATTGTTCGAACAGGTCCAAAATCATCAATGGAAGCGGGCCGCCGACCTCTTTTACGATTTCCTGCCGTTGAACCGCTGGGAATTCCAGCCCGGTATCGGGGTGTCGCTTCGCAAGCAGGTGTTAAAACAGCTGGGGGTTTTCTCGACCGCCAAAGTCAGGCACCCCGGCCCTGACGCCGACCCCAAGACCGTCGCGCAGCTGTTCCGGATCGTTGAGCATCTCCGCGGAAAAGGCTATCCTCTGGCCGTGTAACGCTGAATGGATTCCATCCCATAGCACGGCGCAGTGCAAATAAAATCGGGCAAGACCCGGAGGAAGGTCTTGCCCGAAAAAAAGAGTGGAACAGGTTGGGTCCTCTGCATCCTGCCAAGCATACCAGAAAACCCTTAGGTTGGAGCATAAATCAGATTCCCTTCGCTGCTTTTGCTTAAAGCACATGATATGCCATCATTTAAACAATCATTAAAAGCAAATGAAATCGATGGGATGTAGAATAAATGCCGATAGAAAGATTACCCATATGGGCAACCTTTTTCACATCAGCTGGGAAAAGATGGTAACAAATGAAAGCCCCTGCAGAGGCATGCTGCAGGGGCTTTCGAAGGTGTGGAATGGAGGTTTATGGCATTTCCACGTTAGGCATTAAGATCCTGTCCATTCCGATTGGTTACATTTTTCCATCTATCTGACCTGCTCAGCCGCCATTATTGAAAGACTTTTTTTAGTAAATCCGTGACGCGGGCAGCGGGATCATTTCTGATTTTGGCCTCTTCTTCAGCCAACCGGATAAACAATCCATCGATCGATTTTTCGGTGACATACGCGTCCAGGTCGACGGCATAATCACCGGCAAAAGGAATCGATTGAATTTTTTCGGAGAGCGATTGGTAGGTCCGGGTAACACCGACGCTTTCTATGGATTGTTGGATGATCGGTTTAAACAATGTCTGTAATTTGCCCGCTGTTTTGTTTTTAAAATAAGCGGTGGCCTCGTTGTCCCCACCCTTGAGAATTTTATCCGCATCTGAAAATGTCATTTCCTTTATGGCATCGACGAACAACGTCTTGGCTTCTGGCGCCGCTTTTTCCGCCGCTCGATTCATGCTCAAGTCAAACGCATCGAGTTCAGAAGCAAACCCGGTGGAGCGCAGGATTTTTTCAAATTTTTGAAACGATTGGGGCAGGGGGATTTTCAGTTGCGGATTGCCGTAGTAGCCGTTCACCTGTGAAAGCGCCTGAACCGTGTTGCCAGTGCCGATTTCCAGCGCCTCCTTCAGGCCATCGACAATTTCATTTTGGGACACACCCGAACTCCCGCCGATGGTTTCCTGCACCTTTTTTAAGATACTTCCAAAATCAGCGTATCCGGATGAAAAGGGGATCATGGAAAGGATAAGCAGGCAGCCGACTGCAATAAAGCTTCTTTTATTCATCGTGGGCTCCTTCTGCCGGTTGAAATAAATAAGGGGATTCGCCGGCGCACGGGCCAGGCGATCCCCCCATTTATGACCTAACTGGATGACGCGTTAGAAATCGATTAATGCTGATCGCCGGCGGGTGGCGGGTTTTCGCCGGACCCCTCGTCTTCAGGCGTGTCTTCCGTCTGCTGGGCGGTAATCGCTTCCGCCTTGGCCTCGTCAGCGGCCTGTTTAGCGGCCGCCTGTTCTTCCAGAGCGGTGATTGCCGCTTCATGGGTGGCGATTGTCCGGGCGATCAACTCCTCCTGGACCTTGTCGGTGGTCAATTTATCAGTCGCGTTGAGAAATCCGATGGCGGCTTTCAGACCATCGATGGTTCCTCGGCTGGCGGCCACATCGGCTTTGTAAGCGAGAATCAACCGGTCGATGTTATCGAGGCGCTGATATGCCACGGCACGAAGGGCGTTGGTGGACCCGTATTCGAGTGCTGTTTTCAATGTGGCCTTGATTCCTTCGAAATCCGGTATCCCTGGAACGTCCAGCAGTGCGTCGGCCTTGTCGATGTAATATTGGAATACGATCGGATAGACGTCATCGGAGCGGTAGGTCGCTTGCGTCTCTTCGGGAGCAAGGACACCGGGCAGGGCGATGACTAGTTTTTTGCCGATGGGGGAAAATTTGCCTTTCCAGACCTCCAGTGCGCCCTGGTTTTCTGTCAGATAATATTTGAAGGAGTTGGAGGCGCTGCCGCCGATCACCAACAGAATGAGAAACGCCAGTCCGGCGGCGAATATCTTCATGGTGTTGTCAACAGGGTCCGATGGCTTCTTGGCCGCCGCCTGTGCAGGCGGCGGTTCGTATGAAACCGATACGTCAGATTTCTGGGCGGCGGCTTTCTTGATGGCTTCCGCCTTCTCAGCAGCAGCGGCCTTCTCGGCAGCGGCCTTCTCGGCAGCGGCCTTCTCGGCAGCGGCCTTCTCGGCGGCGGCCTTCTCGGCAGCGGCCTTCTCGGCAGCGGCCTTCTCGGCGGCGGCCTTCTCGGCAGCGGCCTTCTCGGCGGCGGCCTTCTCGGCGGCGGCTTTCTCGGCGGCGGCCTTCTCGGCAGCGGCCTTCTCGGCGGCGGCCTTCTCGGCGGCGGCTTCCTCAGTGGCCGCTTTTTTCATGGCCGCTTTTAAATCTTTTTCACTGTAAGCATTGCTGAGGAGTCCTTTAACCCGCTTGGCCTCTTCGGTTTTAAATCCGGATAGAAATTCGGGTGCCGTGAACGTGGGTTTGGCGGTCATTTTCTTGGGAACGGTGTAAAGCACGCTGGGGGTGGCGATATCAAATTTTTTTCTCAGAAGATCTTTCACCGAAACCGGCTTGGTTTTTGGCGCTGCCTTTTTTGCCGGCTTGGGTGCCGGTTTAGCTTTAACTGCCGGCTTCGGCTTGACTGGCGCAGCTTTCTTTTTCGGCGCTTTTTTCTTCGGGTTCGCCGCAGGCGCGGTTTTTTTCGGCGCACGCTTCTTCTTGGAAGTGGATTTGATAAGACTCTTTTTCCCCATGAAAAACCCCTTTGAATTTGTATTTGGAATGGCCTATAGTAAAACGGAGTGACAACCAATGCTTATAAAGGATTACACAATGATTGTAAATAATTTTTTGGAAGCCTGCCGGACTGGAATCCATCCGTCAAGGCCTGGAAAAAACTGATCATGCCGGCTTCGCTTCAGGATAAACCAAAACGGTTGATTCAGGTCTTGAAAACCTTCGATCGCCTTGCGGTGGCGCTTTCCGGTGGGGTGGACAGCGCCCTGTTGCTGGCCGAAGCCCATGCGGTTCTCGGCCAACGCGTAATCGCCGTTACAGCGCGGTCTCCCATCCATCCTGACGCGGACATCGCCGATGCGGCAAAGATTGCCGCCAGCCTGGGCGTGCCCCATTTAATGGTTGACTCCGCAGAAATGAGGCGGGCTGATTTTCTTGCCAATACCCCGGAGCGATGCTACATCTGCAAAAAGACTGTATTCAGGCAGTTGCTGGTGCTGATCCGGGAAAAAGGGTTTCAACACCTGGCCCACGGAGCCAACGTCGATGACCGTGGCGACTATCGTCCCGGGATGAGAGCCGCCCGCGAACTGGGTGTGGCCGCACCGCTGATGGATGCGGGGTTGACCAAGGATGATATCCGCCGAATGGCCAGTGATCGGCACCTGTTCGTCTGGGACAAGCCGGCCATGGCATGCTTGGCCACCCGGTTTCCCTACGGAACACCCATCGATGCTGCCAAAATTGAACAGGTCCGGCACGCCGAGCAGGTGCTCGCCGATGCCGGGATTGTCGGCTGCCGCGTTCGTCACCACGGAGATGTCGCCCGGATCGAAGTTGCCTTGGACCAACTGCCGAGGCTGGTGGCCGATCCGTTGAGACGCCGTATCGTCGAACCCTTGCGCCAACTTGGCTTTCTGCATGTCTCCGTGGATCTGGAAGGCTATGTGTCCGGCAGCATGAACCGGGTGCTCGACGATGACCAAGACCCTGGCACACCGATTGGCTGAAGCCATCCGCTGAGAGACCACCATGACCGATCTTCTTGTCAAACTTTATGATTTGCCCGACCCGGGAGTGCAGTTGGCGGCATTGGCCGAAAAGGACATTGTTGTGCGGCGGGCCATGGCCAGTGAAAAAAACCGGGTTGTCGGATGGACGCAAAACCGGTTTGGCGATGGGTGGGCCGCCGAGTGTGAGGTGGCCTTTGCCCGGCAGCCGATTGCCTGCATGATCGCGGTTTCCGGCGGCCGATTGGCAGGTTTTGCCTGCCACGACAGCACATGCCGCAATTTTTTCGGCCCCATCGGCATCGATCCTGATTTGCGCCAGAAGGGGGTCGGCCGTGCCATGTTGCTGGCCACCTTGCACGCCATGGCCGATGCCGGCTATGCCTATGCCATCATCGGGGGCGCCGGACCGACGGCCTTTTTTGAAAAGTGTGCGGGTGCCGTTCCCATACCCGGATCGACGCCGGGCATCTACCGGCCGACCACAAAAAAATAGGGCAGCGGCAGCGTCCGCCGTCTCCTTTTCTCATCAGGAAAACATCAATGTCTTTTACATGGTTCGTGGGCACCCGCTATCTCAGGGCCCGGAAAAAACAGGCATTCATATCGCTGATCACCTTTCTGGCCACCGCGGGCATCGCCGTGGGCGTGATGGCCCTGATCGTGGTCATCGCCGTGATGACCGGGTTTGAATCTGAATTGCAAAACCGAATTCTGGGCATCGAATCGCATGTGCTGGTGATGCGTTACGGGGAATCGGTTTCAGATATCGAAGCCACGGCGGCGACGATCAGCGCCACCGACGGTATCCTGTCGGCCACTCCGTTTATCTATACCCAGGTGATGCTGCGAAGCCCCCATGGCGTCACCGGCGCGGTGCTGAAGGCCCTTGATCCATCCCTGCCGGGCCCGCCCATTTTCGTCGGGAAAAACATGGCCCTTGGCGATGTGCTGGCCGAGACCGCACCTGGCGAATCTGACGGCAAAGGACCCGGACTGGTGGTCGGGCGGGTGACCGCCGAGCGGCTGAAAGTTGAGGTTGGCGACCCCGTCTATCTCATTTCTCCCCTGGGAAAGGGGGCTGCCGCCAACCAGATGCCCACGGTGATGCGTTTTTCGGTTGCCGGAATTTTTGAAACGGGCATGAATGAATATGACGGCGCCATGTCCTTCGTCCGGCTGGATGTCGCCCAGCGCCTGCTCCAAATGCCGGGTCAGGCCACCGGCTTTGAGGTGCGGGTTGCCGATATATATCAGGCCAAACGAATTGCCGATGCCATCGTTGCCCGTATGGGCTTTCCCTTCTGGGCGCGGGACTGGATGCAGATGAACCGCAACCTCTTCGCCATGCTGCGGCTTCAAAAAACGGTGATGTACATTATTTTGACGCTCATCGTGGTTGTGGCCGCTTTCAACATCGCCAGCGCCCTGATCATGATGGTAATGGAAAAGACAAAAGATATCGCAATTTTAAAGACTATCGGGGCCACCAACCGGCATATTCGGCGGATTTTTGTGTTCAAAGGGTTGGTGATCGGTAGCCTGGGAACCGCCATCGGCGGGGTGATGGGGTTTATTCTGTGCAGCATCCTGAAACAGTACCCGTTCATTAAATTGCCCGGCGATGTCTACTTTCTCACCACGCTGCCGGTAAGTCTGCAACTGATGGATGTCATGACCATCGTCCTGTCCACGGTGGCGATCTGCTTTTTGGCCACGTTGTACCCGGCAGCCAGCGCATCGGCCCTCGATCCGGTGGACGGGATCCGTTATGGTTGAGTCGCGGTTCATTGGCGTGGAACTTGCTTGGATTCCAATGAAATGAACAGCGTCAGCCTTAAGCGGTATTCAACACCCTGATCGTGAGACGCCCATGAAGGATAATGCATACTGGTTCAACTATGACATCGAACTCGAGGACGGGCAGCGCACGCGTTTTCACATCGCACTGAATCCGTTGACCCTGACCATGATGCCGGCTTCACCAGCGCCCTATCCATCGTGGACGCAACTCTCTTATCAGCAGTGCACCTGTTGCCCCCTGTCTTGCCAAACGCACCTGTACTGCCCGATTGCCGTAAACATCACGGAGCTGGTGGACCGGTTCAAGGATATCCTTTCCCATAAAAACTGCGTGGTCGTCTGTGAAACCGTCGACCGCACCTATTTCAAAAGAACCTCGGCCATGGAGGGGTTGACCTCGGTTTTCGGCATTGTCATGGCCACCAGCAACTGTCCGGTGATGAATTTCCTCAAGCCCATGGCGCGCTTTCATCTGCCTTTTGCATCCGTTGAAGAGACCACGGCGCGCAGCACGTCGCTGTTCCTGCTGGGTCAGTATTTCGAATACAAAAAGGGCTGCGTGACCGGTTTTGACTTCGATCATCTCGAAAAAAGCTACGCCCGTGTGCAGCGGGTCAACGAGGGCCTGTTGGCGCGCATCCGCAGTTTGGGAAACCGGGATGCGGATAAAAATGCCATTATCACCCTGCATTCCATATCCCAGTTTCTCTCCATGGAGATTGATTTTAGCCTGACCGCCATCGCCCACCTGTTTGAAAGGGGTTCAGATGCTTGACGCCGGCACCTGCTGCAGCGATTTCAACCGGTTCCTGAACAGAGGAGCCATCGCCTTCTTGTGTCTGATGTTGCTGACGCTGATGACCACCGGATGCGCCACCACCGCCATCCCCGACCCTGAACCGGTATTTTCGATGCCTGCCGGACCCGGGCCGGCGCAGATGCTGCGGGCCGAGATCCAGTCCTGGCTGGGGACCCCCCACCGGATGGGTGGCCTGAGCCGTCGGGGCATCGATTGCTCGGGGCTGGTGGTCGTCTTGTACGACGACCTGTTTGACATGCGTCTGCCCAGAACCACAACCGCCCTCATGCGCAAAGGTCGGCGAGTGAAAACACGTAACCTGACCGCCGGAGACCTCGTCTTTTTTAAACCCGCCGCCAAATTCCACCACGTGGGGATCTATTTGGGCCAAGGTGAATTTGTCCACACCTCCACCAGTTACGGGGTCATGCTTTCCCGAATGGACGATGACTTCTGGCGCCAATGTTATCTGACCAGTCGGCGACTGCTGCCGGTCGATTAGCCGATAGCCCTTGCAATTCGTGGCTGATATTCGTATATTGACGCGGGCCTTGATCTTGGGCCCGATTTATTTAGGTCACGGTCAAAGGCCCCCGCATATGGGCCAGCCTGCCGTCTATCAGGCTGTTGAAAAACTATTTGCAACAGCCTGTTTGAGAAATGAAAGGATTTTTAGGTTAGCCGAATTTTGATAGGAAAACTGATTAAAGCCATAAGGGGCCGGCTATTCGACAGCGATCGCCCCAAAACTGCCGAACCATCTGAAAAGAATAGCTCACCGACACCCACAGCACCATCGGAAAACCGTCCTGGACCGAAAAAAAAGCGTTCTCCCCGCCCAAAACCGCAAGGCACGGAATCGACGCGCCAAACCGATATCGATTCGTTTTCAGGGGAAAAGCCGAACGAGCCGGCTGTCGCCTGGCATCCAGGTCTGTTTCAGGTTCCCGAGGAAGCGGGCAAAACCCGGTTCCACGACCTGGGCCTTCCCGATCCGATCATGCAGGCCATTGCCGATACCGGGTTTCAATACTGCACCCCCATCCAGGCGGAGATCATGCCGTCTGCCTTAAAGGGGAGGGATGCCTTCGGCCGCGCCCAGACCGGCACTGGCAAAACCGCCGCTTTTCTCATCACCGTGCTTACACGGATGCTGGCTAATCCGATCAAGGGGAAACGGCCCGCCGGCACACCCCGGGTGCTCATCATCGCACCGACCCGCGAACTGGTGCTTCAGATCGCCGACGAAGCCAATCTTCTTTCCGCCTATTGTCCCTTTTCCATTGTCAGCATATTCGGGGGCATGGACTACGAAAAGCAGCGGCGGCAACTGCACGGCAAGCCCGTGGACATCATTGTGGCCACCCCGGGCCGCCTGTTGGATTTCAAGCGCCGCCGGGATCTGGACCTGAGCCGGGTAGAGATGCTGATCCTCGACGAAGCGGACCGCATGCTCGACATGGGGTTCATTCCCGATGTGCGCCAGATTGTCTACAGCACGCCGCATAAAGACAAGCGCCAGACCCTGTTTTTCAGCGCCACGCTAACCCCGGATGTCACCCGGCTGAGCGCCAGCTGGACCCGGGACCCGCTCTCCGTCGAGATCGAACCGGAACAGGTGGCTGTGGACACTGTGGAGCAGGTGGTCTACATCATTACCACCGACGAAAAGTTCTCCTTGACCTATAACATCATCACCCGGCAGAATCTGGACCGCGTGCTGGTCTTTTGCAACCGCCGCGATGAAACCCGGCGGCTGGCCGAAATGCTGGACCGCTATCGGATCAACTGTGCCGTGTTGTCCGGCGAGGTCCCGCAAAACAAGCGGATTCGGACGCTGGAGCAGTTCAAGTCCGGCAAGATCCGCGTGTTGGTGGCCACGGATGTGGCCGGCCGGGGCATTCACATCGAGGGCATGGATTACGTGATCAACTTCACCCTGCCCCACGATGCCGAAGACTACGTTCACCGAATTGGCCGCACCGGCCGCGCCGGGGCAGCCGGCACCTCCATCAGTTTTGCCTGCGAGGAGGATTCTTTTTACCTGCCGGCTATCGAGGCATTCATCGGCCATCCACTGCCCTGCATCCAACCCGAAGAGGGATGGCTGGAATTGCCCCCGGCGCCGCGCCGACGGCTCGCCAAACCCGCTTATAAACCCGGCAGCGCCGGGCAGAAAAGAAGGCGGCCGCGACCGCGGCAGGGCGACGGGGCCAAGCGACAATACCGCAAGCGCAGCGGCCGTCCCAAGCGCATCTTCATCCGGTAAACCGCGAAGGACATCTTCTGCATGACCCCGCGCGACGGCATGATCAACCCAATGGCCGATCTCATCGGTTTCCCTGACCGGCCCCGCAAGTGACCCATCCATGGCAGACGATCAGACCCATGACATCTATTTTGCCCAGATTGCCGACGGCTTGGAAGCGACCGGGGCCGCCGAACTGGCCGCACTGGGTGCGGTCGAGGCCCGTCCGGTTCGCCGCGGCATCCATTTCAAGGCCGATCGATCATCGCTTTACCGCATCAATTACTGCGCCCGGTTGAGCAGTCGTATCCTCGCACCGATACAATCATTTGCCTGCCCGGACGCTGCGGCAATCTACCGGGCGGCCCGACGCATCGACTGGACCCGTTTTTTCAGCCTGGATCAGACCTTTGCCGTTTTCGCCAGCACTGCCGGCAGTACCGTGCCCCATTCGCAGTTTGCCGGGCTGAAACTCAAGGATGCGGTGGCAGACCAGTTCCGGGACGCATTCGGGAGACGGCCGAACGTCGATCCGCGAACTCCCGACCTGTGGATCAACCTCTATGTGGAAAAGGATCGGGGAATCATCAGCATCGATACCTCCGGCGGCAGCCTGCACCGTCGGGGATACCGGACTCGCAGTGTCGACGCCCCCATGCAGGAGACGGTGGCAGCCGCCATGGTAACCCTGTCCGGATGGGATGGCCGGGTGCCTCTGGCGGATCCCATGTGCGGGGCCGGTACCCTGATAATTGAAGCGGCGATGTCGTACTGCCGCATTCCTGCCGGATATCTTCGCCATCGGTTTGGTTTTCAACAGCTTCCCGATTACGACCCCCAGGTATGGAAAACGGTTAAAGATCAGGCGGACAGCCGGATTCGAAAACTGGCGGACCGCCTCATTTACGCCAGCGACATCGATTCCCAGGCGGTTTCGGCGACCCGGGCCAACTGCAAGATGGTTCCCCATGCACGCACGGTCAGCGTCTTGAGAATGGATTTCAGGCAAATCGAAGGGCTGGAGAACCGGATCATTCTGTGCAACCCGCCATACGGCATCCGCATGAAGCGTCAGGACGGCATGGAAGACGTTTACCGGCAACTGGGCGATTTTTTAAAGCAACGCTGCAAAGGCTCACAGGCCTATATCTATTTTGGCAACCGGGAGATGATCAAGCGCATCGGGTTGAAACCCGCCTGGAAAAAACCGTTGAGAAACGGCGGGCTTGACGGGCGATTAGTGAAGTATGAAATGTACTGAGCGATGGCCCTGATTACCCTTCGCGATATTTGTATGAGCTTCGGCGCGGAGCCGTTGCTGGACCGGGTGAACCTGACGGTGGCGTCCGGCGAGCGGATCGGTCTGCTGGGCAGAAACGGCGTGGGCAAAACCACCCTCATGAACATCATCGGCGGCAGTCTGTCGCCGGATCGTGGAGAAGTGATGCGATCCCAGGGCGTCACGGTGAGCAGCCTGGCCCAGGGCGTCGCCGCAGACCTTCACGGGACGGTGTTCGATGTCATCTGTCAGGGAATGGGCCCGAGGGGAAAGCGTCTGGCGGCGTATCGCCGCCTGTGTGATCTGAACGAATCGGTCGGCGGCACGGCCGAGGATGCCCCCAAAAACCTGATGGCCCTGCAGCAGACCATTGACAGTGAAGACGGCTGGCAGATCCGGCAACAGGTGGCGCACATCATCTCCCAGATGAACCTGGCGGCGGATGGTGAGGTGAGTACCTTTTCCGCCGGCATGAAGCGACAGGTGCTCTTGGCCGCTGCTCTGGTGGCGCGGCCGGACATTCTGCTGCTGGACGAACCCACCAACCACCTGGACATGACGGCCATCGACTGGCTGGAGTCGTTTCTGCTCAAGTGGCGCGGCACCCTGATTCTAATTACCCACGATCGCATGATGATCCGCCGCCTGGCCACCCGTATCGTGGAGATCGACCGGGGACGCCTGCACGCCTGGGACTGCGATTACGACACCTATGAACAGCGCAGCCAGGAACGCCTGGATGCCGAAGAGAAGGGCAACCTGCGGTTCGATAAAAAGCTGTCTGCCGAGGAAGCCTGGATTAGGCAGGGCATCAAGGCCCGCCGCACGCGAAACGAAGGACGGGTGCGCGCACTGGAAACGCTTCGCGAGATCCGCCGCAGCCGAAGGGACCGCACCGGCAGGGTGCGCATGGCCCTGGATGAAGCCGAACGAAGCGGGAAAACGGTCGTCGAGACAACGGGCCTGACCTTTGCCTATGGGAACCGGATTATCGTCAAAGAATTTTCATGCACCATCATGCGGGGCGACCGAATCGGCATCCTCGGACCCAACGGCGCCGGAAAATCGACCCTGATCCGCCTGTTGTTGGGCGATTTGCCGCCCCAGCAGGGACGAATCAAACACGGCACCAATCTGGAAGTGCTTTACTTCGATCAACTGCGCGGACAGTTGGATGAGAACAAGACTGTCCAGGAAAATGTTTCCCCGGCGGGTGACATGATGGATGTCGGCGGAAAAAGCCGCCATGTCATCGGTTACCTGAAGGACTTTCTTTTCTCTCCTCAACGATCCCGCACCCCGGTGTGGGTGCTTTCAGGGGGCGAGAAGAACCGCCTGCTGCTGGCCAAGCTCTTTGCCCGGCCCGCCAATGTCCTGGTGCTGGACGAGCCCACCAACGATTTGGATGTGGAAACCCTGGAACTATTAGAGGAACTACTCCTGGGCTACAGCGGAACGGTGCTGCTGGTGAGCCACGACCGGACATTTGTCAACAACGTCGTCACCAGCACGCTGGTCTTCGAAGGGCTGGGCCAAATCGAAGGATACGCCGGTGGTTACGACGACTGGCTGAGCCAGCGACGGGAAATAGCCGCACCCAAGACCGAAAAACCGTCGTCGGGCAAGGCCAAGAAAACCGTTCCCTCGCCGGCAACCACACAGAAAAAACTCGGGTACATGGAAAAACGCGAACTGGAATCCCTGCCTGGCCGGATCGAAACCCTGGAAGCCAGGCAGCAGGAACTGTTTCAGATCATGTCCGCCGCCGATTTTTACCGTCAGGACGGTGAACGCATCACCGCCGTGAAGCATGAACTGGAGAGGTTGGAGCAGGAACTGGAGAGCGCATTCATCCGCTGGGAAGATTTGGAATCACTGATTCAGTCATGATGCTCATGAGAAATGGTTGTATCCGCCGGAAAGGGTGCGTCGCCTCCCGTCGGGGTGCGTGAGGATGCGGTTCGATGCCGCTTCGGTGACCCATCCGACCGCCGTAACCGATATTCCTTTCTCTTCCAGCAGCCGCTTGTTTTCCGGTGAAATGGAAAAGAGCAGTTCGAAATCTTCTCCGCCCGACAATGCAAACTCAATCGGGTCATTTCCGGTCAGCCGGGCGGCGTCGCGCACGGCCGGATCAATCGGTATGTCCGCGACAATGATCTCGGCACCGGTGCCGCTTTGATCGGAGATATGGTTCACCTCGGCAGCCAGGCCGTCACTGATGTCGATCATGGCCCGGGCAACGGGGGCAATCACCGGGGAGACATCCAACCGGCAACCGGGGGCCAGGTGCTTTTGCCTTAAATAATCAGGGGGATCCAGTCCGGCCGCCAGCATGGCCAGGCCGGCGGCGGAACCTCCCAGGGGCCCGGTGACGCAAAGCAGTTCTCCGGGGCTGGCATGGCTTCTCAGGCGCAGGTTCCCCGGAGACACCCGACCCAGCAGCGTGATGCTGATGGTGGTCACCTCACCGTGGGTGGTATCTCCCCCGGCAAGCACCACGCCGTAAAGTCGGCAGGCCTTGGCCATTCCCTTGTAGAGCGTTTCGACCCAGGCTACCTCGATGTCCGCTGCCAGGGCCAGGGAGACAAACATGAACGTGGGGGTGCCGCCCATGGCCGCGATGTCGCTGACATTGCAGGCGACCGACTTGATTCCGACTTGTATCGGTGTGGCCCAGTCGCGTCTGAAGTGGCTCCCCTCCACCAGCATGTCCGTGGTGACGAGCAGATAATCACCACCCGGGAACGATCCGCCGATGACGGCGGCGTCGTCGCCAATGCCGGCCACCAGGTCGGGATGGATGATCGGGGATTGCCGGGCGAGTCTGCCGATCAGGGCGAACTCGCCGCCGATATCATGGATTTTCATCGTGCGCGGTTCCCAACAGTTCTCTGACCTTTCAAATCCTAACCCGCTTTCGGTGGCCTCCGCAAGCACTTTAAGATGGGCAACGAAATCACCGACGTCAGCCAAGCCCTGAAGGCCGCTTTCTACTTGCGAAACCGGCGGGTTCGACGGTAAGGTGGTATGCACGTGTCGGCGCCGACAGGTTTTTCCAATAACAGATAACGGCTTACAGGAGTGTTATACCGACCATGATTATCGAATACAACCGGATCGTACCCACCATCGGGAAAAATGTGTTTATCGCACCCACCGCTGTCGTGATCGGCGATGTCACCATTGGTGACCATGCCAGCATCTGGTTCAATACGGTGCTGCGTGGAGACATGGCGCCGATCAAAATCGGCGCCCACTCGAACATCCAGGACAACTGCACGGTTCACACCGATTTCGGCAAACCGGCCATCATCGGGCACCATGTTACCGTGGGGCACAACGCAGTGGTCCACGGATGCACCATCGACGCCGGCAGTCTGGTGGGTATCGGTGCCATCGTGCTCAATGATGCCCATGTGATGGAACAGACCGTGGTCGCCGCCGGTGCCGTGGTCCGGGAGGGTTCGCGGGTGGGTCCCCGGCAACTGGTGGCCGGCACACCGGCCGTCGTGAAAAAGGAACTGACCGAGCTGCCCATGGACCGATTTGAGCGGTCGGTTGAGCAGTACTTGAAGCTTGCCGGTAGCTACTTGGATCAGAACATCTGACGGAAGGATGTCATGGCCACGGCCACGGAAAACGAGCGGCAATTTCGTGAACTGGCTGAACTGCTGCCCGAAAGCGGCCAAACATACCTTGACAGCTGCGAAAAATCTTCTTAAAATTTTAAGATAATTAGCTGATGAAGCTACCTGCCTGCTGATTTAACCATGCCGTACGCGCTTGCAACGCCCCTGCTGATTCTTGTGCCCCGTGACCCGCTGGTTGACCGCCGTCGACGACGGCGCACTCAGGGATGTCGGCAATGAAAACAATTATAAAGATGTGCCTATCCGGCTCCCGGAAGGCCGCCATGATTTCCGGGAGCGCTTTATCGACAAGGGAACTGTCCCCCTGGCCCGCTGGCTGGCTTGCCGTGCCTATGCGCGCGACGTGCCCGAAAGCGGTGTGACGGAGACATTCTGAGGCAACTCCTCAACGCAAGGAGGCACACCATGAAATTTTCCGATATTTTCGTCCCCCGCTGGCAGAATTCCAACCCCGAGGTGCGGAAACGGGCGGTGGAACGGCTCAAGGACATCAAGCTGCTCGAGCAGATCGCCGAAAAGGATGACGACCCAGGCGTCAGCCGGGCAGCCATGGTCCGGTTGGAGAGCATTCAGGTGAAAGAAACCGTGTCGTGATGGAACGATCCGCAAAAAGATCAGGTCCGGGTGCAGGAGGGGACACCCGGACCTGAAATCGATTGCTATCATCTTTTTCTCCTGATACTCAGGATAGTTTTTCCGCCAGGCCGGCAATTGCCTCCAGGTAGCGATCGAGGCCGCGCATGAAGATGTCGTTGTGGTTGGCGCCTGGCACGTTGACCAGAACCTTGTCCTCGGCACCACTGGCTTCGAACAGCGCCTGGCCATCGCTAAAGGGTATGATGTGATCAAACTCGGCGTGAATGATCACGGTCGGTTTGGTGAAGGTTTTGATTTTGTCCACATTGGCGAACCCACTGGCCTCATCGAATCCGCTCCGCTCCGGGTCCACGCCTAACAGCCGCAGCAGCGGTCCTGCCCATGCAAATCCACTTTCGATAATCAGCCCGTCTATCCGGTCCCCGCTTGCATCGGCCAACTCCAGTGCGGAGGCGCTTCCCAGGGATCTGCCCATAACGATCAGCGGACCGGCGAACCCGTTTTCCGTTTTCCATTTTTCGGCAAAATCCAGGATTCGATGGCAGTCGGTCATCATGGTGGACACTGTCGGGCTGCCGCCGGAGCATCCGTAGCCCCGGTAGTCCACGGCCATGAAGTTGATCCCCAATCGGTTGAACATCGGCGCGATATCGTCGTAATCGGAAACGATTTCGCCATTGCCGTGGAAAAAGAGAATGCTGGGGCCTTTGGTGTGGGCCATATGAAACCGGGCACCGACGCCAACGTCGCCTTCCACCGGGATCAGGATCTCCTGGAAACGTCCCGTGTCATGTGCAGGTCCGGCTGATTTGCGCGGATGGAAGAGAAACATCAGGACATCGGGCCTGTCCAGGGCTGCGTAGTCGGCGGGTACTTTCCGGGGCATGGGTGTCCTCCTTGCCGGTGACGGGATAAAGGTGATTGCAATTAAGATAAATATGGTCGATAGGATGCTTCTGCGTCAAGGGACGTTTACAACTTTCAACGAAAAGGGTAAATAAGTGTCCATGAAGGTTCTTGGTATCTCTGACATCGTGGTTCCTGAATTGTCCGAACGGTTTGACGCCCGTTCATTCGATGGTGTTGAACTGGTCCTGAGCTGCGGTGATTTGCCGCCGGAATATCTTTCATCCATCCGAGAACAGCTGGATACACCGCTCTATTACGTGCGGGGTAACCATGACATCCGCTACAAAAGCACCCCGCCTGTGGGTTGCGTGAACCTTCACCAGCGGCGGATCACATTCAAGGGGCTTCGTATGATGGGACTGGAGGGATCACGCTGGTACAACGGCGGGCCGATTCAGTACCGGGACTACCAGATGCGCCAGATGATCTGGCGCATGATGCCGGGGCTGTGGTTCGCAGGCGGTGTGGATATGGTGATTACCCACGCGCCGCCCAGGCACGTCCACGATGCGGAAGACCGATGCCACCGGGGCTTCGACAGCTTTCTAAAGCTCATCAGCCGATTCAAACCCCGCTATTTTATCCATGGCCACATTCACGGCCACTTCACCGACCCGTCCCAGCGGGTGACCCTGGTGGGCCATACGCGTGTGATCAACACCTTTGCCTTCCATGTTCTGGAGGTGGATCATGAGTAGCCTGGCCGGTCTGATCAAAAAACTGTGGCGCGGCAATCGTAACAGCGAGGCCAAGTGCTTCCGTGAGAACCAGGAGTGCGAGGGCGCATTTGACCACATCGACCGGGGCATCTGCAGCGTGCCCCTGGAGCAGATCGTTGGCAGTGTGGGGCGGTACCATGACTTCGACAGCCAGTTCAAGCTCAAGGAACACGTGCCACCGGACCGGCTGATCAGTGTCAAGCAGGCCATGCGGGAAGGAAAATCCCTGCCGCCCGTCAAGCTTTACAAGATCAAGGATGAGTACTACGTCCTGGACGGCAACCACCGCATCGCCGCGGCCAAGGAGTTCGGCCGTTGCGACATTATGGCCAAGATCGTTGAATTCATACCTTCCAGCGATACCCTGGAGAACATCATTTACCGGGAAAAGAGCGAATTTATGGAGCAGACCGGATTGACCCATCCCATCGACATCTCCGAAGTGGGCCAATTTCCCTACCTGCTCGAACAGGTGGAGGCCCATCGGGCCTATCTCGCCGGGGGGGAAAAACCCGGTGCGACACTCAAAGAGGCTGCCGAAGACTGGTACCAGACGATTTACCAGCCCATGACCGGCATCATCCAGAAAGCAAACCTGCTGGCGTCCTTTCCCGGACGCACCCTGGACGACCTTTACGCATACATCTCGTTTCACCAGTGGGAGAAGGGGCGTACGCGCCACTACGGCATCGGTATCGACAAGCTCATTCCCAGAGACATGGAGGCATTCAAAGAGAAAATGGCCACGATGAACAAAGAAGAGTACCCGGAAATGCTGCGCAGCATCACGGCGTTTATCACCATGAATGTGGAAGCCAAGCGTGAATTGAAGATCGTGGACAAGCTCTTCGCCCTGCCTGAGGTCAGCGAGGTTCACTCCATCCACGGCAGCATCGACATTTTGGTCAAGGTTACCCTGACGCGGGACCTGCTCTCTTCAGACGCCGAGGTGATCGGCCAGTTCGTCCACTCGAAGGTGCGCCAGATCGATGGTATCATCTCCACCCAGACATTGATTCCGGGAGAGTCGAAAGTGAAACCTCAGCAATAAGCGAGCTGCTGTCGACCACGTATCGATATCCCTCACCGAGGCCCGATGCGATCCGCCGGCAAACCGGATCCTCTCCGGGGCCGATGCCCGGGTTGTGGACCGTGAGGCGGCTTGGCTTCTGGGCATGGATTGGCGGTCTATCGGCCCTTTGGGCTGAACAGAGCGCCTGTGCGTTCAAACGATACGCTGCAGTGCGGCAATGGTATCCGCCGGGTCCGGCCGCACCGTGTAGTCGGCGCTGATGGCCGCCTAGCGGATAACACCGTCGGTGTCGATGATCATTCGGGCCGGCAGGGGCAGCGTCCACGACGCGTCGCCGTTGAAGTCTTCCAGATCGCCAACCTTTACCGCTCTGGCCAGAACCCCGGATTCGGCCAGATCCTTTGTGGCGCGGTGCATGACGGCCAGGGCCGCCTTGGGGGCCTTGGCTTCAAAACCCCTCTTGTATTCGTCCATTCTGTCCTGAAGTGGCATGGTTGATTCCTTCCATGGTTCGGTTTAGCCCGGTCGTTATCGAACCGGCCTGATGTGGGCGGCAACGGACAATGGAAGCCCGATCAACTGGCCGAGCGCTCTCTATTATTGCCAGAAGTACGACGGCGGGGGACATGCCGACTGGCGGATGCCGACTATCGCTGAACTTGGGAGAGAATGGATAAACTGAAGAACAACTATTATTAACAAGCTTTCAAGCCACGAGGTCAAAATATTGCAGTGTACTCGCGGGGACATGCCGACTGGCGGATGCCGACTATCGCTGAACTAAAAGCCTGTATGATCCTGAAGCAGTAAATCAAAACGGTTACCCTGTTACGCGCCTGATCACTACGTCCGCTCAGAGTTGCTGGGCTGCGGAGACGCGTGGCAACCAGGCGGCACGTTTTAATTTCACCCATGGCGAGGTCTACTGGCTGCGCCAGTTCTATTCCGGCCCGACACGCGTCCTGCCGGTGCGCGACGCGAAGTAAACCTACCGGTCTTCTCATCGGCACCCCGGACCAAAGACGCGCTTATTGCTCGAACGGGTTGATTTATTTCCATCCGCCCCATTCCTGGCAGTAACGGAGATGGGGTGGTTAACCCCCGCCGATCGGTGAATAGGCCCGTTTGCCGGCCAGAAAAAACAACCACTCACCGCTCACGACTTTTCACCTTCCCTGACGATTCGAATCCGATGGGTTTCCTGCAGGGTCTGCCAGACCCGTTTCATGATTTCCCGACCGGTTTCCGGATCATCGTCGGCGTTTTTGCTGATATACACATCGAAGGCATACTGCAGATAGGGCAGGCTTTTCTCGTCCATCTGGGCGATGAGTGATTTCTCTTTCAAGGACATGCCGGACAGGATGTCTGCCACGATCCGCTGCATGTCCAAAGGGGGATTTTTTCTGTGATTCATGGCTGAGGCTCTCAGGAGCGCTGAAACAGGTTGCGGGACTTTAACGGATCAAGGTCGCCATCCGAACGTTGATGGTACGGCGCGTTTTCGTAATCCACGGCGGCGATATGCGCACACATGCTGCCCAGCTTTTATACCAGCGACTTGCAATAAATGGCCTTGCCGTCGCCCACGGCGTAGAAGTCCTTGAGCACGGTCTCCAGGTGGTAACCGCAGCTTTCATAAAAGGCGCGCGTGCTGGCGTACTGCACCCGTTGTGAGGTGTCCACGTAAATCCGACTGCCGCCGGCCGCCTTGATGCGGCGTTCGGCCTCCACCATCAGCCGACGACCCATCCCGCGGCCCTGGAAGTCCGGATGGACGGCGATCCAGTAAAGATCATAGCTGGAGGCCGTGCAGGAAATGGGGCCGAAGCAGGCATACCCGGCCAGGCGGCCATAGTGGTCGGCCATGATGAAATGGTAGCCGCTGGCTTCCCCTTTCTCCAGGCGTTCCACCACCAGTTCCTCGGCCACACCCACTTCCTCCGGATGAAAAAAGCCGGTGATATCCACCAGGCGGCGGACGCGCTGACCGTCCTCGGGGACGATCGTATCCCGGAAGGTCACCCCGTGAACCCGATGGGTGGTGGCGTGGCGGCCGTCCGCCCATTGAGCGGCGCCTTCAACCAGCCCCTTGAAGAACGACAGGGCATTTTTGCCCAAGGTTTGCGTGCGGTATCCGCCTTCCTGAATGACTACCGTCGGCAGGCCCAGGGCCCCGATCATCCGGCCGTTCTCGGCAAAATCCTTTACCGTCAGGGACCACGTACCCGTCGGGTCGCCTTTTGCCGGGTCCAGGCCCAGTCCCAGAATCAGGAAGTGGGGCTGAAATTCTTCGATCCGACGCAGGGCCCGCGCCAGGGCTTTGCGGTAACGCCCACCATCGACCGTTTCGGGCAGGGGAATGTTGAGGTTGAACCCTTCGCCATCGCCGTCGCCGCGCTCCTCCTCGAACCCGCAAAAATAGGGGTAGGCGAACCTGGGGTGGCCGTGAATGGAGACGGTGAGCACATCGCTCCGGCGGTAGAAGATGTCCTGGCCGCCGTTGCCATGATGGTAGTCCACATCCAAAATGGCCACCTTGCCATGGGCGCACAGATACTGGGCGGCGATGGCGTTGTTGTTGAAATAGCAGAACCCGCCGAAGGAGCGGCGCTCGGCGTGATGACCGGGGGGGCGGATCAGGGCGTAGGCGATCCGCCGGCCGTCCAATATCTCACGGGCGGCGGTCAGGGCGCAGTCCACACTGCGCCGGGCGGCCAGATAGGCGTTGGCGTTGATGGGCGTGAAGGTGTCGATGCAGTAGTAACCGGAGAGCACGGATGGTTCCTTGGGGGGCCGTGTCTTGTTGCGAATGGGGAAGATATAGGGATACAGGGATTTCCCGGCGGGCACTTCCGCGCAGGCCCGTTTGAGATAACTCACGAAATCCGCATCGTGAACCGCGTGAAGGTGCTTGTCTGGAAAGGGACGCGGCTTGATGGCGGTGAACAGGCCGCTGGGTTCGATGGTCTTTAAGATGCTTTTCACGCGCACCGGCGACTCCACGTACCCGCGTTCGTTGACATGGTGGATGTCATGACGGTCGTTGACGATCAGGGC
The DNA here is from genome assembly GCA_963705435.1 of uncultured delta proteobacterium. Taxonomy (GTDB): domain Bacteria; phylum Desulfobacterota; class Desulfobacteria; order Desulfobacterales; family Desulfosarcinaceae; genus Desulfosarcina. The sequence goes on along the minus strand of CAVPJR010000015.1, from coordinate 42,226 downwards.
GATCATTTCTTCCGAACGGCTTTCGACGGTGGTAAGGATGGCCGCCGGTTTGACATAGCGATAATCCCGCAGGCGTATCGGGTCGTCCCGGAAACTCGTCACCACCTTTTCGACATAATCCGCCGGACAATAATCAGGATATTTGCGTTCCAGCACCGCTCGCACCACCTGTCGGGCAAAGGCCATTTTCAGCGCGTTGCCGGTGCCCAGATCGTCGTAGACCAGGTGGGGCATGCAGGTTTCTCCTGGTTTTACGGGGGACTCGTAGCCGGTGTTCACGATGGGACGGGCCCCGTACCGCTCGTAAAAGCGCAGCCGAGACCGGTTTTGTTTGAGCTCTGCCGAATCCGGGCAGCTATCGGCATCATCGGGAAGACACTCGAAAAAGAGGCCCGCCACTTTCAGGGCCGTGGCCTCGCGCCGGATGCGGTCGTAGAGGGCGCCGCCGATGCCGCCGCCGGCCCGGCCGGAGGCCGTGGCGATCCAGTCCAGGTAGGCGAAGTGCAGTACCGGTTCGTGCAGCAGCATGGCGAACCCGCGCACCTTGGCCTTGATGCTCTCGGCCACGAAGAGGATGGTGCGAAAACGCTGTTTAAAAGGGTTGCGGAGTTTTTCGGCAATGTGGTCGATCTCTTTTTCGTCCACGGCGGTGAACTGGCTGCGCAGGATCTCCTGCACCTGGCTCAGGGTGCTTTTGTTCACCGGCAGTATGTTGTCATAGATACGTCGAATGCGCAGCATGCGGTTGGTTCCTTCGCAGGGTCAATCATGGGTTTTTCTCAACTGTCGTCGCCGGGCGTGCCCGGCGAAATTCCATCGGCGACGATACGGCCCACGGCGTCGGCATAGGTGATGCCTGCCCGGTCCAGGGCGGCGGCAAATCCGGCGTCGGGGGAAAGGCACGGGTTGGCGTTGATCTCCAATACCCATGGTTGGCCTGCCGGGTCTACCCTGAAATCCACCCGGGCATAGCCGTTGAGACCGAAATGGTCCCAGCATCGAAGGGCCAGCGCTTTGAGGCGTCTCAGCAGGCCTTGATCGGACGAATCGAAATCGAACCGGCGCGGGGTGTGGTGAAACTCGAAGGCGGCCTCGTCCCACTTGGCCCGATAATCCACGATGCGGGGCATTTCGTCGGTGTAGCCTTCAAAAACGATCTCCGCCGGCGGCAGCACTTCCGGGCCCTGGGGACCGGCCAGCATCGACAGGTTGAATTCCCGGCCGGCGATGAATCGTTCGGCAAAACAGGCACCCCCCAGCAGCGGGGCCCGGAATCGGAGCAGGGGCAAAACGCTTGCCGGCTCGGCATCGTTGACGATGCTCTGCCCGTCCAGACCGATGGAGGCATGCTCCCAGACCGATTTGATGATCCAGGTGCCCTCGCCGATATCGCCGCCATGAACCGAACCGTCATGGCCGGGCCAGGGGCCGATCCATGCAGGGGTGGGGATGCCGGCCGCTGCCATCCACCCTTTGGCCAGCACCTTGCCGGAGGTGAGCACCATCGCCTCTGCCCGGGCACCGGTGTAAGGCAGGGCCATGGCGTCCAGGCAGAAGGGGAACAAATGGATCAGCCGACCCTGGCCGCCGATGGATTCCACCAGGTTGAACACCAGGTCCACACGGCGATGGCGCAGTTCCTGCTCCACGGCCGACAGGTTCAGGCTGCAGGAGATGCGGCAGGGCGAATGGCCCTGCATCTGCAGTGCCTGGGCCACGGCATCGGCCTGGGCAATCACGTCCCGGGCATCGGGGGCATCGGCATCGCTGACGGTGTCGTAAACAATGGCGATCTGCATCAAGCGGCTCCGCGGAGGTGGTCCGCCCGGGGAATCCGGGTGGCGGCCGAGTCGATGATCCAGCCGATCAACTCCCGATAGGGAACCCCCAGGTGGTTGCAGATGATGGGCAGGTCCGAATGCTCGGGGTGGATGCCGGCCAGCGGATTGACCTCAATAAACAACGGATGGCCGTTTTCATCGCAGCGCAGGTCCAGCCGCCCCGCATCCCGGCAGCCCAGGGCCCGCCAGGCGGCAAGGGCCACCTTCTCGACCTCGGCAACCACCGGATCGTCTTCGGCGCGTCGCAGGGCGTACAGCACCCGAGACTCACACTCCTCCTTGTTGACATAGGAATAAACACCCGGTTCCGCCGTGTCCAGCAGATGCACCTCGATGGTACCCAGCACACGCGCTTTGGCACCGGTGCCTACGATGCCCGTGGTGAACTCACGACCCGGCAGATAGGGCTCGATGATCACCGGCTGCCGGAAAGTATCGATCAATCGCCTGCAGGCGGCCTCGAGATCTTTTTTATGGCGGACGATGGACTGCGGTGTGACACCCTTTCCGGTTCCCTCTGCCACGGGTTTGACGAAATAAGGCGGTGCAAAGCCCACTGACCCGGCCTCGCCGGGTGTTTCGACAACGCTGAAATCGGAAGTGGGCACCCCGGCGTCTCGGACGATCCGCTTGGTCATTCCCTTGTGAAGGCTGAGGCTCATGACCAGCGGGTCCGAAAAGGTATAGGGGATCCGGTACATGTCCAGAAGCGCCGGCACCTGTGCCTCGCGGCCGATGCCGTGCATGCCTTCGGCAATGTTGAACACCAGGTCCCAACGCCGGCCGGCAACCAATGCGGCAGCCAGTTGGCGGCTGTGGCCGATGCGTTCGGTGCGGTGTCCCAGGGACCGGATGGTCGATTCGATAGCGGTGATGGTGTCGTCGCGGTCGAACTCGGCCGTCTCTTCTTCCGAAAAACCTTCCGCCAGGTACTGGGAGCGAAGGTCGTAAGTCAGTCCGATTGTCAGGGTCATCGGTTAATACCTCCTCGTAGCGCTGACGGTGCCATTGCTGCGCCAGCGTCATCGTTGCTTTCTTGGACCTCGTCCAAAAAACATCGGGGACGCGCGCCCTGCAAAGGGCTCGTTCCCCGATCGGTTACATTATGTTTTTTATATTAACTAAATGATATATATTCGGATTCAGGATACCGGTACAATTGGTTTTCGTAATTCCTCAGCACCAGTGCGTCATCTTCGCGGCCCACCACGTAGTCGGGCATCAGCGGGATTTTTCCACCACCGCCCGGGGCGTCGACCACGTATGTGGGCACCGCATAGCCACTGGTGAAGCCGCGAAGACCGCGGATGATCTCCAGACCCTTTGCAATGGGGGTGCGAAAGTGCGCCGACCCGGTAATCGGGTCGCACTGATAAAGGTAGTAGGGGCGTACACGCATCTTGAGCAGATTGTGTACGAGGCTGCGCATGGTCTCCAAGTTGTCGTTGACGCCTTTGAGCAGCACCGTCTGAGACCCCAGAGGGATCCCCGCATCAGCCAGCATGGTGCAGGCCCGCAGCGCTTCGGGGGTGCATTCATCCGGGTGGGTAAAGTGCAGGCTCATCCACAACGGGTGATACTGACGCAGCATGCGAACCAGGCGCTGAGTGATGCGCTGGGGCAGCACCGCCGGAACCTTGGTGCCGATGCGAACGATCTCGACATGAGGGATCTGGCGCAGCCGGGACAAAATCCAGGATAGCTTCTCTTCTCCCAGCATCAGCGGGTCGCCGCCGGAAAGGAGTACATCGCGGATGGACGGCGTCTGCTCGATGTAGGCGAAGGCCCGCTCCAGCCGGTTGCGGCTGGGGTAGATCCCGCCATGGCCCACCACGCGGGAGCGGGTGCAGTAGCGGCAGTAGGTCGAGCAAAAATCGGAGAGCAGCAGGAGTACCCGGTCCGGATAGCGGTGGACCAGCCCGGGAACCGGGCTCATGCCATCTTCACCCAGTGGGTCGTCAGCCTCACCGGCCGTATGAGCGGTTTCGTGAATGGTGGGGATGACCGTGCGGCGAATGGGCTGGTCGGGATCGTCCCGGGAAACCAGGCTCATATAATAGGGAGTGATCCCCAACGGCAGCACCGTTTCCGTGCCGGTGAACGCCGCGCGCTCATCCTCGGACAGGGAGATCATCGATTCCAGTTGGGCAAGACTGCGGATACGGTGGCTGGTCTGCCACTGCCAGTCGTTCCACAACTTAGTGGGGACGCTGGGAAAATGTCGCTTGCGGAACGATCTGACGGCCGGGCTGAGGATTCCGGCGCGCTGGGTGGGAAACCGGACGAGCCGCCCGGTGGGTTTAGCGGTGGCAATGGAAGAGGCTGCTTCCAGACATTGACTAGGGTCGGGAGGTTCGTCGTCACCTTCCTGAGCTGCCTGCGGCGGTGTTGCGATCAGCTGTTCGTTCCTCTTAGTGGTGAACTGCATGGCGTCTGTTTTCCTTTATTAAAAAAGGTTGTCTTTATTCCGGTCCTTAGCCGTTGGGAACCGGGGCTTCGTTCCGAATTTTATTCGGATTCGACTGGCGCGAATATATGTCTTTTCGGCTTAAATGCAAGAAAAAAAATAGCATCCTGAAAAAAAAATTTATATAATATACCGATAAGTTAATATTATTTTGCACAAAATTCGATTGTGGTATGGTTCTTTTGGCCGATCAATTTTGTTTCAAGGACCCCTCGATGCAGTCCGCAAAGGTATTAAAAGTAATAAATACAAGAAGATGAAAACAAAGAGGCGGTTTTTGACAAAAACGGCGGCCTTCGACTGAAAGATAAGCCTGGATCACTGAGATGTGGACAGCGCCGGAAATTCATTTTATAGAGCTGGCATCGGGTCTCGACGACAAAAAAATTGAAACGCTCAGTTTGGGCAACAGAAAGCAGGCCAGGATGACCTTGATGGATACCGACCCACGCGTCGCTTCGATTATCATGGCTGCAGGCAGAGGCAGCCGCATGCAAGGCTATGACGGCAACAAAACCCTGTTGCCCCTGGTGCCCGGCAGCTCGGTTTTTATCGGCAGTCACCCCATTCTCACGCACCTGATGGAAAATCTGCCTGCCGGACCCAAGGCGCTGATCGTCAACCATCGCAAAGACGAGGTGATGGCGATCACGCGGAGCACCGGTGCCGCCTACTGCGAACAGCCGGTGCTCAACGGCACCGGCGGCGCCATTCTTGCCGCCGGTGCGTTTGTGGACGCACAGCGGGTCGATCGTGTGATCATTACCATGGGTGATGTGCCCTTTGTGCAAAAGCGGACCTACGACCGGCTGGTCGACGGTCTCGGCACCCACGATCTGATGATTTTAGGCTTTTCCCCCGAGAACAAGAAGCAATACGGGATGCTGGAAATCGAAACGGGCAAGGTCAGAAAGATTACCGAGTGGAAATACTGGAAAGACTACCCGGTCGACCGGCAGGATTCCCTGACCGTCTGCAACTCCGGCATTTATGCCGTGCGCAGAGCGGACCTGGCGGACTATCTTCCCATTTTGGCCTCCCGGCCGCAGATCGTGCAAAAGCAGGTCAACGGCAGGTTGACGGACATCGAAGAGTTCTTTTTTACCGACCTGATCGAATTCATGGTCAAGGACGGCAAGCGGGTCGGGTTCCACGTGGTCGACGACGAATTCGAAACCATGGGAATCGATGATGTGGCCGCCCTGGAAAAGGCCCAGGCGATTTACCGGGATTCGACCCGCTAGAAAATCCTCCAAAGCCGCTGTCCGTGGCTGATTACGGAGGTCCGCACAGGGCCAACGTCGATTGACTCCGTTTTCCGACTGCCGCCGCCCTCCGAACCGCCGTCATCCACCCTCATCCAACACCCGCAGTGCTTCCCGATGCGCCTGATCGAAGGGGTCTGCCGCCGTCCCGACGGCATCCGGCGGACATGATGTCGGAACCATGTAAAAGTAGAGCGCCTGCACCAGAAAAAAGAGCCAGATGCTGATGGCCCAGGTGATGCTGGAGCCCGGGCCCAACAGCGACACCAGGCCTGCGCCACCGCCAACGGTGATGACTTCGGCGGCCACCGCGCGAACCGGCGTCCCGCAAAAGCAGCTGCCGCTGCGGATCCAGCTGAACATTCCCAGGCCGAGGAAGAAAAAACCGGTGTAAACACCGGGCCACAGGGCCGTTCCCAGCAACAGGGCCATCGGAAACAGGATGACACGCGACCCTTTCCCGCTCCATCGGGCCAGCAGCGCCGCATAACCCAGCAGATCCAGCCACAGCATCAGCTTGAAAGCCATGGGCCAGCCGACAAGTCCGGCCAGCGACCATGCAGCGGGCATGACGGTCAGGGCGCTGATCAATCCATAGACCAGGGTGGTTCGCACGTGCCGTTTCATGGGGCGTCTCCTTTCTGCAGCGCCTCTTTTCGCGCGAGCAGTTCCAGTTCGATTTCCTCATCACCGGGATCGATCGAATAGACGGTTCCCGCGTTGCGGCTTGAGGTGGCCTCGAAAAGGCGGTCGGCAGCCTGACTGCAATAGGTGTCGGCTTTGGCCCTGAGGGTTTCATACTGGAGCCGCTGATGGGCCAGGGTTTCCGCCAGCTGCGTTTTCTCCTGCGTCAACGTCTCGATCTGTTCGGTCAAATGGGTGGATGCGGTTTCAAGGGCACGGCGCCTGCGGATCAGCATTCGGGCGATATCGTCTTTCTCCTTTTCCAGCGCCAGGACCAGATCCCGTTCCAGCTTGTCCATCTCCTGGCCGTGGCGCGCGATCTGGCCGGTCAGGCGGCCAATGCGCTGCGTCAGTGCGTTGGCCTGCTGTTCCTTGTGTCCGAGGCTGGTTTCCATTTCTCTCAGGTATTGCTTGAGCAGCAAGCCTTTATCCTCCAGTTGATCCATCACGCCGTGGACATCGGCTTTGCACAGTCTCAACATGCGGGTCATGATTCCCATAGGAGAACTCCTTTGTATAATTGTGAATTTTTAATTCTTAATTTTGAATGAAGGAATCCTATCGGTTTTTTAAACATAGACAGCATACATGTAATCAAAATTCGTAATTCAAAATTATAAATTAATCGCTTTTCAGAACAGAAACGACCCTTATTTTTTATCCCGTCTCATCCTGTACCCGTCATACTGCAGGGACTTTGCAACCTGCTTCTTTTTTTGGGCCACGGCCGCCGGTGCACCGGTGAACGTTTCATCCACGCGCTGGCGAAGGGCCTGCACATCCGTTTCCAGATTCTTGGCCACTTTGGCCGAACCGACGGCGCTGTTGATGGCCTCCTGCTTGGCCTCGTATTCATAAATCCGCGTCTGGGCGCGGGTGTGGTCACCGTCGCGAATATCGGCGGCCACCGCTTCCTTCAGGCGACTGAACTCTTCCTGAACGACCTGATCCGCCCATGAGTCCTCTTTGATGCTGGCCATCACCGCCGCCGGGTCCGGCACGCAGGCAACGGTCAGCGGCCGGGCGGCGTCCACCGTCCGCGATTCGCCATGACGCTGATAGCCTACCTGCACCCGGCCCATGAGGATCTCTTTTTCCACAGCCGTGGGCACCTGGAAGGTCAGGTAGAGTGTTTTGCGCTGGCCGGACAACAGATTGCCCGGATGGATGATGGCCGAGCCATTCTCGTGGCGGATGGGATACCCGCCGGCAGCCACCAGATGTACCCCGGGTTCCAGGGGAATCTGGATATTCAGATCCGAGGCGGCCACATGCCGGGTGGCCTGAAATTCGGATTCAAACAGCTGGGCGAATACCCGGGGATCCTCCAGAAAGGTGTATTGGCCCGCGCCCTGGTCGGCGATGGCGGTCATCAGCATTTCGTTAAATTCAAGCCCGACACCGACGGTACTAATGGAAAAACGGTTCTCCACGGCCGCCGAGGCCATGCGCGCCAATGCATCCGGGTCGGTGACGCCCTGGTTGGCCAAACCGTCGGAGATCAGAATGACCTTGCGCTGGCGCTGGTTGCCGGGCGTGTGCATCAACACCTCCATACCCCTTTTAAGTCCCCCGCCAAGATTGGTGCCGCCGCCGGCATGGAGGTGCTCGACCGCTGCGGTCAGCCGATGCCGGTTGACCTCGTTCATCGGCACCAGCGCAGACAAGGTCTGCACGCCGTTTGAATAGGTCACCAGGGCCAGGCGATCGCCGGGCCCCAACTGATCCAGAAGGCCGATAACCGCCTGTCGGGCGTCGCGCAGCTTTTGCCCTTCCATGGAGCCGCTGCGGTCAAGCACAATCACCAGGTCCGCGTCCTGCTCCGGATCGTTGTCAGCGGTGGAGAGCCGGGTTGCGGTCAGATTCAGGGAGACGGTCACCCGTCCGTCCCCGTTTTTGAGGACCTTGTCCTGGACCACCTCGGCGGAAACGGTGACCGGTGCGTCTCCGGTCAGGGTGAGGGCGGACAGGGGAGGGGCCGTGGCTGAACCCATCGCTCCCATGGCGGCCAGGGCCGCTGTGGTGGCCAGGATCAGGCCAAGGATGACCAACAGGCTTTTTTTACTGGTCGACATGATCTTCCTCCTTTTTTTTCGGGTCAGCTTTACCGTTTCGGTCTACCGAACGGCTCATGATTCGGATTGTAACCCAGTCCAACGGAAATACAATTCAAACAAATGCAAAAGGTTAGCCCCATTTTTTTGCATAAGTTTTACTTTGAATCAGGTGGACTTTGGTGGTAGGAGTGGACAGCAAACATGACGTTCAGGGAGAAGGAACAACGATGAATCAACCGAAAGCCCGTATTCTGGTGGTAGAGGACGATCCGGCCATTTTAAAAGGGCTTTGCGATGTGTTGGTGTTCAACGGCTACGGCGCCGACGGCGTCGCCGAGGGCATCGAGGGCTGTGAATCCGCATTGAGCGGGCAGTACGATCTGGTATTGCTGGATGTGATGCTGCCCGGAATGGATGGCTTTTCCATCTGTCGTGAGATCCGCCGCCAAAGACCGTTCCAGCCGGTGATCATTCTTACGGCCAAAGGGTCCGAAGACGATGTGGTCACCGGTTTCACCGCCGGTGCGGACGATTATGTCAGCAAACCGTTTTCCTTGAGAGAACTGATGGTGCGGGTGGAGGCGGTGCTCAGGAGAAGCGGAAAACCGCTGGGAGACGAGCAGATCCAATATGCTGATATCCGGTTTGACGGTCTCAACCTTCAGGCGGTCTGCCGGGATCGGTCGGAGGCGCTGACCCGCCGCGAAATGGATATTGTCGTCTACCTGTTCCGCCACCAGGAACGTATCATTTCCAAAGGCGAACTGCTCACCGAGGTCTGGCACTACAAGGATCCTGATGTGGAGACCCGCACCGTGGACATTCATATGCTCAAACTGAGGAAAAAGATCGCTTCGCTGGCCGACGGACGGGTGCTGATCCAGACGGTTCGCGGGGAAGGATACCGCCTGGAGCCGGAACATTGAAACGCCTGCGCATTTATATGATCATTTTCTGTGTACTGGTTTCCCTGCCGCTGGCCTTCGTGGCCTGGCGGACATACGGGACCCTCGATCGGGAAGTGCAGGCCCAGGTGCGTTTCTTTTCCGAACGCCTGCTGGACGAGATCGAAGCCGAACTGGCCGACCTGGTGCGGCGTGAGGAAAACCGGGCCGTGGACGAATATGGCCACACCCTGGTGCAGGAGAATGGCACGTCACCGTCCCCGCTGGCCAGTTTACCCGTTGAGGCGTTTATCCTCGGCTATTTCCAGAACAATCCAGACGGTTCCTTCCAAACCCCGCTGGTGAAGGATGATGAGGGCCTGCCTGCCGGTCTTGCCGACCGGGTAAACCAGCTTCGGGCCATCAACACAATTTTCAACCAGCGTAAATTGGTTGCCCAACTGCCGACGCCTGTAACGAAAGAGGGTCAACCACCGGCAGCAGCTGCAAAATCAGAACAACCTTCCTTTGCCGACCGTTTTCTGCGAACGTTCGAGCAAAAAAAATCAAAAAGCGTCCTCGGTCAAGAGCGGGCCCGGGTGGAGGAGATCACCGCAGGCCAGGCGATAAATCTGGCCCAACGGGAACCTGACCGGTCGGTATCGCTGGGTAAGGAAGATGCCGTTGCCGATATGGAAAAGGACGATGCCGCGCCTTCGTCCTATGGTATGCCAGCGGCCACGACGGTTGGGTCCGTTCCGGAGATCCGCCAGCAGTCGATGGTGGAGACGGTACCGGCCGAGTCGAAAACCGGTCGGTTCCAGGTGGAAGTGACGCCCCTTCAGGCCGTGGCCATCGATGACGCACGGGTGTTTATCTTCCGGCGGATCGGCATCGACGGCCAGATCTACCGGCAGGGATTCGTGCTCCGGCTGCAGCCCTTTCTCGATCACCTGCTTGCCGTGCACTACGACCCCCAGCCCATCGCCCGCTACACACGGTTGACCGTGACTGCGGCCGGCCTGGGTGCGCCCCGCCAGCCAGGCGGCCCAAATGCCGGAATCGCGGCCATGGATTGGGTCGCCGACAGAACCTTTCCCGCACCATTCGGTTTTCTGACTGCCGAGATGCGCGCCGTGTCGCTGCCTCCGTCCCCGGCCCGTCGGACGCTGACCCTGGCCCTGGCGATCCTGGGTGCGGTTATGGTTGCCGGGCTGGTGACCATCTACCACAGTGCGCGGACCGTCCTGGACCTGTCCGAGCGGCGATCCCAGTTCGTTTCCGCCGTGACCCATGAACTCAAGACCCCGCTGACGAACATCCGCATGTACATCGAGATGCTCGACCAGGGCATTGCCGGCACACCGGAGCGGGAGCAGGAGTACCTGGACATCCTGGCCGCTGAGAGTGCCCGGCTTTCCGGGTTGATCAACAATGTGCTGGAACTCTCCCGCCTGGAGAAACGTACCCGCCGCTTCGACCTCAAGGATGGACGTCTGACCGACGTGCTGGCAGATGTGCAGTCGGTGATGGCCGAGAGCCTGGCCAGGGAGGGATTTGATCTGCGCATTCACACCGGCCGGCTTCCCGTTTTTGCCTACGACCGGGACGTGCTGGTCCAGGTGCTGATCAATCTCATGGAAAACAGCATCAAGTTCGGCCGCCATCTGCCGGAGAAACGCATTGCCATTGCGGCAGATACGATGGACGGCTGGGTGAAGCTGACGGTGAGCGATTCCGGGCCGGGTATTCCGAGGCGGTCATTGAATCAGGTGTTCGATGACTTTTACCGCGTGGACAACGACCTTACCCGCACCACCAGGGGCACCGGACTCGGCTTGGCCCTGGTGAAAAAATTCATTGTCGCCATGGGCGGACGGGTTCAGGCGGAGAACAACGACGGATCCGGCTGCACCATCACCATCAGGCTGCCGGCGAACCGGCAACGTTGACGGATTATTAAAGAAGCCCGATATCTGTGTTAGGTTTTTACAACTGGTAGGATGCCATGGAAGCGAAAAAGAGCAGGCTCCAAGCGATCTACGACGACTTCGAAACCGCTGCTGCGCCATACAAAATCGAAGCGGCCTGTGGTAAAGGCTGTGCGTTCTGCTGCAGCGAAGCGGGCAGCATCCACATCACCACCCTGGAAGGCCTGGTGATCCGGGATCGCATCAACCGGTTGCCTCGACCCCGGCAGGTGGTCGTTAGTCGAAAACTGGCCGCCGACATGAAGCAACGGGAGCGTAAAAAGACGTCCGCCTGTCCTTTTTTACTGAAAAACCGGGCCTGCATGATCTATGACCGACGCCCCTTTGCCTGTCGCCGGATTTACTCGCTTGTCGTCTGCAGCCAGAACCAGCACCCGGTGCTCAACCGGCAGGTCATGGCCATGGGTGACGCGGCCATCCAGGCCTTGCAGCAATTGGACGACAGCGGCTACAGCGGCCACCTCTCCTACATCCTCTACATGCTGGACACACCCGCTTTTCTGAACGCCCATCTGGCTGGTGAATTCCGCCCCGAAGCGGTCATGGCCTTTGGTAAATCCCATGGTATCATCATCAACCGGTACATGGGGAAAGTTGTTGAAGAAGGGCTCAAGGATTCGAAGATTCGAGGGTTCGAGGGAAATTGAAAGATGAACATCGAACATCGAACGTTCAACATCGAATGATGAATGGGAACCGATGAAGAATAAGGCATATGATCTGGAAGAAAGGTTGCTCGAGTATTCGGTGCGAATCATAAAGATTGTTAAACAGCTTCCCAAAACCAGAACGGGCAACCATGTTGCAGGGTAAAGCCTAAGAGCGGGCACCTCCGCCTATCCAAATTATGGTGAGGCCCAGGCAGCGGAGTCGCCAAGAGACTTCATCCATAAGCTGCGTATTTCGCTAAAAGAGCTACGGGAAACCCATAGATGGTTAAATCTGATCATAGCGTGTGCCATTAATTAAAAAACCTGAACTATTCAATGATCTTTTACCTAGAAACGAAGGAAATGATCCGGGTCTTCGTTACCAGCATCAAGACGGCTGAAAAGAAAAAGAAATAGCCGTTGACAGTCCGATATTGTGTGATTTTTTTCGTTCAACGTTCGCTAATCAGCTTTTTTGGAGAGGCCCTAATCTACTAATACCCGATTTTTCCCCACAAGCGATTTCATGCAGACCAGTCCCGCTGCCGGTCCGGCGGCCAGCAGGACCAGCAAGTATTGCGGGGGCAACATGGCCGCGATCCACTGCATCAGCGACAGGCTGATTACGGTGATGGAGAATCCGATGCAGTTGACCAGGGTCAGGGCACTGCCCACCAGTTGCGGCGGTGCCGTGCGGGCAACGATGGTTGAAAATTGCGGAGAATCCCCCACCACGGCTGTTCCCAGAGCAGCATGAAGGCCAGGAACAGGGCAGGGGGGGCGGCGAAGAAGAGGGGCGAGAAAAGGCAGCAGATGCCGGAGACCGCCAGCTGGATGAAGGCCACCCGCGCACTGCCCACGCGTGTCGAGACGATTCCACCGACGCTGCATCCCACACTGCCGATGCCGATGATCAGAAAGCTCCAGAAAGAGACATTGCCGGAAAGGCCGGGAACGCTCGCCAGATATGCAGCCAGGAAGATCGGCACGAAGGCCCACAGGGTATAAAGCTCCCACATGTGGCCGAAGTAGCCCAGGGCGGCGGCGCGGAGTTCCCGATGGCCAAACAGCGTGACGACTGCCCGGGGGTTGAATCGGGCCCCGACCACCAGGTAAGGTCCGTCCGGAATCAGCAGAAACATCAACAGGCCGCCGAGCAGGCATATGCCTGAAGAGAGAACGATAACGGCCTGCCAGGGCACCGATGACAATCCGCTTTTCAACAGATGGGGAAAAGCAGTGCCCAGCACCGGCGCCCCGATGAGAAAACCCAGTGCGTTGCCTAGCCCTTTCTGATACCACCCGGCGGCGATCTTCATGCCCACCGGGTAGATGCCTGCCAGAAAGAACCCGGTGATGAAGCGAAGAACCATTAACCATGCCAGATCGGCACCTGCTGTGCCGGTGAGCAGGTTGGACAGGGCGCCTGCCACCGCACACAGCAAAAAGACCCACCGCGGCGAAAAGCGATCGGAAACGGCGAAAATGGCGAAGAGCAGCGTGCCGGCGATGAAGCCCAATTGCACCGCGCTGGTTATCCAGCCGGCCATGGGTGATGGTGAAGCCCCGCGCTGCATCAATTCCGCGAGCACCGCATTTCCCGAAAACCAGATGGAGGTGCCGGCGAATTGCGCAAAGACGATGATCGGCAGCCTCCAGGGTGCGCGCTGGATCACGTCCGTCACGACCGGCCGCACCGGATCGGGTTGCCGCTTGGAAGCCTTGGTGAGATTCCGGCGACAATCATGTGATGTCAAGGGCCTGATTCAGATCGTCGGTCAGCGTCTGCACCGCTTCGATGCCTACGGAGAGGCGCACCAGATTTTCGCTGACGCCGGCCTTCTCACGGGCTTCGGGGCTCAAGGCCACATGGGTGTTGGTAATGGGCTGGTTGGCCAGGCTGGTGACCCCGCCCAGGCTGGTGGCCAGCTTGATCGTCTTTAAACGGTCCATGACCTGTTTGGTGCCTTCAAAGTCAGCGGCTACCTCGAAGCTGAGCATGCCGCCGAATCCAGTCATTCGAGCTTTGGCAATTTCGTGGTCAGGATGGGCGGGCAGGCCCGGGTAGTGCACGGCGGCGACGTTGGGGTGCGCGGCCAAAAAGCGAGCGACCGCCATGGCATTTTCGTTGTGTTTGTGCATGCGAAGCGCAAGGGTCTGCAGGCCGCGAAGGGTGAGGAATGCGGTCATGGGGTCCATGACGCCGCCGAATATTTTTCTCCGGTTCCAGATGCGTTTTGAGCAGGGTTTGGTGCAGCAGACGAATCCCGCGGTGACGTCGTGGTGTCCGCCCAGGTACTTGGTGCCGCTGTGAATCACCACGTCAACCCCCCATTGCACCGGATGCTGATTGATCGGCGATGCAAAGGTGGCATCCAGCAGCACCAGGGCCCCTTTGGCGTGGGCGGCGCTGGCCAGGGTCGGAACATCGACCACGCGCAGCAGGGGATTGGTGGGTGATTCCAGATAAAGCAACGTCAGGCCCTTTTCGATTTCTGCCAGGATTTCATCGGTCTTCCAACAGTTGACATAGGTGACATCCACGCCGAATTCCGGCAGGACGGTATTCATCAGTTCAAAGGTCCCACCGTAGATTTCCCGGGTGGTCACGATGCGGTCGCCGGCGTGCACGTGTGCCAGAACTGCCGTAGAGATGGCGGCCATGCCCGAGCTGAAACCCAGGGCGTGGTCGTAGCCCTCCAGGTCGGCCAGGGCGTGTTCCACCTCCACCACTGACGGGTTGTCCCATCGGGAGTAGATGTATCCGCTGTGGTTCTGGACCACATCGATCAGGTCGTCGGAATTGTCGAACTTATACGTGGCCGTCATGTAGATCGGCGGAATTACGGGTTTCCCTTTCACTTTCAGTTTTCCTTTCGGTGCTGCCGAGGCGTGCTTTTTTTCATTGGGCCTGCCAACCGGCGTTGATGCGGTTCGAGAGAGGTACGCTAAATGAATTGGCCTGATATTTCAATATCCATTTTTATTGCCCTGCAGAATCCACCTGCTCGGCCGATATCGGTGCAACCAGGTCTGGCCGCTGAGAAAATCCGGTTGACTTTTTGGCGGGAAACGGGCAGATGGCTACCCGTCGGCCACTTCTTTTGGACGCGGGTGTTTTTTCAGATTCACCCATTGAGACGTTCAGTTGATGATTGACCGAGATCCGTAACCTGCCTGTCTCAGGCCTTGATGGCAAGCCCCCCTGCAACGGGGACACAACATGGGAGATCTGCAGATGACCGACCGTATGCAGGTATTCACGAAAGACGAAATCAACCTGGTCCATGACGCCTCCATGGAGATCCTTTCGGAAACCGGTGTCAAATTCCACTCCGAAGAAGCGCTGGAGCTTTTCAGACAGAACGGATTCAAGGTCACCAATCCACGAGTGTATATCACTGAAAAAGAGGTGATGCGCGCTCTGGAGACGGTGCCATCCCGTTTTGTGGTGCACGCCCGCAACCCGCAATACAACGTGGCCATCGGTGAAGATGACTTCGTTTTCCTGCCCACCGCCGGGGCGCCCAATGTCTCCAATGCCGACGGCGTGCGTCGACCGGCAACCATGGAAGACTATTTCACGTGCTGTAAACTGGTGCAGACGTCCGACCAGTTGGACATGAATGGCTACCTCACGGTTCAGCCGAATGATGTGCCGTCTCAGGTCACCCACCTGGACATGATGTTTGCCAACCTGACCCTGTGTGACAAGGCCTTTCTGGCGGGCAGCAATTTCCGGCAGGCGGCGCTGGATTCGGTGGAGATGGCCGCGATTGTCTGGGGGGGGCGGGACGAGCTGAAAAAGCAGCCGGTGATGCCCGCCGTGGTGCATGCGGCCTCGCCGCTCAAGTACAGTCCGGAAATGGCTGAAATCATCATCGACCTGGCCCGGCTGGGCCAGCCGCTGGTGATTACCGATATGGTGCTGGCCGGCACCAGCGGTCCGATTTCCCTGCCGGGGCTGATGGCCATGTCCAACGCCGAGATACTGGGCGGCATTGTACTCTCCCAGCTGGCCGGGCCGGGGACACCGGTGGTGTATGGATCGGTGTCGGCGCCATCGGACATGCGCACCGTCTCTTCCGCCGTGGGCGCACCGGAAGCGGTGGTGCTGGCTTCCGCGGTGATCCAGCTGGCGCGCCACTATAAAATTCCCTGCCGCACCGGCGGCATGCTGACCAATTCCCATTGCCTGGATTCCCAGGCGGCGGCCGAAGGCACCCTGATGATGAGCACAGCCGTGAGAAATGGCGCCAATTTTATTCTTCACGCCTGCGGTCAGCTGGGTTCCTACATCTCCATGAGTTTTGAAAAGTGGATCCTCGACGAAGAGGTCTGCCGAACCCTGCGGCGGGTGGTCACCGCCATGGACATCAACGTGGAATCCATTGACGTGGCAACCATCAAAAGCCTGGGCAGTGATGGAAACTACCTGACCCATCCGACCACGTTCAAACATTGCCGGAGCCTTTACCAACCCCATTTGTTCACCCGTGACGACTATCAGACATGGGAGTCCAAGGGCGCCCGCTGCGTGGCCGATAAAACGGAGCAGATGCTGGCCGACCGGCTGGCCAGCTATGAAAAACCCCCCATCGACCAGGGGGTCGAACAGGCCTTGGCGGAATATGTGAGCCGGCAGAAAAAGCGGCTGATGGAAAAAAAATTCATCTTTTAAAAAAAAGCACCCCGAGAACTATGTCGGGGTGCTTTGGTCTCCGGGTGGAAAAAAGCCTACAATGAAAACATATTGTCCAGCCGTTCAAGGTCATTGATCACTCGCCAGGCCCCGCCGCCGGACTCCGTTTTGTCCCGCCACTGATCCACTCGCTGCATATACTTTTTGGGATCGCGGATATCGTCCCGCAGCTTGGTGACATTCAAGGCGATGATGTTGAATCCTTCCAATTGAAAGGGAACATCCCGCACGTGGCCGCGGGCCAGTTCTTCTTTCAGGTCCGAGAAAATCAGGACGAATTTCTGGCCGGATCCCGCTTCGTTCAGGTATTCGACCGCCTGCAGGAGTCCTCCGGAAATGTCCGTGTGGCTGCTGCCCGCCACCGACGAGACAAAATCGGCCACTTGCTTCTGAAAGGCGCGCTTTTGCGTGTTGGCCACCGACGGACGCTGGTCGAAGGTGACCTTGGCGACGATGTCCTTCTCGCTGAAGCTGCCCGTATCGATGCGGGCCACGGCCATGGTGTCCCCGGGGGCAAGGGTGCCCAGCAGGTAGTTGATGATGGCCCGGGCCTTGTTGAGTTCCTCGGTATAGGTGCCCGAGGTGTCCACCAGCATGTACACCCCCTTGGTGTGGTCCATTTTTTGGGCGCATCCTCCGGTAATCAGGACGACCGCAAACAACGCGGCGGCAATCATCGAGCGTAGGGTCAGTCTGCTGTTTTTTTGCATGGTGCCGTCTCCTCCAGCATGGTCATGGATTTGTTCTTTGTGGCGGACCGATCTTTCTCCGCTTTCGGCACCGATGGCGAGGCAGCCATTTTTCGAAGAATCAGCGCCTCCAGCCAGAGGGCCGGAAAGATGATCAGATCGTACACATTGACCACCAATCGGCCCAGGTAATAGCCCAGGTTGCCCGCCAGGCGCAGAAGAAACCCCAAGGCGCGCAGCGCCCAGGCGCCGGCCATGCCGAGCACGGTTCGCGATGACGAAACAAAGGTCTCGAAGGGCATGGCCACCGTGGTGAGGATGAAGGGCAGGATGAATCCCAGGATCATCTGACCGATCGTGGGAATCTTGCTGGCGGCAACGGCAGTGGATTCAACGCCGGCCAGGCTCTGTCTCAGGGCCTCCATGTCTGCAGCAATGCGGTCGCGCATGAAGGCCAGAGAAGATTCAACACCGGCCAGGATGGTGAGCATGGCCAGCAGGATAAAGAAGAACCAGGTGCGCTTTTTGTCGTCGAGGCAGCCGATTACCGAAAACAGCCGGGTGAAACGCAGGGCATCCATGAGAAAGATTCCCACGACGACTTCCAGGCAGACGATGAATATGCCGGCCACATCGGATGTTTTGAACGCGCCGATATAGCTGGCACCGCCCACCATCTCGGACATGGGCAAGGCAACCAGGTTGAAGTTGATGATGGCACCGATGACAAACACACCCAGAACCAGTCCGGAGGTGAAGAACTGGGTCAGCGAAGACGAAGAAAGCTGACGTTCGGCAATGTCGGTGTGTGTCCTGACGGTCTCATAGTCGGTGATGCATTGGTCCACCGCCTGGGAGCGGCCGGTCAGGTCGGCGATGGCTTTTTCGATCCCCTTGAGGGTTTTGTCGGTGGCGCGCCACTGGGGGACCATGCGCGAGAGGATACCGTGGCGGTCCGACACCGCTTTGCGATGGCCTTCGAGGGCGGCCTTATGTTGTTCCTTCAAGGTGTTGTGGATATCTTCGAGAAGGTTGGCCACCATGGGGTCACCCGAGGGTTTGATGCCGGCGATGGCATCGATCACCTTGACCCAGTCCGACAGACCCTGGGGAATTTCAGCGGTTTTACGGTAATCGTCTTCAAGCTTCAACAGATCTTCACGGAGCTGTCGCTGCAACTGGGGGTAGCCTTCCAGGTTTCGTTCCACGGCCGTGCTGATCCGCTCGAATTCGCGTTCCGTCCGTCGCTCGGCATGTTCCATACCGGCAGCCAGCAGCACTTCCCGGTTGCGTACTTCCAGTCGCTGGCGGGCCATCTTCACCGAAGCGGACGCCACGCGCATGGCATTGTAGATCACCCGGCCCAGCGACCCCATTGAATCGTGAAAGGGCCGCCGTGCAAAGTACATGGCCGCGATGCTCAAAAAAATCCATACCAGAACCGAGAGAAACGGAACCGGCGTGATATTGAACAAAAGGGTTGCATCTGGCATGATATCCTCCATTCATTCAAGGTTATCCGATCCATCCAGCAATTCATGTGCCGACATGTTAATTTCAAACGCAACATCGAATTCAGCAGGTTCTGAAACCGCTTAAGCGATAGCCAGATGATGGTTAGCTTATTGAAATATTATTGTATAATTTTTTTTTGGCTTGATGTGTGACCAGGCCCGGCCAGCTGGTTTAGCATTCAAATGGATGCGGAAGGAGGGGACGGTGTGTATTCTTGTGCACCGTCTGTTTCGTTATGGTCAACCTAAAAATCCGTTTGCATCGGTGTTCATAGTGTTGTACCAACGATCCCTTTTAATGCGTTGCAGGTCCGCCAGTATACGGTTATGGAACTAGCACCGCCAAGCGGCGTCGCTTTTTTAGTAATGAGCAAAGGATACCCATGACACTGAGCAAACTGGAAATTCAGCAAATGCTGCGGGAGATGAACGTCAAATTCGATGCCGAAGAGACCTTCGACGCCCTCAAACAGCGATTGCAGATGGAAAACCATAGCCGGTGGCTCAAATCTGGGTCAGGAATCCGGTCCACGGACGGTGAAACGGATAAGATTCTGGTCAGAAAACGAAAAAAAGCGGTTCCTTCTCAAGATCCGATAACCGATCCGTCAAGCGAAACCGCCGAACCGGGAACAACGGTCAAACCGGCCCCACCTGCCGCACCGGCCCACCCCCGCAAACCCGAACCTGCCCATCGGTCCCAGCCGATTGACAAGCCGGCGCCCGGAAAGCCGTGGAAAGCGGCGGCGGACGGAACCGAACCGTTCAACCGCAAAAAAAAGGTGTTCGACTCCGTGCTGAAGCGGTGCAGGATGTGCTGTGAATGCTGCGGAGCCAAAACCGGCGAAGGAACCGGGTCTGACCGTCTGGAACCTTACCACATCCTGCCACTGCTGCAGGGTGGCGAGCATTCCATCAAGAACACGGTGGCCCTGTGCCCGGCCTGCCGGGCGTCCATGGAAAAGGACCCGGCCCCCAAGGCAATCAAGGATCTCAAACGCAAGACCCGCACGAAGCTTTACGGTTCCTTGCAGGTGGTCAGGAAAAAAGCGGTGCGCAGCCGGCGTCGCTCTACCAGCCGCCGGAAGTAGCCGAAAAATTCATCTGCCCCCGCAGACAGTGCCCAGGGCCGCATGGCTAACGAGAGATAAGGCTCTGGAAGTGCACCAGGGTGTCGTTCCACTGCCGCACCATCTCCTCGTCTTCGGACCCCCTTACCCCGTTTTTTGCAAAAAAGGCGATGGCATTGTTGTAGTTTGCCTTGGAGATGGACTCCTTGAGCCGGATTTCCCCCTGCCGGATCATGCGGTTGCCGATGGCCAGCATCTTCTTCAGCATTTTGGCCTTGTGGTGGTGGTTGCGCCGGTTTTTGGCAAAATAGACCAGTGCCGTGCGGTACGATTCCAGAAAGGGCTCAACATACCCGGCAAAGAAAACCAGCTTGCGAAAACCCTCCGAGGAGAGGTTGTAGGTATCCGGCATAACCGGATGGGGAACCAGAATCGCATTATCGATAAATGCTTTGACGGTTTTGCGGACCGTGTAGGCCGGGGGATGGTTTGGGTCCGGGATGAATTCCTCGCAAAACAGATCCTGAAGGCGCCGATAGGTGACATGCAGGTCTGCCGCCGAAAATTGGAAGGCGTCTTTTTCCAATATGGCCAGGGCCGTGAAAGCCGGGGGGACGAAATGGCAGATGCTGATATTCTTGTAGTAGTCCAGGGCATTGCGTCGGTTTTCAACGATGCGCCACGCATTGTGGCGGACTTGATCTTTGGCCTTGGCATCGACCCATTGGATGAATTTGCGTCCCCGATAATGATAAAGGGCATTTTCCACCGCGGATGCGTGCCCGTCGGCAAGGGTGTCCGCCAGGCAGGACCCTTGGGCATAGAACTGGTTCATGGATGCCTCGATGCGAAAGGTCAGTTCCTTGCGGGAGATGATCTCTCTGCCGCCCGACAGCATGGCGCCGGCGACCAGGGATTGGGGGGTAACCACCGTCTGTCGGTCGATGGCGTTCATCATCTGGGCGCCGATGTCCCGGCACAAGGTGTTCTGCTGTTTGGCTGAGAGGTCCGCTCCCGTCAACCCCTGCTCGGCCAGCATGTCGTTCAAGCCGAGGGGGCGGCCGAAATTCAGGTGAACTTTGCCGTAACGGTCCTTCAGGATGCGCTTGGCCTTAAGCATCTGACGGAAGCTCTCGGCAGATTTTTTTCCACCGCTGATTTCATGCAGATAGGACCCTTCGTCTGGAATCCGGTCGTAGGCGATAAAGACGGGGACAAATATCATGTCCGTGCAGGCGCCTTCGAAAAAGGCGTGCAACATGATGGAGAGCATGCCCAGTTGGGGCTGAAGCAGTTTGCCGCTGCGGCTGCGGGTGCCTTCGATGTAAACGGCAATGTTATACCCTTCTTTGAGCACCTGAAAAATGTAGGCTGAAAAGACTTTGGCATAGAAGACGGCACCCTTGAAGCTGCGCCGCACAAAAAAGGCCCCCACACGACGGAACAGCGGGCCCATGGGCCAGAACGCCAGGTTTTTGCCGGCAAAAACGTGGGGGCAGGGCATGTGGTTGTCGTACAAGGTAAAGGACAGCAGGAGGGAGTCCATATGACTTTTGTGCGCGGGCATGAAGATGATCGGCCCTTTGCGGGAATTGCGCTTGATGGTCGACAACGCTTCCGGGCTGAAGGTCACCGACTCGAAGATCGTGTCCAGGAAGCGTCCCATTACCCGGTGGACGATATTGATGAAGGAAGGGCTGTAATTGGCGGCGATCTCGTCCACGTAGCCCAAGGCCTCGCGGTGAGTCTGGAAAATGGTCATCCCCCGTCGTTCGGCAAAGGTGCCCATGAACTTGCGCAATTCCTCGCCGGTCAGGATCTCCTGCTTGATCTCTTCAGGCGTCTTGATGGTGGGGCCGGTGATGCTTTTGCGATGGGCATTGATCTGGCCCAGCAGATCCCGCCGCAGTTTCAGCGCCAAATACTCGCTGCTGCGCCCCCGGTTCTCTGTCGATTCCAGAAAGCGTTTCAAGTTAATCGGATCGGACACTTCGATAAAAATGTTGCCAGGTTTTCTGAACAAGGTGGCCAGGCGCCGCAATTTTCCCGGTTTTTGCGGGGATCCGAAAAAGATGTCCATCAGGGTCGGCCAGGTGGACGCCGGATGCTTGCTGAAAAACAGCAGCTGCGGAATGATGCAGATGGGCCGCTCCAGGGTCTGCTGAATGTCGATCAGATGGCGAATGGGGTCGGTCTTGGATTTGATGAATCGACGGTAAAAATCGCGTTTTTCCACCAGCGGCAAAAAGGCGGTGGTTCCCTTTTCGATTTCGTCGTGAATGAACCCGGCCCGGTAAGGGTCCTTAAACGAAAAATGGTGCAGGAAGAACTTCACCTGTGCGGTGGCGATGCGTATCAGCCGGCCCACCGGCTGCAGGATTCTGATGCTGCAGTCGAACCCCAGTTGGGGATAGGGCAGGTTGGCCTGCATGTAGCGGGTATAGTAGCATAGAAATTCGAAATAGCTTTTGGTTTTAGAGACGTAAACGATGACGGCATTATCGGGAAGTTCCTTCAGGGTCACCTTGAGATCGGGATTCAGGCAGATGCCTGAGAAGAGGCGGCGCAGAATGAACATGGAGAAAATGCCGGTTTGCCTGGGTAGCCAGCAGGTGAAAAGGTTCTCCGAATTTTCCGAGCGCCTTTCAATCCAACCCGCAAATCGTGACGGCTTATTCATAGGGCGTTTATATCAGATTTACCAAAAAATGGTGTCATCGGACGAATCAGGAGGCGGGCTGGTGGTGGCCATTGTCGATTACTTCCCGGACGGCATGGGAGAGCTTTTCCATGCCAAAGGGCTTCTGGATGAATCCGTTGCATCCCCGGGCGATGATGGCGGCGGCATCGCCCACGCTGTAGCCGCTGGCCAGCAGGACCTTGATGTCCGGTCTGATCGCGCGAAGCCGGTCAAACACCTCCCCGCCGCCGATGCCCGGCATGATCAAATCCAGAATGACCAGGTCAATCTGCTTGGGGATATTGTTGAACACGCGCACCGCATCATCGCCGCAGCAGGCTTTGATCACGGTGTATCCCATTTTCTCGAGCATCTTCACCCCCACATCGAGGATAAAGGGCTCATCGTCCACCAACAAAATGGTTTCCGGACCTTTCAGGATACCTGCCGGCACGGGTGCCGGTTCTTTGGAGGTTTTCTGGGAGATGGGCAGATAGACACTGAAGGTGGTGCCGCGGCCGGGATGGCTTTCAAAATCCACAATGCCGTCGTGGTTCTTCACGATGCCGAATACCGAGGCGAGCCCGAGGCCGGATCCACAGCCGAACTCCTTGGTGGTGAAAAAGGGGTCGAAAATCCGATGGGAGATGGCCGGGTCGATACCTTTGCCCGTATCGGTGACCGATACCCGCACATAGTCGCCGTAGCTGATTTCAAAGGGTTTGACGAACTTCTCGTCAATGGTGACGTTCTGGGTTTCCAGGTAAAGATCGCCTTTTTCCGACATGGCTTGCCAGGCGTTGAGGTAAAGGTTGATCAAAACTTGTTCGATCTGCCCCCGATCGGCGGAGACCAAACGAGCGTCAGGTTCATAGGTCTCATGGATCCGAATTGATTTTCGGGTTCGGCCGAACAGGGCGGCCGTTTCGGAGACCACATCGTTCAAATTGACGGTCTTGACCACATATTTGCCGCCTCGGGCGAAACCCAGCAGCTGTCGGGTCAGGTTGGCGCCGCTGTCCACCAGCTGCTCGATACTGCGGGTATTCTCGTAGAGCGGATGACGGTGGTCGACATCCAGATACATCAGGGAGATGTTCCCCTGTATTCCCATGAGCAGGTTGTTGAAGTCGTGGGCAATGCCGCCGGCCAACGTGCCGATGGCCTCCATTTTCTGCGCCTGTTGGAGTTTGCTTTCTACATCCTTTTTCTCGGTAATATCGATGATGATGCTCTGGTATTCTATGGCGTCGCCCTGTTCATCGAACAGGGCGCGGTCGGTCCACTGCCGCCACAGGATACCCCCGGCTTCGCTCCGGGTGCACTGTTCAGAAATCACCATGGGTTTTTCCGGACGAAGGCGCTGCAGTCTTTTTTTCATGCGCTGCCCCTCGGCGTCGGGAAAAAAAGCGAACACATTCTTGTCTGCAGGCATCTCATCGGGAAGCTGAAAGTGACTTTTAAAGCGGATGTTGGCAAAGGTAAGATCGCCGTTGGGCAGGTATCGGCAAACCATGGCCGGCATGTCCCGGGAAACGGAGCGGTATCGATCCTCGCTTTCCCTCAGGGCTTTTTCCGCCCGCTTGCGTTCTTCGATTTCATTGCGAAGTTGATTGTTGGCCTTCTCCAGCGCCTCGGTGCGCTCCTGCACCCGCCTTTCGAGACGGTCGTTGGCCTTTTTCATCCCGGCTTCCGCATGTTTGCGGGCGGTGATGTCGTGGGTGACCACGACGGCATGGGTAACCTGGCCGCTGTCGTCCCGATAGGGATTGTAGGTGACCTGATAGCAGCGCAACTCCCTGCCGTCGAATTTGAACCAGTCTTCCGAGCTGGTCACATTGCCGGCAAAACAGTTGTCCAACTTGGGTTTGATGATCGAATCGAATTGTGACTGTCCCCATACGCTGGCGACGGTTTTGCCGACGACATCTTCGTGCCGCTGCCCCCGGGCGCGGCAATACGCCTGGTTGACGCTTTCGTAGATATAGTTGCGGTCGATCATGGTGAGCAGTTGATCGGCCGCATTGGCGATGAACTGGGTTTTACGCCAGGACTCCTTTTCCTTCTCCAGAAGCCGGAGCTTTTCGCGAAGGACCTTGTTTTCGGCTGTCGATTCGTCCATCTTTTGGCTGTGGCTCTTTTGCGAACGATGTTGCCTTAAATCGCCACATCGTTCGGTTGACCAGGCAGACGCCGGTTTTTATTCGTCGCGTGTCCATCCAGAATGTCAGGCCAATTGGCCATTTGTGGATCGACACTCGTCTGTTGCAGTCTTTTTTGCATATCCATCGTCCGGATGCAACTGCTTCGTCAATATGTGGTTGCGATGGCGTTGCGGTATCCGGTTTAACAAAAGACTTTTTTGTTGACATCCGCTGCAACAACACTATATTAGCCCACCAGCAATCTGATCGGTAGTTGAAGGTCCCACATCTGGTGTGGTCATTGCCAAATGCGGGATCTTTTTTTTATTATACTCCTAATACAAAGACCGAGCGCATCAACCGGTCAGACAGTGCGCTCACAAATAGAGGACATCATGGCAACACGTATCGAGAAAATCAGAAACATCGGCATCAGCGCCCATATCGATTCAGGCAAAACCACGCTTACCGAGCGGATCCTGTTTTACACCAAGCGCATCCATGCCATCCACGACGTGAAGGGCAAAGATGGTGTGGGGGCGACCATGGATTCCATGGAGCTCGAAAAGGAACGGGGGATCACCATCGCCTCCGCCGCCACCTACTGCGAGTGGAATAAGCATGAAATCAATATCATCGATACGCCCGGCCATGTTGACTTTACCATCGAGGTGGAGCGCAGCCTGCGTGTACTGGACGGCGCCATTCTGGTCCTCTGTTCGGTGGGCGGGGTTCAAAGCCAGTCGATTACCGTTGACCAGCAGATGAAGCGCTACAAGGTCCCATGCATTGCATTCATCAACAAATGCGACCGCAGCGGTGCCAATCCATTTCGGGTGGTGACCCAACTCAAGGAGAAACTGGGCCACAACGCAGTGGCCATGCAGATCCCCGTGGGGCTCGAGGCGGATCATGAAGGCGTCGTGGATCTAGTGACCATGAAAGCCCTCTATTTTGACGGCGACAACGGCGAGACGATCCGTGTGGAGGAGATCCCGGAATCCCTTGTGGATCTGGCCACGGAGAAACGGGAAGCGCTCATCGATGCTGCTTCCATGTTTTCCGATGAGCTGACCAATGCGGTCCTCGAAGAGACGCCCATAGCGGCAGAGATGCTCATCGACGCCATGCGCAAGGGAACCCTTGAACGCAAGATCACACCCGTATTCATGGGTTCCGCATATAAAAACAAAGCGGTTCAACCGCTGCTGGATGCCGTCACCCAGCTACTGCCCTGTCCCGCGGATGTGTCGAACCAGGCCCTGGACCTGGACCAGGACGAGGCACAGGTGACCCTGACCTCGGACGCTGACAAACCCACCGTGGCGCTGGCCTTCAAGCTGGAGGACGGCCAATATGGTCAGCTCACTTATATCCGTGTCTACCAGGGCGCCCTGAAAAAAGGCGACACGGTGGTGAATGTGCGCACCGGCCGCAAGGTCAAGATCGGCCGCCTGGTGCGCATGCACGCCAACCAGATGGAAGATATCTCCGAAATCTCCGCCGGGTATATCGGCGCGCTGTTCGGTGTCGACTGTGCTTCCGGGGACACCTTTACCGACCGCAGCGTCAATTTGACCATGACATCCATGTACGTGCCGGAGCCGGTGATTTCACTGGCCATCGCCCCCAAGGACAACAAGTCGGAAATCAACATGTCCAAGGCCTTGAACCGCTTTTCCAAGGAGGACCCCACCTTTCGCACCTACGTGAGCGAAGAAACCGGAGACACGATCATCTCCGGCATGGGAGAACTCCACCTGGAAGTATATATCGAACGCATGCGCCGGGAGTACAAGGCCGAAGTGACCAGCGGTGCTCCCCGTGTGGCTTACCGGGAAACGATTACCCGCCAGGCCGAGTTCAACTACACCCACAAGAAGCAAACCGGCGGTTCGGGTCAGTATGGCCGGGTGGCCGGTTACATGGAGCCGGTGGACGGGGAAGAATTCAGCTTTGTCAACGAAGTCACCGGTGGGTCCATTCCCACCCAGTTTATCGCGGCCTGTGAGAAGGGCTTTAGGAACTGCCTGGCCAAGGG
Source organism: uncultured delta proteobacterium (assembly GCA_963705435.1). Taxonomy (GTDB): domain Bacteria; phylum Desulfobacterota; class Desulfobacteria; order Desulfobacterales; family Desulfosarcinaceae; genus Desulfosarcina. Next base: position 15,547 of record CAVPJR010000015.1, on the reverse strand, counting down.
GCCCAAAATGGAGTTTCCGGTCACCGGCGTCAAGGTGGTGATCAACGACGGCGCCTCCCACAGTGTGGACTCGTCGGAAATGGCTTTCCAGGCTGCCGCCCGGGGCGCATTTCTGGAGGGCTACATGAAAGCGGGGCCGGTGATTCACGAGCCGATCATGAAGGTGGCGGTGGAGACCCCCACCGAATTCCAGGGCGGCGTCATGGGGTCTTTGAACCAGCGCCGCGGCATGATCATCGGCTCCCAGGACGAGGGGCCCATTTGCGTCATCGAATCCCAGGTGCCCCTGGCAGAGATGTTCGGGTATTCGACGGTGCTGCGTTCCCTGACCCAGGGAAAGGCCCAGTTCACCATGGAATTTGCCACCTACCGGCAGGTTCCCCAGTCCATCTCGGAAGAGATTGCCAAAAAGCGTCAGGAAGAGAAAAAGAACGTTGCCTGATTTGAGAGTCATCAATTTGAAAGAAAGGAACCTGGATATGCTCAAAAACGACCTGATCCTCAGAAATCCCCTGAGGCTGATGGGCCACGAAAACGAAGCCATCGTTCCCCAAGGGGGCTTCGGGGCCGTGTTGGCCCGTGCCGGCGTGGGTAAAACCGCCCTGATCGTTCAGGTGGCCCTCAATACCATGCTGCAGCAGAAAAATGTTCTCCACGTGAGCCTGGACGACCCCGTTGACAAGGTAAACCTGTGGTATAAGGAGGTGCTCAACAGCTTGGCCAGCCAGTACCACGTGCGGCAGATCAAGGAGTTGTGGGAATCCATCCAGATGCACCGGTTTATCATGACCTTCAAGGTGGAAGGATTCAGCGTACCCAAACTGGAAGAACGGGTCAAGGATCTCACCGAGCAGCAGATATTCAATCCCCACATGGTGATTATCGACGGCCTGCCTTTTGATGAGCGCCTGAGAACCCCGCTGGAAGGATTGAAAACCTTTTCAGTCAACCATCGTCTTCACCTGTGGTTTACCGTCACCACGCATCGCCACCAAACGCCCGGTGCGGACGGTCTGCCGGTGCAGCTGTCTGCCGTTGGCGATCTGTTCGACGCCGCCATCGAGCTTCAGCCCGAAGGGAAAAAAATTCACATCCGCTGTTTGAAGGGCGGCCCCGAGGATTCAGAAGGCTGCGACCAACTGCTGGATCCATCGACCATGCTGATTCAGGAATCATAGTTGGTTGAATTAGTTGAATTGGTTGAATTTGTTTAGTTGGTTGAATTTGTTTAGTTGGTTGGATTGGATTAGTTGGTTCAATTGGTTGAATTGGTTGACTTTGTTTTATCGGCTGGATTGGTTTACTTAACGGATGGTAGTATACCAACTAATTGAACCAATCAAACCAATTCAACCAACAAACCGTCCCTCCGTCCTCCGACCTCAGTCTTCCGACCTCCGACTTCCGTCTTCTATCGCCGCGATCCGCTGGAGCACCGGTGGATGCGAGTAGTTCAAGAAGACATACAGCGGGTGAGGGGACAGATTCGACAGGTTGTTGAGGCTGAGTTTTTTCAGGGCCTCCACCATGGGTCGGGTTTTCCCGGTGGTGGCTGCGGCAAAACGGTCTGCGGCGAACTCATGCCGGCGGGACGCCCAGTGGCCGATCATCCCCAGAAAAAAGTCCACCGGCGCGTAGAGCAGGCCAAAAAACACCAATCCGGCGTGAACCGACGGCTGCTCGACGTAAAATGCTTCAACCAATGCCGGTGTGTGGATGAACAGAGACATGAGAAACAGCAGCATGCCGGTCTGCAGGATGCCCAGGACCATCATCTTCAGGATGTGCCGCAGCTGGTAATGCCCCATTTCATGGGCCAGCACAGCCACCAATTCGTCGGTGGTGTGCCCGCCGATGAGCGTGTCGAAGAGCACGATGCGCCGATGGCGGCCGAATCCGGTAAAAAAGGCGTTGGATTTGGATGAGCGTTTGGATCCGTCCATGACATAGATCTTGTCCAGTGAGAAGTCGATGGCGCGGGCATAGGCCATGATGGCATCTTTCAGTTCACCGGTTTCCAGCGGTTCGAACCGGTTGAACAGGGGCATGATCCAGGTGGGGGCAATAAACTGAACCACGATCATGAACAGGGTGACCAGCGCCCAGCACCAGAGCCATGCGCTCGATCCGGCATACTGGAAAAAAGCCAGAACCCCTGCCAGCAGCGGGATGCCAAAACCCAGGGCCAGGAGCAGGGCCTTTATGCGGTCTTTGATCCAGACGGCCGGGCTGGTTTTGTTGAATCCGAAACGCGCTTCGATCACAAAGGTGGCATAGAGGCTGAACGGTTGGTCGACCAGAGCCTTCAATCCCGCAAGAACCCCGATGAACGCCAAACCCGTGGCCAGTGAACCCCAACCGAACGAGCGGGTCCAGGCGTCCATCAGGGCAAAGCCGCCGCCAAACCAGAAGCCGAGCAGCACCAGCAGATCCACGGCCGCGGCAATTTGTCCGAAACGGGTATTGGTGCGCAGGTAGGTTTGCGCCTGTCGGTATCGCTCCGCGTCGAAAATATTCTGGAATGGTTCAGGTATTTCATCGCTGAGCGCATTCAGGTTAAGCCGGTCGGCCGCCAGGTGAAGCAAAAAATCGGCGATGAGAAAAAAAAGAATGGTCCAGGCGATCCAGTTCATGGGTAAAGTTACCGCTGTTGGTTAGTTTAATTGGTTTGGTTGGTTGGTTTCATGGTTCAGGGTTTCCGGTCTCTGGTTTCTGGTCCCTGGTTTCCGGTCTCTGGTTTCTGGTCCCTGGTTTTTGGTTCCCTGCTCACTATTCACTGTTCGGCTTTGAGCCTTGAGATTATCAGCTCACCAGCTACTATCCTACCGATTAAAAAACCAATCTAACTAATCAGACAAATTGAACCAATTAAACAGTCTGTTTTTCTCGGTCAATTACTCTCCTCCACTCTGCGTTCCCCGTGTTCAGCTGCAGTTTCAGTCGATGGCGATAACGATCGCGGACCCTTGCGAATATGATCCAGAAAATCACCGATGGCCCGGTACACCCGCTCCGCACCGTCTCCCAACAGGATGCCGTGGCGCTGAAAATTAAACAATACCATCTGCTTGTCCGTCGAGCCGAGCAGCTTGAATATTTTTTCGGTTCCTTTGGGATTGACCACCGGGTCTTCGCGCGATTGGATCACCAGGGCCGGCGCGGTGACCAACGGCAGTCTCGGCTCCAACGACGACATGAGCCGCTCCAGTTCGCGTACCCCGGCGATGGGGTTTTTGAAATAGTTGATCTGCGGATTTTCCGGATGGTTGTCCACAAAGGCCTTTTTGGCCTCATCCAGGTTAAACCGTTCCATGAAGTGGTTCCACACATCCACGGCGGGAACGAAACGGGCGGCCATATCATGCAGCCGCAGCGGGGCGGACACGGCAAAGACGCCCTCGACCGCAGGTACCCGCTGGGCCAGGTCCAGGGCCAGGCCGGCACCGGTGGAAAATCCCCCGGCGATCACCCGACGACACAGGTTGCTGATAACGGCATACCCGCTGTCCATGGAATCGATCCAATCCTGAAAGGTGCACCCGGCCAGATCTTCCGGGGCGGTGCCGTGCCCCTTCATGCGGGGGGCGTAGACCCAGAATCCCATTTTCCCCAGGTAGTCGGCCAGACCTCTCACCTCTGCCGGGGCCGCCATGTAGCCATGGGCCAGCACCACGCCCACCCGTTGGCGGTCGCCTTTGATCAGAAACGGTCGGCCTACATCCTTGGGCTTTGATGTTTTCAACGTTGAAAAGGCTTGGTAGTCACGATTGAAATCATCCAATGCCCGTTTGATTAAAAGCCGGGATACCTTGCGTTTCAGCCAGAACCCGGGCTGCCAGCACAGGCGGGAGATGCGGCGTTGAAGCCGGGTCAGGGGCTCGACTTCATTGGCCATGACGGCAATGGGGTTGTCGATCCGGGATCGATGAAAGTCGAATATGGAGGCCAGGCGGGCGGCATTTTTTTCCAGAACCGCACCGTCGGATGCCAGCACGCCTTTTTCCATGGCAAAGTCCACGAACTCGCTGAATTTGCGGTATCGGTCGTCGGTGAGCAGATGCACCTGGCTCTTGTCGAAGCTGTTGTGGAAATAAACGCCGCCTGAATCCGCCTCTTGTTGTGACGCCAGGAACACCCGGCGTTTCAGATTTTCTTTGTCGATGCGACTGACTGGTGACTTTTTCAGGCAGGCAGCGAACAGGTGATCATGATTGACCGTGGTCATCCGATAAATAGCGGCCATGTATCGCTGCATGATCTTCAAGGCTTCATGGCGCATGAACTTGCGTGAGGGGATCGCGTCGTCGAAACCGATGGGCGCCGATGACCGGATATCGCACTGAATCTTCTGGCAGGCGAGGTTCTTTTTGATTTCGATGGGTTCACCGAAGCGCATGTCGATATCCACGCCGGACAACAGCATGGCCCCTTCGGTCATGATCTCCTCGGCCACGCGTTCCGGCAGCTCCTCCACCATGCGCCCGGCCAGGCGGCTCAGGGCGTTTTCCCGCGCTCGCAGCGGGTAGTAGGTTAGATTGACCGGCACGATGCGGGTCGGCTGCCGGCTGATACTGTCCACGGACGCGAGCTCGAACCGGTCTACCAATCGCTGGGCCTCTTTCGGGTTGCAGCGGGCCGCATCGGCAATGCGCTGGCGGTAGAATTCGGTTCTCAAGGCCAGGGTGGCGGCGCCGGTGTGGGGCGGATGCTTGCCGCCGGCGTAGGAGATCATGTACCGCCCCTTTTCCATGATCTTCTTGCTTTTGACCATCCGGCCTTCGGGAAATACGATCCAGCAGGCCTCGGCGGTGAGCAAGGTTTTGACCATCAAGCGGTCCCGGTCCGGCGATTGGGTGGAAACGGCACCCAACTGCTCCAGATAGCGTCCGAATTTGCCCACGAACAGCTCTGGGGCGGCCAGCGCCCACACCGGTTTCGCGGTCAGCCGGTGCAGGTGGTAGGGCAGCAGAAACGTTTCGATCCGCGTGAAGTGGTTGACCGCGAAAATGGTGGGCCCGTGGGGTATATTTTCCGCGTCATGGATGTTCAGGCGGGCACGCGTGAGACCGGCAATGGTTTTAATGGCCAGGCCGGTGGTGCGGTATGCGAAACGATTCATTGATCAGCTTGGGCTGAGATGCATAAGAGACAATCCCGGTGGCCTGAAGTTTTATTCATTGGTCCTACTGGGGCCGTGCCCTCGTAAAAAGTCGCATTTTCGACGGGTTCGTAAAAAAAGCCGAGATCAAGGCTTGCGATTCCCGAGGAATGAAGCGTACTTACGGTACGCTGCAGTGACGAGGGATGAAGCGTAACGCAGATATCGGCTTTTTTACGAACCCGTCATGGTTGACACCGCTTTTTCTAACCGATAGATTACATGCCTTGGAATTAAAAGTAAAGAATCATACGGAGACGACAGGTGTATTCGAAAATACTCAAATTGCGCTTCCCCGTTACGGAAGTCCAGAAACCGTTGGTCTGCAACCTGGCCCGGGAATTCGATCTGGTGTTCAACATCCTCAATGCCGGCATCCTTCCCCGCAAAGAGGGCTTCATGGTGCTGGAGGTCTCCGGCAGCCGCAAGAATTTCAAAGATGGCGTCAATTACCTGAAAAACCAGGGGGTGGATGTACAGAACGCCTCCCAGGAGATCAAGCGCAACGAGAAGAAGTGCACCCATTGTGGATCCTGCACGGCCGTGTGCCCCACCGGCGCCCTGTCCGTCAACCGGCCGGAGATGGCGGTGGACTTCGATCAGCAAAAGTGCAGCGTCTGTGAACTGTGCGTCACCGCATGCCCGCCGCGGGCCATGGAAGTGCGTCCCACCAACCAGCTTTTTTTTGAATGATCAGTGCCATCGCCATTGCCGTTTCAGGCGGCGTTGACTCCCTGGTTTCCGCACACCTGCTCAAACAACAGCACGGCGATGTGTTTGGCATCCATTTTCTCACCGGTTATGAAAAATCAGCCGAACCGGGTTCCGGGGGAATCGAGGCGCTGGGCCGGCAACTGGACCTTCCGGTTGTCGTCGTCGATCTGAAGGTGCAGTTCAAGACCATGGTCGTGGATTATTTCACCGCCGCCTACCGGAACGGAGAAACCCCCAATCCTTGCCTGGTTTGCAACCCGGCGATCAAATTCGGTGCGCTGCTGGATGAGGCCCGCCGACTGGGCGCCTCGCGTCTGGCCACCGGCCACTACGCGCGGGTGGAAAAAGGGCAGGGGACGCGATATCGGCTGCGAAGAGGTGTGGACGAAAGCAAGGATCAGTCCTATTTTCTCTCTCGCCTCACCCAGGATCAGCTGATGCGTGCCTGCTTCCCGCTGGGGACGCTGACCAAGGCGAATGTGAAAGCCCTGGCGGCAGAAAAAGGGCTGCAGCCGCTGACCCGGCAGGAGAGCCAGGATGTATGCTTTATCCGCGACACCGGCTATGCCGATTTTCTCGTCCGGACCACCGGCGTCCGTCCGCAGCCGGGAGACATCGTCGACACCGCCGGGCATCGCGTGGGCACCCACAGTGGGCTGCACCAGTATACCGTGGGCCAGCGGCGGGGCATCAACTGCCCGGCAAGCGAGGCCTATTACGTGGTACGGATCGACACCCGGCGCAACCGTCTGGTGGTTGGGTTCAAGGATCAGCTGTCCGCCGACAGCTGCCGGGTGACGGGCATCAACTGGATCGCCGGTGTCCCCGGTGGTCCCGTGCAGGCCGACACGCGCATCCGCTACCGCCACAAGGCCGTGCCCGCGACGGTCTCGCCGGTGGGTCATGACGGTGCCGTGGTCCGGTTCGATCAGCCCCAGGACGCCGTCACGCCGGGGCAGGGGGCGGTATTTTATCGGGGGGATGAGGTGATCGGCGGTGGCTGGATTACCGCTGAATAACGGTTTGTTGGTTGAATTTGTTGGCTTGGTTCGAGGGGTCATGGGTTAATTTGGTTGAATTGGTTAGATGATTGTTTTAGCTTGAGTTAAATTAGGGTCAGAATGATATTAAATCGCTGCGCTCCGCCGTTGCAGGAAGTGAGTTGAGTGCTTTTCTGTGATTTACCCATTGTAACATAATGCTGACTAAGCCGAAGCTCAATTCATGCTTCTGAATTCTGGCTCCTGAACTCCTGAATTCTGTTCCTCAAACAATTTCAAACCAACTGAACCTAATATTAACTAACTAACCAACTAACCAATAAAACCGAATTTATTATATGAAAAAAATCTTCATCAAAACCCTCGGCTGCAAGGTCAACCAGTGCGAGTCCGAGGCCATCCGCAATGCGCTGGTGGAATCGGATCAGGGCTTTGCCGCCGCTGACGACGGCATGGCCGATGTCGTGATCGTCAATACCTGCACGGTGACCCGCAAGGCCGCCATGCAGAGCCGTCAGGCCGTTCGTCAGGCCATCCGGGCCAATCCCGGTGCCCGCATCGTGGTCACCGGCTGCCACGCCCAGACCGCGCCGGCAGAGCTGGCCGCCATCGACGGCGTGGATCTGATCGTCGGCAATCGGGACAAGCACCTGATCCCACAGCAGATCTATGCCGACCTGCTGCCCGGATGCGCGGACGGCGATGCGCCGGCCGAGTGTCCGGAGATCGCCGATTTCGGTCGCATCCAATCCTTGCCCGGCATCGCCCACGGCAATCGAACGCGGCCGTTTTTGAAAATCCAGGACGGCTGCAACGCCTTTTGCACTTACTGCATCGTGCCCCATGCGCGCGGAAGAAGCCGCAGCCTGTCCATGGACCAGGTACTGCGCCAGATCGAACAGCTGGGGCGGCTGGGCTACCGGGAAGCGGTGCTCACCGGGATCCACATCGGCTGCTACGGCCACGACCTGACCCCGGCCATCGGATTGGCCGATCTGCTCGGACGCATCCGCGATGCCGGCACCATCGATCGGGTTCGCGTCAGTTCCATCGAACCGGTGGAACTGAGCGATGCGATCATCGACCTTGCCGCTTCAGGTGAAGATAGGGCGGGTCGGCTCTGCCCGCACTTTCACATCCCCCTGCAAAGTGGGGACGACGGGATCCTCGAGCGGATGCACCGGCCCTATAGCCGTGACTATTTCAAGGATCTGGTCCAGCGCATCATCGGCCGGCTGCCCGATGCCGCCATCGGTGTCGACACACTCATCGGTTTTCCCGGCGAGACAGACGAAGCCTTTGAGAATACATACGCCTTGATCCAGTCACTGCCCGTAGCCTACCTGCACGTGTTCCCCTTTTCGGCGCGTGAAGGGACTCCGGCCTTCTCGTTCACGGACCAGGTTCCAGCGCAAGTGATTAAACGGCGCTGCGCACGGATGCGCCGGCTGGGCGCCAAAAAACGCCGAACATTTTACGAAAGCCATGTCGGCAAAGTGGTGACCGTGCTGGTCGAGGAGACCCGCGACCGGGTCAGCGGCCGCTTAAAAGGATTTTCGGACAATTACATTCCCGTTTGCTTGGATGGACCGGACAAACTGATCAACACCTTCCAGCCGGTCGAGATCCAGCGCCTTTCATCCGATGGCGTGGTGGAAGGGATTGTTCATTCTTAAAGTCGAATGAACGGTTTGTTGGTTTAATTGGTTAAATTTGTTCAATTAGTTGTTTAACGTTTCATCCGTCTCAATCAACCAATCCAACCAATAAAACGAATAAACTAATTCAACCAACCCAACAAACCCAATGAACCCAACCAACAAAACAATCAAACCAATCAAACCAATCAAACAAACTCAACGAATTCAACCAACCCAACAAACACTCCCTCCATCGGCGCCGGCCTGTTCGTGTGGAGTTTCGGCGCGGTTTTCTACCTGCTGGGTTTTTTCCATCGGGTGGCACCGGCGGTGATCACCGCTGAGTTGATGCGCGATTTTCAGATCAGCGCCGCCGCGCTGGGAAATCTTTCGGCCTTTTATTTTTACAGCTACGTGGCCATGCAGATCCCCACGGGCATCCTGGCGGACCGGTGGGGACCGCGTCGCCTGCTCACCCTGGGACCGCTGATCGCCGCCCTGGGTGCCGTGATGTTTGCATTGGCGCCGGGTATTGCCTGGGCGGCTGCCGGCCGGCTGTTGATCGGCGGCTCGGTGGCCGTTGCCTTTGTGGGGCTGCTCAAGGTGGCGTCCAACTGGTTCCCGCCCCGACGCTTCGCGCTGGTAACCGGATTGGCGCTTTTCTTCGGGATTGTCGGGGCCGTATTTGCCGGCACGCCCCTGCGTTTTCTGGTGGACCTTTACGGCTGGCGAAGCGTCGTCCTCCTTTCCGCGGCAGCGTCCCTGGTGATCGGTGCCGGCACCTGGATGTTTGTCAGGGATTATCCGCATGAAAAAGGATATCGCGACCTGGCAACTGGCGGTTCGGCATCGGAAACGAGGACGCAAACGGGTGTTTTCCAAGGCATCGTTCAGGTGTTTGCCTACCGCAACACCTGGATGCTGTTTATCATTCCCGGCGGGATCGTGGGCAGCGTGCTCACCTTTTCCGGGCTGTGGGGGGTGCCCTATCTGACCGCCCTGCATGGGCTGTCGACTGCCACCGCCGCAACCCTGACGTCGGCGCTGCTGGTGGCATGGGCCCTTGGCGGACCCTCTTTCGGGTGGCTGTCCGATCGGCTGGGAAACCGGAAAAAGCTCTACCTGGCAGGATGCGGGACCGCGGCTGCCGGGTGGGCGGTTATCCTTCTGGCAACCAATATTTCGCTGACAATACTGATTCCGGTAATGCTGATCACCGGTTTCTCGTCAGGCTGCATGATCATCAGTTTTGCGTTCGTCAAGGAATCGGTGCCTTCCCATTTGGCGGGGACGGTGTCGGGTGTGGTCAACATGGGGGTCATGACCGGCCCCATGGTTCTGCAGCCCGCGGTGGGGCTGGTGCTGGATCGGATGTGGGCCGGTAACATAGAGGCCGGTGCTCGCGTCTACAGCGTCGGCGCTTACCACAGTGGCTTTTCTTTGATGCTGGCATGGATTGCGGTTTCATTTATCTTGCTCCTCTTCACCCGGGAGACCGGCTGCCGGCAGATGGTTGAGTGAGAACTTTGTTTGATTGGTTTGATTAGTTTGGTTGGTTTTTATTTGTTCGAAATTTGGTTGACGGTTTCCAGTTGACGGGCTCCGGTCGCTGATCGCCGGTCTCTGGTTCACGGTTCACTTATTTCCGTTGGGTTCATATGAACTTGAATTCAATTTTGGAATGCAAGGGTGCCGGTACCACCTCCCTCGCCCCTCGAGGCTGATCATAGCACACACTTGACACAGGGACCGGTAACCCTGAACCTTTGAACCCGTGAACGGCTGCGCTGAAAGCATGCTGTAGTCCATAAAAAAACGCCGCCTCGAATGCGGGCGACGTTTTTTTAAATTGTTTTCTACCAAACTCCGGCAAAACCGGTCATACCTTGCAGGAAGAAGAACAGCTGCCGAAGCGGCTCAGGCAATCCAGCCGCGAACTTTCCACACATTCGATGAATTTTTTGTCACATGCCCCTTCAATTTCGGTTATAACACTCATTAGAGACTCAGAGGACAGAACCAGAGCAGAAATGGCTATTGACCGTCCGGAATTGTATGTTTTATTTCATTCGATGTTCGATGTTCAGCTTTTTTATCAAGCGGTTCCAACAAACTCAACAAACCTTCAGCCAGTGAAACTCACCGAAGGTGACAGCTAAGCGAATTTCACCGGGCCAACAAACTCAACAAATGAGCAACCAAACACCATGAAACCAAAAGATATCAAGCACCACTTGAACGCTCTTGCCGGCTGCGTGCAGGCACGGGAATTCGACCGGGCGCGTTCAATGGCACGGGCTCTTTTTAACGCCCTACTGAAAACCGGTTACGCGCAGGTCCGCGGTCAGGCTTCAGCAGCGATCATGCGGCGCCTGCTGGAACTGGAGATCGAGATCGGCGGAGAGAATGGCGATTTCAGGGATTTTAACAACGGGCAGATGATCGATCTGTTCATCCGCGGGGAGGTAGCCGGCCACATGCAAAGGCACATGGCGCCGGGGCCGTCCCTTTCCGCAGCGGTGAATATTGACGGCATCGCCCGATGGTTCGACGCCGGGACGCAGGATGATGCATCCCGGCGCCCGGCATCGGAGCGATTCATCCACGCCTGGCTGCGTCTTTTTGCAGAAGAAACCGGCATCCTTGAACCCGATGAAGACACCGCTGTGGATCGCCGCGATGTGTCAGAAACCTTCGAAATAAAGGCAGCGAATGTTCCGATTGCGGGGAAACCATACACGGACCCCATTACCGGTATGAATTTGGTGTGGGTTCCCGGGAGCACGTTTTCCATGGGGGACACGTTCGATGAAGGCGTCGAAGACGAAAGGCCGGTCCACGAGGTCAAACTTTTCGATTTTTACATGGCCACCTGCCCGGTGACCCAGGCCCAATGGAAATGTCTGATGGCGGAAAATCCCTCCAGTTTTGTCGGTGACGATCATCCGGTGGAACGGGTGACCCTGAGCGATGTCCAGACGTTTATCGACAAACTCAACGCGGCATCAAAAAGCGGTCTGCATTTCAATCTTCCATCGGAAGCCCAGTGGGAATATGCCGCCCGCAGCGGTGGAAAGAATGAATTGTATGCCGGCGGACGGGATCCCGAGGCGGTGGCCTGGTTCGATGAGAACAGCAGTGGAGGTACCGCTCCGGTGGCCAACAAAGCGCCCAACGGCCTGGGCCTTTATGACATGAGCGGAAACGTGTGGGAGTGGTGTCGGGACCTCTATCATTCAGACGCCTACCGGCGTCACAGCAAAAACGATCCGGTATGCACTGCCGGGGATACGGACCGGGTGATTCGCGGCGGCAGTTGGAATCTGGATGCCTGGAGCGCCCGCTGCAGTCGTCGGTTTCGCTTCGACCCCGAGCTTTTCGGGCCGGCACTGGGGTTCAGGGTGGTGATGACGATCGCCTAAGGATTCAAGGATTCAAGGATTCGAGGGGTCAAGAGAAATGCTAAAAAACTACAAAGAGCTTAAGGTCTGGCAAAAATCCTATAAGCTTTGTTTGGACGTCTATAGAATTACAGGGTTTTTCCCAAAAGATGAAATGTATGGTCTAACTTCGCAAATGCGTAGGTCAGCGGTTTCAGTTCCTTCTAATACTGCAGAAGGTTATGGGCGAAAAACAACAGCAGACTATATCAGATTCCTTTACATTGCATACGGTTCGCTATGTGAGTTGGAAACTCAAATTATGCTGGCGGGGGACCTGAATTATTTAGATGATGGGAAGTTGGAAGGACTGAAAGCGAACATATCAGAAGTAGAGCGAATGCTCAAAGCCTTGATCAGCTCGCTTGAAAATAAACACTCGACCCCTTGACCCCTCGAATCCTTGAACCCTTTCTTCTTTTACTTTTCAGGCGGTATAATATTCAAATCGCTGATCTTATACAGCAGTGTTTTGTAACTGATCTTTAATATCTTTGAGGCCTTGCTTCGATTCCAGTCGGTTTTTGCGAGGACGTGGGAAATGATTTCCCGCTCGACCATCTCCACGGCATTTTTCTTGGCCGTTTTCAGTGAAAAGGACTGGTTTTCCGGCGAATTCTTACCGCCTAAATCGAGTATTCGGGTCAGCGAAGCATTGTGGTTCAGCTGGTCCTCCGCGCCGCTGTCAGGGGACACCATCCGCTCGCTGTTGAAAAGCTCTTCAACAATCTGATCGCATTCACCCAGCACCAGCATCCGCTTCAGGACGTTCTGTAGTTCGCGCACGTTTCCCGGCCAACTGTAGGTGCACATCCGGTCGACCACCCGGTTGCTGGGTTTTTCGAGGTGCCGGTTATTGAGCATGGAGGTATACTCTTTGATGTAGTAATTGATCAGCGGTGGGATGTCTTCTGGCCGCTCCCGCAAGGGTGACAGATAGATCTTGATGATGTTGAGCCGGTAATAGAGATCTTCGCGGAACCGGCCTTCGTCGATTTCCTTTTTCAGGTCGTGATTGGTGGCCGCGATCACCCAAGTGTCTGCCTTGACCTCTTTCTCGGAGCCAAGCGGTGAAAATTCACCACCGCTTTGAAGCACGTGAAGCAGTTTGGCCTGAAGGGGAAGCGACATGTCGCCGATTTCGTCCAGAAGCAGCACGCCGCTGTGGGCCAGCTGAAACTTGCCTTTTTTTTTCTGCTCTGCACCGGTGAATGCACCGCGCTCGTAGCCGAAGAGTTCACTTTCCAGCAGGCCTTCGGGCAGGGCTGCGCAGTTGATCTTGATGAACGGTTTGCCCAATCGCGGTGATTTCTGATACAGGTTTTGGGCAACAACCTCTTTGCCCACCCCGCTTTCACCAAAAACGACCGTATTCAAACCGGTGTGCGCCACATGCTCGATCAGCTCACGGACCCGCTCGATGTTCTTGCTCACGCCGACAATGGGCGGCCCTGATTTTGATTTCTCACTCATGGTGGACTCGCAGGGTGTAATTATCGATTTAATAGTTTCTTTACCAACTGCTCCAGTTCAGGCAGTTTAAATGGCTTCTCCAGCACATAATCGGCATGGGCTTCTTTGGCCAGTGACTCCGGGTGCTCCCCCCAACCGGTGATGGCGATCACCGGCGTGTCGGGGAATCTTTTCTTGACGATTGAAATGATGGCCACACCGCTGATGTTCGGCAGCACGAGATCGGTAATGATAAGGTCAAACGCGGCATCCTTGGCCTCGATATGCTTCAATCCGTCGAGGCCATTGGCGGCGGAGACGACGGTATATTTTTTCTGGGTAAAAAAATTCGTCAACGCGCTGAGGATCTCTTCGGCGTCATCAATGATTAAAAGTTTGAAAGGCTTTTTCATTTCAGACTCTTATGTTTTCGAGAAAGAAGGGGAGGACGACTCCTTGGTTAATAGGACATATATATGAATGTTCGAAAAATGGCAAGTTTTTACATAGTTTTCATTCAAGAATGGTTTTTTTTTCGATTAACCCGTTTTTGAGAGCCTCGCAAATAGGCCAAACAGACTGAAAGTATTCAGGATTCAGAAGGCAGGGGTTGGAAAGAAGATCGTTGGTTCGTTCATTTGGTTAACCTGGTTTGATTGGTTGGTTGGTTTAATTTGTTCATTTGGTTGGAATGAATAGAAAATATTGCAGTTGACTGTCCCGTATGCATGTATTTTTTCATTCGATGTTCGATGTTCGATGTTCGATGTTCTTTTAGAAAAGGATTGAACCTTCCCCGCGGCAAGTCGCGGGGAACCTTCACCGGAAGGATAAAAAAATCGATTTCCAGTTCGCTCGCATTCCCCGCCGCAAGCAGCGGGGAATGCGCTCGCTATCGCGGTTCAAGGGGTCAAGGGTTCGAGGATGCAAGTGGTTTACGTGCGACCTTGGATGCGCCGCTGTTTTATTGGTCGCATTATCCCCGTAAAATCGTCGGAGCGCAGCGACTTCATTTTTGTTTCTCCTGGCTGCCCGCTCCTGGCTCCTGGTCTCCTGGCTCCGCTGTTGGCTCCTGTCCGCTCCTGGCTCCTGGCTCTTGGCTCCAAGCTCTCTGCTACCCGCTCATGTAATTCCATATTGACACACTATCAGTGCGCACGTATTATGTGTTAACAAACGTAGGAGGATCCTATGCCCAATATCACCATTTCATTGGATGAACCGCTTTTGAAGTCTGGCCGGCAATATGCCCAAATGCACGGTACCTCCGTCAACGCGCTCATCCGTAATTTGCTTGAAAAGACGGTGAAAAACGATTCCGCTCAATGGCTCGAAGAGTGCTTTTCGTTGATGGATCGTGCCAATGTTCAGTCGAAAGGCGAGCGTTGGAAGCGAGAGGACCTCTACGATGTCTAAAGTGTTTCTTGATACCAATATGCTCGTTTACAGTCTGGACCAAACAGATCCCGAGAAACGGAATCGTTGCCGCGAGCTCATAAGGGGACTTACCGCAGAGGACCTTGGCGTAATTTCAACCCAGGTTTTGCAGGAGTTTTACGTTGCGTCCACCTTAAAGCTCGGAGCTGATCCGCTTATAGTTAAAGATATCCTCAGATCACTGGAGAGATTCGAAACAGTCATCATTACCCCTTTCTTGATCAAGGAGGCCATCGATTGCTCCATCACCAATCGATTGTCTTTTTGGGACGCATTGATCGTAGTCGCCGCCGAAAGTGCAAAATGCAAACTCCTATGGACAGAAGACCTGAACCATGGCCAAATTATCCGCAGCGTTCGAATAGAAAATCCTCTTAAAATGGAATAGGACACGGATTTGCACGGAAAAAGCGGATAAAGATAAAAGTTTTTTAATAAGCGATAGCTGACAACCCCAACGCCCTATCCGTGTTCATTCGCGTTAATCCGTGTCCAACAATCTATAATAGCACACAGATTTGCACGGAAAAAGCGGATAAGCTGGGGACGATAGACTATGAGGGCTATAGGCAATAGGCGAGGAACCAAAAGGATGAACGTCGAATGAGAAACAGGGGTCAGGAGTCGGAATAAAAAGGTAACCAACCACAAACAACGAACTGTAATATAATTGAACCCTCCCCGCGGCAAGTCGCGGGGAATCCT
>CAVPJR010000014.1:0-39363 GCA_963705435.1 uncultured delta proteobacterium | reverse complement strand
TTTCCGCCATCCTCTAATAAGAAGCCCCAACAGAAACCGATTGGAGGGGCCCATGAAATCCTATGATCACACCGTCCGCTACACGGTGGACAAGCCGGACATCGTTACCGTCGATATGCTTGATCCCATCGACTATCATTACAAAGGCAAGCGGGATATCGTCATCACCATTGCCCAGCCTGAATTCACCTCGGTTTGCCCCATGACCGGTCTGCCGGATTTCGGCACCATCAACATCCGCTACACGCCGGACAATTGGATTGTCGAACTAAAGTCCTTGAAATATTATCTGCTTCAGTTTCGCAATGTTGGCATGTTTTACGAGCACGTGTCCAACCGGATCCTCGACGACCTGGTGTCGGTACTGAAACCCAAGATGATGGAAGTCACCGGGCAATTCACATCAAGGGGCGGTTTGACCGCCACCGTTTGTGCCCGATACGAGGCGACGTCATGATTAATCTCGCTTTTCCGAAAAGAACCGGACTGGTGTTGTCGCTGCTGGTGGCGTTGTTGTTTTCCGGATGCGGCATGTCCGCGTCCTACCGACCCGCGTATCAAAAAACCATTCGTGACTTTTCCAGCAGCGATAAATACCGGAAAGCGGTGGGCGTTCTGGTGCTTGCCAATGCCACCCTGTTCAACAGCGAACAGGTGGCTTCACCGTTTATGGACGCATTCATATCCAGCCTGGAATCGAATGCATCCGAGGCATTGCTGATGGTGCCGGGTAAATCCGACGTTCCTCCATTTTTGTGGAACCCGCCGCGGATCGCCAACAGAGACATCGATGTGTTCACCCTGTCGGCACTCGCCCGGCAGGCGGGCATCAACGCCGTGGTGAGCCCCGTGCTTATGGATATTCGACTGCGTACCCGGAAGACGGGCTTCTGGTTTTTCAGGGAGGTGGCCTACAGCCTTCAGGTTCAGACTGCGGCAGCGGTTTATGATGCGGCGACGGGGGCTCGATTGGCCCTGGGAATCATGACCAATGAAGTCGATATCGACGAGGACCAGGCCGGCATCGTCCGCAACGGCCAGGAAGTAGAGGTGGACGATCTGGTTGAATTGGCCGAGGAGATGGGCGACGCATTAGGCGAGCAGATGGGCGATGCGATCAAAAACAGCCAGTGGACGTCTGCCGTGGTTTCCATCGAGGGTGGATCTTGCGTCGTTGCGGCCGGCAGCGAGGTGGGCATTGAGGTGGGGGATCGGTTCAGCGTGCTGGACGGCAGCGCTATTCTGACCGGCCTGGATGGGCAGCGCTATATTGTACCCGGACCGAAAATCGGCGAAATCACCATCAGCCGGGTGTCGCCCCGGCAATCATTCGGCGAACCCGAATCCGGAGAAATACCTCCGGCCGGCAGCATATTGATCCCCGGAGAATAGACAACGTTATTGGTCTCTGGTCTATCGTTTGTGGTTCTCGATTCTCCGGCCTCAGGCTTCAGATCTCAGTTTTCTGACCAGGCCGAAATTGACTCGGCGAATTGCCGGATCAGGTCCATGGCCTCCTTTTCTGAAGCGATAAACCGGATGGCGCTGCGGAACTGCCCGGCGTTTCGCATGCCTTTAACGAACCAGCACAACCGGCTGCGCATCATTCGGCAAGCCGTTTTTTCCCCCAGATAGCGCACTGAATCCTGCAGGTAACCCACCATCATGTCGATACGCTGACCATCGTTCGGCAGCGGTGCCGGCCGCCCTTGGGCTGCCGCCAGCATTCCACCGAAAATCACGGGATTGCCGATGGCGGCCCGCCCCACCATCACCCCATCACAGCCGGTTTCGTTTATCATGCGCAATGCGTCCGCCGGCGTGGTCACATCCCCGTTGCCGATTACCGGAATGGTCAGCGCATGTTTAACCGCGGCGATGATGGACCAGTCCGCCTCTCCCCGGAAACCCTGGGTGGCCGTGCGCGGGTGAACGGTGATCGCGTCCACCCCGCAGTCCTCAGCCAGCCGTGCGATCCCCATGGCCTGTTTCCCGGACGGCTCCCAGCCGGATCGGATCTTGATGGTCAGGGGAATGGTAACCGCCTTTCGAACGGATTCGAGTATTCGGCAGGCCAGCGGCGGTGCTTTCATCAAGGCCGACCCCGAGTTGCCTTTCAGGATTTTTTTAACCGAGCAACCGAAATTGATGTCCACGACATCGGCGCCGGAATCCTGGACAATGCGGGCTGCTTCGGCCATGATTGGTGGATCCGAACCGAAAATCTGCACCGATAAGGGCTTTTCCTCTGGAACGCTCGTCAGCAGTTGCACTGTTCTCTCCGAGCCGTACACCAGGCCGTTGGCGCTGATCATTTCCGAGCAGACCAGCCCACAGCCGGCCCTCTTGGCCAGCAGCCGCAGGGGTAGGTTGGTGATGCCGGCCAGCGGTGCCAGTACGGTGAAGTTATCTGTTTTAACGGAACCAATATTCATCGATGGCGCCTCCGGTCGCAGGCGGGGTTGGCATAACAGAACTGGCAGTTGTGGTGGCACGGGTGAAGGCTGTAGGAACCCACATCCACGGAAACGGTGCACCCGCATCCCGATGTTTTGCGTTGGCCGGAATCCTGACGCTGGGACACCCTGCCGCCATGAACCGCCATGATCCGTCGGCCTGAAATGCAGGCCCCAGCATTGATGGTGGATTCCACAGGAAGCCGGGCCAGCACTTTTTTTTCACAGCACAGGTCCAGCCCAATGCCCAGGGGCGACAGGACCTGATCCATGCTCAGCAGAACGTTTACCTGTTCGGTCGGTGACGGTTCGACAAAGACGATCCGGTCCCGGGTTCGCCGCTCAATCTTTCGATAGTGGTCCATGAAACTGGTGGTGCAGGTGGTGATGCCGCATTCGCCTGCTGCTGCTGCAATGGTTTCGAAATCATCGAGATTGGTCTCGATGGCGCCTGCTGGTGTGATGAAATGGCAGATGGGGTCGAAGCGCCACTGAACCGACGCGCTTCCAAACCGGCGGCAAAGCTGGCGGAGTTGGCCAAGCCGTTCATCCAGGGCGGGAACGCCCGGCTCCAGTATCGGTGACCGTGAGTTGATCGTGAAGTTGAAATACAGGTGATAACCCATGGCCTGGAGTTGCTCTCCGTAACGGCCGGTCAGGTAAGGACCGAAGTTTTTGGACCAGAACACCATGGTGTGAATCCGTTCCGGTGTCACGGCCACCTGCCTGATCTGCCGGTTGAAGGGATTGACCACATCGATGGATCCCCGGGCCACCTGATCCATAAACCAAGCCATGTAGAAGGCGGGAATGTCCGTGCGTCTGGAAACGGACAGAATCTGCTTTATTGTGCGTTTCATTGTCAATTAAAACGACGATAGACTGCCGTTCATCTGTTCAGGGTTCAACGGTTGAGATTTGAATTGAACTTCAACCTCTGAACCCTGAACCTTTGAACCTGAATACGATTATCGCTTCAGCTTGTCGGCCAGGGAGATCACGGTGGCCTTGTTATCGTGAGGTGCAGGTCGTTCACCGGGAATGTCTTCGCGCCGATTGTCCGCTTCCAATTCTGTTTCCGGGCACACGACGTGCTCCAGACGCATGCGCTTTCCGTTCATGGTGAACTCGTCGCCCATGATATAGCGGTCGCGCAGAATCCAGGTGACCACCTGCAGCGGAATCTGGAGCATCAGCAGCTTCACATGGTACCAGTCTGGCTTATTATCGGGAAGAATCTCTTCGATCCTGGCGAAGCTCAAGGGTTGATCCTCAAAATGGATCAACACGATATCGTTTTCTGTGGCCATATGACGATCCTTCGGGGGTAGCCGCAACTTCCTGGTGTTAAGCCCTTGCATGCGGGCAGCAATTTACCATCTTGTTGATGAAAACGCCAAATGTCAACTTCGAAAGAAAAACGGCGGCGATTCGAATGCGGATCTATCCGGGGGATCGGGCATCTTGTGCAGGGGGAAACGGGGGTGCTGTCAACACGCGAAAGGCGTGCGGGTTAAAAGCGTTGACCTGAAAAAGCATATGCCCTAAAATTGGTTTCATTTGTTTTGCATTTTCCCGATACCAAGGAGGCCGGCTGGTGAGCCAGTATTGCATCCATCCCATTGTCATGGGAACCAAGCAGTTCGACAAGGGCATGATGACCTATCAGCAGGATTACGGCAAGCCCTATACCATTCCTATCTATTGCTGGTACCTGGAGGGCGGGGACAAGACGATTCTCGTGGATACCGGTGAGATGCACCCTGTGCAGTCTGACGACCGAATCAGGGCCATCGGCGGGCGGATCTATACGTTCGAAGAGGGATTGGCCTTGCATGGTTTGACGCCGGAGGGCATCGATATGGTGATTCACACCCATCTTCATAACGACCATTGCGAAAACGACTACAAGTGCACCAATGCGAAGATCTTCGTCCACCCGAAAGAATTGGCACGCATCCATGACCCCCATCCGCTCGATTTCAGGTACGTGGAGGACTACATCGAGGAGGTGGAGGATAACGGTCAGATTCGACTCGTGGAGGCTGACGGGGAGATTGTCGATGGCATCCGGGTCATGCACACGCCGGCCCACACCGACGGTGGCCTGACAGTGCTGGTTGATACGGCCGGCGGCATTGCGGCCATCACCGGATTTTGCGTGATTAACGACAATTTCTTCCCACCCAAGCAGATCCTGGCCATGGAAATGGACGTGATACCTCCCGGCACGCATGTGAACGCATACGACGCCTACGACATCCTGATCGAGGTCAAGAAAATGGCCGATATTCTGTTGCCGCTGCACGAGCCGGCCTTTGCCGACGGCAAGCCGATCCCATGACTGAATATTCATTCATTTAGCTGGTAGGGGGTTGCATCCCGGTAGCAGGCCTGGGGCCCGCCATCGTTTCAAGCCCTGCTATACAATTGTATTAATTATAAATTTTATGACTTGTTGGCGAAAGATAGTATGGAAAACGTTTTGTGCTTGACAGCCTGTTTCCTCCTTTGATAAATGAATGAATATTCATTCAGAATCGGTTTCATTTTCGCTCAACCTTGTCCGGATTCATCGAGGCCTTGGTTAAACAAAAAGTCCATAACTGTATCCAGAATCCAGCATTGTGTCCGGGATCTTGTTAGAACCGGGCAGGGAAGAGCGAATCCCGGTCGTTTCCGGCACCGGCCATTATAGGGCAATACCGATCTCAGGCGGTGCCGGAGACCACCCCCAGCCGATTGGTAGCGCGCTGAAATTTATTTCGCGCGGGCGACATATGGTTGACACGCGTTAAAACTACTTAAGGGCAACTCAAATCTGCAGGAGGATATCATGACCAGGAAAATCAGGAAGGCAGCGGTCATCGGAAGCGGCGTGATGGGCGGCGGCATTGCCGCGCTTCTGGCCAGTGCCGGTGTGAAGACGCTGCTTCTGGACATCGTTCCGTTCGACCTAAAGGAAGCGGAAAAGACCAATCCGGTGGCCAGAAATAGAATCGCCAAGGCAGGGCTCGATACCGTCCTCATGTCCCGGCCGGCGCTGCTCATGCAGTCCAAGGATGCCGATCTGATCAGCATCGGTAATCTGGAGGACGATTTTGACAAGCTGGCGGATTGCGACTGGATCGTGGAAGTGGTGGTCGAGAACCTGAAGGTCAAACAGGATTTGCTCAAGCGGATCGAGCCGGTGAGAAAACCGGGCGCCATCATCTCCTCAAACACCTCCGGCATCCCGCTGAAAAGCATGAGTGAGGGATTGAGCAACGAATTCAAGCAGCATTTCCTCGGCACTCACTTTTTCAACCCGGTCCGCTATATGAAACTGCTGGAAATCATTCCCGGTGAGGAGACCCTTGCCGATGTGCTGGCGTTCATGGCCGACTATGGAGAGCGAGTCATGGGAAAGGGCATTGTCTGGGCCAAAGACACCCCCAATTTTGTAGGGAACCGCATCGGTGTCCAGGGCATGGTAAAAACCATGCAGCTGATGCTGGAAGACGGCATGACCATTCCCGAGGTCGATGCCCTTTTCGGACCGGCCATGGGTCGTCCGAAAACCGCCATGTTCAAGACCGCCGATCTGGTGGGCCTGGACACCCTTTTCCACGTGGCCAAGAACACCTACGACCTGGTACCCGACGACGAGGCTCGGGCCGATTTTGTGATGCCCGATTTTGTGAGCAAGATGATCGAGGGCAAGATGTTGGGGAAAAAGACCAAGGCCGGCTTCTACAAGACCGACCTGACCCCCGAGTGGAAAAAAATCCGCAAGGTCATCGATCCGGCCACCTTGGACCACGCCGAATATGGCAAGGTGGACCTGCCCTGTCTGGTTGCCGCCAAGGCTGCCAAATCCCTGCCCGAAAAGATGAAAGTGGTTGTTTTCGGTGACGATAAAGGCGCTCGATTTGCCTGGAAAGCCGTTGCCTCCAACCTGATCTATGCGGCCAACCGGATTCCGGAAATTTCCGATACCATCGTGGAAATCGACAATGCCATGCGCTGGGGCTTCAACTTCGAAATGGGACCCTTTGAAACCTGGGATGCCATTGGCCTCGAGGACGCCGTCGCAAAAATGGAAGCCGAGGGCCTTGCGGTTCCCGAAGCCGTCAAATCCATGCTAGCGGCCGGCAACCACAGCTTTTACAGGCTGGAAAACGGCAAACCCTATTTTTACGATTTTTCCACCGGCAGCTACCAGCCGGTGAAAATCAGTGAAAACATCATCTCCCTGGCCGGCCTCAAAGCAGACGGCAAGACCGTCAAGGCTTGCAAGTCCGCATCCCTGGTGGATATCGGCGATGATGTCTTCTGCCTGGAATTCCACACCAAGATGAATGCCATCAACGGTGAAATCGTCGACTTCATGGCCGAAGGACTGGAATACGTGGATGCCAACGGCGCCGGTTTGGTGATCGGCAACCAGGCGGGCGGGATGCCTGGTGCATTTTCCGCCGGCGGTGACCTGGCCTTCATGGCCGGGTTGGCCAAGGAGGGCAAGTATGCCGACATTGACGCGTTTCTGAAAAAAGGCCAGACCGGTATGCAGAAGGTTCGTTATGCCAGTTTCCCGGTGGTGGCGGCGCCTTACGGATTGACATTGGGCGGTGGCTGTGAAGTGTGTCTGGGGGCTGCGGATAAGATTGTCGCCCACAGTGAACTCTACATGGGCCTGGTTGAGATCGGCGTAGGCTTGCTGCCCGGCGGCGGCGGGTGTCTGAACTTGTGGAAGAAGATGACCAGCACGATCCCCGGACCGGTAGCAGACGTGGATCTGGCCAAGTTCTTTATCCCCACCTTCATGGCCATCGCCATGGCCAAGGTCTCCATGTCTGCGGCAGAAGCACGGGCCAACGGCTTTCTCGGCCCCCAGGATCGGATTGTCTTCAATCGGGACTACCTTGTCGGCGAAGCCAAGAAAGAGGTTCTCAAGATGGTGGATGAAGGGTACGCACCCCCGGTCAAACGGCCCATCCAGGTATTGGGTGCAGCGGCGCAGGGCATGATCGATGCCGAGTTGTTTAACATGCAGTCGGCCAAATTCGTCAGCGAATACGATGCGTTCCTGGCCAAGCGGATCGCCTATGTGATCAGCGGCGGCGATGTTCGCACCAACAGCGCCATCGACGAAGAGATCATCCTCAATCTCGAAAGAGAGGCCTTTGTCGAGTTCTGGAAACAGGAAAAAACCGTCGCCCGCGTCGAGCACATGTTGACGACGGGCAAACCCTTGAGAAACTAATCCAACCGATCGCCTATTAGGAAGGAGGAATATTCCATGAGAGATGCATATATCGTATCGTCCGTCAGGACGCCCGGCTGCCGGAGAGGCAAAGGGGCCTTGAAAGATACCCGGCCGGATGACCTGCTCGCCTTCATCATGAAGGCGGCGGTTGAAAAAACCGGTAAGCTGGCGCCCAAGGACATCGACGATGTCATGATCGGCTGCTCCTTTCCCGAGGCCGAGCAGGGCCTGAACATCGGCCGGCTGGCCACCCAGATCGCCGGTTTTCCCATCACCGTATCCGGCGCCACCGTCAACCGTTTCTGCTCCTCGGGTCTGGAAGCCATCGCCTTGTCCTCGCTGCGCGTGATGGCCGGCTGGTCCGAGGTCACCATGGGGGGTGGGGTGGAGTCGATGACCTACGTACCCATGGGCGGCAACCTGCCCCGCCCGCATCCCGAACACGCCAAAGCCCACGCCGACCTGTACGCATCCATGGGCATCACGGCCGAAAACGTGGCCAACCGATATAAGGTGAGCCGTGAGGATCAGGACGCCTTTGCCTACGAGTCGCAGATGAAAGCGGCCAAGGCCCAGAAGGAAGGGTCGTTTACCGAGATCGTGCCCACACCCGCAGCCAAGTATGTGCTTCAAGACAACGGCACCTACAAGAAGGAAACCTTTATCCAGGATTTCGATGACGGCGTTCGTGACACGACCACCAAAGAAGGCCTGGCCAAACTGCGTGCCGTATTTGCGGTCAACGGGTCGGTTACCGCCGGCAACTCGTCGCAGACCACCGATGGTGCGGCGGCAACCATGATTGCCAGCGGCGACGCGGTGAAAAAATATGGCCTTAAACCCATCGCCAGGCTCAAGATGTACACCACCGTCGGCTGCGAACCGGACGAGATGGGTGTCGGACCGGCGGTGGCCATCCCCAAGCTGTTGAAACTGGCAAATATGAAAGCCAGCGACATCGGTCTGTGGGAGATCAACGAGGCCTTTGCCTCGCAGGCACTCTACAGCATCCGTACCATCGGCATCGAGGACCAGATGGATCGCATCAACATCAATGGCGGTGCGATTGCGCTGGGTCACCCCCTCGGGTGTACCGGTGCCAAGCTGTGTGCCACCCTGCTGGCCAACATGCAGCGCAAGGGTGTGAAGTATGGTGTGGAGTCCATGTGCATCGGCGGCGGCATGGGTGCCGCCGCGCTGTTCGAGCTATGCGATTGAACCGCGATAGCGAGCGCATTCCCCGCTGCTTGTCGGAGCGAAGCAGAGATCCCGCTCATGGGGGCCTCGGGGAGCATTCAATCACCTGATGCGTTGTTGAGTAAAAAAGGCCGCACCTCGTGGCGGCCTTTTTTCATTGTGGAGTTTGCATCTCTGAAAACAGTGTGTTAAAGGTCTATTATCTAAGTAAAGGTGCTTTGATCATGGATCAGCCGACAATCACCAGTGACACTTATTTCGGTTTTTATTTCTATTTTAGCCGAGGTGCGCCTGTGGTCTGCTGAAACCGTGAAAAATAGGAAAATGCAAGAACCGCAGGCGCAATCGCCTGCGGTTCTTTTTGTTTGGTGGATACCGGAATAACAACCCATCTATAGACCGGAAAGGAACAACAGCATGGAAAAGACTTACGACATTCGTGTGGAAAAATTTGATCCGCTCATTTCGCCGTCTCAGTTGAAAGACCAGATTCCGATCAATGAAAACGCTCATCGCACGGTGGTCGAGGGACGCCGGGCCATCTCGAATATCCTGGACGGAACGGATTCCCGGCTGCTGGTGATCGCCGGCCCCTGCTCCATCCATGACGAGGCGGCCGCCCTGGATTATGCCCGCAGGCTCAGCGCGCTGAGTGAAAGGGTTGCGGACACCATGCTGCTGGTCATGCGGGTTTACTTTGAAAAGCCCCGCACCAATGTGGGTTGGAAAGGGTTGATCAACGATCCCTGGCTCAACGGCAGTTACGACATCAACACCGGTCTCCAGAAAGCCCGCAGCCTGCTGGTCAGGGTGACCGAATTGGGTGTGCCGACGGCAACGGAGATGCTGGACCCTATCGTCCCGCAGTATATTGCCGGACTGGTATGCTGGGCCGCCGTTGGCGCACGGACCACCGAATCCCAGACCCACCGCGAAATGGCCAGCGGCCTTTCCATGCCCGTCGGTTTCAAGAACTGCACCGACGGTGACCTGTCTACCGCCATCAATGCCATGATTGCCGCCGCTTCACCCCAGCATTTTTTGGGTATCGATCCGGACGGCCAGACCTGTATCGTCAAGACCACCGGCAACCCCCATGCCCACATGGTGCTGCGCGGCGGATCCAGGCCCAACTACGACACCGTCAGCATCGAGGAGGCCAGGGCCATGCTGGCGGCCAAAGGCCTGACCAAGGCCATCATGGTGGATTGCTCGCACGACAATTCCAGGAAAAATTACGCCCTTCAAGGAGCGGTGTGGCAGGATGTGGTCAACCAGCGCATCGACGGAAACACCAGCATCATCGGCATGATGCTGGAGAGTAACCTGAAAGCGGGAAATCAGAAGAACACGGGCAACCTGGAAACCATGCAATACGGGGTTTCCATTACCGACGCCTGCATCGACTGGGAGACCACCGAGCAGTTGATCCTTTCCGCTCATGAGCAATTGGGACGCCTCGGGGAATCCGCTGTGAACGATGGATTTGGACGGTATAAGGTTGGGTAGCCCAATCGTTATTGTTGTGCATGAACACTATGAAAAAAGGCTATGGGGAGTGAATGCGACGTCCATCCCGCTAAGCGATGAGTTTTTGCATACCGGACCAGGCAAACAGGCAGGAGAAGACGATGAGACAGACGGCACAAGTGCCAATCAGAAGGCGGTAGCCCCGATCGGAGAGCAGCCGCCGCCCTTTCCAGATGGCGGTGGACACGGCCGCATACCAGAACAGGTCGCCCAGTATGTGGCCGGTGAAAAAGGCCACCACGCCCATGGTGCCGGCGTTCATGCTGTGAATAATGTAGCCCAGGCCGATGGTGGCCCACCAGATGCTCCAGTAGGGATTGATCAGGCTCATGAGGATGCCGGACAGGATCAGGTTCTTTGCCTTGGCGTCGCTGCCATCGGTGACCAGGGTCATGGTTGGCAACGATTTAAGCATGCCGATGCCCATCCACAGCAACACCGCTGAGCCGGCAAGGGCGATGAGGATGAACACCGGTTCCATTTTCAACAAGGGGGCCAGGCCCATGAGCAAGGCCAACACCAGGGCCAGTTCCAGAATGGCGTGGCCGGCAATGAGCAGCGGACCGGTCATCGCGCCCCGCCGGGAGCTCTCGGTGATGGTGACGGTCAGCAGCGGACCGGGCATGATGGCCCCGGAAAGGGCCACGATGAAGGATGTTACAAAAAGCGTGATGAAAAGAGCCATTCTACTATACCCAACCCATGAAAACTTGAAATAACAAATTGTTAGCATCAGATCTTAAATAACCAAATACAAGTACCAAATCCCAAATACATTCCAATATCCAAACCTCAAACAAGGGCGAATACCATCATCGATATTTACTCGTTTTCGGCAATGGTTTTGAACCTTAGTTCAACTTAAAGGCGGTGCTGTCTGCCGTGGCGTGAACAGCTGCTTGATCTTTGTCGCCAGCAATTTTATGCCCCGCCATACTCTTGGCAATAGCCAGATCATCAGCAAAATGAATATGGCCAAAAGGACGAGGAACACCCAGGGGTGATTCACCGCCGCCCAAATGCCGCCGATCACCATGATGTCTTCCACGATGGAGGCTGTCCAGTTGGTCAGGGGTTCCGGCGAGGAGTTGATGAGCAGTCGGGAGCCTGCTTTCATGCCGTGGGTGCCAGCGGCCAGCGTACCGCCTAAAAGGGCCGCCGCCAGGGTCACCGCGGGATTCAACTCGCCCACGGCGCCGGCGGCCAACAGCGCACCTGCCGGAATCCGAATAAAGGTGTGAACCGTGTCCCAGCCGGTGTCCACGCCGGGCATTTTGTCGGCGATGAACTCTACGGCGAACATCAGACAAGCGGCACCGATAACCAACGGGTTGGCCAGCACCTGCAGGTCAGGCGGCAGCGTCATGTTGCCGGTCACGCTTAAAATGCCCAAGGTGGCAATGGCCGCATAGAGGTTGATGCCGGCGGCCCAGGCGACGCCCATGGTCAGGGCGATGATCCGGGTAATCTCGTTGACGTTTTCCATGATCGATGACCTCCGGTGGGTCCAGTTGTATTTCAGACATCCTTAAGCAGCCGGTTGGACGCCGATCGATCCAGTTCCGACCGCAATGCCATCAGGGTTTCGGACAGCGTTTCCGCATCCGGCAGATGAGGCAGCAGACCGTCGTTATTACCCACATCCTCGAGCGCGGCCACGACGCTGTTGACCGTCAGGCTGCCGATATCTCTGGCCGGCTGAAGCGCATGCCCATCGTCTGAATGGCTGTCGATTCGCACCAGGATGTTTCCTTTTACCAGAAGATCGGACAGGTTGTCCACCAGTGCCGGTGGCAGCGCCAGGTGATCGGCAATCTGCGCGGTC
Source organism: uncultured delta proteobacterium (assembly GCA_963705435.1). Lineage (GTDB taxonomy): Bacteria > Desulfobacterota > Desulfobacteria > Desulfobacterales > Desulfosarcinaceae > Desulfosarcina. The sequence goes on along the minus strand of CAVPJR010000014.1, from coordinate 27,107 downwards.
GTCTGAGCCGGCCGGCCCTGTTGAAACAATCTTACCACATGGCGGCAGATCGTCAGGGCCAGAAGCCTGGCCCGGGAGACGCTTATCTCCAGGCCCCCGGCCGTTTCATCCATATGGTCTGAATGCTGATAGGCATGAGAAATCTCAGCGCCGATGAGCACGATAAACCAGCTGACCTGCAGCCACAGCAGGAACAGGGGAAGGGCGGCGAAGCTGCCGTAGATGGCGTTGTACTTGGCCACCATGATTTGAAAGTGAATGTAGGCAGCCTGGAGTACCTGATAAGCGGAGCCGGCGATGACACCGGCCAGCAGGGCGCCGTCGAAACGCACCCGGGTGTTGGGCATGATCATATACGTCAGGGTGAAAAGTATCCAGATAAGGGTGTACGGCAGGATTTTAAGGCCTACATAAATGGCTGGACCCGCCATTTGCAGCAGTTCGAACCGGCCAGAAATGGCCGACACCTGGGAAGTGATGAATACCGTGACGCTGCCGGACATGATCACCAGCACCGGGCAGACCAGCATGATGGTCAGGTAATCGCTCAGTTTGCGAATAAAACTGCGTGAGCGAACCCCCCAGATGTGATTGAAGGAACTTTCGATATTGCCGAGCACCTTGATGACTGCCCAGAAAAGCACGACGACGCCGATGCCGGCAATCATTCCGCCCTTGGTGTTGTTCAGCATATTCTGGGCGAATTCGATGACCTGGGCAACCACCTCCTGCTGGGCGGAAAACTTTTCCAACAGCTCCTGCTGGAGCCGCCTCTCAAAACCGAACCCCTTGGCGATGCCAAAAGCCATGGCAGCCACCGGAACCAATGACAGCAGGGTGAAAAAAGTCAGCGCCGACGCACGCAGGGGGCCATGATTCCGGGTAAAGCCCTGGAACGACAGAATCACCGTTCGCATCAGGCGGATCAGCAGCCACTGGATGGCCGGCTGCTCACCGAGGCGTGCCCGCCAGAGGGTGGTGGTGAAAAATCCGATCAATCGGGTCAACAGCCTCCTGATTTTTTCCATGGGAGTCAATCCGTTATCGAGTCAACTGCCGGTACTTGATGCGGTGGGGTTGATCCGCCGCCGCACCCAACCTTTTTTTTCGGTCTTGCTCGTAGTCAGAGTAATTGCCTTCGAACCAGACCACCTGGCTGTTGCCCTCGAAGGCCAGCATGTGGGTGGCGATGCGGTCCAAAAACCAGCGGTCGTGGCTGATGACCACGGCGCAGCCACCGAAATTTTCCAGGGCCTCTTCCAGGGCCCGCATGGTGTTGACATCCAGGTCATTGGTGGGTTCGTCCAGCAGCAGCACGTTGGCTCCTGTTTTGAGCATACGGGCCAGGTGCACCCGGTTGCGCTCGCCACCGGAAAGCAGGCCCACTTTTTTCTGCTGGTCGGATCCTGAAAAGTTGAACCGGGCCACGTAAGCCCGGGAGTTGACCTGGCGATCGCCCAGCTCAATGGTATCCTGGCCGCCGGAAACCATCTCCCAGATATTTTTTTGCGGATCCAGCACATCACGGCTCTGGTCAACATAAGCCAAGCTCACCGTCTCGCCGATATCAATCGATCCGCTATCCGGATGATCCTGACCGGTAATCATGCGAAACAGGGTGGTCTTTCCTGCTCCGTTGGGTCCGATGACGCCCACGATACCGCCTGGAGGAAGGGAAAATTCCATGTTTTCCACCAGCAGCTTGTCCCCGTAGCTTTTGGTCAGCCCCTTGGCCCGGATGACCAGGTTCCCAAGACGGGGGCCGGGAGGGATATAGATTTCCAGGTCCTTGGCCAGCTGCTCGTTCGCCTGATCCATCAATTTCTCGTATGAGGTGATGCGAGCCTTGGATTTGGCCCGACGGCCCTTGGGTGCCATGCGGATCCACTCCAATTCCCGCTTGAGTGTTTTCTGGCGTTCGCTCTCCGACTTTTCTTCGTTGGCCAGACGATTCTGTTTTTGTTCCAGCCAGGAGCTGTAGTTGCCCTTCCAGGGAATGCCGTGGCCGCGGTCCAGTTCAAGGATCCAGCCGGCCACGTTGTCGAGGAAATAGCGGTCATGGGTGACGGCGATAATGGTGCCGGCGTACTGCTGCAAATGCTGCTCCAGCCAGGCGACGGATTCGGCGTCCAGGTGGTTGGTGGGTTCGTCCAGCAGCAGGATGTCGGGTTTCTTGAGCAGCAGGCGGCACAGTGCCACCCGGCGCCGCTCGCCACCGGAGACGACGTTCACCGGGGTATCTCCGGGGGGGCATCGCAGGGCATCCATGGCCATCTCCAGCCGTGAATCCAGATCCCAGGCGTCCATCGCATCGAGTTTTTCCTGAACTTCACCCTGGCGCTGGATCAGTTTGTCCATTTCGCCATCGGACATGGGTTCGGCAAAGCCTTCATTGATCCGGTTGAATTCATCCAACAGGTCGACGGTCTCCTGAACACCCTGTTGGACGATTTCCCGAACGGTCTTGGTTTCTTCTACCAGCGGTTCCTGCTCCAGATAGCCGATGGTGTAGCCTTTGGACAGGATGGTTTCACCGTTGAATTCCTTGTCCACACCGGCCATTATTTTCAGCAGGGTGCTTTTACCGGAGCCATTCAAGCCCAGCACACCTATTTTGGCGCCATAGAAGTAACTCAGGGAGATGTCCTTGATAATCGGCTTTTTGTCGTAGAACTTGCTGACGCGCATCATGGAATAGATCACTTTATTGGGATCGGTGCTCATCGATCGTTTGTTCCTCTCAATGAAATGGTTGTATCGGGTAAAGATGGTTAATCAACACGACTATCTTAGCATATTTCTAGTCGATTTGAACACGGATTTTCGGCAGCGGAAAATGGGGGGGGCAAACAGGGCAATCAAAGAACCGGGCCCCTTAACCGCCTGGCCCGGTTCCTTTATTTCGTTACCCCTCGAACATGCCGGCCCGAAAGGCCTTGAGGTAGTTCATGCAGAAGTTGTCGCGGCCGGCCAGGGCCTCGGCGGCGATGATCGTGGCCATCATGCGCCCGTCCAGCGGGTTGATGATCGCCCCGTCAAGGCCCTTGGCGATCGCCATGGTCATGAAGGTCCGGTTCATGAACTGGCGCGCCGGCAGTCCGTAAGAAATGTTGCTCAGCCCGCAGGCCGTGTGGATGCCGGCAAAAGTCGCCACGATCCGTTCGATGGTGTTGATGAACTCCACCCCGAAGGTCTTGTCCACCGACAGCGGCTGCACCAGCGGGTCGACGAAGATGTTTTCTATTTTAACATTGTTTTTGACCAACCCGCCCACCAGCGTGTCGGCGATCTTCATGCGGTCGTCCACGGTCTGGGGCATGCCTGCATCGCTCATGCAAAGGGCGACCACCTTCATGTCCGTGCCGGCGATGATCGGCATGAGCTTGTCGTAGCGATCCTTCTCCAGGCTGATCGAGTTGATCAGGGGGGTGCCTTTGTGCACCGCAAGGGCCGCCTCGATGGCCGCCGGGTCCGGGCTGTCGATGGCGCAGGGCTTGTCCGTCGCCTGCTGCACGATCTCCACCAGCCAGCGCAGGTACTCGGGCTCCTTGCCCACGAAGATGCCCGCATTGACGTCGATGTAGTCCGCGCCGGCCGCGGCCTGGTCACGGGCCACCTTGCCGATGGCCGCCGCATCCTGCGCCTCGATGGCCGCCTTGATCGCCTTGCGGCTGGCGTTGATCAGTTCTCCGATGATGATCATGGGTTGCTCCGGGTTGGGGGTTTCTGGTCTCTGGTTTCTGGTCTCTGGTTTCTGGTCTCTGGTTTCTGGTCTCTGGTTTCTGGTCTCTGGTCTCTGGTTTCTGGTTCCTGGTTTCTGGTTCCTGGGTTCAGTTTTTTCCCTGATCAGCTTATTAGCTCAACAGCTTATCGGCTATGTTGTTCAGCTTTGAGCCTTGAGCTTTGAGCTTGCAGCTACGCCACCAGCTGCTTGACCAGCTTGACCGCCCCGGGGGCGTCGGCACTGTAGCCGTCGGCACCGATCTGGTCGGCAAAGGCCTGGGTCACCGGCGCGCCGCCGATGATCGTCCGGGTCGTCATGCCGGCCTCTTTGACCGCCTTGACCGTGCTCTCCATGGAGGGCATGGTCGTGGTCAGCAGCGCACTCAGGGCGATCACGTCGGCGCTCTTTTCCGCCGCCGTCTTGACGAACTTCTCGCTCTCCACGTCCACCCCCAGGTCGACCACCTCGAAGCCGGCCCCTTCCATCATCATCGAGACCAGGTTCTTGCCGATGTCGTGCAGGTCGCCCTTGACCGTGCCGATGACCACCACGCCCTTGCTCTTGCTCTGGCCGGCGCTAAGGTGGGGCTTTAAGATCTTCAGGCCCGCCTTCATGGCCTGGGCGGCCATGAGCATCTCGGGCACGAAGAGCTCGCCGGCGCTAAAGCGCTCGCCCACCTCGTCCATGGCGCTGATCAAGCCGTCGTTCAAGATGGCGCCGATGTCCGTGCCGCCGTCCAGCTCCGCCTGGGTCTTGGCCTTTACCGTCTCCTCGTCAAATGCCAGTACTGCGTTGAAGATGTCCTGGGTTGCCATAAATTAACCTCCTGAATGTGGGTGATAGAATTTTAGCGATGATGGTGCTGTATCTTGGTCGATATATAATATTTCAACGGGTTGAATTGAAACTCCATACTAAGGCTGACCCATAGGTCAGCTGGTGTTCACCGTCAAGGTTTATTCTTGCGCCTGGCGACGTAAGCAGCCAACGCCGTTTCCACATCCGGGTCGATGGGGGGTTTTTCATAAGCGGCCAGGCGGCGGCTCAGGCTCTCGGCAGCGACCTGGTCGATACGCTTGGAACCGGCAGCCCTCCAGCCGGCATAATTTTGCCGGTTTAAAAAATCGGTCATGTAGAATTCCGTGCGGCACAATTTGAATGTTTTGGGCTGGGTCAGGTACTGGCCGCCGATACCCACGCTTTTGATCATCTCTACATCGATGGCCTCAGCGGAGACGTCGATGGGTTTGATCAGCTTGCGGATGATTCCGCACATCTCCTCGTCCATTAGGAATTTTTCAAAGCTCATGGCGATATAAGCGCCCAGTATTCCTGCCGAGTGCAGAATGAAGTTGATGCCGCTGCGGGCAGCGGTAGACAGGGCCAGGGTGGATTCCGCCGCCGCCTGCCCGTCAGGGAAATGGGCATCGGTCAGACCGCCCCCGCTGCGGCTGGGGAGTTTGTAAAAACGTGCCATCTGGGCAGTGGCCGAAACCACCATGGACAGTTCCGGGCAGCCGATGGCCAATCCGCCGGTGCGCATATCCATCGCCGAGGAGGTGGATCCATAGACCACCGGTGCACCGGGAGTGACCAGTTGCGCCAGGGTGATCCCCGCCAGGATCTCGGCATTCTGCAGGGCCAATACGCCGGAGAGGGTCACCGGCCCGGAAGAACCGGCCATGATCAGCGAGGCAATCACGCAGGCCTGGTTGGCCCGAGCCAGTTCAATCAGGGACCCGGCCATCTCGTCGGAAAACTGAAGCGGCGACAGTGAATTGATCAGGGACACCGACACCGGTCCCGTGTCGACAAGTCTGTCTTTGCCGCCCCATATGATGGATGCCATCTCGATGCAGTCCCGGGCGCCCTGTTTGGATACCGGACTTCCCATAAAGGGTTTATCGCACAAAACGACACTGGAGAAGATCATGTCCAGATGGGCGGTTTCAGGCGCCACATCGCCCGGCTCCACCATCATGAACCCGTTCATGTCGATGGTTTTGGATGTCTGGATCAGTTTGCAGAAATTGTCATAGTCCGCCATGGTGGCTTCCCGCTGGCTGCCGTCCGGCAGGGCGATGAAGGGTGCACCGTAGCCGGGTGCAAAAACGAAATCGTCTTCTCCCACGGCCACGCTTTTTTGCGGATTCCGAGCGGTCACTGTGAACCGTGAAGGGGCGGACGCAATCGCTTTTTGTATCTGGGCCTCGGTCATGAAAACCGTTTTTCCTTCCACCTTGAAACCATTGGATGCGAAGATCTCCAAGGCTTCGGGTTCATTGAAGGCCACGCCGACGCTGGAGAGCAGTTCCATGGATGCATCGTGAATCCGGGTCATCTGGTCCGGGGTGAACGTTTGCATGCGGTCATACATGATCGATCCTCCTTGTTGCAGTTAATGGCGACACCTGGATAGGCACGGGATAGGACTTTGCGTTGCTGGCGTCTGAAATGCTTTGCGACCAATAGGTATTACGATGCTAATAGAGCAGGTTGCATGCCATACCGGACCGGTTTGCTAAAAAGATGGTCAACACCCCAGGGTTTTCACGTCCGGCATGCATGGAAACGCATAACATGCCGAAAAAATTATCTTGTTAAGTCTTGCGACAAAAGGGTTCCAGTCAATGGATGCGTTTTTTTTCGCGGGAGGGCTGACCGTTTGAACATGAAAACCGACAATAAATAGTACACATTTAGTGGAAAAATGTTTTCATTGACTGTTTTTTTTACATATTATCGTCATCGAAAGCCTACCCTAAACAACCAGCTATGGAGACTGACCGTGTCTGACCAACCTGCGAATCGACCTATTGTGCCGGGCGTCGACAACCTCGATTTTTTTCCGGTGTTCGATGCCTTTGATGAAGGCATCATCATCACCGACACCGACGGCCGCATCCTGTTCTACAACGAAGCCCAGGCGGGGATTGACGATCTGCGTCCCGCAAATGTCATCGGCAAGCGGGTGGGGGACATCTATCGCTTGGACTGGCATGAAAGCATGATATTCAGATGCCTGGAAGCCAACACACCCATTATCCGCCGGCTGTTTTTTTACCGGACCTGCAAAGGCAAACTGGCCAACACGATCCACAGTGTCTTCCCGCTGCACCTCAACGGACGGCTGGCGGGGGCCATCTGCTTTGTAAAAAACTACAATTTACTGGAAAAGGTCATGTCCGGTTATTCCACCCTGTCGCCGAACACCCCTCCGGAACTGGCCAATGGCACCCGATACCAGTTTCCCGATATCATGGGTGTGGAAAAAAGCATTCTTCACGCCCTGACCATGGCCCGTCTGGCTTCGGAAAGCAGTTCACCGGTGATGTTTTTCGGTGAAACCGGATCGGGCAAAGAGATGTTTGCCCAAAGCATTCACAATTACAGTCCCCGAAGGGACAACCCCTTTGTAGGCATCAATTGCGCGGCGATTCCGGACACGCTGTTGGAGGGTCTGCTGTTCGGAACGGTAAAGGGGGCGTTCACCGGTGCCGTGGACAAGATGGGGCTCTTCGAACAGGCCAACGGCGGCACGCTTTTTCTGGATGAGATCAATTCGATGCCCATTGCCCTTCAGTCCAAACTGCTGCGGGTGCTGCAGGAGAAAAAAATCCGGCGTGTCGGGGCGTCCGGTGAAGTGCCCGTCGCCTTGAAAATCATTAGCTCCGTTAACATACCTGCCCACAAAGCCATTCGGGAGCAACAGTTGCGCATGGACCTGTTTTATCGCCTGGCCGTGGTCTACATTGCCATTCCCCCCCTGCGCGAACAGCCAGAAGGTATCGAAACGCTGACCCGCCATTTCATTTACAAAAACAATCTGGCCCTTGGCAAGAAGGTGTGCGCGGTCAGCGAACCGGTCATGCAGTTTTTTCGAACCTATCATTGGCCGGGAAACGTTCGTGAACTCGAACATCTCATTGAAGGGGCCATGAACACCATCGGGCCGGACACGACCCTGCGCATCTCCCACCTGCCGCCGCATCTGCTATTGCATCAGATTCGTGATGAAGGCCCGCCGCTGCAAGTGATGCCGGTGGATCGTCCGGCGACGTCACCGGTTGAGAAAACCGGCGGCCCCAACCGTGGCGCGGCACCCCCCGGAGCCGGGGTGCGGGACCTTCGGGAACGACGCCAGGAACAGGAACTGAAGATGATCGATGACGCCCTGAGGGCAGCCGGTGGCAATGTTTCGGCAGCCGCAAGGATGCTGAATGTGTCGCGGCAACTGATTCACTACAAGATGCGCAAATATGGAATGCGCAGACAAGCCTATCGCGGGTCGATCGAAAATGATCCGATCGGTTAAGTTTTTTAGCAGGCAAACTGCAATAGCAACCGGCGGTGTGTTTTGCTTCCAACCGGCAGCAGAAGGCCTGCCTACCAAGTCACGCTCATCATGGAGCAGTTAAGTCCGCTGCCGATCCCCATGAGCGCCACATGGTCGCCCGATCGGATGCGGCCGGATTCGGCGGCCTGGGCCAAGGTGATGGGCACGGCTGCCGGACCGATGTTGCCCAGGGTGGGAAAGTTCAGATGATGTTTTTCCGGTGTCAGGCCCAGTTTGTCGTTGAGCACGTCCATGTTTCGCCGGCTTACCTGGTGGGGCATGTAGGCGTCGATTTGCGTATCGCTCCAGCGGTTCAGGCTGCTGCTGGCCAGGTCCCAGGTTTTCTTGGCCAGTTCCACGCCGAAGATCAGCACCTTGGACGCATCGGCGGTCATCTTATCCCGCTGTCCTAGACAGAGGCGGCTATGGCGCGTGGCCGCGCGGGTCACCGACCCGTTGACCACGTGGCCGGTTGTGGACAGATCCCTGTGGCAAAGGATCATGGCCACCGCCCCGGAGCCTAAAGTGAGGGTGGCGAACTGGTCCCGGAAAGCCTCCGGCCTGGCATCCGGTTGACGCAGCCGATCGATGGTCGCCTCGACCACTTCCCGTGAATTTTCCCCATCTACGATGAGTCCGTAGTCGATCAGACCGGCGTCGATCATCATGCCCATGCTGGCCATGGCATTGACAAAACCCAGGCAGGCGTTGCCCAGGTCATAGTTGATGCAGTGGTCGGCAAGTTTGAGATTGCCGTGCACCAGGCTGGCCACGGATGGCTCGATATAGTCTTTGCAGACCGACGTGCTGATCAAGCAGCCGATGGCCGCGCGGGGGATGCCGGTTTGCTCCAATACTCGTTCGGCAGCCAGGGTGGCCACATCGCTGGCCTGCTGGTCGATGTCCCAGAAGCGCCGCTCCCGGATGCCTGAGAGCCCTTCGATAATTCCGGGCTTGATGCCGATGCGGTCCAGCGTGGCCGAAAGCTGCGACTCTATCTCGGCTGAGGTGATGATCGTCGTCGGCAGTGCACAGGCCACCGCCTCGATGGCCACATTCTTGAATAACATCGGTTTCATGATTGTCCTTCCAGCGCTTTCTGGTGGTTCAGCGGTTGAAAACAATTGCTATTCCTGGTTTCATATCATGCCCGGGAGGTTAAAAAAACCGGAAACCCTTAACAGGATTACTCGATGAAACACTTAGATGAGATTCATTTCCTCCAGCCGGTCGACAAGGGCATCTGGCTGGTAAAGGCCCCCGGAAAGGGCCGTTTTCCCCACTGCAACGGGTTCCTGATGATTGGAGACCGGACCGTATTGGTCGATGCCGGTATCGGCGCCGAACGAATCGTTGAAGTCGATCGCCGGACGCGCATCGACACCCTGATCATCAGCCACTCCCATCCCGACCATATTCTGTCATGGCACGTGCTGAACGACCGGCAGCTGTTATTGCCGGCCCAGACCCCGGCGTCCGTGGGCGACCTGCGGCTGCTCGGTCAGCGATTCGTCGAGGGCCGGCAGGCGGCGCAATACTGGACCTGGGTGGCCTCGTGTCGGTTGGGCATCCATCCCGTTCGCCGGCCGGATCACCAATTTGACGACGGTGAAATCCTGGATTTTGGATCCATTCAGCTCCAGGCGATTCATGCGCCGGGCCACCTGGATGATCATTATTGTTTCCTGGAGAAGCCTTCGGGGACGCTGTTTTCCATCGATATCGATTTTACCGGATTCGGTCCCTGGTACGGCAACCCGGAAGGCGACATTCATCGGTTTCGCGAAAGTGTGTCGATGCTGCGCAACCTGCCCTACCGTCAGATCTGTGCCTCCCATAAACTGCCGATCGCCCGATCAGATGCCGATGCGGCCTTCGATCGTTACCTGAAGGCCTTTGACCGACAGAAGGCGGCGGTTTTCGATTTGTGTTGCCAAGAAATGAACCTGGAAGCGATGGTCAGGCATTCACCCTTTTACAGGAATCGGATGCCCGACGGCAGGCTTCAAAAGATATTCGAAACCCAGATGATCCGTAAAAACCTGGCCCTGTTGCTTCAGGAGGGTCGAATCGTTGAAGAAAACGGGAACTATCGAACCATATAGGCGGCTCCCATACCATCGGTCGGGGTGTCATTGGGTGATTCAGCGGGACTACTGTCTCAGCGCACCGCTGATGTCCCCGGCCAGCTTCCGGGCGGCGGCACGGGCTTCCTCGCCCAGGGAATCCGGTGTCGTGCAGAAGGGGATGACGGTCTTATTCACGGCCCGCGCTTGGCCATACTTGCACACCCGGTCGAAGACGGTCTGGATGACATCGGCGTTGCCTTTCACCGGCCCGCCGCAGGTGACCAGCAGGGCGGCGGGCTTGTCGGCGATCAGGGATCGGTGGTTGGCGGTGCCGTAACCCGTGACCAGACAGAAGTGACGGTCGATGAGTGCCTTCATCTGGGCGGAAAAGTCCCAGCAGTAAAGGGGGCTGCTGTAAATTATGGCATCGGCTGCCATCATGCGTTCGAATACGGCAACCGCGTCATCCTTCTGGACGCATCCGGGCCGGTCGGTCACTTTCTGACATGCCTCGCATCCCAGACACCCATTGACTTTCACGGAAGTAATGGCGAGCCGTTCCACCTGATGCCGGCCGGACAGTTCCTGTTCCACCATATCCAGTACGCCGGCCGTGTTGCCTTTTTTGCGTGGGCTTCCTAAAATGGTCAGGATGTTCATCCATGGCCTCCTATTTAATCGGCGTGCGTCTGTTTTCCTCCGTAAAGTTCCTTCACCGCTTCCCGGTCGATACTGCCATTTTTTTCCGGGAGTGACTCCACGAACTGCACATACTGTGGTTTTTTGTAGCGAGCGATGCGACCACCGACGAATTCGATCAGTTCTTTTGCGGCCACCTGCTGTCCGGCCTTCAGCACGCAGACCGCCTTGATGCCTTCCTTCCACTTGGGATCCGGAACACCGAAGACCATGGTCTGTGCGACCGCCGGATGCGCCAGGATAACCTTTTCCACCTCGGCCGGATAGACATTTTCGCCGCCGGGCTTGATCAGCTCTTTTTCCGGCTTGCGGCCGGCGTACCACAGGAACCCGTCTTCATCGAAGCGGCCAAGATCCCCGGTGTGATGCCGTCCCTTGCGAAAGGTGTGTGCGTTGTCCGCGTCCAGACGCCAGTAGCCTTTGAATACCATGGGGCCTTTGAGGGTGATTTCGCCCACCTGTCCAGTCGGGCACCGCATGGTCCGCATCATCCACCAGTTCCACCAGTCCCAACGGAATCGGCCGTCCGGCTGAGCCGGGCCGGTCATCGTAGCGGCCCATGCTGGTGATCAAGGAGGTTTCCGTTTGGCCGTACATGTTGTAGAAACAGCCCCCGGTATGCTTCTGGTACCGCTCAATGGTTTCCGGTGCTTCAAGTCCCATGACGGCCCTCAGGGATGATATGTCAGCCCCAGTCTTTTCCTGCTCATCCAGAATGGATCCGAGAATCGGTGAGAAATCGAAGAACACGGAAGCCCCATGCGCCTGGATCAGGTCAACGGCTTCGGTGGCGTCAAACTTGCTCATATTGACGTTCATCGCTCCGGCGTGAAAGGCATTGACGGCCATGAAAAGACCGCCAACGTGGAACAGGGGCAGCAGGTTCAGGTGAACGTCGGTAGGCGACAGACCGAAGCAGTAGTTGAGATGCAGGCTGGCGCAAAGCAGATTGGCGTGGCTCACCAGGGCGCCCCGCGGGCGGCCGGCGACCGCCGCCGTGTGGATGATAACCAGGCCGGCGTCGGCGTCGAACGGTTCAACGGAGAGGGGCGCATCGACCATCAACTTGCGGAAGGCATCGAAGGGGCCGGTATCGTTCAGGTTAAAGTAGTGCCTGATCGAGGGGAGCTGATTCCGAATGCCTGCCACCACGTCGCCAAATTCCTCATCGGTAAAGAGTGCAGCCGGCGTGCAGTCGTTGAGGTTAAAGGCCATCTCGTCCGCGGCAAGGCGCCAGTTAATGGGCAGCACGATGGCCCCTAAGGCGGCAGCGGCACCATAGATCTGAAAAAAACCCAGGCTGTTTTTTCCCACGACGCCGATGCGGTCCCCGGTTTTGATTCCGGCCTGCTGCAGACCGGCGGCCAGCCGGTCCACCTGCATCTTGAATTGCCCGAAGGTTGTCGTCATGCCGGTGTCGGCTTCGAACCAGGCCGGCCGGTTCCGGAAGCACCGGGCGTTGCGACAGATCATGTCATACAGGGAAAAATCGTAAAGCCCCATGGTTCATACTCCTTGTGCTGTAATTAGACTTTCATTGGCTTACGGTAAATAAAACAGTCCACCGGTATGAGATGACAACCACCTTCAGGCAGCTCACCTCATCTATTGTGCATCAATTGCATTTGCCGGATTGGTGAATGGTCGCAGACTACTTGATGGTGGTCACCGGACAGGTCGCTTTGAGAATAATGTATTGCGCCGTTGAGCCGAGCAGCAGTTTCCGGGTTCTTGATTTTTTTTCGATGCCCACGAAAATCTGGTCGATGCTGTTCTCCTGGGCAAAGATAACGATGTCCTCACCCGGAGAAAGGCCTCTGGCCATTTCCTGGACTTCGTGCTCGACGCCGGCGCTCTCGAGCTTCTGCCGAACCCGCTTCAGCTCCTGGTTTACCCGGGCGATGTCTTCGGGTTTTTCGCTGTGGCCGCCTTCCATGCTGGTGATGACAAAAACCTTGGCCGTGAAGATCGACGCATGCTTTATCGCCAGATCAAGGGCGGCTTTGGACTCTGTTGAACCATTGTAGGCAACGAGAAACTTCATATGGGTTTGCCCTTTCTCCGTCGAAAATGCGACTTTTTGCGAGTTCACCAGCCTTTTAACCCTGAACGCTGAACGCCGAACCCAGAACCTGTTAACACTTACATCCAGCGTTTGCGCCGCTTGTAAGACTTGACTTCTTTGAAGGATTTTCGTCCGCCGCCCTGGGTGATGCCCATGTAAAACTCTTTGACATCCGGGTTGTTCTTGAGCTCCTTGGACGGGCCTTCCAGGACGATCTTGCCCGACTCCATGATGTAGGCATAATCGGACACCTTTAAGGCGATCTTGGCATTCTGCTCAACCACCAGAATGGTGGTTCCGAGCTCACGGTTGATGGTTTCGACGTTTTCGAAGATCTCTTTTACCAGCAGCGGTGCCAGGCCCAGGGATGGCTCGTCCAGCATGAGCATGGTCGGTGATGCCATCAGGGCCCGGGCAATGGCGATCATCTGCTGCTCTCCGCCGGAGCAGTAGCCGGCCAGCCGGTTGGTGATTTTAGAAAGCCGCGGGAAGTGATCGTACATCTTGTCATTGTCCGCGCGAATTTTTTGGGACCCGTCTTTTCGGGTAATGGATCCGACGCGTATATTTTCCTCAACGGTGAGGTGCTTGAAGACCCGGCGTCCCTCCGGCACCATCACCGCGCCAAGTTTGACCACCTGTGTTCCCAGGACATTGGTGATGTCGCTTCCGGCAAACCGGATATGCCCATCACGGATAAAGCCGTTTTCCGGTTTGAGCAGGCCGCTGATGGCCCGCAGCGTCGTAGTCTTGCCGGCGCCGTTGGTGCCCAGCAGGGCGACGATGCCCCCTTGGGATACATTCAGGCTGACACCGCGCAGCACCTGGATAATATCGTTGTAAACCACTTCGATGTTGTTGACTTCGAGCAGCCTTGCCGAATCGTGTTTATCCATAAGGCAGTTTTCTTATTCCAGGTGAATTCTGCAAGCCTCCACCTAATCGTTTGCGTGCAGCAAGCCTTGGGCCTTCCATTCTTCGGCACAAGGGATGAAAGAATGGTCGGCCGGCCGGGATTACCGGGCCGGCCGACGGTAAATTATTTTATTTTCTCTGTGTACTCGGGAATAAACGGTTTGCCCACCGATTTGAACTCTCCGTTTTTCACTGCGTAAAGCTGCAGGGTATCCACACCCGCCTTGTCCGTCTCGGAATAGGTTACCGGACCGACCGTGGTAACCAGATCTAAAGCATTGTCGCCGTTCATGGCCAACAATTCTTCATAGAGGCTTTCTTTGGTAACCTTTTTGCCCTTGGCTTTGGCCCGCACCATGCATTCAGAAGCGACCTGTGCCACCATCGCCCCGTTGATGTAGTTGTGGGAGTTGGCCGTCTTTTCGTCACGCCCGTATTTTTTGGCCAGGGCCAGCTGGAAATCCGTCCCGGCGCCGGGCTCGGACGTCACAATGTAGGATGTCGTCCAGTAGAAATTTTCCGCAGCCGGTCCGGCCAGGGACACCAGGTCGTTGCCGCCGGTGTAGTGACATCCAAGGAACGTGATCTTGCCCTTCTCGCCAAAGGTTTTGGCGATCAGTCCTAAACGGCTGGCATCCTTGAGCATGGTGGCAACCGGAGACTGGATGGTCTGGCTGATGATGTATTGGACGCCTTTGCTCTGCAGGCGCTGCAGCATGGCGGTGTTGTCCAGGTCTTTGCCGTGCTCGACCACTTCGACGATTTCCATTTTTAGGCCGGCGGCGACCGATTTTTCTACATCGGATACAGGCCCTCTGCCGAAGGCTGATGGATGGATGTACATCGCCACTTTTGGCGTGTCCCCGTTGTGGTTCTTGACGACATATTCAGCGAGTCCGATGGCCTGGGCTGAATAGGAGGCGATGGGTAAAAAGATATAAGAGGACCCTTCCAGGTTTCCGGCATGGAAGGAAGCCGGGATGGTGGGCATCTTCTCTTCGTCAAAATCTTTTTTCAAGGCCATGGTGCTGCCCGTGGAGTAGTTGAGGTAAAAAACGATGCCCGTGTCCAGGAAGTCTTCAAAATTTCGCTTGGTGACATCCGTCTTGTACTGATCGTCCCGGATGGTACATTCGATTTTGTCATCGCCCAATAGCTTCATGTCGTTGACATAATTAAAGTAGTCTTCAACGCCTTTCGAATACGGGTCGCCTGCATCCGATGTCGGTCCGGTAATGGCAAGAGAGAGGCCCAGCTTGTAGGTCTCTCCGGCCAGGGCCTGAACGGTAAATGCAAAGAGAACAATAAGTGAAAGCGATAATACGACGGTCATCCTTTTTCCGTTTTGCATGTTTCCCCCTTTAGATGGTTAGGTGTTGATTAATTAGCTGGACAAAATGGATATTCATTGGCTTGCCGGCCTTTTAGGTATCCGGCAAGTCGTCTATCCCTGGTGGTTCAATATCGGAACGGCCACAGTTTGGTATAAGATCTTACAATGCGCCACCAGTTAGCGATCCCTCTCGGTTCAAACATTAAAAACAGAACGATCACCAGGCCAAAAGAAAGTGGTTTTAAAGCGGTGGCGAGATTCCAGTCTGACGGCAATATCTGGCCGGCGTGTTCGGCAAGGGTTTCCACCTGGAGTTCGAGCGCTATGATCGCGGTCGGTCCCCAGAAAGATCCGCTGAGTGTTCCCAGACCACCCACGATAGCCATGGCAAGAAGGGTGATCGAGTGATGCAGGGTAAAGGATTCAAAACCCACACCCCGGTATACGTAGGCGTGCAAGGCGCCGGCGACACCGGCAAAAAAGCCGGCCAGACCGAAGGCGTATACTTTGGTAAGGCCGGGATGCATTCCCATGGCGTCTGCGGCCCGGTCGTTGTCCCTGACGGCACTCAAACAACGTCCGTAACGGGTTCTCAGGAGGTTGCGCACCATGAATCCGGAGAGAATCACCACGACAAGCAGCACATAATACCAGAAGAGATAGTGCTCATCTCTGTCCAATTTTCCGGTAAACCAATACACCCGACTAATCGGGATGGTCTGCCCCTGGTTAAAAAATTCCAGAAAATTGATCGTCCACGAAAAAATCATCTGGAAGCTCAGGGTGGCGATGGCCAGATAGAGATGTTTCAGGCGCATGGCGGGAAGCCCGACGATGGCCCCGAAAACCGCCCCCATCAACCCGGAAAGAACAATCATCAGCGGCCAGGCATGCGTGATGATGACATGACTGTCACCCAGGGTCCTTGAAAAAGAGGCTAACGTGTAGGCCCCGATGCCCATAAAGGCGGCATGCCCGATGGATATCAGGCCGGCGAAACCGGTGACGATATTCAGGCCGATGATCGCAACCATGGCAATCAGAATGTTGTCCAATACCAGCATGTATTTGTTGCTTAACGTAAAAAGCATGGGCCAGACAAACAGCAGAAAGAGGAACAGGATGAGGATGGTCCGGTCCAAGTGGGTAAAGAATATTCGCTGCTCGTCCTGGTAGGACGTAAAGTAGTTGCCAGTGGCTAACCAACGATTGGTTGACATGATCTATACCCGTTCAATTTCATGGATGCCGAAAAGTCCGTGGGGCTTGAAAAGCAGGATGATTAACAAAATGATATAGGGCAACACCTCCGCGGTGCCGTTGAGCCCCCAGTTGCCGTCCAGATAACCGCTGGCGAACTGCTGGATGATGCCCATGATGATACCGGCTACCACGGCGCCTAAAATGGAATCCAGCCCTCCCAGAATAACCACAGGGAATACGGTAATGCCAAAGGCTTGCAGCGTCTCAAAATTGAGACCGGTGATATTGCCGATGATGACACCGGCAGCGGCGGCACTCAACCCGGCCGTGGCCCATGCGAGGCCGAACACCCGGGGCACTGATATGCCTACGGACATGGAGGCGAATTGGTCATCCGAGACCGCCCGCATGGAGATGCCCACCGTTGATTTTTTAAAAAACCATGAGAACCCCCCGATCATCACAGCCGTCACGATGACGCCCACGAGCTGGGTCCAGGAGATGGACACTCCGCCGAAGGATATCAATGTCCGGGGCAAAAATCTGGGAAAAGAGAAGTTTACCGAACCAAAGGGTGTCAAAAAAATCAAGCCATCGATGATGGACATCAGGCCGATCGTTACCATGATCACAGAGATGATCGGCTCTCCGATTAAGCGACGCAAAAATATCCGCTCCACGCTCATGGCCAGGAAAAACGTAATCACCATACTCAGAAAAAAGGATATGTAAATCGGAATCCCCGCCATGCCGGTTAATGCATAGGCGATAAATGCACCGGCGGCAATAATTTGTCCGTGAGCAATATTCAACACCTTGCTCGATTTATAGATCAGGACAAATCCCAGTGCCGCCAGGGCATAAATAGAACCCACCACGATGCCGCTGACCACCAGTTGAAAAAAATAACTCATCAGAACCCTTCCATGGTATAAAATGAAATCTTGGTTTTCACCGTGGTTGATTGTCCGTCCTGGTATTGGAAGAGGGCCTCGACCTCCTTTTCGCTGATGCTTTCATCGTAAAGGGCATCGTACAGGTTCTGGTATTTTTCCCGTACGAATTTCCTGCGAATCTTTCCCGTTTTGGTCAACTCGCCGTCGTCCATGTCCAGCAGTTTGTATAAAATGGCAAAGCGTTTGATTCTGAAGTGTTCCTTTTCGGCCCGCGAATTGATTTCGGCCACCTGCTCGTTGACCAGCTTAGCTATTTCGGGGTTAGCCGAAAGGTCCATATAGGTGGTGTAGGAGATGCCCCGGTCTTCGGCCCATTTACCTACCACGATGGGGTCGATGTTGATCAGGGCGGCTACATAATCGCGCTTGTTTCCGAAAATCACCGCCTCTTTGATATAGGGGCTGAATTTGAGCTTGTTCTCCAGGAACATGGGACTGAAAATCTCGCCATTGGCATTGTGCATGACATCCGCCAAGCGGTCGATGACCACCAGGTGCCCATGCTCGTCGATATAGCCGGCGTCGCCGGAGTGCAGCCAGCCGCCGGCCAGTAGTTCCTCTGTTTTTTCGGGCAGTTTGTAATAGCCGGGCGTCACCGATGGTGATCGGGAGAGGATTTCACCTTCCTCTGAAATTTTACACTCGGTGTTGGGCAGGGGTTTGCCCACCGTATCGGGCCGCACGTCGCCGTCCCTGTGCATGTAGGCGATGCCCACGATTTCGGTCTGGCCGTAGATCTGCTTCAGGTTGACCCCGATGGCCTGGTAGAAGGTGAACAGTTCGGGGCCCAGGGCGGCGCCGCCGGTATAGGCCCGGCGCAGACGCAGCAGGCCGATCTGGTTGATCAGGGGGCGGAAGATCATCTGGTAGCCCAGCCAGGCTTGGAATCTAAGCACGAGGGGCATGGATTTGCCCGACATGCGGTAACCGGCCGCCTTTTCGCCGATTTTTATGAAATAATAATAGAGTTTCCGGTTGAGCCAATACGATTCGTCGATTTTGAGCCAGATCTGGGAGCGGATGGTCTCATAAATCCGGGGTGCGCCGAACATGAAGTGGGGGCCGATCTCCTTGAGGTCTTCCATGGCCGTTTCTACCGATTCGGGGAAATTGATGGTGATCCCGGTGGCCATGGCCACACCAAACGAGTTCATCTGCTCGCCGATCCAGGCAAAGGGCAGAAAGGAGAGATACTCATCGGTATCCGCCAGCGGATCCGCTTCGGTGAGCTGCAGCCCCATGCTGATAAAGTTCTTGTGGGTCAGCATGGTCCCTTTGGACAAACCGGTCGTTCCCGAAGTCAGGCAGAGGTGGCAGACCTGGTCGGCGGTGCCTTGATCCACCAGGAACTCGTACAGATCCGGGTTTTCGGCATGGATTTCATCACCGAGCCGGTAGAGATCGTCGATGAAGACGAACCAGTCATCGGACCGGTAGTCGCGCATGCCGCGGGGGTCCTCGTAGATGACATGCTTGACGCCCGGGACCCGCTTACGGATCTCAACGATTTTGTCCACCTGTTCCTGGTTGTCGCAAAACACCATGGAGACGTTCATGTAATCCAGCAGCTGGGCGATCTCCTCGGGCATGGTGGTCTGGTAGATGGCTGCGGATATGCCGCCCACCGCCTGCGCGCCAATGGCGGTAAAGAGCATTTCCGGAATGTTGTCGCCGATCAAGGCGATCGCGTCGCCTTTTTCCAGGCCGAGTTTTTGCAGTCCCAATCCTGTCTTGCGAACCAGATGATAATATTCATTCCAGGTGTAGCTGTTCCAGCGGCCAAATTCTTTTTCCCGCAAGGCGACTTTGTCTCCGGTGCTTTCAACGCGCCAGCGAAGCAATTGTGGAATGGTCAGTGACTGAAGGTGTTGCGTGTCTGTCGTGTCCAATTAATCTTCTCCGATGTAAGCCTCGATAACCTTTTCGTTTGCAGCCACTTCTTTGGGTGTCCCCGATCCGATGACTTCCCCGAAGTCAAGCACATGGATGCGATCGGAAATATCCATGACCACACCCAAGTCATGTTCAACCAGAATGATTGTTTTCTTTTGCTCCTTTTTTATGTCCATGACAAATCGTACGATATCTTCTTTTTCTTCGATATTCATGCCCGCCATGGGCTCGTCCAACAGCAGCAGTTGGGGGTTCAGCGTGAGCGCCCTGGCGACCTCAACGCGTTTCTGGATGCCGTAGGCCAGATTGCCCACCGTGCTTTTGCGATAGGGCTCTAGCTCCATGAAATCAATGACATTTTCCACGTAGGCGCGGTTTTCGGCCTCTATCTGCGATGCCTTGCCGACGTAAATCATGGCCTGGAAAAAATTGTAATTCAGGTTGGTATGGCGGGCCAGCAACAGGTTGTCGAGGACCGACAAGCCTCTGAACAGTTCCAGATTCTGAAACGCCCGGGCGATGCCCAGTTTGGTCACCTGGTGGGGGAGCGCACGGGTCAGGCGCTTGTCACCATATTTAATCTCCCCTGTGTTCGGGTGATAAAATCCGGAGATGCAGTTCAGTATGCTGGTTTTGCCGGCACCGTTAGGCCCGATGATGGAGGTGATCAGCCCCGGTTCGATGGTCATGGTAACATCGGAAAGCGCGTTCAGTCCGCCGAATGTAAGCGTAACATTCTCAATGGATAAGGTGGTCATGTGAGCTCAACCTGGGTTGTGTGACAGCTGGAGATGTTGCCGGGTTCAAGGTCTGAAATCATAGTGCGACAGATAAAAATAGCGCCCTTAATATTTAGCTTGATAGTTAAAAAATAAATTGCATTCATATTATCGGAAAAAAAATCATGGTTTTAATTATTTGTATCAATTTTAACGTGTTGGATTGATAAAGGTACAGATTTAAAGTGGCGGATGGCTCCTCTAGGCGCCATTATCGTTTTAACACGCAAGAATGTCAAGTTGATAAAATAGCAGGTAAATAGTGGGTAATAACCGCTATTCTTCATAGGAGAGCAGATGGGTTCTGAGGTTTATTTTTTTGTTTCTGAGTCCAAGCTTGGTGCGAATGTGGTGGCGGTGGAATAAAACCGTATTCTTTGAAATCAGAAGCAATTCGGCGATCTCCTTGTTGGTTTTTCCTTCCTTGATCAGGTTGGCCACGCGGATTTCAGTGGGGGTGAAGTTGAAATATCGTGAAGAGAGCTTGCTGATGAAAGGCGAAATAATATTGTCCAGGTTGGACTGCAGAATTTCAAGCATGGTTTCCTGGTGGGGTTCCAAATGGCCTCTTTTCAGACGGAGCAGATAGGGAGACACCAGTTCCTTGACATTGGAAAGGACATTTTCCTGCATTTCACGCTTGTCCTCTTCCCGCTTTTTAAGCAGCACCTGCAGCGCCGTGTTGACCTCTTCCAGATAACTGGATTGGGCCCTCAAGGCTGATTCCGCCCGCTTTCGCTCTTCGATCTGCTGCTTCAGCCTTCGGTTGGTGTCGGCCAGCTCCGCGGTCCGCTCCTGGACCAGTTCCTCCAACTGGCCGTGGTATTGCTGAAGGGCTTCCTCCGCCTTTTTGCGGGCACTGATATCTCTAAGGGTAACGATATTGCCCACCGGCAGGCCCTTTTGATTTTGAAACAGGGTCGAGCTGATTTGAACGTCCAGCACCCGTCCATCCTGGGCCAGTCGCTTGGTTTCGAACATGGTGATTTTGCGGCCGCTCAGCATTTCGTCGATGGCGGCTTTGGTCTCCGGCCAGCACTCTTCAGGGACGAAATCAATCTGTTTGCCCAGCAGTTCGTGGCGGGAAAGGCCGAAGGTCTGTTCAAAGGCCGGGTTAACGTAGGTGGCAACGCCTTTCATGTTGTATGCGACGATGGGATCCGGGGACGACTCAAGGAACGACCGGTAGCGCTGTTCGCTCTCACGAATGCGGGCCTCGGCTTTTTTCCGTTCGGCTAGTTCGCGGGTGACCTTGCTGTACAGGGTGGCTTTTTCCAGTGCCAGCAGCGCCAGGGCGGCAAAGCGTTCAAGGAGAATGACATCCTCTTGGTCGAAGCGCTTTTCCGGATCTACATGGGCCAGACCGATGACGCCCTGAACCTGACTGTCGGATTTCAGCGGAATCCCCACAATGCAGCGCAGGCCGTCAAGGGCCGGATCGTCCAGCCGGCCCGACCAGTTGCTGTAGTCCGCCACGAGCACGGGCTCCTCCGTCTGCCAGACGCACCCGCCCATGCCTTCGCCCTTGCGGACCGACCGACCCAGCTGTTCGGCAAAGAAACCCTTGCCCACGCGCATCTGCATCACCTGTGCGTCCGGTTCCAACAGGTAGATGTAGCAATGCTGGGTGCCGGTCAGGGATGCCGCGCGCTCGATAATGGTCTCGAGCAATTCCTCTTTATCGATTTTATCCAAAAGGCCCAAGGCGGTTTCGTGAAGGGCCCGCAGGGATGCATTCTGGCGCTGGACGGTTGGATCCGTTGGATTCGTGGGCAAGGCGTTTGCGGATGCTGAGTTCTGCTGTGCTATATTAGACATGGTCACACTTGCTGATGTGATAAGGGAATGCGGTCGTCAGACGACGAGGATTTTGCGGACCGAGTCGACGATCTCCTCAGGGTCATCCAGGACTTGTATGATATCCATGTCCTTTTGAGAAATCAGCGACTTGGCCAGCGGCTGGCTGCGGATCCACTCGAGCAGCCCGCCCCAATAATCGGTTCCCACCATGATGATGGGAAAGGGCCGAATCCGACGGGTCTGCACAAGGGTGATCACTTCAAAAAGTTCATCCATGGTTCCGAAGCCGCCGGGCATGACAACGTAGGCGGCGGCATATTTGATAAACATGACCTTGCGGATGAAAAAATACTTGAACTCCATCTGGATCGTTGCATACGGATTGGGCTTTTGTTCAAAGGGGAGCCGGATGTTCAGACCCACCGATGTGCCGCCGGCTTCAGCGGCGCCTTTGTTGGCCGCCTCCATGATCCCTCCGCCCCCGCCGGTGATTATCCCGAAACCGTTTTTAACGAAAAGGGCGGCGATGGCTTCCGCTTTTTTATATTGCGGATCGTCAGGGCGGGTTCTGGCGGATCCGAAAATGCTGACCGCGGGACCCAGGTCGTGAAGGCCCTCTACGCCTTCGACAAATTCACCCATGATCTTAAACAGTCGCCAGGATTCTCCCAGCTTCAGATCGTCGATTAAAAACTGCTTCTCCATTCAGGGCCTCTTGTTGCGCGGGCAGCCTCCAGCCGCCGGGTTCACACCGCTCACCCTTTTCCCTGGAAGCCCACCGTTACCCGTTCACCTTCGACAATCACGGGGACTTTTCGCTGGCCATTGGAGAGCACCAGCATTTTTTCCAATGCGTGGGGGTCGTCGATCACACTGACGTATTCAACCGATCTGTTTTTGCTGGCGTAGGCCTCACGGGCTGCCGACGTATGGGGTCATGAGTTTTTGCCGAAGATCGTCACCTTTTCAGTCATGGCCTTCTCCCATGTTTTAGGATTGGTCTGGCAGTTGATGACAGGTTGCAGCGCCTGCCTGAACCGCGATAGCGAGTGCGTTCCTCGCCGCTTGCGGCGGGGTTAGCGAGCGAACCATAAATCGATTTTATCCTAACGGTGAACCCTCCCCGCGGCAAGCCGCGGGGAGGGTTCAATTTATTGGCAATCAGCATATCCTCAAGGGCCGGTATTGTCAATGTTTACGCATTGACATCGGTTACGGCGGTTGATAAATAAATTAGGTTTTAATAAAGAAATCATTCCCTTTTTTTGTTGATGAAAGATCTGGCCGGTCGGTTTTAAGGAAACGGCGCAGGCTGCCTTAACGGCCTGTAATTGGGACTTCGTTGGCGCATTGTCTATCAGCATACAGGCAAGATTCAGGGACAACATGAAAACGGCCCAATCCAGAACCCTTCGGATCGTCAATGAGCTCGGGTTGCATGCGAGATCCGCCGCCAAGCTGGCCAAACTGGCCGGAGAGGCCAGTGGTGGGGTATGGATCATGAAAAACGGCAACACGGCAGACGCCACATCCATGCTGGACATCCTGACCCTCGCCTGCCCCGCGGGCACGGAGATCACCGTCGGCATCGACGATGAAGCAGATCTGAATACCCTGGAGCGCATCGCGGCACTGGTTCGATCCGGGTTTGGAGAATAATCGTTCATGGAAAATCAGGAACGCCAAGAAATTATCCTCAAGGGCATCGGCGGATCCCCTGGCATCTGCATCGGCAAAGCCTACCTGGTGGACAAGGAGGGCGTGGATGTCGTCAAAAAGTATGTGATCCGTGAAGAATCACGATCTGCCGAAGTGGGCCGCTTCAAGACGGCGGTAAAAAAAGCCCGGACTGCGCTGCGTCGGATCATCGACACCACCCCCGAAGAGCTTCGCCAGCATACGCAGATTTTAGAGACCCACATGCTGCTCCTGGAAGACAAGATGCTCTATGACCGGACGATCGACGTGATCGAGAAAGAGCGTGTCAACGCCGAATGGGCGCTGAAAAAGGTGGTTTCCCTGGTCAAGCCCATCTTCGAGAACATGTCCGATGACTATCTCAAGCAGCGGGCAGAGGATATCACCCATGTGTCGGACCGCATCATGGAAAACCTGGTCGGTGCGGACCAGGTGGACATTGGGCGGATCGACAAGCGGGTGATCCTGGTGGCGCGGGACCTGTCTCCGGCAGAGACCAGCCAGATCCAGCTGGAGCGGATCAAGGGATTTGTCACCAATCGCGGCGGCCGGGCTTCCCACACCAGCATCATCGCCCGGACGCTTGAAATCCCCGCCGTCTTAGGGGTGGGCAACGCCACGTTAAAAATTAAAAATGATGACATCATCATCGTGGACGGCGAGACCGGCATCGTTGTGGTCAACCCCACCGAGCAGACGCTGCTGGAGACCGAGGAGCGCAGGGAGCAATACGAAATTCAAAAAGCACTGATGGCCAGAAAAAGCCATCTGCCCGCCCGGACCAAGGACGGCCTCCGAATTTCAGTCATGGGCAACATCGAACTTCCCGAAGAGGTGGTTTCCGTGCTGGATCACGGCGGCGACGGCATCGGTCTATACCGGACCGAATTTCAATATCTCAGCCGGCCGGATTTTCCCACCGAAGAGATGCTGTTTGAAAACTACAAGGACGTGATCGACGTGATGGGCAAGCGGCCGGTGACCATCCGGACCCTTGACATCAACGGCGATAAGGCGGTGAATTATATCCGGGACAGTTACGAGCTGAACCCGGCCTTGGGTCTTCGGGCCATCCGCTATTGCCTTCAAAAGCCCGAGATATTCAAAACCCAGCTTCGGGCTATCCTGCGGGCCGCGGTCTTCGGGGAGGTTCGCATTCTCGTTCCCATGATTTCCGGGATCGAAGAGGTCGAACAAACCATCAATCTGCTGGACGAGGCCGCCCAATGCCTGGAGCAGCAAGGGGTTGCCTACAAACGGGATGTTCCCCTGGGAATTATGATCGAAGTCCCGTCGGCAGTGATCACCGCCGACATTCTGGCTGAAAAGGTTGATTTTTTCAGCATCGGCACCAACGACCTGATCCAGTACACCCTGGCCATCGACCGGGGCAACCGGCATGTGGCCCACCTTCACCAGCCGTTGCATCCGGCCATACTGCGGATGATCAAGCGAACCTGCGATGTGGGCAGGGAAAAAGGCATCAAGACCTACATGTGCGGTGAAATGGCCGGAGAGCCGCTTTTTGCCCCTATTTTGCTGGGGCTGGGGGTGGATGAACTGAGCATGAATCCCCAGGCCATCCCCGTGGTGAAGAACGCCATCCGGTCAATCAACACCGCCGATCTACGCGACTTTATGGATGCGGTGATGCGCAAGACCACCGCTGACGAGGTTCAGGTGCTGGTGGAGCGACACTTCGGTGGCGTCGTTTCGCAAATCGAGCCCGAACAACAGGAGCAGTAATCCCGTGGAAAAGCAACCGATCAAAGTGGTGGCGGAAAACCGCAAGGCCCGACACGATTACATCATCGAAGACAAGTATGAAGCCGGCATCGTGCTGGCCGGCACCGAGGTCAAATCCCTGCGGATGGGCAAGGCCAACCTCAAGGATTCCTACGCCCGCATCAAAAACGGCGAGGTCTTCGTCTACCAGATGCATATCGGCGCCTATCCCTTTGCCTATTTCGACAATCACGATCCCCTGCGTCCCAGAAAACTTTTGCTGCACAACTACGAAATAAAAAAGCTCTATGGCAAGGTCAATGAAAAGGGGTACTCGCTCATTCCGTTGAGGCTCTATTTCAAGGAAGGCAAGGCCAAACTCAGCCTGGCGCTGGCCAGGGGCAAGCAGAGTCACGACAAACGTGAAACCATCCGGCGCCGCGACCAGAAGCGAGAGCTGGATCGGGAACGAAAAAATAACCGATGATACCGGAAACAGGACCATACCCGGCCCCTCCGATCGGGACGATCCGGGCCTTACATTCAGGGACGGTTGCCAGTACCATGAATTCAACGCATCACCGATACAAGAAAAAACCGCCTGTGTTTACGGGCCCCCGGGAACGCTTCAGCCAGATGCTGGTCCGTATGCGTCAACTGGAGGGCAACCCCCACTTTATTGCCCTGGGTATGGCGGTTGGTATTTTCGTCTCCATCACGCCCATCATTCCCCTGCAGACCATCGTTGCGATTGCCCTGGCCTTTCTGGTTCGGGGAAGTAAATCGGCGGCGGCGCTGGGCACATGGCTGAGCAACCCGCTCACCATCCCTTTGGTTTATTATGCCAACTACAAGCTGGGCTGCATGCTGCTGGGATACCAGAAAACACTGGACAGCATCGCCTTTGACTCATTTTCCCAACTGATGGAACTGGGGCTCGAGGTCACCTGGGCCATGATCGTCGGCGGTGTGGTCATCGGGGCGATTTTTGGCGTAGCGGCCTATTTCATCACCTTTCGCGTATTTATCACCATCCGACGCCGGGCCCGGCAGGTCGATACCGATTCAAGGCCACGGCCATGACATCGCCGCGGGCGCTGCTGACCGCCTGGAACATCCAGGCCAAGAAGCAGCTGGGGCAGAATTTTCTCAGCGACCCCAACGTCGCCCGGGCCATTGTGAACAAGGCCGGTATTGCCGGCGACGATGTCGTGCTGGAGATCGGGCCCGGTCTGGGGGCCATGACCATTCCCGCGGCAACGGTTGCCTGCCGGGTCATTGCCGTGGACAAGGACGGCCGGATCATCGATCTGCTCAGGACGGAGCTGCTGGCCGCCGGTATCGATAATGTCGAGATTCGGGAAGCTGACATTTTGCGGGTGGACCTGGAACGCGATCGCTCGTGAGGCCGGCCGGCCGTTGGTGGTTTTGGGCAACCTCCCTACAATATTTCATCCCAGGTGATCGTCCAATTGATCCACGCCAGAAGCCGGATCGACCGGGCGGTGCTCATGCTGCAGAAAGAGATGGCCCAGCGCATCTGTGCCGGTCCCGGATCCAAGGACTACGGCCGGCTGTCCGTCATGCTGGGGTATTGTGCGCACACCCAGGTGCTGATGCAGGTGCGGGCGCCCTTGTTTTTTCCTGCCCCCAAGGTGGATTCCACCGTGATCGGCATCCGGTTTGCCAGTCCACCGCCCTTTCCGGCCGATGACGAAGCCCTTCTTTTTCGTGTGGTCAAGGCGGCCTTCGGCAAGCGGCGCAAAACCTTGAGAAACGCGCTGTCCCAGAGTGACCTGAATCTTGAACCCTCCACCTGCGAGCAGCTGCTTGAGACGGCTCAGATCGATCCCATGCGGCGGGCGGAGAGCCTTTCCGTGGCGGAATTTGTCCGTTTGAGCAACGTGATCGG
>CAVPJR010000013.1:0-66102 GCA_963705435.1 uncultured delta proteobacterium | reverse complement strand
GAACAGCAACTGGGAAGGAGCCTACCGCGTACCTGCCATGGTGCGCTGGCCTGGCAAGATCAAGGCCGGGAGCATTTCCAATGAGATCATGTCGCACATGGACTGGCTGCCGACGCTGGCGGCAGCCGCCGGTGATTCGGATGTGACGGGCAAACTGCTCAAGGGGTACAAGATCGGCAAGACCACCTATAAGGTTCACCTGGACGGGTACAACTTTTTGCCCTATCTGACCGGAAAAACGGACAAGGGGCCCCGCGAATCATTCTTCTACTTCTCCGACGACGGCGACCTGACCGGGCTGCGCTACGACAACTGGAAGCTTGTCTTCATGGAGCAGCGGCAGCCGGGCACGCTGCAAATCTGGTTCGAGCCGTATACCCTGCTGCGGGGGCCCAAACTGTTCAACCTGCGCATGGACCCGTACGAGCGGGCGGACGTCACCTCCAATACATATTGGGACTGGTACATCGACCACGCCTATCTGCTGATACCGGCACAAAGCTACGTCGCCAATTTCCTGAGAACGTTCAAGGAGTTCCCACCACGCCAGAAACCCGCCAGCTTCAGTCTCGATAAAGTTCTGGACCAACTCCAACGAAACATCGGATCGAAGTAGATCGAACGTAGCGGGGCGCTTGGTTGCAGGCGCCCCGTTACTTCAGCACACAAGGAGCCCATTTATGAAACATTTATCTTTCAAGATTCTGCTCTCCCTGTTGCTATTTACAAACGTATCTGTAGCTGCCGATTCCTTGCCATCCTGGAACGAAACGGCGCCCAAGAAGGCGATTGTCACCTTCGTCGAACGGGTAACCAAGGAAGGCTCACCGGACTTCGTACCGGAGGCCGAGCGCATCGCCACATTTGACAATGACGGCACGCTGTGGGCCGAGCAGCCGATCTACTTTCAGCTTCTTTTCGCCATCGACCGCGTAAATGCCCTCGCTCCGCAGCATCCAGAATGGAATACCCAGGAGCCATTTGCTTCACTGCTCAAGGGCGACATGAAGCGTGCACTTGAAGGCGGTGAGCACGCCATCCTGGAAATTGTCATGAGCACCCATGCCGGCATGACCACGCAGGCGTTCGAAAAGATCGTGACCGATTGGATCACCACCGCAAAACATCCCACGACGGGGCGGCTGTTGACTGAGATGGTTTACCAACCGATGCTGGAACTGCTCGCCTACCTGCGTGCGAACGACTTCAAGACCTTCATCGTTTCCGGTGGCGGCATCGAATTCATGCGCCCGTGGACGCAAAAGGTTTACGGCATCCCCCCGGAGCAGGTCATCGGCAGCAGCATCAAGACGAAGTACGAATTGCGTGATGGTAAGCCCGTAATCGCACGACTACCAGAGTTAAACTTCATCGACGATAAGGCAGGCAAGCCGGTCGGTATCCACCAGCATATTGGCCGCCGACCGATCTTGGCAGGCGGCAATTCCGACGGCGATTTCGAAATGCTGGAGTGGACAACTGCCGGTACGGGTTTGCGTTTTGGCCTTATCGTGCACCATACCGACGACAAACGAGAATGGGCTTACGACGGTGACTCGCACATCGGCAGGCTCGATCGTGGCCTCGACGAAGGTCCGCGTCGCGGATGGACCATTGTGAATATGAGGGATGATTGGCGGGTGATTTTCCCATTTGAAAAAAAGTAACGCCATTGAGACCGGCTTTCAAAGCCAATCAGGCGGAAAGATTCTCGATCTGGCCAAGACGCTGGGTTCGTTTCTTGGCCAGGGTTTTTAGCGCCCGGGAAACCTCGGGCAAGGCGCGGATCTTCTCGGCTGCATCACTGTAGTAGCGGATGGCACGGTTTTCCAGTGCGACGGCGGCAGTCAGGATGGCCGTGCTATCCAGGCCATCTGCATTTTCCACCCTTAGCTGGTAGCTGTCACGAACAAAATCCCGGATCGGCTCCAGAATCATCTCGGTGACATTCTCCCGACGGCTGCGCTGGACCAGGGCGATATTCTTCTTACCCTCCTTGGCAAACATCTCAAACAACAACCGGTAAGGTTCTCCTGCTGCTGTGGACGAAGCCACGCGGTAGAATTCCATATCATCCTGCTCCACCGTTTCGGCGAAGTTCAGTATCGCACCAAAATTGGTCAAAGGCATTGTTGTTCTCCAAGGTATTTACTATCGGTCAGCCGGAATCGGTTTCAGTTAAAAGTGGTCCCAGAAGCGCTATCAGGGAGAAGATATCATCTTGGACAGTACGCCAAAGGATATCCAGATTGATGTCAAAATAGGCATGAACCAGGCGGTGTCGCATGCCGATGATGTCCTCCCAGGGAATGTCCGGTGTTTGCCTGCGCGTCGTATCGGAAACCTGACAGGCGGCTTCACCCACGATTTCGATGGCTTTGATCAGTGCAAGCACCAACATGCGATCCTCATCCAGGTCTTGGCGGGCCCGCCCTTTTGCGAATAAGATCGCTTCATGGGCTGCATCCAGCATGTGCCGGATTCGAATCTCATCATCCTTGCGCATACTGAACCTCTGCTTCCCGAAGTACTTCCTGTCGAAAATAACGGCTCAAATCCTCCGGTGTTCGCAAATCCACCTTTCGCCCACCAAAAATTGAGGTCAATTCCTTTTCTAATCTTACGATTCCAAGCATCCCCGGCGTATATCCAAAATCGAATTCAACTAGTACATCTACATCGCTGTCAAATTGAAAATTCGGGCGCAAAACAGAGCCAAACAGAGAAAGGCGCCTGATTCCGTGTTTTCGGCAAAACACTTCCACCTTTTGTTTATCCAATGCGATTTGTGCCATCTTTGCTTTCCTTTGTCATTTAACCAATTGGCATAAATCGATTTTTTTGTCCATGGAAAATCACCATTCAAAATATCCAATACCTGTATCTTCGAACCGCGATAGCGCTTGCTAACTCACCCTCCTTCGGTGTGGTTAGAAAGCAAACCGGAAATCGATATTCATCCTTACGGCGCAGCGTAGCACGTCCGTTTCAGGAAAAGCATTCCCCGAAGCTGGTCGCGGGGAGGGTTCAATGAACCCATGTCCCAATCTCAATTTCCTTGATCCGCTCTCTGTCTGCCGTCCTCAGTTCCTAATACCAGCGCTCGATAACGACCTTCATATCCGTGTAAAACAAAAAACTTTCCTGCCCGTGCCCCTTGATGTCGCCGAACATGGAGTTGCCGGCCCCGCCGAAGGGAAAAAAGCTCATCGGTGCCGCAATGCCGATGTTGACGCCGATCATGGTCGGCTTGACCCGGTATTTGAACTCCCTGGCCGCCGCGCCGCTGGCGGTGTAAATGCAGGCGGCATTGGCGAAATTTCGGGTGTTGATCAGATCGACCACCGCATCCATGTCGGCTGCCCGGACAATGCTCACCACCGGTCCGAAAATCTCTTCCTTGGCGATGGTCATGTCCGGTGTGACGTTGTCGAAGACCGTGGGTCCTACAAAAAAACCATCGGGGTAGCCATCTACCTTTACGCCCCGGCCATCCAGGATCAGGTCTGCACCCTCGGCAACCCCCTTTTCGATGAATCCCAAAACCCGTTCGCGGTGAGCGGCGCTGATCAGCGGCCCCATGAAGGTCTGCTCATCCAGGCCGTCGCCCACACTGACGGTTTTGGCGGCAGTGGTGAACTGCGCCACCAGGCGGTCGGCGATGTCTCCCACCGGCACCAGGACCGATCCGGACAGGCAGCGCTGGCCGGTGCAGCCGAAGAATGAGGTCAGCAGGGATGGCATCCCCTGGTCCAGGTTCGCGTCGGGCATGACGGCCACGATGTTCTTGGCCCCGCCCAACGACTGGACCCGCTTGCCGGTCTCCCCGCATTTACGATAGATGTGCCGGGCCGTGGGTGTCGATCCGACAAAACTGATGCCTTCGATATCCGGATGTTCCAGCATGGCGTTGACCACGTCCCGCGATCCGTGGACCATGTTGATCACGCCTTCGGGAAAGCCGACCTCGTCGACGATCTCCATGATCCGGGTCTGGGTCATGGGCACCTGCTCGGACGGTTTGAACACGAAGGTGTTTCCGGTGACCACGGCATAGGGCAGGAACCACCACGGCACCATGGCCGGGAAGTTGTAGGGTGCGATGCAGCCGAACACGCCCAAGGGCTGCCGGTGGCCGTAGCAGTCGATGTTCTTGGCGATGTCTTCCAGGGTGTAACCGCTCATGAGCGTGGTCACGCCGGTGGCGTGTTCCACGTTTTCGATCATCCGGCGTACTTCTCCCCGGGCCTCGTCGATGGCTTTTCCGTGCTCGGTGGTGAGCACTTCGGCGATCGCTTCGAAATTCTCCTCAAAGGCATCCTTGAGCCGAAAGAGATACCTGGCGCGGCTCAACGGCGGGGTTTCCCGCCAGTAAGCAAACGCATCTCGGGCGGCGTTGACGGCCCGATCCACATCCGTGGCCGTTCCGTAGGCCACGGTGGCGATTTTCTCTCCTTTGGCCGGGTTTAAAACATCCCCGTGGGTAGTCGAATCAGACGCCACCCATTCCCCGTCAATGTAGTTTTTCATCAAGGGTAAAGACATGCTCAGCTCCTTTGTTAGGATAAGGGTTCAAGAATTCGAGGATCCAAGGGGTCAAGGGCTGTTATTCGGTCATCTGCAGACAATTTTCCCATAGCTTCCGGCCCGCCCCGCTCTTTTTCAGCCGGGAAAGATAGGTTTCCACATCGATGACGTGGGCCAGCATCTGCTCCGAGGCCAGTGCAGGGTCACCACCGGCGATGGCCCCAAGAATGTGTTCATGGGAAAACAGAACGGATTCCATGAAGCCGGCATCGGGTTTGAAAATCTTATGAAATAGAGGTAATTGGCCAGGTTCTGGGCGGCCACCTGTTCGTCCACTTCCACGATAAAGGCCCCGCCGCCGACGCCTTTGCGCACGTCGATGAGCCCCATGTGCTCTAAAGCACGCATGGATTTAATAAACATCTAAATATCATAATATTTAAATGTTTTTCAAGCCTAATTGGGCTAAGGCCGGCACCCTCATTTTTGCAATCAGCAAGCTGAAATCGCTGGGATCCCGGTCTATGCCGTCGAGCCGAGGAATCTGGAGACGGTCGAATTTGGGGACTTGTCTTTTGGCCTTTTTTTGCATAACAATCCGCCCATGAGCACCCGCAACGCCCACAAGAAAAAAGCCCAACGCAAAAGCAAATTAAAAGCGCGCCGCGAGACACAACAGGCGGGTCTGCGCTCGGACAAAGCCGACTTTTTTTTCCTCGAAGCCCAGTGGTACCTGGATCAGCAGAATCATGAGAAGGCGCTGCTGCTGTTAAGAAAAGCGTTGAAGCTGAATCCACACAACAGCGATTACATGCATATGCTGGCCCATCTCGGCTACGCCATGGAAAATAAGGATGTTGAACTCGATGGGATGTCCCGGCTGCATCGCCGCGGGCATTTAGAGGATCGATACCTGCCACAGTTCATCGATCTGCTTATCCAGAAAAAGAAATTTCAACTCGCCTCCGAAATATGCGATGGGGTTCTCGAGCGGCTGCCCAAGATGAAAATTGCCCACAAACGCAAGCTTCGCACGTTTGCAGAAAAAAACCGCGAATATTGCGACTATCAACATCAATTGAAGCAACGGCGAACAAACCTAAAAGCAACTTCTATTTCACCATCGAAGAAAACTGGACAACATGAACCAGCCCAGAAAGCAACCCCTGCCGCGCCCCCTGCGTCGGCAGTGCCGGAGCCCGAGCTGCCGGCCATTCCCGTGAACATCACCATTGACCAGGCATCCTTCCACCAGGCATTGTCGGCAGGGGTTACATCGACCCACCCGCAGTACGAAGTCGCCCTCGAAGGTCAGCGCATCCGCTTCAGGGATGCTTTCGAGAACCTGATCTGCCTTGCCCATCTACAACACGTCCGATCGCTCTGGTATCAGGAAGAGACGGCCCGCAAGGTCATGAAGACCTTTCGGGGGAGAGCCCTTTTATCGGACGAGGTCGGACTGGGCAAGACCATCGAGGCATCCATCGTCCTGCAGGAATATATTCAGCGAGGTATGGTGAAAAGCGCCTTGATCCTAACCCCAACGCCGTTGGTCAGCCAATGGAAAGAGGAGCTCAAAACCAAATTCAACCTCGATTTCCCATCCACCGATGACCCGCGTTTTGGGAAAAACAACCATAACCTTTGGGACCAACCATTCATTCTGGCTTCCATCAATCAGGCTAAATCCAAACGCAACGTTGAAGCGGTGACCCGCCGGGAATATGACATGGTCATTGTCGACGAAGCCCATCACCTGAAAAACCGCAACACGCTGAACTGGAAATTGGTCAATGCGCTGAAAAAACGGTTCCTGCTCCTGCTGACCGCGACACCGGTGGAAAACAACCTTATGGAGTTGTACAACCTGATTACCCTGCTCAAGCCGGGTCAACTCAAGACGGCATCGGCCTTTCGTGAAAGATTCATGACCAAAGGCGATCCCACCAGCCCCCAAAACCGGGCCCGACTCAAGGAGCTGCTGGGACAGGTCATGATCCGCAATACCCGCGCAGTGGCCAAAGTCAACATTCCGCCGCGTTTTGCCGAAACCATCCGCGTGGAACCGACCGCCAGTGAACGGGACCTCTACGAGCGCATCGCCCTTCTGGTCCAAGATATCAACCACAACTGCGGAGCCGGCAATCAGCTGCTACTTAAGAATCTTTTGGCCGAGGCCGGCTCGTCTCCCCGGGCGGTGGAGTTGACGCTCGCACGCATGCTGTCTAAAAAGACGCTCTCCGCGGATCACCTGGCACAGGTCCAGGCAATCCATAACCTGTCCCGATCCATGGACAACACCTGTAAAAACAAAATCCTGTTGAAACTGATCCGTTCGAGCCCGGGGAAAAAGATCGTTTTCGTCAAATACCTGGGCACCCAGGAGCAGATCACGGAATTTCTGGATTGGGAAAAAATCCCCTATGCATTGTTTCATGGCGGGATGACCAACCAGACCAAGGATGAACAGATCCAGCTTTTTCGGGAATCCAGAGACATCCTGGTCACCACGGAAATCGGCGGCGAAGGGCGTAACTTACAGTTTTGTCACCAGATGATCAACTACGATCTGCCCTGGAACCCCATGAAGATCGAACAGCGCATCGGCCGGATTCACCGCATCGGACAGGAAAACGAAGTCCGGATTTTCAATCTGTGCGCCATGGGCAGTATCGAGGACTACA
This sequence comes from uncultured delta proteobacterium, assembly GCA_963705435.1. Classification (GTDB taxonomy): domain Bacteria; phylum Desulfobacterota; class Desulfobacteria; order Desulfobacterales; family Desulfosarcinaceae; genus Desulfosarcina. The sequence continues at coordinate 58,891 of CAVPJR010000013.1, read as the reverse complement.
TTCTGGAAGTTCTGGATCGTAAAATCAACATGTTCGAGATGGTCATCGGAGAGATCGACATGGTCCTGGGGCGTGTCAGCGGTGAAAAGGATTTTGCAGATCGGGTCTACGACATCTGGCTGCGGTCAGCGTCGCCCGCCGAACGTCAGAAAGGCTTTGCCCGACTGGCCACCCAACTCAAACGATCCAAGACGCAGTACAAAACGACCCAGGCCCTTGACGAAAAGCTCTTCGGAGAAAATTATGAACTCTGACCAGGCTTTCAATCTGGAAGCGTTTGTAGAGCAGTTTTTTAACTGCCAGGGTGCGGCCATCGAAAAGAAAGGCCACCGGTTGGATGTGCTTGCACCCCGGGAACTGGCCCGACGTATCGGAATTCCTGATCTGTGCAGCCTGACCATCGGCAGCGAGGATCCTGACGGCTACGGCGTGCACTACGGCTCGCCATTGCTGGAAAAAATCGCCGCTGCGGCTTGCGATACAGTGCCGCTGGTCAGCATCCGGCTGGCGTTTCACTATATCAAAAGCCAAGGTTTCGAACGGCTGATTGAAGATTGCTTTGCCTTCCGCGGCGCAGTCGTTAACGTGGTTAAACCGGCCGAGGTGCTGACCGAGTATCTGTTGCTGACCTGTCGCTATCTGGCCCAGAGCGACGAACAAAAAGAAGGTCTGGTCTCCCTGGCGTTTAATCTCGAAACCGGTGCCCCGGTGAGCCACATCGAAACCATGCTGGGCGCCGTCGAGAAACAGGTTGAGGAGGGGGGGAAGCCGGTCGCTATCGAAGCCGAAATGGTAAAAAGGATAATCCAATGGGTACAGCACCATGCGCCCAGAATGGTGGAAGCACAGATCGAACCCTTTCGCGACAGCATGAATCGTCGGTTCCACAGGGATGTCGCCAACCTGGAGGAGTATTACGCCGAATTGAAACAGGAGATGACCGACAAATTAATGCGCTCGGGCTTGTCTGAAGGGGTGTTTCAGGAGCGACAGGAAAAAATCAGCATGATCCCCGATGAACTGGCCAAGAAAAAAGACGACCTGTTCAAAAAATACAGCATCAAGGTCAAACTGGAACTCAGCGGCGTCATGTTGATCCGCACACCGGCCGTCAAGCTCTTTTGCCAGGCCACCATCGGGCGGCGCAAAAAAGCGTTCAGCCTGTTTTACAATCCCATTGATAAAACGCTCGATCCGCTGGTCTGCCAGGGCTGCGGCCACGGTATCACCCTCATCCATTTCTGCGATGGGCTGCATCTGCTGTGTGCCTCATGCATGCGCAAGTGCCCGGTTTGCGGATTAAAGTAGGGTTTGGGGTTTACCGTTCCCACACGGGCAGCCGTCGCGCCGTTACCTGCATATTAGTCTGCAAACAAGGGCTCGTCTGCGGCAATTGCCCCAACGGGAATAACTTCCACCTGATCGGCCAAAGGAAAAGGTGTGGCCTTGATGAATCAACCCGCCACCGCTTCATTTCGCGACCCCCACCGCTGGGTGGTCTTTTCGGTCATCTGCCTGATCTATTTCTTCGTCTATTTCCACCGGGTCTCCACCTCGGTGATCGTCTCGGACCTGCTGGCGGCGTTCAACACCAATGCCACGGCCCTGGGATTCATGTCGTCCGTGTATTTTTACATCTACGCCCTGGACCAGCCCATCGTGGGATATCTGGCGGATCGCATCGGCCCGCGGCGGGTAATTGCCTACTGGAGTATGACGGCGGCCTTGGGGTGCTTCATCTTCGGTTTGGCACCGTCCATCGGCTGGGCAACACTGGGCCGTGCGCTGATCGGCTTCGGGGTGGGCGGGGTTTACGTGCCAACGGTCAAGGCCCTCTCCCAATGGTTCAGTGAAAAAGAGTTCGCCACCATGGTGGGACTGCTCATGTCCGTGGGCAACTTCGGCGCGGTGGTGGCCACCACGCCGCTGGCCTGGGCGGCCGGCACCTGGGGGTGGCGGCCCACCTTTTTTCTCATCGGCGGCGTCACCATGGTGATGGCCATCCTGATGCTGGCCATCACCCACGAATCACCGCCATCGACGCATCCAGATAGACGAGAAGTCGATCCCCCCGCCACGCCGTCGCCGGGCCTGGCAAGCAACACGGTCACGATCATTGCGTCCATGCAGTTCTGGCTGGCGGCCGCCATCTTCTTCGGCGTCTACGGCACGGCGGTGACCCTCCAAGGGTTGTGGGCCACGCCCTTTTTAATGGTCGTGCTGGACGTCGAACGCATCCTGGCCAGCAAACTGAACATGCTGATCCCCATCGGCGTCATCATCGGTGCACCCTTTTTCGGCTGGCTGCCGAATCGTTTTTGCCTGAACAAAGCCCACACACTGACTTTCATCACGGCGGTTTACACCCTTTGCTGGCTGGCCGTCATCCTGGTTTTCGACCGCTTGGGTGTCGTCGGATATGCAACGCTTTTTTTCGTAATGGGCGTTGTCATCGGCGGATTCATCAGCACGATCTGGGGCATCATCCGGGAAACCACGCCGGCCGGGCGCTTGGGCCTGACCGCCGGCATTCTCAATCCGGCGCCCTTTTTGGGTGTCGCCGCCTTCCAGGTGCTGACCGGCAACATCATCGATAAGGCCGGCCGTGTCGGCGACCTGTATTCGCTGTCGGGATTCAAACGCGCTTTCAGCGTCTGCCTGGCAGGTGCGCTTGTCTGCCTGGTGCTGTCGTTTTTCATCAAATCCAAGCCCACCAGCGGCGACTGAATCACCACGCACCTGCCCTTTGTCCTTTAAACAAGGCATCGATGCAGAAGAATATTTTCAGCTGCTGTGTACTGATATCAGGATTGCAACGCCAGGTGGGCAACAATCAATGGACAGGAAATCCGCTCAGCGTGTCGGCAATCTGTCGGCAAAGCGCATCAAGCACACGGCTGTGGGCGGCGGCAAGGTCATCGAAGCCCGCTCCGGTGATCGTCTCTGAACGGGTTGTCCGGTGAGACGGCGACGGGTCACCGCTGCCGGTGATTGTCCACACGGCGCTGAGCAGCATCTTTTTATCGGTCGTGCCGATCAGCTCGAGGAAGGTCACGTCGACGGTGATATCCGGCTTAAGGCCTGCCGGCCAAGGCGCGCTGTAAACCCGGGCATCGGCCATGAGGCTTTGGAGGTTGTCGCCGAGCACACGCTGAATCATGCGGTCCGGGAAATCGGCCCACCGGTGTTGGGAAGAGACTTCCAGTTGGTTCGGCCCGGTCCGTTTCACCATTTGTACCCGATTGAGATATCCGGGCAGTTCAATTGGATTGACACCGATGGTCTTGGACCGACTTCCATCTGCATCCACTGGCGACATTGATGTGTCGGTCAACGGGTTGAGGATATAATAGGACACCGATGGCGTAAGGGATCGGCACCCGGAGAAGACGATGATCAGCGAACAACTGAAAGCGAGGGACCACAGGGATAATCGGTTCATTCCTGGTTTCCTTTTCCAAAAACGATGGCGTCGGGATGGCGCTCCAGATAGTCGGCCAAGGCTTCCACGGCCCGGGCCGCCTCCTGAAGTTCCAGGAGCAGACGATTCAGGTTGTAGGCGATGGGTGCGCCTTCGCCCAGCACGGTGTTGGCGGTGGCAAGGGCTTCCTCGCCACGAACCATGGCTTCTCTGGCCTGATCCAGCATGCTGTTGACTTTCGGCAGGGTGCCGTCGTTGAGATCGGCTGTCACCTTTTTGAATTCGGCAAAACTCTGGTCGATATTGTCGATGGCGCTCTCCAAAGCCTTGGAACCGGTCATATCCTTAACCTGCCGTGAGGCTTCCCGAATATCTGTCAGGGTCTCTTCCAGGGGGAGATGGTTGAAGCGATCCAGCATCCGTTTGGCCGTTGCCGTGATTTCTTCCACCGTGTTGGGGATCGTGGGCAGCACCGGGTAAACATCACCCGTGCGGATATCCTGGGATTCGGCTTCCGGTTGAATGCGCATACTCACGTAACTTTGGCCGGTCAGCAGGTTCCCCGTCCGCTGCTGTGCACGCAGCCCTTTTGCCACCAGCTTCTCCATCACTTTATACTCGGGTATGGCCAGTTCGCCGGCAAGCTCGATTCGGTCCGGCTCGATGGCAATGAGGACCGGAATCCGGAAAGTCAGCGTTTCCTGATCGAACAGCAACCGGATGCTGATCACCTCGCCGATCTTTATGCCGTAAAAGTCTACCGGAGCGCCCGCCGATAGCCCCCGAACGGTCTCTTCAAAGTAGAGCAGATAATACTCACGATAGCTGTAGGAAGCGGCGTTGGCGGCGTCACGGTTGTCATACAGGGAGAAAATCTGGTTCTCAGCAGGCGGAGGTGCCATTTTAATGTCCTCCGCAGTGAAAAACGAAATACCCCCCACCAGCAGACTGGCCAGCGAGGGGGTATCGATGCGGACCCCGTCGGCCCCGATTTTTACATTCAGGCCGCTGGCATTGTAAAACCGGGAATCGCGTTTCACCTGGCGGTGATAAGGCGCTTCCACGAATATCTCTATGAGTACGCCGGTACCGTCTTCGGCCATGTCCATATTGCTGACGCGCCCCACCTTAACCTGTCGATAGTAAACCGGAGATCCGATATCCAGGGATCCCAACTGCTCGGCCCGCAGCTTGAATTGCCGCCCCGGCGTGTCCCGGAAAATGGCCGGCGGCTTCTCACTCCCTTCGAACCGGTGCACGACCTTGCCGCTGTTGCCGGGCATCATGCCGATGTAGGCACCGGAAAGCAGGGTACTGATGCCGGACACCTCGCCCACCGCCACGCGCGCCCTGACAATCCAGAACAGCGTATCCCCCGTGAGATGAGCGGCCACTTCGCGGCTCATGGCCGCCGAGACCAATACCTGGGACAGATCCTCGCTGAGTTGAATGCGCTGAACCTTGCCGACCGTGACATCCTTGTATTTAATTTCCGTTTTACCGGACACCAGCCCTTCCGCTGATTTGAAGACAATCGTGATGGTCGGACCGGTTTCCCGGATAGTTTTGACGGCCAGCCAAACGCCGATCAACACGGCGAGAAGAGGAATCAGCCAGACAATCGAAAAGCGCTTACCGCGCAGGATCTCCGGCTCGGGGATCGGTTCGTCAACGGCGGGTTCAGTGGGCAGGTGATTCATCATTTTTCTCCAGCACGTCCCAAATCAGTCTCGGATCGAAGGTCATGGCTGCAATCATGGTAATGACCACCACAGCGGCAAAATAAACGACACCGGATCCCGCTTCGATGGTGGTCAGGTATCCGAGCCGGACCAAGGCCACCAGTACCGTCACCACGAAGACATCCAGCATGGACCAGCGCCCCACCAGTTCGGTGATACGGTAGAGGCGGGTGCGCTCTTCAGGCCGCCAATGGGAGCGCCGTTGCACCGAAAGCAGGAGGCCCATCAAAACGATCAGCTTGGCAATGGGAACCACGATGCTGGCCACGAAAATAATCAGGGCAATTCCCCAGGAACCGGTCTGCATGAAAAAGATGACCCCACTCATAATCGTATCGGGCTGGGTGCTGCCCAGGTAGGTGGTGATGGTCACCGGCAGCAGATTCGCCGGAATGTAGAAAATGATGGCTGCAATCAAAAGGGCCCAGGTGCGGGTAATGCTGTTCGGCTTTCGAAGATGCAGAGGTGCACCGCATCGGGGGCATCTGACATGCATCTGGCCGGCCGCCGGCGGCCGTCGGACCAGTAGGCTGCAACCGTGGCAGTTGAACAGGCCGGATCGGGCGGCAGTATGAGCGGTATGCACGCGTGTCATCGCCATTCGTCCATTTTCTCCCATATGGTCTGGGGAGCCAGAAAGGTGTTGACCGCCGCCAGAACCAACACCAGCCCAAGAAAGGAGAACAGGGCCGTGCCGGGAATGATGGTGGCCATTTTGGACAGTTTGACCACGGACACCAGGATGCCCAGTAAAAATATTTCGGTCATGCTCCACGGGCGAAGGGTGAGGGCCAGCCTGAACGCCCGCCGGTTGGCCGGCAGGCGATGCCCTAATTTCATCGGCCACAATACGTAAACGAGGGCTCCCAGCAGTATGCAGGGGATGAGCATGCTGGTGAGCAGAACCAGTATGGCCAGGCCCGCCATGCTCTGCTCGGAAAGGATGATCGTCCCGGTGATGAGGGTGGTTTCCAGGACGGTTCCCTGGGATTCCAGCGACAAAAACGGGTAGATGTTGGCGATAACCAGCAGCACCAGGCCGGTGATGGCCAGGGCCAACGACCAGTCGATGGTTTTCGGAAAGTGGGCATACAGCAATGCCCCGCAACGTCTACAGCGGGCTTTGCTGTTTTCCGGCAACGGTTGCACGCGGTGTAGCAGGTCACATTCGTGGCAGGCAATCAGGGTTTGCGTCATAGCCACAAGGCACCTTCAGGTCATCATCGTCCTTTTAGCGAAGAACCGGCGTGCCCCGAAAAAGGGCGCATCGGCAGCGCCATGCACGGCGACAGGTTCAGGAAACCGCTTTCACCGAGTGTCGAAAACCGTTGCACGCGCAGGCAAGACAAGGTTACGATTGGCGAATAAGTTCAAAATACCGTTTAAATACCACTATTTCCGAAACCATGCAATGGTTTCATGACCGCCGGCGGGTCCACGACGGCTCGCCCATGCCGTCGGCAGGGTGTGGAGAAACAGGAACCAATAGGTGTGTTTCAGGCGACCTGAAGATCGGGTTTGCCTTTACGGCGGCGAATGACCTTGACGATGGTGGGTGTTGTTTTCGTGTGGGAACCGGCCTTCGTGTTTGGGTCGGTCTGCGTAAAAAGCTGAAAAAGCTTGGCTTCAATTTTTTTTCGTTTATTCTCGTCCATCAATTTTTCTTCTTAATCTTTCTTCGTGGTTGATCAGTCATGGTTTGATCCTGCTGCACATATTCACAGCCGGACCATCCAGTAATGGTCGCATGAAGCGGTTGGCAACATGCACGGTAGTCAGCAATCCACCTGCCGTTTAGGGATTTACGTCTACATTAATTTTTATTAAGGGAGGCAAACACCGCTTTACGTAGGGGTAAGCGCATCACCTGCCAACAGCAGGAATATTGCGTTAAAACCCTGTTTATAACAGTCAAACCGTCTTGGCAAGGGTTAAATGACAATACCAACCGTTTTTTCCGCCAGGACAATCAAGCAGTGTCGCACGATCAGAACCCACCGCCCCCCATATAGATGCAAATTTGCGACGCTTTAACGAGACCATTTTCCCAGTCTGTTTTTATCTATCTGGAAATACATTTCTTTTTAAAACCACGGACGCTAAGGAATCGGGCACGCTTTATGCTCTGATGATTGGAATGTGCATCAGGCGCACTGCCTTGCCGAAGGTCGTCGCCGGATAAGCGCCTAAACCCTATATCGGACCAAGAACGCGATAACTTGAATTTAATTGCAGATGACAACCCCTAATTAGAACAGGAGGCTGGATCGATGAACGATGATGTCATTCAGTTGGGCGGCAAAAAGCGGAATACCTTTATGGAAAAGGTCAGGGAAATTTTGCCGGAAGGCGGCAACTTAAATCTGTGTCTCACCTGTGGGGCATGCTCCTCCGGATGTCCGGCAACCGGTCTGGAAGGCATGGACCCCCGCAAATTCCTGCGCATGGCCGCGCTGGGGCTGGATGAAGAAATCGCCAAATCAGACTGGCCGTGGATGTGCACCATGTGCCAGCGATGCATCTACGTTTGCCCGATGCAGATCGACATCCCCCAGCTGGTTTACAACGCCCGGGGGCTGCGCCCAAGAGAAGAGAGGCCCAAGGGCATCCTGGGATCCTGCGACATGGCCCTTAGAAATGAGAGCACCAGCGCCATGGGCACCGCACCCGATGATTTCGTCTTCGTTGTGGAGGATGTCCTTGAAGAGTATCAGGAAGCGCAACCCGAATTCGCCGATATGCAGGCGCCCATCGATAAAGAAGGGGCTGAATTCTTTCTGAACCAGAATTCACGCGAGCCGGTCACCGAACCCGATGAACTGGTTCCCCTGTGGAAGATTCTGCACCTTGCCGGGGCGGACTGGACCTACGGCAGTGCCGGCTGGGCCGGTGAGAACTACTGCATGTTTCTGGCGGACAACGATTCCTGGGAAAAAGTCACCCGCACCACCGTCAACCAGGCCAACAAATTGGGGGTGAAAACGTTCCTCAACACCGAGTGAGGGCACGTGACCTTCTCAGTCCGGGCCGGACTGAAAAAATTCAACCTGGAACACAATTTTGAAGTCAAAAACATTTATGAGTATTACGCCCACTGGATTCGTGAGGGCAAACTGAAAGTCAACGCCGACTGGAACAAGGACCTGAAGATCATGTTCACGGTGCAGGACCCCTGCCAGATCGTCCGCAAAAGCTACGGCGACCCCATTGCCGAGGACCTTCGCTATGTGGTCAAATCCATTGTGGGTGAAGAGAATTTTATCGACATGCAGCCCAATCGCTCCAACAACTTCTGCTGCGGCGGTGGCGGCGGATTCCTGCAATCCGGCTTTAAAGAACAGCGCCTCAAGTACGGCCAGCTCAAAGACCAGCAGATCAAGGCCACCGGTGCCGACTACTGCATTGCAGGCTGCCACAACTGCCACGCCCAGATCCACGAACTCAGCGAACATTACGGCGGGGGCTACCCCGTGGTTCACCTATGGACCCTGATCTGTCTCTCCCTGGGCATATTGGGTCCCAATGAACGTGAGTACCTGGGTGAGGACCTGAAAGAAGTCAACGTCTTTCACCCGGAAACCGCCATGTAGACAGTCAGGATGGAGTGCAGGGACCTCTTGTCCCACCTCAACGCCTTCGATGAATGGCGTCGCAGCCAACACCACCTGCGCATGGTAAAATAAGTGCACCCTCCCCACGGCCCCGATGAGCGTGATCTCAGCATTGCTCCGACAAGCCACGGGGAGGGTTCACCGTATGGATTAAAATCGAATTCCAGTCCGTACCCTAACCCCGCCGCCCCGGTACTCGGTATCTCTGCATCGTTCCGACTATCGACCGGAAGTGCGTTCGCTATTGCGGTCCATTTGTTCCATCGATGACCAGCATGACACCCACCCCACCCGCTGCAGTCAATTGTTCGGGCGCCTTGGCTCGCGATAAAGACCAAGCTGGAATTTGCCAACCAAAGAAGGTATGCATATGATATTGGCAATCCACTCGACGACCCCTCTTGGAATGGGTTGCCGGTCAAAACCAACGCAGGCCACCATGAAAAAGCCAACAAAACTCGCCCCCATTCCGGACAACGTCACCGAAATTATTCTGGAAAGCATTTCCGATGGCGTGTTTACCGTCGACCACCAGTGGCGCATCATGTCTTTCAACCGTGCCGCCGAAAAAATTACCGGCATCGACCGGCACGAGGCCATCGGCCGTCATTGTTGGGAAGTGTTTCGCTCCAATATGTGCGAGGACGACTGCGCCCTGAAGCGGACGATGAAGGAAGGCACGTCCCTGACCAATACGTCGACCTATATTGTCAACAGCGCCAAAAAGCGCATTCCCATTACGGTCTCCACGGCTCCGCTGAAAAACAAGAACGGCGAGGTGTTGGGAGGCGTGGAAACCTTCAAGGATCACAGCCTGGTGGAAGCGCTGCGCAAGCGGCTGGACGGCCGGTTTCAAATCGGCGACATTGTCAGCCGCAGCGCCGCCATGCACGACATTCTGGCCATACTGCCCATGGTGGCGGAAAGCGGCAGCACCGTGCTGTTGGAAGGGGAAACCGGCACGGGAAAGGAATTGGTGGCGCGCGCCATTCACGATGCCAGCCCACGCAAACACAAACCCTTTGTGGCCATCAACTGCAGCGCGCTGCCCGACACCCTGCTTGAATCCGAACTGTTCGGATACAAATCCGGCGCCTTTACCCACGCTGTAAAGGACAAGCCCGGCTACTTTGCAGCCACTGCCGGCGGATCCATCCTATTGGATGAAATCGGGGATACCAGCGCCGCATTTCAGGTGAAGCTGCTGCGGGTGCTGGAAGAGCAGGCGTTCGTACCCCTTGGTGCCGTTGAAAAGGTCAAATCGGACGTGCGGGTAATCGCCGCGACCAACAGAAACCTTGACGATCGGGTCGCCGCTGGTGAATTCCGCCAGGATCTTTTCTACCGCATCAACGTGGTTCGACTGCACCTCCCCCCCCTTCGTGAACGCAAGGAGGATATTCCGCTGCTGATCGGACACTTCATCGAAAAAATGAACATGCTGCGCGGCAAAGCGATTAGCGGTGTGGATGACGAGGTTCTTCAGATTCTCATGTGTCACGACTATCCCGGGAATATCCGAGAACTGGAGAACATCATTGAGCACGCCTTCGTCCTTTGCAGTGCCGGCACCATTCAGGCACACCATCTGCCGGGTGGTTTCTCCCCCCACCCCCCGCCTTCCAATACATGCGACCCCTTGACCCACACGCTCGACGCCACCGAAGCCATTGCCATCGTCAATGCGCTTAAGCGAAACCGTTACAACCGGTTGGCTGCGGCCAAGGATTTGGGCATGCATAAAAGTACGCTTTTCCGTAAAATCAAACGCCTGGGCATCGATCTCCCTGAAATCGACGGCCGCTCAAAAAAGACCAGCCCGCATCAAGACTAACGCAGGTTCGCGGCGATAGCATCGGTTAACGCTGCATTATTGCGACTATGGTGTTGGAAAACCTGCCGGTCAACCAGCCAAAAAAAACACAACCCATTATAATATATATCTATTTTTATTTTCTCATCTACTACCCACTCTGGCATACGCCTTGCGAGGCGTAGTATTAATTATTGCGAGACACAACCATAAAGGAGATAAAAATGGGAACTACCGTAAAGGGAAAAGGCATCCGACCTGAAACCGAAACTGCGCCGTCCCCTGCCAAGCGCTTGAAAGTGGCGGACCCGGTCCGGGCTTCCATCGATGAGGCGACCCAGACCATGCTCAAGCGAGCCCAGGAGCTGGGGATTGATACGGTGTTCGACAGGGCGGAAAACATGAAGCAGTGCAATATCGGCACCCAGGGAACCTGCTGTAAAAATTGCGGCATGGGTCCTTGCCGCCTGCCCTTGCCCAAAAGCGGTATCGAGGGCGAGGATGAGCGAAAAGGCTTGTGCGGGGCCTCCGCCAACACGATTGCCGCGCGCAACTTTATCCGCATGATCGCGGGTGGTGCGGCGGCTCATTCAGACCACGGTCGCGGTGTGGCCGAAGTATTTCGCGCCGCAGCTGAGAAAGAAACCGATGATTATAAGATAAAAGACCCGATCAAGCTGCTTTCCATCGCACCCCACTTAAATGTTGCCACCACCATCGAGGTCGATGGTGAGCAGGTGGACCGTGAACTGGATGAAATCGCCCGGGAAGTTGCCAAAAAAGCGCTCAATGAGTGGGGCAAACCTGACGGGGAGCTGCTTTATGCCAAGCGCGCACCTCAGGCCTTGTATGAAAAGTGGAAAAAGAACGGTGTCGTGCCGAGGAATATCGATCGGGAGATTGTCGAGATCATGCACCGCACGCATATCGGCGTCGATCAAGATTATAAAAACCTGATGAAGCAGGGCACCCGAGCAGCGATTGCAGACGGATGGGGCGGATCGATGCTGGCTACGGATCTACAGGATGCGTTGTTTGGCACACCCACTCCGGTGCAATCCGAAGCCAATTTGGGAGTCATGAAAGCAGACCATGTCAATCTTGTTATCCACGGACATGAACCGATTCTCTCCGAGATGATCGTCGCCGTGGCCCAAACCAAAGAAATGCATGACTATGCCGTTTCGAAGGGTGCCAAAGGCTTGCAGTTGTCCGGGATCTGCTGCACGGCCAATGAAGTTCTCCAACGGCACGGCGTACCCCTGTGCGGTACGTTTTTGCAGCAGGAACTCGCCATTATTACCGGTGCCTGTGATGCTATGGTCGTCGACATTCAATGCATCATGCAAAACGTTGCCAATGTCGCCAAATGCTTCCACACCAAGGTCATCACCACCCACCCCATCGCAAAAATGGAACAAGACAATGTCATTCATATTGAATTTGATGAGCACCATGGCATGGAAGATGCCAAACGTATTGTCAAAATGGCCATCGATAACTTTGAGAACCGGGGTTCCGATGTCATGATTCCCAAACAAAAAGGAATTCAGGTGGCCGGGTTCGGTGTCGAGTCAATTCAGTACCATTTGGGCGGCACGTTTCGCGGAAGCTACTACACCCTGAACGATAACATCATCAACGGTCGCATTCGCGGTATTGCCGGTGTCGTTGGCTGTAACAATGCCCGTACGCGTCACAACGAAGGCCATATTCAAGTAGTAAAGGAATTGATCAAAAACGACGTGATCGTTCTGACGACCGGCTGCAACGGGATTGCCTGCGCCATGGAAGGCTTATTGACGCCTGAATCGGCCGGTGTATTTTGCGGTCCAGGCCTGGCCGAGGTCTGTGAAACCGTGGGCATCCCACCCGTGCTGCACATGGGTTCCTGCGTCGACAACAGCCGCATTCTCCTGGCTGCAACCGAAGTGGTTAAGGCGGGTGGATTGGGCAATGACATCAGCGACCTTCCGGCGGCCGGCAGCGCCCCTGAGTGGATGAGTGAAAAGGCGATCAGCATCGGCCACTACTTTGTGGCTTCGGGTGTCTATACCGTTTTCGGGGTCGGCTTGCCGGTCACCGGTGCACCTGTATTTCAAAATTATCTTTTCGAGGAGTTTGAAAAATTATTCGGCGGCATGTGGGATCTGGAAGTCGATCCGGTGAAACATGCCCGCAAAATGATCGCCCACATCGACAGGAAACGAAAAGCGCTCGGAATCGATAAGGCCAGGGAACGAACATTGGTCGATATGGCCGCTCGCAGGGACATCGCGTCGGCTTAGACTACGCTGCGATTCGTGAGCAACCGGCCTGCTATCGGTCCGTTGTCGCTGAAAAGGAGATGCACATCGATGGCATTGACTGACATCTTGTCCAAGCAAGGATGGGTTCAATTCGAAAAAACGCTTTTTGACCGGTTTGCGATCAACAGCGCCGTATTCGACCGTTCAGGAACCGGGGTTACGGGAAAGCCCCGCTGGTGTAATCGATTGTGCCCGCAAATTAAGGCGAACCCAGATTCACTGGCTGCGATATGCGCGCCAGCAAATCAACACTTCATGGCTCAGGCCAAAAAAACCCGAAAACCGGTGATCGGCGAATGTGATGCCGGCCTCATCAAAATAGGCGTGCCCATCTTTGTCGATAATGAATTTATGGGCACCGCCGGAGGATGTGGGCGCCTGCCCGAAGGCGGAACGGTGGAGACCTTTCTGATCGCTAAAACATTGGGCCTGAGTGAAGCGCAGGTTTCCGGTCTTTGTCATGGACTGGGTACCATCACCCAAAAACAGACCCAAGAAATGAAGCATTTTATTGAGACGTGGGTTGCCGACCGTGTGGTCGGATACCTGAAGCAATCGGCGGATTCTCGTCTGACGACGAAGGTGAAAACGATGAAAGTCGCCGTTACGGTCTGGGAAGATCGCATTTCCCCGGTTTTTGATGCGTCGCGACGATTGTTGATCGCGGAGATTGAAAATGACCGGGTCACGGACCGGTCCCATGTGTTTTTCGATCCCGGGCGGCCGGGCAGTCTGGTAAAAACCCTGACGATGCTGGATGTACCGGTTCTCATCTGCGGTGCGGTATCCCAGGCGCCGGCCACAATCATCGTTGCTGGCGGTATCACGCTGGTCCCCTTTATTGCCGGAGAAGTGGATCGTGTGCTCGAGGCATATGCAAAGGGGAGCCCCCTGGCGCCCACGTTTGCGATGCCCGGATGTCACGGCGGCACAAGCAAAGGGGGCAACCCCTCACACTGAAAAGGAGCAACCCTTGACCCGAATTCTCTTCGTCACACCGGATCGATCCAACTTTGCGGATTTGTCCTCGGAAATTGAAAAGCAGGGTGGCACCATCCAATGGGCCGAAAGCGGCGACCAGGCGCTAAAAACAATCGGAAAACAAACCGTTGACCTGGTCGTAACGGACGAACGTCTTGGTGACATGACGGGGTTGGAACTCGTTGGACGGCTCGTCGCCGTCAACCCCATGATCAATGGTGCGGCTGTCAGTTCGCTTTCCAAAGAAGCGTATCATGAGGCCAGCGAAGGGCTCGGCATTTTAATGCAGCTGCCCCCCAGCCCGGACCGGGCCGATGGAGAGCGGCTGATGGCACACCTGAATCAAATTTTGGGCTCAAGCACAGCCAAACGGTGACCGAAGGGCCGCGAGGCTATTATTAATACTGACGTAGGTTTTACCTAACATCGAGGCAATCCCATGAAAAACGCACCCAACGGCATCGGCATTATGGACAAGCCACCGGAACCCAGCCCGGATGAGCAGGCCAGGCAGACCCTGACCCGAATTAAAAACAAAATCATTGTCATGAGCGGAAAGGGCGGCGTCGGCAAATCCAGCGTGGCGGTCAACCTGGCCATTGCCCTGGCCGGGAAGGGGTCTACGGTCGGGCTGATGGATGTGGACGTTCACGGCCCCGACATCCCCAGAATGCTGGGTCTCAGGGGGATGCTGGCTGCCAACGCAAACAGGAAGCTGGATCCCATGCGATACGCCGACAACCTGTCGGCGGTGTCCATCGAATCGCTGATGCCCAACAAGGACGATGCGATCATCTGGCGCGGGCCGGTCAAGCACGGCGCCATCCGCCAGTTCATCGGCGAGGTGGAATGGGGGGACCTGGACTACCTGATCATCGATTCGCCCCCGGGAACCGGTGATGAACCCCTGACCGTGGCCCAGTTGATCAAGGACGCCCGTGCCATCATCGTAACCACACCCCAGGAAGTCGCGCTGGCGGATGTGAGAAAATCGATCAATTTCTGCCGGGCCGTCAACATGGAGATTCTCGGTCTGGTGGAGAACATGAGCAGCTATACCTGCCCCCACTGCGGAAAGCCTGTCGACATTTTCGGTTCGGGCGGTGGTGAACGCACGGCGGCGCTGGCCGGGTTGAAGCTGCTGGGACGGATTCCCTTCGATCCCAATATCGTCCAATGCGGAGATGCCGGCGTCTCCTACCAAAAGCAGTACGCCGATGCCCCGGCGGCTCGGGTTTTTGAGGAAATCGCCGCACGGATCTACCGGGCCACCCAAATGTGATGGCCCCCTGGAAAGCAAGAAGAAGGAGACCATAAAATGAAAATCGCAGTCAGTGCAGCCGGAAAGGATCTTGAATCAACCATCGATGAACGCTTTGGCCGGTGCCGGTATTTCATTATCCTTGAAACGGAGAACATGAGTTACGAAGTGATCGAAAACACCAATGCCGACCTGTCGACCAGTGCCGGCATCCAATCGGCCAGTCTGGTCGCATCCAAAGGCGTAGAAGCGGTCATTACCGGCAACTGCGGCCCCAAAGCCATGCAGGTCTTCGCCGCGACGACGATCAAGGTGATCATCGGTCAACACGGAATGATCAAAGACGTCGTCGAGAAGTTTAAAAGGGGCGAGCTCAACCCATCGACCCGCGGGAACGTTCCCGGTGTGTCCGGGGTCGCGCAGACCACATCAGCCTCGGACGTCGGACAGCCGGGGATGAAGGTCAGTGGCGGCCGGGGCATGGGCGGCGGCGGTGGACGGGGCATGGGCGGCGGCGGTCGTGGAATGGGAGGTGGCGGCGGCCGGGGCATGGGCGGTCGATGCCGGCGCCTTTACGGTACCGGGGCATCGGGTGTTCAACACACGGCTGGGAATTTGTCAAGGGAATAGGAACTGGTGCAGTTGCAGCAACAGGCCGACGAATTGAAAAAACAGATGGACGCCATTCACTCCCGAATGAAAAGCCTGTCTTGAACCGCGATAGCGAGCGCATTCCTCGCCGCTTGCGGCGGGGTTAGCGAGCGAACTGATAATCGATTTTTTATCCTTACGGTGCTGCGCAGCACTGCCGTTTCAGGCAGAACATTCCCCGCGGCTTGCCGCGGGGAGGGTTCAAAAGGCACCCTCCATGAAACAGCCCGACTACCACTATCTGTTCGGCCCGGTGCCGTCTCGCCGTTTCGGGCGTTCCCTGGGCATTGACCTGACACCCCACAAAACCTGCAGTCTGGACTGCGTTTTCTGCCAGTTGGGCAGAACCCCGCAGAAAACGCTTGAGAGAAAAGCCTACGTTGACACGGCTGAGGTCATTGATGAAATCGACCACTGGCTGCAAACCGATGGCGATGCCGATTACCTGACCCTCTCCGGGTCGGGCGAACCCACCCTGCATGCCGATTTTGGCCGGGTGCTGGCCTTTCTTCACGATCAGCCGATACCTTCGGCGCTGCTGACCAACGGGACCCTGCTCAACCTGCCGGAGGTGCGCGAGGCTGCCGCTTTGGCCGATGTGGTCAAGGTATCCCTAAGCGCCTGGGACCAGAAATCGTTCGAGTGGGTCAACCGCCCCCACGCCCAGCTTGAATTCGGATCATTGATCGATGGGCTGAAAGCGTTCCGCAGCGCTTTTAAGGGCCAGTTGTGGCTGGAGGTGTTCCTGCTGTACGGCATCAACGCCATGACCAGGGATGTTGAAAAAATCGTCCGCCTGTCGCGGGAATTCATGCCCGACCGTGTCCATCTCAACACCGTCGCCCGGCCACCTGCCGAAGACTTTGCCGCCGCCGTGCCCATGGCCCAGTTGGAGGCGCTATGCGGTTTGTTCGATCCGCCGGCGCGGATTGCCGCCGGGTTCAGCAGCCAACGTTCGAAAACGATCGCGGCCAATGAAGCAACCATTCTGGCCATGATCAGACGTCGGCCCTGTACGATCGAGCACATCGAATCGGCATTTGGCATGCACATCAACGAGGTATCCAAATACCTGGGCCTGCTCATTAAAAAGGATCAGATCCGAACCGCCCGGAAAAACCAAGCCGTCTATTACGCGGCCAGGTGAAGGGTGTCGCGGGTTCTTCTTTTTCGCCTCGATCACTTCTCACTTCTCAACGATGCTGCAGGGTCGATCGACTTGCGCAGTTCCCGGACCCGTTGGATGGTCTCGGCGGGCAAGGTCGTCACCGGCCTCCCGGTGGTCAGGGCATGGTAGTAGGCCTGGGCCGTCTTCTCCAGCAGTTCGGCGTGCTTCCACGCGTGCTCCAGGGTCTTTCCCAGGTTCAGCGCGCCGTGGTTCTGCATGATGAAACAGTGGCAGCCGTTGACCACGGTCTGCCTGACGTTTTGCGCCAGTTCCGGGGTGCCGGAAAAGGCGTAGGGCACCACGCCCACGGTTTCACCGATGGCCAGGGCCACCTCATCGAAAAGGGCCGGAATGGGCTGGTTGATCAGGGCGAAAACGCTGGCGTAAGCCTGGTGGGTGTGGACCACGGCGCCCACATCCGACCTGCTCTGATAGATGCCCACGTGCATGGCCGTTTCGATGGAGGGTGCAAGGTCCCCGGCGATGCGGTTCAGGTCGAAATCCACCACACAAACCTCTTCCGCAGCCAGCTCCATGTAAGGCTTTCCCGACGGGGTAATCACCAGTATCGGTTTATCGGGAATCCGCACGGACACATTGCCCCCGGCGCTGAGCAGGGATCCGAAATAGCCGTGCCGGCACAGCCACTGGCAGCAATCGACGACATCCTTGCGATCGTTAAGGTACGGGCCCATCGTTTCTCCATTATACCAAATTGGACTGAATTAAAAGAGCCGGGCCATCCCTTCAGTACGTCTGCCTTTGAGGCGGACATCATTCAATCATTGCCAAACCACCTCCCGTGAATTAGATTTTGGATTAATTATCTCTGACGAATGGTCCAACCAGCATTTATGTTTTCCCGATAACTAACCGTGTCAGTCAAGCGCTACTCACCAGGAGACAACACGCATGCTCAACGCCGTATACCGCCCGTTTTTCAACGACCTGAAGTCGTTCATCCCCGAATCGCGCATGGCCACAGACCCCTTGCGGACCCTGGCCTATGGCACCGACGCCAGCTTCTATCGGCTGATTCCCAAGATCGTGGTCCGCGCGGACACCGAGGCCGAGGTATCCAGAATCCTCCGGCAATCCGGTGAGCAAAAAATCCCGGTCACCTTCCGGGCCGCAGGCACCAGCCTGTCCGGCCAGGCCATCAGCGATTCGGTGCTGCTGGTGGCCGGCGAATCATGGCAGCAGTGGGAGGTCCTCGAAAAGGGTCGGAAAATCCGGCTCCAGCCGGGCATCATCGGTGCCCGGGCCAATGGCATCCTGGCCCCTTATGGACGCAAAATCGGCCCGGACCCGGCGTCGATCAACGCTGCCATGGTCGGCGGCATTGCCGCCAACAACGCCTCGGGCATGTGCTGCGGCACCGCCCAGAACAGCTACCAGACCGTGGACAGCATACGTATCGTGCTGGCGGACGGCACCATTCTGGATACCGGCGATAACGGCAGCCGAAAGGCCTTCACAGCAACCCACGGCCGCATGCTGGCCCGGCTGGACGAACTGGCACGGCGGGTCAAGGCCGACACGCCCCTGGCCGAACGGATCCGCAACAAATTCAAGATCAAAAACACCACCGGCTACAGCCTCAACGCCCTGGTGGACTATATCGACCCTTTCGACATCATCACCCACCTGATGATCGGCTCCGAGGGAACCCTGGCCTTTATCTCTCACATCGTCTACCGGACAGTGACCTCGCCACCCTTTAAAGCCACGGCCCTGATGATGTTCCCGCAGATCGAGGGGGCCTGTCGGACGGCTGAACGCATGCAGGCCCTGCCCGTGGCCGCCGCTGAATTGATGGACCGGGCCTCCCTTGGCAGTGTCGAGGGAAAGGTGGGCATGCCGGCCATGATTCGCGGCGTCTCCCCCACCACCACCGCTCTGCTGGTGGAGACCCAGGCGGCTGATTTTGCCACCCTGTCGACCCATGTCCAGGCCATTGCGGACGCATTGGAAAAACGGGTGACCATGCGCACCGCCAATGGCGGCCGGACCCACGAATGGCGATTGGAGGGGACCGACCTGGTCTTTCCGGCGGTTTTTACGGACCACGCCGGCCAGAGTGACAACCTGTGGAAGGTCCGCAAGGGACTGCTGCCCTCCGTAGGTGCCGTGCGGGACCTGGGCACCACCGTGCTCATCGAGGATGTGGCCTTTCCCATTCACAGCCTGGCCCCGGCCACCCTGGACCTGCAGGCCCTGTTCGACAAGCACGGTTACCGGGAGGCCATCATCTTTGGTCACGCCCTAGCCGGCAACCTGCATTTCGTCTTTTCGCCCAATTTCGGGCATTCGCCCGAACTGGACCGTTACGCCCGCTTCATGGACGACATCGCGCACATGGTGGTGGATGTCTACGACGGGTCGCTCAAGGCCGAGCACGGCACCGGCCGCAATATGGCCCCTTTTGTCGAAAAGGAGTGGGGCGCCGATGCCTATGGTCTGATGCAGGAGATCAAGGCCATCTTCGATCCCAACGGTCTGCTCAATCCCGGTGTCATTCTCAATCCCAACCCGGCGGTTCACCTGGAGAATCTCAAGCCCCTGCCGCCGGCCGATCCGCTGATCGATGCGTGCATGGAGTGCGGTTTCTGCGAGTGCCACTGCCCGTCGCGCAACCTGAGCCTGACCCCCCGCCAACGCATTGTGATCCAACGGGAAATCGCCCGGCTCACCGCCGCCGGCGACGATGCGTCCCGGCTGGCTGAACTGAAAAGGGGATACGCTTGGCAAGGTGAAGCCACCTGCGCCGCGGACGGCCTGTGCGGGGTGGCCTGCCCCGTGGAGGTGGACACCGGAAAATTCACCAAAACCTTTCGCTCGCGGATGGTCAAAGGCCAGCCTTACCAGTGGCTGGCCGACCTGGCTGCCGATCATTTCGGCCCGCTGACCACCGGCATCCGGGCCGGGCTCAGAGCCGTCGACGGGCTGCACCGCATGGTCGGGACCGAAGCCATGAACCGCCTGGCCGGTTCTCTGAGGCGCCTGTCCGGCAACCGTCTGCCGGCCTGGCTACCCTCCCTGCCCACAGCGGCGGCGCCTCCACGAGACCGGTCCACGAGCAAGGGAGAACGGGCGGTGGTCTATTTTCCGGCCTGTGTCAGCCGGACCATGGGACCCGCCGCCGGCGACCCGCTGGTCGACCCGCTGCATGTGGTCACGGAGCGGGTGCTGCGCCGGGCCGGCTACCGGGTGATCTATCCCGAACAAATGGAGGGCCTGTGCTGCGGCCTTCCCTTCGAAAGCAAGGGATTCTTCAATCAGGCCGACCGCAAATCCGACGCCTTGGAAAAGGCGCTGCTGGCGGCCTCCGACAACGGCCGTCTGCCCGTGCTGTGCGATACCAGCCCATGCCTGGAACGTATGCGGCGCACATTCGGGCCGCGGTTGACCCTCTTTGAGCCGGTGGAATTTACCGCCACCCACCTGTTGAATCGGCTGACGATCACCCGAACTGTGGATCCGGTGGCCCTGCACATCACCTGCAGTGCACGGAAAATGGGGCTGGACAACGCCTTCACGACCGTGGCCAACGCCTGTGCCGAAACCGTGGTGGTCCCCTATGGCATCGAATGCTGCGGGTTTGCCGGAGACCGGGGGTTCAACATGCCGGAACTCAACACCGCGGCCCTTTCCGGCTTGAAATCGGCCGTTGCCGGCTGCACGGCCGGCTATGCCAACAGCCGCACCTGCGAAATCGGGCTGTCCCATCACAGCGGCATCCCCTATCGATCCATCATGGCCCTGGTGGATCAGTGTACCCAATGATCAGATGTCTGATGACCGAGAACTGAAGACCGAGGAAAATCACGGATGCCGTCAATCACCCTGAAGCCCAAACGGGAGAAATCGCTGCGCAACCGCCACCCCTGGGTATTCTCCGGCGCCATTTCCCGTGTTGATGGGCAGCCCCGTCCGGGAGATACCGTCGATGTACTCGCCGGTGACGGGCGGTGGCTCGCCCGGGGGGCCTATTCGCCCCAATCCCAGATCCGCGTCCGCGTTTGGTCCTTCGACCAGGAGGAAGCGATAGACCCGCTCTTTTTCCAAACGCGGTTGCGACAGGCACTGGGCCTTCGCCGTCAGATTCTGGCGGACGCAGACACCAATGCCTGCAGGCTCGTATGCGGGGAATCGGACGGACTGCCCGGATTGATTGTCGATCGCTACGACCATTGGGTGGTTGGCCAGTTTCTCAGCGCCGGAACCGAACGGTGGAAATCGGTCATCGTTGAATGCCTCGACGATCTCATACCCGGCCTGCTGGGGATCTACGAGCGCTCGGATGTGGATATCCGTAAAAAAGAGGGCTTGGTCCTGGCCACCGGCCGCCTCTCCGGAGCGGAACCGCCCGACCAGGTCGACATCCAGGAGAACGGCTGCTGCTATCGGGTAGACCTCAAAGGCGGACATAAAACCGGATTTTACCTGGATCAGCGGGATAACCGGGCCTGCGTGGCTGCCTATGCGAAGGGTGCCGACATGCTCAACGCCTTCGCCTACACCGGCGGGTTCGCCCTGGCGGCCCTCAAGGCCGGCGCAGCCCACGTGGTCAACATCGACTCCTCGGCCACCGCCCTGGAACTGGCCCGCACCCATGTGGCGCTTAACGGCCTGGACAGCGCACGGGTTGACCACGTGATCGGCGACGTGTTCAGCCTGCTTCGCCGCTACCGCACCGACGATCGGAGCTTCGATGTGATTGTGCTCGATCCGCCCAAATTTGTTAACGCCAAAAGCGATTTGATGCGGGCCAGCCGGGGGTATAAGGACATCAACCGGCTGGCTCTTGAACTGCTGCGGCCCGGCGGCACCCTGTTCACCTTCTCCTGCTCCGGCCTGATGGGACGCGACCTGTTTCAGAAAATCGTGGCCGACGCCGCGCTGGATGCCGGCCGCCAGGCGGTGATTTTGCAGTGGCTGAGCCAAGCGCCGGATCACCCAACGGCGTTGAATTTCCCCGAGGGCAGCTACCTCAAGGGACTGGTGTGCCGGGTGGTTTAGTGTCAGGGCCTACGGCAGTTTAGGCAGGACAACCTGATCGTCAAATGCCGGCAGTTCACCGTGGAAGCCGCCGCCATCGCCATGCAGGTGATTTCGGCATTGGTAGAAAAAGAAAAAAAGGAGACATCCCAATGAAAAAAACCTTTCTCATCCTTCTGTTAACGGTTTTCGTGGCCGGTCCGGCCGCCGCCCAAGGCGGGCTGGTCAGTGTAAAAAGCAGCCATGACGTGGTGACCACCGCCAACCGTCTGGAAAGCGCCTTGAAAGAAAAGGGCATTACCGTGTTTGCACGGATCGACCATGCCGCTGGCGCCCAGCGCGTCGACCAAACGTTGAAGCCCACTCTGCTGATCATCTTCGGCAGCCCAGCCATGGGAACACCGCTGATCCAGCGCAGCCGGTCCATGGGCATCGACCTGCCGTTGAAAGCCCTGATCTGGGAAGACAAAGCCGGTCAGGTCTGGTTCACCTACAACGCCCCGGACTACCTGGCCCGACGTCACGGAATCACCGAGATGGACGAAACCATTCTGAAAATGGAGCAGGCCTTGTCAAATTTCGCCCAGGCGGCCACGCTGCCCTGAGATGGTCGACCGGTATCCCCATCACGAACTGCTGGATTCCTTCCTGGTTGATCGTTCGGACGGATTAATTTTCTTATATAGAAGAAAGCTACTATGTAAGAATAAGTCTCGACCCAATTGTACAGGCAATCCATTGGGGAGTGTCATGCAGCCGGCCGTCCATGAGGCTTAAAGGACCAAGATGCCATCCGACGTTCTGACACCCGATCCCAGCCCCAACCTGCAATGGCAGGACGAACACGGCGCGCCCCACCGCCTCGCGCTGACCGACAAAATATTTCTCGGCCGCGTCTGCCGAGGTATTGAACGGGACAAATGCATCCTCGTCCAAAATCCAATGGTTTCCAGGGACCATGCCGTAGTCCGGCTGACCCGCCACGGTGTCGAAATCACCGACATGAGTAAAAACGGAACCTGGATCAACGACGTCCGCATGGTGCCCGGTGCCTCCCGGCGGCTTGAAGATAGGGATCACATCTCCCTGGGCGGCACATCCATCCGGATCTCCTGCCCGGAGCTGGCCGCCCAGCGGGAAGATGAAATCTGGATGGAACAGACCGCCATCCGACCGTCTGCGGTCTGCATCACCAGCCTTGTCGCCGATGTGCGGGGTTTCTCCGCATTTTCCCAGAACACCGATTCGACGCTGGTCTACACCCTCATCAAGGCGATCTTCTCCCGATTCAGCACCATCGTAAACGAGCACCAGGGTACAGTCAAAGATTATGCCGGTGATGCGGTCTTTGCCTTCTGGGAGCACCCCGGCGGGTTTTCCACCGACCATGCACTGGCAGCCTGCCGGGCCGCCATCAGCCAACTGCGAAGCGTTCCGGAAATCCACCGGCGACTGACCGACCGGGGGTTTTCGATGCCCCCCCGGTGCTGGGCTGGGGGCTGACCACCGGCCAGGTTACCCTTTCCCACTACGGGTCCCGCTCCGCCGGCATGGCGTTGGTGGGAGATTGCATCAACCTGGCGTTCCGTCTCTCCTCCATGGCCAACAAAACACTCAGTACACGATGACCAGCCCGTATTTATCCACCAGCTGGTGGGTAAGCGAAAATCGATTGAATATTGCCGGCTCTCGACGCGCTGGAAAAACGATGTCGCAGCACCCAATTAAAGCTGCTTTGCTTGCACCCTCGCAGGTTTGGTGTTAACAGTGAAATAGTCACAGGCCGCTTGAGTGGAATTGGGCATTGACTGACAAGCAGGGTTGACGACGGAATGAAACGGCTCTCCTTCAACGCCTATCTGAACCTGGTGGTCAACAGGCCTGCATGGGTGCTCTTGTTCTGCGCCGCCATCACCCTTTTCTTTGCCTGGCACCTTCCGGGACTTTCCTTCAAAACCACCGTTTACGACCTGATTATCGAGGACCTGGACGAATCTGCCCGCTACAATCATTTTCTGAAACAGTTCGGCTCCGATGAGATCATCCG
The DNA here is from genome assembly GCA_963705435.1 of uncultured delta proteobacterium. Taxonomy (GTDB): domain Bacteria; phylum Desulfobacterota; class Desulfobacteria; order Desulfobacterales; family Desulfosarcinaceae; genus Desulfosarcina. The sequence goes on along the minus strand of CAVPJR010000013.1, from coordinate 34,886 downwards.
GCTGGTGGTCAAGGCCGATGACGTACTCGACCCGGCCACGTTTGCCAAAATCACCCAGCTGTCCGAAGCTGCGGCTAAAATCGACGGGGTCTTACGGATCATCAGCCTGCCGGAAGTCAGAAAAAGCGTCGATCGGGGAAATCAATGGGACATGACCCAATTCGCCACCGTGCTGGCGCCGGTGGAACTGTTTCAGCGCAACCTGATCTCGACCGACCGAAAAACCACCATCATCACCCTGGTCCTCGACGCCCAGGCGGATAAGGATGCGGCCATCGCGTCGGTCGGCCAGCTCTTCGAGACGACCGGCAAGGACCTGCGGCTTTATCAAACCGGCATGCCCCTGGTCTCCGAAGCACTGGCGGAATATACCCGGCAGGATTTTTTACACCTTACACCCATTACCCTGATCGTTATCGCCGCGCTTCTGGCGGGACTTTTCCGTAATCTGCACTGCCTGATCCTGCCGCTTTCGTGCGTAACGATAGCCGTCTGCTGGACGTTCGGACTGATGGCCCTGAGCGGCATCTCCGTCTCAATGCTCACGATCATCGTCCCTGTGTTCCTGATTGCCGTCGGCACGGCATACTGTCTGCACATCTGCACCGAATACCTCCAGCAGGCTAAAACATCGCCGTCGAACCGAGCCGCCAGTATGGCCGTCTTCAGCCGTCTGGCCTTCCCCATAACACTGGCGGTCGCCACCACCCTCATCGGGCTCGGATCCCTCGGGGCCAACCGTATTGCGAGCATCCAGGAGTTTGCCCTTTTCGCCTGCTTCGGCATGGTCAGCCTGCTGGTCATCGTGCTCACCTTTTTCCCGGCCATGCTCGCCTGGCTGCCGGTACCCCGCGCCACCACAGACGGCGCGTCGGCCATCGATCGTTTTTTCGACGGCGTGCTGGCAGGCATCATCGCCTTGAACCTGAAGCACCGCAAAGCCTGCCTGATCGCCATCAGCCTGGTGTCGATCGTTTGCATGGCCGGCATGCTGCGGGTGCGTGTGGAAACCAACCCGGTGGCGTTTTTCAAACGCAGCACCGATGTGAGCATGCATTTCCATAATATTTACCGGGATATGTCCGGAAGCTTTCCCATCAACGTGATCATGGCCTCCGGTGAAGCGGATTTCTTCGAGACCCCCGCCAATGTGGCCGGCATCGCCCGACTGCAGTCCTTTTTGGACCAGATGCCCGGTGTGGACAAGACCATCTCTCTGGCCGATTACCTCAAACTGGTCAACTATGTCACCAATCGATTCGAGCCGCAGTTTTATGTGTTGCCCGAAGACGGCTACGAACTCAGGATGTTGATGAACAACTTCAAGATCATCCTGGGCAACGATCTGCTGCAGCGATTCATGAATGCCGACTACAGCACGGTCAACATCCTCATGCTCACCCATATTGCCAACTCACGCGACTTTATCCATACGCGTGAGCAGATTCTGGCCCATGCCGCGTCCACCATCGAGGATGACGTGACCCTCGAGGTTACCGGCCTGGGCATGGTCATCGCCGCGTCCAGCCATGTTCTCACCCTGGGGCAGGTCAAAAGTCTGATCATTTCCCTGGTGCTGATCTTCGCCGTGATGGTGGTGCTCTTCGTTTCCAGCAAGGTCGGCCTCATCGCCGTGGTGCCCAACCTGTTTCCCATCGTGGTGAATTTCGGGCTCATGGGGCTGCTGGGGATCCCTCTGTCGGCGGCCACCAGCCTGATTGCCAGTGTGGCCATCGGCCTGGCCGTGGACGACACCATTCACTACCTGGTGCGCTACAACACCGAATTCAAACGTGATCTGGACAAGGATCGGGCCATGCGCGACACCTTGACGAACGTGGGGCGGCCCATCATTTTCAGCTCACTGACGATCAGCCTGGGCTTTTCCGTGTTGATATTCTCTCATTTTCAACCCACCGCCATCTTCGGATTTCTCATGATGGTGACCATGATTTCCGCCTTGATCGGCGACATCATCCTGCTGCCCGCCTTGATGATGTACGTGGAGCTGGTGACGGCCTGGGATCTGCTCAAGATGATTCCCACGGTTGGCGGCGTATCTCCGGCGACGGTTCACGAGTTGAACCAGCCGCTGAACGCCATTAAGGTGGGCAGCGATTTTCTCAAGATGATGGCACGGCAAAAGGGTCCGTTGAAGGCATCGCACCTGGCTGCCGTTGCAGGGGAGATCGGCAACCAGGTGTCCCGGGCGTCACAGATGATTCAGCGGCTCAGCGAGATGGGCCAGGCACCGGCGTTCGAAAAGGCACCGCTTCAGATTCAACAGCCCATCGAGGACACCCAGGCCTTTATGGAAAACCAGCTCAAGCTGGAGTCTATATCGCTGGACGTCCATATTGAACCGAACCTGCCGCCGGTCATGGGCCATCATGGCCGGATGGTGCAGGTGATCTACAATATTTTAGACAACGCCAGAGACGCCATCTCGCGCCAGAGGGAATCGGAGGCGCATGAACGGGATCACCGCATCACCGTCAACGCGGTTGAAATCAACGGGTCGGTCGTGGTCACCATTGCAGACACCGGTGCTGGCATCGCCGACCACATCCATGACCGCATCTTTGAACCCTTCTTCACCACCAAAAGCGCAGGCAAGGGCAAGGGATTAGGGCTGTCCATCAGCCACGAGATCGTTCGGGACAGCGGGGGGCGAATCACCGTGGTCAGCCAGCCAGGCATCGGAACGAGGGTCGCCCTGTCTTTTCCGGCCCTGAAAGAGACCGGCTGAACCAGTCCTTGCCTTATGACCCCGGGCTGAATTAGAATAGCTGTAAGCAGACCTGTCATCTGTCATTGACGCCTCCTCGCGACAAGCGGGAGGGGGGGTGCGTTACCGTTCACGGTTCAAGGGAGGGCAAGCATGCCGAAAACCTTATACTGGATCCAGGGGGGCAGCTGCGGCGGCGACACCTGGTCACTGATGAATGCCGACACGCCGGATCCCGTCGAGCTCTTCGAGGCGTTCGACATCGAGGTGCTCTGGCACCATGCCCTCAGCGCCACTTCCGCCACAGCGCTGGCGACACTGAATCGACGGATCCTGTCGGGCGACCAGCCCCTGGATTTTCTCTGCGTGGAAGGCTCGGTGATCAACGGACCTGACGGCACCGGCCGTTTCGACATGCTGCCCGCAGGTCCGCGCAAGGACTTCCTGTACGACCTGGCCCAGCGGGCCCAGGTCGTCCTGGCGGTGGGCACCTGCGCCAGCTTCGGCGGCATCGGCGCAGACAGCGAAACCATGGCCGGCGGTCTTCAATTCAACAAGTGGGAGATGGGGGGACTCCTGGGGCAGACATTCCAGTCCGCCGGGGGATACCCGGTGATCAACCTGCCAGGATGCCCCTGCCATTGCGATGTGGTGGTTGGAACCCTGTCGGCCCTGGCTGCAGATGTTGTCGTAAACCTGGGACAATACAACACACCTGCAGACTGGTACGGGGTGATGGTCCACCAGGGTTGCACCCGCAACGAGTATCACGAGTATCGGGTGGAAGAAAAACGCTTCGGCGAGCGGGGGTGCCTCTTTTTCTATATGGGTTGCCACGGGCCGCTGGTCACCGGCCCCTGCAACAAGGCACTGTGGAACCGGCGATCGTCGAAGACGCGCGTAGGGGTGCCTTGTTTCGGCTGCACTCGGCCCGATTTTCCCCAGCAGTATCCTTTCTTCGAGACACGCAACATCGAAGGCATTCCCATCGAGCTGCCCGACGGCGTGAGCCGGGCCCATTACATGGCCTACAAGGGCATGGCCGCGGCGGCGGCCCCGAAGCGCCTGATGGAACGCAAGACCAGTATTTAACAGCCTGCAGTGCAGCGCCGCAGGCTGTTTTGACCCTGATTTCTCAAATAAACCGATAACGGTGACAGCGGGCAGGAATGACGACAATTAAAAAAATCATCCCTTTGAATCGCGTAGAGGGAGACCTGGAAATCCACCTGGAACTGGACCGTGACAACGTGGTGGCAGCGGCCAGGAGTGTGGGCACCATGTACCGGGGCATCGAGAACCTGATGACCGGCCGGGGCCCGCTGGACAGCCTGGTAATCACACCAAGAATCTGCGGTATCTGCACCACGGCTCACCTGAACGCCGCCGCCAAGGCGCTGGACATGGCTTATAACGTCAGCATCCCCGCCGATGCCCACCGGCTGAGAAACGCGACCCTGATGGTGGAACAGCTGCAAAACGACCTTCGACACCTCTTCCTGCTGTTCATGCCCGATTTCACCCGGACCCGCTATGCCGACCATCCCCTTTACGAAGAAGCGGTCGCCCGCTATTGGCCCCTCAAAGGACAATCCACCGTCCAAACCCTTCAAGAGACGAAAAAACTCATCGAAATCATCGCCATCCTGGGCGGCCAGTGGCCTCACTCTTCCTTCATGGTTCCCGGCGGTGTGGTGTCCGTGCCGGGAGGGACTGACATCGCCCAATGCCGCCATATTCTTTCCGGCTTCCGCAGGTGGTATGAGAAGCGGGTGCTGGGCTGCACACTCGACCGGTGGCAGGCGGTCGGCACCTGGGATGAGCTGCAACAGTGGTTGGCGGAAAAGCCGGTCCATCGGGACAGCGAGCTGGGCTTTTTCATCCGCATGGCGCTTTCCAGCGGCCTCGACAACCTGGGCCGGGGGCACGACCGCTTCATCAGCGCCGGCGGGCCGGATCTGCCAGGGCCGGACGGTGATTGCCTCCCCCTTTTCCCGGCCGGGATCTTCACTCCGGAAGAAACGTCCCCGCTGGATCCGGAAAAAATAACCGAGGACGTGACCCACTCCTTCTTCAAGGAAACGCCCGGCCATCCCTATGACAGTCGGACCATTGCCGACCCCTATACCGAGGATGAGCAGAAATATTCCTGGGCCAAAGCGCCCCGATATGACGGTAAACCAGCGGAAACCGGACCGCTGGCCGACCTGCTGATGGCCGGCACACCGCTGTTCGTTGATTGGGTCCGTTCCAACGGGGCGAGTGTGTTTATCAGGGAACTGGCCCGCATGGTCCGACCGACCATGATCCTGCCGGCGGTGGAACAGTGCGTGGCCGGAATGGCCCACGCCGACGCCCAATTTTACACGGATACGCTCAAACCGCTGTCTGCCAGAAGCTTCGGCACCGTAACTGCACCCAGGGGAATTTTAGGGCACTGGGTGGTGATCAAAGACGGAAAAATCGCCAACTATCAGGTGATCACGCCCACCGCATGGAACGGCTCCCCCCGGGATAGACACGGGGTCCCAGGACCTTGGGAGCAAGCCATCTTGGGGACGGCGGTGCGCAATCCGGAGGACCCGGTGGAAGTTGAGCAGGTCGTCCGGTCCTTTGACCCCTGCCTGGTCTGCACGGTCCATGCGATCAACTTGTCCTGATGATCGATTTCATTTTCAATGAGGGACGCAATATAAGGTCGATGACATGATACCCGCGGCACATCCATCCATTCAATCCCGGATCCCATTTCAAACCGCCTACCGGTGGCCCAAACGATGCGCACACTGCGAGGACCGGGAAAACTGCCCGGTTCAGGATCTCGTGGTGGAAAACGAAATCCTCAAAGAAGAGATCCGGGTTTCCCGGGAGTCGGCGGAGATCACTGCCAGCCTGGTGGTCAAACAGTTCGAAGAGACCGAACGGATTCTCCAGCGCTTCCAGGTGGCCAACGCTCAACGCAAGGCCGTACTGGACTCCGCGTCCCACATGGCCATCGTGGCCACCGACAAACAGGGCCTGATCATCGTGTTCAACAAGGGTGCGGAGAACCTGCTCGGATACACCGCCGGGGAGGTGATCGGCAAACTAACCCCCCTGGTGTTCCACGACCCTCTGGACCTCCAGGATAAGGCGGCGCTGGTCGGCGCCGGCCCAAAGCGCCCGGTGGAGGGAATCGATCTCTTTTTGCACTACGCCATGCAGCCGGATCAGGAGCAGCGGGAGTGGACCTACCTGCACAAGGACGGCGGTGCCTTTCCGGTCACCCTCTCCATCAATCCCCTGCGGGACCCGGACGGCATGGTCAACGGGTTCCTTTTCATCGCCACGGACATCACCGAGAAAAAACGTTCCGAGATCGCCCTGCGGGAGAGCGAACGCAATTACCGCCTGCTGATCAACAACATTCCCAATATCGTTTTCAAAGGCTATCCGGACGGGTCCATCGACTTTTTCGACGACAAGGTCGAAATGATTACCGGCTATCCGAGAGCGATGTTTCAGTCCAAGGCGCTCAAATGGACCGATCTGATTCTTCCGGAAGATCAGACGCATGCCAAACAGATTTTTCTCGATGCGCTCAAGTCGGATCGCCAGTATATTCGCGAATATCGTATTCGCAAGAAAGACGGCGAGATCGTCTGGCTGCAGGCCAGCAGTCAGATTGTGTGCGATGAAAAAGGGCAAATCGATTTCGTCAGTGGCGCCTTTTTGGATATCACCGAACGAAAAATGGCCGAGGCGGCCCTTCACGACTCCGAGGAAAAATACCGCTCGCTCTTCGACAGCGGCCCCAATCCAATCTTTGTCCTCGAATCTACCGAATTGCGAATCCTGGACGTCAGCCCAGCGGCTTTGGATGCATATGGTTACACCAAGGAGGAGTTGATCGGACGCACGTTCACCGAGTTGGGAGAATTTGAGATCAACGATACCCGTCTGCCCGCCGGCGGCACCGCCGGCCTGACAGACAGTTGTTTCATCAACCAGAAAGCCCGCCATTTCAAAAAAGACGGCACCTCGTTTTATATCCGCGTCAAGGCCTGTCCCATCAAATACCAGGATCGCGAGGCGCTGATCCTGGCGGCCACCGACATCACCGAGGCCATCGAAAAGGACGCTCAGTTGTTTCAATCCAGTAAGATGACCACCTTGGGAGAGATGTCCGCCGGCATTGCCCACGAGTTGACTCAGCCGCTCAATGCCATCAAGATCGGCAACGATTATTTAAAACTTAAAACTGAAAAAGGCCATCCGATCACCAGCCGGGAGCTGAACCGGGTGGCCACGGCGGTAACCGACCAAGTGCAGCGGGCAACGGACATCATTAATCGACTGCGTGAATTTGGTCGTAAACCCGATTTCAAGAAAGAGCCGGTGAACATCAACACCATCGTCACCGACGTTTTGAAAATTATCGGCCAGCAGCTGTCGGTGAATAATATCCTTGTTTCTTATGACCTATCGGACAATCTGCCGACGATCCTGGCCAATTACAACCGTCTCGAGCAGGTCCTTTTCAACCTGGTTACCAATGCCCGGGACGCAATTGGACAACTACCTGAAGATGCCGTCCAGAATCATGCACGCCACATCATCATCGAAACCTATACGGATAAGGATGACGTGGTGTGCGCCGTGGCAGATACGGGTAGCGGGATTCCCGAGGAAAACCGCGACAAAATATTCGAACCTTTTTTCACCACCAAGGAAGTGGGCAAAGGCATGGGACTGGGTCTGGCCATCACTTACGGCATCGTCCGGGATTATGGCGGCAGCATTGCCGTAAAAAGCAAAGAGGGCAAAGGGACGCGGTTCGAAATGCGATTTAAACCCACGTGAAAAGAGCGCTAATAAATCTGACAGATAACGATTCACAACGAGTGCGACCATGACACAAATCCTCATCATCGATGACGAAAAACCGACTTTGCAGATGCTCAAACTCTATCTTGAAGTCTGCGGCCACGAGGTGCTGACGGCAGATAACGAATCCACGGGCATATCGGTTTTCACCACCCATCGCCCGCCAATTGTGCTCACCGATATCAAGATGCCGGGAAAAGACGGCTTTGCCGTGCTGCGGCAGATCAAATCCCTGGCACCGGAAACCCGGGTCATCGTCATCACCGGCCATGGTGATCGCGACCTGGCCCGCCAGGCCTTTGATCTCGATGCCTGCGCCTTTTTCAACAAACCGCTGGATACCGAAGCCCTGGAGAAAGAAATCAAAAAAATAGAAGCATCGCTGCAACATTCCGCCTGATCGTCACAAGGAGCTGAAAATCGTCATGGGCGCAGGCAATGGGTGCCTATCACATGATCAAACACCCACCATCGCTTGTAGCCGGTTTTTTGGACCCCATTTGATTAAATCCGAATCGATGTTTCAATTCCTCTGCGGTTTGGTTATAACAGCCCCGAAAGGACTATCGGCGCTTTTATAATTTAAAGGAGTGGTTCGACGTGAACAATAGCACATCCGGTCATAGCGACATCCTGGTGGTGGGCGGCGGCGTCATCGGTCTGGCCTGCGCCTATTACCTGGCCCGGGCCGGACAATCGGTCCGCATCATCGAACAGGAGGGCATGGGGGCTGGCGCTTCCCACGGCAACTGCGGACTGATCTTCGTCAGCGATCTGCCCCCCCTGTGCGCCCCCGGCGCCATCGGCCATGAGCTGATGCGCACCCTTCGGGGCACCTCGCCCCTTTATATCAAACCGCGGCCGGACCTTTCCCTGGCCCTCTGGCTGCTTCGTTTTGCCGCCAACTGCAACCGGCGGCATCTGAAACACGCCATCAAGGCCCGGGATGCGATCCTGCGGGTTTCGGGAGAACTCTTCAGCGACCTTTTTGCCGACGAGGATCTGGCCTGCGATTTCGAACAACGCGGGTTGCTCATGGCCTTTACCAACCCGGCAACCATGCGCGGCTATAAAAAAACCAACCGCCTCCTGGAACCCTTCGGTCTGGCCGCAACCTTTCATGATCGAGAAGCGATCCGGCAGATTGAACCGGCCTTGAACGAGCGGGTCTGCGGGGGATGGCACCATCGGGCGGACAGCCACCTGAGGCCGGAGATGCTAATGACCGCCTGGACCCGGGTAGTCAGGGACAGGGGTGTGCACATCGATGAGGGCTGCCGGCTGGAGCGCCTCGACACTCGAAATGGGGTGATAAGCGCTGCGATGACCAGCACCGGCCGTTTTACGGCGGACCATTTCATCCTGGCCGCCGGCGCCTGGACAACGGCCATTGGCCGCCAACTGGGTGTGCGTATCCCCGTCCAGCCGGGCAAGGGATACAGCATTACCATGGACCGTCCGGCCGTCTGCCCCACGATGCCCTGCTACCTGGTCGAAAGGAACACCGTCGTTACGCCGTGGCAGAGCGGCTATCGCCTTGGCGGCACCATGGAATTTTCCGGTTTCGACGACCAATTGAACGAACGGCGCCTGGGCAATCTGGAAACATCGGCTGCCTTATACTTAAAAACACCACTGGGCCGGCGGGTGACCGAGCGATGGACCAGCCTGCGGCCCATGAGTGTGGACGATCTGCCCATCATCGACCGCGTGCCCCAATTGGGCAATCTTTTTATCGCCACCGGCCACGGCATGCTGGGGCTCTCCACCGCGACAGGGACCGGCCGGCTCGTCGCTGACATGATTCTGGGCAGGCGTCCGCCCTTTGATCCCCTACCCTTTTCAATCAGGCGATTCGGCTGATAGGCGAGGGTGAAAGGTCATAGGGATGGCTGCCGGCCCTTACGCCGGACCTTCAGCATCATCGACTGGCAGCGATAGGCAATGGCGATGTCCCCAACGCGTAAAACAACCCTGATGGCCATCGGTGCAGGGCTGGCCCTGCTGGTGCTCTTTGGCATGCTTGGCCGACTGCTCAAACCTGAAAGCATACGCGAGCGGCTTGAAGCCAACCGGACCTGCCGACTCTGTGACCTGAGCGGGACGGATTTGAAGGGAGCCGATCTGAGCGGTGCCGATCTCATCGGCGCCATATTCAAGGAGACGGATCTGAGCGGTGCAGTACTGAAGGATGCGGATCTGACCCATGCCGATGTCAGATACGCCCAAATTCAGAATACCTTACTGGACGGGGCCACCTGGGTCAACGGCCAGACGTGTGGACCGGATTCGATCGGACGCTGCCTGACGGCCGATACCGCCGCCCTGATCGCTTCCCGCCAATGCCCGGGTTGCAACCTGAAGGCCGCCACGCTGGCGTCGCTGGACCTTAAGGGCGCTTTTCTGAAAGGGGCAAACCTGTCGCGGGCGTCGCTTTCTCACGCAAGCCTCTCCGGTTCCGACCTGACGCGGGCCAACCTGAGTCGGGCGGTCGCCCGGCAAACCGATTTTCAAAAAGGCCTCCTGCTTGAAGTGGATTTCACCGAAGCCGACCTGGCCGGGGGTGACTTTTCGGATGCCTACCTGAGAGACAGCCTCATGGTCAATGCCATCCTGACAAATGGGGTTTTTGAAAAGGCGGATCTTCGGCAGGCGGTTCTTCACGGTGCCGTGCTGACCGGCGCCCGCCTGACGGGTGCCGACCTGTCCGGCGTCAGCCTGAAAATGGCCGACCTGTCCGGGGCTGACTTTACCGGGGCCCAGCCTGGATGGCGCCAACCTGGTTGGTGCCGTGATCACGGGGACGATCTTTACCGACGCCTACCTGACAGGCGCCATCTGGGTCAATGGCAAACGCTGCGAGGCCGGTTCCATCGGCCGGTGCAACCAGTAAAAAAGCTGATAAGCTGTTGAGCCAGTAAGCTTCTAAAAGCTTGATCCTCAAGGAATCACGACAAAATTTACTCATCCGATCATGCTTTCATTGATTTTATGAGTGCATTGATCATTTTGCAGATCTCTTCAGCCATCAGTCGCAAGTTTTCAAGGAGGTTCTCAGTTATCCAGCCTAAGCGGGCCAGGATGACCAGCAAAGTAATCACTTCAAACAAGGAACCTCTTGCAATATAGAGGAATTGGATAAATTCTTTTGTGGTCTGACGCCCCTTGCCCTCGGCGATGTTCATCGCTACGCTGGTAGAAGCAGCTTCGAGCTGTTCAATCAACCGATAATGCTTACGTGGAGTCTCCAGCCTGTCGATTAAGCGGATCACTCCTTCGGCAAAATCAATCGCCTTTTGCCATACTTTCAAGCCTTCAAAACTGAATTGAATTTCCACCTGCATCCTTTTCTTTTTCCAGCTCACCAGCAAAAATGGCTGGTAAGCTGATGGCTGCTAAGCCCGAAGGATATTGCCGATTTTTTTTGAGCTGTCTCGCTTAAAAGCTTATCAGCTCAACAGCTTACCAGCTATTTCTTCTCACTTCTTCCCCCCCAGCGACTTGACCCCCATGGTGTTGATCAGCTGGTTGATATCGGTGGTTTTCAGGTTCATCCCGCCTTCGGAGACAGGCAGGAGCATGATCTTTTTATTCTGCAAGGCCTCGGCGATGCGCAGTTTTACCAGCGCTTCACCGCCGGAGCCGGCCAGGGCGTTGTTCATCTCCTGGATGCCCTTGGCCTCGGCGATGCCCTCGGCCATAATGGCTTCGGCGAGCAGCTTCTGCTTCTCGTAGTACACGTCGGCTTCGATCTTGGCCTTGCGGAAGACCCCGTCGGCATCCGCGATCAGCTTATTGACTTCGCCTTTGGCTTCCTCAAGCTTGCGTTTGTATTCCTCCAGGGCGGCGTGCTGGGCTGACTTGTTCTTCTGCACCTGCTGGTCGGCCACCTTCTTGTCCTCGATGGCCTTCTGGTACTCCTTGTTAAAGCGGTAGTCCTTGGTGAGGACTTTTTCCACCACGATGCCCATGGGTCCGAGCATGTCCTGGAGCACATCCTTGGCGCGCTGAGCCTGTTTTTCCCGGCTGTCGGCCACGTAGAACTCTTCGGTGGTCAGCTCCCCGAAGATGTCCCGGGGCTTGCTGCGCGCGATGGTACGTACGATCTTGTCCCGCAGGGTAAGGTTGTTGTCGGCCACCGTCTGCAGGATAAAAGGGGCCTTGTCCGCATCGATACGGTAGGCGATGATCACGTCAAGGCTGATGTCGTTGCCGTCTATGGTCTTAAAAAGCAGATCATCCCGGCTGCGGCGATCCCCCCGGGCCTGCTCGAAGACCATCTCCAGGTTCTGCAGCTTGGTGTCGAAGGTGTGCCAGTCGTTGATAAAAGGCAGGAAAATATAGGTGGAACCCGGCGCGTAGGCCTTGTCTTCCACGCCTTTGCCGGTTAGGGAGAATTTGCGGGTACGCACCCCCACTTCGGTTTCACCGGTGGTGTAAAAGACGCATCCGGTGGTGGTGAACATCCAACAGACAGCGAGTAAAATCCAGATGATCCGCTTCATTGGGCACCTCCTTTGCGCACGTCGAAAAGTTTGAGCGCATTGTCCAGGTCCAGCGGGTTGACGCCGGCAACCCCGTCGCTGGGCAGCACGATAAGGTCCAGTCCCTTGTAGACGTCGGCCATTTTCAGGCCCACCATCCGCTCGGAACCCACCCCTTTGAGAGCATCGTTTTTCAGGCGCACCTTTTCCGCCTCGGCCAGCTTGACCAGCAGGTCCGCCTCGGCATTTTTGGACCTCACATACAGGTCCTTCTCGGCGATTTTACGTGTCACGTAGGCCCTTCCCTGCTCCATTTCCACGTCCACGACCACGCGCCCCTCCTGAACGATCTTCTTCAGCTGGGCTTCCTCGGTGGCGGCCCTCGCCGCGGCACGGTTGGTGAAAACCAGCTGGTCCTGGAGCTTCTTCTCCTCGATATTTTTCTGAATCTCCGGGCTGTAGCGGAAGTAGCGCACCAGCACATGCTCCACCCGGATTCCCTTGTTGTTCAGCTCAGCGTTGAGCAGGTCTCGGGCCTCTTGGGCCTTTTTAACACGCATGAAGCTGTTATAGAAATCTTCGGTAGTCAGCTTGCCCAGGGTCTCTTTCAAGGCCGGCTCCGCTTTGGGGATGATGCCGTTGTCTTCGTACAGGCTGCCGGGGCCGATCTTGGTGAAGACTAAATAGGGATCCTCGATTCGGTAGAGGATGGAAACATCCACGTCAACGAAGAACCCGTCGGAAGTCTGGATGTGGGCCACCCGGTCTTTACGGGCCGAATCGGCGGCCGTGCGCGGGTAGTCGGTCAGTTCCAGCACCTGCACGTCCCGCGGCAGGCGGTACATCTGCTGCACGCCGGGAATCACCAGGTTGAGACCGGCGGTGTGCACCTGTTTCTGGACACCGCGGTTCATTCCCAGTCGCACCACCTTGATGCCGAACTCGTTGGGCTCCACGTATACGAACAGCAGGTTGTAGGCCAACACCACGACGGCAGCGGCGATGACCAGATACTTGATTTTACCGCCGCCGGGCAATTTTATTTTCGGAATGGAAAACCTCTTTTTCTTGACCATGTTAAACAGTTCCGCCCCTTGCGAGGTCTGTTCTGCCATAACGATCCTCCTTTAAATTGCCATTTTATTCCAAACAATCAGTTTGGCCGGTTATGCAGGCCGACGCTGCATGGGTTCAATGCTGCTTTGCGGGTATAATGGGTTAAAAAACCCAACCAGCCACAATAGCCCTCCGAACAGAATCGGTGCCGCCATCAGCGTAACGATCATCCCGACGTCAATAACGGTGAGCAGCACATAGGTCAGGTACAGGGCCGCCGCCGCACCGGGCCAGAAGATGCGACTGCCGCCAAGGTCGGCGGGCAGCATCCGGCAAAAAAGCCAAAAATGGATGAACATGGACCCCGCCGTCGCCATGGCCGCTCCGGCCAGCCCGGCAAAGGGGATCAGGTTGAGGTTGAGTGTCAGGTTGGCGATGGAGACCACCAGGGTCATTTGTTTCAATTTGTCGGTTTGTTGCCTGGCTTCAAAGATCGGCTCCAGTGCCGTCACTGCGGAAAAAAAGATCAGCCCCGGCAGCACCAGGGCAAAAACGGCAAATGATTCGCCCACCCACTGCTGCAAGTCAAAGACCATCGTCATCACCCGGGGGAAATTCACCATGACGAGGACGGCCAGGCACCCGTGGACAAAAAACAGGCCCCGGATGGTAAGGGTCATGAAGGCGAGCAGTCGGTCATCCAGCCCTGCGGCGAGCCGTTCGTTGGCCAGCCGCCGGAAAACGGGCCGAAATCCCCCCGGGATCACCAGAAACAGGCGGGCCAGGATCAAGGCCCGGGCGTATATACCCAGTTCCACCGGGCTGGCAAACCAGCCCAGGATCAACATGTCCAGATAAAACACCACATCCAGCAGGTTGTCGGTGAACAGGAACGCCCGACCGTTGTCCATCATGGTTGAAATATGCTTCCGGCGGGCAACCACCTTGGATAGGGCAGGCAGTTTGACCATCTTTCGCCCCATCCCCAGCATCACGCCGTGACTAAACAGAAATGCGGCGGCCAACAGGTGGACAGGCACATTGGCCATACAGAGCACCAGGGTCGCCACCAGGAAAACGACCCGCTGGCGGATTCTCAGGCCGGCAGCCGCGCGGTGACGCCCCGTTCCGTTGAGCACAGCCAGTCGCAGGGCGTTGATGTTCTGAAAAAAAACGGTGGGGCCCAGAAGCAGATAAAGGATGCGGTCACCCGTCCCCCCATCCGGTCCGGCAATCGAAAACGCGGCTGTCCCGCAAACGATGATCGCGGCCAGTCCCAAGGCCACCAGGGCCGCCATGGCAGTGGCGCAGCTTTCATCAACGGATTCGGGGGACCGGGCGATACGGTTTTCTAAATAGACGGGGATGCCGTATCGGCCGAGGTAGCCGGCAATGGCCAGCAGGGAGAAGAACCATGCGAATATACCCAGGCCGGCAGGACCGTAATGGCGATCCACCATGACCATGGCAATCAGGCCGCTCCCGATGCCGGCCAGCCGGTCGACCACCGGCAGGACGCTTTTCAGGTATAAGGGATCCGCTTGACCGGTTTTTCGGGAAAGGGTTTCATCCAGCCATGCAAAAACCGGCTCCCGCCACCGGGTCCCCCGAGGGCTTAGTGTCGGCAGGGTAAAGCGGCGGATAGGAACGCCGTCCGAGGTTTCAGGCGGTGGTTCAGAAGCCCCGTCGGCGTCACCCTCCCGGGACCGACCGCCTTCCCGGGGAGGTTTATGGCCTGTGGAATCAGACATCCGAGAACTGCTTTTCCAGCATGATGTTGAGAATGGTCCGATCGGTCTCGATCATTCCCTGGGTGGTCAGGGTGCCGATATTCTTCATCGTGTCTTCAGACGACCTGCCGATGATGCCGTCCGTAGCGCTGACGTTGACCCCCTGAAGCGCGAACAGTGCCGCCTGCACAGCCGTTCCGGCTGCGGTGGCCAGTTTCAGGGCGCATCCGCCCTTGGCCCCGTCGCAGATCACCCCAGCCAGATCTTCGGTAAGGTTCTTGATGGCACCGGCAATGTGCAGCTTCGTGCCACCCATCAGGTAGGTGACGCCGGCCGTGGCCCCGGCGCCGGCGGCTACCGAGCAGCCGCAGATGGCGGACAGGCGCCCGGTGAAGGCTTTCACATAGGCGGTAATGATATGACTCAGACCGATGGCCTCCAGGGTGGTGCGATGATCGACAGTAACGAATTTTTCGACGGCGACAATGGGCAGGATGGCCGTCAGGCCGTGGTTGCCCGACCCGGCGCTGCTCATGGCCGGCAGTTTGACCCCGGCCATGCGGGCGTCGGCGGCCGACGATGCCAGAATTCGTGCCGCGGTGATCATATCCCGCTTCATCAACCCCTGGCGCACCAGACGTTCCATGGTGCGCCCCACCCCCAGACCGGGGCCGTGCTTGAGACCATAGTCGGCCAGCCGCATATTGACGTCGACACCGGATTTTAAGAACTTCAGATCCTCGTCATCCAGGTCGTCCAGCAGTTCGAGAAGCTGGTCCAGGGACAGGCCCTTGAGCCAGGCTTCCAGGTCGGCCAGCCGGCGCTTGCCGTCGCCGGATCCGGCTTTGGGCAGCAGCACATGGTCAGTCATGGTCCTGCCGTCCAGCGCAAGGGAAACAATGTTGTCGTGCAGACCGGTAATGACCGATTCGGCTGTGTGCCCGTTGCCTTTGACGATGGTCTTGATGAAAAGGCCCACCTGGTCACGCAGCAGGTTGACCTTTACCCGCCCGGCCTTCACGATCTTTTGGGCGGCCGAGATAGCCGGACTGTCCACCGAATCCAGCACTTCCAGTTTCAGGGCTGCATCGCCGCCAAGGGCGCCAACCGCCGAGGCCATGTCCAGCCCGCTGAGCCCGCCGGTGCCGGGAATGGACACGGCCAGACCATTTTTATAGATATTCGGATCGACCCAGATTTCGATTTCATCGATCTGCTTTTCCGGCAGCAGCGACACAGCCGCAGCCGCACCTAAGGCGATAGCCACCGGTTCGGTGCAGCCCAATGCCGGCGCCACCTGAATTTTTAAAATATCCTTGACGGTATAGGTCATTTTGGCCCCCTGTCTGCGATAGGCATCAATGATCGACTTGATGGGTTTAACGCCATCATATTGTTTTTTAGCTGTTTATTCAACTGCCACGCCAGGATGCGCCCCTGGCTCTTGCACTATAAACCAATAACCGATTCCAAGTTCTTCGTCTTATCTAGATTCATCGCATCTTCAAGGTTGGCATGGGTGAAATTCGCCCTGTCCATATCCGCATTTCTGAAGTTTGCTCTTTTAAGAACGGCGTTTGTGAAATTAGCGGATGTCAATTGAGTATTTGTAAAATTGGAATCCACCAGGTTGAGGTTGGACAAATTTGAACCGGACAAATTGCAATTGGTAAAATCAGCACCGTATAGCGTGACCTTGTTAAGGTTTAATTGTACCAATTGCGCGCCGGTCAGATTCGCATTGTTCATATCAACACCTGTCAACGTCGCCGCCCTCAAGTCGATACCGCGTAGATCACAATCAGTTAAGGTTACCTTGTTGATTGATGCGCCACCAAGGTTTGCATTTCTCAGGATGGCCTTTGAAATGTTGGCGCCATCGATTTTTGCATGGGTCATATCTGCGCCGGTCAGATTGGTTTTTACAAGGATGGTTTGTTTTAAATTTGCATCTTTCAGCACGGCTTCAGTCAAATCAGAATAGGATAAATTGGTCTGGAAAAGATTGCACCCGGTCAGATTGACCTTGAACATCGAGAAATCGCTCAAATACATCCTACTGAAATCAACTCCGCGTAAATTGACATTGCTGAAATTGATTCCTGTAAAATCAACATCCTTGAATGAGGCATTCGACATATTGGAATACTCAATGACCGCATTTTTCAGGTTCACATTTTTAAATTCAGCATTTGAAAAATTGCAATGAACCATGAACGCGTCTTCAAACGAAACACCGTCTATTTTTTTTCCGGACAGATCGAGGCCGCTCAAATTTTTCCTGTCAAAATTCCTTGTGGTTTTAAGGATTCTCTCGATGGATTCAAGATCCAATGGTTCGTTGCTGATCCTTGGGTTCAGTTGAAAATGCTTTTTATACTGAGCTGCCCATGTAAATTTGTCTACGATCAGCTCCAACGAATCAACTGCATCATCTCCTTTTTTATCCTTGATCGAGGCAATGATGGTGTGTCGGCCTTCCGACAATTGTGAGGACTTGAATCTCGATTCGGCCCCAATTTGACCATCCAGATTGGAGGTCCAGACAACCGGGCCATCAGCCATCTCCTGGTTATCAACAAATGCTTCAAAGTAGATCTCTTCGCCGTGTAACACGGATGCCTCATTTTGCGGATTGGAAATGATCAGGTTGACGGGCATGTCGTTGACGGCTGAATATGTTGCTGTCGTTTTTTCACCATCCCCACACCCCCATAGAAATGTAAGCACTGACAAAACACTGAACCACGCTCGCCACTTTCGATGGTAAAAAATAGATTTCATATTCAGTTCTTCCTGAATTGGGATTGTCGGGCTTGCCGCAGTCGTCGGATTGTATCGTACTGGCAATCACAACACCAACACCCGGTTCAAGTCCAAAACAGATGGCTCGTTAAGGAATCGAAACGCGGGTGTAGACCGAATCGTTGTCCTCGTCTGGTGAGAGCACATTGTGTGCCGGTGGTTAAGATTATATTTTTGAAAACTATTTCATATACTTGTATTTTTCAGCCGGATTACCCACTGGTTCTTTTGACGATTATTGTCTGGTTTTTTGACGCAGAATGGTCCCCCAGAAGATTTGAACCCTTCCCGCGGAAAGCCGCGGGGAATGTTTTGCCTGAAACGGCAGTGCTGCGCAGCACCGGAAGGATGAAAATCGATTTCCAGTTCGCTCGCTGTCGCGGTTCAAGGGTTGTCAAATAGAGTTTCCTGTCGCAATATAACAGACCATAGCAGACTGGGAAAAGCATTTACAGGCTGTTAATACCCAGCACATTCATCTCAAATCTAATATTGAAGGAGCCAGCATGCTCAAATACGTGAAATGGTTGATGGCGGCGATAATGCTCACGGCTGTCGCCAACGGATGCGGTTACAACACCCTGCAACAGATGGAAGAACAGGTGTTCAGAGGCTGGGCCGACGTGGAAAGCAATTTACAGCGCCGGGCTGATCTGATCCCCAACCTGGTAGCCACCGTCAAAGGCTTTGCCTCCCATGAAAAAGAAACCCTTCAGGCGGTTATCGAGGCGCGGGCCAAAGCCACCAGTGTCCAGCTTTCCACCAAAGATCTGGGCAATGCCCAGGCCATGCAGCAGATGCTGGATGCCCAGGGGGGGCTGTCGTCAGCCCTTTCGCGATTGATGGTTGTGGTGGAACGTTACCCGGACCTGAAAGCCAACCAGAATTTTCTGGACTTGCAGAATCAGCTCGAAGGCACGGAAAACCGAATCAATGTGGCCCGCCAGCGCTACAACCAATCCGTCGAAGCATTTAACGCCAAGATTCGCAGCCTGCCCTACAGCCTCACCAACAGCCTGATACTGCATCTTGACCGTAAAGAATACTTCAAGGCGGAAGCCGGTGCCACCCAGGCGCCCACAATCAAATTTGATTAGCAAGGGTGTTAGACCACATGCCATGAGAACTGAAAGCCAATTGCGCAGCATCGGGTCAATCCTTCTCCTCTTCCTGCTGGTATTGGCAGGCGCCGTCAATGCGGCAGCGCTGGAAGTGCCCCGGCTTAAAGGACATGTCAACGATTATGCCGACATGCTCAGCACCGCCAGTGAACGGCAGCTGGAAGCGGCCCTGACCGACTTTGAGCAGAAGGAATCCACTCAGATCGTGGTGCTGACCATCCCGTCGCTTCAAGGCGATTCCCTCGAAGACTTCTCGATCCGCGTGGTCGATGCCTGGAAAATCGGTCAAAAGAAATTGGATAACGGCGCCACGCTGTTGATCGCTAAAAAAGAGCGTAAAATCCGCATCGACGTCGGTTACGGATTGGAGGGGCGCCTGACCGATCTGCTGGCAGGGCGCATCATCCGCAACGTGATTGCACCCCAATTCAAATCTGGGCAGTTTGACCGGGGAATCACCGAGGGCGTGACCGCCATGATCGATGCCGTGCGGGGAGAATACGCGGTGACCGACGAACCCCGTCAGCCCAGGCAGTCCCAGACCGGCGTTCCCATTATCGCCTTATTTGCCCTGTTTTTCCTGATCAACGCACTCGGCCGGGCCAGCCGGGTGATGGGGGCAGCCGCCGGTGCGGTTCTGTTTCCGATTGCCGGGGCGCTTTTCTTCGGTCTGGGGCCGCTTTTGCTCTTGGGACTTATCCCGCTGGGCCTGGCGGCCGGCCTGCTGATCAGCCTGATCGGGGGACCGCTCGTCGCCGGCCGCACCCATTCCGGTCATCGCGGCGGTTATTGGGGCGGGGGTTCCGGCGGGGGTGGGTTTTCGTCCGGGGGCTTTGGCGGTTTCTCCGGCGGCGGCGGCGGCTTCGGCGGGGGCGGCGCATCGGGCGGGTGGTAGCTGCGCCAGGTCGACACCGATCAGGACCGGTCGGGATGACCCCGGTCACACAAGCAAAAACAAAGGTGTGCGGATGAAAAACCTGGCTGAAACATTCTTACCGGAGACGGATCAAAAGCGAATCGCGTCCGTGGTGGCTGCCACGGAAAAAAGAACCGCTGGAGAGATCGTCTGCATGATCGTCTCCTCCAGTTACCACTATCCGATGGCCGACGTATTGGGCGCGACGGCATTCTCCCTGCCGCTGGCCTTACTGGCCGCGCACTTTCTGGGAGGATGGCTGTGGCTCGGCACCCATAACATGTGGCTGTTCCTCGGGTTTTTCGCCATCTTTTTCGCCCTGTTTCTTTGGATCGTCGGGCGCTGCCCGCCCCTCAAGCGTCTGTTCATCTCACGGCGGGAGATCGATGAGGAAGTGGAGGAAGCCGCCGTGAACGGATTTTTCAGAAAGGGGCTTTACCGCACACGTGACGCCAACGGCGTCTTGCTGTTTATCTCCGTTTTTGAGCATAAAGTGTGGCTGCTGGCCGATAAGGGCATCCACGAAAAAGTCCCCCAGGAAGAATGGAACCGGCTGGTGGGCCGCATCACCCGGGGTATCCGCAACGGGCAAGGCGCCGAGGCCATCTGCAAGGCCATTCAAGACATCGGCGATCTCCTCCAGGTCCATTTTCCCATCCAGCCCGGTGATACCAATGAACTCAACAACCTAATCATAAACGGAGATAGCTGAATAGCGGATAAGCAAATATGCTGATGGCTGCTAAGCCATTAAGCTGGTGGGCGAGAAAGCCTAAAGCTGAAGGCTGGAAGCGTTAAGAAATTGGATGCAGTTCCCGTGAAAAATCCAAGTCGAGCGAGTGTTGTTAATTAGCTTCGGACCTGAATTGATTGAATACAGAAAACAATCGTCTACCAATGCTAAACCTATGTTTTACAGGCCGTTTATATTCTTTGTGGAACTGAGGGAATAGCTCCTGGCAGCAATCCGGGCATAAGCCGTCTTCTTTCTCCTCGGTCGTTGGGTTGTCGTGATATGTCCAGACGCCACGACCCCGGTTTTCTTTCTTGCAGATGACGCATACCAGCGCGACATTGTCCATGGTGAACTCCATCTTTAAGGTGAGAAGAAAGCCATATATTTTCCTACCTGCTTGATCGATTTGTTTTCAATTTATGTTTTTTGAAGTTGGCGAATTGCCCACACCATTGCGTCTCAACCGTTGATAATGAACACAGCACATTCCGTGCCGGCATCCCAATTCAATTGTTTTTTATTTAATTTCAGATGCATATAAATTTAGATAGTGATATCAGACGACATTATATTACCTTTTTTACACCATATAACTGGAAAGATTTTCACAAGATAATAGCCGGAAACATTTCTTGCCGATGGTACTTTTTAACAATTGACATATTTACTGACTCAAGTCACCATGAAGGCAGACACCTTTGCCTATTGACATGACTGGTTACAGTAAAACGTTGGATCATGACGGATAGAGATCGTAAAAGATGGAACTCAAGATATCTGAAGGACCTGGGGGGCACCGATCCGTGCCCCATCCTGAAGAAGTATTGGCGTCTTGCATCCTTTGGGGATGCATTGGATATCGCCTGCGGTAACGGGAGAAACAGTATTTTTTTGGCGGCAAAGGGATTTGTAGTGGATGCGGTTGACATTTCAACGGTGGTAACAGATCATCTTGCAGGCAAAAATCCGAATATCAAGGTCATTTGCGCGGATTTGGACACCTGGAAAATTCCGCAGAATCGCTATGAACTTATCGCTAACGTTCGGTTCTTAGACAGACGCCTGTTTCCCTTGATTAAGAATGGTCTCAGGACCGGCGGGGTTTTGATCTTTGAATCGTTTATGGATGGAGAAAAGGAAAAATACTGTCTGAAACAAAATGAATTGCTTCGGGCCTTTCAGTCCTTCCGCATCGTCTACTACGAAGAGAAAAAGGCAGGCCTTTCTGAAAAATTTGATCAAACCGCCTCGCTTGTTGCGATCAAAACGGATTAGCTCCTATTTTTCATGAAAAAGGGTGATCAATTCTTACTATAGAAATGGAGAAAATCGCGCAGATCATGAAGAAAAATTTTCCCTGGGAACAGTTTGATAAGGTTACCTTTGAGAGGGGAATTTGTATTCGGAGAGATGAGACTGGAGACTGGTTTTACGCAAACAGCGAAGACGCCATGCCTGTTTCGGATCCCAATACGGTTCTGACCAATTTTGGGGTACGCCCTGTGCTCGCTGAAGGATCAAGTCAAAACGCCATGGTGTCATTTTTATTACCGGCAATACGGGGGCGGCTGCTCGAAATTTACAGGAGCGAACTCGATCTTCTTAAGCCGTTGAAATATGTTATGGGATCGATGCTTTATCATTGCTCGGCGCTCGCGCGGTTGTACGCAGAAGAAAGCACCAAGTTTGTGGAACAAGCCAGGGGTGAAATGGGTAGTGATGGAAAAACCTCACGGAAAAAAGAGAACAAGGTTGCGACAAAATTAGAGGCGCCTTTCTACGAATTTGAGACGTTGATGACAAAGATCATTTTGGGTTACGAATACCTGAGATATCCGATTTGGCGCAAGTACCGGTCAGGAACGGAAACACCCCATAACTTTGCAGATACCATCAAGCGGTGTAAACTCCCACCTGCGATAGAAAATCGAATGATATTGAGCAAGGACAATTGTTATCTGCCAGCAAAAAAATTCAGGCATTGTATTCAACGCAATCTGGACGTCGGATCATCGTCTTGGTGCCAGTTTGAAAAGAAATATGAATTGTTATGGCTGTTTGTGACTCGCCTGCCAGACAACCCAGAAGAAAAGTCAGCAAATAATTTTAAATTTGATCAGGAACTTGATGCGCTTACCGTGTCGTGGGAGTATGTAAGTGAATTTTTTGCTTTGACCGACATCATCGTGGGCAAGGGGAATCTATCATCCGCTTAGAAAAAAGTCGGAACCCCTTTAACGATCCTTCTTTTTTGGCCGCCTGTTAGGACCTATCTCAACTTTTGAGATGTGTGCTGAGCGGTCTCGTTTGGTTGCCTTTGTGGTCCGAAGCGCTTCAGTATTGCTGTTCGTCTTTATCTCAAGCCACATGAAACCGAACATGGTAGGGAATCGTATGAATTACACGGTCTGCCAATCGTCGACAATTGCTGTACTCAACCAACCACATACAAAAGCGGTAAAGCCAGCGATAATAAAATTCCGGCATGACATACACCGCCCGCAGTTCATATAAGCTCAGGTCAGCCCAGTAATACAGAAGCAGGCGATTCCAGCGATATGCCATATGTCTTATCAGCAATAGTGTGGCTTTCTTTAAGCGTTTCATTTTTTATATCCCTCACGTCGATCGCCAGTTAACAACTCAGGCTCTTATTGGGATTTTAACACTCAAAATTGGCCTCACGAGAATCAGGTCAATGGGCTTCGGTTCCCTTTGCCGGTTATGAAAATGCATATTCTGTGCCGGCTGATTCTATGTTTAAAATTCAATATGATTTCGGAGTATTGAAAATAATATGGCCGGAGCTAAAGTATGCATGCTTGACGAATATTGTCGGCATGAATGCCGGCATTTGTCAAAAGGAAAGCCTTCCGCGGAATCTTCGATACGCCCTCGATGTCTGCGTCAGTGGCCAGATCGGAAAAAAGGACGAAGTGGAGACGGATATCCATGAAATAGTTTGTATTATATTTTATGTCTAATAGTTAGACTCTTTTTTATGTAAAAATACTGAACCGGACCTCATTTCAGATTGGGGTTTCTCTTTGCACATCGCGTTTAACAATCACTAAACCGTTTAACCTGTGAACGGCTATGGTAAATTTATCGCTTCGGCCAATTTTTTATGATTTGCACGATCTCTCTGACATACGCACATTCGCATTCAGCCGGGCAAGACTGCAGTTCCTCGCTGTGAAGGCAGTAACGTGGACATTCCTTACCACCAGTTTCTCGTTCCTTAAAAATTGGGCCGTCATAGAGATCTCCAAAAAGATACGCTTGAATTGCCAATGTTCCTTTGCATGAATGATTGAAATAGAATAATCCGGTGGTAAGCGCTTTGAAATTGGCTTGATACCCGATTATATTAAGATTCGAATCCGTTAGTAAACTGTCGCGTGACGTCCACTTAAATCCGCAATTTGAGCACTTTTTAAAGTATATGCGATCAACAGATATAGACATTATCGAAGCAAATAGTTTTTTTATCCGGTGGGTGGTTATGGGCTCGACGATTATAAGCCAACATACGATGAATCCATGAAAAAAGACAAGGCCCTGGTCAGGGGCCTTGTCTAAGAGGAGGAGGAAGGAGGAGCGTTAAACCTTCACCATTCGATAAAGCATAACGCATGCCGTTTTTCATAGAATTATATATCTGCTGGAATTATAAAAGGTTAAACTTCTTCAACAACTGGCATTTTTTTAGATTGTGTCAATTTTTTAACGTTCGATTGACGCCGGCGTGTCAAAAAAGGAAAAGGCAAGACCTTTGGTGGGGATCTTGCCCGAAATCGAGAGAGAAATGCAGAGCTGAAGGTGCTCTGCTTCTCTAACCATCAATCCGGAATTGTTATATTATCCTTTCAAAGCTCTATGTGATCAATCATCATACCAACGACTAAATATCTTTGAAAAGAAGGGGCAGAATGAAAACGAAAGGAAATTACCGATACCTATTTGTTTTTCTAATTATTATTCATTTATTTGGTAAGAACGCCAAAGAACTCATCGAAACGGAGCTTTCCAAGCATGAGACAAGCGCTTCTTCATCTGCTGAAAAACAAATAAAGTTTACCATTACGAAAGCTCAATGGGAGGTTTGGTCAGGCGGCTTTGCTATTGGGGCATATCTTGAGTTCGATATCGAAACCATGGACGGCTACAAAGCTCACTATAGAGTCCAGGACGGATCTAACATGGATGTGTCGAGGTCTGTTGGAGGGACGGTTTCCAGAGCTGTAGAAAAAATTTTTCAGGACGATCAAATTATAAAATATTTGAAAGAATAACAAAAGCAAATCGTTTTAATAAAATATCAGTACAACAACATAACAAAATTATATGATATATTAAGAGATCGGTCAGAAAGCACGGTTTCGACGACAAAAGAGTTTGCCACAATATGTGGGCTACGGCACAATAGACCTTGACACAAAGATCAACCCCATCTTATGAAAGATTATAAGATACAGTCCGTATTCCCCTCCTGCTTGTTAATCGAAGCGATTTCGCTAAAAACCTGCACCTGATATCAGAGGCTGACAAATTAACCGACCCGGATAGCTGTTCCGTCTTTGAAAACGGATAGTAATACCTATTAGACGTCTCTTATAGATCAAGATCAATCGCCAATAAACCTCATTTTGTCGGATATCGTATCATCATTATTTAGTTACCATTGATACCGTGGGAATTAGTCTGATGAAGAAGCAGCTAAAATTATGCATATTATGCTCCTAATGGAGCGTTGGTGCCCCATTGGGAGCATTCATCTTGTCCGGAAGAACCATAATTGAAGACAATCGAGGAGGTCACTTATGGCAAAGTATCTATATCTTGCTTCATACACCCCTGAAGGTTTGAAAGGTCTTTTCAAAGATGGCGGCTCAAAGCGAAGGGAGGAACTCGGAGTGGCGGTAAAAGAATTGAAAGGCACGCTGGAAACGCTCTATTTTGCCTTTGGCGATAATGATGTCTACAGCATAGTCGATGTCCCCGACAATGTGAGCGCCGCCACCATCGCCCTTAAAATTAATGCCAGTGGCGCCGCTAAGGTCAAAACCGTTGTTCTCTTGACTCCCGAACAGATCGATGAGGCCACCAAGATAAATATCAGCTACCGTCCACCGGGGCAATAAAGGTATCTATTGGCATTTAAAACAAAGGAGGTCTGCATCTTGAAATCGCCTGCAGAATGTATGAATTTGGTAGATTGCGCCATCTATTGGGAAACGGCCAGCGACGCCCGCATGTGTTTTACCCAACCCTTGGGCGGTGGTGATGCCAACATCAAAACCTGGACATGGGCGGAAGCCGTTGGTGAGTCCCGAAAAATCGCCTCTTATCTGAAAAGCCTCGATCTGCCGGATCGCAGCAGCATTGCCCTGTGCTCCAAAAACTGCGCCCACTGGCTGATGGCTGATCTGGCCATCTGGATGGCAGGACATGTCAGTGTCCCCATCTATCCCATAATCACCGCGGACATAGTAAAATACCTTATAGAGCACTCCGAAGCCAAACTGCTCTTTGTGGGAAAACTCGACCCGGTGTGGGAAGACATGAAAAAGGGCGTCCCAGCCGGTATCAAAACGGTAGCGTTTCCGCTGGCACCGGAAAACAATCACGAACAGTGGGACGACATCGTTGCCAACAGTTCACCGCTGGCGGAAACGGCAGCGTGCCCGGCAGATGAAACAGCCACCATCGTCTATACGTCAGGAAGCACCGGTAAGCCCAAGGGCGTCATGATTTCATATGAGGCCATGTACCACAGCGGCAGAGGCGTATGTGATTTTCTGAAATCGGATTCCAGTGACCGTATGCTCTCCTATCTCCCCCTGGCCCATGTGTTCGAAAGGTATTTGGTCCAGTCTACATCGCTGTACGCCGGTATCCCGCTGTTTTTTGCCGAGACCCTGGATACCTTCCTGCACGACCTGCAGCGGGCGCGTCCCACCTTGTTTATCTCAGTGCCCCGATTGTGGCTCAAGTTTCAGCTTGGTGTTTTCCAGAAGCTGCCGCCTGAAAAACTCGACCGATTGCTCAAGATCCCGATCCTCAGCAGTATTGTCAAAAAGAAGATATTGAAACAACTGGGTCTGGACCAGGTGCGGTTTGCCGGCTCCGGATCGGCGCCCATTCCCAAGGAGGTTATTGAGTGGTACCGCAGGCTGGGGCTTGAGCTGCTGGAAGGATACGGTATGACAGAAAACTTCGGTTACTCCCATATAAGCAGACCAGGTGCGGTTCGTCCCGGCTATGTAGGTAACCCTTTACCAGGCGTAGAGAATAAAATCAGCCAGGACGGCGAAATACTGGTAAAAAGCCCCGGCACCATGAAAGGGTATTTCAAGCTGCCGGAAGAGAACGAAAAGGTCTTTACCGAAGACGGGTTCTTGCGGACCGGTGATTTGGGGGAAATTGACGAAATGGGACGTCTGAAGATTACCGGTCGGGCCAAGGAATTGTTTAAAACTTCCAAGGGCAAGTACGTGGCGCCGGCACCCATTGAAAATTTGCTCTCAAACCATCCCCTGGTGGAGGCATGCTACGTTACGGGTAGCGGCTATCATCAGCCTTACGGTGTGGTGATGCTCAGCGAGGAGGCACGCCAAACTGCTTCCGGAGGCGATAGACAGTCATTAGGGACCAGTTTGAGGAAACTGATAGACAGCGTGAACCAGGCAATAATGCCGTTTGAGCAACTGGCGTTTCTGGCAATAACCAAAGATGTCTGGAACGCGGAGAACGGGTTTTTAACCCCGACCCTGAAGATCAAGCGACAGGTTCTGGATGCCACTTACGGCCCCTTTGCGGAGGAATGGTACGCAATGAAAAAGCCAGTTGTCTGGCAGGCCAGCGGTTGAACCGTTTCACACTCGAAGTTGGCTTCGCGGGTATCAACGTGTCCTTCGTTCTTATCCTCAGTGTAGTCCTGTACTTTATTCTCGGCCATGGTATCACCTCTTAAGTTTAAATGTTTGGTTGGTTATTGTGATGCCTATTTCAATTCAAAAAATTCGGCATCAAGTGATTTGGGCAATGTGAGCCGGTTGGCTAAATGGTGGTAGTTGAAAACTACCAGCCAGTAGAATGGGGTATATGCTTTAGTACATTGGAATTAAATATGCCAATCCCACTTTCTGTGGATGATAACCACACCTATGCAACTCCACATCAAATAACTACCACATTTCTTTAATCATTTCATTCTCGTTGCCGATAAATAGATATAGGTTAAAAACGGTGGTATTTAGATAGCTTGGGGTATCGAATGATGAAAAAGAGATATTTGTTATTGATTCTTTGTAGTTTACTTTTGGACTCAGTAAGTGAGGCTTTAGCCTGCGGTTCTTGCATGTACATCAATTCTGACAGGATATTACCACCAATTACAGGTTGGGTCGCATTATCCCTCATATGGTCTTTTTCACTCAGCATTTATGCAGCCATTACAGGCATAAGAATATGGGGTGTATACGGACCACTTCGATGGCTTATAACAGTTAGCATCCTTTACATTGTGAGCACTTTGTTTACTGGGCCTATTTTTCTGCTCCTATTTATTTTCCCTGGAATTTTATTGTTTTTAAAGGCTTTCCTTCCAAACAATTCGATGCTTGGAAAAGAAGATAAATTTTTGTGGATACTCAATTCAGCTGGGATCGCCGGCTTAATGATCCTAATTACCATGACAGCAAGTATCAAACATGAAAGAACTGATGCAGACTTTATTCTAAAGTATGAGAATTTTGGGCCGGGTAAGATGGCGTTGGAGCGGCTAATTAGTCAAACGCCGGCACAACTAAACGATTTGCGTGAAATTGTTCTGAAAGGGAAAAACGGTCAGACTGTCGCCAAAGCCAGCGAGGGTATTGCGGCTCACGGTGACCCTGTGCAAGATGCTCCTCTATTGCTCAATATCTACGAAAAAATTTACGGTAACGATGGTGATGAAAAAATAGAACTGGCTTTATCTAAGCTTACGGGTTTAACCCTGCCGGAAGGTTCGCCGCCAGAAGAATGGAAAAGAAATTGGAATCTGAACACGGATATAGGACTTTAATAGAGCAAAGGCAACCAATGAGCCATGAGATAGGTAGATGAGTCCCATAACACACTTGTTTATCAGCTGGTCAGCCGCCAGTTGTTTCAAAATCGACAAAAAAGATCGAATTCTTGCGACCATTGCAGGTGTTGTTCCTGATATCGACGGCATCGGGATTGGCTATGACCTGTTGATGAAAGGGAACGGGCATGTTTTAGATTTATGGAGCAGATACCACCATACGCTGGGCCACAATATCGGTTTCGGGCTATTGCTAACGATCACCGCTTTTCTGGCGGCAGGCCGAAGATGGGTTACTTCAGGCCTTGTGCTGTTGGTTTTTCACATTCACCTCCATCTTTTTTGTGATGTCATAGGGTCGAGAGGCCCGGATGGATACCAATGGCCCATACCTTATTTGGAACCCTTTTCAGATCAAGAACATACGATGAATCCAAAAAAAAAGACAAGACCTTGGTCAGGGGCCTTGTCTAAAGAGAGAATGAAGACACAACAATCTGATATGGTTAAACGTTTGTCAATAAAAAAAGTCCGCCAGCAGCAATTCTCGATGAACGCGGTAGCTGTTCGTGCATGTGCATTGAAAGGCCCATTTGGACCGGGCACAATACAGGTGGTTGGATGTGATCCACACCATTTAGCGCGAATCATAGTTTATCGGAAGGGCAGAATATGCTTTTTCTTCAACACAAAAAACACCCCTGCGTCTCCCTGGTGCCAATACATAAGACCGCACCGGGCATCGGCGGTAAAGCTATGGGGCTTTTAATTCAGGGGGCGCATGGATGAAGTTAAGCAGGTGCTGCCAGTTGCGAAACAGTACCATCTGGAACATGTGGCGCAGCAACGCAAAATACTCCTTGCGCGAGCTGCTTTTCAGTCGGCACTGCTGATATAGCCGGTCGGTCAATTCGAATATCTGGTGCATGAAAAACGCCAGCAGGTTGAGCATGAAAAAGTTCATCGACAGATACCGGCTGCCATGGCCAAAGTTGTGCTCAAGATGATAGCCTTGGTTTTTTAACGTGTTGAAGGTTTCATTTTCAATTTTCCAGCGGGCACGCCCCCCGTTGACCAGTTCCACCACGTTATGGGCGTTGACCGGGATGTCGGTCACCCAACTGTTGCGATAGGTGATCTTATCATTGCGGATCAGCTCATATTGGAAAAAATTAACCTCATCGGCATCTTTTGAGCCGTTGAGCGGCACGTTGTTAACCCACTGGTAGCGATGCAACCGTCCGTTGTCGTCGGTAAACGCCAGGCTGTCGCCGCCTCCCAGTGCCAGCAGTTCGGCAACCCATTGGAACAGCACCTTGTGATCGTCGGGTTTGGCAACCAGGATGAAAGACATGCCGGCTGTCTTCAAGTCGTCGACAAACGGCTGCTTGGAGTACAGTCCGTCGCCGACGATAATGATCGCCAGTCGCGGATGCCGTTTTCGGAGGTTGGCCACCAGACGTTTGCCGGCATTGATCTCGCAGTCCTGTTTTTTGTCACCATCCGTATTGCGGATCGGTTCCGGCGCCAGCGGGAGCACCTGGCGCATGCGCGGATGAACGATCGCCGCCTGCAGGATTTGGTGATAGTAGCGCGTGCGGCCTTTGGAAGTCGACCTGAGACATCCAGGACAGTGAATGGTACTCGATGAAAAATATTGGGACCCGTCGACGGTCACCAGATAGTATCGATCTAAAAACGTATACCCGGCAAGGTGCTTGCTTCGCTGGAGCCGGTGCAGCCAATCGGAGAAAATCGGGAACAATTGTTGTGTGGGCACCTGATCCAACACGTTCCTTAACTGACTGTCCTTGGGTACCGATTGAACTTGAAAGACGGCGCTCAAATTGCTGAAATGACTTTTCTCCTGCAACCGCTTTTGAAAATTCAGTATGGAGGGGTCTTGAAAAAACATCATGGCAAATGCGCTCATCAGGCAATCGTGCACGCAATGATCGATTTTGGCCTGTTGGCGATCATCGTCGATCTGCCTGAAGCACTGGGATAGCTGCGATCGCAGGGCAGCAAAGCTGAGATGTTTTTTGACGTGCACCCGAAGTCCTTTGTTGCATGTGTAACGCACTGAAATAATACAACAAAAAAATACGGGTGTCTAGACAAAAATTATTTATAATTATTACAGTATGTTAAGCTTGTTTTAGGCTGACTGCCTTTACGAAAAAATAATTGGGAAATGGTTTGAACACCAGAAAATCATTGCGAAAATATTTTCACCGAGAATTGCTGTATTGTCTCTTATCAGCTTGACATCCTCCGGTCTTGCGTATATTTTTAATAGCTGTATGATTTTATTGAACAAAGCGGCAGTTTAATGTCAGTTAAAATTTCTGAGATGCACTGATGTGTGCCATGGGGCACAGAATCGAGAACCGATGAATTGTATCGATGCCTTAGAAGGCATGGCCAAGGCGCTGCTGGGAAAGTTTTTGGATGTCTCCTCGGAGTATCGCCTGGACGACAGTGAATATATCCGTAATGTCAAGGCGGTAATCGATGCCGTGATTCTCTTCGTCAAAAACAACCCGGAGGTCAGCGACAATCCAGATCTGATCCGGGACGTCCTTTACGATTTTGCGAAAATGCGATGGCTGGCGCGCCTGGAGAAAACCGTCGATGCTGATCAGGAGGCGGGTGCCACGCGAGACCTCGAGTACCAGGAATACTGTTACGATTACCTTTATGCACACGGTAACTACCCGCGTTGACCCAAAACGCGTCCCGCGTAAAAGCCGGATTATCCAAAAAAGGAACTTCTCAAATGACCGAAACCGATGATGAAGCGCTCAAAGCCGAAATTGACGAGATAATGAGCAGGGTGGATACGATTATGGACAAGGTCGCCCGGATCATTCCCGAAGATAGGAAAGAAACCACCGGGCAGGAGTGACCGAGTCGAGCCCCATGATCCGATTTAGCCTGACCCCTGTACCAGGATACCGGCAACCATTTATCTCAGGAGGCGCTATGGCATTGACCAAGAACGACATCGTCGCTAAGGTGAACGACCTGGGCTTTACGAAGAAAAAGTCCATTGAAACCGTTGAATCGCTGCTCGAGATCGTCAAGGGAACCCTCGAAGATGGAGACGATCTGTTGGTATCCGGTTTTGGGAAATTCTGCGTGAAGGAAAAGAAGAAGCGGCGGGGCAGAAACCCGGCCACCGGTTCCGACCTGACCCTGCGGGGACGCAAGGTGGTCACCTTCAAATGCTCGGGAAAGCTGCGAAGCAAGATCAACGACAGCTGATTTATTTTTTCAAAGACCCTGCTGTGCGCGTCCGCCCGAGTTTGTCGAGAAATGTTCGATGACGCAATTTTGTCAGCACATCCCTTTCTTCTACCAGATAGTAAACCGGCTGATTGTTTTCATCATAACAGGCATAAATGGCGTTGTATCCTTTTGGGTCGGACACCGTCTTGATCCGCCTTACATCGTTATTGAACCTCACTCGCCCAAGATGATGCTGTCAATCCATCTATCAATGCGCTTGAGCCACCACGCCAGTAGGGTGGTTTTTCCATGCACCGTGAAGGATATGATGAGAGCCTTGAGATCCAGTATATTGTTTTTTGCCGTCCTGGCTTTTACCGGCTGCGCCGCCGTTCAGGTGAGCCAGGATTATGACCCTCATGCGGATATGTCACGCTACGGCACCTGGCAGTGGCGTGACCCGATTCAGAGGCCCACCGGGGACATCCGCATCGACAATCCACTGCTGGATAAACGTATTCGTCAAGCCGTCGAGGCTCATCTGAGGAGTCGGAACATCGGTCCGGCTCAGGGGCGGCCGGATCTTTATCTAACCTATCACCTGACCATCGAGCAGAAAATACAAAGCGACAGCTATTACTCGACAGTGGGTGTGGGCAGCGTCTATCATCCGTGGTATGGGGGCATCGGCACCGAAACGCGCATCCGGCAGTATGACGAGAGCCGTTTGACCATCGATATCCATTCAGCGGACACAGGTGCCTTGATGTGGCGAGGCGTGGGTGTTTTCCGGCTGAGAACCCACAAAACACCTGAGGACGCAGGCCTTGCGACCCGAAACATCGTGGATAAGATCCTTATCCAGTTTCCGCCGGGTGCCCGACAATAATCCATTCTCCGGTCTTCCATGAGTGTTGGTGGCATCATGCATGTTATCCGATCGGTTTAAGACAATCGGATGGACGCAGGGTCTCGGTCAGGTAAAATTGCAGATCATGCTGTCGTTGGGCGTATAGCGTGCAAACGACCGCCCGGCCTCCCTGGCCAGATGTCCGGGTAGGGCAATCCCGGATGCATGCTCTGCGTAGTTGACAAACGTGCGCCCGTCAATACGAACTTTCATTCCTTTTTGGGGCGCTTTCAAGGGGACAATGACACAGGTATGTTTGTATCTTTCCTCCAAGTCGGCATATCCCAGCATCTGTGCCTGTTTGCCGACGCTGACTTCGAGATAGTGGCGAGATCCCCTCAGGATCATCGGTTTGTAATCTTCTCCAATTCGATCCAGTAAGCCCATCAAGCTGCGATTCATGGTCTTTCCTCCAAAAAATATCTATGTTGCGCCAGATGACCCGCTTGGCCCATTATTATAGGAAAGGCGCCATTTTTCACTGTTGAGAACGATACCCGCCGAACCTTGTCTGACGCGGGTCGGTTACATGAGAAACAGCATCTGGTGAAAAAGTCAGTCGCTGTATCAAAAAGATCGGCACGAAATGGTCCTTAGGCAATATGAGTGGAGTAAGCACATCTTGAGGGGATAATACTATCACTTAAAGGAATCGCCATGCGATATTCGGTGCCGTTCGCCTGCCAGGCTTTCGGGCAGGACGATGGCGCCGCAAGCGGCGGGGTTTGCGCTCGACATTGCGATTCAATCCGCCGGCTGTCCGTCGGCGTGCGGGGCGATGGGATTTTATTGTGTCTCGTGCCGTTGTTCTATTTGCCCTTTTCCGCGCGAAAATGCCATTGCAGGTGTCGTAACTGTCCGGAAGAAATGCTTAACCGCAATGTGAGGACCGAAACCGGCAATGGCTTTTGTCAACGCGCTGTGATATAATACAGTCAAGGATGAAAATCGATTTTCAGTTCGCTCACGAACCTCGCCGCACCGGTGCTCGGGATCGCTGCTTCGCTCCGACAAGCGGCGGGGAATGCGTTGGCTATCGTGGTTCAATCAGATGGAGATAACGAATGACGGACCTCAGAATCTTGTCCGCTGACATCGATCCTGCCAAAGAGACCCATGTGAGCAACCTGAAGGAACAGGCGATGCACCTGATCCATCAGGAGTTCACCGAGGACCAGAAACTCCACGACGACGCGGCAGCCGCCATCCTGAACGACTACGATGGGATGGGAGCTGAAGCCTTTTTGAAACAGATGCATATTTACAGTTTAATCCTGAATGCTCTTAAAAATAAGGTTGTTTTCCAGGAGATGGCGACGCTGCTGGCAAACCTGTTGCGGGCAGGGATTTACAAGGTTGATGGGGAGGCGCTGGACGCTGTTAATGTGCGACGGGATGCCATACAGGTGCATGTAGATGGTAAATCGACCATGATTGGCAGCGTGAATGCGGAACTGCTGACGATCTTGTCTTTGGGGAAGGAGAGCCTTGAAACGGAACGGCAGCTGATGGTGATCGATCGGTTGGTCAAACGCCGCAATGAAAAAAACCTGCGGGCCGTCTCCCATGCGTTCAAGATCCCTTTGCACGACACAGACAAAATAACGCTTTTAATCGAGAAGCTGTTTGATGGGCAGGGTAACTTCATCCGCAAAACATTTGAGCCGATGATCGATGAACTGGCACGGCACGGGAACCACGCCTTTGAATTGTTGTGGTGCTATTTCAAGGCGCTGAAAGGCCGTGCCAATCGGGTTTCCTTCCTCAATGCGCTGCAACACTTGATCAGCCGCATCAAGCGCCCCAAACACGCGCTGCGTTTTCTGTTGGCCGATTTCTGCCGGCATCCCGATCGGGTGGAGCCTTCGGACCGGAATGCAATCATGCTGGCCAACATCCTGCTCAGGACATACAACAAAGAGCTTGATGTCGATATCGAAATGACGCCGGAAGAGGTTCTCAATGTCCGCAACGGATTAGACAGGAATGTGGTGCACTATGCCCAGTTTCGGATCGATTCCGTGGAGTATCGATTCTCCAGCAAAGTGGTTACCATTCATGAGAAGATGGTTGCGCATTTAAACGCCACCACACCCGGCAAACCGAAGCCATCCGTGCGCCACCTGCTGTTTCTTGAACGTGAGATCTTCATCTTTCTTTCCCTGCTGTCGGGTAAAACCGCGCACCTTATTCTGGTTTCCGCATTGAACGAATATGGCGATCCCAAAG
>CAVPJR010000012.1:0-366282 GCA_963705435.1 uncultured delta proteobacterium | reverse complement strand
CAGGGCGATTGATCGCGGTTACGGCTTTGCGCGTTATGCATCCGTCGATTTGAAAATGGCTTTTACTGCTGCCGCAGACCTTCGCCCTGTCAACGACAACACCATGTCTACTATGCAACCATCCCAACAACCAAGTGCTATTTTGCCGCCGGTTCCGGCTGTCGTCAACACAGATGCGATTGCCGGCGTGCTGAGCGATTTTTGTCCGGCTACCGTCGCACCGATCAGTGGGTCTGACTGGGAACCAGTATGGGATCAATTGGTCAACAGACACCACTATCTTGGTTTTAAACGACTGCTGGGGCATCGACTCAAGTATTTTGCATTTATACAGGATCGACCGGTAGCAGCCCTGTCATGGAGCGCCCCGGCACTAAAATTAGCCCAACGGGACTGTTTTATCGGGTGGTCAACGAATCGACGAAAACGTCACCTGCACCAGGTCGTTGGCAACAGTCGCTTCTTAATCATGCCCTGGGTTCAGATACCCAATCTGGCCTCGCATATTATGGGACTGAATATCGCACGACTGGCCCGGGACTGGCAGCGACATTTTGACATCCGATTACTTTTGTTGGAAACCTTTGTCGATAGCCGTTACTTCAAAGGAACATGCTATAAGGCCTCAAATTGGAAGCACCTTGGGCCGACATATGGAAGTACGAAACAAGGAAAAGGATACCGATATCACGGTTGTCCAAAGGAGGTTTACCTTTATGTTATAGAACCCGACTTCAGACGCATTATCGATTGCCGACAAAAACCGGCCCCTGTTTTTGACCGCTCTCCACGAACCCAAACTAAAGTGGAGGAGCTTGTCATGCTTTTAGAGCACTGCAGATGGAATCCAAAGCTGACGGCCGACTTGAATCTTGATCCAGACGATATCAAGATCATGGCCGAAGAACTGGTCAACTTTCATCAAAGTTTTCATGACGCCTATGGTCGCAGTGAGCATCACCGCTTGGGATTGGCCTATCTCTCCGGCCTGATGAGCAATGCCCAGGCCAAATCCGTAGAACCTATTGCGCTTGAGTTTCTTGGCACAAAATCTGTCCGTTCGTTGCAGATGTTCATGAAAAACTATCGCTGGGACCATGAGGCCATGCTACGTTCCCATCAGGAAATGCTTGCCCCGCTGATCGCAGCTCTCGACGGGATGATCACCATCGATGCCAGCGACTTTCTCAAAAAGGGCAAAGAATCGGTCGGCGTGGCGCGTCAGTATTGCGGCCCCGTAGGAAAGGTTGAGAACTGCCAGTCCGGTGTCTTCGTCGGCTACTCCAGCGATAAAGGATATGGTCTGCTCGGCGGTCGTTTGTATATGCCGAAAAGCTGGTTTTCCGAGGAACAGGAACAACGGCGAAAGGACAATATGGTTCCAGAAGATCTTGTTTTTGAAACCAAACAGCAAATTGGTCTCAAATTAGTCAATGAAGTCACAAAGACCAGTCTTTACCCAACCAAGTGGATCGGTGCCGATGCCGCTTTTGGCAGCGATATCGATTTTTTGGACAATCTGCCCAAAGATCTTTCCTATTTTGCCGCGATCAAATCCGATACACTGGTATTTACCAAAAAACCAAAAATTGGTCTCCCGCCATACAAGGGGCGTGGTCGCCGGCCCAGCAAACTCCAAATATTGCCCGGTCAACCCAAACCACGAAGTGTTTGTAAAATTGTAAAGTCCGGCCGACTGTCGTGGAAACCGGTCGTTGTTGCCGAGGGCGCCAAGGGACCAAGCATCGCCAAGGTGGCCCGTATTCACGTCTATATGTCTCGCTACGGATTGCCGGTCGGCGATCGGCAATGGCTCTTTCTAAGAAAAAACAACCATGGAGAAATCAAATACGCAATTTCAAATGCATCGAAAGAGACTTCGCTTGCAGAACTTCTTAAAGCGTCCACCATGCGCTGGCCCATAGAGCAGTGTTTTCAGGAAGGCAAGGGAGAAGTTGGCATGGATCGCTATGAACATCGTTCCTGGCCCGCATGGCATCGGCATATGATCTATGTGTTTTTAGCATTGCATTTTCTGCTTCGTATGCGATTGCGTTTAAAAAAAACTCCTCTGCTTACGATTCCGCTTGTCCGCAGACTGATGACATTAATACTGCCACTGAAATCTTTAAGTGTAGAGGGCGCGATGGAAATAGTTGCATACCATCTTCATCGGAATCTTACCGCCGACAAGTCGCACAGAAAAAAACGACTCAGATTGGCCAAGTTGTATAACATAAATGTTGCGCTGTAGTACTAAAGTTTTGCATCGAACGGTCGATATAGCCCATGAAGGGTCATTCGTTCCGGCACAACGACAGGCCGGGCACGATGATTCGGATGGAAACCGAACTGGAGGAACTTTCGATGTCGATCGTCCACCGTTGGAGCCGAATCCAGCAGCGCAATGGCTGGCTCATCGGCATTGCCGCTTTGTTAACACTTGGAATCGTCGCCCCATGCCTCGCATCAGAGACCGGCGGGTTAAACGAACCGCCACTGGCCATTCCCATTCGTCTCGACGCGGAGACCGCCTTGCAAACGACGGCGCCGATTCCCGTCACGATAGACCTTCAAGCCGGCAGCTACCAGCTAAACCGCGGCGGCGAGCCCTATTTCATCAAGGGTGTCGGCGGACGACGGCACCTTGACATGGCGGCCGAGGCCGGCGCCAATTCCGTGCGCACGTGGTCAACCCGTGATGCCGGCGACCTGCTGGATCGCGCCATGGGTTCCGGGATGACCGTCATGCTCGGCACCTGGCTGTCCCACGATCGCGCCGACTATCTCGACCCGGACTACAAATCACTGAAAAGATATGAGATCCAACAGAGCCTGGACCATTACAAACATCATCCGGCACTGTTGATGTGGGCTCTGGGCAACGAAATCAACCTGAAGGGGGGCGACACGCCGGAAGCCTGGCAGTTCGTCAATGAACTGGCCCGCCTGATTAAAAGCAAGGACCCGCACCATCCGGTGGTCTCCGTGATCGCCTATCGTGCCAGCACACTGGACAAAATCACCAAATATGCCCCGAACCTGGACGCAGTAGGCATCAACGCCTATGCGGCCCTGTCCAGCGTACGGGCGATGGTCGAAGCCACCGCTTATAAAGGCCCTTATATCATCACCGAATGGGGTGTAGACGGCCATTGGGAAGCCGATCGCACCGACTGGGGGCGTCCCATCGAACCCACCAGCGCGCAGAAGGCTGATTTCCACCTTCAGCGGTACAAGCAGAATATCCTGGCCAACCGGGACAGATGCCTGGGTTCCTATGTCTTTGTCTGGGGTCAGAAACAGGAACGAACCCCCACCTGGTACAGCATGTTCATCGAAAATCTTCCCGGGATCGAGCTGCCCAAGGCGTCGTGCCCGACCGTGGATGCGATGCACTTCAACTGGTCGGGCAATTGGCCGGTTAATCAGGCACCTAAGGTGGATGGAATGACCATTAACGGTTTTGTGGCCGCCGGCGGCGTGAGGCTCAGCCCGGGGGAACCCATTCTGGCCCAAGTGGCGGCCGCCGATCCGGAAAACGACGGGTTGCGTTATGTCTGGGAGTTGATGGAGGAGCCCACCGTTTTGGGTGTTGGCGGATCGTTCGAACCCAGACCCGGTGCGTTGGGCAACATCGTGGATGGGCGCTTTCCGGAGCTGAACCTGATGGCACCGGAAAAAACCGGTGAATACCGCCTGTACGTCTATGTTCTTGACGAAAACGGACATGTCGGCACGGCCAATGTCCCGTTCCAGGTGGACCAGCCCCCAGCCCAGGAAGTCGCTGCCCAACAGACCCCGGCGTCAGACAGTTGATATCCTCATTGGAATTGGCGGGAAACAGTATCGCCAATTCTGCTCGGCCTTGACCGGCTGTCCGCTATCAACACGAATATGCGGTCGCATCCGCCCAATAAATGGGCCAATCAGGTCTTTTGGGGATGATACGGGTTAGACAAGCGCGGCAAACTGATCCGCAACGGGAAACAGACCGAACAGCCCGCCCGTGTGAACAAAAACGATGCGCCCACCGAAAACCTGCGGATTGACGGAAAGCTCGGTCATCATGCCGAAATAGGCCTTACCGGTATAAACCGGATCCAGCACCACGCCTTCCAGCCGAACCAGATCCCGGAGCACGGCCAGTTCTTCGGGGCGCGACAGCGCGTACCCCCGCCCCACATAACCGTCTAAAATATCATAGGTTGGTATGCCGCCAGCGAGCACCGACGGCCAAGTCTCGTTGAATTGACGACAGATGCTGTCGATGATGGCCACGAAGTAGTCCCGGTCGTCACAGACGTTCACCCCCACCACCCGGATCTCAACACCCGACAGCAGGGCACCCAACGCCAGGCCGGCGGTGGTGCCGCCGGACCCGGTGGCGCAGATCACCGTGGTGGGTTTCACGTGGCCACCGTCCAGGCGCTTGAGGTCCGCTGCCAGCTCCTCCATTCCGGCCACATAGCCCCAGGCACCCAACGCCGTCGATCCTCCTTCGGGGATGATGAAGGGCTTGTGCCCCTGGCTGCGCAACCGTTGGGCTTCCCGTTCGAATATCTCATCACGCGCCCGGTATTGTTCCGGCGTAATCCAGACAATTTCAGATCCCGCCAGACGGTCCAGCAGGATGTTGCCGGAAAGCGCCGGCGGGTTGGCCGGGTCGCCGGCGCGCAGAAGCAGCAGTGATGAGAGGCCAGCCTTCACCGCCGCCAGGGCCGCGGCCCGGCAGTGGTTGGACTGGGCGCCACCGCAGGTGATTACCGTATCGGCGCCTTTGGCCAGCGCATCGGCCAGGATAAATTCAAGCTTGCGGATCTTGTTGCCGGACAGCTCACTGCCGGTGAAATCGTCCCGCTTAAAAAAGATCTCCACCCCGGCCTGTTGGCTGAGCCGATCCATCTTCTGCAGGGGGGTGGGGGTGTTGGCCAGTTGAATGCGTGGGGGAAATAAATCCGCTGGTATCATGCCCTCGTTCCTGAATCTGGGGTGACTGGAATGAATCAAAGAGGCGCAGCAAACACTTGCTCTTTCTACATCAGATAGGCGGGAAAAGACAAGGGGCCTGCGATTTTTCAGGAAGCCCGGCTATGAATGGTTGGCATTTGATAATGACGGTGCTAGAGTGTACTTTTTACCGGCAGATAGAGGGTGAAGGTGCTGCCCTTTCCCAGCTCGCTGTCGACGGAGACGTTGCCGCCGTGGGCCTGGGCGATATGTTTGACAATGGCCAGCCCCAGGCCGGTCCCCCCAAGCTTGCGGCTGCGCGCCTTGTCCACCCGGTAGAACCGTTCGAACAGACGGGGGAGATGCTTTTTGGCGATGCCCATGCCCTGGTCCTTGAAGCGGATCTGGATTTCATCGTCCAGGTTCAGCGCCTCGATCTGGATGGCGCTTTTGGCCGGGCTATACTTGATCGCATTGTCCAGCAGGTTCACCGCGGCCTGCTCCAGCAGGGTGGCATCGTACTTGCCGCTGAGATCTGCTTCACAGGCGAGCTTGACATCGATCCCCTTTTCTTTGCTTTTTTCTTTGCATAGGCCGATGGCGGTGTTGAGCACATCCTCGATTCGGCAGCACTCCAGGCCGATCTGCTGGACTTCAAGGTCGCTTTCGATGCGCGACAGCTGCATCAGGTCGTCGATAATCGTGGCCAGCCGGTTGACATGCTTGTCGATGATGGTCAAAAATCGCCGGGTCTCCTCCCGATCATCCCCCTCGCCAGTGCACAGGGTCTCAACAAAACCCTTGATGGCGGTCAACGGGGTCTTGATCTCATGGGAAACGGAGGCGGCAAAATCACGCCGCATGTTTTCCAAACGGCGCAGTTGGGTCACGTCACTGATCACCACCAGCCCGCCAATCCGTTTTTGTAGGTCGAGCAACGGTGTGCACTGTACATTGAAGATGCGCTCACCGTCATTGTGATGGAGAATATCCGATTCAACGCTCTCTCCCGTACTCAGGCCTCGGTCTAAGAATTCCTGAAATTCATGGTTGCGTATGACCTCCAGGACACTGCGTCCGAAAACCGATGCCATGGAGATGTTGAACATCTCGGCAGCGGTCTGATTAATGCTGATCACCCGCTGTTCCATGTCGGTGGCGATCACCCCTTCGCGCATGCTGGACAACACGGCTTCGGTCTTGCTGCGCTGACTGTCGATCTCGTCGATGCGCTGCTGCAGGTGCGCTGCCATCTGGTTCATGGTCTCGGCCAGATCCGAGAACTCCCGGATGTTGGAGAGCGCCAAACGATGCAAAAGGTCCCCGTCGGCAAACCGCCGGGCGCCGCCGCGCATTTTTTCCAGCGGCTGCGTAATCCGCCGGGAGACGAACCAGCTGATTCCCGAAGCCAGCAAGGCCACCAACAGCGAACCCGCTGCAATGCGCCACCGGATGGCACCGAGACGCTCATCGATGGCGGTTACACCCAGGGAGGTTCGCAGCACACCAACCAGTGATCCGTCAGCATTCATCGGAAAGGCCACATACATCATGTTTTGTCGAAGAGTATCGCTATAACGCATGCTGACGCCAACATCGCCCTTGTATGCGGCTTGAACCTCCGCCCGGTTCCGATGGTTGTCCATATTGGCCGGCATCTCTTCCGAGTCGCCCACCACACGCCCGTCGGGAAGAATCACGGTCACCCGTGTGATGGTCTTTCCGGCGGCTTGCTTACAAAGCAAGTCCACGGCCTTTTCATTCAGCGGTGAAAGCAGGGAAATCACCTGCTTCTCTAAAAGTCGCCCGCTGACTTCAAGATCGACCTGGGTGCGCTCCAGGTAAAACTGTCGGGTAAAACTGAGTGCATACCAGCTGACAGCAATCAACGACAGCAGGGTAATCAGCAGATAGGATGGGAAAAGCTTGTAGATCAGGCGAGTCTTCTTTTTCATTAGCTTTCCATGAACCGGTAACCCACCCCACGCACGGTCTCGATATATTTTCCCAGCGGACCCAGCTTTTTTCTGAGGCCCACGATCTGGACATCCACGCTGCGGTCGGTGACCGGGTAGTCGTCACCACGCACCGCATCCACGATCTGAGAGCGGGTAAAGACCCAGCCGGGCCGCCGGGCGAGAAAATTGAGCACCTGGAATTCCGTATAGGTCAGATCCAACGACCGACCTTTGGCGGTCACGTGGCGGCGACCGGTATGGATGGAGAGCTCTCGAATGGTCAATACTTCGCTCTCCGCTTCAGACGTGCCGTTGCGCCTGCGAATCACCGCCTTCACCCGGGCGATGAGGATGCGTGGGGAAAAAGGCTTGGTCACGTAGTCATCGGCACCCAGTTCAAGACCGGTGACAATGTCCGCCTCCTCGCCCTTGGCAGTAAGCATGACAATCGGCGTCTCACGGGTGGCGGAATTTTCTCTCAACCGGCGAGCCACCTCGAGGCCGTCGATCCCCGGAAGCATCAGATCCAGAATGATCAGATTGACCGGTTCAGACAGCGATGCGTTCAAGGCTTCTTCGCCCGATGTGGCGCAGGCCACCGAATATCCTTCACGGGCCAAATTGTAGCGAACCAGTTCAAGGATATCCTCTTCATCGTCGACGACCAGTATCTTCTCTTTACTCATTATTCATTGGCCTTTGAATTGCTGGCATTTGCAGTTCACGGACATCGGACTTCGGTCATCTGTCTGCGATCGATCAATCTAGCCGGCCATGCCTGACGATTTCGCCCTCGATCATGTAGACCACTTCTTCGGCCACATTGGTGGCATGGTCGGCCAACCGTTCGATGTGCCGGGAGATGAGCAGGAGGTTGATCATGTAACCGATATCTTCGGTCACACCATCGGCGATGGCCTTTTTGATGTTGTCATAGGCCTCGTCCTTGATGGAATCCACTTCGTCATCCAGTTGGAGCACCTTGATCGCCAAGTCGAGGTCCTGGTTCACCAGGCTGTCCAGACTCATGCGCAACATGCCTTCTGCCTTGTCAGCCATCACCGAGTAATCGAACTGATAGGGGGCCACCGGATGTTTGGCAATACTCACCACGCGCTGGGCAATGTTGACCACCTGGTCGCCAATGCGCTCCAGGTCGTTGTTGATCTTGATGACGGCAATCAGAAAGCGCAGGTCGGTGGCCACCGGCTGGTGCAGGGCAATGATCTTCAGGCACTCCTCTTCGATCTCCACCTCCATCTCGTCGATCTCGTGATCGAGGTGAATGATCTTCTTGGCAAGGTCGACGTTCCGATCTTCGATGGCCTGTTTGATCTGGTTGACCCGCTGTTCCACGAGTGCCCCCAGGGACAGAATCATCTTTTTGATTTTGTCGAGTTCTCTAAGAAAGTGCTTCACCGCAGGGTTTCTCCTTTGTAGCGATAATTAAGATCAAGGTACCTTTCGGCACTTTTTCATCTGTCGTGCCGTGGGCCGATCAGCCAAATCGACCGGTAATGTAGTCCTGGGTCAACCGGTGAAGCGGTCGGGTGAACAATTGGTCCGTTGGGCCCACTTCGATCAGGACGCCCAGATGAAAATAAGCGGTTCGCTGACTAACCCGAGAGGCCTGTTGCATCGAATGGGTGACGATGGCAATGGTGTATTGGGTGCTCAGCTCGTGGATCAATTCTTCGATAATCGATGTGGCGATGGGATCAAGCGCAGAACAGGGTTCGTCCATCAGGATGACTTCCGGATTGACCGCAATGGTCCTGGCAATGCACAAACGCTGCTGTTGGCCGCCAGACAGCCCGGTGCCCGGCTGATCCAATCGGTCTTTGACCTCTTTCCACAACCCGGCTTTGCGCAGCGACATTTCGACGATTTCATCGGTATCGGTGCGGTTGGTGGAAATGCCGTGAATCTTGGGGCCGTAGGCGATGTTGTCGTAGATCGACTTGGGAAACGGATTGGGTTTCTGGAAAACCATGCCCACCTGGGCCCGCAACGGCACCACATCGATTGCTGGATCATAGATGTCCATCTCATCGAGCTTGATCGTCCCACTGACACGACAAATGTCGATGGTGTCGTTCATGCGATTCAGGCAACGCAGGAAAGTGGATTTGCCGCATCCTGAGGGACCGATCAGGGCGATGACTTCGTTTTTCCCGATGTCCAGGGAGAGATTAAAAATGGCCTGTTTGTCTGCATAAAAGACATCGACACCGCGGCAGGTCATGCGCGGATTGTCGCTGCGGATATTACCGACGGTCTTCTGGTTCTTGGGATCCGCCGGGTCGAATTTATCCGAATCGCTCATTGCTTTCCTGTTGGCTTTCACGTGTGAAGGGCGCCACGAATCTTTATGGGTCGCTTGGAGTTACACCGACAGCAGGGTCTTGGTTAACGCTGAAGATTCA
Organism: uncultured delta proteobacterium; assembly: GCA_963705435.1. GTDB lineage: Bacteria > Desulfobacterota > Desulfobacteria > Desulfobacterales > Desulfosarcinaceae > Desulfosarcina. Next base: position 356,948 of record CAVPJR010000012.1, on the reverse strand, counting down.
TTCAAGCGCTGGGCTGCTGATGCGGGTTGATAAGTAATGGCGGGCGGCTTATCCAACCAGCCCGCTCGCCGTTTCAAATTACTTGCACTCCATCGGGGTCAACATTTTTATGTCCGTGGCAAACTGCTTCCGTTCCGCATCGGGCATGGGGATCAGACCCTTTTCAGACAGGTATCCGTCCGGCCCCCATGTTGCTTCGGCGCTGAAGGCTTTGAGGTATTCCGCGATGCCCGGGATCGTGCCGATGTGGGCCTTCTTGACGTAGAAGAACAACGGTCTGGACACAGGATATTGGCCATCGGCGATATTGTCAAATGTGGGTTCCACGCCATCCACAAACGAGCCCTTGATTTTATCGGCATTCTGGTCCAGGAAGCTGAACCCGAAAATACCCAGCGCGGTGGGATCCTTCTCCAGCTTCTGAACGATCAGGTTGTCGTTCTCACCGGCTTCCACATAGGCGCCATCTTCCCGTACGGTGTGGCAGACGGCTTTGTATTTCTTTTTATCCGTTTTTTTCATGGCCTTGATGAAGCCGAATTCCTTGCCGCCGGCCTCCATGGCCAGTTCCACGAAGGCGTCACGGGTACCCGAGGTCGGCGGCGGCCCCAGCACCGTAATTTTCTGGTTGGGCAGTGACGAATTGACATCTTTCCAGGTCTGGTAAGGGTTGGGGATCAGGCTTTCGCCACCCTTGGGATCCGGCACATCCTTAGCCAGGGCCAGGAAGAGGTCCTTGCGGGTAAGTTTCATCATCGGTGCCGATCTGGCGTTGGCCACAACGATGCCGTCATAGCCGATCTTGACCTCGATGATCTCTTTGACGCCGTTATCGAAACAGGTTTTGCATTCGGAGGATTTGATGGCCCGCGATGCATTGGTGATGTCCGGATGTTCGACGCCCACGCCGGCGCAGAAGAGCTTTAGCCCACCGCCGGAACCGGTGGATTCGATGGTCGGCGTCTTGAATTTGGTGGTTTTGCCGAATTGTTCGGCGACCACGGTGGCGAAGGGGTAAACCGTGGAAGACCCCACAATGCTGATGTAGTCTCTTGCCGACATGGCATCGATGGCGTTCACGCTGATCAACAATGCCGCTGCGCTCAAAATAGTGAATACCTTTTTCATACCTTCCTCCTTGTCCATTTAATTTGATTTGATTCCTGCCCGGTCTGGTAGTCGCTGACGAAGCGCACCAGGCGCAACGTCGACAGCTTTGGGTTTAACGGCTTAATTTTATAATTGGAATTACCACCGCTTTTCGAAACGTTTACGAAGTACAACGGCCAGCGCATTCATGGTGATCAAGAAACCCAGCAGCACCATGGTGGCGGCGGATGTACGCTCGACAAAAGCCCGCTCGGGACTGTCGGCCCACAGAAAGATCTGCACCGGCAGCACCGTCGACGGGTCGGTGAGTCCACCCGGAATGTCCACGATGAAGGCAACCATGCCGATCATCAGCAGCGGGGCCGACTCTCCCAGCGCCCGTGCCATCCCGATGATCGTGCCGGTAAGCATACCCGGAAGCGCCAGTGGAAGCACATGATGAAACACCATCTGATTCTTGGAGGCACCGACGCCCAGCGCCGCTTCGCGGATGGACGGCGGTACCGACAGGAGCGAGGCCCGACTGGCGATAATAATGGTTGGCAGGGTCATCAGTGACAGCACCAAACCACCGACGAGGGGCGCCGAACGCGGCAAGCCGAAAAAGTTGAGGAAAACGGCCAGGCCCAGCAGCCCGAAGACGATGGAAGGGACGGCGGCCAGGTTGTTGATGTTGACCTCGATGATGTCGGTCCATCGGTTCTTGGGGGCAAACTCCTCCAGGTAGACGGCGGCGGCCACGCCAGTCGGAAAAGAGAGCAGCAGGGTAACGACCAGGGTATAAAAACTGCCCATCAGGGCCCCGCGGATCCCCGCCAGTTCAGGTTCACGCGAATCCCCATTGTTGAAGAAACTGAAATTGAAGGCCTTGTGCAACCGGCCATCTGCAGCGAGCTGATCGATCCAGGCCAGCTGTTTGTCCTTCAAGCGGCGGTCACTCTCCGGCAGGCCCCGATCCATGTGCCCTTTGACAAGCATGTCCACGTCATCATCCGCGGGCACCCAGACCGGGATGCGCTGTCCGATCAAGCTCCGATCCTTCAGCAGCATGTTGCGCACCTGGAAAGCCGCCCCGGTGCTCACCAGCCCGTAAAGCAAGCGTTTGTCCCGTCGCCCGGAGACGTCGGGAAACAGGGAGCGCAATGCGTCCTTGACGATGGCCAAGTAGTTGGCGTCAGCGGCCAGTTTGTCTTTAAATTCCATCGGGTCGAAATGGACGTCGAGCTTGATTTCCGTCTGACGAAAGGCACTGTAACCGTTGCCCACAATGGTGGTGAACAGCAGCGCGAGAAAGACGAGACTGAGAACAATCGCGGTGATGCCGTATATCTTGAACCGGCGTTCGGCCCGGTAGCGACGCTTCAGGCCGCGGTTGACGATGTCGATGGTCCGACTGTGGCCCGACCCGACGGAAGATTCGGTTGGCTGGGACATTTTATTCATATTGCTCCCGATATTTGCGGACCACCAACAGGGCGATGACGTTCAAGGCCAGGGTAACCAAAAATAGCAACAGCCCCAGGGCAAATGCCGCCAGGGTCTTGGGGCTGTCGAATTCCTGATCGCCCACCAGCAGGGTCACGATTTGAACCGTTACCGTGGTGACCGCCTGAAATGGGTTGGCCGTCAGATTGGCTGACAGCCCGGCGGCCATCACGACGATCATGGTCTCGCCGATGGCTCGCGACACGGCCAGCAACAGACTGCCCACGATCCCGGGAAAGGCGGCTGGAATGACCACCTGCCGCACGGTTTCGGAGCGGGTGGCGCCGAGGGCCAAGGCGCCATCCCTGAGGGCCTGAGGGACCGCATTGATCACATCGTCGGAAAGGGAGGAGACGAAGGGAATGATCATCACGCCCATGACCAGACCGGCAGCCATGGCGCTTTCCGACGAAATGGTCAGACCCAAAAAATCACCTGTATCGCGGAAAAAGGGCGCTACGGTCAGGGCGGCAAAGAAACCGTAGACCACGGTCGGAATGCCGGCGAGAATTTCCATGAGCGGTTTGACCATGTCCCGGATACGGCGGTTGGCGTATTCAGACAGATATATGGCGGACATCAGGCCGATGGGCGCCGCAACCGCCATGGAGATCATGGATATCATCAGCGTGCCGGCAAGCACCGGAATCGCCCCGAAGGCGCCCGAAGAACCGACCTGGTCGGCACGGATGGCCATCTGCGGGCTCCATTTCAGTCCGAAAAGAAAGTCGGTCACCGGTACGGTCTGAAAAAAGCGGATGGCTTCATACAAGACCGAAAGAATGATGCCGATGGTGGTGAAGATGGCGATCATGGAACAGGCAACCAGCAGATAACGAACGATGCGCTCCACGTGATTGCGTGCGCGCAGGTTGGGCACAATCCTGGATCGTATGAAAATCAGAGCCAACAGGCTCAGTGAAACCGAGGCGATGGTCAGGCTGGTGAACGAAATCAGTTTCAAATGCGCATACCGGTCGGCGGCCTGCTGAATCATCGGATCGGATGCCGCCGATACGATATTGCCGTCTACTAAATTCCGAATATCGTTAACAAGCAGGTTCAACCGGCCGGCCGGAAGTGATCGAATATCATCCGGGAGGCCGTTGAGCACCAATCCGGTAATAATCGACGGTTCGAAAGCCAGCCAGGCGGCAACCACCACGATGGCCGGAATTCCGCACCACAGGGCGGTCAGTGCCCCGTAGTAAACCGGCCTAGAGTGCAGCTTTTGCAGGCCTTGCATGCCTCCGGCCACGGCAAAGGCCTTTTTGCGGCCGATGTAATAGCCCCCAGCGGAAAGCAGCAGCAAGACGATTAGCAGATGAAGTGGATTCATATGTACCAATGGATGATCTGAGATGGTGGGCGAAGATCCCGCTTGCCGACGCCGTTAGTTAGCCCAACGATGCCGGTCGTAGGGGCTGAAGTGTTACCCGTTGGTCGAATGTCGTTCAAATCTATCACTTGAAAAACCGCGTTGGATTAATGTTAGCATTCGGTTAGGACGCGCGTACCTCCTAAAACCTCAGCGTTTTCTGTCCTGCGCAACGTAGGCGCCAATTGTTAGCTTAATGTTAGCGTCAAGTTAGTTTTCAATGAGGCATCGATTTTTTGAGCGTCTCTCTGGCAGACGCCTGGCGATACATTCAGACTTGACCCGCGCACCAAGGTTCCCTATCATGCCGGCTTTTTCTATAGTGGGCATGCTTAATTGTCAGTCCGCATAATAACCGGCCCCCAATCCATCAACCAATGAAACCAATCGAACCCATGAAACCCCAAAATCAAACCAACCTGAAGGTCCTTTTTGCCCTGACCCTGGTGCACTTCACCGGCGATTTTTACAGCGCCTTCACCACGCCATTGTTTCCCGCGTTCATGGGCAAACTCAACCTGACCCTGGCCCAGGTGGGGCTCATCGCCGGCCTCAACCGGTTTCTCTCTTTCATCGTCCAGCCGGTTGCCGGTTACCTGGCGGACCGTTACCAGGGTCGCGCCATCATTCTCGGCGGCCTGCTCATGGCGGTGGTCTTCATTCCCCTTTCCGGCATCGCCGGCAGCTACTGGATGCTGATGCTGTTCATCGCCCTGGGGTCCGTGGGGTCATCGCTGTTTCACCCCTGCGTGGCCGGCATGATCCCGCTCTATGCCGGAAATCGCAAAGGCTTTTCCATGTCCGTGTTCAACACCGGCGGCACGCTGGCTTTCGCCGTGGGCCCCTTTTTCATCACTGCCGTCGTAGCCGCCTGGGGCCTGGAGGCCATGCCGGTCACCATGGCCATCGGGCTGGCGGTAATGGTCTATCTGTGGGCGGTGGTGCCCTCCCCCACAAGTGAAGGCATGGCATCCTTGGGATTGATGGGTACGCTGAAGAAACAGTTCGGCAGGGTGTGGAAAACCATCTTCCTGATCTGGCTGGTGATGGTGCTGCGGGCAGTCGTGGGCCAATCCTTCATGACCTTCATGCCCGTTCTTCTGGTGAGCCGGGGATACTCCCTGGTTTCCGGCGGCCTCATGATCACCGTGTTCACCCTGGCCGGCACCGCCAGCGGCCTGATGGCCGGATATCTGGCCGACCGAGCGGGGGCCAGGCCGATCTTCCTGGCTTCCCACCTGCTGATGACACCGGCCCTGCTGGTGATGCTTTCCCTGTCGGGCTCATGGATCTACGGTGGGGTTTTCGTGGCAGGCTTTTTCGTGCTGGCCACCCTGCCCCTTGGGGTGACATTGGCCCAGGAACTGGCGCCGGGCGGGCGCTCCATGGTCTCCAGCCTGATGATGGGACTGGCCTATGGCCTGGGCGGGGCGTTTGCGCCGGTGATTGGTCGGCTGGCCGATCTCTATTCGGTGGCCAGCGTACTGTGGGCCGTCTCCTTCATCCCCCTCGTCACCGTCCCCCTGATTCTCATGTTTCCACGGGTTAATCAGAAGACGGCGGTCGGATGACCGAGGTTCAGATTGTCCAAAAAGGCGTTCCAAAAAACCAGGATCTCTTGTATACGTTGTGTCGGTTTCACTAGTCGACGAAAAGCAAAATAGTATAAGCGTCGGATGGCATTCTTGAGTTTGAGGTTGCAACATAAAACTGAAAATGGGGCATCCGCTGCTTGGCATGGGTGTACCCCATTCGATAGCGCTTATCCACTGGATTGTCTAAAAGGATCTTACCATGAAGGCAGAACTACCGGACAACGAAGCAGCTCGTCTCGAGGCACTGTATAACTATCGGATATTGGATACGTTGCCGGAGGACTCTTACGACGACATCGCCTTGCTGGCTTCCGAGATTTGCGGCACGCCCATGGCCGCGATGTCATTGATCGACAGCACCCGGCAGTGGTTCAAGTCCAAGGTGGGTCTTACGATTTCAGAAACGGCGCGGGACGTCGCGTTCTGTGCCCACGCCATTCTTCAACCCGATATCACCGTCGTCAGCGACGTCCATGCCGATGAACGGTTCGCGGACAATCCGCTGGTCAACGGGGAGCCGGGGATACGCTTCTATGCCGGTGCACCCCTGGTCACGCCAACTGGCGAAGCGTTGGGCACGCTGTGCGTAATCGATCAAATCCAACGCGAACTCACCGATGCGCAGCTCAACGCCCTGCGCGCCTTATCCCGGCAGGCCATGGCACAGATGGAGCTTCGCCGGCTGATCGGCCTGCAGGAACAAAACCAACGGCAGCTGCAAGACTACCAGGACAAGCTTGAAAAAACGAATCTGCTGTTACAGAAACTGAGCGTTACCGACGACGTCACGGGCTTTCAAAACACGCGCTTTCTGCACCAGTATATCGACCGGTGCTTGAGTCCTGCATCTGCACCAATAGACAAATTGACCCTGGTCTTCTTTGATATGGACAACTTCAAGCAGGTTGTCGACCAGCATGGGCATTTGCTTGGTGCGAAGGTCTTAAAGGAAGTCGCAGAGGTCGTCCATTTGCATCTTGGCCCGGAGGATCGTATCGTTCGGTACGGTGGTGACGAGTATATTGTCATTCTTCCAGATCAGGACGGTGAGGAAGCTCTTAAGAAGGTAGAAGCGATTAAGACGGGGATCAGCTCGAGCGCCTATCTTCGGGAGGAGCAAATCAATCTTGGCGTCACGGCCTCCTTTGGACTGGCCACGTTCCCCGATGATGCCCGGGACAAGAAACAACTCCTCATGGCAGCAGATCAATGTCTTTTCCTGAGCAAGAAAGAGGGAAAGAACAGGATCTCCAGATGTAGATACTCAAAGTGACTGCATCTGCGTGGTGACAAACACCGAGGCTGCCTTGGCGCTCTTGAAATGAAAGCGTTCGCCCTCCACCAGGTCCAGGCAAGCGGAAACCACTTGGGCATCGTAAAGCGTGCCGCTGTTGCCGGCGAGTTCTCCCATGGCTTTTTTCAATCCTAAAGAGGGGCGGTAGGGCCGGTGGGATCCGATGGTTTCGAAGACATCGGAGACGCTGAGGATCCTGGCCTCGATCATGATCGCTTCCCCGGAAAGACCGTTGGGATAGCCTGAACCGTCCATCCGTTCGTGGTGCTGGAGGACAATATCCGCCAACGGCCAAGGGAAATCGATCTTTTTCAGAATGTCGTATCCCGACTGCGCGTGGGTCTTGATCATTGCGTATTCGGGGCCGCTGAGCCTCCCCGGTTTGCAGAGAATCTCCCCGGGTATGGTGAGTTTCCCCAGGTCGTGGATGACGCTGGCCATTTGCAGGCCATATATCCGATCCTTTGAAAGTCCCATCTCCAGGCCAATGGCGCAGGCCAAGTCGGCCACCCGATTCTGGTGGCCCGAGGTATACGGATCGCGCATTTCAACGGCCAGTGCGATGGCCTGGACCGACCCCTCCATGGCTTTCTGGAAATGAACCGCGTTGCTTCGCAGCTCTTCGGCGGTCTGTTTGAGCTTCTCCCGGGTCTGGCGTTCAAGCAGCACGCGTTTGAGGCGGGCCACGATCTCCGCCAGACGGATGGGCTTTTCGATAAAGTCGCTGGCCCCCTGGGCGATGATCTCCTCATAGGCGAAATTATTCACCAGGCCGGTAATGATGATCACATCGGCATCATAACGGTCCTTGATCTGGCAGCACAGGTCGAGGCCGCTCATGCCCTTCATCTGGACATCGGAAATGACCACTTCCACCGGATCCGAACTCAAGATCCTCAAGGCCGCCTCCGCACTCTCAGCGGTGAGGCACTGACACCCGGAGGCCTCGATGCCGTATGAGAGGATATCACGGATATCGTCATCGTCATCCACCACCAGGACCAGGGGGGATGGCGAATCAGGGGTGGCTATGGATATCATCAAACTCCTTGGATTGAACCCTCCCCGCGGTCCCGATGAGCGGGATCTCTGCTTCGCTCCGACAAGCGGCGGGGAATGCGCTCGCTATCGCGGTTCAAGATTTTAAAATGAGGAAAGACACATAGGCCACGTAGCAGCCAAGCAGAATCAGACCTTTTTTGCGGGAAATTGTCAAGTCCCGTTTCATCAGCACCCAGGGCAGTGCACTGATAACGATCATCACCAGGTAGTCCACCACCAGTCCGCTGCCGATGAAACCGCCGGAAATGGCAATGGGTTTGACCATGGCCGCAGCGCCAACGACACTGAGGAGGTTGAACACGTTGCTGCCCACCAGGTTCCCCAAGGAGATGTCCATCTCCTTTTTCAAGGCCGCCACAACGGAGGTGGCCAGTTCCGGCACCGAGGTGCCCAACGCCACCACGGTGAGTCCCACGAACTTTTCGTTGACGCCTAAAACGGACATGACGCTCACCGCCGCATCCACAAGCAGATCCGCACCGACGACCACCGCTACCGTTCCACCTGCGATCATCAAACACTGGGCCCAGCGTCTCTCCATCAGCCCGACAGCCGGTGGCGCCGCACCCGCAGCATCGGGCATGGTTCGATCGACGCGCACGGCCACCTTGTAATTGAACCAGGTATAGGCAATGATGCCGCAGAAAAGAATGACCCCTTCGAGCCTGCCGATCACCGAATTGAACGAAAGCAGCAACAGGAAGGCCGAGATGGCCAGCATGAGGGGAATGTCCCGGGTGATGACAACACGACTGGTCGTCACCGGCTGAAACACGGCCGTAAGTCCCAGCACCAAAGCGATGTTGCAGATATTGCTGCCCACCACGTTCCCCAGAGCGATCATGCTTTTGCCTTTGGCGGCGGAGACCAAGCTGACCACCAGTTCGGGCGCGGACGTGCCGAATGCCACCACGGTGAGCCCGATGACCATCGGCGACAGCCCCATGCCGCGGGCCAGCGTGGATGCGCCGCGGACCAGCCAGCCGGCACCATAGTATAACAGCAGAAGACCTGCTGTGAATGCGATCAGATGGGTGACGGTCAAGAAAATTCGCCTTCCTGAGGCCGATGAAAAAGCGGCCCTTATTTAGTTGCCGCCCATGCCAAGTGTCACATGCACCGGGCGGCACGCTGCATCAATATGACATCGTTGTCGACGATATGCAACGGTTGCCCTATCGAAATTGTTTTTAATCTGAACCATTTAGTGAGTATCTCGGGAACCCGCATAGCGGATCACGACCGGTTTCCGCCCGGCCACCCGATGATAGGTTTCATCGGGCCAGCCGATGGCGATCACGGCATAGGGGGTTTCATGGTCGGGGATGCCCAGCATGCGGACGATCGATCGGTCCCGCCGCATGGCTTCGATGACAAAACCGACCAGGCAGGTGCCTAAACCCATGGCATGGGCGGCCAGCAGCATGTTTCCGGTGGCCAGCAGGGCATCTTCGGACGGGCAGGACGCGCCCTTGTCCGCGGCCACCACGATGACCGCGGTTGCCCCGTGAAACAACAGGTCGCGCTCGCCTTTGTCCCATGCCGAAAGCCCCATCTTCACGGTGGCATAATGCAGGTGGAAGTAGGTGTCCAGCTCCGGTTTGCCGAGCAGCTTCAATGCGGTTCGCAGCCACCGCTTTTCGGCCATCCGGTTGGTCTTCCTGAAGAAATCGCCCACCCGGCGTCCCAGCCGGTTGACGGCCCTGCGGTCCGGCAGGATGGTGAAGGTCCAGGGTTGGCAGTTGGAGCCCGACGGCGCGGTAATGCCCGCTTTGACCAGATCTTCCAAAAGCGGTCGATCCACCGGGCGGTCGGAATAATTCCGGCATGAACGCCGTGACCCCATGAGATTGACCAGGCTGGCGGCATCAAACCGCCCATGGGGAAGCCAGCGGGTATCGGCCTGAAAGGTTTGGAATTGAGACAGCCCGGGATCCACCGCCGCCACCCGGATGGCCGTCACCGGGCATGCCGCCGCACAGTGGTCGCAATTGAGAGACTCGCTGCCCCGGACCACGGCCTTGCCGTCTTGCATGACCAGTGTCTCCTTGGGACACACCGGTATGCACATCCCGCAGTCGATGCACCGGTCAGGGTCGATGGTCGTGGTCACTTCACGGCCCGGGAGCTGTTTTTTGGCGTCGGTCATTTTTTTAGGCACTGCCGCTTGACATGCGTCGATGCGGCGTTAGTATTGTCATTTTTAAAACTTTTCCCAACGGAAACAGCGGCGATGATGATCGAAAAAACCAGTTCGGCAGGCAACCGTCAACATGCCTTCCGAAACAAAGGAATCACCCAATGAAAAAGCTCCTGTACCACCGGTTTATCTCCTCCGTGCTGTGGAACCTGCTCCTGATTTCGGCCGGATCCCTGGTGTTCGGCATCGGATTGAAGTCCATCGCCATTCCCCACGGGTTCATTACCGGCGGCATTTCAGGCCTGACCCTGCTCTTTTACTATGTCAGCGGGCTTCTGTCACCGGGTTTGTGGTATCTGCTGGTCAATATCCCCATCTTTCTGATGGGATGGGTCCACATCAGCCGGCGCTTCTTTTTTTACAGTCTGTATGGCGTGGCCGCCCTTTCCCTGACCATCGATCTGATCGGGTTCACCCTGCCCATCCATGAGCCGATGCTGGCCGTACTGGCCGGCGGCGTGCTCATGGGCACCGGTTCGGGCCTGGTCCTCCACTCGCTGGGATCGGCCGGTGGCCTGGACATTATCGGGATTATCCTGAATCAGAAGTTCAGCATCCGTCTGGGCACCTTCTACTTTGCCTTCAACCTAGTGCTGTTCGCCTTCAGCTTCGGCGCACTGGAGACGGACCTGGTGCTCTACTCCCTTTTCATGAGCTTCATTTCGTCTCAGGCGCTGGATTATGTATTGGCCTTTTCCAATCAGCGCAAGATGCTATTCATCATCTCCGATCTCAATGAAAGGATTGCCAAGGAGATCCAGGACCGCCTGAGCCGGGGCGTCACCTTCTTGGAAGGCAGCGGGGCGTACACGGGCAAAACCAAGAAAATCATCCTCACCGTGGTCAACAACTACCAGCTGAAGCGAGTGGAGGAAGTGGTCCTGTCCATCGACCCGGAGGCCTTCATCATCACCGAAAATACCTTCAACGTGCTGGGCAGGGGGTTCTCCAAACGGAAAGTTTACTGACGGTCTCTGGTCTCTGGACTTTGGTCTCTGGACTCTGGTCTCTGGTCTCTGGGTCTCTGGTCTCTGGGTTCAGGAAATAAAGCGCTGCCGATACCCGCTTTAACTGTGGGTATCGGCAGCGCTTTTTTTTCAACATCCTTCTATAAATCCGAATCCATCGGCGTTTTTTCAGGGTCCTTCTTTTGCACCGGAGGCTCACCATAGATGACAAAGCCACCCTCGTCACCGGAGAAAAGGCCGGGACCGGGCTTTTCGTCCCGGTCGTCGTGGTAGACAAACGGTTGAGGCAATGATGCACACCCGGCGAGAGCGGCAATCAGGGCTGCCGCCGTCAGCAAAAAGATCCATTTCATCTTCATTTAGAACTTCACCCGCATGCCGGTCATGACGGCATTGATGTTGTCGTAATCCGCTCCGTTTCTGTCCAGTTTGTGGAACCGGTAGCCCAGGTAGACCTCGGTGCCCCACTCCTGGAGATCCTGAACCATCTGAAGGCCGACGGTGTCCGCATCGTCGCCGTTGACATCAAAATCTGAAAAACGGCCGTAGTCGGCCGACAGGGAGGTCACTCCCAGCGGACACCAGCGGCCCCGGTAGCCGAACTTGGTGTAAAAATACCCGGCGTCGTTTACACCGGCCCCTTTTTGATCGCGAGTGCCCAGGGCAAAGGTGCCGTTGAAGCCGGAGTCATGCAGGACGGACACGGATCCGGCCAGTTGATCGTCAACGATATCAGAAGAACTGCCGGGGTTGGCGTAGGCCACAGCGGCGGCCAATTTGAAGGCATCCATCTTGGACGTGTAGCGTACAGCAAGGTCCCCACCGCCCTCGGCAACGTAAGATGCGGATCCAACAAATCCGCTGAACGAAGGGCTGTCATAGCGGATGCGCTCTTCGCGTCCCAGCCCGTCCATATTGGAGAACGCAGCGTTAATCGGTGTCTCGGATAAGGTGTTCGTGTTTTTGTCGAAGAATAGCTGACCACCGGCCATGTCGGCGATGGAAGAGTAGCCCACCACGCCGGTGCCGGACAGATCCATCTCCGAGGTGCCGTCCGAGGCTGTGGAACCGTAGCCCAGGGAGAATTTACCGTAGGTGTTGGCGTCCACCCACAAGTCCAGATGGCGTTTTTGAAAACCGATGTCTTCCACACGTTTGTCTTCCTGGTTGACCAGGTTGCTGGGGTTGGTCTGGTATTCCACTTCGATGCGGGTGCCGATGGTATATTTCTCATTGGGCTTGATGGTGCCCTCCAGCCCCACCCGGGTGGAGGAGTTGTCGTTGTCCACCAGGTAGACGTCGCCATTCTCCCCGTCGTTGCTGTAAAGCACCGCCTTGTTCACCTGGCCGTATAATTTAACACGGCCCTTCGGGTTTCCGGCCTTGACTGCAGCGGGGCTGTCCGTGGCCGCCTTGACCGTGGCCGCGGCCGTCTGGCCCTTCAGCACCTCCACCTCGCCCTGCAGTTGTTCGAGGGTTTTCTGCTGGGCCTCGATCTGGGCCTGCTGCTGTTTGATGATTCTTTCAAGTCGATCCAGTGTCTCATCGTCTGCCGCGTATGCCGGAAAGGTTGTCATGAAGCAGAAAACAAGTGTAACCACGAAAAGCATCAAGGAAACGCGCCACCTTCTCAGTCCCATTCAGACCTCCTTTATCTCTTTTTATAGATGCTGATCAACACTCCCCCGGTAAAAGTTTTCCGGGAAAACGGGTATACAATAGATTGATCGCGTGGCTACGGTGATTGGACGACAACCATTGATCAGCCAGGGAGAAAAAGCCAGTCACCGAATCTGTGATGGTGTTCAACCTCATGAGAATTGGGCAAGGGAAACGTTGGCCCATATAGATCTCAACGATGAGCATGACATATCATTTTAGGCATGCACTTGTAAATCATAAGGGTGCCACCTCCGGCAAAGTGGGTGCAGGAAAAGCAAACCGGATCGGAGACGACTGGCGGTGCGTGACCCTCAGAATTGGTTTGTTACCCGAGGATTTTTACGTTAGAATACTGCCGTTAGCCTTTTGACGATGACCGTAAAACAAGACAGGGAAGGACCGGATGGCCAACAGCCTTTACATCGCCAGCATCGAGCCGGAAAGCGGCAAGTCGGTGGTCGCGCTGGGCATCATGGAGATGCTCTCCCGAAGAGTGGGCCGCGTGGGATATTTCAGGCCCATCATCCCCACGGCCCAAAAACGGGACAACGACATCGAACTCATCTTGCAGCGTTACCACCTTGACCAGACCTACTACGAGACCTTCGCCTTTACCCGCAATGCCGTCCAGAGTCTGTCCACCGGCAGCAGCAGCCAGGGCATACTGAAACAGATCGTGGAAAAATACCGCACGCTTCAACAAAAATTCCGTTTCGTCCTCTGCGAGGGGACGGATTACGAAGGCGTTGCATCGGCACTCGAATTCGATATGAATGCCGATGTGGCCAGCAACCTGGGCAGCCCCATCCTGATGCTGGTCAATGGGTGCGACAAAGACCCGGAAGAGATCGTCGAGACCATTCAGATGGGGATCGACGCCTTCACCCACAGGGGATGCGACGTCGCTGCCGTCATCGTCAACCGGGTCGACAAATCGGAACTGGATGCCGTTCGCGCGGCGGTCGGCGATGGCGTTCCCGGTGACGTTCCCGTCGACGTGCTTCCGGAGATGGCCACCCTGGGCAGGCCCACCGTTGCCGATATCGCCAGAGAACTGGGGGCCGAGGTGCTCCAGGGTGAAACTGAAGCGCTGAGCCGGTCGATCCACGATTTCAAGGTGGCCGCCATGAACATCCCCCATTTCCTCGATCTGATCCGGGAGGGGGACCTGGTGATCACGCCGGGCGACCGCACAGATGTCATTCTGGGGTGTCTGGCAACGGTCGTATCCGACAATTACCCCACCCTTGCAGGCCTTGTGCTTACCGGTGGGTTCAAACCAGAACCGTCGGTGAAACGCCTGATGGAAGGCTTCAGGCTGACCTCACAGCTGCCCATCATCAGCGTGCCCACGGACACGTTTACCAGTGCCATGAATGCCAGCGAAATCCGCGCCAGCCTTCAACCCGGCGATGATCGCAAAATCGCCGCCGCATTGGGCCTCTTCGAAGCCAACGTGGACCTTGCCCGACTGGAAGCCCGCATCGATGTGGTCCGATCCACCCGCGTGACCCCGATCATGTTCGAATATGAACTCATCGAACGGGCCAAATCGGCCCGCCGGCACATCGTTCTGCCCGAGGGAGGAGAACCGCGGGTCCTGAGGGCTGCAGAGATACTGGTTTGCAGGGATGTGGCCGACATCACGCTATTGGGCGACCCGGAGCAGATCCGGCAGACGGCAAAAACACTCGGCCTGGATTTGAAAGGCCTGAATATCATTCATCCACCCAGCTCGACCCATCGGGAGGCGCTGGCCCAGATCTATTACGACCTTCGACGGGAAAAGGGCATGTCCAAGGAGATGGCCTGGGATATGACGGCCGATGTGAGCTACTTCGGCACCCTCATGGTCAAGGCGGGGCTGGTCGACGGCATGGTGTCGGGTGCCGTCCACACCACCGGCGATACGATCCGGCCGGCGTTTCAGATTATCCGCACCCGTCCGGGGGTGTCCATCGTCTCCAGTGTCTTTCTCATGTGCCTGCCGGACCGCGTCGTCGTCTACGGCGATTGCGCGGTCAACCCCAACCCAGATGCAGGCCAGCTGGCAGATATTGCCATCAGTGCGGCCGACACGGCGGTCATGTTCGATATCGAACCACGCATCGCCATGTGCTCCTATTCCACGGGGGCATCGGGCGCCGGTCGGGATGTGGACAAGGTCCGCGAGGCCACGCGCATCGTCAAATCACGGTTTCCACAATTGAAGATCGAAGGCCCCATCCAGTACGATGCGGCGGTGGATGCCGGCGTGGCAAAGACAAAGCTGCCCGGCAGCGAGGTGGCCGGACAGGCCACGGTGTTCATTTTTCCGGATCTCAACACGGGCAACAACATCTATAAGGCGGTGCAGCGCTCTTCGGGTGCCATTCCCGTCGGGCCGGTGCTCCAGGGTCTGAATCAGCCGGTCAACGACCTGAGTCGGGGCTGCACGGCAACCGACATCGTCAACACCGTGGCCATCACCGTGATTCAAGCCCAGGCCATGACGCTGCATAAACAAAGGCAGACTAAATGAAGATTCTGGTCATCAACTGCGGCAGTTCCTCCCTGAAATACCAACTGATTGAGATGCTCGGCGAACACCCCCTGGCATCTGGTTTAGTGGAGCGGATCGGCGAATCCACGGGCAAGGTGTCCCATCAAAATCGACCGGACGCCGCCGGGGGACAGGGCATCGTCTATGAAAAGGCCATCAGCGACCATCGGTCGGCCATGAACGAAGCCGTCGGCCAGCTTACGGCGCCCGGCACGGGGGTTATCTCCGGTCCAGGCGAAATCGCGGCCGTGGGCCATCGGGTCGTCCACGGGGGAGAATATTTCCAGAAACCCACCCGAGTGGATCGCATGGTACTGGAGGCCATTGAAAAGACGATTCCCCTGGCCCCGCTGCACAACCCCGCCAACCTCATGGGCATCAAGGTGGCCCGGGAGCTGTTTCCCCATGCGCCTCAGGTGGCGGTTTTCGACACGGCCTTTCACCAGACCATACCCGCCTTTGCCTACCACTACGCCCTGCCCTGGTCGTATTACGATCAGATGGGTGTCCGCCGTTATGGCTTTCACGGCACCTCCCATCAGTATGTGGCCCGGGAAGCGGCTGCCCGTCTGGGCCGACCGCCGTCGGAAGTGAACCTGATCACCGCCCACCTGGGCAGCGGCGCCAGCATCTGTGCCATCGAAAAAGGGGTCAGTGTGGACACCTCCATGGGCATGACACCGCTGGGCGGGCTGATCATGGGCACCCGGGGTGGGAATCTGGACCCCGGGGTCATCATGTATATTGCCGAGCGCAACGGCATGTCCCTTATGGAGATCAATACCGTCCTGCAAAAAGAGAGCGGGCTGAAGGGCATCTGCGGGATGAACGACCTGCGCGATATCCATGCGGCGGCCGACGATGGGGATGCCCGGGCCCAGCTGGCGCTGGACATGTTTGTCTACCGCTGCCGACAGTATATCGGGGCTTATTTTTTTCAGCTCGGACGGGTGGATGCCCTGGTTTTCACCGCCGGCGTCGGTGAAAATGATGCGGCCATACGTGAAGCCTGCTGCAGGGGCATGGCAACCGTCGGTCTGACCCTGGATCCACAAAGAAATCGTGACCCCGAGAAGCACCGCGGAGAAATCTCGACTGCCGGAAGCCCGATCCAGGCCTATGTCATCCCCACCAACGAGGAACTCGAAATCGCCCGCCAGACCCTTGGCGTGGTGAATCCCGAGGTTGCATAAACCGAATGGGAAAAGAGGGGTCAACTTAAGAAAAAATGCTTACGACCGAAAACCATTTTGGGGATGATCCAAATTTAACTACAAGTGATTATAGTAAAGAGACAAAATGCAATGGTGCTTAGAGGCTGTAGCGGATGCAGGCAGGAAATGGCTGGTTAGCATAGAGTCAGTTCCTTTTGTGATTGGCCGCGCTGACGACTGCGATCTAAAGCTAATCGATGATCGTATCTCCAGACATCACTGCGAGATTCGCATAAGCAGTGATCTACTGTGGATTCGGGATCTTGAGAGCACCAATGGCACTCATGTCAATCAAAATAAAATCAAGCATGCCGAATTGCTCGAACCAAACGATATTATCTCAATTGAGAAATATAAATTTAAGGTAAAGCGCGTCAGTGCGTCAAACGCGACTATAGTACACGAGACCATCCACTCAACGCTTTCTAAAGAAATCAGGGACCTGTCCTATTTTGAGCCAAAGTTGCAGATGTTGCTTCAGGATCGACATGTAATCCCTCATTTTCAACCGGTAACACGATTTTCTGATATGACTGAGGTCGGGTACGAGATTCTTGGACGTGTTGACGATGAAGAATTGCCATCGAACCCATCTGAACTTTTGGACGTGGCAGCGTGCTTGGGATTGGCCTCTGACCTGAGCTCCCTTTTTCGTGAAGTAGGGGTGGAGATTGGGAAAAACTTGCCTGGATC
This sequence comes from uncultured delta proteobacterium, assembly GCA_963705435.1. Taxonomy (GTDB): domain Bacteria; phylum Desulfobacterota; class Desulfobacteria; order Desulfobacterales; family Desulfosarcinaceae; genus Desulfosarcina. Next base: position 339,745 of record CAVPJR010000012.1, on the reverse strand, counting down.
ACCGGTGCTGTTCGTGAATACGACTCAGCTTGAAATCTACGAAATAGATGCCCTTCTGGCATCTCTGCAGAGGATTCGTGATATCGCCCCGTTAAACAAGATCGTGCTGGAAATAAATGAAAAAGCAGCCGCCGATACAAATGAGTTCCCCCGGCTGCGCGATGCTTTGGGGAAAATGGATATGGGATTGGCTTTCGATGATTTCGGTGTCGGACAAACTCGGTTGGTGGAACTTTCTAACATATCTCCGGATTATCTCAAGTTCGACATCTCCTTAATCCGCCACATTCACCTCGCTCCAAAGCGACTGCATCAGATGATTTCGACCTTTATCAAAGCATCCCATGATCTTGGCATTCTCACCCTCGCAGAAGGTATTGAATGCGCTGAAGAAGCAGAGGTATGCAAACAGCTTGGTTTTGATTTGGGGCAGGGTTATTTCTTTGGAAGGCCTGCACCTCTCAATGCAATCGAAATTAATCTTAATTTTACCCCGGGCGCTTAAATTGGGGAACATTGGAACCAATGCACCAGCCGTCACCGGGCATCACCTCATGATCGGTTCCATCAACGATCTTCTGCGATGGGTTCACACACATCAGGTCCCCGCTCGAGCGCGTAGGACTCCGGAAGGGCCTTATTGGCTTTCACGCCTAAGGCCTTGAGCTGTTCGGCGCGCCGCACCAGATTGCCCCTGCCCGTGGACAGCCGGTCCCGGGCCATACGATAGGCCTCTCTGGCGCGGTCCAACTGCCGGCCCACGTCTTCCAGGGCCTCGATGAAGCCGATGAATTTATCGTAAAGCCCGCCGGCCTGCCGGGCGATTACAAGGGCGTTTTCATTCTGGTCCGCATAGCGCCAGATGTTGTGAATGGTTCTTAAGGTCACCAGCAGGGTCGACGGTGAAACCAGAATCACGTTCTTATCGAAGGCCTCGGTGAACAGGCTGCGGTCATGCTCCACGGCGGCGAAAAAGGCGGCCTCGATGGGCACGAACATGAGCACGAAATCCAGGGTTCGGATCCCTTCCAGGTCCTCGTAGTGCTTATCACTCAGGCCTTTGAAGTGTGCCCGCAGGGAGGCAAGGTGCGCCTTGATGGCCGCGGTCCGGACCGTCTCATCGCTGGATGCGTGGTAGCGTTCATAATCTTTGAGCGACACCTTGGCATCCACGACGACATCCCTGCCCTCGGGCAAATGGACGACGACGTCCGGCTGATAGCGGCCGCCGCTGCTTCCGGCCAGACTCACCTGGGTTTCGTATGCCCGACCCTTTTCCAATCCCGAGGCTTCTAATATCCGCTCCAGGATCACCTCTCCCCACCCCCCCAACATTTTCACATCCCCCTTGAGGGCGTTGGTCAGGTTCAGGGCATCCTTGCCGATTCGCTCGTTGAGATGCTTCAGGTGGCCAATTTCGTTGAGCAGGGCCGCACGATCGCGGGACTCTTTGTCGTAAACATCCTCCACCCGCTTCTTGAAGTCGCCCAGCTGTTCGCGTAAGGGGCCGATCAGACCATCCATCTGGGCCCGGTTGCCGTCGGCAAAGGTTTTGCCCTTCTCTTCCAGAATCCGCTCCGCCAGCACCTTGAACTCAACGGTCAGCCGCTCGCGTGCATCGTTGAGCACGGCGAGCTTCTCGTCGGCCTGGCGCCGCTCGGCATCCAGCTGGGTGGACAATTCCGACAACTTTTTTTCCAAGGACAGGTTGACGACGTTAAGTTGTTCCTGAACATGCCGGCTCCTTTCCAGCGATTCCTCCAGCACGGGAATCCGCGTAACGGATTGCGCCAGGCCTGCCTTTTGCGCTTCCAGTTCGGCCATGGCATCGCGGCGTTGGTCCAGCTGAGCCCCAACCGACGCCAAATCGGCTCGAACCCTATCCAGTTGATCCCGCACCGATAGCAATTTCTCCTCCATGGTCGTCTTTTCCATCTCCGCCAGACGCGCCATGGCGGCCAGATCGGCCTTCAACCACGATCGAACCACCAGCAGGGCAATTGCCGCGACCAGCAGCAGGCCGGCGGTCCCACCGGTCAGATAAATAATTTGAATCTGCGTCATCGCGTGCTCCCGAATGAAAGAATCAGGCATCAACCCGAATGTCGGTGGAATTAAAAATAACCGTTTATACACAATATTTTACTACAAATCCACCCTTGCCGCTGACAATTGTCGCCTTCTAAAAAACGTCGTTATCTGGGTTGTGGCGCATTCCTCCTCGCGGCGGCCGTTGACCCTTCCCGTAGTTCTCTGGTAAACGTTCATCTTGGTTTTACCGATAACCTCCCAGGGAGCAATGCACTGCTGTGTCCGTTCTTTTGAAAAACACAATTCCTGAACGATTGGAGATGCTTGACAGCTACCTGTCTGAATCGGAATCCCGGGTTTCCGGTATCAGGAAAGGCTGTGAGAAGACAATCATCCTGCTGGGCACGTCCACCGGCGGCACCCTGGCGGCCTGGCTGGCGGCCCAGCCGTCGGTGGCCGCACGGATTCACCGCCTGATTCTCATCTCGCCCAACTTCTTTCCCAAAAACCCTTTAGCGGCTGCAGCGCTCTGGCCGCCCACACGGCGATTGTTCGAAAGCTTTTTCGGCGGCTGGCGGTGCTTCATCGTCTCCAACGCCATACAGGCAAGATACTGGACCATGCGATACCCGCTCAAGGCCATCGCAACCATGATGCAGCTGGTCCACCTGTCCTGGCGGATCGATTTGAAAATCGCCGCCATGCCGGTGCTGATGATGGTCAACCCGCGGGACCGGGTAATCAACGTTACCCTGGCCGTCATGCGCTACCTGACCTTTCCGTCTTTACAAAAAAGGCTGGTGCTGTTCAGGGGCAACAAGGATCTGGGCCGGCACGTGCTGGCCGGAGACATAATGGCCCCCGAAAGCACGGCCAGGGCGGTGGCCATCATTCAGACGTATCTGAAAAGCCGGCCTTGAACCGCGACAGCGATCGCATTCCACGTCGCTTGTGGCAGGACCAGCAAACGAACGAGGAATCGATTTACCTCATTACAGCGAAGAATACGCCGTTTGATGAGGCCAGTCGTCAGCCCCTGCCGCATCGATGAAAGGATTACCATGAACGACAGCGACACCCATCTCAAATCAGTCGGTTACATTCTCTGGATTTTCGGATTTACCGGCGCCCATCGGTTTTACTTCGGCAAACCCATATCGGGCACGATCTACTTTTTCACCCTTGGCCTGCTGGGCATCGGCTGGCTCATCGACCTGTTCCTGATCCCCTCACTGGACCGGCAGGCCAGCATCCGCTTTCGCAGCGGCCCCATCGACTACACGGTGGCCTGGGTGCTGCTCACCTTCCTGGGCTTGCTGGGCATTCACCGCATGTACATGGGAAAATGGCTGATCGGCATCGTTTACCTGCTGACCGGCGGGATCTTCGGGCTGGGGTACCTGTATGATTTCTGGACGCTGAATGATCAGATCACGGTCATCAACGGTGCTTAGTGCCCCTTCTGTATCAGATGGCCGGTGCCGCCCAGCGCATGCATCTGTTCGATGATCTGCCAGGTCCGGCGGATCACATAGTCCGACGGCTGGTCGGCAGACATGCGCTTGGGGCTGGGCAGAACCGCCGCCAGGGTGGCCGCTTCGCGCCGATTGAGCCGGTCGGCCGGTTTTTGGAAAAAACGCTGAGCGGCCGCCTCCACGCCGAACACACCGTTGCCCATCTCCGCGATGTTGAGATAAACTTCCAGGATCCGGGCTTTGGGCCACAGCAATTCCATGAGCAGGGTGAAGTAAACCTCGATTCCCTTTCTCAGGTAGCTTCTTCCCGACCACAGGAACAGGTTCTTGACCACCTGCTGGCTGATGGTACTGGCCCCCCGAGGGCGTCTGCGGCTGCGGTTGTCCTGGATGGCATCGACAATCGCCTTCGGGTCAAGGCCCCAGTGGTCGAAAAAATTCTGATCCTCTGAAGCGATGACCGCAAGGGCCGCATGGGGGGAGATCCGGTGGATGGGTGTCCAGCGGTAGTCAATGACAATGCCGGAGAGGCGCTGCTGCAGCATGAAGGCACTCGTAGGCGGGGGAACCCATCGCAACAGCAGGACAATCGCCACGGTGACAAGGGCGAAGGATGCAGCCGTTTTCCACAGCAGGCTGAACACGGACCATCGGGGCCGTCTGGTTGTCTGAAAAGCGCCGGGCATGCAATCTCCTCGACCCCTTCATAACCCAAGTCGAAGGGTGCAATCAACCCGCTTCGGACTGAAGATGCAGGTCGATCGAGGAGCCGTGGCCCCTAACCGCTGTTAGAGCATGCCTGCCTGTTGAAAGTCGGCGACCACCGAGTCGATCAGCGCTTCGTTGACGTCCTGGGGCAGCTTCAATGTCCTGGCCAATTCGTCTGAAATGGCCTCAGGATCCGGGACGAACCATTGGAGCTGGGTGCCGTGAAGATGGCTCAAGTGGTTGGCATAAGCGGTAATGGCGGCCAGCGTCGTTGCCTCGCCCGCATTTTCAATGTGATGGTGATATTTTACGCACACCTTTGCCGACGCCGGCATTTTCCATTTTTCCATGAGCCGTTCACCGATCTCCGTATGATCGGTTCCAATGAGCGCTCTCTCGGCTGCATGGTCGGTAAGCGCTTCCCGCTTTTTGAGATTCTGTATTTGCCGGTAGCTGTCCGCGCTCACCAGCAGCAGAACCAGTTTGCCGATATCGTGCAGCAACCCGCCCACGAAAGCTTTTTCAGAATCGTCGTATCCGGCGGCAACGGCAATTCGGCGGGCGGCCAGGCCGCACTCGGCCGCGTGCTGCCATAAAAACGGACCCCAGGTTTGCATGCCGGGATTGCTCTTTAGAAAATAGGTCTGCATGGAGGCCGACAAGACAAGGCCCTTGGTCGTCTTCGCGCCCAGCCGCGTCAGCGCCTGCTGAAGGGATTCGACACGGTTCAACCCGCCGAAGAGCGCCGAGTTGCTGATTTTGATCAGTTTGGAAACGAGAGATTGATCCATGCCGATCACTTTTTCGACCGCTTTGATATCCACGCCAGGGTCTGAGAGCATGTCGATCGCACGTGTCACCAGCGTGGGAAGGGGCGGCAATTCGTCAATCTTGGACACCCACGCTGCCGGGCTGAACTGGCCGGACAGGGGCGGCCGGCCTTCAGTATCCGGTTGCCCAACTGACATGGGCTGCTCAGGCAGGGCGGTCATATCTTTATTGCGGGGTGCGACCATCCATGAAAGCAGCTCCAGATAGTGCTGGGGGGATAGACCCGCATAGCCGCTTTCGCTGAAAACATAGATGAAGACCGCCAACTGACCCTTATTGACAACCGGAATCAGCGCACATTCGCCGGATGCGGGTGCACCGGACAGCTTGTCCAACAGATTCGATGGAAACCGATTCCCGAAAAAAGCGACGCCAGAACGATGAACGGCAGACAAAACGAGGTCTTCGTCCAGTGCCCCCAACTGACCCTTGGCGGACGTCTGGTCGAGACCGTGTCCGTGGACCCTGCGCAGCTTTTTGCAGTGCACCACGTGGCCGTCTTTGGCCGTGAGAATCAGTATGCCGTTGTAGAAGCCCTTGCAGAATGCCACCAGGGCCTCGATGCGCTTCATTGGATCGTCGCTCAGCATCAACTTTTTTAAGGCCTGGCGAAACGCGCCGAACAGGGGGTCCCCGCTGGATTCCGATGAGGCCGGCTGATCAGTCGCATCGGCCCGCAGCAGCGTGACCGTTCCCTTTTCCATGCAGTCCTTGATGATCGCTATCACGGTACTGCTCTCGAAAGGCGCTTTTTCGAGAACCTGTCGAATGGTCCGGCAGGTGGACATCAATCGAAAAACCACCTGCTCCTCGGTGGTCAGCGTTTCGGTCTGAACGTCTTTGGCGGAAGCTGAGAATTCACGGTCGAGGGAAATGATTCCCTTGATGAAATCACGGTACTCATCGGACTGGACGGCAATGGAAAGGGCCAGCATCCGGGCATCCAGTTTCGTTTCAGCGCCATCGTCTTCAACCGGTGTATCCGTAAAATTAAAGGACCCCTCATCGAGCAAAAACATCTCCAGCAGCACCTCTTTCATGCCGGTCAGTAGGATTTCCTCCACCGTCGAAAGGGGAAACAGGTCGATCTGCGTAAGAATGGAACGAATCGGCATCGCTGTTTCGGTCCGGATCTGGCGGATTCGCTTGACATCATCGGCGGTAACCCGGCGGTTGAAAATCAAGCTCTGGAGTATTTTCGCGTCACCACTGGCGGAATGGGCATCGATGATGAAACCGTTTTTGAAACTGAGTGTAATCAAGCGCTGGTTTTCGGCAACGGAAAGAATCCCATTCAGGCCCAACTGGGATAGAAACATGATGGCGTCGGCCGGATGATATTTACTCAAATCTCCATTAAAAATCATTTCTTTGCCTCACAGGTTCAGGGGTCAAACTTTAGTTCGACCGTTTTCCCTGAAACTTGAGTGTGATATACAACAATAAATGCCGGTTTTGGCTTCTGCACTTGAAAAGACAAAAAAGGCAACCCAAACGGAGGGCCGTTGGACGCCCACACCATTTCACGCCCGAGAACGGTGACCATGCCGCGCATGCACATTACTATCCGACCGGCAGGGGTCGAAGACCATGAACGCATTGCATCACTGGCCAGGGAGACCTTTGTCGACAGTTTCGCCGCTGACAACCGTCCGGAGGACATGGCCGCCTACCTCGAAAAAGCATTCAGTCCGAGCATCCAGAAAATGGAATTGGCTGAGCCGTCTTCGCGATTCCTGATCGCGGAAACCGGGGGGAAGACGGTGGGGTACGCCCGGATGGTGGAAGCATCGACGCCGTCTTGTATCCATGCAAAAAAGCCCATCCAACTGTCGCGCCTGTATGCCCGTAAACGCTGGATCGGCAGTGGTGTAGGGGGCGCGCTGATGACTGCATGCATCGATGAAGCGACCCGGCGAGGATGCGACGGCATCTGGCTGGGGGTCTGGGGTAAAAATGAGCGGGCGATCCGGTTTTACCGCAAATGGAGATTTACGCAGATCGGGACCCAACCCTTCGTGTTGGGCAATGATCGGCAGACCGATCTGATCCTGTGGCTGCCGCTGAATGTGCTGCCGCGATAACCCATGGCAAGAACAGGCATTACATGATAGATAAACGACACCAACGCTGCGGGTGGCCCGGCGACGATCCGCTGATGGTGCGCTACCACGACGAGGAGTGGGGGCTACCCGTCCACGACGACCGCAAATGGTTTGAATTCATCGTACTGGACGCCTTTCAGGCCGGCCTGTCGTGGAGAACGGTGCTGCACAAGCGAGACGCCTTCCACCAGGTTTTTTATGGTTTCGATCCACTGAGGGTGGCCGGGATGTCTGAAAAAGCCCTGGCCGGGGCCATGGCCAACCCGGCCATCATCCGCAACCGGCTCAAAATCCGGGCTGCCGTCAACAACGCCCGGGCGTTTTTACGCCTGCAGGAAACCCATGGCCGCTTCGACGATTACATCTGGACCTTCACCGAGGGCCGGGTGATCCAGAATCGCTGGAAAACCCCCGAAGCGGTACCGGCCCGAACCGACTTGTCCGACACCGTCAGCCGGGCACTCAAGCAACATGGTTTCACCTTTGTGGGCAGCACGATCTGCTACTCTTTTTTGCAGGCCGCCGGCGTGGTCAACGACCACCTGGTGACCTGCTTTCGGCACAGGGAGTTAGGGCCACGGGAATAAGGTTACATCGCAACCTGCATCAGGATGATAAAGAGAATATCCAATGTCGAACAAGAAACCGCAGAATGGTGACATGATTCCAACTGACAATAAAACCATCCTGATCGTCGAAGATGACGAAAACACGTCATCCCTGATCGCCCTGTATCTGGCGCGGGAAGGCTTTTCAACGGTGACCGCCGGAGACGGGGAAGCGGCCCTTGCCCTGGCCGGCAAGCATAAGCCTGACCTGGTGATTCTCGATCTGATGATTCCGAAGGTGGACGGCTGGGACGTTTGCCGTCGTTTGCGGCAAACGTCCCAGGTGCCGGTAATCATGCTCACGGCCCGGGGTGAGGAGATCGACCGGGTGGCCGGACTCACATTGGGCGCCGACGACTATGTGGTCAAACCCTTCAGCCCCCGGGAGTTGGTGGCCCGAGTCAAGGCTGTGCTGCGACGCACGTCGCCTGCGCCAGGTGAAACGGAGCAACTGCTGATCCATGGACCGATTTGCCTGGACCTGGAAAAGCGTCGGCTTTCCGTAAACAACCAACCGGTTTCTCTCACGCCGCATGAGTATGCACTGATGGTGGCACTGATGGCTTCCCCGGGGCGCACCTTCAATCGGGACGAACTGCTGGACCGCCTCTACCCCATGGGAGAGGCGGTGGTCATCGACCGGGTGGTGGACGTACACATCGGCAAACTTCGCCAGAAAATCGAACCGACGCCCGCCGAGCCGCAGTACATCATCACCGTCCGCGGCATCGGCTATCGATTCGCTGACCGGCAGACGCAATAAGGGAAAAACACGGTGAAACGATTCTTGATCATCAAGCTGATTGCGGTCAACCTCATTGTCGTGGGATTTGCCGTGGTGGTCGTCTGGTTGGCGATTGACACCCTGGCCGCCGGCTACTTTGTCACCCTCATGGAAAAGTACCATATCTCCCCCGAACCCGCCCACGCCATGTTTGTGGATTCCATCCACCGCTACCTGATCTGGGCTTTTGCGGGGGCTATCTTTCTGGCTGTCGTGCTCAGCTATGTGATGAATCGGCGTATTCTGGGTCCGCTGACACGCATGACCACCATCACCGGTGAAATTGCCGCCGGCGAGTTTTCGGCCCGGGTGCCCGTGGCCACGATGGACGAAGTTGGACGACTGGCCCGGGCCTTCAATCGCATGGCGGAAAAACTGGAAAAGATCGAACACCTGCGCCGCTCCCTGATGATCGATGTGGCCCATGAGCTGCGCACCCCGCTGACCAATATTCGCGGATACCTGGAGGCACTCAACGACGGCGTGCTGCCGCCGGCACCCGAAACTCTCTCCCTGCTCCAGGACGAAACCCTGCGGTTGGTTCAGCTGGTGGAAGACGTACTGGCCTTGGCCCGGGCCGACGCCGCCGGCAGCCGACTTGAATTGACCGCCGTCGACCTGAAAGCGATGGTGGAAAACACCATGGCCACCTTTACGCCGGCGTTAACGAACAAATCACTGACCATTCGCCTGCATCTCCCGGCATCGCCGCCAACCCTTTATGCCGACCGAAACCGCCTGGCACGCGTCCTGCGGAACCTGACCGACAATGCCGTTCAATATGCACCACAGGGAACGGTTGTGGACATCACGATCGGGGACGATGCCGGAACGGTTAAAATAGATTTTTCCAACCTCGCCGGCGACGTTCTCCCCAAGGACCTGCCCTATCTTTTCGAACGATTTTACCGCGGAGAGAAATCCCGGTCCCGCCACCATGGCGGCGCCGGTATCGGCCTGTCCATCGTCAAGGAGCTGGTCGAGGCCCACGGCGGAAAAATTCATGCCGACCTGAGGGATGACACCATTCACATCGGCTTTACCCTGCCCCTGGCAGAGGATACGAAAGCCGGTCAAACCTAAGGCAGATACCAGGTATCGTGCCGCATCCACCCTTATCGAATCAATTGAAAGCTTATCGAGCCTGCGGATATAAAACCAAAATGAAACATCAAATATGTCAGGTTCAGATAGGGTGATGAAAAAAGAAAAAATCATAGCGACCGTATGTGAATTACCAGATGCGCTTGAGCCATTCATGGCTGCGTGGCAAACGCTTGTGACGCATGTGGGCAAGCATCAAAGTGATGTGGTGGTGTTACCGGAAATGCCCTTTGCGCCTTGGGTGGCGGCGATTCGTGATTTTGACCCGGCGGTGTGGGCCAGTGCGGTCGCTTTGCACGATGAATGGTTACCTCGACTGGCAGAGCTTGGTAGAGCAACGGTATTGGGCTCACGGCCGGTAACAAGGGATGAGCGGAGTCTGAATGAAGCGTTTGCATGGCAAGCTGAACGTGGTTATCAGGCAACGCATTATAAATATTACCTGCCAGATGAACCGGATTTTTGGGAGGCAACGTGGTATGAACGGGGGGAAAAGCGTTTTGAGGCAACTGAAACCGTACACGGTACCATGGGTTTTTTAATCTGTACCGAACTGTGGTTTACCGAGCATGCCCGCACCTATGGCCGTCAGGGAGCGCAGTTGATTATTTGTCCCCGTTCTACAGAGGCCGCAACCACCGAAAAATGGATACTGGGCGGCCGAGCAGCGGCCGTTATGAGTGGTGCGTTTTGCCTGTCTTCTAATCGTAGCGGTATAGACGCACGGGGTCATGCATGGGGTGGCCACGGCTGGATAATCGAACCTGATCAAGGTAAGGTTTTAGGAACTACCTCAGCTATACAGCCTTTTTTAACCCTTGAAATTGATCTTTCAGATTCCGTACAGGCGAAAGGAACGTATCCTCGTTATGTGGATGAGTGAGTACCTTAGAAGCATGGTATTATCAGAATCTCCAACATAGTGAGGTAAAGGTAGCATACAATTCAAGGAGATTAATTATGTCTACTAATCCTGTTCAAGATCGAGCGGAAGGTGCCCTATTGGGTGCCTGGATAGGGGATGCACTGGGCCTGGGTCCACATTGGTATTATAGTTTGCAAGAACTTGACTGGGGACAAACCGGAGGCCATGCCGATACAACCGAGGCTATCGAGCGCACCCTGGCCATTGCGGTTCGTTATGCACTGCAGCCCAGCCAACTCGCCGCTGCAATAACGGCAAATACGCTGTTGACCCAGACTGATGACACGGTCGTTTCCATGACAGTCGCTTTTGGTGCGGGATAGGTAAAAGTAAGTATCATGGATAGAATTAACAATAAGTCTCGTCATACCGTTTTGTATCTTTCACATGGCGCCGGGCCAATGCCCTTGCTGGGTGATGATGGGCATAAACAGATGGTCGATAACTTGGAAATGATTGCTGCTGAAATTTCAAAACCTTCTGCTATTATTCTTATCAGCGCCCACTGGGAGGAGCCGATACCGACCATTACGCAGGCCGTTAATCCCCCCCTGCTCTATGATTACTATGGATTTCCTGAGCAAGCCTATGCAATCCAGTACCCCGCACCTGGAGAACCCGACCTTGCGCACACCGTTTTTTCGGTTCTGCGTGACCAGGGCATAAAATCCATCCTTGATGATAAACGGGGGTTCGATCATGGCTTGTTTGTGCCGCTGAAAATAATGTACCCGGAGGCTGATGTGCCTTGCATTCAATTGTCGTTAGTGAATCGTTTGGATCCGAAAGAACACATTAACATTGGCAATGCATTGTCGGGATTGGAATATGAAAATTTGCTTGTAATCGGCTCCGGGTTTTCGTTCCACAACATGAACGCCTTTTTTGCTCCCAGAACAGCCGAGATGGAAATGATGAACGAGGAATTTATACAGTGGTTGAATGACACATGTTCAAATCCAAACCTCGAAGAGAATGAAAGAACCCGTCGATTGGTAAATTGGGAAAAAGCGCCATCAGCCAGATTTTGCCACCCCAGAGAAGAGCATTTATTGCCGCTGCATGTGTGTTATGGTGTTGCCAAATGCGCTTGCAGTGATTTTTTTGAATTAGAAATTATAGGGAAAAAGGCCAGTGTTTTTCTTTGGCGATAGCCTCGACCTCAAGAATTAGGTTCCATCAGGTTGAGTCTTGAGCTTCAAAAACACGATAGCCAGATCATACACCACGGTTTGTATAACCGGGGCTTACTGCTACAAAACCGCCACGTTGAAAATTGGCTGGGCACTACACCTGGTGGTGGTGCGTTGCCGATAATTAGTTGGGTTTGAAAAGGATATCAAAGGAAAATAATGATGGCACAATCTTACAGATACCATTCTTGGTAATCTATCGGTTCAAATATATGTCAGGGCGCCTAATCCCCAATACCCCGATCCCTAAATCCCAAAGTCCCCCCACTCCCCTCCCCTTGAAAATCTTTACCGAATCTTTACTTTACCATTACACAGCCCTTAACCGGGTGTCTTATTGTCTGTCCATGAATGCATTGGAACGGACGGATAAACAGGAGGTGTGAAATGAAACATGCAACGATTGCAGCATTGGTTCTGATCTCAGTCTTTATCGGTTACCAGCAGGTCAGAAGCATGGACGATAAAATGGAGAACCCGATGAATAAAATGGTTGAGAATGCACAATCGGCCGTCTTTGCCGGCGGCTGCTTCTGGTGTACGGAATCGGATTTTGAAAAAGTGGACGGCGTGATCGAGGCCGTGTCGGGCTATACCGGCGGCCGCATGGAAAACCCCACTTACAAGCAGGTTTCTGCCGGCGGCACCGGCCACATAGAAGCCATCAAGGTCGTCTACGATCCGGCCAAAATCTCCTACAGCCAGCTGTTGGATGTACTCTGGCGCCACATCGACCCCACCGATGCCGGCGGCCAGTTTGTCGATCGGGGCGATCAATACCGCAGTGCCATTTTTTATGCCACCGATGAGGAGCGGCAGATCGCCGAAGCCTCGAAAAAAGCGCTGGCCGCCTCCGGCCGCTTCGACCGGCCGGTCGTGACCGAGATCCTCCCCCTGGGTGCCTTCTATGAGGCCGAAGACTACCACCAGGACTACTACAAAAAGAGCGCCCTTCGCTATAACTGGTACCGGTCCGGTTCCGGCCGGGATCGGTTCCTTGAGACGACCTGGGCCGGTGAGGAGATGAAAATGGAAAAGACGTCTTCCAAGGCGATGGACGGCAATAAAAAGGAAATGAAGGTCGAGATTCCCGCGGACGAACAGCTCAAACAGACGCTCACCCCGCTTCAGTATCGGGTGGCCCGTGAAGACGGCACAGAACCGCCCTTCAACAATGAATATTGGGACAACCACGAGGCGGGCATCTATGTGGATGTGGTATCCGGCGAACCCCTGTTCAGCTCCACGGACAAGTTCGACTCGGGGACGGGGTGGCCCAGCTTCACCCGCCCGCTGCAGTCAGACAACGTGATTGAAAAAAAAGACATGAGCTTTTTCATGGTGCGCACCGAAGTTCGCAGCAAACAGGCCGACTCCCATCTGGGGCATCTGTTCGAAGACGGCCCCAAACCCACGGGGCTGCGATACTGCATCAATTCGGCGTCTTTGCGGTTCATCCCCGCCGACGAGCTTGAAAAAGAGGGGTATGGCAGCTACCGCAGCCTGTTCGAAAAATAGGCCGGGCTATGTAAACGCATGCACCTTATCCCCCCATTTTCCGCGTCGCTTCTGGAAAGCGGGGGCCGAGCGGGGAAAAAGCGCCTAACGGCAAGAAAAAACACCAGGGAGGTCTGCCATGAAAAAAACCAGCCCCTTTATCCTGACGGCAATCATCGTCTGCGGGATTATTTTTACTGGACCGGCTGCGGCCGACAATGCAGCGGTCGAACAGGCCGTCTTTTATGTGCAGTGATATGGCGTGGGGAAGTCGGCCCTGGAGGGGCTGGACGGTGTTAAATCGGTCACCAGCGGTTTCAGCGGATCTCGTGAGATCAACACGGTCGTCTACGACCCGACCATGATTACCCGCGACCAGATGGTGGCGGCCCTGAAAGAGGCCGGTACCTATACGGGGATCAAAGAGTAAGGAAAAGGTTTCTGGTCCCTGGTCTCTGGTTTGCGGTTAAAACCAAAGACCAGAGACCACGAACCAGAGACCGGAAATGGGCCGGTGGCAGCGTTTTACGCTGCCTCTCGGCCCATTTCCAAGCCCAGCTCCAGGGCCTGGCGGTTCATCTCCAGAAAGCCCGACGGGATGCGCTGCGACAATACCTTCATGATCGATTCCGACCGCACCAGCTGCGTCAGGCCCACCACCGCCCCGAGCATGCAGATGTTGAACACGATCGGCTTGCCGATCCGCTCCATCACCGTCTCGTACATGGGCAGCTGACGCTGCACCGCGTCCACCTTCAGCTGCGGCTGCACATAGCGCGTGTCCGTGATCAGCAGGCCGCCCGGCCGGATGATGTCGCAAAACTTGTTGTAGGCCTCCTGGGTCAGGCACACCAGCACGTTCGGCTGGATCACCTTGGGAAAATTGATCGGCACATCCGAGATGATCACGTCCGACCGCGTGGCACCGCCGCGCGCCGCCGCACCATACGCCTGGGTCTGCACCGCCGTCAGGTCTTCGTGCAGCACCGCCGCCTCGGCAAGGATGATCGCGGCCGTGATCACCCCCTGACCGCCCGATCCCGAAAATACCATCCTGCATCGCTCCATCTATACCCCTCCCATGGCCCGTTTGATGATCCGGTCGTACTCGCTGCAGTACTCGGGCTTGTCGGTCTGCACGAATATGCCCCGCTCGATCAGCTCCGGGTGCTCGGCCTTGGCCTTCGACCCGATCGGCGTGGTGCTCTCCTTCATGCGCTTCATCATCTCCACCGCCCCGCCCTGCTTGTTCTTGCGGCCGAAGTAGGTCGGGCACTGGCTCATCACCTCCACCACCGAAAAACCGTCGTGCAGGATCGCCGCACGGATGATGTCGGCCATCTGCTGCACGTGGTAGGTCGTCGTGCGCGCCACGAACGTCGCCCCGGCCGCCTTGGCCATCTCCACCACGTCGAACCCCTGGTCGATGTTCGAATACGGCGCCGTCGTGGCCATGATCCCCGGACCGCTCAACGGCGAGTACTGGCCCCCGGTCATGCCGTAAATGCGGTTGTTCATCACGATCGCCGTCATGTCGATGTTGCGCCGCGCCGCGTGGATGAAGTGGTTGCCCCCGATCGACAGGGCGTCTCCGTCGCCCATGGGCACGATCACGTTCAGCTCCGGCTTGCTCAGCTTCACCCCCGTGGCAAAGGCCAGCGCACGCCCGTGGATCGTGTGCAGCGTGTGAAAATCCATGTACCCGGAGATGCGCGACGAGCAGCCGATCCCCGACACCATCACCATCTCGTTGCGGCTCATGCCCAACTTCTCCACCGCACGGATCAGCCCGTTGAGCACGATCCCGTGGCCGCAGCCCGAGCACCACAGGTGCGGGAAAAAACGCTGGCGGATATAATCCTTGACTGCCATCTAAACCCCCTTGCCTTCGATCAGGCGCAGTACGTTTCTGATATCGGCATCCGTAATGAACACCCCGTCGATGCGGTTGGCCAGAAACACCCGCTCCGGGTGGCGCACCGTCGTCTTGACCATCTGGCACACCTGGCCCATGTTCATCTCCACCACCACCGTCGTCCTGGCCGGGTTGCAATACGTTTGAACCACATCCGCCGGAAAGGGCCACAGCGTCTGCAGCTCCAACAGGCCGATCTTCTCCCCCCGCGGGCGCAGGTGCTCCACCACGTGCAGGGCGCTGCGCGCCGCCGAGCCGAAGCTGACCAGCACCGTCTCCGCATCCTCCAAGTAAAACGTCTTGTAGTGGGCCATCTGGCTGGCGTTGTTCTCGATCTTGTCCACCAGGTGGCGCAGCAGGCCGTGCACGATCTTGGGGTTGTCCGACGGAAACCCCCACATGTCGTGAACCAGGCCGGTCACGTTGTAGCGGTGCACGTCGCCGAAGTCGCTCATGGGCAGCCGACCGTCCTCGCGCGGCAGGTAGGGGTGGTAGTCCACACCGCCCTGCACGGCGGTGCGAAGGCGCTCCACCAGCGGTATCTCACCCGCCTCGGGGATCTCCAGCCGCTCGCGCATGTGGCCCACCACCTCGTCGAACAACAGGATCACCGGCGTGCGGTAGGTCTCGGCGATGTTGAAGGCCTCCACGGTCATGGCGAACACGTCCTGGTGGTTCGACGCCGTCAGCGCCACGATGCTGTGGTCTCCGTGCGTGCCCCAGCGCGCCTGCATCACGTCCCCCTGGCTCACGTGGGTCGGCACCCCCGTGGACGGGCCGCCGCGCTGCACGTTGACGATCACGCACGGGATCTCGGCCATCACCGCGTAGCCCAGGGCCTCCTGCTTGAGCGAAAAGCCCGGCCCCGAGGTGGCCGTGAGCACCTTCTTGCCCGTCAGCGACGCGCCGATGATCGCGCACATGGAGGCGATCTCGTCCTCCATCTGGATGAACTTGCCGCCCTGCTGCGGCAGCCGCCGCGACAAATGCTCGGCAATCTCCGTGCTTGGGGTGATCGGGTAGCCGGCGAAAAACTCCAGCCCCGCGTAAAGCGCCCCTTCCACGCACGCCTCGTTGCCTTGAATGAATTTGATCTGTCTGGTCATGGGTCCTCCACCTCCACTTCGATCGCCAAATCCGGGCAGCGCAGTTCGCACAGCCGGCAGGCGATGCAGTCCGACACCCGCGCTGCCACCGCCTTGTCCTTGTCGTCCATCTCCAGCACCGTCTTCGGACAAAACGCCACGCAGATCCCGCAGCCCTTGCACCAGTCCCGAGTGATCCGGTGTTCCTTCAATTTTGCTTTCGCCATGAGTCTTCCCCCAACGTGTTAGCAACGCTCGTGCGCGGCCGGATAAAAACCGCCGCCTCAAAATCGTGCCCCTCTTAGAAGCTCAAGGAGGCCTTGTCAAGAAAAAGCGCCTGGATAATCAAATATAGGTAATCAGGCCCGGATCGTTTTGGGCCTCCAAGTGAGCCACACAGTTGAAGAGAACCAGCCACAACTGATCCTGATGATGGCGCAGAACGGTAATGGACGTGTTGCGCAATTCCCACCCCAGGCGGATGGTCTGCTCCCTGGAGGTGTCCAGGGTCTGCCGCAATGCCACGGCGGTGGGCCCGCCGGAGGTGAACACCACCACCTTCTTATTATCTCCCACCTTGCGCACCACGTTGTCAATGGCGCCTCTGATCCGGTCCCTGAACTGCTGAACCAGGCGCATGCGCGCCGCGACTTCGACCGGCATCATTTCTGCTTTCTCAGCGATATCGAAGATCCGTCCGATAGCACCATGGTCGGTGTGAATCTGTTTCATCTGATCGGACAGGAGCGGGTCTTCTTGGATCACGCTGAACAGGCGGTTCATCATCTGATCAGAGCTGTCGAACTCGTTAAAGTCCGCGTCTATAATTATACCCGGTGACCCGTTGCCATTGAACTGGCTCATGGCGATGGTGGCCGTCTGAACATGCCGCCTCAATGCGCCTGAATAAACGGCATCGAACCGGACCCCATTGTTATAAAAATGCCTGCCCAAAAGCGCCGCCTGCTGTTCGCCAAGGGGAGACAGACGATCGTAAGCCGGCTGGCCGAACGACGCCTGGCCGTGCCGAACAAAGTATAGTTCAATCATCAAAACACCTTCTTTTGATTACCATGGTTGGCGGTTTACCTTAGATCGCATCGACCGGAGAGCCGTCAGAAGTATGGGAGGGCAGCCAAAAGCAGTCCGCCTCACTGGAGAGCGTATCGTAACCGGGTCGAAGGCCTGACAGCGCCCGGCATCTATAAAATTGATTTTTCCGAAATCTATCCTATCCCCATTGTAATCGTCAAGGATAATGAACAAATATTCATTTTCCCTTGTACATCCCGCAAAGTGGAAATAGGATGACACCGATTCATTCATACAATCACCCAAGACCCCCGAGGAGCACACAAGATGTCATCTATCGTTGCCGTTGTTCGCTATCAAGCGCCCCTGGAATCGGTAAAACAGGCGGTAGACCTGTGCCGCGGCATGGAGCAGGTACAGGCCGGCATGCGGGTGTTCATCAAGCCCAATATCGTCTTCTGGACCAAAGCCACCGCCTTTCCCAAATGGGGGGTCATCACCACCTCGCGGGTGGTGGAAGACATGGTTGTTCTACTCAAAGAGAGGGGAGTGGACGACATTACCATCGGCGAAGGCATGGTCACGCAAAATCCCAAAGATGGTGAGACGCCGTCGCACGCCTTCGAGACCCTGGGATATAACACCCTTGGACGACGGTACGGGGTCAAAGTGATCAACGTCTTTCAGCGGCCGTTCGAAACGGTCGATCTGGGAGACGGCATCGCCTTGAGCTTTAATACGGACATTCTGCACAGCGATCTGGTGGTGGATCTGCCGGCCATGAAAGCCCACAACCTGACCGTGGTAAGCCTGGGCATTAAAAACCTGAAAGGCGCCATCGACATCCCTTCCCGGAAACGCTGCCACAACCCCGATCCGGTAAAGAATCTAGATTTCATGGTAGCCCGGCTGGCCGATCGGCTGCCGCCGGTCTTTACCCTCATCGACGGCATCTATACCCTGGAACGCGGCCCCGGCCCCGACGGCATTATGCGAAGGAGCGATATTCTGGTGGCCTCTACGGATATTCTGTCGGCCGACATGGTGGGCGCCAAACTCCTCGGATATGAACCGAGCCAGGTACCCCACCTGGCCATGGCCGCAGCCAACCACCACCGCCCAACGGACCTTTCCGACGTTGTGGTGGTGGGCGAACCGATCGAGGCGCTGGCCAGCCGGCATGTCTATGACTTTCCCTATGCCAGCGATGAAAATGGTGAAATGCCGATGGCCCTGGCCAAACAGGGCATCAAAGGCCTGTTTTACCGCAAGTATGACGACACCATGTGCACCTATTGCAGCCTGCTCAACGGCTTGACGCTCACGGCCATTCGTTTCGCCTGGAAGGGGCACGCATGGGACCGCCTGGAAGTCCTCACGGGCAAGCGGATGAACCCGACGCCGGGGATGCAGAAAACCATCTTACTGGGCAAATGCATGCATCAGAAGCACAGAGACAACCCAACGATCAACGAGATGATCGCCGTCAAGGGGTGCCCGCCGCGGCCGTCAGATATTGTCAAGGCCCTTCACCAGGCCGGCATCGATGCCGATCCGGGCCTGTTCGACGATATTGACCGACTGCCCGGTTTTTTCATGGCCCGCTACCAGAACCGGCCGGAATTCGAGGAGGGTTTCTTCAGGGTGGAGTAGTGTCGAGGGGGTTCTGGGGTCGGGGTCTGAGGTTCTGGGTTCAGAGTTCAGGGTTCACGATTGAAGGATAAAAACATTATGCGTTAAGGGATCTGGGCCCGGCTTTGAGCATCCAGATTTGAGCTTAACAGCTCATCTGTTCTGCGCTCGGCTTTGAGCGTTGAGCCTTGAGCTTAACCGATGTTCGATGTTAAGCCCTTTCGCTCGTTGGACGTTCGATGTTCATCTTTTCTTTGAGCAGCCTTGCCGGAAGCCTTCTGGACGTCCGGCAAGGCTTACATCCATCTAACCGGCTTGAACCGCAATCCGTCTCGGCGTGACCTTTTCAACCTTGGGCAGGGTGAGCCGCAACACACCGTCGCTGAGCTTGGCATCGATTTTTTCCTGAACGATGAGCTCGGAGAGGGAGAACTGACGATAGAAGCGTCCGGTTTCATATTCCGCATATATCTTTTCGCCGGGCGCTCCGACGTTCGGGAGCACATCCCCCGTCAGGGTCAGGGTATCGTCCCGGAGATCCACATTCAGTTCATTCGCCTTCACGCCGGGCATATCCACCAGCAAAGTGATGGCTTTTTCGGTTTCGAAGATATCCACGTTGGGTGTGAACACCGGGCCCGGCTTGGTCTGCTCGGCGGGTAAAGCCACAGCCTGTTTTTCGATGACTTTCATCTCTTTGGTATCTGACATGATCGGTTTCTCCTTTCATTGACCGCGTTATTGAACCGCAATCTGCCTGGGTTTGGCTTTTTCCGCCTTGGCGATGGTCACGGTCAGCACGCCGTCCACCATCCTGGCCTTGACATTGTCCGGATCGATTTCGCCGGGCAGGGCAACGGCCCGGGAGAAACGTCCCGCCTCACGCTCTCGGCGGTGATACCGGGCATCTGCCGCCTCTTCCAAGATCTTGCGTTCCCCGGCCAGGGTCATCTGGTTGGCGGTTATATTGAGATCCAGATCCGCAGAATTCACGCCGGGCAGTTCCGCACTGACATAATAGGCATCAGCATCTTCCGTAATGTTAACCGCCGGAAACACGCCGGCGCCGGCACGAGCGAGGGGCCGGTCACCGTACGTCTCAAAAAGTCGTTCCATCTGACGCCGCATTCCCTCCAGGCCTGCTGAGGGAGAACCGAAATGCCGACTGGGTGCACCGAAAAGGGTTCTGTAGATCATTGCCAAGCCTCCTTTTGTTATGGGTCTAAAACGTCTGTCTATTTGAATGGATAATGCTTATTAATTTTAGGTTGTCAATATTATAGCATAATTTTTTTATTGCATTATCTTTTAAATAATTTAAAATAGAGTAATTCGTTAATAACGACACAGGTGGAGATCTGAAATGGCTCGGAAAAATACTACAGATGACAGCGGTTCGTTAACCTTTGTTACCAGTTCGGGCCTTCGGGGCAGGCAATCGGTGCGGGCGACCTTTAAGCTATCCTCCGGCTGTATCGAGGCCATCAGCATCGTTGCCGCGCAGTTGGGCATCAAACAAAAATCCCTGTTCGACCACCTGGCCCAGGACAGTGCCTCCCTCAACGCCATCGCCAAGGAGGTCCGCAACGCCAGGGTCGGAGCGGAAAACCGGGTCCAGAAAACCTATGTGATCAGCCGAAGCTCCCTCTCCCTGCTGGATGAAATTTCAAGGGCCTTCAACGCACCGCGCGATGCACTGGTGGAGTTTTCGGTAAGGCGGCTGCTGCCGGTGATCGACAATGAACAAAAAAAGTATGAAATGCGCAAGGCTGCATTTTCCGGCATCCAGCAGCATTTTAATAAAGGCACGCTGCTGCTGGAAAAAATGATCGACCAGCTAGGAGAGGACGATCCGATCACCGCCCGGCTGGCATCAGTGATGGAGACCTATGCCGTTGCGGCTAAAGCCATCGCGGCATTTTTGGAGCGGACTCAGGGGATAGAGGATTTTGACCCGGAGAATCTGAATCAGATGGATGTGCAGTTTGAGCGTTAGGGTTTTGCCCAAATCTCGATGCGGTTACCCTCGGGATCGAACAGATAGAAGGCCCGCGCTCCCCAGGTGACCGTGAAGGGGCTGGCGTCGATGCCGTTTGAACGCATTCGACCATGCAGGGCGTCGATGTTTTCCACTTGCCAGGACAACGTTATTCCGGCCCCACCGGCGCTTCCGATAGACGTGCGTGCCGCATCGGCAACACTCAGGCAGCTGTTGTCGGTCAGCTGAAACTCAACGAACCACGTTTTTTGGAGAAGCACCGGAAGTTTGATCATCTCACGATAGAACTTGACCGTGGCAGCCCATCGGTTACAGTAAAGGATCGTGTTGGTACGATGAATGTTCATTGGGCTTTTTTTCCTGAAATATGGTCTGCGCCAGCCTACGCCGACCGGGCATAGGGTGTCAACCGTCACATACCGACAGCGTTGATCTGCAGACGACAGGTACGGCATGTTTAGTGCAGTAGCAAATAGTTGCCTTGGCAGCCCCTTATCGGACCGGGCCGGCTTCGGAATTTTCTTATCCGCTGCCGGGGGTGGGCAACCAACCTTCCGTCCGATGCCATTGACTTACCGTTTTTGGTTGACAAGGCGACATTTCGATGACGGTTCAGGTATCGCCGTCTTCATCGAGAGACACGATCGCCATCGAGGGCCGTTGCATTGCCGGGTGAATACGATAAAATTAGTATGATTGGAGCCCCAACATGATCAAGTTGATCGATCTGCTCAAGATTGCCGGCGTCTATTTAAACAGCTATAAAATCCACTGTGCGGCAGGCAGGGATGATTCCCCATTGGAGGCTTTCTTCGAAGGCCGGTTCAAGGCGTGGCAGGAACATCAGAACCAACAGAATTTTCGATGCGATGAAATCATCTCTCTGATTCATCTTCAGGATGACAAGTGGCTTTTTGCCGGTATTTATCATGTGCTTGGGGTCAAGCACCGCAAGCAGGGGGAGAATAGCTGGTTCGAATATGGCACCAAAGAGATGGCCGGCATCGAACATCTCACCGGCCGCTTGGTGGTCCAGTTCCGCAAGCGTTTTATCGCATCCCACCTGATCGGCACCAAATATATAGACAAACTGCTGGTGTCTGAAATTCGTGAAAAACGGATGCGGGTGGCCGACTTTCCAGGATACAATGCGGTGAATCTGTCCTACCGGTTGCTGCGCACCGTTGTCAGGAAAAACATGCCGCAGTGGAAGGCCGCATTGAGCAATGTGAGCGGGGTTTATCTGGTCACGGACAACCATACCGGCAAACATTTTGTCGGCAGCGCCCATGGCGGGGACACGATCTGGCATCAATGGGTCTCTTTTGCCATCAGTGGCCATGGGGAGATCAAAACCCTGCAACGGCTGCTGAGCCGTGAGGTGGGTGACTATCAGTTCAATTTCCAGTTTTCAATTCTCGAAATCTGCGACTTGAAGGCAAGCAAGGACTATGTTCTTTCCAGAACGGAGCATTGGAAAGCGGTGCTGCAGTCAATCGCGTTCGGTTACAACGAAAAATGATAAACGATGCAGACATTGGTTTTCTATTATTCGCAGGAGGTTAACCCCATATGCCAACCAATCCAGAAGCAAGCGGCGCCAACCCGAGTGGCTTGAATTCAACAACCACGCTGAAAGAGCAAATACAGCGTCACATCCGCTTCACCATGGCCAGAGACCCGGAAAAGCCCAACCGCCATGCCTGTTTTATGGGATTGGCCTACAGCATCCGTGACCGCCTCATCGACCGGTGGATCCGCACGCAGCGGTCACAATATGACACCCTGGCCAAACGGGTCTATTTTCTTTCCCTGGAATTTCTGCCGGGTCGCTTTCTGATGAACTATCTGATCAGCCTGAAGCTGGTGGACGAAGTTCGTCAGGCGGTTGCGGAGATGGGCTTCGATCTGGACGAACTGGAAGAGGAGGAGTGGGATGCGGGTCTGGGAAACGGCGGCCTGGGGCGCCTGGCCTCCTGCTACATGGATTCCCTGGCCTGCCTGGACCTTCCCGGTTACGGCTATGGCATCCGTTACGACTACGGCATCTTCCATCAGACGATCGAAAACGGCTGGCAGCGGGAAAAGTGCGACAACTGGTCGCGTATAGGGACCCCCTGGGAAATCCGTCGGGGAGAATATTTAAGAACCGTACGTTTTTACGGCCGCACCGAGACTTACACCGATGCATCCGGCCGCCAACGCCACCGGTGGGTCGACGGCGAAACGGTCATGGCCATGGCCTGCGACATCCTCATCCCCGGCTACGGAGATGATTTTGTCACCAACATGCGGCTATGGCGGGCTCAATCCAGCCGGGAGTTCAACCTGGATGAATTCAACCAGGGCGACTACATCGGCGCCGTCGAAGCCAAGGTCCTCAGCGAAAATATTTCCGGCGTCCTCTATCCCAGCGACGAGATGGAACAGGGCCGGGAACTGCGTCTGAAACAGCAGTATTTCTTCGTTGCCGCCACCCTGGCCGATATTCTTCGAAGGCACCGGAAAATGAATCGGGCGTTTTCCGAACTGCCCGACTTCGTAGCCATCCAGCTCAACGACACCCACCCGGCCATCGCCATTCCCGAACTCATGCGCCTGCTCATGGACGAGGAGGGACTGGTGTGGGCGGACGCCTGGCCCATCTGCGAAAAAACCTTCGCCTACACCAACCACACGGTACTGCCCGAGGCGTTGGAGACCTGGCCGGTTGACCTCATCCGCCGGATCCTACCCCGGCACATGGAGATCATCTTTGAGATCAACCGCCGTTTCCTGGCCATGGTCGACGCCGAGAAAAAGGGTGACAGCGGCCTTGCACAGCGCGTTTCCCTGATTGTCGAAGGCGGACAACAGCGGGTCCGCATGGCCCACCTGGCTATCGTGGGCAGCCACACCGTCAATGGCGTGGCCGAACTCCACAGCAAGATTCTCAAAAAGGAGCTTTTCAGAGACTTCGATACCCTTTTTCCCGGCCGTCTTGCCAATGTCACCAATGGCATCACACCACGCCGATGGCTGGCCCAGGCCAACCCGCCGCTGGCAAATCTGATCAACGAGACCATCGGCCCCGAGTGGATCACCGACCTGGACCGGCTGCGCAAACTCGAACCCCTGGCCGAAGACGCCGCCTTCCGCCAACGCTGGATGCAAACCAAGCGGGACAATAAAAAACGGCTGGCACGCTATATCCTGAGAAAAATCGGCGTGGGCGTCGATCCGGACACCCTGTTTTCCGTGCAGGTCAAGCGCATCCATGAGTACAAGCGCCAGTTGCTCAACATACTCCATGTGATCACCCTGTACCACCGTATCCGGGCGAACCCCGGCGCACCGATGGTGCCGCGGACCGTCATCTTTGCCGGCAAGGCCGCCCCGGCTTACCACCAGGCCAAGCGCATCATCAAGCTGATCAATGCGGTGGCTGCGAAGGCCAACAACGACCCGGACGTCCAGGGAAAACTGCGGGTGGTGTTTCTACCCAATTATTGTGTCTCCCAGGCTGAAAAGATCATCCCCGCGGCGGACCTGTCCGAACAGATTTCCACCGCCGGCATGGAGGCCTCGGGAACGGGAAACATGAAGATGTCGCTGAACGGGGCATTGACCATCGGCACCCTGGATGGTGCCAACGTCGAAATCATGGAGGAAGTGGGCAAGGAAAACATCTTCATCTTCGGCCTGACGGCCGACCAGGTCACCTCCCTTCGCACCGGCGGGTACAACCCGCAAAGCTACGCCGACAGCGATGCCGAACTTCGGCAAACCCTTGACAGCATCAGCCGGGGGGACTTTTCACCGGAAGACCCGTACCTCTTTTCACCCATTATGGAATCCCTGCTGTATCGGGGTGATTACTACATGCTGATGGCCGACTTCCGGGCGTATGTGACCGCCCAGGATGCCGTGAACAGCCTCTTTCTGGACCAGGATGAATGGGCCAGAAAATCGATCCTAAACACTGCCCGCATGGGAAAATTCTCCAGCGACCGGTCGGTCATGGAATATGCGGACAACATTTGGGGGTTGAAACCGCTGGCTACGGTGGGAGATTAAAAGCGAATCTCGAATGTCCAACAAGGAGGTCACCTACATGCCCGAAGATTCAAAACCGTCATCACCTTCCACATCGGTATCGATTGCCCGGCAGCCCATATTCGACGAAAACCGTCGATTGTGGGGATATGAATTGTTTTGTGTGGGTGAAGGACCGTCGGCAAGGCCGGACGTCGAACCGGAAAACACGGCGATCAGCGTTGCGGCCAGCGCCTATATGGGGCTCCAGCAGATCCTGAAGCAGGGCCAGAAAATCATGCTTAATTTTGATGAGATGGGCATCCTTGACGACATGCCCTATGCCCTGCCCCCGGTGCATGCCGCCGTTCAGGTGGATGAGCAGGTCTTTCTGCGCCCCGACATACCGGAGATGTTAGAACGCCTCAAGTCTGACGGCTATCTCATCGCCGTTCGCGGATTCAGCGGGGAACCGCAGTTTGATCCGCTTTATGAGCTGGCGGACATCATTGCCGTACCGGTGATCGGCAAACAGAAGGCGGAGGTGGTGACCCTCCTGGCAACCATCCACGATGTGGATGCGCGGCTGCTGGCCCGGCAGGTGGATGACGCCGCCGGGTTCGCGATGTGTCGGGAAGCGGGCGTCACCCTGTTCGAAGGGGCCTTTTTCAAACAACCGGATACCATTACGGTCCACAAAATGACCTCCAACGCGGTGTCGCGCCTCAAGCTGCTGCAGCGCATCGAGCAGCGGGACCCGGATATCGATGCACTGGCGGAAACCATTCAGTCCGATGCCGCCATCAGCTTCCGCCTGCTCACCTACCTGAATTCGGCGGCTTTCGGTTTTTCTCAAAAAATCAAATCCATTCACCACGCCATTCGGCTTCTTGGGTGGTTGAAGCTAAAGAACTGGCTGCGGGTGGTCCTGCTCAACGACATGAGTGAGGCAACGGCGGCGCCGGACCTCCTCCAACTCTCCGCCCAGCGGGGCAAATTCCTGGAACTGGTGACACAGCGTCACGATTTCTGGGGGTTCGATCCGGAAAGCCTGCACCTGCTGGGCCTGTTTTCCCTGCTGGACGCCATGCTGGGCACCCCCATGGAGGAAATCGTTACCTTTCTGCCCATCGAGAACAAGCTGAAGGACGCCTTGCGCCGGGACGCCAACAATGAGTATCTGCCCCTGGTCCAGCTTGCTCAGTGCGTCGAAGAGAACCGCTGGGAGGATGCCGGCGTCATGATGCAGCAGCTCAACCTGAACCGGGAAAAGGTAACCGCGGCATTCAGGGAGGCCGTGGAATGGGCGGACCAGCTGACGTCGATGGGTAACGGGGAGCCAACGTAGGGGATACTGGAAACAAGTCGACTATATTGCATATACTTTCTACCTATAATCCGTATGTCAGCCTTGCCGCCCACCACCCAACGTCAGTCTTTTGTGGGCATGGGTCACTTCCGATGCTAACAAATCCTGAAGCACCTTTCGCTCCATGGCATTGGGCAGGACCCCGAACAGGCTGGCCTCCAGAACGATCTCATGACGCTGGTTGGTAAAGACGGCTTCGGCCTCCGCCCGGTTCTTCTCATCCACGACAGTGAGCGTGCAGCGACAGGTGATGGTATCGTTGAAGTAGACCGGTTTGATGAAACGGAAATTCATGCCCGATGCCAGCCATCCCATCTGGCCGCCCACCTCGGTGATCATGCCGCCCACGAGAAGACCGTGGCAGATCCGATCGTTGAACCCCTTGAGTTCAACGAACCGCTTGCTCGAGTGAATGGGGTTATGATCCCGGGTCACTTCGGTAAAGGCGTCGACATCCTTTTCGGTGAACCTCCGGGTGAGGGTGAATGTGTCGCCGGCATTCAGCCCAACGACGGTTCGACGACGGATCTCATTCATGGGAAAACCTCCTTAGAGGGAGGGGTTCAGGGTTCAGGGTTCAGGGTTCAGGGTTCAGGGTTCAGGGTTCAGGGTTCAGGGTTCAGGGTTCAGGGAAAAAAAATATTGCGACAGGCGCCACGTCAACCCCTGTTGGCTATTTTTCTCAGTGAATTGCCCCCCTGTTTCCTATACACTTGTAGACACGCCATCCTTATTCTTCCGTGTCCCTCCAAGAAAGGGTAGCTTTTGGTTCAGGCCAAGGCCGCAACGAGGTTGAACCCGCAGGCGTAGGAGCGCTACGTCGAGGATTTTAAACGAGCGAGAACGCCGGCCTGGGCCGAAAGATGCCGTTTCTGGATGGGCACTACCTGATCTTGACCCACAATAGCCTGGCCACGCCCTCACCCGTGTTGTTCCACTGGGACGGCAATTCACCGGTGAGGTAGATCACATCTCCCGGCCCGGCCTGGTGCAGGTGATTACCGACTTTCAATTCCAGCCGGCCTTCGAGAAGATACCCCATCTCCTGTCCTTTATGAATAAAGAAATGAGCGGACAGTTTTTTCCCGGCAGAAATCTCTATCAGGTAGGGTTCGGCATCGGCATCAAAATCCGCCGGACTCAGGCGGTAGCCCGCTATATCCCGTTTCGGCAGGTTGGAAAGGTTGATCCGGGTGCCGCCGCCGGAAAACACCACCTGGTCGACCGCCGCTGATCGATCCTGGAAGAAGGCCGCTACCGGCAGATTCAACACCTGGGCGATTTTAAACAATGCTGGCAATGAGGGATAAATGGTGCCGCTTTCGATCTGGGAAATGGTGCTGGGGGTCACACCCACCAAGGCGGCCAGTTCCTTCTGGGGCATTGCCTGACGATTTCGAATCTGCTTCACCCGACCGCCCAGATCGATATTTCCGCCTTTGCCCGCTTCGGTTTCAAAGACAACGTCCAGGCCGTCATTCCAATACACCAGTGGACGGTTCAACGCATCGGGCCTGCGCTTGTCCGCCTTGAGGATGGTCAGGGCCGACTTTCCCCGGTTGACGGAAAGGTCGACGGCCACCTGGGCAATCTGGTTGATGCTGGCCCTCAGGCGCTCCGAATGGGCGCCTTTTTCCATGATCCAGTAAGCGATGGTCTCCAGTTCATAGAGGCGCGGGCAAGCATGTGAGTAGAATTTCCGGATCGCTTCTTCCCCGCCCCACAAGTCCTGCATGCCGGTGAGCGAATCGAAGACGAACCGGACGTCCCCGGTCATGGACCCTTGGAGGTTGTAGAAGGCGTCGGACACCACTTCCGGGTCGCCGGGCGCATTGATTCGCACAATCTGGTATGGCCACTGTGCACCGTCTTTCTCATAAAACTTGCTGAACACCTCGCTGCCATCCCCTTTGCCGTGGGTAAAGCAGTCCAGGATGGTCAGGTGCTGATTCTCCGCCAGCGGCCCCAGGTCTTCAAGCAGGGTTTTGGGGGATCGGTCAAAGGTGATATAGATCAAGGGCTTGTTCTGGCGCTGGGATTCCTGGATAAAACTGAGGCTGAAGATCGAGGCCAGGCTGCCGGCATTGTCGTACCAGACCACGTTGTCGCCGATAAACAGGCCCCCCAACTGCCGGTCGAGCTGCCTGACGCCCGAGGAGACACGAATTTTCTTTTTAAACATGGCTGCTGCCCCTGATCGGAGTGCGTTTAAGCAGGTTGACAACGAATCGTTGGTGAGCACGTTACACCACCTGATGGCCGCTACGAAAGATAAAAAAAGGGTTGGGAGCATTTTTATAAGCCTTGCACCGGCTATCAATGCACATTACTGTTGGAAAAAGGTTGCCAAATTTCCGTCAAACCAATAAACCCAAGCGTTGCAAAAACTGGAAGGTAAACAACATGAGGAAGACAATGAAATTCTTCGAATTGCGCCCTCCCCGCAACAAGGAGATGCAGTGAAACCAAAAAAAATAGTCGTCATCGGATGTGCGGTGCTGGGTGTGGACATGAAATACGCCGCCAGACAATTGGGGTTGGCGGTCGATTTTAAATTTCTGGAAGCCGGCCTTCATGAACGGCCGGATCTATTGAAACAGAAACTGCAGAATGCCATCGATGAGGTGTCGGCTGCCGGCGAGGCCGGCCGCATCGTCATCGGTTACGGCGTCTGCGGCAGGGGCACCATCGGCATCCAGTCCCGCGATATTCCCTTGAGCATCCCTAAAGTGCATGACTGCATCGCCATGTTCCTGGGTGGCGCCGAGTCGTACCGCAGGGAGTTCGACAAATTCCCCGGAACTTACTATATTTCCGCCGGATGGCACGAGGAGAAAGCCGTACCGGTCTCCCAACGCAAGCTGCAGGCCTGGTATGGCGATAAGCGGGTGCATTTTGATGAAATCGCCCGCCAGTACGGCGATCAGGCGGCGGACCGGACGATCACATTTCTCAACTCATGGCAGAAAAATTATCAGCGGGCCGCCTATATTGACACCGGTTCCAGGAACGGATCGGCATGCGAGGACCACGCCAGGGAGATGGCCGAGGCCTATGGGTGGACGTATGAGAAAATCTCCGGCAGCCGGGACCTGATCGAAAAAATGCTGGTCGGCACCCAGACCACGGACGATATCCTCTTTGTCGAACCCCACCATGTGATCGAATTCGATGCCGCGACGGGCACCCTCTCATCACACCCCTTATGGGAGGGCAGACCCGCCAATGACACCGGCACCGTGATTTTTTCCGATGACCGCACATCCTTGGCGCACACCGCCGCCATCGGATTGGGCATCGATGCCGGCGGCACCTATACGGATGCCGTCATCTATGATTTCAAAACCGGAACGACGCAATGCAAGGGCAAAGCGCTGACCACCCGCTGGGATTTTACCATCGGCATCGGCCGAGCCCTGGAAAAACTGGATCCGAACCAGCTGAAGCAGGTGGAAATGGTGGCCCTGTCCACGACCCTGGCTACCAATGCCATCGTGGAGGGCGACGGCCAGAAGGTGGGCCTTTTGCTCATGCCGCCCTACGGTGTTTACGATCCTGCGGAGTACCCCCACGAACCCAAAGCGCTGGTACCCGGCCGCCTGTCCATCACCGGCGAGGAAATCGAACCCGTCGATGCCAGCCAGGTGCGCCAGATCGCCAAGCGCATGGTCGAAAAAGACCGGGTCAATGCCTTTGCCGTGTCCGGTTTTGCCGGTGCCATCAATCCGGACCACGAAACCACCGTCAGACAGATCATCCGGTCGGAGACGGGCCTGTTCGTCACCTGCGGTCATGAATTGTCGAGCATTCTCGATTTCAAGATACGGGCGACAACGGCCGTGCTGAATGCCCGGATTGTCCCCCGATTGGGCAAACTCATCGCCAACCTCGAAAAGGCGTTGCAAGCAATAGGAATCCTTGCGCCCATCGTGGTGGTCAAGGGAGACGGCACCCTGATGCGGGCGGAAATGGCCAAAGCGCGTCCGGTGGAGACCATCTTCTCCGGGCCGGCGGCCAGCGTGGCCGGCGCCAGACATCTCACCGGCCTTGAAGATGCCCTGGTGGTGGATGTGGGCGGCACCACCACGGACACGGCGGCGGTGGAGCATGGCAGCGTGCGCGTCTGCAGCACCGGATCCACCGTAGCCGGACGCCGAACCCACGTGCGGGCCCTGGACATCCGCACCGCCGGCCTGGGGGGGGACAGCCTGATCGATCGGGAGAAGGGCATTTTTTCCATCGGCCCCCGCCGGGTGGCGCCCATTGCCTGGCTGGGATCCAGTTTCGCCGGTGCCGATGAAGCCATCGATTATCTGAACACCCGCCTGCGCAGTTTTGAAACGTCCACCCGCAATATGCAGATCCTTGCCGTTACCGGGACCGCGGAGCATCTTCAGACGACGGAAATGGAGAAGACGGTCCTGTCCCTGCTTGAAAAGCGACCGCATTCCATCGACGAGTTGACCCGAAAAACCGGCGTTCTCATCGACCGCCACCTTCCGATTCAGCGTCTAGAAGAGAACTTTGTCGTCCAGCGCTGCGGCCTGACCCCGACCGACCTGCTCCATTTGGGCGGTGAATTTCGACGATGGGACACGGCGTCAGTAAAGCCGTTCTTCCGCATGATCGCTGCCTTGAGCAAAAGGGATGAGGCCGAGCTGCGGCAGGAGCTGCTGGAAACCGTATCGCAAAACCTGGCCCTGGAGATTTTAAAGCGCCAGTTGGACGATGAGGTCAACCCTGAAGCCCTGCACAGCTGCCCGGTCTGCAAGGCCCTGATGAATAACGTATTTTCCGGCGGCAACAGCCACTATCGTCTGCACATCGATTTCAAGCGGCCGGTGATCGGCATCGGTGCGCCCATCGCTTTTTTCCTTCCCCGGGCTGCCGCCATGATCGGTGCCCAGGCCGTGCTGCCCGAGCATGCCGACGTGGCCAACGCCATCGGAGCCATCACCAGCAACGTCGTCATCGAACGCCAGGTGCGCATCATTCCCGGCGGCGGCAGCGGATTTCTCATCGAGGGCCTCTCCGGCGCCCGACGCTTCAACGTATTCGAAGAGGCCGATGCATTTGCCAAAAACGAACTGGCCGGCATGGTGAGGTCCCTGGCCGCAGAGGCCGGCACCAACACCCGAGCCGTCACCATCGAAACCGAGGATCAACTCCCCGTGGATGCCGGCGGCCATCCGATCTTTATCGGCCGGGTCCTCAAGGCACGGCTCACCGGCCCGCCCGACCGGGTTGTATCCGAGGTCCCGGCGACCATGGCCGGATGATTTACATCAACCGCCATGATCGATCGGTTGGAAGATCCCATTGCAGGCCAGGAAGATTGGGCGACGCGGTTTCGTCCATTTTTATGGATGGGCACTATCTACTACAATATAGCTCGGCTACAGGAAAAATTTACAATGGTTAAAGATACCGTTAAAATTGCCGTTATCGATCTCAACAATGGTGTGCCAAACCAAGGCTTGCGTTGTTTACGCGATCTGTTGGAGCAAACCGCTGAGAACCGGTCGGAAGTGGGTGTGGTCTTCGATTTTTTCGATACCCGCCATGGGGGTGAATTGCCAAATATCAACCATGATATTTTCATTTCATCGGGAGGTCCGGGCAGCCCCTATGACGGTCAGGGGCAAGCCTGGGAGAAAAACTATTTCAACTTGATGAACCGGATCTACGCGCACAACCAGAACGGCAATCCTCAAAAAAAATATGTTTTCTTCATTTGCCATTCATTTCAAATGATGGCCCGCTTTTTCGGCCTGGCTGAAGTGGTCGAACGTCATTCCCAGTCCTTTGGCATTTTTCCGGTCCACAAAACCGAAGCCGGAAAGGCCGACCCACTGCTTCAGGGGCTGGCCGACCCCTTTTATGGCAGCGACTTCAGAAACTGGCAGGTGATTCAACCCAACCGTCCGCAGTTGAAAAGCCTGGGCGCTAAAATCCTTTGCATTGAGAAAAACCGGCCCCATGTACCCTACGAGCGCGCCATCATGGCGATTCGGGTTTCACCCGAAATGGCCGGTACTCAGTTTCATCCCGAAAGCGACCCGGCCAGCATCCGATGGCACCTGCACCATCCTGAAAAAAAGGATCAAATCATTGAACGGTGGGGCATGAGCAAGTACCGGCAGATGCAACGATTGGCCGACAACGTCGATGCCGTTGCGCGCACGCGGAAAACCATCCTCCCCGGCTTTATCGATTCCGCCTTCCGCGCACTGCGTCCAATAGATTGAATTTTATCTATTTGAGGCCGCCGTGGATCAAGTGGCGCCAGACATTGTTTTGGCTTTGCAGGCGGGCACGTTCATCGGTCACACATTTGATCAGGTAATCGGAAACCTTGTCCACACCCATGCCGGCCAGGTGGGCGCCCACCGAATTGATGTCGAAATCGCAGGCAAAGTTCAGAAAGTCGATGGCATAGGGAACCCCGTCCTTAACCAACAACTCGGTGGTATTGATCTCATAGCCCAGGGCCTGGTTCAGTTTTCGGACATACGTTTCGATACGTGCCAGCAGTTCAGGGCCGAAAAAGTCCGGATCGACCGAATAGCGCCCCAGCCGCTCGCCGGCGACACGGTCTGGCGGCTCGAAACGAACCGTGGTGACATCGCCGGCGATATAAAAACAGCGCGCAAACTGCTGGTAGGCGATGTCTTCCTGCAGCATGAAGACCAACGTCCGGCTGAGCCAGTTACGCACCGCCATGTCTTGGCCGGCGTCTTCGGGGTAAACGGGTTTGGTATGGAATATTTCGTTGTTGTAGAGGTGGAAGAATTCATCCGGGTCATGGACCTTGCTGACCGCCAGCCAGCCGCCGCCGGAGACGGGCTTCAGCCAGCACGGAAAACCGATGGTATCGAAAATGGCCTGCCAATCGGAATGCGCCAGGAACTTCAAGTTGCGCAGGGACTCGGATGTGATGTCGTACAACCGCGTCGAGCCGGCGATGGGCAGAAGGCAGGTCTTGGGTATCGTCAACCCAAGGTTGGCAGCCACGGTAAACCCCAGGTATTTATCATCCGCGCTCCACAGCAGGGGGTTGGGGATCACATAGGTGCCGTGTGCGACTGCGGCTTTGAGCAGGTACCGATAATAGGGGTAATCATGAGAAATGCGGTCGTAAATCAAATCGTAGGCCGGGGGTTCGCCAAGGCGCCCGGCACCCATGATTGCCAATTCGGCCACGACGTCACCATTTCCTTTATGGTTAATGGCTTCCACCAGCGCATTGGGGAAATTATCTTCCCGGCCTCTCAGAATTCCGATTTTTCTTGTCATCTTCAACCCCCATGCTTTGAATTGTCATTGCTAGTGCTCGGCCATGATATGGTCGATGTTGGCAAACCTGGAAGGGGACTGGCTCCAATAGTCAATCACCGTCGGATGGTCGGGCCTAATGATCCAGGTGCCCTGATAGCTGTAGTCCGGTGAAAAGATCCTGATCATTACGTCTCCGCCGTTAAAGGTCCATCTTCGACCGTCGTGATAAATGTGTTCGATGCCCATTCCCTGGCGGGTCTTGATGTGAACATGGTCCTCCGGAAAATCCCAGGAACTGTCGATGACAAACTGCAATACCTGCCATTTGTTGCCCGAGGCGAGAAAACCCTGGTTGGAAGCGATGCCGGAATCGTTGGGCAGGCCGAAGGCCAGGTGTCCCTGAAACCGTTGTGCCAAGTGGTACAGTTCCGCCTCCCGGCGCCATTCATGGTGCAACGTGGTGGTGATATTGTGGATCAAGGCGTAGCAGCGATGGTAGTTGTCTTGCGCACACACATCTGCGAGTTGCGCGGCCCCGGCCGAAAACCCCACCGTCAATTTGCCGGCGTTCTGACGCTGTTGAAGCGCGTTCCTGAACCGATCATAATCACCGAAGAAATAACCGCCCATGGCATCGTAGCGTTCGAAACCGATATCCACTTCGCCGCCGCCCAGAATGACGACTTCGGCATGGTCGACCATATTGAAAAAGAGCTCGGCATCCTGGCGCGACAGGTCGTCGCTCCAGAAAAAGACCATGGGATTGAGGCCATAGGGGGTGAATTGGTCGAAATACCATTTGAAGGTGCCCCATGAAAACTCCTGAGAGTCGCGGCTTTCCATGCCAAAAGGCAGGTACAATACGCTTTTGTTGTGGGGATGCTCCAAGGCACGCTGGACGATCCAATCTCGGTGCAGGTAATCACAGCGGTTGTGAGAACTGTAAATCAAGGCGGTCGGTTTTAGATACACGGGTTACTCCTTTGCTTGAGCGTTGTTTTCCGATCATCAGGGATCATCTTTCAGCAGAAACCGCAACGGCACGTGGACCCGGGTACGCCAGGCCGTTTCGGAGTGTGGATCGCCGGCGTACCAGTTGGCGAGCCAGTCTGATCCGAACGCATAGCCTCTCTGCCTTATGATATGCTCCACACGCTTCTGGTTACCCAGGTAACCGGCACTATTGGCTTCGTCACCGTAGTCCAGATAAATTTTATGGGTTCCCGGTTCGGGAAGCCGTGCCTTCAGATATTTAGCGAAAGACCGGTGCGCAATGGGCCAGTGGGTTGAAAGACAGCCGGCCCCGCCGAATATATGTGGATATTCACAAATCCCATACAACGATATCAAGCCTCCCATGCTCGACCCCATCAAAAAGGTGAACTCCCGCTCCGGGCGGGTGCGGTAGCGGCGATCAACAAAGGGTTTGAGCTCGTTGACCAAAAAGCGAAGGTATTTGTCGGAAACCGGCACCCCCCCGTAGCGCTTGATCACCCGGCTTCTCGACTGTTGAGACTGATAGTCGCAAAAGGGCCTTTGCGGCAGGTATTCACACAATCTTTGCGGGGTGTTCCAGATACCGACCACGATGGTCGGTTGAATTTGCTTCTTCTGAAAAAGGACGGCCATGGTCTGATCAAGGCCCCAATCGACCCCGATGTAGGATTTTTGCGGCTCAAACAGGTTCTGGCCGTCATGCATATAAAGAACTGCATACCCGTTGGCATGGGCGTCATCGTAATCTGCTGGCAGCCAGACGTCGACATTGCGGGGATCGATGAATTGGGACGGCACACTTGGAAAATGATCGAGGGTACCGATCAGATCGGCGTTTTTCTCCGGGCTTAAATTGGGTTGAATTTTCGTCCCCATTTGGGCGCCATTATTGATCGTTTCACAACAGGTCTGGACAAGGTCAAAGGTTTTTAGATTCATTATATTTCAAGCCAAATGGAATACGTCGTTGTCTATTTGTATCTGCTTGGAAGCCATCTCAATGGTGCATTAGCAGGAACGTGATCGCCACATCAAGGACTAATCGTGTTTTCCTTGACCAGGGGGCGTGCCAGCATCTTTTCGTAAAGATCAATGTATTGACGTGCCGTAACCGCATGGCTGAAGGTAGCGGTGCTCTGGGTCATGACCCGTTCGATCTGGTTTTTTTTAATTTTTAAGTTAAGATTGTAGAATTTAATGGCTTCGTCAATGGCCCAGGACAGGCCATTGGAATCAAAATCCTTGAAAAGAAAACCGTTGCCCGTGTGGTTAGCGACATCCATGTGGGTGATCGTATCGTGGATCCCGCCAGTATCGTGGCCAATCGGCAGCGAGCCGTAGATGGGGCCAATCATCTGGGGCAGACCGCATGGTTCAAAACGCGAAGGTATCATCACGAAGTCAGATGCGCCGTATGCCAATCGAGCCAGGCGCTCGTCGAAGTCGCAGATCGCAACCCGCCTGCTCAGGTTGTGGAACTGCACGATCTCTTTGAAATATTTTTGAAACTCCCCATTGGCAACAAAGACGATCTCCAGATTCTGTTCCCAGTAGCGTGAAACCACGTCATAGAGGATCTCCGCAAGCAACTGACATCCTTTTTGTACCGTGTCGAGTCGGGAAGGCCAGAAAAAGAGAGGCGCCTGGTCAGCCTCCTTCAGTCCGACTATTTTCTGAAGGGCGCGCTTGTTTTTCTTTTTGCCGGTAACATGAGTGTTGTGATCGAATTCAAGCACCAGATCATCGTCGGTGGCCGGATCGAAAGAAGGGTCGGGGGCATTGAGTATGCCCACCGCACAGTCGGCGTTGAATTTATTGGCCAGCTCCTGTTTCAATGGCGCCTCAACAAAATCATGTCTTCCTGCAATCAACTCACGCAAGAAGGTCGGGCTGACCGTATTGACAAAGTGGGCGGCAAAAACACCGCTAACGAGGAGGTCCACGGGATTGGTTTCCCGCGTTCCTTCGTAGTCATAGCCCATGCGCTCATAAAAAAGATGCTGCCAGAAATAGGCCGAATCGATGCCGCTCTCTTCGATATGAGCGAGCAAAGACTTCATGCTATAGATGTTATGGATCGTAAAAAGACAATGGATACCCGCCTGCCTTGCCATGGCCGGAATCAGGCCGGTCATCCAGTCGTTGCAATGGATAAGATCCGGCCGCACACGGGGAACGATGTTGTTGATGACCTCCCGCTGAAAGGCAAGGGAGATCTTCATGTTTTCGTCACCGTAATTGGAATAAACCCGGTTCATGTAGAAAAAAGCCCTGTCTTCAGCCAGGTGGATCCGATCACCAGGCATTATTCTTCGGATGGTGTTGATGTCTTTTTTGATTACCGGGGGCAGCTGGTGATTGAACATGGCGCGGTAATTCGGCAGCGCAACGTGAACATCGGCGCCCTGGTCAAACAGCGCACTGACCAAAGCGGCAGACACATCGGCCATCCCACCCGCCTTGGCCTTCAGGTAATTGGCGATATTACCCATATTGTCGGGCAAATAAGTGACTTCCGGTGTCACGATAAGAATCCGGGGATTGCTCCGGGCAGCGGTCATGCGCTGGGGCTCCTTTCAATCGTCAAGACTCAATCGCTCGGTTGATCCGGAAGCGGCATGGAAGCATGGAAGTCCGCTCGAAACCTTTCGGCGTAGCTCTCAATTAACGTATTTACGCGTTGCCATTGACGAGAACGGACGATGATTCCGGCATGATGGCGTTTGTTTAGTCTCCAGACAATTTCAGGGTCATCATAGTCGGTCGTGTCCGGATTTTCTTGCCGTGCTAAGGTTATGATAAGGCCGGCATAGTCTTTACGACGTTCGGGTAATCGATAGGGTTGTGTCTTGTCGGCAAACACCACCTTGGCCCATTCGGTCCAAAGATTGATTCCGGACGCGGCTTCAACTAACTCAGCGATGTGCGCCCCACCGACCCGTGCCGCCGTTTCGAGAAAGTAGAATTCACCATCATCCCTCCCTCTTATGAACTCGGTATGGCTGACACCCTGCTCTAGTTCGAATTGGGTAATCACCCTATCATTTAATGACCTTAGAATAGGTTCTTCGGGCGAACTCCTCTCAAGCGAACAGGATGCAAAGATACCTCCTTCGTGGGCGACACGCATGGGGGGCAGCATGTATTGTTGTATGGCTGCAAACTGCACGCTGCCTTGGTAAACAATGGAATCGACGTGATAGATATCACCAGGAACAAATCGTTCCAGTAGGTTGAATGACTGCTGATCGCCTAAGGTTTCGACGATCTGCCAGAATTGTTCAGCGGTTTCGATTTTTTTTATCCCGATCGCTGATGCCTGGGAGCGCGGTTTGAGCACCCAGGGTGCCGGTACCCGGTGCAGAAAATCGCTAAGTTGATCATGGTTGAGAACCTGGATGAATTCGGGCACCCGTATACCCAGATCCCTTGCCCGCATACGCATGGCCAGTTTATCTCTAAAACGCCTGGCTGTGGACTCTCCCATACCAGGAAGACGTAGATGCTCCCGCAATGCGGCGGCCATTTCCACATCAAAATCGTCCAATGCAACGATGATGTCAAAAATACGCGTTCGTGCAAGAAAACTGACGCCGTTAACAATGTGTTCACGGTTTTGCAA
The DNA here is from genome assembly GCA_963705435.1 of uncultured delta proteobacterium. GTDB lineage: Bacteria > Desulfobacterota > Desulfobacteria > Desulfobacterales > Desulfosarcinaceae > Desulfosarcina. Next base: position 301,542 of record CAVPJR010000012.1, on the reverse strand, counting down.
ATCCGGCATCGCGTGAACTTCATCAATCGCATCCCGGGGCCAGTTTGCATTAAGCAATTTTTCCTTGGTTAGTAGGATGACCCGGCAGCCCATTCGTTTGCACTCGCGAATGAATTTGTCGCCTTTGAAATAGCTGGCGATACACAGAAACGTGACGGGACGGTTTTCATCCATTGTTTTTACCTCTCTGACAAATGCGCTAATCAAGCCAGCAAATCGGGGCCATTCCCAGTCCGGCCGTGCGCTTGTCGGTCATTCCCAATTCGGTTTTGACCGCCAAGATGGCTCCCATGTTGGAGAACCAGCCTCGCCCGGCAGCATCGTTTTTTATTTTCCGGGCCGGATCTCTACTCGTGTAGTGGGTGCGGCTAAGGGCCAGGATGCATCGGGCGGCATTGGGTGAATCGAAGACGGCCGGCGAACCTGCATGGAAGACCAACCGGGTTTCGGAACAGAATCCCGCCAAGGCGTCGGGATCCGTCAACTCTGCATTGATATTGGGCATCACCGGTGTGGCCCAGAACAGTTCCTGGGCCAGCATAGGCTCTTCGGAACAATACTTTTCCACCACGGCCAGATCGGGGCTGACGAACACCCCTTTGGAACTCATCCCGTGCAGCGGTTTGACGGCCAACTGCTTCAACTGGCCCGGATCCTTGCGGAACGATTCCAGCAGACTGGGGGTGATGCGCTGGGTCTGCGGTGCGACACCCACACCTTCCAGCATACACAGGTCGGTGATAGAGCTTTTGTCGATCAGGTAAAAACCGGCAATATGCTTCGACAGATCCGGCCAAAGGGCCGGCGTTGCATATAGTCGCCGCAGACATTCGATGACCTCAGGCTTTCCTTCGGCTTTCATCTTTTTCAGATACGTCTTAAAATCCGCGTCCACCAGCCTGGAGATGACCTTTTGCGTCGTTCCCGTTTGCCCCTCCCAACGGTAGCAAAGCTGGTCGCCTTTGAAAAATAGATCCTGGGGATCGAGAATCAGCGGCTCTTGGGAGGAATCGCCCCGGCTCATAAATTTCGCCAATAGGGCCAGATTCTGAAAACTGGGCTGGTTGCGGGGATCGATCTCCAGAAAGAGAATCCGGTCGCGATGATCCTCCGATCCGTGGATATAGGTGGCCAGGACCTGCTCATCCAGTTCTGCATCGGTAAGAGAGCGATGATCCTTTTTGACCCGGGTGAATACGGACGCATCAAATGCGCCGGTGTTTCGCGCAGATCGGACGCATTCTCTGAGCCAGCCATAGTAGGTATCCACGCTCTGGGCCTCGAGTATTTTGGCATAGAGGTGGTCACCGGAGGCTTTAAATTCGTCAAAGTCCATGCCTCGCTCGGAATTGGCACCGTATACCAGCACATCAAAGGCAAGGTCCGGTTCTACGGTCAGGTAATAGCGGTGCAGGATATCGGCCATTTCCTCGGTAATCCATCCATCCGGAATCCGTTTTATCAGGTAGTCTGGACCTTCGGCCGCGAGATGCTTGCGGGCCAGGGCATAAAGCACGCGGGAGGCTGCCCAAAGGATCTCGATAAGGTATGGCGGCATATGGAGGGGAAGGGCCCAGGGAAGATCCCCCGCCCCATAAATGGGTACAAACAGTCCTTTGTCGGCAAGGCTTTGGTAGTAGCCCGCCACCACCGCTTCATTTCTAGCGACACGTTCATTTTTTTTCAGCGCCTGCCGAGTTTGCGCAATGCGTGTCCCTTCGTCAAACTTTTTTTCTATCTCCTGCAACGTTTCTAAGGCCTGCTCAATACTTGGTAAATGGGTCATATCGCTCATACCTTTCCTCCCTATCCAACTCTCGAAAAAGGACCAAACCAACAATTGATTGTCATTTGGTTATTGGCTGTTGTTTCCCGTCAAGCACCTGCTCGACAAAATCAAAAAGGATATCGGTGTAAGTGGAGATACTTTCCAGATCAATCCATTCATGGTCAGAGTGATGCCCTTCGCAAACCGGCTTGGAAATGATCACCGGTATTTTGTATGGGGTAAAAAAGCGGGCGTCGGAGGCGCCTTCGCTGCGATAAATCGGCATGGGGTGGGAGAGGTGGCGCTCGGCGGCCTTTTGAAACATACGACTGCACCAAAGCTCCATATCCAGATAAAAGTTGTCTCCCACTACCTGCGGCTCAAAGGCCCCCTGCTGGCCTACAATTTCCCGCACCAAATCCTTTATTTCTTCCGCTGTCTGGCCTTCGATAAAGCGCAAATCAAAGCTGGCTTCACAGGCATCAGGCACTTTATTGGCTGCATCGCCGGCCACTATTTTTCCAAAATTCAAGGTGTGGGTCCATTGTTCGGGGGCGTAAACAAAAGGAAATTCCTTGCGCAAGTCAGAATAGATCGCAACCATCTTATCAATGGCATTTTCGCCCAGCCACGGTCTGGATCCATGGGCCGATCTACCGGTGGTTTTTACATTAAAATGGAAGACGCCTTTTTCTTCCGCCTCAATCTGAAAATTGTCGCCGCCATCCGGCAGAAAACACACTGCCGGCCTCAGCCCGACTTCATTCAGCAGATAACCAATCCCTTTGTTCCCACCGATTTCCTCATCAAAGGTAAACGACAGGAGAATTTTATCATGGCCTGACTTGAGGCGGTCCCAGACATTTAAGAAAATCGGAACGGCAAATTTCATGTCGCTGGTGCCCCGCCCGATCATCCTGCTCCCTATTATTTGCGGTTCAAACTGTTCATCTTGGGCCTGAACCACATCCAAATGGCACGACAGCATCAAGGCGGGGTTCAGGGCTTCAACATCAAGTCCGGCAAGCAGAGAGGGGTAGGGATCGGAAGGGATTATTCTCGTCTTCAGGCCACGCTTTTCCGCTTCAGCTTTTAAAAGCTCTCGGCAGCGATCATGTTCCGACATGTGTTGCGGCTCATGGGTGGTTTTTTGACGGATCAACTGTTTGAAAAGTTCGAGATATTGACTATCCATGATAAACTCCTTTCTCATTTTCCGTTTTCCGGATTTTCAGTCAGACTAGATCCAGTTCTGGCGATACCTCGTTGTCAGGACCAAGTCTAATAAAGCGGCCAGGTAAAATTACGGGTTGGCGGCAAATATGCAACATTCGATGAATATATCTGACAATTTTGACGTGCTGCCATGTTTGGAGATTAAACCACGACGGTGACCCATGTCAATCATTGGCAAAGACGCACTTCGGGCCAGTGGAAAATTTTTAAGAACCCGCCAGGTACGTAATGGCTATCCTACGAAAACGAACCCCACCGCGTCGTGCACGGCCATTGTCTTTTTCCTTGCCCGGGGCATCCGCCATTGACAGGCTTGCTCTGCCATCCCTATTTTAACCTCATATTCTGAACCAACGTGACGAAATCCGGGTTCCAATAATTTAAACCTGGCTGGATATATGGGCCCATTTCGAGGCTATCCACGTCGAGACGATTGCACCATGATAGAATTTGAGGCGGATACGGGTATCGAGAGAATTAAAAGTGGATCGGTGGAGAAAAGACGAACCGGCATCCTCAAAGATCCGCGCTACGCCGGACACTGCATGGGACCGGATGAGCCGGAATGCCCTGAACGATTGGACGTGCTCAATGCCCTGCTTCTGGAGCCGGACCTGAGCGGCTGTTTTAAGGACATCTCACCGAGAATGGCTGAAAAAGAGGAGCTTCAGCGCGTCCATTCAGCGGATTACATCAAACGCCTGGAAGCCACGTCAGGGCGCGGGCCCGTTTACCTGGACGAAGACACCCGCACATCTCCGTTATCCAACGAAGTGGCCCAACTGGCAGCTGGGGGACTGTGCCGGGCGATCGAAGAAGTCCATGCCGGTCGGGTGGACAACGCCTTTGCCCTGATCCGCCCTCCGGGTCACCATGCCGAACAGGCGGCGGCCAGGGGATTCTGCCTGTACAACAATGTGGCCATCGCCGCGCGCTTCGCCCAAAGCAAACTGGGGTTGGCGCGCATTCTGGTCGTCGATTGGGACCTGCATCACGGCAACGGCACCCAGCACTGCTTCGAAGACGACCCGTCGGTGCTCTTTTTCTCCACCCACCAAGCGTTTGCGTATCCCCACACTGGCAGTCTGCGCGAGATCGGCAAAGGCAAGGGCAAGGGCTATACCGTGAATGTCCCGCTTCTGCCCGGCTTCGGCGACGGGGATTATCTAATGATTTTCGAACGCCTGTTAAAACCGATCGCCCTGGCGTTCCGGCCGGATCTTGTCCTGGTGAGCGCCGGTTTCGATATCCATTTCAACGACCCCCTCGGGGGTATGAAGGTGACCCCGGCAGGTTTTGCCGGCTTGACGCGCGTCCTTCTGGACATCGCCGAGCAATGCTGTGAAGGAAAACTGGTGATGACGCTGGAAGGTGGATATAATCTGAAAGCGCTCAGGGATTCGGTGCGCGAGGTCCTGAGAGAGATGGTCGGTCGGCGCACGACCGATATCCACGGCATGATGGCATCGGCCGACCCAAAAAAAATCGCCTATGTCCTTTGGCGGGTCAAACGCATGCATCAAAAATACTGGGAATGCCTGGCCTTGTCGCCGACCGGCAGCGCCCCGGCCGTCCCTTCCAGAATGGACCGCTTCAGGGGTACCTTGTCTCGCTGGATCGCCTATTTCAAGAGTTGACCGAAAAGGAGGTTGCGCCGCCATGCCGTTCAGGGAATCCATCAGACAGCTCGCCAAAAAGATGCAGACCTGCGAGGAGTGGCTTGAACTGGTCAGGGATCTGCAGGACCCGATTGAGACCGGCGGCCTGCCGGTTGAACTGCACATGCGATGGGCCGACAAGGCTGATCTGATGACGATCAATGCCCTGCAGGGGTTCGTGAAGGAGACCGATTTCATGGAAGCCTCGCTGGGCAAAGGGGATCGCTGCCTGGTTTTGGAGCACGACGGGCGCATCTGCGCCTTTGCCTGGGTCACCTTCTCCGATTTCAGCCTCGCGCTCTGGTATACCCTGAAGCTGCCTCCCGGATGGTCCTACCTGGTTTATATTTTCGTCCATCCGCAATTTGCCGGACGCGGCATTGGTTCGGTTCTGTTGGGGTCGCTGATGGCGGCTGTTCGCGATCAGGGCGGCAGCCATATGATTGCGGGCATGTACAGCAACTGGCATGCATCCATCCGCATGCATACCAAACTTGGGTTTCGGATCCAGCGGCGCCTGAGCCAGTGCAGGCTACTCAATATCTTCCCCACACCGCCAAAGGCGGTGTGAGATTACAGGCGGCATTCCAGGGATGATGCCAAAGGGCTTTTTTCAGGACCATTGATTACAGAAAGACCGGTCTTTCAGGCAACTGCGCGCAGCATGCCTTCAAACAGCCACCGGTGCGTGGGCAGCAGGGTGTACCGGATGGGTTTGGGGGTTGACATGTGGCCTTTTATTGTCCCTCACCGAAGGCTTTTTCGATCTCTGCGTCCAGTTCCTCGTTGCCGTTTTTGGCTTTGAACTCCTGCCATTTGGCGCTGTCCTGCTGATAGCCGGAGATCACCTGACGGCGGACGCTCTCCTTGACCTCCACGGTTTCCAGAACCGCCAGCACATAGATATCTTCGCTGGGGGAAATCCACGTGTCCTTTTCCCGGGAACCGGACAGCGTCTCATCGGTGACCAGTTTGGACACCTGCTTGGAAAAGGCATCCATGGTCTGGTCGTCGCCGATGCCCGTCTGCTGGGTAAAGGTGTTCACCAGTCCTCGGACCTTGACCGACACCTGCCGGGCCAGTTCACTGCGGGCGTTGGACAGTGCCTCGGTGCGGGCAAACTGGATGCCGCCCTTGCCGATGCGGGCCGATCCCACGGCCGAAAATTTTTCGCCGCTGTATTGGGCCAGCACCCAATCCGGGGCATACTCGTACTCTTTTTCGAAACGCTCGTTGTCGATCTTCTTCACCTTCTTGCCGCAGCCCGCCAGGACCAGCATCAGGGCCAGGGATACCAGGGTCAGGACGATCAGTGTTCGTTTCATAATGCCTCCTGCAAAATAGATTTGATTTGGGTTGTCGCCGCTGTTGACCCGGTGGTCATTCGGTCGCCACACCCAAGGTGCTCAAGGTATGCAAAAGCTTGTTTTCGACCTGTTCCGCGACGCCCTCCACGGCCCGGCGGGCCGCTTCGCCTTCATCCACGTGACCTTTCCTCACGCTTTCATCGAAGGCGGCAATCTGCACGTCGGTGTCCATGTCCACCAGTTGAACGTCGGCCATGGCTCTGATGAATCGTACATCCGGATTGCCCAGGTCCAGGGGCTGTATACGGATGGTACCGGTGATCAGGCCGGCAGCCTCATCCCGGTATGGGGTGAGCGTATAGCCATCGCCGGACAGCAGGGCATTGAGCCGCCGGGTGAAAGGCGGCGCCGGATTGCCGTCCAATTGAACATACAGGGAGACGTCGCGGGCCATCCGTTCGCGCTGGACGATAATGTCGGAGCGATCGTCGAGGCCGGGCGTCACTGGGCGCCCCAGAACGGAGAGCCGGCTCTCGATGGCCGCCTGGCGAACCATCAGTGCGGTGATGCGGTTCAGGGCCGCCAGCCGCGAGAGCCGTCCCTTGACCCCGACGAGGGCTTCCACCTGACCGTCAATGGCCATCTGGGTCTCCACCAGTTCCCGCTGCCACCGACCCACCGCCTGCCGGCGGTCCAGCACAGCAAGGGCCCGGAACCCGCCGGCGGCGTCATCCGGTTCGACCCGGCCGATGCGGGCGCCTTCCAACTGAACGTCTGTATCGATGCGAACGGTCTGTTCCACCTGCCGGTCAAACTGTTCCGGCAAGCCCTCGCCCATCCAGGAGGTGGCCTGCTGGACGGTCTGGGCATAGACCCGGGATTCGAAGATAGCGGCCAACTCGGCCATGGCCGCCCGTTTGGCCTCCCCTTCGGTGGCCCCGACAGCCTCGGCCGTCAGGAACCGGTCGTCGGGAAACAGGTCGTCCACCGGTATTCCCTCGGCGGGTTTCGATCCCGCACAACCAACGGCCATTAGCACAACCAGGGTAAGGACTATCCAATGCGGTCGTTTCATCGGCTTTCTCCATGGACGGCTGCGGTCAGCGCATAACGGCAGGGACCCCAGCCCAGTTATTTTTTAGTCTCGATGCTTGCCGAAACCGGGTAGCGAAGGTCCCGGAACAGGTACCGGGTGGTTCCCGGTTCCACCAACAGGGGACCGAAATCGGCCCAGGTTCCGCCGCAGGCCAGAAGCTCAACCGTATACTCACCGGCGGGGACATGCACCCGGGTCATGTAAATCCGGCCGGGCAGGGTCCGCCAACTGCGGGTGTCTGCCCGTTCCACCAGAAGGATATTGACCAGGTTCAGGATCGCCTCGATGGTCCGCTGATCGTTGCGGTTGTCTCTGGACCGGGCAATGCTGTGAATGGCCACCTGTTTGGCCACGGCTCTGGCGATCGCCTTGGCCAGGATGCGTCCCTTGCGGTCTTCGAGGTTCTTGACGGCGATACGGTTGACGTCTTCCACCAGCACCAGATCCGACTCAACGTATTGATCCCCGCCATAAAGATTCAGGCGGCCCTGGCTGCAGCGGGGCGGCGTGACCACCATTCGCGGGAAGGCCACGCCGACGGGACCATGGGAGGTCGGAATTACCACCATGTCCTGCACCTTCTGGGGTGCGTACCCGGCAAAGGTAATAAAGACCACCTTGCCATGGTCCGGTGTTTCGTCGGACCGGCGCAGCTGATCGATGCGGTCAGCGGAAACCAGGCCCTGGATGTCGGCCATACGGTCAGCGGCCGATGCCGCCCGCACCAGGTCCGTTAGCAGCATTTCCGGCAGGGCCGTGCCGTATGCCCGGTAGTCCTCCCGGTAGACCTCAACGGCCCGGCGGTAGTCGATGAAGGCCTCGTCCCAGGCGCCGTCCGCCTCGTGGAGGATGCCGCTGAGGTAGCGGGCAAACGCGTCCTCCTGGTAAACATTCTTCTTCTCGTGCTTATCGTTGAAAACCGCCAGCAGCGTATCCAACCGCCGGGCTTCCACCAGGGCCTCGTCAGGCTGGTGGGCCTGCAGGTAGCCGATGGCGGACATCAGGTGAATCATCACCCGTTCGAAATCCTCGCCGGCGTAGGCCTGAACGGTGTCGTTGGTCACCAGGGACAGGGCATTCCGGGATATGCTCTCGGTCCACAAGCGCTCGGCAAGATCCTCGGCACTGCGAAAGTTGGATTGGGCCGCATCGAGGTTGCCGCACTGCATGTATACCATGGCAGCATCCAACAGGTAAATCAGCCGTTTGTTGCTGCCGTATGCACCATCGCTCTCGTCGATGAGGGCGATGGCCGCCGGGCAGTCACCACTTGCCAGATTCCGGTCCAGCCGGGAAAAAACATTGCCGCCAGCACAGCCGGAGGCGATCAGACAGATCATGATGATGGGCAGCAGAGAGGGCATGCGGACCTGCAGAGATGATGTCCGAATCAAAAACCGAAGCGGCTGCGTTTGACCAGCTTCTTGATTTTCTTCTCGCCGATCCACGCCTTGCGCTGGCTCTGGATGTCGATCAATTCCAGGTTGACCTGGTAGTACTTGACCTCCTTGCCTTCGACCCGGTCGGAGATGGTGTTGATCGATCCCTGAAGCATGAAATCGGCACCGAGCTCTTCGCCCTCCGCTTTGGCCGTGGCTTCGGAGGCGTTGGCCGCCTGGTCTTTTCTTTCCTCACGGACCTCTCCACGCTGGCCGCTGCTGGCGACAAATTCCACCTCGCCGGCATTGATCAGGGCGCGTTCCAGATCCTTGACGAACGTCTGGGTGTTGATGTGTTCGTCACTGCGGTTGCGCACCGACCCCACGATCACCACCGGGTCCTTGCCCGTACCGGCCCGGTAGCGGTCGATCCAGGGCCGCGAAAGGACGTCGCCGATCATCTCTTCGGACACCAGTCGGGAATCCGTGTCGTTCCAACGGCCGCTCAGATCCACCGTTTCGTCGACCTCCATTCGATCCACTTTGACAGACGCGCAGCCGGCCAGAATCAAGCCAGCCGCAAGGACGATCCACATTTTTTTCCACACGGTGTTTTCGAACATGCCTGAATTGCTCCTCATGCTAGATTTTTTGGGTCGGTGTCTCGACAATTAATAACCATCGGTACGGGCATGCATGGAATAGAAATCCTCGGATACCCTGGCAAGCAGCCTAACAATCGTTGATGGCATCCACCAGTTGCCGCAGCCGCCCGAAATCCCGCTTGTTGAAATCCATCACCAACCGGGGAAGATGGGCCAGTTCCGGCTCGTTGATTTCATCGTCGAGGGGGCCGGACAGACGCATATCCCCCCCGGGGATTAAAATGCCCGCAAACGCTTGTTTAAGCCTGTCCACATCTTTCTGATCCAAAGGCGTGGACATGCGGATGACCAGCTGGTCGTCTACGTACCGCAGGCTGTGATACCGCGAGTAGAAATGACGGATCCTGGCCACGGCATCCGCAGGACGGGTCACCCGTTCAATCAGGCCGAAGTCGTCATGTGAGATGTACCCGTGTCCGGAGAGTTCGTTATCAAGGAAACTGAACAGATGTTCCCAATAGGTCCCGGCGGGTTCGTCAATGCAAAACAGGGGCAGCGGATAGAGTTTGCCGGTCTGCAGCAGGGTGATGGACTCCATGGCCTCGTCCAGGGTGCCGAACCCGCCGGGGAACAGGACCACCGCGTCGGCTTCTTTCAGGAAGGCCACTTTGCGGTTGAAAAAATATTTGTAGGTGATGTGGCGGGGATTGCCCACCAGCACGGGGTTGGGTTTCTGTTCGAAGGGCAGCCGGATATTGACGCCGAAGGAGTGTTCCGGGCCGGCCCCTTCATTGGTGGCCTGCATGATCCCGGGGCCACCGCCGGTGATCACCATGAATCCGGCCTCGGCCAGCTTTTTCCCCAGATCCCTTGCCATGTGATACAAGGGCGCATCGGACCCGGTCCGGGCCGAGCCGAACACCGTCACCTTGCGCACCTTGCGATAGGGCCCGAAGACTTTGGCGGTAAAGCGCATCTCCTTCATGGATGAGTTCATCAGCTTCAGATCGGCGCGACCGCCGTTCTCCTGCCCGGCCTTCAGACCAGCCAGGATGATTTCACGCACGATATCCGGGTGGGCGACATCGCCCACCTGGGCCATCAGGCCGTCGATGGCGTCGTCCACCGGTCCGTTGGTACGCGTAAAGTGCAGTTCCGCGGGTTTCGAAAAGCCCTTGCTGCTGCTATCCGGCATCAAATGGATTCCTTTGCTGGAGGTTAAGTCGCTACTGACTGTGAAATGACTATTGTAACCGTTTTTTCAGGATTCGCAAGCGCCAGGTTCCCTTTCACCGACGGCCGCTGTCCACCGAAGCGGAAAGCAGCGACGAATGTTACAACACCGTTAAATATGATTATAATGGGATAAAAGCCAAACAAGGGAGGCCCGCCATGCAGCTTTCAGCGTTTACCGGTACGGGACACATCCTGACCCTCGACGTCCGGTCGGAGATCCGCGCGGCCCGGTACAAGGCAATCTGCCGGGACATGGACCAGGCCGTGGCCGAACTGGGCCGGGTTCGTCTGGTGCTGGTGATGCGTCACTATCCATCATTTAACAGTGCCGAGGATTTTTACGATGATCTGCGATTCCTGAGGATCTACGACCACGCCATCGACAAGGTGGCCGTCGTCTGCGACCGGTTCTGGAAGGACACCTGGGTGGGGATTTTCAGCCTGTTCAGCGGCATCCGCATGGAATTTTTTGAAATGACGCAGGTCAATGAGGTGACCCGATGGATTCAGAGCGAATAGCAGCTAAACCTGAATTCGCCATTGTGGAGGACCGATGAAATTCACGACACTCAGTTTTCAGAATGCCAACGGCGAGACGCTTTCCGGACGTCTGGATCTGCCGCTGGGGACAGTCCCGGACGCCTATGCACTCTTTGCCCATTGCTTTACGTGCAGCAAACACACCAAGGCCGTGGCGGCGGTCAGCCAGGCCCTGACGCGCAGGGGCATCGCCGTGCTCCGGTTCGACTTTACCGGTCTGGGGGACAGCGAAGGCGATTTTTCAGATACGACCTTCTCCAGCAACGTGGCCGACCTGATCACCGCCGCCGGATATCTGGAAGCGCATTACGCCGCGCCGAAAATCCTGATCGGTCACTCCTTTGGCGGTACGGCCTGCCTCAAGGCGGCCGGTCATCTTGCCGGGGTTAAGGCGGTGGCGACCATTGGATCGCCCTTCGACCCGGCACATGTTGGGCACCTGCTGGGCGACGTCCGTGAGGAAATTGATAAACGCGGAGAGGCATCGGTGACATTGGCCGGCCGGCCGTTTCGGATCAAGCGCCAGTTTCTGGAGGACCTGGATACAGCGGACATGCTCGCGGTGCTGCCGACGCTGAATCGTGCCCTGCTGATCCTTCACTCGCCGGTGGATGAGGTGGTGGGCATCGACAACGCGGCCCAGATCTACCAGGCGGCAAGGCACCCCAAGAGCTTCATCTCGCTGGACACCGCCGATCACATGCTGAGCCATCCGGCGGATGCCGCGTATGCAGGCAGTGTCATTGCCGGATGGGCCGCCAGATACATCGATACCCGGGAGAAGATGGCGGACCGCCCTCCCGCGGGTGAACACCGGGTGGTCACCCGCATCGGTGGGTCCGGATACCGGACCGAAATCATGGCCGGCAACCATAGATTATATGCCGATGAGCCGGCCGATGTGGGGGGAACGGATACCGGCCCGGCGCCCTACGATCTGTTGACGGCGGGGCTTGGAGCCTGCACGGCCATTACCCTGCGAATGGTTGCGGACCGCAAAGCCTGGCCGTTGGAAGCCGTCACGGTCTCACTGTCGCATCGCAAAGTCGATGCGGCGGCGGGCCGCGACGGTGAGACCCGGCCGGGCAGCGTCGACCGGATCGAACGGGTGATCGATATGACGGGCCCCCTTGACGCGGATCAGCGGCAGCGGCTGATGGAGATTGCCGGTCGCTGCCCGGTGCACCGCACGCTTCAAAGCGAAATTGACGTGGTCACCACGGAAAAGACACCGATGAACGACATGGACACCTGATCATCGGAGGCACCAATCATCCCCGCAAGCCGTAGTGAAACATCTCATAGTGGGTCTTGCCGCCGAGCAGCGCGTCCATCTTGTCCTGGATCGCCTGTCTCTCTTTGCTCAGCAGCCATTTTTCCCAGTCCGATGCAGAATCCCAGGTGCTGATGACCAGGAACACATCGGGGCGGTCGTTGCTTTTCATGGTTTCACCGGAGATGTAGCCGGGCTGGGCCGTGGCCAGCGAACGCATCTCCCTGAACAGCTGAAGCATTTGCCTGCCCTTGTCTCCGGGAACCGTGCGGGTGATCAGAACTTTGACACTCATGGGAGCCTCCTTTTACATGTAGGGTGCAGACGCCTGGAATCACCCGTTGCGAACTGACGATTGGCGCATTACCGGCGGTTGAAGAAGAAACGGCGGCAGTAATGATTTAAGGAACAGCGCATCAGGTGCCGGCTGCAACAGTGATCTGATTTATTAAATGACGATATGGATGGATTGTCAAACGGATATTGCGGGCAATCGATGGTACAACGGATATCGGTAACCCATCGGCCGCTATTCCCCCCGGTTTGTCTCAAACCGGCGGGTGTCGGTACCCACCTGTGTTGACGCTTGGCACCGAGAAAAGGAATAATTTATGAATCAAAAGGTTATGTATTGTGGCAAAGCACCACAGGAAGAATAATCTCATCCCTACGAAAAGAATGGAGCACCCTAAACAACAGGTGCTCCAATTGATATCCTTGCCGCATAATAAGGCTAGTTAGTGCTGTGGCAGCTGCAGCAGTCGGTTCGGCTGCTGTGCCCACCCGGCTGGGCCGATACGGGACCGGGACCGCACAGGGCGGCTTGATCTCCCCCGGAACTGACAGCCTCCTCGGTGAAAGGAACGAAATCGAACAATGCTCCCTGCTCCGACATATGGGTTTTTGAGGCCAGCGAGTCGTGACAGGAGGAGCAGACCGAAGCGGTCGGTGTGGTATTGGTGTCGTCATCGGGACTGGACAGATCGGCTCCGGTCAGGATCGTCGTCGGCAGCACATTCTCATCCAGGGGGACGGTAAAGGTTGACCCGTCATGGCACCCCGTGCAATTCCTCAGGTTGTCCAAACCACTGGGCAGGCCCACCTCGCTGATAATCGTTAACACTTCCTCTGAAACCGTAGACGACGATACCCTTTTCACGAAACCCGTGCAGATCGGCTTGTCCGGCGTGAATGGCGTGGATCATGTACTTGAAATCGATGGCCTGTTCGACCTTGCCGTCCACGGCGTTGGCCGCCGACGGTCTCACCGCAATGTCGGTGGCATCGGCATTGTGGCAGATCACGCACACCTGGGGATTGTCCGTGCGGTTGTTGCCGTGCAGGCTCAGAACGGCGTGGCATTGCTTGCAGTTGTCGATATCCACGACAGCACGCCTGGATTCGGCACTGCTGTCGGTGACGGCAAAAGCCTGAGTCACGCTGGTTACCGGCACCCGGTCCGAGTAGGTGCCGTCGCCGTCAAAGTCGGCGGCCGGATGACCTTCGATGGCCGCCACCCCGCTGCCTACGGTCGTGCTTGGCAGGGGTACGGGGGAGGTGACCGTAAAGGTACCGTCGCCGTTGTCAGTGGCCACACCGGCGGCCAGCGGATCGATGGAAACCGGTTCAGCCGGCGTGCTGCCGCTGCCGGTATTGGTGTAATCCGTGGTCTCCCAGCCGATCAGGATGGCCAGCCGGCTGACGCCGCCACCGGCCGTAAAGGCTGGATCGGTGAGGATGTCATAGGGGGCGTCGGCATTGGTCGGATCGGTCACCGAAAAGGTGACCGACGGGGTTTCTCCTGGATTGGTTCCCGCAATGCTGATGATGTTGTATTCGAACGCCGCCGCCGCCGCCAGGGCAGGAATTTCATGGGCCTCTTCGATCTCGGCTGGCGTGAGGTTCGGGAACGTCGGATAATCGGCCGGATCCGGGGCCTCATGGCAGGACGTACATGCGGCTGTGGAAGGCACCTCTTTCCAGTTGTCGCCATCGGGCGTTGCCGCGTCCGTACCCGTCTCGTGGCACTTGGTGCAGTTGCGCAGATCCTGGGGATACACCACCGTCGAGTAGTCGTGCTTGCTGTTGCCAAATCCCCAGATGGCATACTCGCCGCCGGCCTGGACGTCTGGCCCCTCCTCACCGGCATGGATCTTGTGGATCATGACCTTGAAATCAACCGTGTTGCCGCTGTTGGCATCGGTCGAGCCGGGGTTGTGGCAGGTCACGCAATAGGCGACCTGAATTCTATCCCCGCCGTGCAGGCCCAGTTTGAGGTGGCACGCATTGCAGGATGCGTTGTCGGCAGACATCGCGGGTCTCGGTGATACGCACCGCCGCCGGGAACAAAATCCAAAAATGGCATTGGACACGTTATCGCTGACCTGCATGGCCACCCGATGGGTGCGGGTGGGCTCGTAGGTCACTGCCAACGGCGTGGTGACGCTGTTGACACTGATGGCCATCACGTAGGTATAGGTGCCGTCGGCGCGTTATCGGTGAAGGTTCCTCCGGATGCACTGGCGCGTTCCGCGGTCGCCTGGATTTCAGTGGTACCGTCCGGCGTCGGTGTGCCATCGGGCGCGTTACCGGGGTCACCGGGCTCTTTGGTCTCCGTGGTGTTGATGTAGCTTTGCCAACTAAAACCATCACCATCCGGCACCAGCTTGGCCAGGCTGAAGCGGATATCGTTGGCTGCAACTGCGAGCGGTATGAGATTGTTCTCGCTGTCGAACAATTTGAAACTGATCGTGACCTCGCCGGTGCCACCGTCAATGGTAACCGCTGTAATTTCACCTTCCGGGCTGTTGCTCTCCCGGCTGTGCACCGCGGCGATGTCCGCAATACTGTTGGCACGATGACACAGGGCGCACTGTTCATTAAAGGACTGCGCCGTTAAGCTGGTCTGTTGGCTAGGTGTTGAGTTCCCGCCGGAACAGCCAAACAAGGCGAAGGCAAGGATCAGGGCAAGACCTACAGCACTAAATCTATTTGGCCGACTGGACATGACTACCTCCCACTTTAATGATGGATGCCGACTATTCTTTCCACCGCCTTTGCATGATCGCATCCTCGTTGAACTGAATGCGGAAACGATGCCCGGGACAAATCGGCGATTTACAAAGTTATTTGAGGTAAAACACCTCGTACAAAACCAAGGCCTTTTTAACCGAAAACGTGGCAGACCGCGATGAGATGGTGGCGCCGCTGATGCCGACGATGTCCCTGCCGACGGTCAATGTGGAATTCACATGCTTGCCCCGATACTGGTTCATAAAAGCCATCCGGGCGATGGGCTTCCCTCTGATTTCCTGGTAACTCATCACGCGAACGGCCTTGACGGTCCCTTTGATATCCATGGCGGTGATGAACGTCACCGGTCCCCACTTGCCCGGCTGTACATCGATGATCGCGACGCCCTTACGTTCACCGCCCTTTTTGGCAAAGTAGAACGTGGTCTCTCTTTCACTTTGTACTTCCGCGGATTCGGAGCCTTCCTGATGGTATATGAGGCTGCCGCCAAGGCGTTCCTTGATCTGTTTCAGTTTTTCTCCGGAAAGTTTCTGAACTTCGGTTTCGATTTCGGCATCGGCAAAGAAAACTTCCTTCAGCGCCTGCTCTTCGGTCAGCAGGGTAAAGGCAAAGCAGACCGTTTGCAGACTGACGAACGCCGCGAGCAGGGTGAATCCTGAAATACGCCATCGCTTGATCATTTATTCTCTCCTTGCAATCGACTTAATGTTTTCTGAATCGAGTTTAAGTGCATTTTCCAGTCCGGACGTGTAGATGATGTCGCCCGTGTCGGTGATAATTACCGCCTCCATGCCGGGTATCTTTTCCACCAACGCGCGTCCTTTTTCCGGTCCCAAGGCAAAAATGGCGGTATTCCAAGCATCGGCCAGCATCGGATCGGCATGCAGCAGCGTGGTTCCACTGATTCCTTCGGCCGGGTATCCGTTCTTGGGATCGAAAATGTGGTGATATCGTTTCCCATCGTGCATAAAAAACCGTTCATAATCGCCCGAACCCATGACCGCCAGGTTTTCCACTTCCATAAATCCCAGGATGTCATTGCCGCGGGGACTTCTTAAGCCGACTTTCCAGAGATCCTGCCCTCTCTTACCCAGGGCGAAGACATCGCCACCGGCGTCAATCAAAGCCGAGTTGATTCCCATTTCTTTCAACACGGCCACCGCCTGGCTGACCGAATAACCCTTGGCAATTCCGCCCAGGTCGATTCGGATGTCCGCATCGTCCTTGACCAGCATTCCGTCACTAATGCGTAAATGCCGATATCCGGTTTTCTGCAAACATGCCTGAATAGCCGAAGCATCCGGTAGAGCGGGCGTGTCGCCGTAAAACCCCCACAATTCAATCAGTGGCTCGACAGTGATATCAAAAGCACCGTCGGTAATCTGGGAGATCGCCAGCGCTTTTCGAGCAACCCACACAATTTCAGGATCGGTAATGGGCGTGCCGTAGTGGTTGAACGCATAAATGGGCCCTTTGGAGTCCAGGTGGCTGAATTTGTCGGCAACCGCCTGCATGCTTTCAAAAGCCGCTTTTATGGCCGCTGAACCGGTCTCGGGCGGGCCCACCACTACCATGGTGACGAACGTGTCCATCATGAAACGGGTCTGTTTTTCGACATTGAACCGATGCATGTTGTAGGATCGCACAGCCAGCGAAGCTAAAAACAGAACGCCGACAACCGTGGCCGCCATGATCATGAATTTGCGCAATCGGCTTTTAATCACACCCATTCCTTCATTTGACCGTTGAACGATCGGTAGTAGAGAGATTACCCGGTGCATTTCTAAAGCCCTCGATCTAAAACGTGGTGCGCCACCCAAGGGTATAGCGCCAGTATTCCAGAGTATCCAGGGTGCCGCTGCGTTCGGCATCCACGTATTCAATTTGCGGAATGATCGTGGAGCTGTCTGTGATCCACCAGCCACCAGAGAACGATACCGATTTGTAATTGTCGGTCAGCAATTGGTCCGTCGATGCAAACCATAGGTCGACGTCGCTATATTTGAGTACAAATCGCAATTTTTCGTTGTATGAATATTTAACTTTGGCATACCATCCTTTATCTTCCCCGTCTTCCGTACCGCCTCCGAGGAGCGGCAGCGCTTCGCGCCAACGGTATAAATATTCGCCGCTAAAGCTGAGGCTCGACCGTGTGAACTCTGCTCCAGCAGCCCATTGGTAGGCGTCATTGTCACCTTGATCATCCCAGCGTCCGTAACCGGCCGAACCCATCAGCCGCAGACGGCCACTGAAAACGAAAAATTCCGGTGCCAGATGCAGCAGTCCCGTTTTGGCGCTGTTGTTATCCGTGAAACGGGTATCCTGGATAACACCGCGATCTTCACCATTGATCACGGCCAGATAAACCGGCAGGGAAAAGTTTTCAAAATCGAAATTGCGATAAAGTTCAAGCCCCGTGGATTGCATGGCCTGCAGGGTGGCCAGACCATTGTTTTGATTATACTGCTCATGCCACCATGACTTGGTTGCATACTCCTCGCTGAAGAAGGGGTAAAATGCGCCGGCCTTCAGTTCGAACATCTTTGGCAAGCGAACGGTCAAAAAGGCTTCATCCAGATCGATGTCGACACTTGCAGAGGTTGATCGTGTGATTGGGCCGCCCAGGGCCGGCGTGGCTTCCGCCAGCACGACGATTTCGGGCGCCACGGTGATTTGCAGCCAATCCGTCAGGCCTTTATTGATGTAAAGCCAGAGGTTGCTGATGCCCATCCCGAAAGCGTTGTGCTGGTCTTCACCGTTGACCTCTCCGGTGGATTGGTCGGCCAGGTAAAATTTAAAATGCCCGCCAATCGTCGCCTGTTTGCCGATGGCTTCGGCAACAACTTGCCTTGCCGAAGGCTGGTCTTGCAGTGCTTCGACAGATTCAGCGATTTCCGGAACACTCTCCAATTGTTGATCCTGTTCCTGCTGTTTCTTCTCAAGCGCCTCGATTTTGTTTTGGAGATCTCCTACTTGTGTTTTAAGATCGGACAATTCATCAGCGCCGGCGATTGCACCATTCAAGAACAGGAGTGCAAAGGTTGCTGTTAAAGCAGGTTTCCAATTCATCTCCTTACGCCCCCTTTTCCAGTGGTTATCTCTCGAAAGACAACGTCATTCGTTCGATAAACCAGATTTAAAGATCACTTCCATCAAATGACCGTAAAGTAGCCTTCACGACGATATGCATGACTTTTCTGAATCAAGCATCTCTTTTCGAGACGGTTGATTCCAAAGGTTATTGTCCGGTTCCGTTTTTAAATACAATGTGGCAATCAGGTTGCTTAACAAGGGGCAGTAGACCCCTGATATTTTTAATGTTTTTAAAATCCGTCGCGGTAACCGTATCGCGTGTGGTGTTCCATAAATGGGGCACGGCCGCCCAGGCCATCGATAGCAGGGTAGCAATCCGCTGGGGTTCAACACCGAGAATTTGCAGCGGCCGTAGCAGACGGCCCAACCCATTTACCAACTGGGGCGGAGATGTGGTTCGCATAAGCAAAGCGCTGGTCATGATAAGAAAAATAATTCGGATGGAAATAAGAGAACCAAGGTGCAGGCCATTGCTGGTAATTTTAAAAATGCCAAAACTGATGAGGACATGGGTTCCGGAACTGAAAAACAGAGGCAGAAAGAATGGAACCAATATCAGTACAAGATATTTCCTGAGCACCGAGATGAGAAACATAAAAGGTGTCTGAGAAACCGGAAGCATGACGCAGATGAAAAGAAAAAAACCGACATATAAACCAATATGCGTAACCAGCAAAAGTGAGACAGCCAACGTCAACAATCCGATCAGCTTGAATTCTGCCGGTAATCGATGAAGCCATGAATTCCCGGGCGAGAAATATCTCAGCTGCAGGGCGTCGCTGTCCACGTTCAAATCGCTGACACGCATGCCTTTGTAATTCTCCTGAAGCCGCAGGCAGACGCCGCCGGTCACGACTCCAACGACCCAACCCGTTGCCACGGCGCCAATACTCAACCACGGTAGGAATACGAAAATGCCGGCGTGTTTAACCAGAAGCAGGTAGGCCAGAACCAGTTGGACAAGGTTGTGAACAAAGGCACCAATAATGCTGATGCCGATGATACTTAGGCGGCAGTATGTAGAAAGTCCGGAGAGCCAATAAAAAAGTCCCATCACCAGGGTGCTGACAACAGCCGCGCCCAAACTCAGGATGAAGGTGGGCGACATAAACGTCCCCATGATCAGGGAACTGAGAACGGTTCTCAGGATAGCCACTTCCAGCGCATAACCGAAGCCAAGGACCACCATCGCGGTCAACGTCAACATGTTGGCCAGTCCCAACCGCAAACCCGGTATGGGATGAGGAATCATCGATTCCGATATTTGCAGGACGCAGGCCAGAGCAATCAGCAGGGCGATCTTGCACATTTTGTGATCGGTGTGAAAGGCTGTGCTTTGATTTTGCATTGTGGTCTTCCTGGTGTCCTGCGATCGACAGACGTTACCTAATAAACGACTGCATCCACCATCGGCCTTGCCGTCGACTTAACTTCGATCAACGTCTTGTAAGGCACACAGATGATCGATTCACCCTCGACGTTCGCCCACCCTTGATGGACGCAAAATTGACGGGGGCAATCCGACTGCGCCACGCGTACTTTATTGTTTTGGACTTCCAGAACCATTTTACCCGCCAATAGAGAGATTTGCCGGTCCTTGTCCAAAGTGATGTTCTCAGTAAGGGTTCCATCATGATAGACGGATGATTTCTTTCACTTGTGATGGGGGTTCTTTCCAGTTCATCGTCGAACCCAACAGCCCCCCTGCGGATCCCAGAAGAATCATGACGATCAGGATAAGGTCGAGTACCCGCATCTTGTGGAGATCGACCCTTGGTCCGTTTGTTTTTTGGTCTGATCGCTTCATGCGTCTCGCCCAACGGCTGTCCTGGCCGGTTGGAAGGTTTAGTGCAAGTTGATGCTGCGGCTGTAGATGATACCGTTGACCAGCAGGTAAATTCCCGAGGTCAGGACCGCGTAGCCAAAAACATAGTAGGTGACTCGGTACCAGGGAACCGGCTGTTCTGCACGCAAACCGGTTTGCCTGCCCTCTTGTCTGATGCGCTCGATCCAGGCCGGTTTTTCTTCCATAATCTCGTCAATGGGAACACTTCCTGAAAACATGGCTTCGTTCATCGGGAAACTCATGGGCCTCAGGTGACCGACGAAGAAATGGACGACAAAAATATAGGTCACCGCCAGCAGTGCTTCCGCGCGGTGGAGCAGAACGGCAATATTCAGTGACCAGCCAGGTAAAAACTGGCTGGTCACCAGGGGATACATTACCATCAGGCCGGTGACCGCCAGAAGCGGCAACCCCCAATAGACGGCCCAGTAATCGAATTTTTCAAAATAGGTCCAGCGATCGAAGCGCGGTGCCGGCCCCAGGCCAAAAAACCAGAGAATGCGTTGTTTCATGTTCATCAGATCTTGAAAGTTGGGCACCAGGGAGTCCGGGCCCAATATGCTGTTGATCGGATTTTTCCAATCAACCCGTTTGAAGAGAATGAGCGTATGAATCACAAGCCCGATGATCATCACTACCCCCACCCCTTTGTGGATGGTCAGGCAGGTTTCATATCCGCCAAGGACATCGGTCAACGATTTCCCCCAGACGGTGGTGAAGTACAACCGGCTGAACCCGGTCGCCGCCTGGGTGATGAAAGTCAGCATGAGCGACAGGTGAAAGACCCTGTCGATGACGCTAAAGCGCCTAATCCGATTCACCGGCATGATGCTTCCGCGCTTTCATTTTGATGAGTAACTCTCTCAACCCCGTGGCCAGACTATGCGGGATGAAAAAAGCCAGTGTGCCAACCAGAAGTGCAAACATGAACCAGTAAGTAAGGAACAGAAGCGGGAACTCGGTTCTCGTGGCTATATCCCCGGCAGGGGGTTCATGGACAATGTAGCTGGCGAATGAGGCGCTGGCCCCCTCATGACACTTGGCGCACACGTATGCATGGCGCCGGATGGGGTTCATCGGAGAATAGAAATGGTCGATGCTGGCGATGGGTTCGCCACCGTGGCATTGCCTGCAGGTGAGGTTCGCCCGGGTGGTGTGGATATCGTTGGCCTCCGCTTTATGGCAGTCCACACATCGCAAGGATGCATAGAATTTGATGCCGCGATGGGAGTCGGCCAACCGTCGGCGAATTCTGACCTGGGCTGCTGCAGGACTATACGGAAAGATACCCTGGCCGACCCCGGGAACGCCGACGGGTGACAGACGGGTCGGCCTGACTTCGTACTGCTCGTAAAAACCGCTGCTGACTTCGCGGTTCTTATATCGCCTCAGGGAAGACGCCACCTCTTCCTGGGCAAGGACCTGAGGAATGCCTGCAAACCCCAGAGCAAGCGCAACCCCAGCCATCCAGGCAAAGCAACGACGGTGGCGTTCGGTTTTTTTCATTGAGTCAATCCTCTATCCTTTACCAACAGCCATGGCTACCACGCATCCAGGGAGCCCGGGAATGCCTTCTCCTGAAGCTCTTTCAATTCATCATCCTTGTGCTTGTGGCAGGCTTGACAGGAGTTGGGTATGACCGGGATTGTTCAGCGTATCCGAAGGCAGCAAAGCCTTGAACACATGGCTGTGAATATCACCCGATTCGGCGCTCTTGGCAATTCTGGGCATGTGGCAACCCATACAGTTGCCAAAGGAATGGATGGATGGCCTATATTCTTGTTCACCATCTCATGGCACTGCAAGCACTGCTGCGAGCCTGCAGCGATGGTCTGGGAGCGTGTGGGGGCGATCCCCATTTGATGAACGTAGTGGCAGGAAGTACAGGTCACGCCTTCGGTAACATGCCTCGAATTGGACCAGTCAATGAATTGCTGGTGGTGGCCCTTGGAAAACTCATTGGCGTAAAGATGGTGATCGTCGCCGGCTGCGAAGGAGGTCGAGCGATAATACGCTTCCAGTGCTCTTCCCGGCTCGTAGCCGACCGCCCACCCGGCCTCCTTGTGCTGCGTGGACCTGGCCCCTCGATTGTGGCAAGATCCGCAGATCTGCACTGCCACACCCTGGTCAGTTTGGCCGGGTTGACGATGGTGTCCCGCTTCTCAAAAACCGCCGTTTTGGGCAAGGCTGCGTGCCAGGAACCCTTGCCATGGCAGGCTTCGCAGGCGATGCCTGTCTCCTGAACGTCTTTTTCTCCAGGTATCGACGCCGGTGGCATGGCAACCGCCGCACTTTAGCTAGCCAGGAGCGTTTATCCCAGTCCTGTTCATGGTAGTTGACCCAGCGGTGGTTATCGGCATTGTATTGAATCGGCGAGATGTAGATAATCACCGTCTTTTTTCACCAGATAGCGCTGTTTCCACTGATGCCGATGGTGTAGAGAATTTCATCTTCTTTGGGAACGTAGATCTCTGCGGACGGCACCTTGAGTTTGTCTCCAATTTGGCGAGGTCTTCGCGGATGCGCTTTTCGTCGATGGGCACGATGATGGCATCCTTGTTGGCCTTGGCGTCTTGGGCATGCGGCTGTGCAGGGTTATCTTCCAGGAATCGTAGTGCTCCAGATGACACATCTTGCAGGTGTCGGAGCCGACGATATGCTTTTGGGCTGGCCGAGCACCGCATCCATGTCTCACCGGTTGCTCACTGGCTCAGGCGGTCAAGCATCAATCCAGCCAACGCGAGAACGACGATCATGGCCTTTGCTTTTCTCGTCATACGAACCTCCCTGTCATTGCATAATTGACTCTCTTCACTTAATAGTTACTGGATTAGCGTGTTAAACGACCCGGACGACGTGACTCATACGTCCTTAATCAGGTAGAGCATATTCATCCACATCAACGGGTTTGGTCAGACATGCAAAAAAATGGTTGCTGAGCACATCCTTGTGTTCCGGATGAAATTTGCGCTCGGAAAAAGCAAGCAGAACCAGATTCGACGATTTTTGTTTTAGGGCCCTGATCCGCTGAATGTCGGGTTCAATGGTATCGATGTCCACCGCGGCGATACACGTCGATGCATCCGTCAATCCATCGGTCCATCGCCTTTAAGGACGTCAGGGTGCGGGCACGATAAAGATCCTTGGGAAGCTGTCCCACGAGAGACTTGCCGGTACTGGAATCGCTGGTAATGATAAAAAAATCTATTTCCATTGGAGACGTCCCGATGGGCAGGTGCATTGGCGGCACAACGGATACTTCGGCCGCTGCATGAATCAGAGCAATTCACATACCATTGGAGTCGCAATTCCCTATATTCTCTCAGGTCAACTATCTGGAAAAATAACGTAAAATATAAAATTTTAGCCGGAGTGATCTGGAATTTTCCGCCGATAGGCGTCACATGGCCGGCCAGTAAAACGGGGGTTGAAGAGCAACGTCATGTCCAGTGAATGGACGTTGAATTTGAAAAAACAATTAATCAAAATTAATACAATTTGTTATCCGTGTATAAAAACAGGACACGAAAACCCATTATTCCAATTAAAAAGACACCAGCCAAAATATTTTGAGGAAATTACAGGACTAAGGCAGGGGACGGGAAAAGCGGGTGGGACAAATGAACGGTGCCGCAGTAGGCTTAGCAACCGCTCAAGACCAAATGCTGAGGACGAATTGATCCACTACTTGCGGCGGTGGTTGTCTGATGGCATATTTTCTTCAGCTTGTTATACAGGGTACTGCGGCTAATTCCGAGCTTCTGCGCGGATAGCTTTTTGTTCCAGCCGGTTTCTTCCAGGACGTCCAGCAGTAACTTTTTTTCGTTGGTCACGATCGACGCTCTGTTGGCTGCCTGTTCATGGACGTCGCCGGTCCCATACATATCCCGGATCTCCACCGGCAGATCAGCCACCTCTACCTGGGTCCCTTTGGCCAGGACGACGCTGTGCTCCACGGCATTTTCCAGTTCGCGGACGTTGCCGGGCCACGCGTAGGCCATGAGTTGCCGCATGGCTTCAGTGCTGAAATCGACAAGCCGGTTTTTCTTTTGTGCCTCGGCATAGCGTGACAGAAAATGACGCGCCAACAAAGGGATATCATTTTTGCGAAGCCGAAGTGGCGGCAGATTGATCGGAATCACGTTGAGTCGGTAAAACAGATCTTCGCGAAAATGGCCTTTTTTAACCTCGTCCATCAGGTTTTTATTCGTGGCGGAGACCAGGCGCGTGTCAACCTCGATGGTCTGCTCACCACCGATTCTTTCAAACCGGTGGGTTTGCAGGACGCGCAGGAGCTTGACCTGGGCAGACAGCGATATCTCACCGATTTCATCCAGAAACACCGTGCCGCCTTGGGCCTGTTCGAAGCGCCCGAGTTTGCGCTTGACCGCCCCGGTAAAGGCCCCTTTTTCATGGCCAAAAAGCTCACTTTCAAGCAGCGTTGCCGGAAAAGCCGAACAATTGATCACCACAAAGGGACCATTTTTTCTCAGGCTATGACGGTGCACGGCCTTGGCGACCAACTCCTTGCCGGTTCCGCTCTCTCCTTGAATCAAGACGGCGGCATCGGTGGGAGCCGTGTCTTTGATAAGCTGATAAACCGTTTTCATTTTGGCATGTTTGCCCACGATGCCGCTGAAATGGGTCGATTTTTCGATCTGATCTTGCAAATTGCGCAACTCGGTTTCCTGCCGAGCCGCCCGTTTGATTCCTCCCGCAACTTGCTTGAAAATCAGTTCGATGACCTCAAGGCCCTTCTTATTGCAGCAACAATTTCCCGTACAGGCGATAAGGAACGTACCAACGAGTTGTTGTTCATTGGCGATGGGGATCACCACCAGGCGGTCAGCGACGCTGAACGCCTCCGGCAGCACATGCTGATCAAACACGTCGCCCTTGACAAAGGTAGTCGATTCAAATCCCTTAACCAGAGCCACCGCCTGGCTGTAACTCGCGGAGTCAAAGTTCTCGGTGGTTTTTTCAGTTACGAACATGAGATCTTGACGGGCATCGAAAAACACCATCATGGCCATATTCTGGCAGGCCACGACTTCCTTGAACCGGCGTATCAGATAAAGACAGACCTCCTCGAGGGTCGACTGAGCTCCGATCTGCTGAAGAATTTCAAAGGATTTGCGGGTTTGGGTGTATGCGTGGTTGATTTCATCACGCTGGTCTTCGAGCCTGAGGGTATAGTCCTTGACCCGGTTGAGCATGTCATTGAACGCAACGCCTACCTGTTCTACTTCATCATGGCTTTGAACGGAAACCTTAAAATCCAGCCTGCCTTCATCGATTTTCCCGACAGCTTCGGCGAGCTTCAACAACGGACGCGTCATTTTCCTAATAAAGAGGTTGGCGGTCAGAAATCCGACAATCAGCAGGGCAAGGGTGATCAACGCGATATGGCCCCACAGCCGTCTGACCTGATTGATGTATTTATTTTCTGAAAACCCTAATCGCAGGACACCGCCTTCTCCGTCGAATATGGGCCAGGCAATATCGTAGTAATTCTCCCCCTGGACGGTCTTCAATCTAACCGTGTTACCGATATCGCCCTTTGCAGAATAGTTGACATTGGCCAGATCAATGGGGAATCCGTCTTGGAAGCTGTGGGCCTGAACCTGGCCGCTCCTCAAAATGAACACGTAGGACAAGGAGGGATTGAGGTTCATGTTGTAATCGATCATTTTCTGGAGGGCGACAATATCATTGATCAGGACTTTTTCAGTGCTCTCCAGGGCCAGCTGATGCGCCAGCCGTTCGGCTTCAGCCCGGGCGATCTGGTAAAGGTTGTGGCTGTACCAGAACGTCATGATGGCGGACAGGCTGACCCCACATCCGACGATGATGACGGCTACGGTGAGCAGTAATTTAGTGCGCAGACTTTTCATAAACGACAGGCGTTGCTCCCTTGGCATTCAGCGCCAGGACCATGCGTCTGATCGGTTCGTAAAGTTCCTCTTTGACCGGAACGAACCGCTCGATCATCAGATGGTCCAAGATGGATTTTCCTTGTGGATCCAGGTGCAAATTATAGAGCAGGTGCTTGATCCGTTGAATGGTTGGTGACGGCAAGTGCGATGAGGCGACCACCGGGGGGTTTCCAAAGGGCTCCGATCGGAAGATCACCCGGGTCTGGGAAGTGAAATCGGGGTGTTGATGCCTGAAATACTCCCAGATCTGTTCGTGAACAAAGGCGCCGTCGACGAGGCTTCTGGCCACAGCCATGATGGAGTTGTCATGACTGTAGGTGTAAAAGGTCTTGCTGAAGAAATGATCGGCGGTTTCACCGATACGGTTCAGAATAAAGTTGGGAACCAGAAAACCGGTGTTCGATTCCGGGTCGGAAAAGGCGAAGGTTCGTCCGCGCAACGCCTCAAAATCGCTGGCCTGGCTGTCACGGTTGACAATCAGATAAGATCGGTAGGTTTCTTTGTGCATGACCACCGGCACGGCGACCGGGATTAATCGGCAGCGGTTTTTTTCAACGGCATAGGGTCCCGAGCAAATGAAAGCCAGGTCGATATCCCCGCTTCCCAACAGCTCGTTGACCTCTGCATACGTTTTGCGTTGAACCAGGATAATGTCCCGCTCCAATTTTTCGCCGAAGTACCGGAGCAATTCATGATAAAAAATCATGGTCTGCTTGGGCGAGGTGATGGATGCCACGGCGACGCGCAATGCGTTGGGATTGGTTTCACACAAGACCGGTTGAAGGATGTTCGCCCTTTTTGAAAAATCGACGGTCACCGTGTTTGGATCGGTTTGGCAGCCCATGAGCACAAAACAGGCGACCAATGGTACACAGCCAATTAAGGATGCAAGGAATCCGATGGGGTTGGGTCTGGAACGCATGATGAATCACCTTGCCGCGTATCTGTCAAAAAAACGGACCTCACCGCTGACGTCATTACACTCCTTCATGCGATACAGGCCAATCAGTGTGTCGATTTCATCAAGATATTTCGGATAGATCACCCGATCGGCGGCGAGCAGTCGGAGGGGATAGGCTGGATCGACAAACCCTTTTTCAATGGCCTGTTGCTGAAGCTGGCGGATGATGTGGTAACCGCTGACGGTCTGAGAGCAGGCTTCTGAACAGCGCTGGCACCCCAGGCACAGCCAGATGGCGGGTGATCTTAGCAGTTCGTCGGAAAGGCCGAGGTTGACCATGCGGATGATTCTCTGCGGGTCGAACACATCCCCATCACAGACGATCGGACAGCACCCGCTGCATTCGCTGCAGGTAAAACAGGCCTGACCGTCAAACACCACCTCCGATTTCGGCGAGAGGTGGGTGTTCCGATTCGCTCCCAGGGCAACGGGACGATAAGGTGCATGGCGCAGCGGTTTCTTCAACCATTGAAACCAGGTCTGATCAGGCAGGTGGTCCAGGCTGCCTTTGAAGCAGTGGGCAGCAGCGCGCCAGCGAACCCGCTGAAACTCGGCAAACAGTTTGCGGTAGGCGACCAGAAAGTCAGTAGAGAGAACACCGGTTCGAATGGCCTCGTTTTGCAGGTATCGGTGCAGTTCGAAAGGTTTGACACGGTTGGGGCACCCTTGAAGACAGCGTCGGCACGACAAACAATACCAGATATCCGGCAGTGCCAGCAGTTCAGCGATCATTCCGTAAACAGCCATACGCACGGTGCGCTGGGGCCGCAGCCGTTCGGTGGCAAGGCTCACCGGACATCCATTGTCGCAGGCACCACAGGTCCAGCAACGATCTATATCTGCGCCGGAAGCGATCGCTATGGTCCGCCATGCACCCCATCCGGGAACGATCGGCACGATGGGTAGGGATGCGACGATGGATGAATCGTTCGTCTGACAGCGGTTTTCAGTGGCCGACTGGGTGGAGATCATACGCTTAGCCTTAGCATCTTTGGCGTTAAATCCATCGGCAAGGCACAATTGATTGGGTTGGCCGAAATGGCCATACAATTTGATGCTACCACATAGTAGTACCACGCGCAAGTACGGCATTGAACCCTCCCCGTGGACCCGATGAGCGGGATCTCTGCTTCGCTCCGACAAGCGACGGGGGATGCGCTCGCTATCGCGGTTCAAAGGGAAAAAAACGCCTTCGACTGTCAACCATGGATACGCCGGTCAATCCAATCAGCGGGAACGGTGTCAAGAGCGGAGCATCAGCGGCGTGGCGCTGCGAATCGATTCGGACCAATCGTCAACAATGCGGGGGGGTGCTTTTCAGCTATCAAAAAATTATATCGATACGGGCCCGATTTTGTAAGACGGGATTAATAGGAGGAATATATGGAGGAAAACCTCGTACTTTTTTAAAAGACCGCAGAAATGTTTGCAGATTTGTCTTATGCTCCTGAGATTGAGCCGGCAGCGAATGGTAAGCCGAGAAAAATCAACCGTGCTTTTGGAAACACCCAATCGCTCGTCGATCTTTTTTTAAGGTCGCCAGCGCCGAATTCGCGACGCTGGTTTATGTGCGCGTGACCCATGGGGTCCCATCATGGGGATCACGCCACCACCGGTGGGTCATTCGCCCAGGTTGACCACCACCCGGCCCTTTTGCTTGCCTTTCAGAATCAGGTCGATGTTTTCGTTCAGGCCCTTCAGGCCGATCTCCCTGCACAGATCGTGGAGGGCATCGACCTTCCAGTCTCCGGCCAGGTGTTTCCACACCTTGAGCCGGATGTCCATGGGGCAGTTCTGCGAGTCGATACCGATCAGCCGGACACCGCGCAGGATGAAGGGAAAGACGGTCAGCGGCAGGTCGGGCGAGGCCACGTTGCCGCAGCAGGTGACGGTGCCCCAGGGATGCGTGGACTTGATGGCCGTGGCCAGGATCTCCCCGCCCACCGTGTCCAGCACACCGGCCCACTGGGCCTTGAGCAGCGGCCGGCCGCTGGTGTCGGCGGCATCGGTCCGGGCAACGATCTGCGAGGCGCCGATGCCCTTGAGAAATGCCGCCTCGGCCGTTTTGCCGGTGACGGCCGCCACCGTATACCCCAGTTTGGCCAGTACGGCCACGGAGACGCTGCCCACCCCCCCGGTGGCGCCGGTGACCAGCACCGGGCCGTCTTCGGGTTTGACCTGCTCGGTGAGAAAAAGAATGCCCATGCCGGCGGTGAAGCCGGCCGTGCCGAAGATCATGCTCTCTTTAAGGGTGAGGCCTTTGGGCAGCGGAACCACCCAGCCGGCCGGCACCCGCACATACTGGCCAAACCCGCCCGACGTGTTCATGCCTAAATCGTAGCCGGTCACCAATACCGGGTCACCCTTTTTGAACGCATCGACCCGGCTGTCTGCGACCGTGCCCGCGGCGTCGATGCCCGGCGTGTGGGGGTAGCTGCGCGTGACCCCTTTGTTGCCGATGGCCGACAGCGCGTCTTTGTAATTCAGGGAGGAGTAGTTCACACGGATGAGCACATCCCCGTCGGGCAGATCGTCCACCGCTCTCTTTTTAATCTGTTGGACATAGGTTTTGTCTTCACCGGCTTCCACGACCAGGGCGTTGAATGTTTCAGATGTCATCGTGCATATCTCCTTTGGCTAACCGTTATAATTGCGTTCAGGTCCGGGGGGTGTACTGCCGCTTGAGCCACAAGGCCAGGCCGTCCAGCCCCGGGAACAGGATGCGTTCGGTGATATTGGCCTGGTCGAGCTTGTCCCGGATCTCCCACTTGAGTTCCCGGGGGATGATGATCCGGCCACAAATATCCGGATGCTTCTCCAGCCACAGATCCAGCTGCGCGGTGGGGCTGGACATGACCGAGAAAAAAGCGAACTGGTTGACGATGCGGGCGTCGATGGACGGCGGCTCGAAAAACAGCACCAACTCCTCGCCCAGGGCGTCGAAGCCCTTGATGTCGCCCAACGCGTGTTCGAGCATCTCCAGGGTGAAGGCATGGGCCCCGACGTTGATCAGTTCGTCAGAGAGCGGATGAGGCAGCATCTTGTTGATCTTGACGTAATCGGCAAACCAGATGGCGCCGTCGCAGTCGAAGTGGTCCGTGTTTGCTGTGGCGAAATGAGCCGCCACAAACGGGGAATAGGTCCAGTCCAGCAACCGGGTGGGCAGTCCGTGGTGCTGAGCCACGGTCAGCCAGCGCCAGTTCGAGGCGTTTTCTCCGGTCCAGGGCATTTCGGCATACTTGCTGAAATTACGCAGCAGGTGGTACTCCAAGTGCGAGTGAGCGCCGCATCGCCGCGTGAAACTGGTCTTCAGGTCATAGGCCGTGTCCGAAAGTCCCCGAAAGGCATAGTTGGAGCGGTACCGCAGGAGCGAGTCCTGCCAGGAGTTGTCGTAGAGGCGTTCGCACAGCTCGCACCAGCTTTCCACCCGGACATCATTGCTTCGTTGGGATGCGTCGGTCATCGGGGGCTCCCGGCGCCGGGTTTGATGAACGACCCGTCCCGATATTCCCGAAACGCCAGATCCAGTTCCGCCTGGGTGTTCATGACAATGGGCCCCTGCCAGGCCACCGGCTCCCCGATCGGCTTTCCGGATATCAGCAGAAACCGGAAACCATCGTCGGCGGTGGCTGCGGCGATGCGGTCGCCGTCTTCAAAGGCCACCAGGGTGCCATTTTCCATCGCCGGGGAATCAATCGTCTCGGCAAAACCGCCTCGCCCCGCCACGACATAGGCAAATACCGTGTATCCCGGGGTGACGGAATGGCTGAAACGGGTGTGCGCCGGCATGGACACGTCCAGGTACTGGGGATCGATGACGATATCGGTGACCGGCCCGTTCACACCGCCCATCCGGCCGCACACCACCCTGACGCGAATTCCGCCATCCAAAAGGACCTCGGGAATCTGACGGGACGGAATCTCCTGATAGCGCGGGGCCATCATCTTGTGCGTGGCCGGAAGGTTGGCCCACAGTTGAAATCCCCCCATTTTTCCCATGGCGTCACCCCGGGGCATTTCCTGATGAACGATGCCGCTGCCGGCAGTCATCCACTGCACGTCCCCCGGGCCGATGGTTCCCGTGTTACCCATGCTGTCACCGTGTGCCACGGAACCGTCAAGCATGTAGGTAATGGTCTCCATGCCCCGGTGAGGGTGCCAGGGAAAACCCTTGAGGTAGTGATCGGGGCGCGAAGAACGAAAATCATCCAGCAGCAGAAACGGATCGAACCCGGGCGCCTCGCTGTGGCCGAAGGCCCGCTTGAGATGTACGCCGGCACCCTCGATCACCGGCTGACTTCGGGTCACTCGTCGGGGTTTTCTAAAGTCACGCATGGGGACGCCTCTCGTTTGGTCCGGACCGCTTTGGAGGCGGCCGGTCACTTCTCGATGAATCATGCCTTGGAGCTGTTCTTACCGGCGGCTGGCATGCCCGCCACGGGAAAAATCATCCGATAAAAACTAAGGGTTGAGCAAACGGTGGTCATGGGTTTGTGTTCGGTCGATAGTAGTTAAAATAGTGCAAAGAAGCGCTGCCGTCAAATGGTTGTCTGTCAACGCGGGAAAACGGTTGGGTTCAGGGAGTCAGGAGCGGATTTACCAATGACCCTCGGCATTGGGTTCGGAGGTCAATTTGACTTTTCCGTCTGCAAACGCTGCTACCGCTTGACGAACCGTACCGCTCACATCGCCGCCGACCTTTACCCGCGCGGCATCCAGGGCTTTGAATGCATTGGGACCGCAATACCCGGTGAGCAGAACCTCGGCTTTTTTGTCACTGATCATGGTGGCGGCCTGAATGCCGGCCCCTTTGAAGGCGTTGACATTCTCGGTATTGTCCAGCACCTCGACATCCAACGTATCGGCGTCGACAATCAGGATATAGGCCGCCCGTCCAAAACGGGGATCCATGGGGGAATCCAAATCCTTTCCCGTGGAGGTAACGGCAATTTTCATCGATTTTCCTCTCAATGTAGGGTTGTCTGATTTAATTGGCGAATCGGACGATTGATACAGGTCTTATTGTCCTCCACCGCCACCACACACTTCATTATCGGCAATTATGGGCAGTTTCCCGGCGATAAGGTCTTCCACCACCGGACGGATATCCTGCCGCTGGTCGTCGTGGTATACATCGATGCCTGCCTGACGGAATCCCATGAGCGGGCGCATGCCGATGCCGCCCACGATCAGGGCATTGACCTGATTTTGCGCCAGCAGGTTCACCGGCACCATGCAGCCGCCCTGAACGTGGTCCTGGTTGGCGATGGTGGAAATCTTTTCGATGGTTCCGTCTTTCACGTCCACCAGGGTAAACGTGTCACAATGGCCAAAATGCCCTGCCCGTTTGCCGTCAAGACCCCCTTCTTGCATCGAAGGGATGGCAATTCTTCCTTTTTCCATATTGATCACTGTCTCCTTTCTGTTGTTATTTTTCGGCCCTCATGGCCGATGTGTTCAAGATGCTTTCCCAGACCTGCCGCAGGTGAACTCCCGCTGGCCCGGTGCCGTCGTATTCCAGCAGCGTCTTCCCCTGCACCATGGCCCGGGTAAACGCCTGATCGAAGGGAACGCGACCGACCACCGGCAAGCCCCCCT
Organism: uncultured delta proteobacterium; assembly: GCA_963705435.1. Taxonomy (GTDB): domain Bacteria; phylum Desulfobacterota; class Desulfobacteria; order Desulfobacterales; family Desulfosarcinaceae; genus Desulfosarcina. Next base: position 268,977 of record CAVPJR010000012.1, on the reverse strand, counting down.
CACGGGCCATGCGTTCAATGGTGGCGCTGTTGTCCAGGTTCAGATCGAATTTGTTGATGCACACCATCACCGGCACCTTAAAATGACTGCACAGCTCGATGGCCCGGGCCATGTCATGGATGCCTGAGACGGTGGGCTCGGTCACGATCAGCGAGCTGGTGGCACCACCCACCGAAGCGATCACCGGGCAACCCACCCCCGGAGGGCCGTCAGTCAGGATCAGGTCAAGCCCTCTCACTTCGGCCAGTTGCCTGGCCTGCTGACGCACCAGGGCCACCAGCTTCCCGGAATTCTCCTCGGCAATGCCCAGCCGGGCATGCACCATGGGACCGAAGCGGGTCTCTGAAATAAACCACTGGCCACATGTTTTGACGGGAAAATCAATGGCCTGCTCCGGACAGAAATCCACACATACCCCGCAGCCTTCGCATCCGATCTCATCGACGACGAAGTCCGACCCGATGGCCGACCACCGGCACATCTCGATGCAGGTTCCGCATTCGGTGCATCGCTGCGGGTCGATAACGGCCACCCCCCCACCCTGAAAATCAGTCCGTTTGCGAATATCGGGCTGCATCAACAGATGCAGATCCGCCGCATCCACATCCGCATCGCACAGCAGACAACCGGTAGCCAGGGTGGCAAACGCTGCCGTCAGGCTGGTCTTGCCGGTACCCCCTTTTCCGCTCAAGATAACCAGTTCCTTCATTGTGCACCGGCCCCCTTTCCGGTCATCGTTTCGATTTTCTCAATCAGTTCCCGGAAACGGGCCTTCCATTCGGGAAGGGCCAGGGCAAACATTTCCCCGCGGGAATAGCTTTCGGCGATCTGCCGGTCAAAGGGAATCTCCATCAGGATCGGGATGGCTTCGGCATGGGCATAGTCCCTGACGTGGTCGTCACCCACATCGGCGCGATTGATCACCAAGCCCATGGGGATTTCGAGTATTTTCACCGCCTCCACAGCCAGTTTCAGATCGTGAAGGCCAAAGGGGGTCGGTTCGGTGACCAGCAGGACGAAGTCCGTATCCTTCATGGCGGCGATCACCGGGCATGAGGTGCCCGGCGGGGCGTCGATCAGCGTCAGGCCGTCGGCCCAGGTGCGGTCTCGAACCGCCCGGATCAGCGGCGGACTCATGGCTTCCCCCACGCGCAGCCGCCCATGGACAAAAGAGACACCATTCATGACACCGGTTTCCAGCACGCCCAGTTCCCGTCCTATCTCGGTGATTGCTCCCTCCGGGCATACCGCCATGCATCCGCCACAGCTGTGGCAAAGCTCGGGAAACGTGAGCACCGTATCGCCGAGAACGGCAATGGCCCGGAACCGGCATATTTCCGCACACTTCTTGCACTGGTTACATTTCTCCAGGTCAATTTCAGGAATCGGGGTGGTGATGGTTTTTGTTTCCTGGATCGATGGCCGTAAAAACAGATGGGCATTGGGTTCTTCCACGTCACAGTCCAACAACTGAACCGGGCCGGATACCGATACGGCAAGATTGGTGGCCACGGTGGTCTTTCCAGTGCCCCCCTTACCGCTAGCGATGCTAATGATCATTGGGTATAGCCTCCCTAAATAACAATCCTGCATGCGTTGATGTCACCCCGTCTACCCGCTGGGCATCCTGCACGCAAACGAGTATTTGACCAAATCTAAATTAAGCATAGGCTCATAAAAGGTCAAGCAGTTTTTTGCGTATGCTCAAAAAAAGGTGGGGTAGCAGAGGGGTGCGAAAACCACCGGATGGATTAAATAAAGAATAAACTGTAAAATTACAAATGGTTAATTTTAAGGACAGGCAATATCATTTGGTGAGATGGCGCAATTTCGTGTCTATCCATTAATGGCAGGGGCCCTAAGAACGGAACTTGATGATCTTCACTGCTTCATCCACCCATTCCGAAATAAGGCGGGACTGATCACGGTGCGCCTTGGTTTTTTTAAGGCGCTGAAAGATCTCCTCGCGGGTTTTGACGGCGTCCAGAGACGGAATGTTATCCATGCTGCCGATGTTGGCCAGTCCGCGAATGGCTATCCGCAGGTTCTGCAGCAGGTGGGACATGAACCGGTCGCTCTCCTTCAGAAAGTAAAGGTCCGATTCCGGGCTGCCGTATTCGCTGAGGGCACTGCGCAGCACCGATTGCCCCACGACCGTTTCGATCATGGACAAAAAGATGTACACCTCCCGCTCCAGACCCAGGAGATCCTTGGCGGACAACCGGTGCTTGCGGGTCATGCCGAACTCCAGGGCTTCGCACAGGGCCTGATGAATGGTCCGGACCTTGTCGAAGAAGGCTTCCTGGTCGCGATCCATGCGCCACGCGGCATATTGCGCCACCTCCTTGTTCAGACCACGCTGGTTGAAAAGGATGTCCTCCGGCGTAATTTCGATGTCGGCCAGGCTCTTGTCATATTCGTGGAGAATAAGGTTGGCCAGCACCAATGCTTTGGCGTCCGAGAATTGAATATCGCCAGGGTCCTTTAAAAAATCCTCCAGCAGGATCTTGAACGCCCGCTTGGGCTGGTTCATCCTGGAGGTGAGCATCTGCAGGGAATTGAGAAAAGCGGTGCGGTCTTCCGGCACGACAACATCCTTGAGATGTCGCCAGAGGAACTCGAAAATCTTTTTCTCGTAGCGGGTGAATCGGGACAGCGCGTCGGCAAATGACCCTTTGAGGAAGCGGCCCTTGTCGTTGAAACACTTTTTCAGTACATCAACCAACTGGCGGGCTTCATCCATATCGATGCCAAAATCCTCAGACAGGACCTCATAATCCCGTTCCTCGAACCGGATGGTGCCGTGAACCATGGAAGTCATTTTTTTCCGGGTGGAGGAGCGCCCTTTGAAAAAGGAGACCATTTTATGCAACTGCCGGTGGACTGCGCCCAGGATGGGCCCGCGCCCGCCCAGGTCACCGTCTTCGGAACGGGTGAAATACAGGTTGTCGAACACATCGTCTCTCACCGTGTCCAGGCGCTTTTGCAGGTTGCTCAACACCTCCTGCCGGGCATCTTCGCTTTTGGGTTTATCGTCGATGGCCTGAAGCAGACCGGACGAGAGTCCCAGCCGCTCTTCCAGATGGTGAGAACTGATTTTCTGGTAGTCATCACCGTAGACGCTTTTTATCACTTTGGCGGCCTTTTCAGGCGAGGCCTCCACGCTGGCGATGATCCGCGCCACTTTGGCTTTTTCCCGGGTAAAGCTCTCTTCGCTCTCTCCCCGCATGAGCCAGTCCAGATTGTTGACCTCCAGGGGCGGAGGTATCAGTTGGGCACTGATCTTGGGCAGGCCGAAAATGGCATTGTATACGCTGGTAAACTGACAGCCTTCGTCGGACGCCTCTTTTTTCTGCATCCAGGCATCCACCTTGGCAACGAGGCTGCGCATGGTTTTGGCGCTCAATCGATTGACGCCGGCCACCAGGGTCAGGTTGGTACTCAGGCTCCCCGTCTCATCGGTTACCATGGGCACCAGGTTCTCCTTGCCGGGACTCAGGACAATGTCACGCTGGTTCCCGTGCGCCCGGTAAAGACGGCACAGAATGTGAAGACTGCGACGCAACCGGTCTAATGAATCAGGATCTCCTTTGGGCAGTTTCAGGTGCAGGTTGTTGATGCCGCGGTCGGAGAAAATTCCGAACGCATCAAGCAACTGGCCCATCAGGTGGGAGAGCAGGGACCCGTGACGCTTGATCATCGTGGGAAGGAAATCCAGGTCAACCACCATGTTTCCGAAAAGGATTTCGTAATCCAACCGCTCGGGCATATCCGAACCGGTGGACAGGCCTCGAAAGCGGACCAGAATCCGCCCTGCCTGTTGGGGCAGCTGGGAAAGCTTGGCCAGGGTCTCCGTCAGTTGATCGAAAGTCTGACGCTCCTCGGTCTGCCGGGCGTCCAGATCCATGCGTTGAAAATAGCCGGCGATGTGATGCACAATTTCGCAAAGCAAAATCCGCCATACGTCCTGCTGTTTCTGCTCTTCGGCCAGGCTCTCGGCCATCAACTCCGACGCCGATCGTCCTTTTTTGTGTTCTTCGATTCCCTCGATCTGCGAAAAAAGTTGTTCCGCGGCATCATCCAGGTGTATTTCTTTTTCATCCATGGCCCTGACCTGTCTATCGTGAAAAGGCAATTTGGCGACCCTGGCGCGTTCATGCCGGCACGGTTAATCATTTGAAGCTCAGCCGAGACACCGGGGCGGATCAACCCTATGATTACAGAAGGTATTTATCAAATATCACAATTTTCTCAAAACGGAAATCGAAAACCGGAAAGGCTCAGGCGTTCACAGGTTCAGCGTTCACCGTTCTGAGTTTGTTTTCTATTGGTTGACCTTAGTTCTTAAGCGAATAAGTTCCTGATGAAAACACCAATCCCAGAGCGAGTAACTCAGGCATGTAAACATTCACCGGCTCAGCGTTTATCGTAAGTAGTTACTTTGGCTAAGGTTTTCGGTGCACCCTGAACCTCTGAACCCTGAACCTCTGAACCCGTGAACGGTCACTGAAAGGCGCAGCTTGAAATACGGGCATCGCTTTGATAGTTTGGTTTCAAACAGACAACCGGAACCGTGAGAGGATCTTCTTCGTATATGACAATGATCAAGTCCAAGGCCCTTGAAGCCAACCTGGCCAGCACTTATGTGGATGTTACCATCGATGCCCGCTATGCGTGTATTCAGGCGGTCATGTCCCGCTACTTCGGCTTGATGGAAGGGGTGAACACCTTCCTTCGGGAGCTGAGCCATCCCTATCGCAATTGGCAATTTATCGTGGGGGAGGCCCGGGGGTACGCGCTGGATTACTTCCATCTGTTTCAGTCCCACCCCCGGGGCGTAGAAGCAGCTGGGGCCATGGTCGGGATTTTCAGCGAGGTCATCGCGGCCGACGTGGATGATGATGTTCGCATGGATGCGGTGGACAACCTGCTTTTGTATCTGCAGCAGATTATCGGCGACTCGCATGACCGGCTTCCCGATTTTCTGCCGGCACTCAACAAGGCCTTCAACTGGATCCATGACTGTCCTGACGACCGGTTTTTTCTCTTTGTTAAAAGTTTTTACCCGATCAAGCGCATCATCCGGCTGCTGAGGGATCGAGGCAACACCGCAATCACCGACTATGCGGTGCTCAATCGCCTTTTGATCCGCACCTTCAAGGTCACCTATGATTTCTGGTGCGAGGTCAAGGACCCGTGGGATTGTTTTCAAGCGGCTGCGGGCCGGATCCGTGATCCGGCGCCTGTCCGCGCCTGTTTTTCAGAAATTTCCCATGAAGCGCTGCAGGCCTTGAAGGACCACCTGCACCAGATCGAGCGCCTGCCGGAGACCGATGCCCCGTCGGTATTCGACCAGCTGCTTACCTTAACGGATTTCAGTGCCATCGTCGAGCGATACCGCAAGATGCCCCAGATGCTGCTTCAGGCTGGCGCCGACGGCGGGCAAGGCAAGCAGTGGAAGGTCATTTTTCTTTTTCATATCATGAGCATTTCCGGCCTGAACCTGATCCATGAAGAGGCCTTGCGCGACATCAACCGCACCGTGGGCTGGCTGATCGAAAATGAGAGCTACCGTAACATCGGCGACCTGATCGAAAAAACCTTGTATATCCTGAAAACCCGGACGGAGCAGTTTCCGGCCACGTCCCTCACCTGTGTTCTCAACATGGGCCAGGGGGTCTACAAGACCGACGAGATTGACCTGGTGAACTTTTTTATCGACCGGGTGGTGGATCTGGGTTTTCAGACCCCCATGCTGGGCGGTGTGGGCAACGACTGGCAGATCCAAGTCAATTCGGCGCATCTGCAGAACATCCGGACATGGCTGGAGCTGATCGAATGCAAGCCCAAATGGTCCTCGCGATTGCTCTCCAGCCTGATCATTAAACTCTCGTTATCTGGGATATTCATCAAAGACACGGACCTGTTCCCCAGGGACATCACCCGTTTTCTCAACAGTGAGATCGGGCCGGTCTATAATCTTGCCAAACAGCTGACCCGCCTCTTTCCTGCCTTTTTTAACGATATTGGCGCAGAGGGCGTCCTGCGTGACATCTCCACGCGGCTGGATGAAATTACCCACCGGCGGGACATCCTGATCCATTTTTTGCGAAAACAAAGCCATGTGGAGAGTTCCAACCGCATCATCCGGTTCATGGAGGCCGTTCTGCACTTCTGGAAGACACGGGACAAGGCACCGCTTCAACCCTTTGTCCCCCCCAACATCTTTGCACAGATCGATGCCCGTGGCGAATACATTGACGGGGTCAACGCCCTTTTCACGCACCTGACCAACCAAGGCCTGGCGCTTCCCGAAGAACTGCTCGTAGAGGAAAACGAAGGCATCCAGACCCTGCTGGCAGAAGCGCCCGGCGCCAAGGCTGTCGACGCCGAGCGGGTGGCACTCATCGCCGCATTTTACAAACTGCTTTACCACAAATACCAACTGGACTATAAATCCCTCCGCCACCACATGGGGCAGCTGGACAGGGAATCTTTTCCGGACCTGGACATGCTGCACGCGGCACTGGACGAGCCCGACCTGAAACGGCGGCTGTTCATGCTGATGGACTACCTGGAGCGGCTCAAGGCGGTCATTCTCTCCGAGGAGACTTACGAAATCCGGGCGGACATCTACAAAAAACGCCACATCACCGTCGACATACCCTCCATGTACGGCAGCTACCACGAGCGCAAGTTCGACGCGCTGGGACTCACCTTTCGGGTCGAGTCCCTGGTTAACGTGCTGTTCGAAGAGCTGGTCGACCAGATCAATCTCGGCCTGATCACCCGGGCCACGTTTCACGACATCTATGAGCGGCTCACCCTGTTTGACAAGGCCCTTCGCCTGGACGGCATTTACTCGGTAGAGCTGGAACGTCAACTGGACCTGTTGGCCCATGCCTTGGAGGTGAGAGGATTCACCTTTACCCAGTACCTGGATATTTTCAAGGGATTCGCCGTAGCCGTTAAAAATATCATCAACGACTACTTCAACAATATTCACGGGCAGAATCTGACACGCATTCTTTCCCATATGCCCACAGACCGGATCCTGGCAAAATACCTTCCCCGGGAGAACGCCGTAGATGCGGACAAGCTCAAACACCGGGTCTCCGAGATTTTTTTCCGTGATCGCATCGCCACCTCCTTAGGCCTGCAGCAATTGGATCTGTTTTTAACCCGAATTCTCAACACCTTGTTTCACCAGTCCAATATGCTCCCCAAGAACAAGCTCCATTTGCTGCTCAACTATGACCCCCAGCGGATCATAACCAGCCTGGAAACAGTCAACAACAGCGCCGTCGGCATCATCTATATGGGCAACAAGGGGCTGAATCTGCTCAAATTGAAAAACCTGGGGCTGCCGGTGCCCCCTGGATTCATCGTGACCACCGAGGCCTTTCGCTGTCGGGAACTGATCGACGGTTTTGCTCCGGTGAAAAAGAACTTCCGTCAGCAGGTTCGGCAGCATATTGCCCAGCTTCAAAAAATCAGCGGGAAACGGTTTGGGAATCCGGCCAATCCCCTGCTCTTCTCGGTGCGCAGCGGTGCTTCCATTTCTCAACCCGGTATGATGGAAACCTTCCTGGACGTGGGGATCAATGAGGAAATCGCCGAGGGGCTGGCCCACAAGATGGACAACCCCTGGTTCGCTTGGGATAACTACCGTCGATTCCTGCAATGCTACGGAATGGCCTTCGGGCTGGCGCGCGACGATTTTGACGCCATCATTGCCGAATTCAAGACGCGGCTGGGCATCCCGCTGAAAAAAGGATTCACCGGCGAGCAGATGAAAATGGTGGCCCTGGCCTACAAAGCCCGGATCCAGGACGAGGGTGTGGAGATGCTCGAAGATCCACTGGACCAGCTTTTTATGACCATCAACGCGGTCTTCTCTTCATGGGATTTCCCCCGGGCAGAGACCTACCGGAAAATCATGGGCATTTCGGACGACTGGGGCACCGCCGTCACGGTTCAGGAGATGGTCTTCGGTAACATCTCCCCCCAGGCGGGCTCCGGCGTATTTTTCACCCACAACCCCCGCTGGTCCGGGGACACCTTGAGTCCATGGGGCGATTTCACCCTGGAAAACCAAGGGGAAGACGTGGTGGCAGGCCTGGTGCGGACCCTGCCCATTTCGGTCAAGCAGCAGGAAATCGAGATGCGGGACACGGACATCACCCTGGAGACCCACTATCCGGCCATTTATGCGGCCATCCGCAAATGGGCGGCCCAGCTCATTTATAAAAAAGGCTGGAGCCCGCAGGAGATGGAATTTACCTTCGAAGGTCCGTCAGCCGATGACATCTACCTGCTACAGACCCGTGACATGGCCATCCGGGAGCGAAAAACCGTGCTCGCCTTCGACGTGGAAGCCAATCCGGAGGATCGCTATCTGGGTCACGGCATCGGCGTTGCCGGCGGGGCCATGAGCGGCCGGGCCGTCTTCACATTGGCGGAAATCGACCGCTGGCGGGAGACCGAACCGGACACGGCCCTGATCCTGATTCGCGGAGACACGGTTCCCGACGACATCAAGGAGATTTTTGCCAGTGACGGTGTACTCACCGCCAGGGGCGGGCTGACCAGCCATGCTTCGGTTGTGGCGCACCGACTGGGCAAGACCTGTGTGGTGGGATGCGGCACCCTGGTGTGCAACGAAAAAGAAAAAACCGCCGAATTCAACCAGATCGTCATCCGGTCGGGCGACCATATAAGCATTGACGGTCGGGAGGGATCGGTTTATCAAGGGACCATGAAGATCAGGGAGGCCTGATGAGGAGGAAACGCCATGAATGAGGGACAGATGAAAATCGGTATCAACGGCCTCGGCCGCATCGGCAAACTCACTCTGTGGCACCATGTGGGACGGCGGTACTTCAACGAAATCGTGGTCAACATCGGCCGGCAGGCCGGCACGGGCCTGGCGGACGTCGCCCACTATCTGGAACGGGACTCCACCTATGGTTCATTGCATACCTTTCTTCATGGGTACCGGGCCAGGCCGGTAATTACCGACATCGACGACAGCGCCGGAACGATGGTTGTGGACGGCATTACCCTGCGGTTGCTGAGAACCGCACGAACCCCCCAGTCCATTGACTGGAAGGCCCATGGCGTGCGTCTGGTGGTGGATACCACCGGTCAGTTCCTGGACCCAACCCTGCCGGTCGACCACCCCCAAGGGTCGGTCAGGGGACACCTGGAAGCCGGAGCCGAAAAGGTGGTGGTTTCCGCACCCTTCAAGATCAAGGAAGAGGGCGTCTCCATGCCCGGCGATGCGGTTACGACGGTGATGGGGATCAACGCCAACGACTACGACCCCCGGCGCCACCGGATCATTTCCAATGCCTCGTGCACCACCACCTGCCTGGCCCACATGATGAAGCCCCTGATCAACGCCTTCGGGGCCAAGCGGATCCTGTCAGCCTCCATGGCCACGATCCATGCCGCCACCGGCTCCCAGCAGGTTCTGGATCGCCTGCCCAAGGACGGCAAGACCGATCTGAGAAAAAACCGGTCAATCATCAACAACATCATCCTCACCTCAACCGGAGCGGCAAAGGCCCTGAGGCTGGTAATACCCGAAATGGAGCACATCGGATTCATTGCTGAATCGGTTCGGATCCCCGTCAGTAGTGGATCTTTGATCATCCTGGTGCTCAGTATTCAGGAGAGCCCTGCCGAAGAAACGGTCCGCCGCGGCGTGCTCAACACGGTCTACGAACAGGCCGCGCAGTTGGACCCCAACGGGTATCTCAAATACACGGAGAAGCAGAATGTCTCCGGGGATATTCTGGGCTCGCCCCAGGCAGCGGCAGTGATCGAGGGCCATGAAACCCATACCCGCACGGCAGACCTGAGTTTGGATCTGGCCAGCGTCCCCGGCTTCTCCCGGTCCGTGCTCAGCAGCCTCACGGACACGGTGGTGCGCGCACCGGTCACCCAGGCCGTCATTTACGGTTGGTATGACAACGAGATGGGCAGCTACGTGAATATGCTCGGCGATCGAACGGTAACCATTGCCGAGAACATGTGATTTGATATTTACCATCGATCTTATAACTTGACGATATTGCTAACGGAGCGATATATTGTCCGACACACGATACATGAACTGAATCCGCAGAACCGGAAAGCCCCTGAAAGGGCAATGTGATGAGTGAAAAATCAGAAGCGACGGTTGATGACTGCATCTGCACGGACATTCCCAAGGCATTGTACGACCGTGTCGAAGACTTTTGCAAATCCAGGGGCATCGCCCCCAGTGAATTCATTTTCGACGCGATCAGCGAAAAACTGTTTTCCATTCACCGGGAGCGGCGGAGAAAGCCACGACTTTAGCGGAATTGGCATTCAACCTCCTACGTGTAGTCGTTTTTCAACAAACGCATAGCCCTTTCCACTTGTTCTCCATTCCCATACGCCTGATCCACCTGTATCATCTTGGCAAAAACCCCAACCGTGGCCCTGACACCAGGAAATTCGTTTCGCTTGCGACACCAACCGTCCACCCCCTGATACGCATTTTCAAAGGGGTGAGAAAGGAATCTAAGGGCGGATGACACCATACACCTGGCCACCGGTTCATCGAACCGCCTTGAAGCGGCGTCAGACGCCACTGGCCGCTTGCCTGACGCTGATTCTTATTTTCTCCGGCTGCACCAGTCTGCAGTTGAGTCAATTCCAGCAGCACGCGGCGCGTGGCGACCATGAATGGATCGCCGCACAGACAATCACGTGCCGAAGGCCATCTGACGGGTGCGGCCAGCTTCATCTGACCAAGGGTGATGCCTGCTTTCGACTGGCCAAACTGGGCAGGGAACCCGCCCTCAATTTCGCCTGTGCCGCCGATGAACTGGAAAAGGGGTTTGCCTTAAAAAAGTCCTGGGACGATTCCGGCCTTCAGCTTCAATACCGTGAGAACCTTTGCGAATCCCTGATAAATATTCCAGGCGACCAATCCGGCAAGACAGCCGAACAGACCCCAAGCCGGTTTTTAGACGCGGCGAAAGCGCTGTACCAGCTTGCCCCGGAGCGTGTTCCAGCGGTCTATTACCTGGCCAGCGCCCGTCTGATGGAAATTGAATCTTTGCTGGGGGACATCAATGCCGCCACCCGTGTCCCCATTTGCATCCGGCTCAAACGGTCAGTCAACCGTGTATTGTCAGTGATGGAAAACGCCAGGGGAGACACACCGCCGGACTGGGACCGCTTTGCAGACAATTACCAGCGGCTTGCCTTTGACTTGGGAGCGGCCATGCAGGCTGCTGATTGTCGATATGGGTTTTAATTTTTGAACAGTTGCTAAAACCGTCCCAGCAAATCGGCCCACTTAACCAGAACCTGTCCAACACCCTGATCCGCGTAAACCGCAAACTGGGCGATGCACGAATAGGCCAGGGCGAACTGCGCCAGGGCATAGCCGGCAATGGTGAACTGGCCCAGGCTGATGACGCCGATGCCAAACTGGGAAATATTGATGATCCCGACGCCGAACTGCCCCACGGCAATCACCCCTTTGGCTACCACCGGCATACGATTGGGCCGGTACTTAAATGAAATGTGCAGCAGAGGAAGCCCGAGAAAAGTGGACTGGCTCTTATACTCAACCCCATAGCCGTCCCAGCGATCACGGGCCGGATAAGGCGCCCCGCAGTCCGGACAGGCGACAGCCTGTTCACTCACCTGGTGTTTGCATTCTCTGCACGACTTCATGAATCATCTCTCCTGCGAGTATCGTCATGCCGGTTGACGGTGGTTAGTCAACCATTAAATGCTTGTGGATTTCATTACTGCCGGCCGAATAAAGGCTGTCCAGGAAGGCTACGAAAAAGCTGCCCGGCCGGTCGCTGGCAGCCAGGGCCAACTCCCCGCACAACCCGTAAAAACCGAATGCAGCGGCGGTAGCGGCCAGCAGGTCATCCCGGGCCACGGAACAAAAAGCCCCGGCAACCGCCGACAGCCCGCATCCCAGGCCGGTCACCCGGGTCATCAGGGGCACACCGTTAGCCACTCGAAACATCCGAGTGCCGTTGGTGATTATATCCTTCTCCCCGGAAATAGCAACGATACAGGCGTGTTGCCGAGCGATGGCACCGGATGCCGCCACGATCTCGTCGGACAAGGATAAGGATGTATCCACCCCTTTGGTCTTCACGTCGTCAACAGCCAGGGAAAGCACCTCCGACGCATTGCCCCGGATCACCGAAATGTTTACTTCATCTAGAATGTGTTTGACGGCACGGGTGCGGTAACCGGTGGCACCGGCGCCGACCGGATCCAGTATCACCGGGATGCCCCGTTGATTGGCCGCCTTGCCAGCCAGCAGCATGGCCTCGATCCATTTTTCCGCCAGGGTGCCGATATTCAACACCAGAGCGCCGGCAATGGCAGCCATGTCCGCCACCTCTTTGCGGCTGTGGGCCATTACCGGCGACGCCCCTATGGCCAGCAGTATATTGGCCGTCGCATTCATCACCACGAAGTTGGTGATGTTGTGGACCAGAGGAGATTTTTTCCTTATTTTTTCAAGTAGTTCAATAGTAGTATCGGTCATGTCCATACGAATTCAACTCCTCAGACGAAGTGGGTTGTGTGACCATCCAGTGCCCCATTTCCCGCACAATGGCATCCGCATGGGCCACCCAGGCGAAATGATTCTGCCCCGCAGCGGGAATCTCGTCGACCCCCATGTGCAGGTACTGGACCGGCGCATTTTTCAACTTATCGCAAAGATATCGGATTGCCCGGGGCGGGGCAAGGTGGTCGTCGGCAATGGCAATGGCCAGCACGGGCGTAACCACCCGTTCCAGCGCCGCCTCCAGATCACAGCTGCAATTGGCGGGCTGGTAACAACCGGTGCGGGCATTATGGGCCCAGTCGCGTACCATGGTTCTGGCCTCCCGGCCGCCAAAGCCCAAACGCCGGCCTGGATAGTAGCCTAGCAGCCGTGAGATTCCCCAGGCCAGTTGGGTTCCCAGCAGGATGGTCAGATTGGCGGGGAAGGTCCACCCCCTGAAATAGACCGAACAGCTCGACACCAGTACGATCCCAGCCACCCGACCGGGAAAAAGCCCGGCGTACAGTACGCTCATCTGGCCACCCAAACTGTGCCCCAACAGGTAGATGGGGCATCCGGGAAATCGACCTGCCGTAGCTGCCACCACGGCCGGTAGATCCTGGGCGACCATCTCACGGAAACCGAAATCCACCGATCTGGAAGCCCGCATCGAACTTTCACCATGCCCACGCAAATCAGCGGTAACAGCCTGAAAACCCTGACGGTGCAATGTACCGGCCAGTGGTTCGTACCAGGACGCCGGAACGCCCATGGCCGGCATGAGGATGCATACCGGGCGACGACCATCATCAACAGGGTAAGCGGTAATCTTCGACCGGCTCCCGTCCGCCATGGTAATGGGCAGCGCTTCTTTTTTCGGCAAGGCTGACAACATGTGCGCTGACATTGCTTCTGAAAGTTCCTGTCGTGGCAGTGGCTTTGTGTTTAACAGGTCATTTGGAAGCCCCACCTCCGGCGGGTGGAGCGATTTTTCCTCCTGAAGATCGCCTTCGATTTTCGGGTGCTTATCCTTGGGACGGTTGGGCTTTCTCCAGTTGGGCCGCCACAAAATCCCAGTTGGCCAAGTTGTCCAGCACGGATTGGACAAAATCCACCCGCCGGTTCTGGTAGTCCAGATAATAGGCATGCTCCCATACGTCCACGGTGAGCAGCGGGATCAGGCCATGGGCAAGGGGCGAGTCCGCATTGGCGCTGGTGACCACCGCCAGCTTTCCCTCGTCCAGGACCAGCCATACCCAGCCGCTGCCGAACTGGTCCTTGGCAGCGGTGATGAAGAGCGCCTTAAACTCCACGAAACCGCCGAAGGCTGCATCGATCATCTCCGCCAGCAGGCCCTCCGGCAGGCCCCCGCCATCCGGTTTCAGGCATTTGAAAAAAAAGGCGTGGTTCCACGCCTGGGCGGCGTTGTTAAAGACGGCCGATTTGGATGCCTCCCCTGCCGTCGCCTGGATCACCGATTCAGCGGTCTTGCCGGCGAAACCCATCCCTTTGGTCAGATCATTGGCCTTTTTCACATAACCGGCATAGTGTTTATCGTAGTGAAACCCCATGGTGTCCGCACTGATGGTGGGGGCCAGGGCATCCTGACTGTATGGCAGCGGTTCCATTACAAAAATGGCCGAACCGTCACCGCCGCTGCACTGTACCAGAAACAAGGCGGCCAAGACGCATGCCGCCAAAACCAATGAACGGGCGAGAAAACGTTTGCTGAAAACGGGATGGATTACCATGGTTTTTCTCCTTTTCGGTTGTCTGCAGAGACGGTTGTTAAATATGTTTGCGAAGCCCTTAAGCCGACGTTTCCTGAAACCGGACAAATAGCGCCAGCCCGACACCGGTGACCACGATCCCCAACACCCCCATGAAATTGGGCGGCGCGGCACCGATGATCAGCATCTCCCCGACCAGGGCGAAGATCACCTCGCTGGATTGGGTGGCGTCCACAGCGGCCAGTTGACTGCCGGTTTTCGATTCGTTCCTCGCAAAGAGGAACAGGCTCGTGGCCATCACACCTGAGAACAGGGCCACCAGGGCCGTGTTCAGGATCTGCCCGCCGACCGGCGGTGGTGGTGCGGTCACGACCACCAGCAGAATCCAGAAGGGAACGCTGCCCAGGGACATCAGCAGCACCTTGGCAAAGGGGTGTTCCAGTTCCGGGCCGCTGATATCGGGCAAACGGCCATGGCCGGTCTTGGCCTCCCACACCAACTGGTTGCCGATGGGGTAGCAGAACGCGGCAATCAATACGGGCAGGGCACCTTTGGTCAGTTCCGCTGGATCGACCGCCCCTGCCTGGCTGACGTTGACCAGGAACACGCCGGCAAAGACGATGGTCGAAAACAGCCAGATCCGCCGGGGAAAGCGACGGCCGAAGGCTGAAAGCACCACCAGCGTGGCAATAATGGTAAACTGCCAGGTGGTGGCCACGATCCAACCGGGTGCATAGTCGGCGCTGAAACAGATCAGGGCATAAAAGGCCCCGAAGCCGATGCTGCCCGCCGCCACCCAAAAAGCCAGGTGGCTGAAAAACAGGCCCAGGGTGCGGGCAAAGGCAGCCGTTCCACGAAACACCAGCAGCCAGACCGTCAGCAATAAAATCATATAAGCATAGCGGAGACTGGCGCTCCACACCCAGTGACCGCCGCTCAAACTCATGATCCGGTTCAGCACAAAGGTGGAGCTGAAGAAAAATCCGGACAGCAGGCCGATCAGAATGAGTCTCACCATCGGCTGATACCTGAATCTCTCTTTCCGCTTCGGATGCTCTCATACAGGGCGATACCCGCTGCGGTGGACAGGTTCAGCGATCGTATATCACCGGTGGTGGGGATTCGGTAGCAAGCCCGGGGGTATCGGGAAAGAATCACTTTCGGGAGTCCCCCGGTCTCGGATCCAAACACCAGAAACATCCGCCGGCAGGCCGGCATCTCCCAGAAAACCCGTGTCCCGGCCTTGGAAAAGAGGGCCATTTCACCTTCGAGGGGGTCGAGCGCCTCACAGAACGCATCGAAACTGTCCCAGATGCCGGGGGATACCCGGTTCCAATAATCCAGCCCGGCCCGCTTGACCTGGCGGCTGTCCAGGGAGAACCCCAGCGGGCGGATCAGGTGCAGCCTGGCCCCGGCCCCCAGACAGGTGCGGCCGATGTTTCCGGTGTTCCAGTGGATTTCCGGTGCCACCAGCACCACGTGGCGCTCCAGACCGGCAGTTTCACAAAGGGCCGCATTGCCAATATCGTCACCGTTTGATGAACCCACCATTGGAAGTCATCTCAAATTAGAATTTGGGTTCAAAAGCCGTTTTGGGGCAGTGTCAGTTCCTACTTGATGTAGCCCCACTCTTTCAGCCGCTGATACGCATACTGGGCCTGCTTTCCCTGCCGGACCTGCTTCAGATACGTGTTGTAGGCTTGAGCGGCCGGTTCTATTTTCTCTCCGCCTTCCAAAGCCAGCCCTTTGAAAAACACCGTATTGGGATTTCCCGGGAGACGCCGTTCGTAGATGCTGAAATCCTCGTAGGCGGCGTCGTACTTTTTGTTGCGGATCTTGGTAATACCGCTGATGTGGTATGCCTGCGCCTCGTCGGGATAGACCTGCTTGGCCCGATCCGCATAGCGCTCCGCCTCGCTGTCTTTTTTCTGAACCAGCTGGCACTTGGCCATGAGCAAGAGCCCCGCATAGTCATTGGGCGCTTCGTCAAGGCCCTGCTTGAACAGCCCCTCCGCCTGGCTGTATTGTTCTTTGCCCATGGCCTCCTCGCCCTCCTGCATCTTCTTGATGGCGCCTTTGATTTTTCTCAGGCCTGCGGTGTTGTCCATGTACCGATCCCGATACAGCGGCTGGCCGCTGTACTGCCGGTATTCGTTGGTGGCGTGATTCACCGATGTCTGGTAGCGCTCCGAGGACATGGGGTGGGTGGCAAAGAGAAGATCGGTCATCCCGGCCGGGTGCCGGTTCATGCTGTTGAGCATCTCCATGAGGCCCACCATGCCCTGGGGGCCATATCCGGATCGGGTCATGTATACCATGCCCAGGTCGTCCGCCTGACGCTCATTGTCACGGCTGTATGTAGCCAGCAATGCCCCGGAGCCCAGCTCTCCAAGTTGCCCGGCAAGGCTGCCGGCTCCAGAACCGACAGCCACGCTGGTTAGGATGGTCAGCCCCCCGACGGCCATGTTGGCAAGCTGGGCCTTGGACATGATCTCGGCGGTGTGCCTCGCATTGACGTGCCCCAGTTCGTGCCCCAGCAGGGCGGCCAGCTCGGCTTCATTGTCCAGCTCCAGCAGGATCCCCCGGGTGCAGGCGATGCTTCCGCCGGGAAAGGCATAGGCATTCACATAATTGGCATTGACGCAGTGAAAGTTATAGGGCATCTGCCCGCGATGGGTGTTGCCAGTCAGCCGCTTGCCGGTGGTCTGAACATAGCTTTGCAGGGCCCGGTCCTGCGTGTTCCCGTAATCGGCTGAGAACTGGTGGGGAGACTGCTGACGATCGACGGCAATCTCCTGCTTTTCATCCATGATCATGAACTGGGATTTTCCCGTGACGGGATTGGTGGCGCAACCCGCAGCCAGACTCGTGGCCGCCAGACTGGTCATGATCAGAAATTCACGACGGCTCAGTCCGTTGATTACCCTTCCGGAAAAACGCATATGCACCTCTTTGATAATTAGGCCCGTTGCCCACAATGCGGACAATATCTAAATGAACTGTCGAATCCACGTTTGCAGGCCACACAAACGGAGGAAGCACCTGACAGCGGCACCTCCTGCACCGGCGCCCGGCGACTATCCACCGGACGCTGGCAGCCTTCGCACAATAAAAAGGGCTCACCCTGTTTCACCCGGATCAGGGGGATGAAAAACAGGCTCAGGTAGTGATCCACCCGGGTGGTATAGGCTTGTGCCAGCCCGCAGGCTGGGCATCGTTGCGGATTATCATCCACCCGTCTGGTTTTGGGTTGAACGCCGGCGATTAGAAACATATAAACCGTTCATGGGTTCAAAGGTTCTGGGTTCCGGGTTCTCTACCCACCGATAGGCAGACTACCTTCATTTAAGGACTTCGGCTCTTCAATGTTGTCTTTGCCACAACCTTGAACGGTAAACGCTGAACCTGTGAACGCTTAAGCGTTGTTGCAAGCGTGGGCTATATTGTATAAGAAAAAGCACCATAGTCAATATGGAAAACCGCTTTACATGGAGTCACGTATGATCATCGATTTTCACGTACACACCTTCCCCGCTGAGATCCGGGATCACCGGGATCGTTTTTTCGATGCCGAACCCGAATTCAAGCTGCTATACGAATCCCCCAAATCCAAACTGGCATCCACCGCTAACATCATCGACATGATGGACGACCAACGGGTGGATATGTCGGTGGTGTTCGGTTTTCCCTGGCGCACACCGGAAACCTGCCGGCGGAACAACGACTATGTCATCGAAGCGGTGAAGCGATATCCGCACCGGCTGCGCGGCCTGTGCTGCGTGGACAGCCTTAATCCCGATGCGGCCGAAGAGGTGCAGCGCTGCCTGGACGCCGGTCTGAGCGGCGTGGGGGAACTGGCTTTCTATGGCTGCGGCATCGACGGTGAATGCCAGCTCAGCCTGGACCCCATCATGGCCATGTGCCGGGAGCATGATGTGCCGGTGCTGCTGCACACCAACGAGGAGGTGGGCCACCTATATCCGGGCAAGACGCCCAACACCATGTTCCAGATCTACGAAACCATGGCCCGCTTTCCGGACAACACCATTGTGTTAGCCCACTGGGGAGGCGGACTCTTCTTCTACCACCTGCTTAAAAAAGCGGTTAAGGAGACCTTGAAAAACGTCTACTACGACACCGCCGCCTCGCCGTTTCTCTACGACAGCCGGATTTACCGCTATGCCAAAGACCTGGTGGGACTGGACAAGGTCCTGATGGGCACCGACTATCCCCTGCTCAAGCCCGAGCGGTACTTGAAAGAGATGACCGATGCCGGTTTGAGCCCGGAAGACATGGAAATGGTATGCGGGCAGAACGCCGCACGGCTGCTGAAATTAAATCGACCGGGTCCGTAGGCTTGAACCCGATCGGCCATCCACAATTGATTGTGCATGGCCGATTTCAGGACGATCAATCTGGTCAGTGAATACCCGATTGTTGGAATGATTTTGACGGATTCGTAAAAATTAGGGAACATCCTTTATTGCCCCCTGATCCCAGGCGTCGCAGGGCCTGAAACCGTTCACAAACAACCCCCTTATCCCTGCGCCTTCTTTTCGAGTTCATCCAGCTTGTCAGGCTCCGAAACAGCAATGTCAACAAGACTCTTGGGTATGGAACTCTGCTCGCACATAATTCTGATTTCCTTCTCTTCCTCGCTGAATTCCATAATTTCGCGGATGGATTCAATGTAGCCGATCAACTCATCGGAGGGTATATCTTCCAACGCCGGCCCCGCAGCCGCTGCCTTTTTCCGCTCTGCTTCCTCTTCTGCCAGCCTTTGTTTTTCCTTTAACTCCGCTTCCATGGCCTGTTTGGCAGCATCGATCACGCCCTGGTCAACTTTTGCCATTTCGATTATCAATTCTACGGAGACGTTCTTCTCAAACAGTTGCCTGACCTTTTCTTCGTCGGATTTTCCCGCTACCGCCTCGAGCAGGGTTGCCACCCTCTCCCTTTCAGCAAGCTCCTTCTTTATCTCAGCCCTCACCTGTTTCAATTTCTCATCAGAAATCTCCAACGCGCTGGTGATGACCTGGGAAGCCACCTGTTTTTTAATAAGCAATCGGATACCTTCATCACCGGACAGGCTTTTTGCCTTGGCAACCAGCAGGTCGAGCCTGGTTTTCTCGACAATCTGAATCACATCCGCTCTACGCTCGGGAATTCTTAGCTCCGGCCACGTCCCTGCGATGTCGTCAAGGAGCTTGCTGGTTGCGCCATAAGGGTCAGTCACGTCCTCCAGCGTAAAGGCCGCGATCGCGGTGTTGAAATCCTTCAACAGGGGACGTCCGGTCTTTTTCGCTTTATCGACCGCCCATCTCAATTTAAGTAAATTTCCCCCGTGGCGAGAAACATTGTAACCGGAATTGTCAAGTTCCCCAGCAATCCGTTGAATCGATGATTCCAGTTTTTCCCCGGCAAGATCCTTCAAATCGAGCGCAAGGATATTCTCCTCTATCAACAACCAGAGAGGCTTTTTTTCGAATGCGTTGCTTGTCGTCATTTTTCATCTCCTTTTTTTAATGATTGAAACCAACAATCAATGCGCCGGCCTGATACGACTATAAAGTATCTTTGATCCCCGTTGGATTATAAACATGTCGACAGGAAACTGCTCTTCCCGGCAGAGATTATAGAGACGCACCCGTGCGAGTCAAGGAAAAATACACAATTTGTAAGGAGGGTCATGCCGACGGGAACCTGTCACATGGTTAAGGATCAGGTGCCGTCTATTTTAAGCTTGTCCCGAATACCGCGATCTTCGATATGTGGTGTCATGAATCTGAATAGCGTGCAATCCCGCAGGTTGTGGTCAGGCGAACTACGGTTCAGATAACGATTGCATACCGACACCTTCGTCGTGAAGTCCAAGGGATCATGTTGCCGACGGTAGGCTTTTCTGATAAATTATTTTTGGCAAACCCGGCCATTGCTTGACGTATCATCTGTAAATTCAAATAGTTAAACGCACAGGTTAAACATTTTATATAATCATCAAATAAACTGCTTTTGATACTTGCTCAGATTTGGTCAGAGGTCTTTCCAACTTACGGTAACCATGTTTGAGCAAATCGATGTTCCGGCCTCGCATAATTGGTAGGTTGCCGGGGTTTTCGCCTTAAAAGGGCCATGAGTGTATGCCCCATCATTGGGAGTAGTAGCAATTATGGAACCGTCACGGTAGACATCCACAGACGTTGAATTTGCCCCGGACCAAGTAAGGTCGGCATAGTTATCTTTTTTGATCTTATCAACATAAACGCTAAGATCAATAACTGTATGCTGGCGATACTCGCCGCTGGTATCGGTCGTCTGATTATTGTTAATTGTTACCGTTTGACTGGTTGGTTTGATCCAGCCGGGTATCGTATTGAACTCCAATAGATGATTGCCAACTGAAAGTCCGTTCTGCGTATACCCACTGCTGTTCCAATCCCCTCCATCCACTCGCCATCTGGCACCTGCTGAAACAGCTTCGGGCGGGTAAATTGTCACTTTTAGAGAACCTAATGCGGGATCCTGGTTAACCGTATGTGTTTGATCGGCAATGGTGATTACCGCCGTTCGGCTATCGCCGGTATTGGACGAAACCGTGTAAGTTACCGGACCATCGCCGATACCGCTGGATTCGGAGGTGATTGTCACCCATGTCGCATTCGCTTCAGCATACCACTCGCAACTGGTTGACGATGTAGAGACATAGAACCTGCCTGTTCCACCGCCTGAACCTATTGTGTTATTGGTGGAAGAAATCGAATAGGTACAATCGGAGGTGATAAAGTGTCTTGTTACCGATTCAGCTCCAATGTTGGCATATAGATCAATCCCCGAAATTTTCCAGTAGTACTCCGTTGATGGTGTTAGTATCGCAGGCTCATAAGTTGAACCGGGAGTCGTTTGATCAATTACAATATCATAAAAATCCTCGTCCTTTGCAACCTGCACAATATACTCCACAGCATTAACGCAAGGCTCCCACTCAAGAGAAAAAGCGTTCGGATCCACTATATCGCCGTTGTTTGGAAAAATCAGGGAGGGAATAAACCGATAGGCGTCAACGCCTACATTCTCGTTGTTTTTACCAGCGATTATCGTAACTCCGGTTACTTCCCCCCGCCATTTCACGTTGCCGTTGAAATCTTCTGCCAATAAAACAAAGGTTCTATCCTGACCTACCGGAATGCCCTTTATCGTACCGCTGTGTGCCTCACAGTCCCAGGGGCCGCCGGTGGCCAGCAATGTGCCGGTTGAAGTATCGTATACATTGCATACAACATGCTCAATGCCACTTGCCTGACAATTTAGAGAAATTTGCAAAGCCGCTGAATTTTGAAAATACTGAGTGTCATGCCATCGAATGGTCAAGGAAGCCGATCCGGTATCAGAATACCCTGCAGTTGAAACGTCTTGGACATCATTTCCGCAGCCCCATGGCAGAAAAATGCATAAAAGAAATATTAGAGATGCGAAAAAAAGGTCTCTGATTGATGTACGAAAGAAGGTGTGAGTCTTAGCGCGGCTTATCTCCCTATTTTTATCCCTCAGCTGACTATTAAAGATAGTGCCAGTACTGAGAGTGGCTGCAAGCCTACCTTTGTAATCTCGATCAACCATAGGGTAATCCCAACTTAACGTATCAAACTAAAGATCAGCATTTGGATCAATTATGGAAACGCCGCATTGGATTAACATTAAGATTTGATACAACTAATATAAAATCGCCTCAGGAGTAGTGGCAACTGAATACCCATGGACGTATTATAGGGTTTCTGGGATGTAATTATCAGCTAAAATTACCAAGTAATTGAAACATCTCCCGTCCCATCACCACCACCACGATCACCACCACGATCACCACCACCGCCGCCAGTTAGCGCCAAGGCCGCGCCGCCAACGGCAAGTACCCCAAGGCCGATCCAAACCCACTTGCTGAAGCCTTTTTTCTCCGTCTTTTCAACCTCCGTCAGCGGTATATCTTTTTCAGGCGTGGACAATACCTCGGGCTTATAACGGGTTTTGTAATCCAACAAATCGGCTTGAGCATATAACGAAGCTGCATTACATAGGGTACTACCTGGAAAATTGATCGCGACCATCGACAGAATCATCCAGCCGATGATGAACTTTATTGACATCCTCATGGACATACTCCTTCGATTCGGGCCCTGGTTGCCTCGCTGTCTATCAAAGAGATGATATTTTCTTCGGGTACACCCAATATCCGAACAAAATAATTTTTGATGATTAGCGCATCTTTGCGGGCAAACTTGACATTTGGCAGACTATCATAATTTTCTATGCCAATGGTCAGGCCCAATCTTTCGGAAAGGGTCTTTAAAACAAATTTTGTCGTAGCATCAAGGATCGGCGTATTCAGTCAACGTAAACGGTTTTACATCCACTAGCTCATCATCGACATAGGCTGCAACCTTCCATTCTCCAAGTGTGTCGGCAGCAGGCTCGTAATTTATGGAAATTCGATGCCAGGCAGTCACCTTGGGCAAGTATTTCCCCTTGTTTACGACGATCGAGTAATCGTTGCTGACCAAATAGATTCCGCCATCCGGTGCGATCCATTCCCATCGAAGCGTATGGGATCCGGTCACGTCGTCAAGTGAGAGAAAGGCGACTACCTGTTCGTCATTATTATAAAATTTGCTGGTTAGCTCTACCGGGACACCGACCGTTCCGGAGGCGTCGACATCTTTTGCCAACACGATGCCGTTGAACTTCGGTGGCGGCGCGTTTTCAACCATCTTTTGGGATGCACATGAAAGTAAGAGTAAAAACACATTTAATCCAATGAATAAATCAATTCGCCTAATCATTTCTGCCTTTTGTTAAAAAAGCGATGCCATCGGAAGTCATATAAACAGCACCGTAGTCAATTGCGTTGTTATTGTCCTGGTTACCATCGATACCGGTGGCGTCACTGGCTTCTCCATCTGCGCCCACCGCAATAGTTAATTCTGACGATATGGCAACGCTCTTTCCGAACTCCTCGCCAGGATCGGTATTTTTGGCTTTAATGTAATAATAGCCTAAATTCTCTAATGAATTATGGATTAAAAGATCACTTATTTTTAAGCAAAAAACATGCAAAATAAAGCTTATTTGATTTTTAAAATAGAATATTGATTAGTTACATAAATTTTAGAAGTAGAATAATGGTATAAATTTAGGAGAAGAATATAATATTGTGGAGATAATTACATATATTTTATGAACATAATTACATAAATATTACAATTTGATAGTTTCTAAAAGAATGTGCTGAACCGATGAGAACAGCCTTAGAAAGCATCCGTACCAGATCAATTTCACCCAGGCTTTCTCAAAGAGCAAAGGGGTGATTGCATTGTTGTTCCATGATACATGCAACTGGTACACAAAGAGACTGAGTAAACCATGTGGTGGTCATCCGGAAAGCCAGTTCGGTGCAGTTTACCTCGGAAAAAATAATCTATCACAGAAATTCGGTGAACTAAGATGGATTGAGATCACCTTACTATTCGGATTTTATTGAGATTTTGCCGATATGCTATGATGATCCGCACGGTACCACCTGAGTTCCCATTTTGGCAAGATTTGGCCCGCAGTGATTATTTTCGTACATCGTTGAAAATTGCCGGAGCTGTATTTTGGTTTGACAGAATCCAATGGTCTGTCAAAGCACCGGTTGGCATGTGGTATCGCAACTTTTGAAATGCCCTCAATGCTGGGGATGAGCATCAAAAAAAATCTGCCACCTCTTTTGAACTGTGATAGCATATTCAAACCCAAATAATTTCAGAGAATGGGCGACCACTATATGCTGGGGTCACCCTTTCTAATTTTTTGTTCACCAAATGGTACACCCTCATAACAGCTACCTGAAAAAGGAGTGTTTGTGTGATTTGGATTGGCTATGTTTCACGCCTGTTTTCACTTGTACCTGAGGAGGTAATGAGGCAAGATAAAGAAGAATCATGGACGCGGAGAAAACATTGGTACCGACAAAGAACCCGACATCCTCAGGCTCAACTCCAGCGCTTTAGGCGCCCGCATACGAAAACTCGGTATTCGAAAACCATAAATTCTCATCCCAATTTCAATTTACCATTATCGTTTGCTACCCATAACACCAAGCAGACCTAAAAAACGTTATATATAACCACTTGGTTGAATATGACCTATTTATATGGCTGTTAATGACTGTCCTGAAAGTGCCTTTTACAAAAATTATTAATATAAATCAAAATATTGGGTGGCGCGACCCTGAGTGTTGGAAATCTGGTACAAAAATTGAGTACATAAAAACATCCCGCCCCCTGAAATAACCGTTTGTTTTTTTTTCGAAGACAAGAAGGAGAACAACGCACATGAGCAAAACAATGCAATTGACAGTCCGCATTCTTCCCTACTTTGAAAAGGACATGAAGTCGGATTATCCTAAGATTTCCCAGGGCCTGGGTTATGTAGATGAAGCATGGGTAGAGAAAGGCCCCTCCTTCTTTGACATTGTTGGAAGGCTTGATAAACTTCTTTACGAGTTGGAAGGAAATCCGGCCTTTAGAAAGGTTTTACTTAAGCGCAAAGACGAACTCCGCAAGCTTCACAAGGAAGTTGAAGAACATATTGCGGATTGGCACTTGGCCAAAGCCGACAAGGTACTGTATCAGATTGAGGACGTCTTTGATCAAATTGAATGGGAGTTAGAGTGAGGATAAGCAATACATACTTCTTTATAAGATTTGAAAAAAGCATGGTGCATGGATTGTGAACATTTATATGTCAGCGGGTTGAAAACTTAGTATAGGAAAGTCCATCATCACAGCGATACCCTAAAGGCGCTTATGACATCTTTTCATACTCTCAGCGAAGAGGAGATTCAGAGGATCAACCAGTTCCAGCGAATTTCATTTGATAAACTCTATCAGCTCTTTGATCCGCCTTTGCCTGAGGGCGTACCTGAACGTCTGGAGAAAATCGTATCAAATGGCAACATCGCCAAAGGTGATACAGTTCTTGATGTGGGATCCGGTACGGGAATTTTGATTCCCATAATCAAGAAATACAAGCCTGGTAGCATTTATGCCTGCGATCTTTCAAGGCGTATGCAGGAACAACTGAAAAAAAACTACCCCTACGTGAAAACCATTTTGGCGGATGTCCGGGATCTCAAGTTGCCGAAAGGCAGTATAGATGCAACATTTATAAATGCCTGTTATCCCAACATCGTTGATAAGGCAGTTGCTTTCTCTAATATCAGCAGGATGATGAAAGCTAAAGGACGCATTGTTATCAGCCATCCACTGGGGCCCAGAGGTCAGGGCGAAAATCGACTATCACAAACGGATTGCTGATTTACGTGCAAGGCTTAAAGAAGTTGAGAATAAGATCGGTGAACTGCAACAGGCTGGCGAAGGAGCCTTGGAAAATTTTAAACAGGGGCTTGAAAATTCATGGGAAATTCTCAAGGCAAGTTTCACAAAAACCAAATCCGAGTTCGAGCGGGGATACAAAGAAGGCAGGGAAGACTCCAATTAAAACGTTGGTTCCAATACAACCTATAAAAATTTAAATGTATATGCAATACAAGATACTATGATTCTCCCATCTTAGGCAAAAAATGTACAGCTCCAACATATATAGCAAGCAGTTGGATCTGAGATACCTGCAAAAACCTTAAGATATCAAGTATCTGATTTTCCTCACCTCAATACCGTATCACCAAACGGTCGGGTAGCCGGGGGCTGTTGCCAGCCCCAAGCCCCCTAAGAACCGTGCGTGCGAGTTTCCCATCACTCAGAAAAAGAAGGAAATATAAAAATGCAGACAAACAAAAGAATGCTGAAATGGTTGTTTTTTACGCTGATGGTGCTTGTCCCCTGGGCATCCAATGGATTCGCCGGGCCATTCGATGAAATCGTCGCCTTCGGAGACAGTTTATCCGATAACGGCAATCTCGTATTTATAGAAAACCAACCCTTACCCGATTCGGCGCTGTATTTCGAAGGCCGTTTTTCCAACGGCCGGATCTGGGTCGAATATCTGGCCGATCCGGAACGGTTGGATGCACCCCTAACCAACCGGGCCCTGGGCGGCGCGCAAAGCGATGGACTCGTACCACCGGGCCTGATTGAACAGGTGGCCACTCATATCGCCACCGACGGCTTCCAGCTGTCGTCCAGCACACTTTTCATCATCTGGATCGGCGGCAATGACTATTTTAATGCAGACAGCGATTTTCCGCCCGTGGTGGCCAACATCAAGGATGCCATGGAGCGGCTGGTGGAATTCGGGGCCAGGCGTATACTGGTAATGAATCTGCCCGATCTGGGAACGATTCCCGACACCCTGGGTACACCGGAAGCCGCTGAGGCCACGGCGTTTTCGACAGGTTTCAATACCGCATTGGGCAATATGCTCGATACATTCAGCACCGAATATCCGGAGGTTGACCTGTACGAATTTGATGTATTCGCTTTTTTTGTGATTATCCAAAGCGATCCCGGCGCCTTCGGCTTCAGCAATGTAACCGATCCATCTCCGAATTTTCAGGTTGAGAACAATTTTGACGGCGCCGGCCATGTGTTCTGGGATGACAAGCATCCGACCACACAAACCCACGCCCTCCTTGCGGATCAGGTTTTTACGAGCTTAAGTGAACAAATTCCACCGCCCGGAACCAACAATGAGGTCCAAAATGAGGACGACAGTTCCACATGTTTCATCAATTCCTTGAATTGGTAAAAATGTTTACGGCTCTCCGGCTTTTGCAACCGTGGCGGGTCACAGGGGTCAGCGAACTTGCCACCGACCGCTGGATCGAGATCCCCTTCGTAATCAGGCGGCAGGATCACGTATTTGCCACCCTTGCCATTGTCGAGGCCGGGGGGGCCACGAAGCGCTGCCACGCGTCGTCCACCGTTCCCGGACCACACTTCGGCGGAATCACAACGACCGTCGGCCCATCCCGATCCAACTCAAGAATCGCCAACGCGTGAACCGTATCCGTATTTCCGGTGAGGAAAAGCGGGTCTGAGTCCATCAATTTATCAAAGATGACGACGTCGCTGGCGCGCTTCGCGCCAACTTCGACACCACCCAGGCGAATCGCCTCGATGGACGTGGCGGAAATCCCGCTAAGGAATGGCTCTACCCCGCGCATGAAAATCAAGTTGTCGTAGAGCTTCTGTACGGTTACTTCATCCGGCATGCCGTCGAAGAAATTCAGGTCTCCGATCGGCGTTTCCACATGGTTGGATGTCAGGATGGACTCCGGTATCTTGTTGTTGTAACCGGGGGTGTTTTGCGCGAAAGATGCCGCGCTGGCACCCAGGAGTAGAACACTCGTCAAAAACAGCGAGTGCATTTTCTGTATCATATTATTCATTGTGTCCTCTCGTTTTGTGTTGGGCTCTGTTTTCTCAAAGCGCATTCTTGTGGGTTTTTCCGTCCTTACTTCCCCGTTTGACTCATGTGCGGACGAGATTCGAGGACCCTTTCTTAAGCCACTATGGACCATAAAGCGTGGAAACCCAGACCCGTGTCAACGCCTCCAGGACCGGTTCCGGCCGGCGCTTAGGGCGTTGCCCGAATGCCTCGATGATCGTATACGCATCAAGACGATTAAGCGCAATTGCGACGGAACGTGCATCAAATTCCGGAATCAGCCCCTGCTCTTGGTCAACTTCAATGCGGGCACAAGCTGCATCATCGAACCCACTAAGAAACCGTCTCCAGACTTCTTCGAAGCGCCTGTCGGTGGTGGCGGCATCGGCTACGGCTTTGAAAATGGGTCCGCGGTCATAGCAGAGGTGAACTAAGCCGGAAAGGGTCTCGTTCACCAGGGCAATTGGATCACCGACGCCCTTAAGCCAAGGATTGCACACTGCGAACTGCGAAGATTTCCTTCTGCGAGATGTCCAGCAAGGCATTTATGACCATGTGCACATCATTGAAATACTGGT
This sequence comes from uncultured delta proteobacterium, assembly GCA_963705435.1. Lineage (GTDB taxonomy): Bacteria > Desulfobacterota > Desulfobacteria > Desulfobacterales > Desulfosarcinaceae > Desulfosarcina. Next base: position 240,724 of record CAVPJR010000012.1, on the reverse strand, counting down.
AGAACACCGAACGGCTCACGCCTGTGGCATCCATCAGCGAGCTGACGGTCATGTCGCGAAACGGATTTGACCAGAGAAAATCCAATGCCGCGGTAAGAATTTTTGTGCGCGTGAGCTCGGATTTAGTAATCCTGAGTGTGGGTTGGGGATGCACACTTAACCGTGATGGTAAATTTTTTTTATCAAACATACATAATGTTTAATAACAACTGACATGATGTCAGATTTCAAGGAAATAAGGACATAACCAGGGATAAACGGTCGGCGGATCAGGGGATTGAGTTAAAATGGTTAGGCAATTATGTTCCGGCTATGTCACCAAAAACGGGTAGACGAAAACGACAACTTTCTTGCCACAGGTTTAACTGCATGGGATCATTTGAAATTTTCATATATCTTTTGGATATCATGTGTTTTCCTTGAGCACTCTGTGTCGTATCATTCCGGTAAACCTGCACTTTGCATTAGGTTGCTGAACCGGGCATCTCTTGCAGGATCATGGAACGTATGGCTTTTTAAGAGTTGAGTCACTGTAAATTTTGGATTCAACCGCATGACTTCATTAGCGGCCGCTTTGGCTTCGTCGATACGACCAAGATCAGCATAAACAGCGGCCAGAAATGCTTGGGGAAGAACATGGGAGGGATTAAGCGCAATGGCCTTCTTGAATGATTGAACGGATTCTTCCTTCCTACCGATAAGGTGAAGGGTCACGCCGTAAGCGTATGGAACCCACCAGGGATGCTTGGGACTCAGTCGCATGGCCTGCTCGAATAGTTTGATGGCCTCCTGTTCCTCGCCGAAATCCTTGAGACGAGTGGCCAGCCCGGCGACGGCGGTGAGGTCGTTGGGTGCCAGCTCAGCTGCCTTGCGTCGCAACGCGATCGCACGTTCACCCTGACCATTTAATGCATATAGGTTGCCGAGCGTCTGGTATCCTTGCGGTTCATTCGGATCCATTTGAATAGCCTGCTGTGCCAATTCGATACCGGTCTGAATCGATGCTGCCTTGGAGATGCTCCATTCTTGCTTGGCCTCATACCAATCGACAGAGGCAAGCCCTGCTAAAGGTCGCGCCCAATTTGGATCCGCCTGATGCGCGGATTCGTATAGTTCGCGAGCACGTATCATGCCTTCCCGAGAGAACTTAATGAATTCTCCGTGGGCTTCGATCTTCAACAGCCAGGCGTCAAGGTTATCGGTTCCTCGGCTGGCCACACGCGCCGCTGCGCCCTGGGTCAGTTCCACCTGCAGTTCCACAATCACGTGCTTGACGATTTCATCTTGCAAGGAGAAGATATCCTTTGCCTGCCGGTCGAAACGATCTGCCCAGAGGTGGTGGCCGTTTAGCGCATCAATCAGCTGGGTGGTAATGCGAAGTTTGTCTTCAGCCTTTTGAACACTGCCCTCCAGTACATATTGGACTCCCTGTTCCTCAGCTACCTGACCGATTTCGACTTGCTTTCCTTTATATGTGGCGGCTGAACTTTTTGAAATCACAAACAAGTCGGGCGCTTTCGAGAGCGAAGCGGTAAGATCCTCGGTTAATCCGCTGGCAAAGAAGTTTAATTTGGCGTCGTCAGAATAGTTTTCAAACGGAAGAACGGCAATGGAAGGCTTGTCGGGAAGGGGATAGGCCATGCGATCGATCGAGGCAGGTTCAAATCTTGGCCTTGATCGCTGGTACAATATTCCGACACTGCCGATTAGTATGGTCAAGGCCACGATCACTACTGCCATCCATCGTCGAGTCAGGGTCTTCTTCTTGGAGACACTGACAACCCGACCTGCGTCCTTTGGATTAAGCAGCACTTTGTAGATGTTAACTGGCTTCTTGATGTTCTTGACCGAATGTGGCCCGAGGTCGGCGAAACCGACGTCAAGCTTGCCTTCGGCCTGATTGTAAACCCCTCTGGAAATACAGATGCCACCCGGATCGGCAAGGTTCTCGATCCGTGCAGCAATGTTAACACTATCCCCATAAATGCGATCATCCTTGTGAAGGACATCCCCCAGGTTAATGCCAATGCGAAAGTCCATGCGACGGTTGTCGGGCAGCTTTCCGTTTTCTGTTTCTAATGTTCTTTGGATTTCAATGGCACTATGGATTGCATTCAGAGAACTGCCAAATTCAGCAAGAAGGTTGTCTCCTGGCGCATCAACGACCCGTCCCTGATACTTTTCAATTAACTCGGTAATAATCTCCCGGTACGCAGTGATCGTGTTTACCGTGTGCTCGTCGTCATCCCCCATCAGCTTGCTGTAACCCTGGACGTCAGCGCTGAAGATGGCTTTCAATTTACGTTGTATGCCATTGTTTGCCATAATAGATCCAAGTGGTACGTTGAGTTAGTCTGCCCAATACATTTCCTGCTGAACGTTACCTAAAATTAAAGGACGGTTAGCGATATCAGATACCGGCTTTTGCAGTTGTTCCTTAGATAGAAAAAGGGCGGACTTTTGAATTAACAGCGATAAATATAGATAAGAAGGATTTATTCAGAGGGCAAGAGCGGAAAAATTGGGAGTGAAATGACCAATCATTCAGCGGGTCGTATTTAAACTAATAGGTCTGGCAATTCAACAAGGCTTCTCATTTCAACATCCGGCTTTCCCAGAAGCCGTTCCTCACTCTGACCAAACCGATTCACCTACGCTGCCTTGAATCCAAAAGCGGATGCACCTGAGTTATCCCATGCATTGGATGACTGAAAGTATATCGCTTCAGATCATGTTATGAAAATAAAATCTGGGCTGAAGCTATAATCACTTCGGCCCAGACAAATCAAGAATCCAATTTTCCGGACCTCCCCTAAACTGCAGCTTTAAGTTTCTTGCCAGGTTTAAACTTAACGGAGTTTGATGCTTTGATTTTAATCGCCTCACCGGTTCGGGGATTTCGACCTTTGCGGGCTTTTCGGCGAATTTTGGAAAAGGTGCCAAATCCGACCAATGTAACTTTTGCATCCTTTTTTTTGAGCGCTATTGTAATGTTGCCGACAAGTGAACTCAAAGCGGAACTGGCTGCGGTTTTAGATATTCCTGCATCTGTGGCCATTTGTTCAAGCAGTTCAGCCTTTGTCATGTGATGTTCTCCTTGGTTTGTGTTGTTTTTCCCATCTGATTGCCAGAGTTCGTTCATTTTTCGCCTGACATAAAATGCCACTAAATTGAATACTATCACGTCCAGTCAGCATTCCTACAGATAAAACAAAATAGAAATCAGGCAAGGAAACAAGCCTCGCCTGATTTTTAGGAGTTAAGCCTTTTTATTCATCTCGAATTACCGATTTGACTTTTTCAACCATTTCACTGGTGAGCTCGGTAACACCGTGTACCGACTTTGCATGTTCCGCTGCTAACTGCATTACTTCCTGATCGCTGTTGGCTCGAACAATGCCTTCACAATCGAATCCCACATCTTTACAATGAATAACCTTCTCCATGATATGTCTCCTTCCACGGTTATTTTTCCTAAGCAGCCATCATCACGGGATGGGACTAAAATTATGGTATTGTTGCAATGATCACATTGTACTCGTTTTCAGTGAACGCCTTGAAGGTCTCTGTGTGGACTCTGCACTTGCAGATTCAAGGACCAAGATGGTGGCAGCGTATGCCGTATGATTGGGGGCCTCAGTGCCGACTAAAACATCGTACTATCCCATTGTAAGATAAAATGCCTTGAATTCAACCCCTGCAGCCTTAATAGCATGTTTTTACCAATTCAAGCCGTGTCGGGCTGTCATTAATGTTTGCTATTCGTGACTGCGTAAATTTTTCCAAAGAAATATGTAGCCATGGTTACGCTTCCTTGTTTTTCCATAATTTCGTTCTTAGACATATAATTGTCTTGATTTAATTTTAGGCAGAAACCGCTTCCTTTATCCTGAATTCATTGAGGAGAGGTAGATGCCGCAACTGTTTTAATTTGTATGGTGATTGCGTGAAGCACTTATTAGTGAGAAACTTGATACTATCGTCAGCTGACAAGCATCTGGGGTCGAAGCAGGTATTCATGGTCAGGAGAAGTCTTCATGAGCAGGTGGGTAGCAGTTTTCATAATCTTTTTAGTAATTTGCATCCAAGCAAGCAATAATCACAGGTCGAGCATGGCGGGGGGGACGCTCTGTTCAGATTCGTGGCACCGATTCATAGAAGAGAAAGTGCCCACGAGCGACAACCAAGGTCACGGTCCGGATATCGGCTCTGACGAATGGAAGTCGGTAATCGAGTTTAAACTCGGTCTTCGAGACGTACCCAATTTCCCAGAGCGTGACAGCGAAGCCTGGTGTCGCCACATCGATCAGATAGTACGTGAGAAAGGTCCGGCATCACCGGAAAATAATGGGAACCTGAATGAAACATTGATGGCAGTTGGCCCCTCCTTCAACTGTGACAATGTGGAAGCCAATAGCATCGCGGAGATGATCTGCAAAGACAATGATTTGGCCGCGCTTGATCGCAAGCTGTCAATCATTTACTCCGCCGCAGCTAAGAAAGCGACCAACGAGCATCCTCCAGTGCTAAAGGCGGAGCAGCGCGGCTGGATCAGGGGGCGAAACGAATGCTGGAAAGCTGAAGACAAGCATGCATGCGTCCAGGACGAATACAAACGCCGCGTTGTCGAACTGCAGGCCAGGTATCGCCTTGTTCAAAGTAATGGCCCCGTCCGCTTCATCTGTGACGAAAATCCAGCCAATGAGGTCATCGTCACATTCTTCCAAACCGACCCTCCAACCTTGATCGCCGAGCGCGGCGACAGCGTCTCGCTGATGTACCTGCAGCCCAGCGGCAGTGGCACAAAGTATCAGGGCCGCAACGAGACCTATTGGGAGCATCAAGGCGAAGCGTCGATCACGTGGGGTTACGGCTCACCCAAAATGCGCTGCAAAAAAGTACCGTGAAGTGGTGGGGAGACAGCTTGCTCAGCCAGATTATAGTCGGATGATCGAGTATAAATTACTAGTAAATTCCGAAATGGTATCTTAAAGAAGGCTATCCTTTTAATCTTGATCTATTTGGAGTGACTGCTTGATCGAATTGTAGTCCCCTGCAGTTGTAAATAGATGGTTGGGTTTGATCAAACCTGTATATTTTGAGAGGCTCAAAAAGTTGGTTTAGCTTGCCATCGAATTTAACAATCAAGGACCTCATCGAATTTGCATTTATCCTTTGGATATCATGACCCCATTCACTATCCGCTCTTATCGTAAGCTCTCCACCAGAGCGATATAGTCTTCCATTGCTTTTTCATTAGATGTGCTTTTAAGTTTGGCCCAAGCATCATACTTAGCTCTCCCTTTAAAATCAGTCATTCCAGGTCGTTTTCCAGACACATCACCATCACTGCCTTGCTTGTATAAGGAATACAGCTTCAGTAGGACATCATTACTGGGTTTTTGTGACAATTTTTTAACATCATCCGCTGCTTTTTCAAATATTTTTTTTAAATCAGACATGTTTTCCTCCTTGGATAATTGTGCAGATTGAATTCCAGCAATTACAGGTAGCCTTCGAAAAAGAATTAAAACAACCACTGCAAAAGAGCAAAATATCTTGCCAAAGTCTTGACTCCCATAGAAGGGAATTTTTTTAACATCATAATTCAACTCCTATTGTTTAAAATTCAATCAGTATTTTCAACAATGTTTCATATTGTATCCACATAATCAGTAATTATTAATTCCTTTATATCATGTCATTTTAGACATTATACAGACAAAATACAGATTATAACGCACTACAGATACATTGAGAGATTATTCCACGTTGGCACACCCTGTCAAACCATGAGATTACCAGATCATATTTGTCGATACGTAAACGGATCAATAGCAAGGTAAAGCAAAACGAAAATGTTAGTTACATCCAGCCGGGAGTGTATCCTTAAAATATTCGAAACACATACAAATCGCATCCCGTTGGCTGCCCTCAAGGGATATGAACTGACATCCAATACCCCGATTTGTTTTATTTACTACTCTTGCTCTAAATTTCAAGGATTTGGGCTCTGTCGGTAACTTGACGTTAATTATTACATTTTGTCCAATTTCGACATTATCCAACTCACTCACTTCTATAAATATTCCTCCCAAGCTAATATCTGTGATGGCCTTAATGCCATCTAAACCCAAAACCAATGCGTCACAATGAAATTCCAGCCTTGGATCTTTTCTTCTTTCTTGCTTGACGCTTTTCTTTTCGCTACGAAGGTCGGCCATTTAGAAATCCTGAATATCGGACCTATACCGATACTGCGGTCCCCTGTCCCTGTTATATTGATTAAAAATTCCCACATACGCTTAATTGCGACCCAATCAATATCAAAATAAGAGGACTTCTTCAAATCCCTGAAGAACCCTTTCTATAAATTATTTATCAATAGGTTGGGCTAAAAAAACTTGGATTTAGCGGTTGCAACAAGCCACCCACCACCCGGGGGCAACCGTGAATGGCTCCGGTCTGCCCCGTAGTTGTCCATGCAGGTGTCAATCCAGACAGAATGATAGACCATAAAGAGACAAGTGTGCGCGCATGCGCGTAAGGCAGCGACTATTTTTTCCCATGTAAAAAGGAATCCCATATGCCTCTTGTCTTAGATGCGGTCCGGGAAGGAATCCCTGATGGTGATGGGGCCCTATCCCTTCCAGGTTCGGAAGCCTCCGGTATCCACGTGAACGAAATCGGAGCGGGGATAGTAACCGACACCGCCCAGTTTCAAATCCAGGCAGGCTTCGCGCAATTGGCGCGTATCGCATCCGGGCAGGCGAATGTCGATGGCGCGTCCCAGGATGTGATAGCTGGATTTGGCCACGCCGGACCTTTGTTTGCGCAGTCGGTCATTGGTTTGGGGGGAACGGTAACCGGAAAGGATGTGAAAGGGAGCACTGCATCCCAATTGACTGTTTACGGAATTAAGCAGGTCCATCAACTGGGGATCCATGGCTTCGATGTCGCCGGTGCGGTGGTCCCTTAATATGTGATTGATGCGGCCCATGGCATCGGGGCAATAGGCACCGTTTTTGAAGTAACAGGTGATGAGCTTTTCCCCGGTGTGGGTGTTGTAGAAGGAGAGCGTGCGACGGGAGTTGTCCTGTGAAAGGGCGGACCACCCAGTCGAAGGCAGCAGGCCGGTGGCCAAAAAACCGGTACCGATTTTAATGAAATCACGTCGACTGCAGTGGCTCATGGGGCACTTTCCACCTGGATGAATTGGGTAAAAGGAACGTAAACGGGACAAGGGAGAAATTATTTTTTTCAAAGGACAGATAACCACCTTAGCCCCACTCTAATTTTCAACCTCTTCCCAATTGGCCAGCACATCCATTTCTTTGCCGATTTCCACAAGTCGATCAGGATTGATCATTTGAGCGGCTATGGAATTTGTAATATCATTAACGATGTAATATGGCCCTATACTTTCAATTGTCCTTCTTCGAATCCTTGTTTTATGTAACGATTGATTTCCTTTGGCTAATCGTGCATCGATTCTTTGTTCCAGCGCTCTTAGTGTGATTTGCGTTTTCATTTGCGGCCACCCCTTGGTTGTGTTTACATCCTAACATAAGCATCTTTGATGCATTTGAGTCAGAAAAAAGAAAAATATATGCGCTTATGAGCATGAAAGCCCGGAATTTTTGAACTGATCGAAAATTATAACAAAGTGGCAATGATTGGTAAGCGCGCATGGGGACCTAAAAAGTAGGTGACTGTACCTCACGAAAATCGGGTGATAAAAACTTGGACTTACTGCCACTTTAGGTAACATGGGAGTATGCGAAGTTTTCCGTCATACCGTACCCTTCAAGTTCCTCATAAGGGGGTCTTCCTTGTTAATCGCTGGGTCTGAACTTCCTTCATCGTTTTCAAGACTTCAATGCTGCTTTTCAATCCTTTAACATACCGAGCCATATTTATTGCCCCTCCGGCTATTTGGGCCAGCGCCTCAACAAAATTCACATCATCCAGCGTGAACTCCCAGGGTTCAGAGGTATAAACGCGCACAGCCCCCAATAAATTACCCCCGACAACGATGGGCACCGAGAGTATGGAGGAGATTCCTTCTTTCTGAGCTTCTTCAGGATATTGGAGTCTAGGATCATCCATAACATCATATATCGCCACGGGTCCATCCGCCAACGATTGGGCAATGGAGCGCAATGCACTAACAGGGCCTTTATTAATATACTCATCACTCAACCCGAATGAAGTGGCCAGCTCCAGTTCATTAGTTTGTCGATTGAACAGAAACAAAGAACAACCCTTGACATTCAAGGCTGTCTTAATGCTGTCTACCGTCATTAAAGCAACTTCTTCCGGGTCTTTGGAGTGAGAGATTGCCTTTGCAACCTTAAGCATTGTCTCATAATTGATGATTCGTTTTTCCATGATTTTTCTCCTTTGTTTATTTGTTATAGATTTTTAGATTAAGTTAATCCGTTATTGTCTAAGCGTAACATGGGAACGGTTACCGGTGCAAGATTTGGCACTTTGTGATTAAGATCGAACATCAGATTTCCGTAAATATTGAAGATATCCTTCGACCCAGCATTTTGAATCAGTGTAAAATGTGGAGACCATGTTGTCCACCTAATCGTCGGCATCAGGCCAGGAATCATGCTATAATCCTATGCATTTTTCAAAATTGTGGAGTTGTTGAATGCGTATTTGAATCTGATGACCGAATTGAACCCTCCCCGCGGCTTGCCGCGGGGAGGGTTCACCGTAAGGATAAAAAATCGATTTTCAGTTCGCTCGCTATCGCGGTTCAATTCTGCTCCTGACCATTCTGCGGGGCGTATATTGAATGCACCTCCTGTCATCCGATTAATGCGCATATCGTTCAACACTGCCCCTGTTTTTGTGGAAAGCACCCTAATATTGCCGTCTCGATAGGGACAAAAAGTAGTCAATCCCAACTTTTGGGTCGGTTGAATAACTATAATTTAAGCCCATGTTCATCGCTTTACAAGGGGTATGCCGGATAGGCGGGGATCTCTCCAGGGCATATATGATGGATGCAGGATATGGTTGGGCTAGGGATGTTTGGATGGTTGCCCACCTCACTGGATAAGATTGACACAGGGCGGATTACCCTGACATATGGGATTAAGTTTACATGATGACTTTATCAAACATTCCAATTGAGGTATAAATTTTCAGCAAGCCCTGAAAATCAGTTGAACCAACCGAAAGGAACCCCATGAATGAGAAACCAGACCCTGCCGAATGCTCTGACGACACCAAAAAAATCACGGTTCATTTACCTTGCAAGTTGGCTGAGCGTGCTGAGAGATACGCCAAGGAAAATGGCAATACCATCACCGGTGTCGTAATAGAGGCTCTAGATACATTTTTGAGAGGGGAAAAGTTGGATGTGTCTGGGTGGTAAAATCATCTGTGCCCCGACAAATCTAAATTAAATTGTGTTTTTCTACTTTCACAGGCACCACTTTAAGCGCAGGCATTCATGCCTTGGGGTCGATGGGCACGGCACTCATCAAAGCGTTCAGATTGGGGTCGCTGTCGTGAATCGGTGCGAAAAGATAACCGCGCTGAATGCTGGACTCGATATTCAACGGCAATTCAACCGGCAGGAAGCGTGCCCGACGATCCCGAAAGCCGAATCCGTCCTCGTATAATCGAGGCGTCCCCGGGTGGGGCTCATGGTAACACGGCCAGAAGAGTCCCGACGACGCCTTCAGTCTAGCGTGACTGATTCCACTGAAAACAGGAGCCGCTTCGCGTATTTCTTCCCAAATATCTTCAGTTGACGTGTATTGCCAGTTCGCTCCCAACCCATTGGCCATTTCCTGAAGGATCTGCCAATCCGGTTTGGCTTCTCCCGGGGGAGAGATGCCTCCTGCCGTGTACTAAACCCGCCGGGCGGCATTGGTGAAGGTGCCCTCTTTTTCGCCTACCGCAGCGGCCGGCAGGACGATATGGGCGTACTTTGCGGTCTAACTGGGGAAGATGTCCTGTACAATGAGCAAGGCAAGGTGTCTATCTTCTTTCCCGTCGCTGGTTTTATTGAACCCTCCCCGCGGCCCCGATGAGCGGGATTTTTGCTTCGCGCCAACAAGCAACGGGGAATGCGCTCGCTATCGCAGTTCAGTGAAAGTCAGTTTTCCCTGTGCACGCAATTCCCTTGGCAATAGGCTATTGTAGATAAATCGGTTCAACGGTGTTGCGACGCCCACTTCCTGACCTAAGCGGACAACTGCACCGTTCCAAAAGTCCAGTTCCGATGGGTTCCCATCCATGACATCACGATGCAGTGACGTAGTTCCATTTGGTGGCAGCGTGTCAACAAAAGCCATCGTATTTTGAACAGTATCATCCGTTACAGCGATTCTCTTTGCTTGGGCCACCGACAATACTTCGGACATGGACAATTCCAACATTCGGCGTGTTTCAGGTATGCTGCGTATTACGCCGATTGGCGCATCTGTTATTGCTCCAACCCCACCCCAGGAGACGACAAATAAAAACTTTTGCCACAGCGCTGCTTCAATATCCGAAGGTACATCCACGGAGATGCCGGATCTCTCAAAGACTTGACGTAATCGTTCTGTTCGCTTGCTGGGTTGTTTGTCCAGCTCTCCAATGGCTATGCACGGATCTGCCCCGGCATGGCGAATATGTCCAGCTCCGACCTTGAAACTAATAATTTTCGCCAAACCGCCCACAACATGCTTGACACCAAATTCTTTGGCTATCTGACCTGCCGCTTCGACACCGTTTTGTAGGGGAATGATGGTGGTTTCAGATCCGACCAAGGGACGTAATGCTTGCAATACCGTTGTTACCTGCATGGCCTTTACCCCAAGTAGAACCATATCCACTGTCCCTACCTGGGCCGGATCGTCGGTTGTTTGAACCGGGGGGGCCACCACAAAGTCGCCTAAAACACTATCAACACGCAGCCCATGCTCACGTATTGCTTCCAGGTGTTTTCCACGTGCAATAAATGTAACATCCTCTCCGGATCGGGCCAGGCGTGCACCGAAATAGCCCCCAGCGCCACCGGCTCCAAATATGGCAATGCGCATGACAACCTCCCTGAATAAATTTCCGGAAAAACACTTTTTAAGAGAAATGCTGATCTGACCAATAAGCCATTCGATCGTTGCCGGGTCACCTAATTTGATCGGTGTCTCCCATAGGATTTACAAAAACCCATCCGAGAAACCTTTCCGGGTTGTCTTCTATGGCTTGGAATACCGCCTTCTAACCCATCATTCGGTTGGTGCAAAGGGAGTAATGGATCCTATATCACTGACTATCAGATATTGATTTTTGCTTTCTAATGACCCATCTGGATTTCTGTAAATAATCGCACCATATGGAAGACTGCCAAATAGCTTATCGAATTGGATGAATAAAACATCCCCTTCAACCCAACTTTTCCCATTATCTTGAACAACTTGCAAATCTAATTTAAATTCACCACTTTTTGCCCATTCCCACCAAAATTGCTTGCCTGTCGACATGGCGGTTCCAGTAATCTTGCGACCGAAAAGGAGCGACGTGACCACCTTTCCGTTGATCCGGTTTTCCTTAAATATTCTATAGTAATCAGTTGGTTTTCCCGGGGCTCCGGCCTTTACTAAGGCGTCGGCGATGCGATCCAGCTTTTTGGGGTCTGTGAATTGAAAGTACAGCAGAATATCATTCAGGTTGCGTACCGGCGACATCCTGCTTTTTAAGAAAATTTGATATGCCGTGCGGGCTTCTTCGTTTCGACCTTGAATGCCAAATATAATCGCTTGGGACAGCGCTATCGATCCAGACAGTTCAGGGTTGATCCTTTGCGCTCTCTCCAGCACCTGCAAGCTTTCTTCGAGGTTGCCATCAGGCAGATATGATTTCCCCAACTGCCTTAAGTAGGTGGCTGGATTGTTTGGATCCAATCGCAGCCCCATGTTTGCCGATTCGATGGCCTGATTGTTTTTCCCCATCAACCATAGTATTTCGGACATCCAGGCATAAAGTTCAGGATCGTTGGGGTCCATCGCTACCGCCCGTTCAATCTCAGCGAGCGCTTCGTCGTGCTGGTAACGCATAAGGTAAACCTGGGACATCAGCCCATGCGCCAGGGCGGTAGGCTTTTTCATGGCTTTTTTCAACAGGACCTGCGGTTTCGCCATAATGGCACCCAATTCCCGGTGGTTGGTCACGCCCAGACCCTGCCTGAGCTCCGGTGCTGCGAGCTTTGCTTTCCAATATAGGGCGGCCTGCGCCGCATAGGCCCTGGCAAAGTCAGGATCGAGCTCAACGGCCTTTTCCAAACGAATTTTTGCCTCGGCGAAGCCCGCTTTCGTCAGCAGTCGATAGCCTTGCCATCCTTTTAGAAACTCATCGTACGCTTGAAGATTATCCGTTCCCTTATCCGTTATCGCTTTCTGTTCGCCGGTAGTGAGTTTCAATGCCAGGGCAGATATAATCTTGCGGGTGATATTGTCCTGCAGGGAAAAGATATCGCTCATGTCGCCGTCGTAGCGCTCGGCCCAGAGGTGATGCCCACCTGAAGCATCGATCAACTGGGCGTTAATCCTCACCTGGCCTCCGGCTTTGCGAACGCTGCCTTCCAGCAGGTAGCGGACCTGGAGCTCCTGCCCGATCTGCTGAGCGTTTACCGACTTTCCTTTGTAGGTAAAGCTGGAGTTCCTGGCGATGACGATCAGACCGGAAATTTTTGAAAGATCGGTGATGATGTCTTCGGCAATACCGTCGCTAAAATAGTCATGCTCTGGATCATTGCTCATGTTGTCGAAAGGCAGCACGGCGATAGAAGCTTTTTCCAGTTCCGGCGCGGTCACTTTTGTGATCGAGGTGGACTCCCTGCCGAGAGGCGGCGAATAAACCATCCAGAACAATACCACGCTGGCGATCAATATCATGGCGATAGCGATCGCGGTCGACTTTTTTATTGGGGTCGAGCGGGTTGCGGGCTCCCCGATGACTTTGCCTTCAAATTCCGGTGCTGACAGGATGCGGTAGATCCGGACCGGTTCGGTGATGTTCTTGACGTTATGCTCACCCAAGTATTCGAAGCCCTGGCGGACTTTCTTTTTAACCTGATCGAACACCCCCCTGGAAATACAGATGCCTCCGGGATCGGCTATGCTTTCGATCCTGGCGGCGACGTTGACGCCGTCCCCATAGATGCGGTCATCCTTGTGAAGGATATCGCCCAGATTGATGCCGATACGAAACTCCATGCGGCGATGGTCGGGGACTTTACCGTTTTCGGTTTGCAAGGTGCTTTGGATTTCAACGGCACCCTTGACGGCATTCAAGGCACTGCTGAATTCGGCCAGGATGTTGTCGCCGGGGGTATCGACCACCCGACCGTGGTGCTTGTCAATCAATTCGGTGATGATTTTGCGGTAGGCGGTGATGGTCTTGACGGTGGACTCGTCATCCTCACCCATCAGCCGGCTGTAACCTTTGACATCGGCACTTAAGATAGCCGTCAATTTTCGATGCGCCTGATTATCGGCCATAGAACACCTCGTCACGAATGAGTTATGCAGTCAATGGCGGGACGCCGATCCGCATGGGTCGAACAGCGATCAACAGTCGTCAGGTTCAGGTTTTCTCGGAAATGGCGATTCGCGTGCAAAAGGAGGGGAACGGTGAACAATTGCTACTATTTATGCATAGAATGAATTTGCCGCGGGGGTCAAGGGGCAACTGCAGTGCAGTTGCTACGATGTTCAACAGACTGAATCAACGGGTGTCGCCTGAATCTCCCGAAAAACGGGTTCCCCTGGACCTGAAATGGGTTGTGGTCAAAGCGGTTGCCGACTTTCCGGTGCTTACATAGCCTTTTGACCGCTATGACCCTGAATGATACGATAAGCTGATCAGCTTCTAAACGGTCATTGACCAAATGCATCATTCGTCAGTCGCGAGATCGGACACCGTGTTTTGGGAGAATTGCCGCACGAACAAGAACCCGGTCGATTGGCGGGTGCGTGGATAGAATCAATCAATATGCATGATATCTGGAAATCCATCCCGAATTTATTGCCGGCCCTGTTGCTGATTTTCATCTGCGAAATGACCGCTTGTACCCATCCCGTTCGCCGATTGGTTTTTCAGCCGCATAAAATTCAGTCGGTACCCCTGTTTCCGACAGATGCAAGTCATTTTGAACGGTTCTGGCTGAAAACGGAGCAGGGTGATGTCGAAGGGTGGCTATTTGAGGGCGATGGGGTCGATGCAACCCACCGGGGACCAGGGGTGTTGATTGCCCACGGCAATCGTGAACTGATCGACCATTACTTGAATCGGGCGCAAATGTATCAACGCATGGGGTTCACAGTACTGTTAGGCGAATATCGCGGATACGGAAGAAGCGCCGGGACGCCCAGCCGAAAACGCATCGCGTCTGACTACAGGCAATTCTATGATCATTTGATATCACTGCCGTTCGTAGACGCCAACCGAATTGTGTTCCACGGCCGTTCATTGGGCGGCAGCGTATTGAGCGAACTATCCGGGCATCGACCACCTGCCGCCATAATCGTTGAATCAACATTCACGTCCATTAAGGCCATGGCCCATGGTGCACCGGATATACTCCTCTCGGATAATTACGACACCGTTTCAGCATTATTGGCTTACCAGGGCCCAATTTTAATCATCCATGGCAATAGGGATAAAGTGGTCCCTGTCAAACACGCCCTTGAGATGAACAAACGAATTCCAAATGCCGAGTTGATTCTTTACGATTGCGGGCACAGCGACTGCCCGCCGGTGTGGGAAACATACTGGAAGGACATCACTGATTTTCTGAATCGTGTGCTGTCAAATTGAACCGCGATAGCGGATCAGGGAAAACGATTGAACACTCCCCGCCGCAAGCGGCGGGGAATACGCTCGCTATCGCGGTTCACTTTATACTGGTCGCATCCTCTTTTTATTATAAATAATTACTTTCACATCCACAATCTTGGGAAAAATAGTTTTTAGCATTTGACAAAAACGATCAGCTTGGATATGAGATTCAATCAAAGGTGCCCGGAAGGGCTTGATAGGGAATCCCGTTGGAATCGGGAGCGGTCCCGCCGCTGTAATCGGGGACGAAATCTGCATTGCCACTGTTTCGAGATTAAACGAAACGGGAAGGCGCAGAAAGTAGAATGATCCGAAAGCCAGAACACCTGCCTTGGTAAATGCCGTTAATCCCCCGATTGAAGGGGTCCGGTAATACATCGATAGGGCCAAGAAAGCTGGGTGCAGCCCTTCATGCCAATATCCGCATGAAGGGCTTTTTTATGCCGGTTAATGCCGCACCCACGCTGATAAATCGATGGAGGATTTCTGGGCAGGAAGTCCTTCATCGTTTTATCTATTTCAACTTAACCAGAAGGAGAATTACGGTGAAAACAAAAAATTGGTGTGGATTATTGACGGTTTTCATTTTCTGTGTGATTTCTGCAAACGGCATTGCCGCAACCGGGCATGGCAGTACAGCACCTAAAAAAGTGGGTATTCTTTTGGTTGCATTTGGGTCGAGTGAGGCGTCCGCCCAGGTCTCTTTTGAAAATATCGATAAACAAGTTAAAGCCGCTTATCCCAATTTCCCTGTTCGCTGGGCATATACCTCGCACGTCATCCGCGAAAAACTGGCCAAGCAGGGCAAAAACCTGGATTCTCCGGTGGTAGCGTTGGCCAAGATGCAGGATGAAAACTTTACCCATGTGGCCGTTCAATCCCTGCACACCATCGGTGGAGAAGAATATCACGACTTACGCCGCATCGTTGGGGCATTCAAAATCATGGGTGGATTCCAGAAAATCATTTTAGGGTACCCGCTGATGTCCACCCAAACGGATATGGAGCGAATCGTAGAAGCCATTTTGAAATCAATCCCCAACAGCCGGAAAAAAAGTGACGCCGTCGTCTTGGTGGGACATGGCACCCCCCATCCATCCAATGCCTTTTATGCGGCTTTGATGTTCCAGTTGCAGCTCAGGGATTCCAATATCTTCGTCGGCACTGTAGAGGGATATCCCGATGCTGAGCTGATCAAGGGGCTGATGCTTCAGAAAAAAATCAAAAAGGCCTACCTGATGCCTTTCATGTCGGTTGCCGGCGATCATGCCAAAAACGATATGGCCGGTGAAGAATCCGACTCATGGAAATCGATCTTTTCCCAATCCGGCATTGACTGCGTCCCCGTTCTCAAAGGGACCGCTGAATATGATGACTTTGTAAACATCTGGGTCGATCATATCCGCGGTCCACTCAGTCATTTTGAATAGAAATCAAATCGGCAACGTTTGGAATATTGGTTTGAGTGTATTCTTACCCAGATTGGAGAAATGGTCGTATGAAGATGATGCCCGGACGGTGGATACGTTGACTGCCCAGCTTGCGGTTGAATTTTAAACCGGTTCCTATGGGTCTATTGCTTCTTGGTTCTTTCTATACTGGGAGGCACCATGGGTTTCAAAAGATTAAGGTCAACGCACATGACAACCGATGTGGATAGCAAGGTCCCTTCCTTGAATGTAATATGACCTTGCGCTGTCCATATCTCCTTTCTTTTGCATGAGATCTGCAAAAAGCCATAAACACTGCAAAAGTTCGGTCATTGCGCCAACCCTTGTCGAGATTTCAATGCTCTTTTTCATATGGGTGGCAACTTGATGCCAGTCCGCTTGCTTCGCCGCGGCAGCCATAATTCCCATCGTTCGGTAGCTTGAGATTTCACCCCACTTTTGCCCGGATTGGGCAAGCGCCATCGCCTTCTGATTGGTTGATTCAGCATGGTTAAAATTTCCAGACAATGCCAAGTTTTCGGCGAAAAGGGAATAAAAAAAACGAAGTGCCAAGACAGAATCCATTTTTTTCATCATTTCGATTGCTTGCCCCATGACCGTCAGCCCATCTTCCCGATTCCCAGAACTGAATCGTGCGGCCCCTTTAAAAAACGTGGCCCAGATGATAGGCAACGAATTGTCCAGCTTCTTGGAAATTCGAAAACACTCCCTGCAATTATTAATCGTCGCGTGCCAGTTGCCGTACCAATAATGAATCGATCCCAGATATCCAAAGGCCATGGCTTCAAAGGTCGGTATTTCATATTTTCGGGCGATTCTTATCGCCTTGGCGATCGCTTTCATACTGGCTTTGTAATTTCCAGTCAGCCCTTGCAATAATCCGAGGATGGCCGTGGAATAGACGACGTCATCCCATTTTTCGAATGGCTCGATCAATTGCAGCCCCTCGTTTAGGTAGTTGATTCCCATTGCAAACTCACCGGTATACAAACAGATACGTCCGAAAAGCGTGTGTGAGATGGCCAGCAACTCTCGGTCATTGAGTTCCTTTGCCCATTTGATACATTGTTCTACCAGGGGGATCGCTTCCAGAAAATCTCCCTGCATGTAGTCGAATCTAGCAACCCAGTATGATACTTCAGCGATGCGGTTCCGTTTATCGAACTGTTTCGCATAATCCAATGACCGTATCAGCGCTGTCCTGATCTTATTCGAAGGTACAAACTGTGATATTTCAGACCATTTTAAGCTGAGATCGATGTACTTTTGCTGATGATCATCGTCTAATTGGGTTCCCTCAAGCATGGACAATGCATTTTCAAAATATCGTCTTGCTTCAGACAAGGAATGGACTCGAGCGGCCTTGGTTCCAGCCATTTTCAAGTACAACAGTGCTTTATCCGTATTCGTACTGTTGGCGTAGTGGTACGATAATTTTTCGCACTGCTCCTCCAGACGGCCAGCGTATAATTGCTCCAACGCCAAACCCACGGAAGCGTGACTATCTTTTCGTTTTCTGAGAAGCAGACTCTTATAGGCGGTAACCTGGGTTAACACATGATTGAACATATACTCAGTATCAGGGGCAAATCGGAGCTGTTTTATCAATTCCTGAGATTTCAGCACCTCAAGCGAGAGGGGCAGCGTGTGCTTGTCTTTGGATATCATTTCAAGAATGCTCAATGGAAATTCTCGACCAATGACCGCTCCCAGTTGAAGGGTTTCTTTTACATGCATGTCTAATCGGTCCAGTCGTGCTCTGATGACGGCTTGCACGGTGGCGGGCAATTTTAGTTTCTCAAGTGGACGTAACAGGAAAATTTTTCGATCTGCAATTCGCAAAGATCCATCTTCCGTTAATACCTTGCACACCTCTTCGATGAAAAAGGGATTTCCGCCGGTTCGCTCGTGAATGAAAGATGAAAATCCATCCGGCAACGCATCGACTTTTAACATGGATTCGATGATATGGGTCGTGCTTTGCGAACCCATCGCTTTGAGCGCACACTGCGTATGGAAATTCCAATCGGGCCAACTTGCCGTATGCTCAGGGCGATACAGTACCAGCAGCATCAGCGGATAAGCCTCCATTTGACTTGCCAGGTGCTTAAGAATTGAATCCGAGGCTTCATCAGCCCAGTGCCAATCTTCCAAAACCATGACCATTGGCTTTCGGTTGGCGTTTGACAGTATTATTCCAGCCAGCGCCTGGCTGATGGAACGTTTAAGCTTCTCGCCGTGCAGATGGTTGGGAAGCGGGAATCTTTCGCTCGGAATGGACAGCAGGTGCAAGTACATAGGAAGATAAGGTTCTAAGGCGGCATCGATCGCAAGGGTATTGGATATGGCCTTTTTTTCTAAAATTGAAGGCCTGTCATCTTCTTTGAGCGACAAGCCGCGCTTCAACAGATCAATAAATGGCAAATAGGGTATATTGCTTCCGAAAGACTGGCAACGGCCCTGCATTACGGTTATTTTCTTTTTATCGATGCGGTGACGAAATTCATAGGTCAGGCGGCTTTTGCCCACACCGGCCTCACCGGTTACCGTTACGAACTGCCCCTTTCCGGCAACGGTTTTTTCTAAACATGCATGAAGGTTGGCAAGTTCCTGGCCTCTTCCTATAAAATCTGTAAAGCCGTGTCGCTGAGACGCCTCGAATCGGGTTTTCACCTTCAATTCACCCACTATCAGGTGAGGTTTAACGGGTTGGGTGATTCCTTTGAGGTTTACCTGCTGAAGCGGTTGGGTTTCAAAATAGGGCGATATCAGGCGATGCGTTTGGGCGCTGACCAGTATCTCGTCGGGTTTGGCGAGATCTGAGAGTCGCGAAGCCAGATTCAGCGTATCCCCAACAAGGCCATGAATGCCTTTTTCAACGATCATCTCTCCGGTAACGACAAGGCCGGTGTGAATACCGCTATGCATGCGCAATTTCTCATTAATTCGAGCCTTAAACTCCGGGCTGATGGAATGGACCAAACGGTGAATTTCCATGGCTGCGCGAACCGCCCTCATCGGGTCATCCTCATGCACCACCGGTAAACCAAAAATGGCGACGACGGCGTCACCGATGAATTTTTCGAGGAAACCCTGGTATTTTTCTATCGTATTGGCAATCTCCGCGAAGATGCGACTGGAAATTTCTCTGACTTCCTCTGGATCGAGTTTGTCAGACATGGCTGTATATCCGGAGAGATCGGAAAAAAGCACCGTCACATGTTTGCGTTCCCCACCCATTTCCGCGGATGGCTTTTTTGTTAATTCTTTCGCCGGATTCAGCTTTAAACCACATTCCCTGCAGAATTTGTCGGCTGACAGAACTTCAATTTTACACTGCGGACAGAGCAAGGTAAGCATGGCCCCGCATTCACGGCAGGATTCCGTTTGTTCAGAATTGGCGGCATGACAATTCGGGCATTGCATTAAAATCAACCTCTACGGAGAGAATGAAAAAAGGCAAAGCAATTGAAGTGAGAGATCCGAAAATTGGTGCTGATCAGGTGGATCTAATTAGGTTTGAAAGCTATCAGAAAGCCCTATGGGGAATTACATCTTCCCCGCCAGGCTGTTTAGGCAATGGCGGCCACCTTTTTTCGCAGGCAAAGATGCTTCATGATTTTCCACACAGTAACAATTTAATAATTGTTGTAAAGCAACCTCTTTCAAAAAAGCATCAGCGACGCACGATGTGATCTGACTATTTAGGCGGAACGGCAGACCTTTCAGCGAAATTGATCAGGCTGATGAAAGTTCACCAAACGCTTCGGATCAAGTCAGGTCTTCACAGGCTTTTTTCACGAGGTGACCAATGCGCATCCTTTGTGGGCATTTTTTTTCTGCCATGGTGAAATCGGCCTTGAGAATATTCTCCTTGACGTCTGTTGGCAGCCGGCTGAATAAACGCGAGGCTTTTCTTCGATCGTTATATATGTTGGCGTACATGGACGCGCGCATGATGTCGCTGATCGGAAGATTTGGATCGACCCCGGCTTCACAAATAGCTGCACATCCGGCACAGAAGCCGGGAGCCGTTCGTTGCGCATATCGCTCCAGGCGCTGTTTATCGCCTTCAGAAAGTTTTTTCTTGTCCAGAGCCGCATCAACATTGGCCTGCAGGATCGTCAAATTCGGCATCGCCGAGCAGATGCTGGCAATATTCGGATTTTCCCACACCGCCTTGAGTTTGGCCTGTTCAGCGGTATATCCCTTTTTTAAAAAGTTTTTGGTCATTCCCAGGGCATCATCGGTTTCGGATCCGATGGCGGCATAAAAGTTCGCCGAAAAAGCCGCCTGGGTTTTCATGGCTGTCAATCCTATTCCCGCCTTCACGCAGGCATCGACCGCTTTTTTCATTTCGTTCCTTGCCATCAGCCGATAGTTATAACTCATCATAATTCCATCGATCCATCCCAATTTGGCTGCCGCCAGCATACTGGTTTCCATGTTTTTATGGGCGCTGAACCCAAAAAGCCGTATCTTCCCTTTCGCTTTTGCCTTTTCAGCCCACGCTTTAACCTCATCCGTCAATTCATTTTCCACATTGCTTACGTAGTGGATGAAATACATATCGACGTATGATGAATTCATTTTTTCAAGTGACGCGTTTAGTTTTTCGGTTAGTTTTTTCGGGTCCGACGTTGCGGCTTTTGTTACCAGAAACACCTTCCTGCGGTGGTCGGGATATTTTTCAAAATATTTTCCGATGGCCAACTCGTTTTTTCCCCAACCATATGAATCCGCCGTATCCCAATAGGTTACGCCCATTTGATAAGCCATCTTGAATAATATTTGGTCAGAACGCCTCAAGACACCGCCCAGCGAAAGCATGGAAACATTGACGCCCGTTTTCCCGAATGGTCGTGTCGGCACAATCCTTTCTTGAGGCACCGTCGCGGAAGCACTAGCATGGGATAGTCTCAATGCGCTCAAGGGTATAAGCGTCGCTCCTAAACCACCTGCTCCGGCAGTTTTGATAAAATCTCTCCTTGAAATCTCCCTCTTTTTTCCGGACATGCTTATTGTCTCCTCTTGACCGACTAATCTGCCCTCCTTAAGGCCAGAAACGTGTCGGCCATAATTTTTTGAGCTATCCTATACACGAACCTCGTCGACAATCAGGTGCGCTACTTTCGGGGAATGTTCAATCAGGCTTGTGATGGGACGCCCTCATTTTGAATAAAAGGACTTATCCTTTCAATGAGCCGATCGGGCTGCTCTTCGATCACCAAATGCCCGGCATCCGGAATGACGTGCAACGATGAGCCCGGGATCATATCGCGCAACGCCTCGCCGCGTTCCAACGGTATCCATGTGTCCTCACGTCCCCAAAGGATTAGAACCGGCTTGGAAATCCGGGCGTACAGGGGTTGCACCTCATCCGTATAACCAAAATGCGCCTGTGCAATCTGCCGGTAAAAAGCCGCTTTTCCGTCTGGCCCGGTCCACGGAAGGACGATTGAATCCAGGGTAGCGTCATCGATGGGTTTGAAGGCAGCTGTTTGGACGTAAGCGCGAACAATGGCTTCATGAATGTAGTCTGGAACGCCTGCAAAGGCGGATTCATGCGCACGGACATGCTGAAAGAAAGACGAGCCCCACGGAGCCGCCGCCACCGGATCGATAAGAACGATCTTGTCGAAATCGCGTCCATTGATCAGGTGCGTTCGAAGAACCGTTGTGCCTCCGAAATCATGACCAATGATTGATGGGTTGTCAAGCTGCCAGTACTCCAGGAGACGATCCAACACAAGGTTCTGAATCCCCAGTGAAACATCGCCAGGTGATTTATCCGACTGGCCGTAACCGATCAGATCATAGTAGTAGACGGTAAACTCTCGAGACAAGGCGTTGATGATATGTCGCAAATTGAAAGATGACCAGGGTGTGCCGTGAACCAAAACCACCGGCGGGCCATCGCCAACGACCCCATATCGCACGGCGCGCCCATGGAAATCGCAGACTTCGGGTAGCGTCCATTCAGTCATCGGGTGAAATCCTGTGTTCAGATGGCGCCGCATGTGGATGGCGCCTTCTGCATATGGTAAGGATACAGACAATATCAACACATCAACAAAGATGCTTCGCCAAGCGCTTGCCAAGGCCGATGATGGTGGTTGTCGGCGGCATTCCCCACGCTTCAGGAATTACCGAGCAATCACAAACATATAGATTGTCGTATGGCGTCATCAAGTTGGAATCAACGAGATCGCCGACTTTAACGGTTCCACCCGGATGGGCAGCGAGGTATTGAGTCCTGAAAATATCCTTTGCCCCGGCATTTTTTAAAATTTTCTTGGCACGCTCAAATCCGTTGCGCAGCTTCTTTTTTTCCTTGTTGTCTAATAGTTTCCTTACACCACCATGATCGGTAAGCTTGCCACCGAGTTCATCTTTTGCTTTTACCATGATTTGAAGTGTCTTAGATCTTGGAAACATTTTATGAAACCTGAACACACCAGCTGCAAATATCGCGTTTGTGGCGAACGGATGAGCCATGTCTGTCATCATGTATCCCTCATCCTCAATATGAACACCCGCGGTCATGGGGATCTCACTGGTTGGAACATCGATGTCCGTAACCGTGCCCCTGACACCGATGAGCGGATCGAAGAAAAAATCGTATCCGGCTCTTTTAATGCCGCTTTCTCGAAGTATTACAGGGCTGCCTATTCCACCTGCAGAAATGACAATCGTGGGTGCAAATGCTTGGTGTTTCTTGTTTCCTTTTTTAAATTCGACCCCAACTGCCTTTTTTCCTTCAAGAAGGACCTTGCTGACCTTTGCCCGGTTCATGAGCACTGCCCCATTCGCCACCGCTTCTTCGACGTACATTCTAGCACTCCACTTAACCCGATGGGGATCGCCATAGTGGCCAAATCGATAATTGGGCCGCCACTTGTCCTGATACATAAATTTGTCCAGTTTTTTCCAGCTGTATCCAAGATCCTGAGCGCTGTCGATGAGCCGTTGCGACATGGGGCCGACCATTTCATCTTTGAGCGGGGCGACAGGGAGCTCTTTCCTTAGCTCCTTCACCTCATCGCGGATATCTAT
This sequence comes from uncultured delta proteobacterium, assembly GCA_963705435.1. Lineage (GTDB taxonomy): Bacteria > Desulfobacterota > Desulfobacteria > Desulfobacterales > Desulfosarcinaceae > Desulfosarcina. Next base: position 217,367 of record CAVPJR010000012.1, on the reverse strand, counting down.
CCCGTGGGATTTTAGCATGTCGAAAGGAACAGGAAACGATGTCGCATAATAGTGAACCGTGCTTCCACCAGTTGTGATGCCTCTGACCAATGCAAGCATTTGACGGGTAAAGAGCATGCTTCTGCCAGGGATTAAAAGCGTTCTGGCGCCTTGCCCGAAACGCCCATTCAATGGATCGTTGTCACCCCATTCAAGGATGAGGACCTTCTTATTTCTTATGGACAATTCTTTCGCAACCGTTGCCCCACCTGGCCCTGATCCCACGATGATGACATCTTTCTCCTGGATGGATGAGTCCATGTTTCGTTCTCCAATTGACCCTTCTCTAAAGGGTTTCAGACATGGGTATCGATTGTCGGTTCAACCATCAACAATTGGTGTCCAATACTGAATTTCGCAATTGCCACTGTGATCGGGAGAGAGGAAGGATCTGTGAATAGATGCGAATGGTTATGAATAGAATGAACGGGTTGCAGTGGTCAAGGGCCGATTTTGGAATCAGCACAGCGCTCGGACTGAATTCAACGGCTCGACTAAAACTTTGCGCGAGTATCTCGTTGGAAAATTGAACCCTCCGCGCGGCCCCGATGCGCGGGATCTCTGGCTCGCTCGGACAATCCGCGGGAAATGCGCTCGCTAAAGCGGCTCAATAATTACGGTCAGCGTGGCACTCTACTGGTGAAGCGATTGCCTTACAGTTGACCAGTCGCCGCCCCGTTGGACGGGTCGTGAAATACGAGTGGTCCGTCGTTACACAGAAGACGTTCGGGTATAATCCTCCGCTGCCATCAGATATGAGGGGTGCTGCAACCCGGTGGGTTCATAGTACTCGTCATGCGTAAAGCGAAAACCAAGTTTTAAGAGAAGGAGACGTGAGGCTCCATTCTCCGGATGATGCCCGGCAAAAAGCCCACCCACCTTGAGATCGGTAAACGCGTATGCGATGATTGCGCGAGCCGCTTCAGTTGCGAATCCTTTGCGCCACTGCTCTGAACGCAGGTGAAAGCCGATTTCGAAAATATGGTTCTGACTGTCGTATGGCCGCAGACCGCACACCCCGACATGCTCGTCGTTTTTCAACAAAAAAACAGGCCAGTACTGTACCCCCCATTCTTGTTCAACGGCGATCTCCTGAAAAAACCGATCGGTTATCTGTTCCCTTGAGAGCCGGCCTCGCGCATCGATTCGTCTGGTGACCTCGATGTCGCTCCAAAGGCCGATCGCCAGATCAAGATCATTTTCACCCCACTTACGAAAGCCGAGACGTTCGGTTTTTAAAAAATATGGGTTTGAATCCATCATTGTTGTCTTCGGCGCGCCGTTTTCAATCGTTCGCCCTCTGATCGCCGTCACCGGTTTCCCGCCGAGAGCAGCACCTCATCGTTCTCAAAGGATTGACGGCGGACGTTGGAGAACATCTCCAGCAACTTGGGCACGGTGAGCTTGGCTTTGTCCGCACCGGAGACGTCGATGATTATTTCACCGGCATCCATCATTAGCAGCCGGCTTCCGTAGGCGATGGCATGGTTCATGTTGTGAGTGATCATCATCGTGGTCAGGCGGTGTTCGGTGATGAACCGGGTGGTCAGGTCCATCACGATGGCCGCGTTGCTCGGGTCCAGAGCCGCGGTGTGCTCGTCCAGCAACACGATATCCGGATTGGAGAGCACCATCATCAACAGGGTCAATGCTTGGCGCTGGCCGCCGGACAGGGTGCTGATGTTCTCTTTCATCCGCAATTCCAGACCCATCTTCAAGTTCACCAGCTGGCTTTTGAAATAGGTCCGCATTTTGCGGTTGAGGCTGATGACCGGCCATTTGAACCCCTTTTTGTAGGTGATCATCATGTTGTCCTCCAGGGTCATGTTGGAGGCGGTGCCCGCCAGCGGATCCTGGAAAATGCGGCCCATGGTTACGGCTCGCTTGTACTCCGGGTGGTCGGTGACATCTTCCCCGTTGATGAAAACCCTGCCGGATGTGGGCGGCAGGTTGCCGGAAATCAGGTTGAACAGGGTGGTTTTGCCGGCGCCGTTGCTGCCGATGATGGTGACGAATTCACCGGCGCCCACGGTCAGGTTCAGGTCCCGGATCACCGTCTTGGCGTTGGGGGTGCCCGCGTGAAAGGTGCAGTTGAGGTCCTGGAGACGGATCATGCGGCGGTGCCTGCCTTCCCGCGAATGCGGCGGTAGTTGGTCACGGCCAGGGAGGCGATAATCAGGACACCGGCGATCAGCTTGAGGTCGTTGGGGGTCATGTTGATGTAGTAGCCGTAAAATCTGCCCAGGTACATGATGGCCTTAAACAGGATCGCACCCAGGATCACCCGCAGGGTGAGCATGCCGATTCGGTTGGACTTGATGATGAACTCGCCCAGCATCACCGAAGCCAACCCGGACACCACAATCCCCTGCCCCAGGTTTACGTCGGCAAAGCCCTGGTACTGGGCGGCGAAGGCACCGGACAGCGCCACCAGCCCGTTGGAAAGGCCCACTCCGATGAGCTTGAGGGTGGCCGGGTTCACCCCCTGGACCTTGACCATCTGCTCGTTGTTGCCCATGGCGCCGAACACCAGTCCCATGTCCGTATGAAAGAACACGTCCAGGGCAAACTTGATGGCCAGGACGACCAGGACGAAAAAGATCAGCGATGCCCAATCCGCAGGGACCAGGCCCTGGGCAGCGGCGGTGATGTGGGTGATGATCGTGTCCACGCGCAGAAGGGGCAGGTTGGCCCGGTTGCCCAGGATGCGGATGTTCACCGAGTAGAGCATGGTCATGGTGAGAATACCGGCCAGCAGATGGGGCACCTTGAGCCGATTGTGGATGGCCGCGGTAACGAATCCGGCCAGCACGCCGCCGCAAAAAGCAAGGAGCAGTCCGGTCAGCGGGTGCATCCCGCCGGTCAACGAGGTGGCCATAATCACCGCGCCCATGGGGAAGCTGCCGTCCACGGTCAGGTCCGGGAAATCGAGAATGCGGAAGGTGAAAAACACCCCCAGGGCCATAATCGCGTAAATCAGGCCTTCGACAAAAATTCCTTCAAGCATGTTTGATAACTATTTCTTGATCAGCTTGCCGTCCTCGATGATCGTATTGGCATTGGCGATGACATCCTCCGGGAAGGTCAAGCCCAGTTCGTCGGCCACATCCAGATTGATCAACAGATCCACGTCCGACGCATCAGTCATAAAGATGGTGGGGATGCTTTCGGGCTTTTCCCCCTTGAGGACACGGACCACCAGGCGGCCGGTGGCCTTGCCCATCTTGTAGTAGTCGAAGCCCCAGGCGGCAAGCACCGGGGTCGTTTCAGCGCTGCTGGGGTCGGCCGACATGACCGGGATGTCGTACTTTTTGGCCACGCTGGTCACGGCGGCCAGGGCTGACACCACGGTGTTGTCGTTGGAAATGTAGATCCCGTCCACCCGGCCGGCAATGGCCTGAACGGCTTGTTTCACCTCGGCGGAATTGGATACGGTGGTTTCGACAAACTTGATGCCCATCTCCTTGCACACCTGTCGGGCGATGGTGGCCAGGCTGACGGCGTTGGCTTCGCTGCTGGCGTAGACGTGTCCGAGCGTCTGAATGGGCTTAATGCGATTGAGCAGTTCGATCTGTGCTCTCACCGGGGTCATGTCTGAAATACCGGTCACATTTTTCTCGCCTTTCTCCGTCGACCCGACCAACCCTGCGCCCACCGGATCGGTAACCGCACTGTAGATCACCGGGCGGTCTTTGAGTGCATTGACCAGCGCCTGGGCGGTAGGCGTGGCGATGCCAACGGCCAGGGTCACATTCTCTGACTTGAACTTCTGGGCGATGGACGAAGCGGTCGACATTTCACCGTTGGCATTTTGCGGGTCGAACCGCGCATCGGGGTACTGGGACTTCACCACTTCCTGGATTCCCTGTTCAATGGCGTCAAGGGCTGGGTGGGAAACAATTTTAGATATGCCGATGAGGATCGGATCAGACGCGGCAGCCGGTGCAGCATGGACCATTGCTGTGATCGCAAACAGGGCGGTCAAGGCACGACAAAGCTTTTTCATAAACTTTTTCCTTTCCTTTCCACAGGATTTTTTCTATGTTCTGCCATACAGAAACGTTTACGGCCGCCTTTTAAGTATATAGGAGGGCGGCCAAAATCAAGCTCTTTTTCCCCTGTGGCCGCGGCAAGGACTAATTGCACAATGATTCCTTGCCGAACCGCTTAAATAAAACACCAATGAACCCGACGGCATCCTGCCTCATATAAAGGGCCATCTCCATGAAAACCAGTACCCGGGAACTGATTGACCTCTTCGCTCAGACCGAGGACCGCAAAGCAATGGAAGTGCTGTTCCGGGAGATTTTCACGCCCAGCGAAATCGACACCCTCACCCTCCGCTGGCAACTCCTCAAAGACCTTTACGAAGGCAAGACCCAGCGCAAAATTGCCGCCGAGCACAAGATCAGCCTCTGTAAAATCACCCGTGGCTCCAAGCTGCTCAAAGCCAAAGGCAGCTACCTGAAGAAGGTGCTGGACGACCTGTACGGCAACGGGAAAAACAACTTTAAGACAGGGTAAAGACAGCGACTTCACAGTTCCATCGTTGCCCGCGCCAGGGTTTCACCCGATCCAACAATAATGCCGAATGGTCAGCCCATTCGGCATTATTGTTGCTATTTGAGTGCTGTAAAACGGCTTACCGGAATCACTGGTTCAGGATGGCTTCAATGGCGTAGCGACCCAGTTGCGTGTGGTGCAGCACATTGCCGAACGGTGCCATCGCCCCAGGTGAGCCATTGGCGAAAACGAGCACAGGCGTGGCGGTGTGTGCGCCCGTATTCCAGACCACCATTTGGTCGGCAGCCACCTCTCTGGCCAACAAATTCTGCCGGTTGTCATCGGTCTGGTACACAAAAAAAGCACCGGTCGAACCCATTTTGGGCACCACCTTGGTTCCCAGATAGCTGTGCCCTTCCGAAAAGTACGGATTGTCTTCGGTTGCCAGGATGGCAGCCGCCTGGTCTTCACTGATGGAAAAGTCCGTATACGCGTTGACGATCTCCGCCAGCTTGGCCGGCGTCTGCTGTTCCTTGGGCAGACTGTCAAACTTGCCGTAAAAGATATCTCCGTAGCTCAATTTCTGGTTGTAAATTTTATCCAGGACATCGGGGTTGCCGAAGTTATACCCGGGTTTGAATTCTCTTCCCTGAAACAAGGAACCGGACAGGTTCTTTCCCTGAGGAAGGTCCTTTGCATTGTAGCTGATCCCGAAGCCGCCGGTGGTATGGTCAGCCGTCACGATGATCAGGGTGTCGTCACGCTTTTCGGCCCAGTCCAGCACATACTCGACAGTCTCGTTGAGCCTGACCATTTCATGGAGCATCAGCCCGGTGTCGTTATAGTGGGCGGCCCAGTCGATCATGCCGGCCTCGATCATCAGGAAAAAACCCTTGTCGTTTTTTGACAGCACCTCAAGCGCCTTGGCAGACATCTCTTTTAATGTGGGAATGGTACGGTCAGGGCTGTCCTGGCTGTGGGTCACCTTGATGCCGTCAGGCAGCGCCGAGTATGCGAAAAGGCCTAACAACTTGCCTTGGGCCGTTTCCATCTGGGATCGGTTAAAAGCCAGGGCATAACCCTTGTCCTGGGCTTCTTTCAGCAAATTCCGGCTGTCTTTGCGCTTGGATTTGAGTTTGACAAAACCCTGCGTCATCTGCTCCAGCTCTTTGTATACCGCGGATTCCTTGTCATTGGCCTCCTGGGGAATCCAATGCCGCAATCCCCCCGAGAGCATGACATCCGGGCCGGCATTCAGCATGTCAACGGCAATTTCGTTTTCCATGTCCCGATGGTGCTGATGGGCGGCAAAAGCGGCCGGTGTTGCATGGGTCAGGCGCGTATCGGAAACCAGCCCGGTTGACCGGCCCGTTTTGATCGCTTTTTCGAGTACCGTTTCCACCGGATTGCCGTCCTTGTCCGCCCCGATCATTTCGGATCCGGCAAATTGGCCGGTGGCCAGCTGGGTGCCGGAGGCTGCAGAATCCACGACTAAGCGATCGTAAGGGTAGGTCAGCGAAATCCCCATGACGCCCCCATTGTCCATCATCCGGTCAAAGGCCGTTCGTCTGCCTTCGATCACGGTATGGGGTGCCTGCCTGGCGTAGGAGAGCAACAGGCCGACCTGTTCCGGCCCCATGCCGTCGCCGACAATCATGATTACGTTTTTGGTTTTTCCCGCATCGGGAGTCGCCTTGCCTGCCTGCATACTGGAACAGCCGGTGGCGACCATGACAAGGACCAATGACAGGACAACGAGCTGGGCCATTTTTTTTCTCATCTTGCGTTCTCCTCGATTAGAGTGGTTGTGATTAATGCGGCCTGAAATCCCGAAGTAGCCAGAATGATCTCCTTCGCAGGAGAAGGGCTATCCCTCGTTATTCTCTGGTTCATGTTTGTAATAGGGTGCCGAAGAAGGCGGAATAATGGTGTTGCCCAGGATCAGGTCGGCCGCCTTTTCGGCGATCATCATCACTGGGGCGTATATGTTACCATTCGTTACGTACGGCATGACCGATGCGTCTACCACACGGAGGTTTTCCATGCCGTGAACCTTCATGCTGTCGGGATCCACCACGGCCATGGGGTCTTTACCCATCTTGCAGGTGCACGACGGGTGCAGGGCGGTCTCGCCGTCTGCGGCAACCCAGTCCAATATCTCCTGGTCAGTCTCAACTTCCGGCCCGGGAGAGACCTCTCCGCCGTTGAACGGTTCAAAGCCCGGCTGATTCATGATCTTACGGGCACAACGGATGGCCTCCACCCATTCGCGGCGATCCTGGTCGGTGGAGAGGTAGTTGAACCGAAGGGCCGGGTATTGCCGGGGGTCGGCGGATTTTATCTTCACCGAGCCCCTGGCGTCAGAATACATGGGCCCCACATGGACCTGGTAACCGTGACCACCGGAGGGCGACGATCCGTCATATCGCACGGCCACGGGCAGGAAGTGGAACTGGAGGTTGGGGTAGGCCACATCCTCGTTGCTGCGGACAAACCCGCCGGCTTCGAAATGGTTGGTGGCCGCCGCCCCGTTGCGATGGAAAAGCCACTGATAGCCAACCAACGGCTTGTTGTACCACTGCATCGCCGGATACATGGACACGGGCTGTTTGCATGCATACTGGACATATACTTCCAGGTGATCCTGAAGGTTCTCCCCAACCCCGGGAAGATCGTTTACCGGCTGTATGCCCACGCCCTCCAGTTCGGCAGCATTGCCCACCCCGGAAACCTGAAGCAGTTGGGGGGAATTGATGGCGCCTCCGCAGCAGATGACTTCTCCGCCGTATACCTTGCGAGGAGTTCCTTTGGCCTTGACATACTCGACGCCCACGGCCTTTTTCCCGTCGAAAAGGATTCGATTGGCAAACGCCCGGCAGATGACGGTCAGGTTGGGACGGTGTTTGACCGGGTGCAGGTAAGCCCGCGCCGCACTCAACCGGCGCCCCCTGTAGATATTGCGGTCAAAGGCCCCGAAGCCTTCCTGTCGGTAACCGTTGACATCCTCCGTGAGGGGGTAACCCGCCTCCTGGACCGCCTTGAGAAAGGCACCGAAAAGGGGATTCTTACAAGGTCCCGTTTCAAGGAGCAGGGGCCCATTGACACCGTGGTATTCATCGGCACCGATAAGCCGGGTTTCCGCGCGTTTAAAGTAGGGCAGATTGTGGGCGTAGTCCCAGTTCTGCATACCTGCGTCCTTGCCCCAGCGCTCATAGTCCATGGCATTTCCGCGAATGTAGATCATGCCGTTGATGCTGCTCGATCCGCCGAGCACCTTGCCACGCCCGTGGAAAACACGCCGGTTGTTCATATGCGGTTCCGGTTCGCTCTCATAGCACCAGTCATAGAATTTGTTACCCAGGGGTACCGTCAAGCCGGCCGGCATGTGGATGAAAATATCCCAGATATAGTCAGGGCGTCCGGCCTCCAGCACCAGCACCCGGTTGCCCGGGTTGGTGCTGAGCCGGTTGGCCAGGGCGCAGCCGGCGGAACCGCCTCCCACGATGATATAGTCGTATCGTTTTTGAACCATTTTCTTTCCTCACTCAAGGTAGTGACTGCGCTTGGCAGTCTTTTTCATATTGCGGCTCGAAATAATCCCGTTTGACTTTAAAGGCAGCCCATTCCCGCTTGGCAGGGTCACCGATCAGGTGCGGCGGTGGGCATGAGGATTTATCACGAAGGCGCGGTTATCTCCCTTTTTCATCGGGGGGGGATTGGCTTCGGGGTGATCGTAAAACGAATGCGCTTATCCAGTTGCAACGATTGGAGTTTGTCTTCGGTCGGATGTCCGTTTTTGTCCCATCCACGCTGCTGGTAGTAGTCTGCCAGCATGACGGCCATGTCCGCCTCACTGATGCGGCGCCCTTTGTGGGGTCCACCGGGCAAGGGCTCCGCGACGATCCGCTTTGGCAGACGATCCTGATCCGGCGTGAGTCCTTCGCGCAGATTGAAAAGCCGGGTCTGGTTCCAGATGCGCTCCCCCAGGGTGTCGAAGAATCGGGCGTCCACCGATCGACCGGTGGCGGCCTGGAACATGCGGACATAGCTTTTGGAGGTGACACCGAACGCGCCGAAATCGCATTTTACCAGTGCATCCAGCCCGGCCAGGTAGTCCTGCTCGCCCTTGAGGATTTCCGCCTTCTGCGCCAATCCATATGTGTCCACGGGTTTTCCCCGGAACTCCTTGCCGCCCACCTCATAAGCCACCATGAAGCCACGCTGGTGGCAGGCACCGCGATCCGCAGTCATGTAGGCCAGCCCCATGCCGGGCGTACCGCGCGGCGCCCACCCGGGGACTTCCAGCCCCTTGACGTGAAGCGCGAAAGCCTCGGCATCCCCCCCCAGCCGGGCGGCCGCCCGCTTGACGCCCAGGCCGAGCAACCGGCCCAGATCATTGTTCTGCATGGCAATGGCATCGATCAGGTACTCGGCCCCGGCCACGCTGCCAAAGGACAGCTTCACCTCAGGCGGTGGATCGATGATTCCCTTTTCAACTGCTTCGAAGGCAAAGCCGATCACACCGCCTGTGGACATGCTGTCCAGGCCGTAAGCATCGCAAAGTTTCACCAGATGGGCCACCGCCCGGACGTCGTGAATGTCCAGGTTGCTGCCCATCAGGGCGGCGGATTCATATTCCACGATATCGGTGATCATGTGGGCGTATTTACCGGAACGAACGGCACCCATCTGACTGCAGCGAATGGGGCAGCCGAAACAAGCGGCTTTCCCCAGGAAAAGGTGTTTTTTCTGCCCTTCGTCGCCCAGGCGATCCGCCTGGGCGTCAACCTGGTCGAAGTAATTGCGAAAGGGCAGCGTGCCGACGGAACTCGACCAGGGCACGGCGTTGCTGGTTCCGCTGTCGGTGAGGGCCGCACAGGTTTCGCTGGCCCGGATGTCGGCATCGGCCGCATCGCAGGCCTCATGAAATGCCCGTGGGTCATCGACTTTTACCAGCCTGCTGCCGGAAATGGCGATGGCCTTCAAGTTTTTTGATCCCATCACCGCCCCGGCGCCGCCTCGGCCGGCCTGGCGATTGAACTCACAGCTGATCAAGGCGAACTTGACCCCATTCTCACCGGCCTGGCCGATCGTCACCACCCGGGCCTCCGGCGCGTCGAGGTCCTTTTTTACCAGGTCGTTGGCGGCCAGGGCATCGGTTCCCCACATTCCTTCTGCCGAACGGAATTCAACCTGGTCGTCGCGGATCCACACGTAGGTGGGCCGGGTGGCGCGCCCGAGAATGATCAAGCCGTCATAGCCGGCAAACTTGATCTCCGGACCGAAGCGTCCGCCGAAGAACGAATCCAGGTAGATGCCGGTCAGTGGGGATTTGGTAATCACACAGGCCCGCATGGCGGGTGCCGCCGTGGCCGTGAGCGGCCCGGCCATGAACATGATCACGTTTTCGGGTCCCAGGGGATCCGCACCGGCAGGCGTCAGATCATAGAGCAGTTTGGCGCCGAATCCCTTGCCGCCGACGAAATCATCCTTGAGCCATTGGGGCAGCGGGACTGTCCAGGCTTTACGGGAGGTCAGGTCAGCCACCAGGAATTGTCCCATGGTGCCGTCAGCCATGGTTCACCTCCCCCCCAACGGCCAGTTCCAGGGCACCCGTCGGACAGGCGGCCACGCAGCGGGGGGCACCGTCGCACAGGTCGCACTTGACCGACTTTTTCAATTCCACGTCCACGCCCACCACGCCGATGGGGCAGTAGCGATGGCACAGATTGCAGGCCACGCATTGCTCATGATCGACCACCATGGCCCCGGTGGCAGGGTCTCTCCGGATGGCCTGAACAGGGCAGACATTGGCGCAGTATGGGTTGGCGCACTGGTTGCAGACCGTGGGAAGATGATAGAGATTCTCACTGGCGTGCTCGATCCTGAGTAATGCCCGGTGGGGGTTGTAACCACCCAGCAGGCGCATGCTGCAGGCCAACTGGCAGAGGCAGCAGCCGGTACACAGGTCAAAATTGGTTTTGATGAAGCAGTGGTTGGCCACGTTTACTTTATCCAGCGCGGAACGATAAATTTGCTGTCCTTATATGCTTTGGTAGGCGGATCGGTGAAGATGGTCTTCAGTTCGCCACCCTGCACCTGATAATGCACCACCGGTGCGCCTTCCTGTGCGCGCAGGACATTGTCTTTGTCCCATTTGATCAAGCCCAGGTGCCCTTCATAACCGTTTTCGCGGAGGTACGTGTTCACTGCCTTGAAGTTGTAGGCATCACCCACGGCCGTTACGGCGTTGGCCCAAGCCATAATGCCGGTATAGGTCGCCCAGGAACCGGCCGGGATCTGGTGGTTATATAGCTTTACAAACTTGTCGATCCAGGCCTGACCCGCAGCATTGGGGGCCACCGGACCGGGCAGGCCGGTGGGCATTTCACCCACGATACCATCGGCGCTGTCGCCCAGGTTCTCCACCACCTCGCGGGGGGTGATGCCCCAGCCCAGGCTCAATATCGAGTCGGTGGGTTTTTGGATGAACTGACGGAAAAAAGTGATGTTTTCCTGGGCGCTGGGGATCTCAATGTGAATCAAGGCAGGATTGATTCTGCGAATGCGGGTCATGATGGCGCCCCATTCGTTGGTGCCGTATGGCACAGTTTCACGCTTGGCAACCTTCCACCCCTTTTCCTTGAAGCTGGATTCCAGGGTGTCACCCACTTCGACGCCCCAGGAATCATCGGTGTTGATGATGACGACCTTTTTATTGGGGTATGTATAGGGAAGGGCCATCAGCACCCGAAACATGCTCTTGGCCTGTTCGATGCCCACATCCGTCAGCTGGAAAATATTGGAATACTGCTCAGGGTTTTCCTTATAGACATCCACTGCTGCCTGGGAACCGTCGTCGGCGAAAAAGGGCACCTCGTACTTACCATATGCGCGGACATCCTGGCCCCAACCGGCCCATCCGGCATGGACGGATGCGACCTGCTTCTGGCCGCACAGGAAATCGGCGCCCTGCATGACCACCTCGGGCGCAAATTCTTTTGAATCGTAACGGATAATCTCGATCTGTTTACCCAGCAGGCCTCCGGCCTCGTTGATCTCGTCGATGGCCATCTTGATGCCCTTGAAGTAGTCATCGCCGGAACCAGTATAGGCACCGGTCATGGCCAAGGGTACACCCACGGGAATGGTGTCCGTAGCCATGGCCACCGGCCCCAGGAGAACCAAAAAAGCCAATAATGTTGATAGAATCGTCACTCGTTTCATGTCTCGCCCTTCCTTTCATTAAAATCGGGTTGGTTGAATAAGGTTTACTGCCAATTGATGAGCCTTGTCCTCAGCCCTGCTTCGCCCCCACAGACAATGGCTTGGTCCAGAACCCCATGACACCGTTGGGCAGTGCCAACACCAGGATCACCACCAGGGCGCCCATGGTAACGGCCCGGTATGAGCCCAGCGGCGCAAGCAGCTCGTTGGCGGTGACGGTGATAATCGCCCCCAATATGGCCCCCGGAAAGTGTCCGATGCCGCCCACCACCAGCATGACCATCAGGGTGCAGAACAGGTCGAGTTCAAGCATGCGCGTCGATATCATGCCGATGTAATGGCCGTAAAACGCCCCGACAATGCCGGTGAGAAAAGAGGTCAGGGCAAACACCATCAGCTTGTATTTAAATGCGCTCACCCCCAGGCTCATAGCAAACTCCTGGGAATCTTTCAGCGCCAGAAAAGCGGTTCCCCAGTAAGATTTGATCACAACCATGATCGTCAACGAGCAGATGATGGTCACCAACAGGATCAAATAAAAAGTGGGCACCAGGTTGGCCGAACTGAAGGTATACCCGAAGAGATTGATGGGCGGGACGGTTAGGATCCCCACCGAGCCGCCCGAACCGATGGCGATACCGATGTCGCCGCGCAGCAGGGGCATCAGGGTCATGTGCACGCCGAAGGTCACCAGGGCGACGTAGGGTCCGGCCAGCTTGAGGCAGGGCAGGCCGACAAGAACACCCATGGCAGCCGTGAGCAGGCCCGCCAACAGGATGGCCAACACCGTCGGGACACCGAAGTTGACCGCAAAAATGGCCGAGGTATATGCACCGATGACGAAAAAGGCCACCTGCCCGAAGGAAAAGATGCCGGCAAATCCCATGATGACGTCCCAGCAGGATGCCACCACGGCCCAGATGAGGCACATGATCAGAATGTGCATGATAAAACGGACGTCACCCACGAACAGGGGCATAAGGGCCATGGCCCCATAGACCACCCCCATCATTGTCATCATACGTTTCATACTCATGGATCTTCAGCCTCTTCCCATCAGTCCCTGGGGCCGGAACACCAGGGTGGTTAGCAGTAAAACGAAAAGGGCGATCATGCCGTAGCTCATGCCGAACATCCACCCCACGAAGGCCTCCAGCATCCCGATAATAAACGCGGCGTAAAGGCCCCCGCGAATGGAGCCCATACCCCCGAAAGCCGTGATCACCCAGGATTTGATCATGATGGCACCGCCGGACATGGGCGAGATGAAGTACTTCTGGCTGAGCAGGATGCCACCGAATCCCACCATGGCCGTTGAGATGGCAAAGGTGGCTGCAAAAATCCGGTTTTTAGGGATACCGACGATTTTGGCCCCTTGCGGGTTCTGAGCCACGGCCTGTACGGCCATACCCGTGCGGGTGTTGTTCAGGATCCAGCCGAAAATCAGAATGCCGCTGATGGAGAGGAAAAAGATCATGATGTCCTGGTAACTGAAGATCAAGTTGCCCGCTTCCAGGGTCCCTTCCAAGATGGGCGGCAGGGATTTGACGCGGCCGCCGAAGACCACAGCATACAGGTTGTCCATGAACAATGCTAGTCCCAGGGTCAGCATCATGACTTTCATTTCCCATTCATCCCGTTTTCTCAGCGGCGCCACCATGGTTTTTTCGAGACCGTAGCCCACGGCGAACATGAGCGGAATCACCGCCAGGAAGATCGAGAAGTAACCACCCACCAGCCCGACGACATTGATCAGGATCCAGGCGAAATAGCCGCCCAGGTTGAAAAAGGAGCCATAGGCGAAGTTGAAGGCTTTGGTGACGCCGTATACCAGGGTCAGTCCTACGGCCATGAGGGCGTAGACCGAGCCATTGGTCAATCCGCTGATGATCACGTCGATGATTTCGTAGATTAAAAACAGGGTATCTTCGCTGATTGTCATCTTGGCTTCGCTCCCAATCTTGATGGACTCGTAAACAGTAGCATTTCCAACGGGTTCGTAAAAAGCTTGAGATCGAGGCTTGCGGGCCGCGAAAGCGAGCTTAGGCGAGCGAATGGAAAATCGATCAAGATCATTACGGCGAACATTTATGTTCCATCCCGAGGAATGAGGCGTACATACGGTACTCCGCAATGACGAGGGATGAAGCGTAACGCAGATCTCAGGTTGTTTACAAATCCGTCAATCGTTACATGCCCAGAAAAATCTCTTTAAGGTGCTCGTTGCCCAGGGCGTCATCTTTACTGCCTGAAAAAGAGATGCACCCCTCTTCGAGAACATAAATCCGATCGGCCATCTCGGTGATCTGGGGAATGTTCTGTTCGACCAGCAGGATGGTCATTCCCTGCCGGTTGATCTTCCGGATGATATTGAACACCTCCAGGCGCAAGTTGGGTTGCAGACCCAGAGAAGGCTCGTCTACACACAGAAAGTCGGCGTTGCCCATCAAGCCCCGGGCGATGGCCAGCATCCTGGCTTCTCCACCGCTCATCGTCGAGGCCAGCTGGCGATGGCGCTCGGCCAGCCGTGGAAACAGGTCGAACACCATCTCCAGATTACGTTTTTCGTGGGGCCGGGCATTTTTAGAATAGGCGCCCAGCTTCAGGTTTTCCATTACCGACATGTCTGGAAAAAGCTCGCGGTTTTCGGCAATATAGACCAATCCCTGGTTGACCAGTTTCTCGGCCGGCTGCCCGACAATCTCCCGGCCACCGAAGGAGATTTTGCCCTCCACGCGCTCGGCCAATCCACATATGGCTTTCAGCAGCGTACTCTTGCCGTGGCCGTTGGGCCCCAGCATGACTGCCACCGACCCCTTTTCCACCTCGATGGAAACATTCTTAAGCACGTGAAATTGGCCGTAATAGGCGTTAAGCTCAGTTACCTTCAGCATACGCATCCCCCAGATAGCTTTCGATCACCCTCGGGTCACTGGTCACCGTCAGTGGATCCCCGCAGCAGATTTCCGTGCCCGCTTCAATAATCAACAGGGTCTCGGTCAACTCGGTCAGCACCTTCATAAAATGTTCGATGATGATAATGGTAACGCCCATGTCTGCATTGATCCTGCGGATAAAATCCATGAGGTCCTTGATCTCGTTCGTATTTGAGCCGGCCATGGGTTCATCGAGCATGAGGATATTCGGCCGCGTGGCCAGGGCGGCGCCCATCATCAGTTTTTTCTTACCCAGCAGATTGAGCTGTCCGGTAAGCTGGTGACGAATGGCCTGCATATCCAGAAAGCGGATGATCTCTTCCACATAGGCCGGGTCAAAGCGTCCCTGTGCGCCGAAGCGGTTGCCAACACCGATGCTCTTTTCCACCGTCAGGCTGGGGAAGGTTTGGGGGATCTGGAAGGTGCGCGCAATGCCCAGTTGGGAAATGCGATGGGGTTGCAGTCCTGAGAGGTCACGACCGTTAAATTCAATGTGGCCCGTAAATGGGTAAAAGCCGGTAATCAAGTTGTAAACCGTGGACTTACCTGCACCGTTAGGACCGGCGATGCCGAAGATCTGGCCCTTTTTAACTGTGAAGCTCAAATCATTGACGGCGACCAGTTCGCCGAACTTCTTGGTGACATGGTCGACTTTCAAGATGGGATTCACGCCGTGGCCGGCATCCGTTGCGGATGTCATGATTTTTTCCCGTCCTTTTGATTGTCCGACAGGTGTTTGTCTTTGTTTTCGCGGATGCACCGATTCAGCAGGACATAGTGGTAACCGATAAACGAGAGGGCCTTTAACGGTTCCCGATCGGCAATGGCCATGGCCGTTTCCCGCCAGTTGTTAATCGTCTTCTCTCGGTAGTAGTCATCTTCATACAATACGTAGTCGTAAGAGCCAAAACTGATCTGAATCGTTTGCATGATCCAGTCGAAAAGGGGGTTTTGGGTCATTTTCACCAGCAGCAGGTTCAATTCCCGGTCCACGTTTCTGATCCGCGACATAGACGGTTTTTTTGACAGTCCGGCGTTTTCGAGTTTCGCAACACCCTTTAAGAGCGCTTCCGCCTCGGCATTGTCTCCCCTTGAAATGGCCAGGATCGTGACGGTTCTGTCGATGGACTCGCGGAACTCGATGAGGTCGGCGATGTCGATCTCGCGCTGCTTGATCATCAGCGCCAACGGTTGACTGGCATCGTAGGCGCCAATCCGCTTGACGTAGGTTCCACCCTGGCCGCCTCTTCGCGTTTCGACCAGGCCCTTTTGCTTCAGTTCGCGAAGGGCTTCCCGGACCACACCGCGGCCGGTTTTAAAAAGGGCCTGGAGGTCCCGTTCGCTGGGAATTTTTTCTCCGGGAGTCAACCGGCCTTCCATAATGGCCGTTTCGATCTGAAGCGCCACATTTCCGGTCATGCCTTTGCCATTGACTGGATTAAACATCGTTCAGTCGATTCCTTATCGAAGACCGCTTAAACGTGCATAGGAAGGAGGTGCTGCCCGCACTGAAGACAGGCGAGTCCTGCCAACAGCCCTGTGGTCAAGGGTGCATTAAATTGCCACAAGCTATAAATGAATTAAACTCGCGATTAATGGTAGTACCACTATTGCAATGGAGTGGCCTTGTCAACTGATTTTGTTTGGTACCGGGGGTGGCGTCTCAAGTCCACCCAGAAAAAGACATTTAAACAATTAATTCAAGATTATGCTTTTAAATGAAGCAAACTATTTCATGCGGATTAGACCGCACACATTGAGACCAGAAAACGCTGGTGGTACTACCAAGAAAGGTATCCCCAGGCATCCGCATATTTATGACTCCGGCAACACCGTCAAAGCGGATTGGGTTGCAGGTTGTGGAGCGGTTCGGCTTTTTTTACGCCGGCTGCCGGTGGCCAGCCCAAGGCCCTATGCTTTTTCCCGCTCTTGGTCCCGCAGCACCCGACGCAGCACCTTGCCCACATTCGATACCGGTATGGAATCGCGGAATTCAATGGTCTTGGGCCGCTTGTAGCCGGCCATGTTCGCCTTGCAGAATTCGAGGACCTCCGCTTCG
The DNA here is from genome assembly GCA_963705435.1 of uncultured delta proteobacterium. Taxonomy (GTDB): domain Bacteria; phylum Desulfobacterota; class Desulfobacteria; order Desulfobacterales; family Desulfosarcinaceae; genus Desulfosarcina. The sequence goes on along the minus strand of CAVPJR010000012.1, from coordinate 200,603 downwards.
GTGCAGGTTTCACCGGATTTCAGTTGAATGAATGCCTTGACCGCTTCGCCGCTCTTGGCATCCCGAACCCCCACCACGGCCGCCAGCGCCACCTTGGAATGGGTGAAGAGAATATCTTCCACCTCCCGGGGATAGACGTTGAAGCCGCCCACCAGGATCATGTCCTTCTTGCGGTCGGTGATCACTAAGTAGCCGTCCTCGTCCACGTGGCCAATATCGCCGGTGAGAAAAAAACGGCGGCCATCGATCTCCCGGAACACCTCGGCGGTTTCATCCGGTTTGTTCCAGTAGCCCTGCATGACCTGTGGGCCGTAAATGGCCACCTCGCCGTCTTCACCCCGCGGCATTTCCGTCTGGCTGGTTTCGGCATCCAGTATCTTGATGTCGGTACCCGGCATGGGAAATCCGATCGATCCGATTTTACGTTTGTCTCTGAAGGTCGGATTGACCGATGCTACAGGGGCGGTTTCGCTCAACCCGTATCCCTCGAAGATCACCGCACCGGTCTTGTCCTCGAACTGTCTGCACACTTCCGGGGGCAGCGGCGCCCCGCCCGAAAAGCAGCCCATCAGGGAACTCAGGTCAAATTGGTCCAGCAGGGAATGGTTGGCAAACGCCACGAAAATGGTCGGCACTGCCGGCATCAGGGTCGGCCGGTGTTTCTGTACCAGCTTGAGTACGTCGGTAAACGGCGGGTCACCGGCACGCGGGTCCGGCACGCAGATCAGGCGGCTTCCCGACAAGCAGGCGGACAGCATGGCGCAAGTCATGCCAAAGCTGTGATACCAGGGGAGTACGCCCAGGTAGCAGTGATAGCCGCCCCTGCGGATGCCCTCTATCGGCCCGCCTTCGCCGTAGTCCAGACGCGCCCAGACATCAAGCGCCTTGAGATTATAAACGAAATTGGCGTGCGTCAGGGTTGCACCTTTGGGCACCCCGGTGGTTCCGCCGGTGTAGATGATCAGCGCCAGGTCGTTGGATGGATCGATCGCCATGGCAGGCGGGGTGGGTTGAGCGCTGTTCACCACCTCGTCGAACATCAGGTGTCCGCTGGCGTGACGCTCGGCGTGGGGGATCTTGCCCAGCAGGCCGCCCAGGAAACCCTTCATCCAGGGCAGGTAGGATTTGACGTTGCAGACCACCACCGTTTCCACATCGGTTCCCTGGATGGCCTTTTCGGCGGTGGGGTAGAACTGGGGATGGTCCATGCAGAACAGCACCTTGGCCCCGGCATCCTTGAGTTGGTAATTGAGTTCTGCAGGGGTGTATAGGGGGTTGCAGGTCACACAAACCGCGCCAGCCTTGAGAATGCCGAAGAAAATGGCCGGATAGTGCGGCAGGTTGGGCAGGAAGATGGCCACGCGGTCGCCCTTTTCGATGCCCTTTGCATGCAGAAAGGAGGCGATCCTGTTAGCCGTGTCCTTGACCTGGGCGAAGGTGCGGGATGCATCGTTGAAAATGGTGTAGGTCTGGTTCGGATAGTCCCGAGCCGCGTCGTCCAACAACTGAAACAGGGGTTTGTCGTATCCGTCGATTTCGTGGGGAACACCGTCGGGCCAGTTTTTGGTGGGCCAGTGGGCTGCTGTCATCTCGTCCTCTCCTGTGGGTGGTGGTGAAAGCCGGGTTATTGTCGCTTGCCGATCGGCCGTTGGCTGTGGAACCGTGATAACGAGCACATTCCCCGCCGCTTGTCGGAGCGAAGCAGAGATCCCGCTCATCGGGGCCACGGGGAGGGTTCAATTGGATATTAATGTCAACATGCAGCAATTCTGCACTGACCCCAGCGTTGATGTTTCTTTTGTGGAGTTACGTATTTTCAAAACGGAGTGAAGGAAAAAGGATCGAACCACGAAGAGATTATCGCCTTTGCTCAAGTCGGTCAAGACCTTTCAATAACAATCGTGTTCCTTCGGCCTCAGACGTCAAATATTTTTATCATAGAAATTTTTTTTTATTTTTATGCAGTTTAAAGAAAATTATTTTTCGCTTTCACAAATCGTCAACACAGCTGAATAACATCAATTTTGGAAACAATATCAGAATTGTTCGCCGTTTTGTGATCCACGCAACCGCGATGGCACATATGTTGCGGAATCAGGGTTAACCGCAACCGATCAACAGTAACCTCAAGTTAACAAACTGGTTTAAAAGAGGAGACCAATCATGGGAATGACCACCGATGAACTCTACTTCAAACCCCGTCTTCAAGTCATCAACGACGCGCAGATTGCCCAGATCCACGCAGCCACGCTGGATGTGCTCGAGCGCACCGGCATCAAGATCACTCACTCCAAAGCCCAGGAGATCCTGGCTGGGGCCGGCGCCCAAGTCAACGGCGACCGGGTCAAGATTCCCGGATGGTTGGTGGAAGAGACCATCCGCAAAGCCCCCTCCCGCATTGTTCTGGCCAAACGCACTGGTGAGCGCACCGTATTTCTGGAAAGGGACAAGAGCTTTTTCGGACCCAGCCTGGACTGTGTCGACTACATGGACCCTGCCACCCACGAACGCTCGCGTTTCGTCAGCGACAACGTCAAGACCACCGCCGCCCTGTGCGACGCTCTGCCCAATTTCCAGTGGTGCATGACCATCGGCATGGCCGAGGACGTGCCCGCCGACATCGCCGACCGGGTCATCGCCCGCAAGGTGTTCGAAAACTGTGAAAAGCCCCTGGTGTTCTGCTGCAAGGACACCAACAGCGTCAAAGACACCTACGAAATGGCGCTCCTGCTGTGCGGCGGCAAGGAGACGTTCGACGCGGGGCCCACCATCGTGCACTACTCGGAACCCATTTCGCCGCTGGTCTATTTCGACCCGGCCATAGACAAGGTCATGTACTGCGCCGAGAACCGCATCCCGCTGATCAACTTCCCGGCGCCCCAGTGCTGCGGCAGTTCACCGTCCACCTTTGCCGGGGCGCTGGTTCAGGCCAGTGCAGAATCCCTCAGCGGCCTGGTGGTCCATCAACTGGTCAAGCCCGGGGCCCCCTTCATCTACGGGGCCTTTACCACCATCATGGACATGCGCTCTACGATCTTCTCCTACGGCGCCGTGGAGATGAGCCTGATGACGGCAGCCATGGCCCAGATGGCTCAAAACTACCGGCTGCCCTTCTTCGGCACCGCCGGCGCTACGGATGCCAAGTTCTGCGACGCCCAGGCAGGTGCCGAAGCCGCGCTGCAGATTCTTTCCGCCGCCACGGCCGGATCGGGCCTCGTGCACGACTGCAGCAGTTGGATGGACCATGGTTCCGTGGCCTCGCCGGAATTCATGGTACTCGTCCATGACATCGTCGACTCGGTCAACCATTACATGCAGGGCATCCCCGTGACCGAAGAGACCCTGGCCCTGGATGTGATCCACCGCGTGGGTCCGGGCGGTCACTATCTCCAGGATCCCCACACCCTCAAGAACTTTAAAAAAATCAAATACTCCGAGATTTTCGAACGCATGGTCTACGACCAATGGAAGAGTGCCGGTGCCAAAACCTTCGAGCAGCGGCTTCAGGAAGTGACCTTGAAAAAGATGGCCCATCGGCCGGAACCGCTGCCGGTAGACACCATCAAGACCCTGGACGAGATGCAGGCAAGCTGGAAATAGGCAGCTTGGCTTTTGACAGTTCCAGTGTCACGGCCTTCGGCGGCCTGGAAATCGCATTGTGGGATCTGCGGGGTAAAATCTGGAATCAACCGCTCTACAAGTTGCTCGGCGGAGCAGTGAGAAAAGAGATCCCCTTCACCGAATATTTCGCTTTCCGGGTTAAAAAAGACGGTCTCGGCGGAGAAATGGATCCCAAAGCCGTAGCGACTGCTGCATGCGCATGAAAGCGGAATACGGCTCTACTTTTTTTGAGGGCAAGCTGATCCAGGGAGATCCACGACTGGAAATAGAGGCGGTCAAGGCGATCCGGGAGGCCCTGGGACCGGATGCCATGATCCGCCTGGATGCCAACATGCAGTGGTCCCTGTCCACGGCTCGTCGGGTGCTCAGGGAGATCGAACCCTACGATGTGAGAAATTACGAAGATCCGGTGGCCACATTCGAAGAGATGGCCTTGTTGCGCCGGCACTCATCTATCCCCTTCTCTACCCATGTCCCGGACCTTCGCCGGGCGGTGGCCCTGGGTGTTCCCGATTTCATCGTGGTCAACGTTGCCGTATTGGGCGGCATCAACCGCGCCGTTCGCTTTATCGGCGCCTGTGAAACCATGGCACAGACACTACGTCGAACACGGTCCCATGGATCATTTTTACACTCCGGAAAAACCCGGCCATTACCGAAGGCTTCCCTTGAATTGAGGCCAGATGAAAGATATAGTTCCGCTTGCTTTCTCGATCAAACAGTGAACTTGCGGGGAATTTAATGCCAACCGTCGAACCCGGCACCTTACAGGCAACGATTGCCGGTACCGTTGCCGTCCTGCTGGCCGCCGCCTGCTGGGCCATGTCGGGCATATTCGTCAAGCTGATCATAGTTGACGACCAGGTGTCGTCCATGACGCTGGCATTCTGGCGAGATACGGCTGCATTCGTTGTTTTTCTCATATTGGCCGCCGGCACCCAACGCAAAAACATGTCCATCCGTCGCTCGGATTGGCCGGTGATTGCAGGCATGGGTATCAGCCTGGGCGTCTTCCACGTGGTCCTTAATCTGGGGTACCGGCTCAACGGTGCGGCCATTACGACCATTCAGCAGGCGGCCATGCCGGCGATGGTGCTGATTGCGGCAAGAATGGTCTGGAAAGAGCCGCTCACCGGGATGAAAATCTTCTCGCTGATGGTCATTGCCATGGGGACGGTTCTGGTTTCCGGGCTTATCCAGGCCGGTGCACCCGAGGTCAGCGTTGCCAGCATTGCCGTCGGCTTTCTCGTACCGGCACTGTACGCCGGATGGAGCCTCTTCGGCAAAGCGTTGCGCAGCGGTTACAGCGCCGTGGTGACACTTGTCTGGGCATTCGGCATTGCCTCCCTGATCCTGCTGCCTTGCCAGCTTCTCACAGGCAGCCTCCTGCCGCCGCCTGTTCCTGCCATCGCCTACCTGTGGTTCGGAGGATTGATCGGCATTTCCACCGTTTTCGCTTTTTTCATTTTTACCTTTGCATTGGGCCGGCTGCCGGCAGGCATCGCATCCATCCTGGTGATGTCGGAGATTGCGTTCGCCGTCTTCTATGCCCGCCTGTTCCTGGGCGAGACCCTGGCCCCGATCGAAATTGCCGGCGCACTGGTGGTGGTGGCCGGCGTGATCCTTTTGCTGGCCCCCGGTGTGGCAACCAAAGCAATCAGGCCTTCCCCGCGCCGATAATGCGCATGGTGCGCCCGCCATCCGTATCTTTCAGGCCAGCAGGGAGACCTTTCAGAACCGTCGGCCGGAGTTGTCAGCGGCCAAACAAGCCCGACAAACCGCTTGGCCCTCCACCGACGCCAGTTTGGAGCCCATGGTCGGTTCACCGCAGCGGGTGCAGGGTATAGAGGGCTCGATACGGGCCTTGCTCGGCATGCCGGCGGTAACCGGAGTCATGCTGAACAAGTCGCCGGCGCGGGTATCCAGCACCTCGGCGGTTCGCTGCATGCCCAATGTTTCCAATTCGACTTTTTCCGCTTCCGTAATGCTGCCGTCGCGCGTTTTCCCGAACAATTCGATCTGCCGTTCGTTGACGCGAATGGTGTCCGGCTTCATGGCCAGCCGCACCCCCTGGCCGGTGCGGCGGTTGAAAAAGGTAAAGCCCATCTTCCCGTAGTCCCGAAAGATGAGGTTGCCTTTGCCCAACGTGCAGCCGGTGACCACCTGGATGGCGTCCACACAGCAGGCATCGGTTTCCACGATGGCCACCAGCTCTTCGTCCAGGGCCCTCTTTTCCCGCAGCCAGTCCAGACCGGCCCTGGCCGCCACATAACCGATGGCCAGCCCGCCGCACACATGGCCGTGAAAAGCCTCACAGCGCTTGAATTCATCGCTGTCCATTATCTGTTGAGGGTTCATCTTTTTTCTCCACGGGTTTATTTTGATGCCCTCGGAAGAAGTGAATTTCCGCCGGGTTCCTATAATTCAGAACACCGCGGTTCGCGGTCAGCCTTCCGTCAGACCAGCCACTGTTTCAATGTTGGAACCGTTTTTTGGGGACTGATGTTGTAGCCGGTGGCGCTGATGTTGCCGGCTTCATCGATCAAAAAGGCCGAACGCGCAATCCCCATATAGGTCTTGCCAACCATTTTTTTTTCGCCCCACACGCCATAGGCGTTGGCAATCTGGTGGTCGCTGTCGCTGAGCAAAGCAAACCCCAGGCCGTGCTTGTCGTCGAATTTTTTCTGCTGAGCGACCGGGTCCGGACTGATGCCAACAACGGCCACGCCGGCAGCCGTCAGATCGGGCAGTGCGTCCCGCACCGCCTGGGCCTGGATCGTTCAGCCGGAGGTGTTGGCTTTGGGGTAGAAAAAGACAAATACCCTTCGCCCCTCGAAATCGGACAGATTGACGGTGCTGCCGTGCTGGTCCAATGCGCTGAACACCGGTGCCGCATCTCCAGGTTGCAGTTGGTTCATTTTAATAGTCTCCTTTTTTGGCGGTTGCCATCAAACTCCGTATTTTGTGCGGCCGTCTGCGCCGCCTGGTTCAGCCTGGCATTCAATCGCTCGAGTTGCTGAAACAGATCGTGTTCTACCGTTACGCCCGCCGGTGTGACCGGGCTTTTGTAATAAAAAGAGAGCCAGTCCTGTGGGCCGTGCCAGCCGGACCGTGCCGCCAGGTCCATAAACAAGGCCACATCCAATACCAATGGGGCAGCCAGGATGCTGTCGCGGCAAAGAAAATTGATCTTTACCTGCATGGGATACCCGAGCCAGCCGAAAATATCGATGTTGTCCCAGCCTTCTTTGTTGTCGCCACGCGGCGGATAGTAGTTGATTTTGACACTGTGATGCAGGTCCGCGTAAAGATCGGGGAATAAGTCAGGTCGCAGGATATGCTCCAAGGCGCCCAGTTTACTGATCTCTTTGGCCTTCAGCGCCTGTGGGTCATCCAGCACCGCACCGTCCCGATTGCCCAAAATATTGGTGGAAAACCAACCGGCGACCCCCAGCAGGCGCGCTCTGAAAGCGGGTGCCAGGACGGTTTTGATCATGGTCTGGCCGGTCTTGAAATCCTTGCCGCTCAGGGGCACCTCGTTTTGCTGCGCCAACGCCTGCAGGGCGGGAATCTCCTCTGTCAAATTGGGTGCGCCGTTGACAAAGGGCAGCCGTTCCTGAATCGCCGCATAGGCGTAGATCATGCTGGGGGCGATGGCCGGATCGTCGGCTTTCAAACCCGCTTCAAAGCTGGTGACGGTTTGGTGCACCGGTCCCAGCTGGGAATAGGATTCGGTGCTCCCGCACCAAATCATGACCATGCGCGCAAGGCCGTTGTCAGCTTTGAATGCCTGGATGTCCGCACGCACTTGATCGGCAAGATCCATTTTGGTGCGTCCCGATTTGGTGTGGGATCCGTCAAGCCGGTTGACATAACGTCCGTCGAATACTGCCGGCATGGGCCGAATGGCCTGCAGGTCGGGTTTGATGCTATCCAGGGTCGGCTTTGCCAACACACCGGCTTCGACGGCAGCGGCGTACATGTCCATATCGAAGATGTCCCACCCGCCGAAAACGAGGTCGTCCAGCCGGGCCAGCGGAACCACATCCTGGATGGGGCAGACACGCCCGGAAGAGGCGCGGTCCATCGAGAGGGTGCCCATTTGCGACAGGGATCCAATCGGTTTGCCCAGGCCTCGGCGGATGGCCAGCACGCCGCCGATAACCGTGGTGGCCACGGCTCCCATACCCGGAATCAACACCCCCAGGCGGCCTTCAGGCCGCGCAATGGGAGTGGGGGTGTTCGTGGCGTCGTGCGGTGCTTCGGATCGTTTGTACACGCGTTTGTCACCTTTTTTTAGGTTTGAATGGGTCGGCATCCGCAGCTGCGGATGCCGACCCCATGGGGTAATCACCAGACGGGGCTACATCGGCAGGGCCACCCGATGAAACCCTTCGGCCAGTTCAAAATCGGAACCCTGTGCCATTTCCCGACAGCGCTCCTTTAACCATTCCACCGGGTCCGAAAACCTGAATTCTTTCATCTGGCTGGCATGGCAGCGCAGGGCTTCGATTTTACGGTCGAATGTATCGGTGACGTCCGATCGGTAGTCGATGTCTTCGGTCCCCCAGAAAAAGACCTCCGCCACCTTGTGCGGTTCCAAGCCCTTTTCGAGAAGATCGGGATAGGCCATGTGGTCCCGGGCATAAGGGAACACGGCATCCATGGCCACCTGGCCGATGATGCGATGGTCCCGGTGCCAGAGATAGCGCCGATAGGGATCCGAAGTGACCAGTATGCGGGGGCGAAAGATCCGCAGCAGGCGAACGACGTCTTTGCGCAGGGCGGGGGTATCCTCGAGACCCTGATCCGGGTATCCCAGGTATACGATTTCGTGGACACCGATAGATATCGCCGCGCGTGCCTGTTCGTCCCGGCGAATGGCAGCCAGCACTTCAGGGGTCAGGGTTCGGTCACTGGTGCCTTTGTCACCATTGGTGGCGATGGCATAAACCACCCGCCGGCCCTCGTCGACCCAGCGGATGACCGTCCCGGCAGCCCCGAATTCAGCGTCATCCGGGTGCGCAGAGAGCACCAGGACGTCGCAGGGCGGGGATGTCGGCGCACCCGGGATCGTGTCATGAACGATCAGTTTCATGGTTTTCCTTTCATCATCCGCCCGGGTTGGCCAATGGCGGATGCAGCTCGATGGGTGTATTGCCGATCGACGATGAGGGCAATTCAGAGCCGGCCATGGGCAGCTGCGTCAGCCTCAATGGCGGCCCGGTAGGCCGCCAGTGCCGCCGCAGCCGCTTGGGTCCAGCTGTAATCACGCACACTCTGGCGGATCGTGTGGGCAGGCCAGTCCGCCACCCGATCCCCGGCTGCGGCGATGCCAGCTGCCAACGCTGCCGGTGAACCCTCGGCAGTGATGATGCCGGGTCGCCGCATGCGGGCCAAGGCAGCCATCACACCCACTGGGGTGGAAACCACCGGCCGCCCGCAGGCCAGGGCCTCTAAAGCCACCAGTCCGAAGCTTTCATAATGGGAGGCCAGCACAACAAGATCCGCCGCTGCATAATACGCCGGCAGGTCACGGTGGGCAATGCTGCCGCAAAAGATTACCCGCTCCTGCACACCGGCTGCGGCGGCAAGCTCCTGCAGGCGTCGCCGTTCGGGGTCCCTGTCTCCGTTGCCTCCCACCACCAACAGGTGCGGCCGGCTGTCGCTTTCGATATGAGGCAGCGCCTCGATGATCCGGTCCTGTCCCTTTTGGGGTGTCAGCCGCCCGATGGAGAGCAGCAGGCCGACGTGGGGGTCAAAACCCAACCGCCGCCGGGCCCTGGTTTTGTCCATGGGCCGAAAGCGGTTTAGGTCAACGCCGCCGGGAACCATGGCGATCCTGGATGCATCTGCTCCATAATAATGCATCAAATTGGTCTTTTCACCCTCGCAAGGTGCCAGCAGCCCCTGACAGTCCTTTACCAGTTCCCGTTCAACCGCCAGACGCCGGGCGGGTTCGGCGGCCCCGATGCCGGTGTCGGCTTTCACGGCCCCCAGGGTATGGAAGGTGATCACATGGGGCCGCTGCCATCGCGTCCGGGCCATGCGGCCCACATGGCCGGAGATCCAGTAGTGGCTGTGGATCAGATCATAGACGGGAGCCTGGCGGCGGCGAAACGCCTCGATGGCTGCCATGGTGTCGTCGGCGTAGGCATAGAGGCCGGCTTTGGATACGGGACCGCCATGGGTGATGTCGATGAACACCAGACGCACACGGGGAGCCAGGCAGACGACCTCCGGATCGTCCGCATGCCGGCGATGGGTAAAAATATCGACCCGGTGCCCCTTGAGGCCCATCTCAAAGGCCAGCTGCCTGACGTAGACACTCATGCCGCCGATGTCCCGGGTACCCAGCACCCCGATGGGGCTGGAATGGATGCTGAGCATGGCAATGGTCAGTGGCTGCATTGACATCTGGCGTTCCCCGTCAGTCGATTTCCAGCACGCAGCGATGCACGTTTACCGGTTGTCCGCCCAGTCGCCTTTTGTATGCTTCCGATCCCTTGAGAAAATCATACGTCTGCCGTCCGTCGCCGATGCTGGCCTTTATCGTCAGCACTTTGCTCAGCAGGCCGACGCTCAGGGACCGGAATGCCGCATCGTAGCCGTTGTTGTAAAGATAGACCGTGGATCGATGGTCGATGCACAGGGTGGCTGCTACGGGCCGGCCGTCCAGGTCCAGAAAGTACAATTTCAAGAGACGGTGGTCAGCCAGGTTTTCCGCCAGGCGCAGAAAAAAAGCCATCATCGAGTCGTTCATGAAGGCCGCTTTATCGATCCGGTTGGCCTTGAAGAGGGTCAAAAACGTCTGCATGGCTGCCGGCAGCTCTGCCCCATGACCGATACAACGCAGGGCCACTCGGCCGGCTTGGTCAAGCCGTCTGAGCTTGCGCCGGATTTCATGGCGCTCCTTGCCGCTCAGGCTTTGGAGATAGGCCTCCCAGCTGACGGGCAGGGACATGGCAGACAAGTGGGCCTGGTGGTCGCAGCGAACCCGGGCGCCCCAGCCTTCAGCCATGGGTATCAGGTGGGTCATTACCGACGAATCCTGTCGAACCGGTGAAAGGACGACCCGTCGGACGCCATCCCGGGCCAGACCATCGAGCAGGCGCCGGCAAAAGGCGTCGGCATGCGGCGGTGCGACCACCACATCCAGATGATCGCAGACATCCGCGTCTCCCATCAGGCGGGCCTCGCGTCCCTTGCGCATGAGCGGGGCAATGCCTGCCAGCTGTCCCTGACAGTGACCGGACAAGACATACGGAGACCAATCCCCGGCAGCAAGCGGCCACCAAGCGCTCAGCCAGGGCGGCAGAACGAATGGACAGCGCCATGTCAAGGCGTGCTCGCCGCCTTGCCAATATGCTGCCATGCTTTCCAGGGTCTCGTTCTGCATGTCGCTGCAGGGCGCTGCTGCGTTTCGCATGGGACCGTTTCCAGTTTCCAACCCTCGACGCTGCCGCGGGGTGCCGGCTACACGATTTCGCATCGACTGCTCCGTGCGGCCCGGGACAGCGCGTCCAGCACCCGCATGTTGGCAACGCTCTCTTCGGGTGGATAGGCCAGTGCTGAGCGGCCCAGCACGGCATCGGCAAAATGCTCCACCATCAGCTGATACTGATCAGCTCCGGCGATCTGCAGCCGGGTGCCGGTTTCTTCATCACGGCCGCGCACCACGAACCCGGCGTCCTTTTCCCAGGGAATGAACGCATCGTGGGGCAGGTCGATGGCACCGCGATCGCCCACCACGCTGTAGGTCTGCTGCAGGGCCGTGATGAAACTGGCTTCGACGACAGCCATGCGCCGGGGACCGAAATAGAGGCTGCCGATCAGCTGCCAGTCCACGCCTGACGGGTGGAAGGATGCCTGGGCCTGGACACTCACCGGTTCGGCATTCATCAGCCAGCGGGCCAGGCTGACACCGTAACAGCCCACGTCCAGCAACGCTCCACCGCCCATCTCCGCTTGCAGGCGGGCGATAACGCCGCTTTGCAGGATGTCCGCGGCCATGTGGTAGCAAAAAGCCGCCCGTACGAGGCGGGTTGCACCGATCTCTCCCTGCTCGACCATCTGTTTGATTCGCCGACTGCGGGGATGAAAGCGGTACATGAACGCTTCCATAAGCAGCCGGTCGGCCTTCTGGGCGGCAGCGGCCATCGCTTCAGCTTCTGTGGCGTTGCAGGCCAGTGGTTTCTCGCACAGCACATGCTTGCCGGCTGCCAGCGCTTTGTGTGTCCAGGGGCGGTGCAGATGATTGGGCAGCGGAATGTAGACGGCGGTTACCGCGGGATCGTCGAGCAGCGCCTGATAGCTCGCATACAAGTTGGGAATGCCGTGCCGCGTGACCACGTCGCGGGCCGTATCCGGTGACCGGCTGGCCAGGGCCCGCAGGCTGCCGTTGCGCGATTTCTGGATGGCGCCGATGACGCATTTGCGGGCGATGGTGGCGTTGCCCAGAACGCCCCAATGGACCTTAGCTGCCATCGATCGCCTCCAGGGTGCCTCCGCGTCGCATGGAGCGGGCGGCAGCCTCCAAAATGGCCACCACCTTGACGGAATCGGCCAGCGGAGCGGTAATCGGTTCGCCCAGCAGCAGGTGGTCGGCCAGGTTGCGGTGAAAACAATAGGGTTGGCGCTGGCCCATGGCCGGCGTGATGCGAATGATCTCGCCTTCGGCCCGCCGCTGAAAAATAGCCAGGTCCGGTGTCATCTCGGTGGCCGGAATCTCGTAACGCCGGTAGTAGTGGTCCGCATCGATGGTGTGGGTGTGCACATCCTGCCAATGGCCGGTGATTGCCCCCCGGGTGCCCAGCAGATACCATTTCGGCTTGCGGGCCGCGGCGATGTCGGAATGCATGAATTCCGCCTCGATGCCGCCCTCAAAGCGAATTTGAATGCGCTCCTGGTCGGCATTGGTCACGTCCCGCCAGACGCGCTTGTGGCGCGTCCCGATCACCGCCGTAACCGGTCGTTGAACCAGGCTGACGATCCAGTCCAGATAATGAGCCCCCCAGTCGTAGCTGGTGCCCCCGGACACGGGGGCGTGGGAATGCCAGTACCCGCAGGGGTGGTGATGGCCGCCGACAAAGGTCTCCAGGTAAAACAGGTCGCCGATGAGCCCCCGTTTCAGGCTGTCTCGAATCATGAGGTAGTCGGGGTCCCAGCGGCGGTTCTGGTGACAGCTCAAATGGACCTGGTTCTGCCGGGCCAGGGCCTGCAGGGCATCGGTTTCCCGGCGGTTCAGGGCCAGCGGTTTTTCGCAGACCACATGTTTGCCGGCCGCCATCATCTGGAGGCAGTTGTCGGCATGGATGTTGGGGGGCGTGGCCACAATGACCAGATCGATTCCGTCGGTTGCGGCCAGGTCATCGGCCGTGGGTAAGATGCGGATATGCGGAAAGTCCAAACGGGCCTGGTCGCAGCGTGCCGGGTTCAGGTCGCAAACCGCGCACAGTTCCAACCCCGCGGTGTGGCCAATGCCGAGGCCGTGCAGCCGGCCTACGGAGGGAGCGTAGCCTAAAATGCCCACCTGTAGCGGATCCATGATGATCGGGCGTCCGGCGAGATGGGCGAGCAGGCGGTAGGCGATTTGCTGCACAACGGATTGGTCAAAGGCCTGCAGGGTGGTGCAGGCCACCCGGCCCCGGCCCACCATGCGCTGGGTGAGCACCGGGGTGTGGGCATAGTGCCAGTCGGCATAGAGAAGGGTTTCGGTGTCCTCATCGGTAGGCTTGAGCACCTGGTAACGGCCAGTCAGATACAGGGCATCCGGCAACCGGGCAGCCAGTGGGTGATCGGCCTTTTCAAACAGCACGCGCAATTCGGCCTCCGGGCCGGGCGCCTCGACGGCCACACCCAGCAATGCCGGCAGGGGGTCGGGTGATGCATCGACCACGGCCAGCCAGCCGCCGCCGCCGTTCACAAATGCTTCCAATTCCCGGTTGTCATCCCCTTTTGCGGCCCCCAGCGTAATCACGACTGCGTAGTCGCTCAGATTCGAGGGCAGCGCCGTTGAAACATCCACACGCAGGTGGGGTATGGCTTCAAGATAGGCAACCAGCGGCGCCAGCACGGATGACGGGGCCGGTATGGCAAACAGCAGGGATTTGTGGGGGTGTTGCTTCATGGGCTATTGATTCCTTGGTGGATGGGTGGCCTCCGGCGGAACCCGCCTCGACTAACCCGATTTCATGGTCCAGCGATGGCCATCCGGGGTGTCTTCGACCATAATATTCATGGTGTCGAGTGCATCGCGCAGCATGTCGGCGACCACCCATTGTTCTTCCCGGCGAAGCTTCTGGCGAAGGTCCAGCAGCGCTTCCACCAGGGGGGCCAGGCGGTCCTCCCGCAATACGGACGAGGCGGCCAACTGGTTTCCGAGAAGAACGATCATGTCGCGCAGCGTGTCGCGGGCCTGGGCGACGACCGCTTCACTCTCCAGCCCCTGCTGGGCCTGCCAGACCATGCGGTCGAATTCCAGGAGGGCGTTGGTCGATGCGCGGGCGTCTCCCCGGGCAATGCCTTCCTGAAAGCTGGCCTTCAGGTCATGGGCCTTTTGCCAGAAGTCCGGATCGGTATCACCCGCTGACGACGCGGATTCCGGTGTCGGTGATCCACTCGCCGGATCGGGCGTGATCGATCCTTCCCGCAATACGGATAAGGCAAAACGGCTGCCGCTCGGGACGGTCATGACGCCGTCGGATGTCTGCAACGTGATGCCGCCGATGCCCTTGATCTCGGCCTGATCGGTTTCCAGGTCCAGGATGCAGGCGGTATGCTCGTCCAGGCCCAGGACGGGCACCGCTTGCGGCAGCATGGCCGCCAGGGCATCGAACCGCGTGGCGCCCATAAAGCAGAAACGCGTATCGTGGGTGCCGCCCTCGGCGTTGTTCCAATGGGGCACCACCACCAGGTTCAGGCCGAAGCGCCCCAGAAGGTCCAGGCCGTCGACCCAATGCAGATCCTGGCCGACCTTGTAGATTTCGTAAACCGGCAGGGTGAAACGGCCCACCGTCAAGGCGGCGGCGCTGGCGGCGACCAAGCAGCCACCGGCGGCAACGCAATGCGTTAGCAAGTCGGGCACCGGCGATTCCTGCCATTGCCGCACGGCATAGGTCGGGCTGCCCGGTCCGATCAGGACAAAATCGGCCTGGCGCAACAGGCGGTTTGCCTGAAGGTGGTCATAGTCGCTGGTGGGCGTGTTAGACTTGAACGAGGCCACCGTCAACGGGTGGCGGACATGGGTCTGAAAATAGTCGGCCGCCCGGGCTGATATCTGATCCACGTTGAGTTGAAAACCGGCCGGGGTGTCCAGAAATACGGCCCGGGGTGTTCCCGGCAACTGATTCAAAAGGCCCTTGTGCACCTCCACCATGGTGGCCGTCAGCTCACCGGAACCCATGAGAACTATTTTTCCATGAGGATTTGCCATGGGGCCTTTCATGATTGAGCAGGGCAGTAGGAGCGCTTCAGGGCGATCGCCATGGCCGGGTCCGATAGGTCATCGGTTGGCAGGACCATGCCGCTGAGTCCGGATAGGCTTTAAAGAGTATAGAGGTTTTCGGGTTGCAAGTCAAAGACCGACCCGATCTCGACCCGTCTTGAGCAGTTCCACGCAAGGGGGTGCGACCAGTTTTCCCCACATTGGCGTGGCTGCTGCGTCAACCCGCTAAACGGAATGGTTGGCCGGGGCCAAAGACCGTCATCCGGTTTTCCCGGTATACGGTCACCCGGCCTTTGCCGTATACCCGCCAGCGGTTTTGAGCGCGCAGGGTAAGGGCACCGGTTTCTTCATCGATTCCCAACAGCACGCTGTCCGGCAGCGCTTTTTGTAAAACGGGCACCCAGCGCCGGCCAACGGTCTCGTGATGGGGGATGACACAGGTGCGGGAAAGCAGCCCGAGGCCGGGGTTGACCGCATTCCCGGCTGGATCGAAATAGTCGCTGCAGAGCACCATGGCGCCGGCACTGCTTCCGGCGATCACCGCACCGGATCCATAGGCCTGCAGCACGGCCTGCCAACTGCGGCTGCCCCGCAGGCTGTGGGCCAGGTGCGCGGGAAACCCGCCCAGAAGATAGATCAGCCGCGCCAGCCGCAGGCGGTCGGCAATGGCGGGGTCGTCGGCCGAGGCACGGTCGACCAAAGGCAGGCTCTCGACCTGCAAGGCGCCTAAATGTCGAAACCAGCGCACCGCGTTCTGCCCCGCCTGTTCGGCATTGTGGTCCGGTGCCGCTGCGGCCGGTATGATGGCGACCATTGCGCTTGGGCCGCCTGCAGCAGCCAGGGCCTGGCGATCGGGATCCGCCATCCGGCCGCCGAACTCCGCACCGCCTTCCAGTAAGAGGGTTCCGGGCATGTTTATTCCGCTCTCCTGATGTGCCCATGGCTTCAGCCGTCAGGCGGGATGCCAACCGGTTGAGGTGACGCATGAACAGGCAGGTCTTCACCCAACAGGGCGGCCAGGTCCCTATAAAGCCGTTGGGCATTGCTGAAGTGGAGGCCGTGAATGCCCAGCGACCGTGCGGCCGTCACGTGCCCTGCGGTATCGTCGATAAAGGCGGCCTGTGCCGGGTGCACCCCCAGGCGATCGAGGGTGGCATGGTACACCGCCGGATCGGGTTTGACCCGGCCTTCGTCACCGGAACAGTAAACCACGTCGAAAAGATCCCGGATACCCCAGTCGCTCAGCCATTGATCCAGGCCCGGCGGATGATTGGAAAGCACCGCCAGGTCATAGTCGCCGTGAAGCGACTGGATCAGGTTCAGGACATCCGGGTTGACGGATTCGTCACCGTAATAGCGGCGCTGAAAGGCGTCGATCTGCCCTTGCGTGTTCAGGCCCAGCGACGGGCCGACGGCCGCCCAGAAGCCTCGCATGGTTTGTCGACCGACCAGGGCGTCCTGCCAAGCCGGGCTGTCGAACATGATCCGGTTGATGCTGCCCCTGGCAATCCCCAGATCCCGTTCGTATGCACGAAAGCAGGCCGCTGGACGCGGGGTCGAGATAACCAGCCCGAAATCGAATATCATCGCTTTGATCATCGCGGCATGTTCCCTGTGTTCATGAATGGCCGGTCTGAGCGCCCGAAAAAGAATTCAGGTTATACCAGTCCATTTTTTCGGCCCAGGTAGTGCCGCACCATCTCACGGGCCGTTGTCGTGGACGCCCGTCGGATCAGCGGGACCAGGCGGCGGCAGTCCGTCAGGGTGAGTCGGGCCGTCACGGCGCCCACTTCCAATTCATCACGGGTATGCGGATAGGGTTCGTTGGCGTCGATAATCTCTTCCTTGGCGATCAGTTTGCTGTAGACCAGTGCACGCGCCGCGAGAAGATCTTCCTCCTGAAATCGACGCTGCGGGTGAAAGCGGTAGTGCAGGGTCAGCAGGTCTCCGGGGCCATACAGGTGACCGCGATAGCCCATGGATCGCACGGCGTCGGCCATGAGAAAATGCATGCGCAGGGGGTAGCCTGTCAACAGCCGCCGCCTGAGCTCGCGCCACAGCGGAAAGTGGATCTGCCCGGCCTCGATATAGGTGCGGCCGGGGGTCGTGATGACGTCGACCATGGCCGCTGCCCGCATGCGATCCCGCAAGGCAAAACGTTGCGCATCGCTATGGGCAAATCGCTTGACAGCCTCGACGGTGGCTTCGAAAGTGCCACTGGTCGACACCGCGTAAAAGTCGATCAGGGCGGCTGTCGCCTCCCGTTCGGCCAGGTAGACCCGGTGCAGGGCCGTGCCGGTCGGCAAATCCGATGGCCCCTCTCCGTCGGCGAACCGTTCGTGAATGCTCAGCAGATGGTCGATAAAGGGCTCGATCTGATAGAGCCGGGTGCCGGCCCGGTGGCATTCGCGCAGGACCCCGGCCATGCGGCGGCTGAATTCAGGATACTCCAGGTCCTGGGTCTCGAGGTAGGTGTCGATGGACACCTGCCCGTCGAGCATGGACAGGAATTGGGGGTCGGGCGGTTCTTCGAGAATGACCGTATCGTGGCGGGCCATCAGCCGCTGCGCCGCTGGAATCGTTTCCGGGCGGTGGTTGGCTAGCACGAGGGTGGCTCGAGAGGTCATGGTCGCTGTCCATTTCGACTGGGTCGGCGGCCGACGCCCCCCATGTCCCAGAAGATTTTCGACGTTACCAGCCTGGTTATGGCTGGGAGCTGAATGCAGACCGGGTTGGTATTATCGGCCATGCGTCTGGGGCAACCTCAGGGGCTGCTTTTCCGTCAGATACTGCCAATACCGGCGCGGCAGCTTGCTCAGGTGCAGCCTGGGGTTGTTGCGCGCCTGCACGTTAACGGCCGCATAATAATTCTGCCACAAGGTTTGGCAAAGTTGTTCATGGTCGTTTCGGCAGGACGCCGTCAGGGCGGCGACATCCATCTGCAGCGCCTGCGTGTGGCGGCCGTCATAGGCGAGGCCATAGTTTCTTCGGGTATCGTAGATAATCCAGCGCTGGTCGGCGAAACGCGTTTCGAAATGTCGCCGAACCAGCGGCAACACGTCGTAGCGGGGGGCCACCATGGCCAGGTAGCCATCTTCGGCGGTCTGTTCGAACCGAACCAAGCCTTTCATGCGATGCGCCTCGAGGCGTACCTGACGACTGAGTTTATCGATTTGGATGAAGGTCGATAGATGGGTCGTGGCGGTGCGGCCGCGGCGGGCGGCGATGGCATCTGCAACCAGCCGGTAAATCATGGTTTCAACCCCGGTTTGGCCCGACAGGAAAGCGTCGAGCAACTTGCGGCGGCGCTTGGCGCCCACATGTTCCTTAAGCCCCTTCCACACCCGATCAGCGATGACCGGGTCCGTGTTGATGGCTATCGGTTGCTCAAACAGCTCCCTCTGGCCGCGGCCAGAAGGTTGAATGGCATCCGGTGGAGCCGGGTCCGTATAAGCTTTAAAAATGGCGCTGAGCAGCCCCTCGAAGCTGCCGTCGGTTTCAAATACCCGGCGACCAACGCTGCTTGTGGATGCCTCGGTATCCCCTGGAGGCGATGCCATGGTTGCGGTTTGCGGGGGGTTGCTTGTCGCGGCGACCGGCCATTGCCGTGCCGGTGATCCATCGCAGTAGATGTATGGCCGTGCCCTGGTAACAATGGCGCCCAGCTGCCGCAGATGCTCCAATCGAATACGTCCTTTTTGTCGCAGGTGGACGATGCGATTGGCCGACTTCAGTCCGATGCCCGGCACCCTGAGAATCATTTCACGGTCGGCGGTGTTGATGTCGACCGGAAACCGTTCCGGATGCCTCAGGGCGAAGGCCTGTTTGGGGTCGATCGTCAGATCGAGCCAGGGGGAGGCGCTGTCAATCACTTCGTCGATGGAAAAGCCGTACAGCCGCATCAGCCAGTCGGCCTGGTAGAGACGGTTTTCGCGCCGCAGCGGCGGTTCGACCAGATCCGGCAATGGCTTGCGTGACCCGCCCACCGGCACATAAGCCGAGTAATAAACCCGCTTGAGGGTCTGCTGCCGGTAGAGCCCATCGGCCAGGTTCAGTATCTCATAGTCGGTCTCCGGGCTGGCGCCGACGATCAGCTGGGTGCTCTGTCCGGCTGGCGCAAAGGCAGGCACATGCCGAAAGCGTCTGCGATCCGCCTGTGTCTCGGCGATCGTTTCACGAATCACCCCCATGGGGGTCAGCACGGAGGCGTAGGTTTTATCTTGTGCCAGGCGCATCAAGCTGGCTTCGGAGGGCAGTTCGATATTGACGCTCAGCCGGTCGGCATGCTGCCCGGCCTGTTGAATCAATCGCCGGCTGGCGAATGGGACGCATTTTAAATGGATATATCCGTTGAACCCCTGCCCGCGAAGCATCTGCACGGTTCGAACCAGCCGCTCCATGGTGTCGTCGGGGCTGCGTATGACCCCCGAACTCAAAAAGAGACCCTCGATGTAATTGCGCCGGTAGAAGTCGATGGTCAAAGAGACGATCTCGCGAGTCGTGAAAGCCGCCCGGGGGACATCGTTGCTGCAGCGGTTGACGCAATAGGCGCAGTCGTAGATGCACACGTTGGTGAGAAGGATTTTCAGCAGCGACACGCAGCGGCCGTCTTCGGTGTAGGTATGGCAGATGCCCGAGGACGCGGTGTTGCCCAGCTGTCGGCTGCTGTTCTTCCGGCGGCTGCCGCTGGATGCGCAGGAGACATCGTATTTGGCCGCATCGGCCAGTATGGTCAGCTTGTCTTCAATATCCATGCAAAACACCCTTTGCCGGTATTGGATGGTGGCCGCCTCTTGAAAATAAGTGAATACTTCGTATACTATAATGTTTCCCAGTAATCGATGGCTGCTGTCAACTTAACCGGAAGGGAGGTCGATATGGTCGAACTGAAAACCCTTAAACCCGAAGCGGTTCCATCCGCACTCGATATGGCCAAACGCTATCGCATGCTCAATGAACCGGACGGGGCGGAAAGCATCTGCCTGGACATCCTGGCAATCGCCCCCGACAATCAGGAGGCCTTGATCGTCCTTTTGCTGGCATTGACTGACAAATTTTTCGAAAGCGGGCTCAACCCCTCATTTGAACAAGCCCGAGACATCGTGGCCCGGCTGGACAGCGCCTACTGCAAATCCTATTACACCGGGATTGTATTTGAGCGGCGGGCCAAATTTCATTTCAATCAGGGTGGCCCGGGTTCAGTAACCGTGGCTTATGATTGGTTTGTCAAAGCCATGAAAGCCTATGGTGAGGCGCTGGCCGGCTGCGACCCGCACAACCAGGATGCCGTTTTGCGCTGGAACGCCTGTGCCCGTTTCATCAACAGCCACCCCGAGGCCAAGGGGGATGATTCCGATCATCCCGAAATGCTGCTGGACTCTTTTGATACGCCTCACTGAAACGTCGCATTGAGCACCCTGTCACTTGCCGGCCTTCTTCTCCTTGTGTTTTTCGATCAGGCGTTTGGTCTGGTTGATCCGCTTGGTGATCAGAATGGAACGCGGACAGGATTGCGTGCATTTGAAATGGTTCTGGCAGGGCCACACGCCATCGGGTTTATCCAGCACGGCCAACCGTGCCTGGAATCCACGGTCACGCGTGTCGGCGATAAAGCGGTAGGCCTGGGCGATGGCCGCCGGTCCGAGAAAATCGGTATTGTCTTGCAAAACCGGACAGGCCGAGTAGCACGAGGCGCACAGGATGCAGTTGGTGGTGTCGTCGAATTGCATGCGTTCGTCTTGTGACTGAATCCGTTCTTTTTCCGCCACCGGTTCGTCGTTGATCAGAAACGGCATGACCGAACGGTACTTCTTGAAAAACTCAGCCTGGTTGACGATCAGATCGCGCTGAACCGGCAGGTACCGGAGCGGTTCCAGGGTGATGGTATCGCCGTCCTTTTGGGCCACCTCCTTGACCAGAGTCTTGCAGGCCAGGCCATCCTTGCCATTGATGCGCATGGCGTCCGACCCGCAGACGCCGTGGGCGCAGCTCTTGCGAAACCCCAAACTGCCGTCCTGAAAGCGTTTGACCTGCATCAAGGCGTCCAGCAGCCGCTGGTTGGAACCCACCTCCACTGTGAATTCCTGAAAGTAGGGGGCGTCGTCGACGTCGGGATTGTAACGCTGGATGTTGAGGATGATGTTCATGATCGCCTCCTTGGAATCAATAAGTACGCGGTTTGGGTTCCCAGATGGATGTGTCCACCGCTTTATGGTCAAGCCTGACCGTATCCCCTATTAAATAAGCCAGGGAGTGCTTGAGCCAGTTGTCGTCGTCTCTTTCCGGGAAGTCCTCCCGGCTGTGAGCCCCGCGGCTCTCCTTGCGATCGAGGGCCGCCGCCGCCGTCAGCAGTGACAGATCCAGCAGGTTGCCCAGCTCGATGATTTCCAGCAGGTCGGTGTTGAACGGCTTGGCGGTGTCCTGCACACGCACGGAGCGATAGCGCTGCCGCAGGGCCTGAATGTCATCCACGGCCGCCTGCATCTCCTTCTCGTTGCGATAGATCCCCACCTTTTCCATCATGGTGGTCTGCATCTCATCCGTGATGTGCCCGCCGTGGGGTCCGGATGAACCGTCGGTCAGGCGATCGATAAAGGCACGCGCCTCGTCGGCGGCGGTTGCGTCCGGCTGGGGCATGTCGGCCTGCTTCACGTAATCGCCGATGTGCTGTCCCGCCCGCCGGCCGAACACCACCAGGTCTAAAAGGCTGTTGGTCCCCAGTCGGTTGGCCCCGTGCACGGAAACGCATGCACATTCCCCGGCCGCGTACAGGCCGTTGACAATCGTTCCGGCACCGTCCATGATCACTCGCCCGTGCACATCCGTGGGGATGCCGCCCATGGCATAATGCGCCGTGGGCAGCACCGGGATGGGCGTTTCGGCCGGATCGATACCCAGGTAAGTCTTACAAAAGCCGGTGATGTCGGGCAGTTTGCTGGACAGGACCGCCTTGCCCAGGTGCGTGGCGTCCAGATGGACGTAGTCGTCGATCTTGCGATCCCCGCGGATCCCCTGGCCGGCACGAATCTCGGTCAGTATGGACCGGGCGACGATGTCCCGGGGAGCCAGATCCAGCAGTGTCGGCGAGTAGCGCTGCATGAAGCGCTCCCCGTCCCGGTTGCGCAGGATGCCGCCTTCACCGCGCACCGCCTCGGAAATCAGGATGCCCAGCCCCATGATGCCGGTGGGGTGAAACTGGTAGAACTCCATGTCTTCTAAGGGAATCCCGCGCCGGGCGCAAACAGCCGGGCCGTCACCCGTGTTGGCGTAAGCGTTGGAAGTGATCTTGAAAATGCGCCCGAACCCGCCGGTAGCGAACAGGCACGGCCTTGGCGGCAAAAACGTGCAGCTCGCCGGTGGCCAGTTCCACGGCCACGACGCCCTGGGTGGTGGTCCCGTCCAGGAGCAGATCCACGACCTGAAACTCGTCGAAAAAAGCCACTTCGTTCTTGATGCACTGCTGATAGAGGGTCTGCAGGATCATGTGACCTGTACGATCGGCCGCATAACAGGCCCGACGCACGGGGCCTTCGCCAAAATTGCGCGTATGCCCACCGAAGCGACGCTGGTCGATGCGTCCCTCGGGCGTACGGTTAAATGGCAGGCCGCGGTTTTCCAGATCGTAGACTGCCTGAATGGCTTCTTCGGTGAGTATGGTAGCCGCCTGCTGATCAACGAGGTAGTCACCACCCTTGACCGTATCGAAGGCGTGCCATTCGGGTTTGTCCTCCTCCACATTGCCCAAAGCGGCGCTGATGCCGCCTTGGGCGGCTCCGGTATGGCTGCGGACGGGATACAGTTTGGAGAGAACCGCTGTTTTGGATTGCTGACTGGCCTCCAGTGCGGCGTAGAGCCCGGCACCGCCGGAGCCGACAATCACCGTGTCGAATTGATGGACCACGAGCACCTCCCTGTTGTTGGAATCATTTGTTCATTCATGTCGGGGAACCGTTGTTTGCCCGGGGGGACGCGAACACCTGATCAAGAGGGTTCCCCAACAGTATCCGTTGGTGTACAGTTGCGCAGAAGACCCGGTCACCCTTCGAAGCCGTGCCTTATTCAGGTTACCCAAGGGGCACGCGAAGGAGAAGAAAGGCATGCGCGCGGCGATGTGAACGGTTTAACCCGTATGGCAGAATCGGACCCAGCCAGATCGCGACACGCTTCCCGGTATTAAACCAACTGTGAAGGGTTCAGACAAGCACTTTTTTATTGACATGCGTCGAAATGGACATCACGATTTATAATGATCCCACCACTTGGTTTTTCTAAACAACTCGACGCACCGGGCAACCGCGTATGGCGCTTGATCACGGACACGCGAACCTGGCAACACTGGGGGCCGTCTGTACGGGCTGTCGATTGCGATGACCGTTTCATCCATGCCGGTTCCTCGGGGCGCATACGGACACCGGTAGGCGTCTGGGTGCCCTTCATCGTCGGCGCCTTCGAACCGGAAGCCTTCTGGGACTGGCGCGTGGCAGGTGTACCTGCCACCGGCCATCGGGTTGAATCCGTCGGGCTGAATCAATGCCGGCTGACCTTCACCGTGCCCGCCTGGGCCTTTGGGTACGGCCTGGTTTGCCGTCTGGCACTGATGCGCATTGACCGGTTGTTGATGCTGGCAGCGAAGGAGCATGGACGGTAGATGGGGTTCTGGTCACCTGCGCCATTGAGCCACCCACGCGATAGATACCCTTCGCTCACGCTCTCCAAACCGCCAAAGCTAAACAGACCCAGCCCACCAGAAATGCGACACCACCAATCGGCGTAATCGCACCCAACCATCTCAACCCACTCAAGCTCAAAAGGTAAAGGCTGCCAGAAAAAAGCACGATGCCAGCAACGAAGAACCATCCGCCGCTGGTGGCAAGCCCGGAAGGCCACTTTGCCTGCACCCAAGCTGCTGCGATCAGCGCAAAGGCATGATACATCTGATAGCGTACCCCCACTTCAAAAACCAAAAGCATCTCCGTGTTTATGCGGCTCTTCAGGCTGTGGGCACCGAATGCACCCGCGGCGACCCCCGCAAAGGCAAACAACGCGCCGATAGTAAAGAAAACACGTTCCATTTGCCACTCCCCTATTTTCAATTCATTTTTGAAAGCCTTGGCAACATGTCCTGCCAGCTCTGTTTGAAACTGAGCATTGACAGGTAGACACAGCTCTCGGGGTAAAATTTATGGAGCGTTTTGAGATTGTCAACAGGATCGAATAGATCCGCATGTTCATCTTTTTCTTTACCGACGCTTTTGTAGAAAAGTTCGATGTTTCTTGACATCCAGGCTTCCACGACAAGGGGAATGCCAAGCTTTGCAATGTGGGAAACATTTTCATTTTTTCCGACAATCGGCTGGGTGACCACAAACCTTGCACCGGCGGATAGCTTTTGCTTCAATCGATTGGTCTCAAAGGGCATGGGTTTGAAGGGATTGAAGGCTGCACCAGTAATGAATTGATCCGGGTAGGTGTCGTTGATATAGCGGATCAAATCGATAGAGGTGGCAACGCTAAATTGGCCATTGATGCTTTTTGGATCCAACTTCGGCAACAGCGGTCCACCGTCTCCCCTGACAACAAGGATATATTTCAAACCTGTTGAAGCTGCTTTTTCTAAAAGACCGTCCAGTTCCCTTTTCGTGTGGAACGTGTTTAAATTTACAACGACTTTATCAGGGTGAAAGGTAAGCTTTCGCGATTCGATGCTTTCCAGGGCCCCCACTCTCGGCTGTCCCATGGGGTTGTCTGGTATGGACAAGCCGCATCCCGACTCGATAATCCGATTATACCGCAGGGCAAACCTGTCCAGGTTGCCGTCGATGTTGTTTTCATCTGATCGTTTCGGTGAGAGCAACTCGACGATGTAAGGGTAATCAAACATAACCTGTCCTCCAACGAACTCGATTACCCGCTGGGGTTACCGGTTTCTGAAAAATGGTTGGGTCTGGCCAGTTATTGCTAAATGGTGAGGCTTTTCCTGCCTGCTTTTCATGTCGCTGTATGATGGTGGACCAATTCTTTCCTGGCGGCGGCGCGACCTATGTCGCCTTGCCCCTAAGTCTGTTGTTGCCGGTGATCCGTGGCCTGCCAAATAGCGCCGAGGCAACACCGCAATGCCAAAAAAGAAAACCAACAAAATATAGAAATTCACTGGCCACGCTTGTCCGTGGCTGCACGAGGGCCATGCCGATGACACCGCCGCCGATAAAACCGGCAAGCAGAGCAATCAGAAAAGAAGACACATTAAGGTGCAAGGGAACAAGATAGCGGCTTGCTGCAGTCAGCAAGAGCACACCGATGCTTCCTGATATGCCACACGATAGTATAGTCAATTGATGGACCAACGGTAACACCTGGAATCCAACCGTCACCGCCACATACCATGCGCCTATGCTAATAATCAGCAAGCCCACGCATCGCAAAGCGCGGTGATTTCCTCTTTTAACCCGTGGTACAAGGACGAACATACCGAAAAACAACCCGGGAAGGATAAAGAAGGCATCATCCGACATGTTAAACCAACGAGATAATAGATGCGGCAATGAAACCGAGAGATAAGACAGCAGGCCTGAAATGCATGACAAAATGAACAATCGCATTGAAACCTTCACAATCGTTACCCTTAAAAATAGAAGGAGGTGTTAATAATTTTTTTAGTGTGGCACATCTGGTCAAACGTTCAAGTCTTCCATTTGACCTGCTGAACCGCAACCGATAGCACATTCCCCGCCGTTTGTCGGAGCGAAGCAGAGATCCCGCTCATCGGGGCGGCGGGGAGGGTTCAATCTCGTATTGGTGCCGTAAGCGCGACACGGTATCCTTTTCCCAACGGGCGGTGTAGGTTAAAAAAGATGTCATACCCCCTCCGATGCGAAGGTTGACCCAGAGAAATGCACCGAAAAAATCAAAGTAAGCGGTGTGCGTAACTTTGGTGTAGGATCCAAATGGCTCTATTTGTATCGTCCCGTAATGAAATTTATGCCCGCACTCCAGTGGGTTTTCCAGCTGGAAAAACAAGCGGTGTTGATCCGGATATAAGATCGTACGCCATCTGAAAGTCTCGTTGGGCGCGTTCGAGTAGCTGTTCTCGGTAATGGTGACATTACCTGTCTCACGAATAAGCCGGTGTTCCTTGATGTACCTGTTGCCGAGTAGAAAATTGCCACGAAAATCGGTCTTGAACCGCCAGAAAACATCAACCGGAACAGGTACGAGGTAAATTAGTTTGAACCCCTCACCACCTCTTTTTTCCGGCTTGATTCTGTATACTATACTTTGCTTTTTGAGCAGTTCTTCTGCATCGGGTTCAGCAGTGGCAGGATGAATGGGCATACTGATAAAGCCATTCAAAAAAATGAATGATATCATGCACAGTATGAATCTCGAGACGGTCCCAGTGCCCATTTTAGTTCCTGGCATGCTTCTGAAGCCTCATGGTCCCCGGAGCAGAATGCGGGTGCGAGACCAGGATCGACAGGATCTTTGCATCCGTAATTGCGTATGACGATAATCGTTCCCGGTGCCAATGAACGCTGCGTCTCGAAATACATGCCGAAACGACTGTAATTCCGCGCGATCGCCTCATTCTGCGATGAATGGTTCGAGAAATGATAGTTGACTGCCGTGTCTTTCGTACAGCGGGGGTGTTGCCTTTTTTTCTGTTCAATCATTCTATTTTTTACCTTCCAGCGTGTGCCGATAACCCACAATCAGGATCATGCACGAAAAGGTGAGATCTTACAAGTCGATGTCTGCCAACTGCCGCTTTAGAAGCTGGGCACTTCGGCGGAGCCCCTCGACTTCTGCAACGCTCAAATCGGGTTCGATGGTGGCTTCGACCCCATTTCTGCCGAGGACGGCAGGGATGCTGATACAGACGTCATGTATGTCGTATTGACCGGTCAGGCAAACGCTGACCGGTAAAACAGCGCGCCGATCATCCATGATAACTTCGACCATTCGCGCAAGAACTGAGCCGATGGCGCTACTGGTGTTACCTTTTCGGTCGATAATTTCATAAGCCGCATTGCGAACGCTCAAAAAAAGCCTGTGCATGGTATCCGGATCGAAAGTCCTTCCCAAAAGCGGTTGATTCATTATTGGCACCCCGCCAATGTCGGCAGAGCTCCAGATCGGCACTTCCGAATCTCCATGTTCACCCAGTATGTAAGCATGCACCGATCTTGGATCCACGTCGTAATAATCCCCAATCAGAGCGCGAAAACGGCCGGTATCGAGCATCGTCCCCGTACCAATGACAAGTGAAGCATCACGACAGCTAAGGGATTGGGTGATATAGGTTAAGATGATTTCATTGGCCCTTGCCTGCAAGAATATGGCATACGGCACAGCCAGGCCGACATTTCCAGTGCCAATGATGCCGATAGTGCGTTTTTGGATCATGAATATAGCCTGTAAGGACCTTAGAAGATGGGTAGTCGAACCATAAGTGTGGCCTTAAGATGCGAGATGTGGATGCTGCAGGAGATTAGGAGCGTCACAATAAAGATGCGACGCGCCAACCAACGGCAGACGCGGTTATGAAAAAGACGGTGTAGATTACGAAAAATTCAATCATTCTGAACCTCCTCAAGATTTCGAAAAGCGACTCCAAATTTTCGATTTACTCTAATCGTCGTCAGAATTTGATTCAGCCTTATTCAATTAATTTGGAGCTAAAAACAAACACTACTAAATTTTTAGTTTAATGGTACAAGATGAATTCGCAATGATGACTGATTTCGGTTAAAATGATGGCGAGATACTACCAGCTCGAAAAGAATACATATGGCGGGCGATCGAGATTTAGCCGCAAAGACAACGTGCAGGCCATTCTCAACGACCTGAGGGGAATCACTGGTCGTTTACCGGCGTATGTACTATGGTGGTTCTCGTCACCACGCGTGCCTGTCAAGGACACACCCAGCATCAACTTAGTCCCGCAGCCGGCGATTGAACCGCACATGGCCGCCAGACATTTGGGGAGGGACACCGATGAAGAGAGACGTAACCCTTCGATTGATCCTCGGCGATCAGCTCAACGCGCAACACAGCTGGTTCGAGAAGGTTCGTAAAGACACCATTTACACGCTAATGGAAGTGCGCCAAGAGACGGACTACGTCAAGCACCACATTCAAAAAATAGCCGGGTTTTTCAGCGCCATGCGCCATTTCGCCGCAGCGCTCTCCCGCCAGGGTCACCGTGTCGTGTACCTTCGACTGGATGACCCACACAATGAACAATCCTTCGAGCGCAATCTGATCCGATTGATCAAGGCGCAACATGTGGATCGCTTTGAATACATGCAACCGGATGAATACCGCCTCGACATTGAGCTGGCAGACATCGCATCACGCCTGAGCGTTCCGACGGCCGTCGTTGACACGGAGCATTTTTTAACGTCCCGCAGCGATGTCGCCCGGCACTTCAAAGGCAAGAAACGGTATCTGATGGAGTCGTTTTATCACTATATGCGCAAACGCTGCGATATCCTCATGGATGACGGTAAGCCCGCGGGGGGCCGGTGGAATTACGACCACAGCAATCGCAATCGCTACGATGGCGCTGTGCCGATTCCCGCGGCAACCGTTTTCGACAACGATGTCTCCGATATCGTCGCGATGATACACCGTTGCGGGGTGCCAACATTCGGTGAAATTGACCCCAAGAAATTTATCTGGCCCGTGACCCGCGACCAGGCCTTGACTCAGCTGGCAACCTTCATCGACAAGCGGCTGCCCCACTTCGGCACTTACCAGGATGCCATGACGGCCGGCAGCTGGTCCCTGTTTCACTCGTTGCTCTCTTTCGCGCTGAACACTAAAATGCTCCACCCCATGGAAGTGATTCAGGCGGCCATTGCCCGGGCACAGGCAACTTCCGGCGCAACCGTGAGCGTCGAACAGCTGGAGGGTTTTGTACGCCAAATTTTAGGCTGGCGCGAATACATGCGCGGCATCTACTGGTCTCACATGCCCGCCTATGCGACGATGAACCATTTCGATCACACGGCCGACCTGCCGGATTTTTACTGGACCGCCGACACGCAGATGAACTGTATGCGCACAGCCATATACCAATCGCTTGCACATGCCTATGCCCATCACATTCAGCGATTGATGATCACCGGCAATTTCGCCCTTTTGGCGGGTGTCCATCCAAATGAAGTCGACAGCTGGTATCTGGGCGTCTATATCGATGCCGTTCAGTGGGTGGAGATCGTTAACACCCGTGGAATGAGCCAGTTCGCCGATGGCGGCATAGTGGCAACCAAACCCTACGTCTCATCAGCCAACTATATCCACAAGATGAGCGACTACTGCGATGACTGCCATTACCAGTGGCGCAAGAATACGGGTGACCGATCCTGCCCCTTCAACAGCTTCTATTGGGCGTTTCTCCACCGCCATCGACAAAAACTCGCCAACAACCCGCGCGTGGCGATGATGTTCCGGACCTGGGACCGCATGAAAGACGACAAGCAGCAGGAATTGTTGACCCAGGCCGAAACCTATCAGGCCGCGCTGAACGCCTTGTGAGACCCGGTTCGATCAAACTGACCATACGAATTGAACACGCCTCGCAGCCCCGATAAACGTGATCTCCGCCTTGCTTCGACCCCGATGAGCGGGATTTTTGCTTCGCGCCAACAAGCGGCGGAGAATGCGCTCGCCGTTGCGGTTCAATCGATCACACTTGACAAATGGCATGTGAAGTTTAATTTTTGTTTAACTTTTCACCAATAATGCTCCACATGTGAGCGAGGAGGTTAATATGAAGGTTAAGAAATATGCAGTTGTACTGGCAATTACGGCCTTGACGCTGCCGTTTATCGCATTTGCCGGACACCATTACGGTGGTCACGGGAATATGGACATGGTTTGGGATATGACAGCGTTGGACAAGGACAGCGATGGTGTGTTGACTTTCGACGAGTTCATTTCGCCCAATGTGGAAAAATGGCGCTCCGGTTTTGACATGGTCGACACCAACGGTGATGGGGAAGTCGGCGTCGACGAGTGGGACGAATTTAAGGCGGTGCACGGCATGAAGCCGGTCCAGTAAATCAAATGGCCGTCAGCCGGATCGATCGCTGACGGCCACTTCAACCATGACTCCCCGCCTTTAGCAAATAGATAATGATCAGTTGCCTGCAACAAGCCTTGAAACATCGATTAATATTAACGTCATTCACGCCTCGGCCAACGCCTCAAGCTTTTCTCTGAATCCACCCAGATCGATGCCTGCCACCGCATTTATTTGCAAAATGGTCTGGCGAACAGGTTCGGTCCCCGGCCCGCCGATAAATATCGGCAACTCGCTGCCGACCAGACGACGAAGTTTTTTCAGTTCACCACTCAAACGGTGATCGTTGAGCAGGTGACAGAGGCTTAGGGCCAAGGCCTTGACCCTGAATCTTTTGGCCGCATAGGCGATCTCTTCGGCCGGGAGGTTGGGTCCGAAATAATGGACGCGCCAACCCGATTCAGACGCCGCCAGCGCCGAAGCCAGTGCACCCAGTTCATGCCAGTGACCCACCGGTGTGGCGACAACGATTCTGGGGGCTGCCTCCGACAAGTAAGCGCTGCGCAGCATGTCCCATAAAATCGTGCGGGCGACCACCGATGCCATGTGCTCGTTGATGGTCTTCAGCTTACCGAGGCGCCAGAGCTCACCGATTCTCCCAAACAGGGGCAATACCACCGTTTGCAGAAAAGATTGTCGGGGCATCTCAACCGCCGCATCGTTAAGCACACGCTCCAACTCCGTCGGGTTCAGTCGAATGGTATGGAAAAGCGCGCGTTCGACGAATTGCGCTGCCATTGCGCGGGCGTCCAAACCACTGGATGCAATGCCGCTATCGATGGCCTCGTCAGAATTGACCAAAGCCATGCCCCGTTCCAGCAGGCGGCTGAGTTCATCGCTGCTCATTTTGGCAACGGCGGAGATGGGATGTCCCTCATCCACCGCTTTCTTGAGCAATCTCAACCGCTTGACATCGTTATCGGTAAAACATCGACGATTGCTGTCGGATCGCTCTGGGCAAATTGCCTGGTAACGGGCTTCCCAACTCCGAATCAGGTAAGGTTTCAACCCTGTTTTCGACGCAACGTATTTGATGGTGTAGGTGGATTTCATGTTCATGGAAAGATAATAAAAAAAAGATTTGCCAATGTCAATATAATGTTTAATATTTGTTTAAAATTTTTCGAGGAAGCATCGATCACACCCAAACATTGAGGTGTTACTATGAAAACAAACGTAAATGATGTTAAAGACAGCTACGAAGACAACATGATCGAAGCCAAGACCGACGCGCAGGATATCATCCCCATTTTGCCGGTTCGCAGCATGGTGGCATTTCCCCAGATGAGCGTGCCGTTCATGATCTCCTTCAGCTCAGCATCAATAATTGACGATGCCATGCAAGCGGATCGGACGGTTGGGCTGCTGACGGTCAAGGATCCGGAAATCGAAAATCCCGTGCCGGGTCAACTTTATGAAGTCGGAACCATCGCCAAGATTCTACATGCCAAGAAAAATGAAGAAGGTGTCATGGTCGCGCTTCTCAATGGAATCCGCAGGTTCAAGGTGTCCACCTGGCAGACGGGTGGCCCACATCTGAAGGCGAGTGTGGTGCACGCCCCGGAGATCGTGGAAACAGGTATCGAACTTGAGGTTCTGCAGCGTCAATTGCGTGATACGGTATTTGAGGTGCTGGCGATGACCCCCAATGCCTCGAAAGAGGCCGCCGAGACGATATCACGCATCACCGATCCGCTTCAGCTGTCATACGTGACCACATTCAACATGAACCTAACCACGGAAGTTCGCCAGGAACTGCTCGAAATCGACAGTGTGTCTCAGAAAATTCGTGTGCTTCTTTCGCATCTGTCGCGCGAAAAAGAGATGCTCAGCATCGGAAAAAAAATAAAGTCCGAAGTTCAAGAGAAAATGAGCAAAACGCAACGAAATTATTTTTTGAGGCAACAGCTTGAGGCCATCAAAAAGGAACTGGGCGAAACCGACGACCCCGCATCGGAGCCTAACGATTACGCTGAGCGCATCGAAAGTTCAAACATGCCCGATGAAGCGCGCAAAGAAGCGGTCCGTGAGTTGGAACGCATGCAGCAAATGTCTCCCCAATCCGCGGAATATCCGATCATCAAGACCTACCTTGATTGGCTGATCGATCTGCCCTGGGAAAAACTGAGCGCCGACAATGGCGATATCCCCGGTGCACGCCGCATTCTGGACGAGGATCACTATGGCTTGGAGGAGATCAAAGAGCGGCTGATCGAATACATTGCCGTTCGTCGCCTCATCAAGGACCGGGAGGGGGTAAAGAGCGAGCCTGACGACAACGCCGCCATGGGCGTCATTTTGTGCCTGGCCGGTCCTCCGGGCGTCGGCAAGACCAGTCTGGGACGCAGCGTGGCGCGTGCTTTGGGTCGCAAGTTCACCCGCATGAGCCTGGGAGGCGTCAGAGATGAGGCCGAAATACGCGGTCACCGCCGAACCTACATCGGCGCGATGCCCGGACGAATTATCCAGTCAATCAAGCGGTCGGGCACCCGCAATCCGGTTTTCATGCTCGACGAAATCGATAAGATCGGTCAGGACTGGCGCGGCGATCCCAGCAGTGCCCTGTTGGAAGTATTGGACCCGGCGCAAAACAGTACCTTTCGTGATCATTACCTCGATGTGGACTTCGATCTCAGCGAGGTCATTTTCATCGCTACGGCCAATCAGCTGGATACCATACCGGGCCCGCTGAGAGACCGCATGGAAATCATCCAGATCGATGGGTATACGGCGCTTGAGAAAATGCAAATCGCCAAAAGGCACCTGGTCCCCCGTCAGCTCAAGTCGCATCGTCTCAAGGAAGAGGAGGTGACATTTGTTGAGGATGCTATCTCTAAAATCATCCACGACTACACCCGCGAGGCCGGCGTGCGCAATCTCGAGAGGCACATCGCCGCCATTTGCCGCAAAGGCATCGTGGAACTGAGCGAAAAAGGGTGGTCGCATGTGGTGGTGACCGAAAACATGGTTCGTGATTATCTCAAAAAAGAGCGTTTTGATGCCGAGCGATCGGAAACGTTTAATGTGCCGGGGATCGCTACCGGATTGGCGGTAACCTCTGTAGGAGGCGATATTCTTTACATCGAGGCATCCCG
The DNA here is from genome assembly GCA_963705435.1 of uncultured delta proteobacterium. GTDB lineage: Bacteria > Desulfobacterota > Desulfobacteria > Desulfobacterales > Desulfosarcinaceae > Desulfosarcina. The sequence continues at coordinate 167,356 of CAVPJR010000012.1, read as the reverse complement.
CATGCCGGGCAAGGGGCGATTGTCCCTGACGGGCCAGTTGGGCAGTGTGATGAAAGAGAGTGCTGAAATTGCGCTCAGCTATGTTCGCACGAGAGCGGATCAGTTAGACATCGATCCGGCTGCCTTCGAACATTCGGATGTACACGTGCACGTCCCAGCCGGCGCGCTGCCCAAAGACGGTCCATCGGCAGGCGTGGCCATGGTCATGACGCTGGCCAGCCTTTTCAGCGGTAAACCGGTGCGCAGCGATGTCGGCATAACCGGTGAAATCACACTTCGCGGCCGGGTGCTTCCGGTTGGCGGCATCAAGATGAAAGCACTGGCAGCCCATCGCGCCGGATTGAAAGCGGTGATTCTTCCCAAGCGTAACCTATCCGATATGGAAGACCTGCCTGAAGAGATCCGCAGCGAGTTGTCCTTTGTGATCGTGGACACCATTGAAGAAGCCATTGCCGCGGCGTTCGCTGATCAGCCTGATGCCAAAACGTCAGATGACGGCGGTCCCTCGCTGGACATAGGCGATGTCGATGAATGTGATACAGATCTGATGCCGCTGGCCTGTTAAACGAGTGACGGGTCTCAGACAATTAAGGGGGTTGATATGAAAAAACAACATCGTTTTTCTATTTGGTACGCGATCATCGGCATGTGGGCAGTCCTGTTTCTGCACAATATGATTGCGGGATCCCTGACCGTTAAAAACATCCCCTACAGCGAGTTCGTCAAAGCGGTCAAGGAGGGCAAGGTGTCTGAAATTGCCATTTCCGAAAATGAAATTCAAGGCCGGATGATGGGTTCGGAAGACGGCGAAGCGTCAAACACGCTTTTCCGGACGATTCGGGTGGATCCTGAAATTTCACAACTGATGGATGAGAACAATGTCAAGTACGCGGGAAGGCTCGAGAACAATTTTTTTGGAACGCTTTTATCCTGGCTGATTCCCATTGGTATTTTCTTCGGCATCTGGCTCTTCATGATGCGCCGCTTCCAGCAACAGTCCGGATTTATGGCCATTGGAAAGAACAAAGCCAAGATATACGTCGACGATGAGGTCTCGGTTCGGTTTGATGACGCTGCCGGTGTCGACGAAGCCAAACAGGAACTGGAAGAGGTAATCAACTTCCTGAAAGAGCCGCAGCGCTATACCCGTTTGGGCGCACAGATCCCCCGGGGCACACTGCTTGTCGGTCCGCCGGGTACCGGCAAAACACTGCTGGCCAAGGCGGTTGCCGGAGAAAGCGGGGTGCCGTTTTTCAGCCTCAGTGGCTCGGAATTTGTCGAAATGTTCGTGGGCCTGGGTGCCGCCAGAGTCCGCGATCTTTTTAAACAGGCCAATGAAAAAGCGCCATGCATCATCTTCATTGACGAGTTGGACGCGTTGGGCAAGGCTCGAGGCGTCGGCATGGCCGGGGGGCACGACGAGCGCGAACAGACCCTGAATCAGCTGCTTGTGGAATTGGACGGTTTCGATGCCAACGTGGGCGTTATCTTGATGGCGGCAACCAACCGACCCGAAATACTGGACCCGGCGCTGATGCGTCCCGGTCGATTCGATCGTCAGGTGCTTGTCGATCGTCCCGACAAAACCGGACGGGTGGACATCCTCAAGATCTACCTGGAAAAAGTCGAAACCGGGACGGATATCGATCCTGAAAAGATCGCAGCCATGACCGCTGGTATGGTCGGCGCGGATCTAGCCAATCTAATCAACGAAGCGGCACTGTTAGCGGTCAGACGCGACAAAGCGCGCATCGGCATGGCCGAGGTGGAAGAAGCGGTTGAGCGCGTGGTGGCCGGGTTGGAGAAGAAAAACCGATTGATCAATCCGGAAGAAAAAGAGATCGTCGCCTACCATGAACTGGGGCATGCACTCGTGGCCATGGCACTGCCCGGGACCGACCCCGTCCAAAAAGTATCGATTATTCCCCGTGGCATTGCAGCGCTGGGTTACACCATGCAGGTGCCGACCGAAGACCGATTTCTAATGCGCAAAACCGAATTGAACAACCGCATTGCGACGCTGTTGGGCGGTAGAGCGGCCGAGGCGCTCATCTTTAATGATATCTCCACCGGTGCCCAAAACGATCTATCACGGGCCACCGATATTGCGCGCAGCATGGTCAAAGAGTACGGCATGAGTGAGCGCATGGGACAGGTTTACTTCGCGAACAAGCAGCAGCCGGCTTTTTTGGGTGCGATGGGCGATGCTGGCGGTCAATACAGCGATGAAACCGCTAAAACCATTGACGAAGAGGTCAGACGTATCATCGACAATCAGTACAAGGTAGCCTTGGAAATCCTGACAGCCAACCGCGACTTGCTGGCGGCAACGGTCGGCCAGCTGCTAGAAGATGAAGTCATTGAAGGCGATGCGCTGATCGATTTGGCCCAAGCAGTAAGCCTCGGCAAGGGCATGGACGACAGCACCGATGCTGTCTCCACGCAACAAGAAATGGCGGCATGACATTGACAGGCAACCCATTTGATGGATATCAAGCATTCAGGCTTGTGCGGAATGCTTGGTCAGTTGTCATGAAACGACTTGAAAAATAGGGGCCATCAACCATGCAACGCGTGAACCGCGCCACGTTTTTCATCATCCTTGCTTTGATCGTTGCAGCGGGTTTTTTCTTCTTGAATCGCTTCGCCGATGAAAAACGACGCATCGCCGTCCACACCCGCGAAATTACGCCGCGGGGGAGTCTGGCGGACATTGAACAAACGACTATCTCCATTTTCAAGGCGGCTGCACCGTCGGTGGTTTACATCTTCACCGAAAATGCAGTGGCCGGATTCTTCGGTACGCGTGAAGTTCGTCAGGGAGCCGGTTCAGGCTTTCTATGGGACAGCAGCGGACATGTGGTGACCAATTTCCATGTCATCGAGGGTGCCCGTCGTGTCCAGGTGCGCCTCGAAAGCGGTGAAGCCATCGACGCCACCTATGTCGGCGGTGCGCCCGATTACGATCTGGCGGTCATCCGACTGCGACGTCCCCTGTCTACCATCCAGCCGATCCCTGTGGGGAGATCCGACAACTTGCAAGTAGGCCAGAGCGTGCTCGCCATCGGCAATCCATTTGGCCTTTCACGCACCCTGACCACCGGTGTGATCAGCGCCCTTGATCGGCGGCTACCCACCGCTACCGGACGCGACGTGGTCGGCGTGATTCAAACCGACGCGGCCATCAACCCGGGCAACTCCGGCGGTCCACTAATAGACTCGAGTGGCCGGTTGATTGGCGTTAACACGGCTATTATTTCTGGATCCGGCAGTTCGGCCGGAATCGGGTTCGCCGTGCCAGTGGACGTGGTCAACAAGGTGGTTCCGCAGCTCATCGCCAAGGGGAAATTCCCTAGGCCTGGAATCGGCATCGTTGTTTTGGATGAGGAAGCCACCGCTAGCCTCGGCGTGGTCGGGGTGGTAATTGACCGTGTGATGTCCGATTCGGAAGCCCAGCGCGCCGGGTTGGCGGGAATCGATTACCGAAGGCGAATCTTGGGTGATACCATTGTTGCCGCGGAGGGAAAACCGATCGCCAATATGGGCGATTTCGTTCAGATCCTGCAGGCCTCCGAGATTGGCAAGCCGATCAATCTCAAGGTGCGGCGGGGGGACACGCTACGGGATGTGGCGGTTACCATCATGGACATATCTTGAATCCAACGCAGGCAAAAAATCGTAGCTGGCATGATGCCATTGAACCCTCCCCGCGGCAAGCCGCGGGGAGGGTTCACCGTGAGGATAAAAAATCGATTCTCAGTTCGCTCGATAGCCCCGCCGCAAGCGGCGGGGAATGCGCTCGCTATCGCGGTTCAATTGCCGCAACAAGATCTTGGTTGGATGGCTTGACCGCTAGATCCCGGTGATGTTTATTGATGGCAATCTACCCGCGATTGCGCTGTTCCATAAACCTGATGGTAGAAAAGCAACCCGTGTTATGAGAGAAATTGATGGTCGATGGTTGTATTACATGTTCCTGGCCGGCACCAGAAAGGTCGTTGCCAACCAGGAGCGGCTGAACCGGATCAATGTTTTTCCCGTCAAAGACGGAGACACCGGGGCCAACATGGCCTTTACCCTGAGCGCGGTCGTCGAATCGGTTCGACCGGAGCGGCCATACAAACGGGTGCTCGATCAGATTGCCGAAACGGCTTTGATCAACGCACGCGGCAATTCAGGCATCATCTTCTCACAGTTCCTCTTCGGCGTCAGCAGTGAAACCGCCGAGCGGTCCAGTGTGTCGATCGGACCGTTTTCGGCAAGTGTAAAAAATGCGGTGCGTTACATCTACAAGGCGGTGGCAGATCCTGTGGAAGGGACCCTGCTGACCATCGTCAGCGCCTGGGCCGATTTCATCGACGCAAAGCGGCACGGAATCGACGATTTTGGCCAGTTGTTTATCGATTCCAAGGCCATGCTCGAAAAATCCTTGGCTGAGACACGATTCCAACTGGACGTTCTGACCAAGGCCAACGTGGTCGATGCCGGCGCCAATGCATTCGTCTACTTTATTGACGGAATTATTGAATGTATCCGTAAAAAAAGTATCCGCCATCTCGTCAAATCGACCGCCGACACCCCCGTATATGAGAACTTAGAAGATGGAATGCCCACGGAAAGCCATGTTCCGCAGGAGGTGGCGTTTCGCTATTGTACGGAGGCAATGATGCGCGATGTGTCGCTGGATCACAGCCGCCTGTCCGATATCCTATCGGCGCACGGCGATTCAGTGGTGGTTGCCGGTGCAGCCAAAGCAAGCCGTCTGCATGTGCACACCAGCCACCCGGACCGACTGTTTGACACGCTTCAGGATTGCGGGACCATCACCTTTCAAAAAGCCGACGACATGCTCAGGCAAAGCCAGGTCATCCACGACCGCAAATGGAAGATTGCCCTGGTCACCGATTCGGCGTGCGACCTCTCACCGGCTTTGATCGACGACTATCAGATCCATATGCTGCCCATCAACATCTACTTCGGTGACAATCACTATCTGGACAAGATAACCATGCGGCCTGAGCAGTTCTATCGGCGCATCGATGAAGGCGGCAAATACCCCAAAACCGCCCAGGTGAACGAAATTGCGTTCAGCAATCTGTATACGTTTCTCACCGCGCATTACGATGCGGTTATCGCGGTTCATCTGACCGCCAAGTTTAGTGGGACCTATTTCAGCAGTTGCAAAGCCGCAGAAACGATCAGCCGTGCACGCGGAAAGCCCATCCGTGTCATCGACTCGAAAAACGTCTCGGGTGCGCTGGGGTTGATTGTCCTGCGCATCGCCCAGGCGATTGATAAGGGGTCAGCCGTTGAGGCGATTGTAGACCAGGCTTCCCGATGGGTTGACGACACGCGCATCCTGGTAAGCGTCAGTACATTGAAATATATGGTTCGGGGGGGGCGGGTCTCGCCGCTGAAAGGCCTGCTGGCCAATCTGCTCAACCTCAATCCGATTGTGTCAATGGATGCCGACGGAAATTCAATGGTGTTTGGTAAAACCTTCAGCCAGAAGGCCAACATGAAAAAGGTCATGGGGTACATCAACCGCACCAGCCGGAAGAGGCCCATCTGGAACTATATCATTATGCATGCCAACAACCGGCCGGCTGCCGATTGGTATGCGCGGCAAATGATGGCGCTCACCGCCAAACCCCCGGTAGCCGAGGTCAACATCTCACCGGTCATCGGCGCCAGTGCCGGGTTGGGGGCCGCCTCGGTGGCCTTCATGTTCGATTGATCCCTTGTTGCCGCACCCGTGCCATCACATTTCCGCCCGCCAACCGCATCTGCGATCCATGGCCGAAATTGGCCTCCGATGATCGCTTTGGTGCCTCGTCCCTATCCTGTGAGCCTTTTTGGTGTTTTTCAGAAAGCGTCTTATATTTGTTTAACTCGGTCCAATACGTAACATTCAACATTCCAATATAACCAATCAACCACATCCTTTAAGGAGGCAAGCAAATGAACCCCGAAAATGATATTTTTGAGATTTTCGATAAAGATGAAAACTATCGCTATATCATGAAGCGCCTGTTGGAGGCGTCCATGGAAGAGTCATATAACTCGATCATCATTTCCGAAGCAGGGCCAGGTTATCCGATCATATACGTCAACCCGGCGTTCTGCGAGCTTACCGGTTACGGACCGCATGAGGTGATGGGAAAATCCCCGTCTATTTTGCAGGGGCCTAAAACAGATATGGAGGTCATCGATCAATTGAACATGGATATTTCCCATGGAAAGGTATTCCATGGACGTGCCATCAATTATCGCAAGGATGGCTCAGAGTTTATCATGCAATGGAAAATTGCCCCCATCCACAACGAAAAAAATGATGTTACGCATTATCTGGCTATCCAGAAAATGGTATTTGAATAGGCTGAATGCAACACGGTATTCCATGCATCCTGTTTTCTCATCTCAACCGGGTGGTCAAGATGCCTGTATCTCGTTTTGAGGCAACCGCCGCGGGGATGCCATCAAAGATGGTCCCGTACCGGGGCGCCAACCCAATATCCTGCCACAGCAGACCGGGGTCAACGGCGAGATTGAAATTGTAGCTGCGCACGGCACCCGGTGTTTCCAAACCCGGGTTGGGACGAATGCGTCGAAAGGGCGTCAGCAGGGCCGTGGCCAGCAGGGCCAACCATTGGGGAAACATGAGTACGCGGACATTTGGATAGTGCCGCCTGGCGATGTCCAGGAAAGTGGCCCATGTCGATGGCCGGCGATCTCCAATGGGCAGGATGCCGGAAAAGGATTGCTCCGCACAGGCGATGATGGCCGCGGCCGCATCGGCGACGTGAAGGTGCGTGTAAATGTTTTTGCCAAGCCCCGGCAGAATGAGGCGACCGGCTTGCAGTTGTCGAAAATAAAGATCTCGAATACCGTATACATGCGGCAACCGCAGGGCTGTGAAAGCCACACCCGCCGATGCGGCCATCGCCGACAACTGCTTTTCCGTGTCCACCTTGATGCGGCCATAATCGAGCACCGGATAGACCGGAGTATCGGCAGTCACGAGAGCTGCCTGGCCGCTGTAAACCAGCAGGCTAGAACTGTATACAAACCGGCGAACCCCGGCCTCGACACCGGCTTCCATCAAGGCGATCGACCCATCCAGGATGGATGGCTTCAAGGTGGTGTATGATTCGAAGGTAGCCCTTGCCCCGAGGTGAATGATTCCGTCGACACCCTTAACGGCTTGCCGCAGGCAGTCGGGATGTCTCAGGTCAGCCAGGGCGATGTCCGCATCGAACCGACAGATCTCGCAATCATCGCCCGGTTGACGAATCATCAGCCGGGGTCGATAGCCATTGCGCGAAAGCTGGCGGGAGACCTCATAACCGATAAACCCGGAAGCCCCGGTGACCAGCAATTTCAATTTCTTGGCGTTGGTCGTCATGTCAATCCATTCGCCATCCCACTTGGCAGGGGCGTCCAGCGTTGGCCGCACCTTATTTGAATACCACATGAATTGAACCCGTTCAAAAGCGGCCGGGTCGCTCGCCCGTTCCTGACGCATTTTCCCCTGAAATTCGGGTAGGCTGTTTAAATTATTTCCGGCCCAATCACGACCTTTAAGCACGCACCGGGTTCTGACCATCTTCCGCCACCGGGAAAGCCGGAGGCGCCCAGATCTTTCGTTACCAGGGGATCGCAGTAAATTACTACGGCTTCACCCTTGGCGCCTTGGCTCTGATCCCCTCCGGCGCTCCAACGATGGGGTGAAACTAACGGTGGCGATCCAGTTCGTGTGCAGGACAGCCTTGAGGTTGCAATATTATGGCAACTGGATGAATTGTCAAATGAGGCTCCAGTGGCAAAGCGGATTCTTCAACATCCTGCAGTAGCGGTTGTAATGAAGAAACGTCTTTTTGGAAACGTTTAAGTAAAGAATCTATGAACGCCACTTGGATGGTAATTAAGTTTATGACCTTGGCATTTTTTCTGGTAGTATTGATCATACTTTATATCCTGGAAGAATGGATAACAAGCATTATGGGTAAGGAACATTCATGGGCAATTTTCACGGCTGGTTTTTTTGGAATTCCTCCGTATACCAATAGTTTAAGTGCATTGCCAATGGTAGGCGGCCTTCTTGTACAAGGCATGAGCCCGGCTGCAGCATTGGCTTTCCTGATTTCTGGTCCAACTACGTCCCTGCCAGCTATGGTGGCTGTCTGGACTTTGGTTAAACACCGTGTTTTTATAGTATACGTCTCGTTTTCATTGGCAGGTGCAATTCTTTTAGGATGTTTAAAACTAATTCTGGGATAATATTGATCAATGCATAGCCTTGAGGAATGGAATGGTTTCTGTTGGTAAGATGCTCAATATACATCTGTATTCTTGGTTACGGGGCTATCCCCCTTCGTCGGACGCCCAAACAGTGCGCGTGGCTTATGTCAGCGTTGGAATTATAGATGAAAAAAAATAAAGAGATTGATTATACCTTTATCATTCCTGCATATAATGAGGAAGAGTATCTACCCAAAACACTTGCAAGCTTGAAGGACGCTATGAATGCTCTTGGCGAATTTAGCGGTGAGATTGTTGTTACCAACAATAACTCTACTGACCGCACTGCTGCCATTGCTGAAGAGTCTGGTGCGCGGGTTATCTTTGAAAAACACAGACAGATTTCTCGGGCACGTAATGCAGGTGCACAGGAAGCTCTCGGTAGATATCTAATATTTATTGACAGCGACACAACTATATCTCCGGTCCTCTTAGAAAAGACCTTGACAGCCCTCGGATCCGGAGAGTGTTGCGGAGGAGGCACAATCGCGGAATTTGACGGACATTTACCATTTATGGCAAATGTCGCCCTTAAAGTTTGGGTATTTCTATCAAGAACCTTCAAATGGGCCTGCGGAGCGTATGTTTTTTGTACTCATGAGGCATTTATAGAAACCGGAGGGTTTGATGAACGCTATTATGCATCTGAAGAGATCCATTTCTCTCGGACTTTGCGGCGCTGGGGCCAAAAGAAAGGAAAAAGTTTTATTATTCTGGAAGAACCCATTATCTCAAGCAGCAGAAAGCTGGTATGGTATAGTACATGGGAGATTCTGATTATGACCTTTGGAATGCTGCTCCATTTCAAACCCCTTAGAAACCGAGATGCCTGTTACAAAATGTGGTATCGCCACCCAGAAAAACCGGGTTAACTTGTTCCAACATCATTTCACCTGACTTTTTTAGATGCATCAAAAAAAACAGATGAATCCAACATAGTCAAAAATTTAAGTTACTTCAAAATAGTGGTGATATTCTTTTGTCGACTGAGGCGATGTGTTGCCACGCGGTTCAAAGTTTGCGAGCTGAGACGACCAGACGCTGGTTCATGCAGCCCACGTCTTCGGCGCGCTTTAAGGCCGGCGCACCGCTGTATCGCGCGATGTCGCCGAAACCTGCGCGGGCGACCAGCGCAGCCAGATCTTCCGCAACATATGGCCGAATGCAGTAAGTTCGATCTCGGATCATCCCATGGGCCTTGCTCAGCACCATCTCCCGGGCGCAGATACGGCCGTCTCTGACCTCCCGCTGCCGGCAAACGACTACGTCATCGCCGATCTCATGCCAGGCAAGAGGGGCCAATGTCTTACACGCGCCGGCGCCATCGGTGACATCCAGCAGCAGCCAGCCGCGTGGCTTGAGCAGGCGCAGGCTCTCCTGCAGGATGCGCAGGTCGGCATCCGGCTCTGTGATGTAGCCCAGTGAATTGCCCAGGATGAGCACATGATCGAAGGCCTCGGGTGGCAGGTCGGTATGACGGGCGTCTCCTTGCACAAACTGCACGGATCGGCACTGATCGATGGCCTCACGTTTACCGATGTCGATCAACGGCTGCGAATAGTCCAGCACCGTGCAATCGTAAAAACCGCGCCGGCAGAGTTCCAGGGCATGTCGCCCCTGCCCGCCGCAAAGATCGAGAATGCGGTCGTTGGGCTGCATGGGCACCAGCGAGGTGAAGATGTCGATCTCCTGTCGCGTGATCGCCACGTCGCCGATGCTGCGGGCATCGGTCACCAGGTAGACCTCGTCGAAAAGGGTCTTCCACCAGTCGGGGTCAACGTCGATGGTCATGGCGCCTCCAGGTGCGCACCGAAACCAAACAGGCCGTCCGCCGCGAAGATCGCCGGGCCGCCTCGCCAGGGCTGCAGGCGCGCGATTTCCAGTTCTTCTTCTTCAATATCGATGTAGGCATCCAGTTCGCCGGCGTACCACATTCGCTCCAGTTTAATGCTGTCGTCCCACATGGCCCGGCCGTATGTTTCCAGGTCGGCCAGCTGCTGTAACGTAATGATGCGGGGCCGCAGGGCAATCTTGATCGGTCCCAACAGGTAGGTGAACTTCTCTTTCAACGCCAGGGCGTTCTGCGCATCTTCGATGGCCAGCAGGTCGCCGACATCCATTTGGGCGATGGTGTCGTTGATGCGATCGACGGCCTCGCGAACCGTCATGGGTGATTTTAAAATAGCCAAGGGCTGCACCCCGCCGCCGCTGCCCACATTGGTGGGCACATCGCCATAGCGGCAAAGAAAGCCGAAGATCTGGTCGGGCCCGATCAGGCAGCGAAAGTCCGTCTGGCGGTCCTTGAGCACGATCTGCCTTTGATCTCGGTCGATTTCCGGCATGGCCTCCCCCCACAGGCTTAGGGGAACTTTCTCCTGAACGATATACCCCCCTGTGGTGAGTGCCGTTTCAACGGCATCGTCTCCGTCCTGCCCGATCCCGCCGACCTTTACGCCGATGCCGGAATAACCGCGCTCGGGTTTGAGCACGAGGTGAGACCAATTTGCCCGCGTCCATTCGACCAGGTCCCCGATGGGTTCGCCCTGGGGGCCGGTGGTTCGGCGAGAGAAAAAGCGTCGGGTCCAGGGCGTTCGGCGCACGGTTTCCGGGTGGAAGCGCGCGGACTGCGACCCGGTGATGACTTCGAACATGCTTTTGACATTGATCGGTTCGGTGCCGCGGGGATTGAGAATGCGGTTTTCCCGGATGGCTTGGTAGAGCGGCGTCAGGTCGTGCTTGCGGTGCAGCTTGAGGAAAACGTCATTGTTGAAATCCATGAAGATCAGCGACACCGGCCGCCCATTATGGCAGACGCGACCACGGTGCAGCTCGAATTCATGCGGCGCGGCGAGGATACCGGTAATCCCGTCCGCAGTGTCCAGGCGCCGGGCCAGATTGATGTTCTCGGTGACGTCGGCCAGGGTTTCCTCCTCGGCCACCACCGCCAGCAGACCGGGATGGGCGCCTTCCCGCTGGCGGTGAACGGCCAGCAGCATCTCGGCGAAGCCCACCACCGGATAGAGCAATGGGTGGTCGAAATCCAAGTCAACCCCGGTGGACCCGACCCGGTTTATTTTCTGCCACACCACCTTGGCGATTTCCTGGGTCATGCGCTGGTAGTCCCAGCCTCCGGGACTGCCGAGATTCCACTCCGAGTGATAACCGCGAAAACTGGACACGCTTAGCCTCCTTGCTGCAGTATCTGCGCTAAATGATCAAAACCGATTTCTCCCTGGGCCAGAACCCGGCGGGCGAAGGCGACCGGATCGATTCCCTTTCGACAACTGTCGTCGTACAACCGGCGGAAGCGGCGCCGTCCCATGGTGTAGGCCAGCTGGTAACCCGGTTTCAAGCTGTATCGACGGACCATGGCCGTGGCCCGGCCAGGGTCCATTCCCTGTTCGGCCAGGAAGGCGGCGGCCTCGTCGAGCGTTCGTCGGCGCATATGGATGTCAAAATCGATTCGTCCACGCACGGCCCGCCAGAAACGCCGCTTGGCCATCAGCACGCGGTCCACCGGACCGCAGAAGAAGCCAGTTGCGAACATCAATTCCTCGGCAAAACTGGCCCAGCCTTCATAGAAGATGGGAAATTCGATGTGGCGCCGAATCGGACGTGTTTGGCGCCAGCGGCTGGTGTCCAGCAGGTGATGCCCGGGATAGGTTTCATGGGCTGTCAGCAGCCGGTAATCGGCCGGGATTGAGGTCCCTTCGCCGGTTTCGAGGATAAAAAAGGTGCCGCCTTTAGGCGGATGAATCGGCGGCATGCTGTAAGCGGCATTGCTGCGCACCGGCCGCATGTATTCCGGAATGCCCCGCACCGTGACCGGGCATTGCACAATCTCATCCACTGCGATCAGCCCCTGGGAGGAGCAGTGCCGAGCCAATTCAGATATGGCATCGCGGTAGACCTGCTGGGCGCCGCCGGGTGACGCTGCGGGGTGGGGCAGCGTCTCGACGACCGTTTGCCAGGGGCGACCGGGTGCCATGGATGCGGCCGATTTGTCGAGGACCGCACGGGTCTCCGCAATTTCCAGTTCCAACTCACCGGCGATTTCGTCAGGCGTGAGCAAACACCCCATGTGCTCAACGGCGATCCGTTCATACAGGGCGACCGGCAGCCGGAATTCTTCGTCAACCGGGACCTGTCTGAGATGATCGTTAAGCCGTTGGAGGGCATGGGTGATGGGGGTTCGGTAAGGCTCCGACAGTCGGAGGGACGCCAACCAGCGGCGTTGTTTCGCCAGCATTGCGGTTCCCAGGTCGCGAAAAAGCCCGGGGATGCACGTGAGATTGCCGATAGCCTGATCGAGAAATCCGGGAAGATGTTTCAGGCGGGCCTCCAGTGCCGGCGATCCGGCCTCAAGCGCTTCGGCCAAACCGATGCCGACGATGGTCAGGTAAAAGGTCGGCTGGGTTTCGTGCACCTTGACCAGGGCGAACTGGTCGCGAAGTGTGCTTATGACCCGACCCAGCATGGCTGCATCGATGGCGTGGGCCGATGTGAATGGGTGGAGCAGGTGTTGGTCCAGATCGTGTTCCCATCGGGTCAGTTTCTCGATGATGGGCGCCAGGGCCGGCGGGGAGAAATCATCCCAGCGGGACCAATCGAATGCGCTGGCCCTGGCTTGGGGAAAAAAATGAAATTCATCGCTGGCCATACAGATCGGAAACTGAGCGGCCAGCGAATCGAACACGTCGCCGGCAAGCAGCGCCAGTTGGTTGTCGACAGGGTTATCCGTGCAGTGATCAGGCATTTGAAGTCGAATCATCCCGGATATGGCATGCCAATCATTTCAGAGGAGCGGTAGACACCGGTTTTCAATCACTATTTAGCATAAAGAAAAAGAGGGCGGTTGTCGACCGATTAAACCGGCGGTTAAAAAATGCTGCGGCTATACTCAGGAATGTCAAGGGTATCTTTTTGATTGCTTCAACCTGTTATCTTCCGATCATCCGTTTCACATTGCCCATACCGTTGGGTGTTTTAAATTTCATTAGCAAACCACTTTTCTCTTGGTACAAGACACCCAACACGAAATGGAGTCCTGCGATGGCGACAAGCAAATCATTAAATGTTCTCGGTGAACCGTTGGAAACCTGCAGCCTGCATCCGTTGACTGGTTTTCAACGTGACGGTGACTGCCGTATCGGACCCAACGACGTTGGCCGGCATGGCGTCTGCGCCCAGGTAACCGATGCCTTCTTGGCATTTACCAAGCGTCGGGGCAACGATCTGAGCACCCCTATCCCATCGGCCGGTTTCCCCGGACTCAAGCCGGGCGACCGCTGGTGCCTGTGCGTCGACCGATGGAAAGAAGCCGAGGAAAATGGCTTTGCCCCGCCGGTGATCCTGGCCGCCACCCATGCGGCGGTCCTGGATCGTGTCCACCTGGCGCTGTTGAAGCACCATGCCGAAAAGAGCAACCGCATGGCTGATGATACCCGCTTACCATGACCCTACATGGAAATTTGAAAATGACCGCAACAAAGGGGCAACAGCCTGAGACGGCTTCCCAACACAGCAGCCTTGAGCGGGTCTACATAATTCTGAGTGGTGACGACCACTACGATCGGGCCTGCGCAGCCATTCCAGATTCGGAATGCAGCGCGCTGCCCAAGAATTACGTGATGAACGTGCTAAACGGCGCTGCCACTATGCCCATGGTTGGTTGTCTGCTGACTTTCGGTCTGGCCCGCGGCGTCGGGTCGGTGGCATTCCAGGATGCGACCGGCAAAACTATTCCCAAGGGCAAACGGTGGAAAATGCTCGCCGCACGTGGCATAATCGGCGCTTTGCTGACCATTGCTGTCGGACTGGCACTCAAGGGTTTATTAGGGACATCGGCCGGCATTCAGCCGGTGCTCATGGTGGGTTGATGGGATCGGCGACGGGTCTCGCCGCCTTGGGCATTGGAGCCATACCGCTGTCATTGAGATCTCCGTATCTGATGGCGGGGGTGTTTATCCTTCTCGGCATTGCGCAAGCAGGGCTGTTGTTGGGACCCAAAACCTACCTGATCGACCGCGTCGATGCAAATTCGCGACCCACCTATGTGGCCTTTGCCAATTCAGTCATCGGCCTGGTTGCCCTGGTCTTCGGTGCCCTGGGTATGGTTGCTCACCTCTTGGGTGTTGCCCGGCTGATTGGTGCGCTATCTGTATTGGGCTCCATCGGCGACCTGCTTGGCTATTCGCTGCCCGATACATCTTCAAAAACCTGACGATCACAGGTAGCGTTCATCTCTCAGTTGGGCAATTTCGACACCCAGGGCGACGCACTGATTGCCCGCCATACATGCTTCTGCGTCTTCATCCGGCAGGTAATGTTTGACTTCCTTGTTGCCCCTGCGCAGGTATAAAATGGTGGTTTGCTTTTCATCGTCATAATCCACTTTGATGTCGATGCCGCATTCACCGATGTCCGGGTAGATGGATTTTATTTTTTCACACAGTGCCGCTTTGTCGACCATGGTAGGCCTCCTTTAGTTATTTGGTTCGATTTTGGATTAAGCGGCCATGGCGGTGGTCTCTGTTCCGCCTTGGACGGATTGACCTACACCTGGGCCGTAAAATGAATCACGCCGGCCGCATCGAGGATTCTAAAGGTAAAGGATTCGGTAAAGTAGAGTGTGACGGTGCTGGTCGTATGGCTGTCATAGCCGATCGCCAGATCGTTACCCAGGATGATCTCGAAATCACCGCCCCGCTGGGAGACCATGTAAGCTTCCATCTCGAAATCGCCGGTTAGATAGGGGCTGAGCAGCACCGTGCCGCCCAGGATATTCTCAGCCTGCATTTTAACCGGGTAGCCCTGCAGGTGGGCGGACATCCGGCTCCACAGTTTCGGCCCCACGACGAAGGAGAAGGGTCCTTCAACGGAGCGGCCGGCAAAGACAGTCAGGCCCTCGGCAATGGCCTCGAGCAGTTGTTCCGGTGTCGATCCAATGGTCAAGCATTCCTGATCGGCACAATGTTTGAGCCCTTTGATGTTGGCCTGGGGCAGTCCGTGGTAAATCACACTCTCTTCAAACAGGGCCATCTTTAGAGCGGCGGCTTCCAGATTGGACAGATCGAGGTCTCTGGCACCGCGGACGGCATTGTCCATCTCCTTGATGTCCAGTTCGAAGGGAATACGGGTCTCCACCAGGTGATGCACCTTGTGAATGCCATAGGACAGTCCGGTTGGCGGCTGATTGTCCGGATATTCCAGGCGTCCCTCGGGCACGCCGGGAAAATCCGGTCCCATGGGCCCTGTCAGGTCAATCACTTTTCTGGCCGAAAGAATGGCTTTCAGGCTTCTTGCCGCTTGGGCATCGATTTCAGCCCATGCCTGCTGCGGAATCGGTGCCAACTCTCTTTTGAGTATATCCATGGTTTCCTCATTTTCGGTTGATGTTAAGATTGATCGGGCGGGGTGGTTATTTCAAGCTGCCGATGCCAAGCCCTTGCGAGCTGGCCCGAACCCGTTTCGACCCAGCGGCCCGTTGCTCCACCTGCGCAGGCACCTCCGGCAATTCAATGGCAAGCATTTTTTGTTTGGCCTCGAGGAAAAGCTTTCCCAGGGTCATCAGATCGTCGGGGCTGAAACGGGCGCGCGCCATGGGAAAGATTTCCGCCTCCTCCTCGTCCAGGTGGTGGGTGGTGTATTCGCCAAGGCCTTCCACCTTAATGGGGAAGTCGCCGTGATCCCTGGGGAACCCTTCGGCGTCCTTGATGATCAATTCGATGATGTGGTGCTCGTTGACCGCTTCAAGGGAATCGTGGCGGGCATCGGCGACCTTCTGGAGAAGATCGTAAAAGTACCTCTCCTCCATGGTATGGTGAACCACGAGGTGGCGAACAAATTCGACAAACCGGTCCGGGTTGTTTTCGGACTCCTGATAAAGCTGTCTGAGTTCCTGGTGGTGGCCGACCAATGCATCGATGATGTCCATGCGTTCTCCTTTTAAGGCAATATGGTGTCTGTTCATAGGGGGTATGGGCAGGGGTCTTCCGCCATTTATTGATGCAAGCCTTGCAAAGCCTGCCTTCATCCAATGCGATTAACCAATATAATACATCCACTATGGGTTGTCATGCATGATGCCGCCCCCGTCAGGCCGGATCGGCCGCCAAACGGACGACAGATGCCACCACGAAAAGGGTTGAGAATCGTTGGCGCAGCTGGCGTGACAAGATGGACGAATCGGCATGAATCAATTGGTTTTCTCTATCCACGCCCTTTCGGGGCCATCTTGTCAATCCCGATCGATGCCCACCTGACCCTCACCATCACATTTTTCGGGACACGCCGAAAAACTGTTCCGGCTCCTTTTCGCGACCGTTTTCGACCACATATTGCAGTTCAGCGGCCAGGGGCGAATTCATGCTGACGAGTGTGCTGTGGTCATCCAAAGCGAGTGATCGGTTACCCATCTGGGTGTGCAGCACCCCGCGGTACATGTAGGGCTCGGCCAGGTTGGGCTTCAATTCAATCGCCCGATTATAGTGCTCGAGGGCTTCCGCGTAGTGATCGGGACCCTGTTTTCGCAGGGTGTAGGCCAGGTTGTTGTGAGCCTCGGCGAAGCGCTCGTTGTGTTCAATGGCTTTGCGGAACTGCTTTTCCGCCTCGGCAAAGTTTTTGTCCAGCATCAAGTTGACGCCTGTGTTGTAGTATTGTGCATCTTTCGAAACCGACGGTTTGACGGACGGGCTGCCGGCCGCGGCGGCCATCGAAGACCCTATCAAAAGCAGTGCGATGGTGTATGTAAATGCTTTCATGTCGCCTCCTGTATGTTCGGGTGGATAATGAGTTAAGCTATCCACACGACCCGCGTTGTCAAATTGGGGTAAGACGGTGGTTGGAGGCGTCTTGGGCTGCGGCAAGCACTTTACCGAGGCTATCCCAACAGTCGGTACCGTCCGGTAAACACTGAAAATGAAACTGTTCCATCGTGTAACACGCTTTATTCATTTCAAAATTATCTGACTCGAGTGTGACTGCCGAGCCGAAATGACCTTGACGACCAAGGTTGTCGAACCGCTCATGGCGGGAAGCTGGGAGGATGCGGACCTACCAGGATGCTCCCAAAAGACTAGAAACGACAGGCATCCCTGGCTTACATGGGCGCATCAAACGGTCGGGCATAACCGGTCAGCTCCACGTAACCGACGCCATCGATCGCCGTTTCATTGCGGGTTCCCTCGGCCTGGACACTGCCTTCCCAGTAGACCACATTGGTGCTGTTCGGGGTGCGCATCTCCTGGTCGTCAATGTTGGCCTTCACGATCAGTTCCAAGCCCAGCGGAACCACGGCCAACCGCCACTCGACCGGGTAGCGCGCGCCGCTGTGGGGGCTGGTCCAATGCGACAGCGGCTCGATGCGCACATCGCCGTGCGGCAGGTGCCGCGTCTGCCCCGAAGACAGCACGACGGTACCGCTGGAAGCCGGATTCAAGGTTCCGTCCGGTTGGCGCAGCAAAAAAATCATGATCTCGGTCCTATCACTCAACTGCAGGCTGAACCAGTCCCAGCCGGTGATGCCCGGCTGCAGAGGTGCCGTGCTGAACTCGTGGTCCATCCAGGCCGATCCCTGCACCTCATGGCGGGTGCCGTCCACGCTCAGGGTTCCCGAGGCCTGCAGGCGGGTAAACGAGTAGTAGCAGCTGGCGCGCTCGGGCGACTGTCCCTTGCGGCTGTATCCGCTGTCGCCGTGCATGACCGCAGGCTTGTCCGGTGCCAAGTCGAGGGTCAGGGCAAACGCATCGGTGCTGGCCTGCAGACGATGCGCCTCGGGCGCAATGGCGGCCTGCCATTCAAGGACATGGATGGTTACCATGCCGCCCACCTGGTCGGCCCCGGCCAGGGAGAGCACCGGGCGGGCCATCTGTTCGGCTTGAAGATGACGGCGGCCGCCGATGTCGCTGATCGCGGCATGGGCCAGGTAGATCTGGTCGGTGCGCCAGGCCGAGGCCGGATCCGGCCACTGTCTTCGTTTGTCGGGCGGTTGCAGCCCGCTGCGGAAAAAAGTCAGCTGAAAGCCGAAGCGGCGGTTGTCGCCGTCGGTCAGATTACCCGTGTAATACCACCATTCGGTGCGGTAATCCGTGTGGGGGCCATGATCGGCGGGAAAGGAGAGCCTGCAGGGGCCGGTGACCTGCAGAAACCCGTCGCCCGCCGCGATCGCAGCAAAGGCGGTAAACGCGATCAATAACACGGTCCGGATAAGACGGCTGAAATACCTGCAAAGTCCCATTTTGTCACCTTCCTACAGTCCATAGAATGCTGATGCAAAAATAAGCCTAATAACCAGCGGTTTCGTAACGCGTTTGAGATCAAGGCTTGCGAGGCCGGAGGAACGAGGCGTACTTGAAGTACGTCGCAGTGACGAGGGATGAAGCGTAACGCAGATATCGAACGCGTTACGAAACCGCCACGATCAGCGGGTTCCCCCGCGCAGCAGCATGGCCGGTGACGTGCTCAAGGCCAGATTGACCGCCGGCAGGGCGGCCAGCAGGGCCGCAGCGAAAATCAACGGCACGGCCATCATTAGAGACGGCCAGTCGACCTGGTAGACGAAGGTCCATCCGAACGATTGCCGGTTGACGACGAAGATCAGCAAGGTCGACAGAATGAACCCGCAGGCCAGCCCGGCCGCCTGGCCGACCATCACGATCAGGCCCGCTTCCCAGAAAATCATTCGCCGCAGCTGGGCGGCACTGCCGCCCACGGCCAGGATGGTGTTGAGCTGCCGGCGGCGCTGGAGTACCAGCACGACCAGGGTGGTGGCGATCCCCAGGGCGGCAACCACCAGGGCAATCAGCAGCAGGACCGTAGTAATGGCAAAGGTTTCGTCGAATATGCGCAGAACGGCCTGGCGCAGGCTCGGGCCTTCCATCATCTCGATCGTCTCCCCGCAGCAGTTCAGCAGCGAGGTGCGAACCCGGTCGACGGCCGCCGCCAGACCGGGGCCGCGCTCGGTCAAATTGACCTGCACGCCGCTCCAGGTTGGATCGTCGAAACGCCGTTGGTAGTGGGCCAGCGAATAGTACACCGCGCCGCCCCGGGTGCGATAATCGCGAAAGACCCCCAGAATCGGTTCGTCGAGCAGATGCCTGCCGATCTGCACCCGATAGCGGTCGCCGGTTTCCAGACCGGTGCTGTTGGCGAAAACCTCGGATACCGCGACGCCCTTGCCGGCGATCAGATCGGCTTCGACTTGCCGGATGTCGCCGCCCATCCAGATAAATCGGCTGCGTCGTGCATAGGCGTCGTAATCCATGGCCTCGAAAAGGTGTTGGTGGCCGTTGACCTTCAATTCCAGGCGGTGCATGGGCACCAGTTCAACGGGAACCGGCAGTGTCTGAACCGCTGCCACGACGCGGGGCGGCAGAGGATCCCGGAAACGGTTCAGTTCGGCCAATTTTGGGCGCACGTAGATGTCGCCGGCGATGCTCTGCTCCACCCACAGGGCCACGGTGCTGCGAAAACTGTGAATCATGACCACCAGGGCGGTAAACAGGGCCACTGCCGTGATCAGTGCGCCCACGGAAATGGCCGTCTGGACACCGCTTTGTTTGAGGTAACCGGCGGCCAAAAAAGCCGGCTGGCCGCCCAGGTTAAGCAACCGCGGGGCCAGCAGCCGGCCGACTTGCTGCAACATCAGGGGGGCCAATAGCGCGAAGCCCACAAACAACAGCAACGCCGCCAGGTACCCGGGCAGGGAGACCGACGGCGGGCTGGGCAGCCGGGCGATGGGATAGACCAGCAACAGCAGGCCGACGCCCCCCAGGGCCATGCGACGGATCAGTCGCGGCCGTATATTGGCGGTGGGGGAGATGTCCAGCGCTTCGCGCGGAGGCACGCGCATGGCCTCGCGAGCCGGCTGCAGGGCCGCCAGCACGGAAACGGCCAGGGTGACGCCAAAGGAGAGCAGAATTTCCCAGGGGTCCAGGGTCAGTCCATCCACCTGCACGCGAACAAAAAGCACGGACACGGTCCGGCTGACACCGGCCAGCAGGGTTTTGACCAGCAGGCTGCTGATCGGCAGGGCCAACAGCCATCCGCACAGGCCGATAAAGGCCCCTTCACCCACAAACAGGAAAAATAGCAGCCGCCCCGACGCACCGGTGGCCCGCATGACCGCCAGCTCGCGCCGACGGGCGGCGGCATTGAGCGCCACCAGGCTGTAGACCAGAAACATGCCCACGAACAGGGAAATGAAGCTCAAAAAAGTGAGACTGAGCTGGTAGGCCCGGATCATTCCCAAGCCGCTTTCACTGGGCGCCGAGGGCGACCGCACGACGACGCCGGCGGGCAGCAGCGCTTGCAGGGTAGTCGATGGGTCACCTGCAGCGTCTGGCTTCAATCGTATGTCGATCCGGTCCGCCAGGCCGAACTGGCCAGTGAATTCCTGGAAGGTGGCAATGTCGCACAGGGCGATGCGACCGCCCTCCACCAGGGCCAGCCCATTTGGATCCAGCAGAGCCAGGACCTTGAAATCCGAAGTCTGCCGGGAGTGAACCAGCCTGATCGATTCGCCCTCCCGCCAGCCGAACTGCTGGCCCAGTTTCTCCCCGATCAGCAAAGAAAAAGGCTGGGTCATCATCGACGCCCAATCGGCCGGCTCACCTTCACCCGGGGGTCGGACGGTCCACCTGCGCAGATCGCGGTCCAGGATGGGATCGAAACCGATCAACAGGAAGGGGGTTTCATGGTCGGTCGGTCTGACATAGGCGGAGAGGACCGGCGACGCCGCAAAGACTGACGGGTGACGCATCAGCGCCGTCACCAGCGTGTCGGGGACCCGGCCGCCGGGTCGGAAAAGGGTCAGGTCGCTGCTGCCGGCGATCAGGTCCATGCTTCGCGAATAGGAATCGATGGTGGCCTGCACGGCCAGGCGGACACTGGTAAAGACCGCCGCACCCAGGGCAATTCCCAGCAGCACCGCCAAGGTCCGACCCATGTGGCTGCGCAGGTGGCGCAGGGTGAACCAGCCAAACAGGCGCAGGCCGCCCGACATCGTCGCCATGGCGCCGTTCATGGGGCCACGCGGCCGTCTTGCAGCCTGAGCACCATGGTGGCGTATCCATCAGCCAGGTCGCTGTGGGTGGCAATCACAACGGTCCGGTCGAACCGGCGATTCAGGTCAGCCAGCAGGGCCATGACCTTGCGGGCATTGCTTGAGTCCAGGTTGCCCGTGGGCTCGTCGG
The DNA here is from genome assembly GCA_963705435.1 of uncultured delta proteobacterium. GTDB lineage: Bacteria > Desulfobacterota > Desulfobacteria > Desulfobacterales > Desulfosarcinaceae > Desulfosarcina. The sequence goes on along the minus strand of CAVPJR010000012.1, from coordinate 145,862 downwards.
CCAAAACGATGGCCGGATCGTTGATCAGCGCCCGAGCGATGGCGGTACGCTGCATTTCTCCACCGGAGAGCTGACGCGGCTGGTGGTTGAGGCGGTCGTTTAGGCCGAGCCAGTCGAGCAGTTCCCCTGCCCTGGGTCGAACTGCATGGTAGGCGCGGCCAGCCAGGAGTGCAGGCAGGCAGACGTTTTCCAGCACAGTCAAGGTCGGCAGCAGATTGAAAGCCTGAAAGATCATACCGACGGTATTTCGTCGAAAGTCGGTCAGCTCGGCTTCCCTGCAGTGATTCAGGTCGCGGCCGGCTACGGTCAGCCGTCCGGTGGATAGCCGGTCCAGACCGGCTAACAATGATAGCAGCGTGCTTTTGCCCGAACCGCTGTCGCCCTTGAGCACCACCAACTGACCGCGGGCAACGGAGAGATCGATCCCGTCGATACCGGTCACCTGCACCGAACCGACTGTGTAGATGCGGGTCAGGCGGCGGGCATGGATGGACAGGGGCCCTGCATGGGATGTCGTTTTTGATGCCGGAGCACTCATTGCGACTGAACTCCTCATTCCCTTTCGCCACTCCTTCTGCAGAGGGACGAGCCGGTGATGGTTGCGTGGATCGGGTTGACCGGGCAACCCCAATTACGATGAGCATCGTAATGGAGAAGTCAATTGTCAGCCGGCAGCGTCAAGGGTCAAATGAGAAAATCACCCAGATGGGCCAGCACGGCGTCGGCCGCCAACCGCCCGGAGACCAGCGCCCACTGAATGCCCGGCAGGCTGCCGTGTTCACCGCAGACAAAGACCCCCGGCCGGACCCGGGGGTCCGGACAGGTTGGGTTTGGTGTGGGCGGCGACTGGTCCGGCAGGGCATGGGTGATCCGATAGGTTTGCAGGTGATCCCAGTTGCCGGCTTGCGGACCGAACCAATCGGCCAGCTGGGCCCTCACACGGTTGGTCAAAGCGGCGTCACCGCCATCCGGGTTGCCGAGGACGACCACGGAGGCCAGAGATTTTCCGGCGGGTGCATATTGGGAAGACACCCGGCTGGGAAAGGCAATGTTGTTGATCGGCCCCCTGCCCTCACCGTTGAGCATGAGAAACGATGGATGCCAGGCCGCCCGGTCGCACGAGAAATAGAGGCAGGTCTCGGCAACCGACCTGCCGGCATGAGGCAAGCCGAGCAGCTTTTCGGTTTCCGGGGCCTCGGTGGCCACGACCACCGCCCGGGCCGACATGACCGTCCCGTCATCCAGGGTGACGCCATCGCTGCGCACCTGGCGGACGTGCAAACCGGTGCGCAGGCAGGCCATGGGCAGGCCTGCGGCCAGCTGAAGCGGGATCCGCTGCATGCCCCCGGCGGGCAGCGCCGCCTCTCCGCAGGCGAACATGCGCAGGACGTACTGCAGCACCCGGCTGGAGGCCTGGATTTGAGGATCGAGGCAGACACCGCCGAAAAAAGGCACGAAAAAGCGTCTGATCATGGTGTCGGAGAAGCCTTCGGCGCGCAGGAACCGCATGGCTGTCGATTCCGGCTGCAGGAATAGGCCGTCGAGCGGCCCGCGGGTGACCCGACGGGCCAGACGCAGCAGTCGCAGGCGGTCGGTTATGCTGCCGATGGGCGCTGTCAATGTTTCGAGCAGGGCCCCGGGCCTTCGCAGCGGGTCGGCGAGGGTGTAAAAGCGTCCCCGAATGCGGATCATCGCACCGGGAGCGAAAGGTCGCAGGTCCAGGCGCTGGTAATCAAGCAGGCGACGCGCCTCTGGATAGGCAGTCTGCAGCACCTGAAAGCCCCGATCCAGCAGGTAGCCGTCCTTGCGATCCGTTTTGATGCGGCCGCCGACCCCGCCGGTGGCTTCCAGCACCTGCACCGTCACCCCCCGGCCGTTCAGGCGGTGGGCACAGGCCAGGCCGGCGATACCGCCGCCGACGATGATGACTGGGTCTTTTGTATGTGCCATGGCAGGTTCCGAATGGGGCTTGTTTTTCACGATTACACCAATATAGTATGGATCATGCATGGACGCAAATGAGATGCATCACCGATGCCCGGCGAAGGATCAAGGCAACACACGGCCATCCGCCATGGGTGCATCGCTACAACCGGCGGCATCGGTGCCTAAAGAATACCATCCTCAGCAGATTGCCCCTGCGCAGCGGCGAAACAGCATGAAGACGATACGACTGCATCACTGGCCTTATGCCATATTTCGTTCCAGCCGGACACCGCCGGGTCTCTACGCGCGGCAAAAGTGGCTGCAGGAGCCGTCCAGCCCGCTTTGGAAGGCCGACTTCGATGCCACGGTGTCTGCTTTGTTCCGGGGTCAATCCGACGACGGCCTGTGGTCCGGCTCGACGATCGAAACCATTCAGCGCCTGGTTGGCCTGCATCTGACGGTGCGCACGTCCACTCCGGCCATCGACAAAAGCCTGGATGCGCTGCTGACCATCGCGTCAGATACCGAGGGGGCAAAAGGAACCAACACAACCGCAGTGCCCGAAGGGCGGCTTCGTGGCCTGCCTTTCGCCCCGGCCGACCGGCAGCTGGTCATCCTGCCGGCCGCCTTGTTTCTGGCCGCTATTTTTGGCCGGGCATCTGATCCGACCGTCCTCGCACGCTATAATCGGATCGCCGCGGACTTGGCTGCTGCGCCCCTCGTCCAACGGGGTCCGGCCGCATTGCACAACCTCTTGCGGGCCTTCGTGGTTCATCCCGACTACGCCACGCACGCGGCGACCGGCTTAATGGTGGCCTGGCTGGCCAACCGCCAGACGCCCCAGGGCGATTGGGGGCCGGGTATTCCGTTCTATCAGGCCCTGAATGCGCTGGCACATCTTGACCATCCCGCGGCTGACCGGCAACTCGAACGGGCATTCGTCCACTTGACGCAGCGCCAGCGTCCGGACGGTGCCTGGGGTGAGACGGACAGGCAGTGGTGTACGTTCTTGACCGTCCATGCCCTGCGAAACAAGAAATTGATCTGATCGAAACGATTTTGTACGCTGTGTGGGATAGTCTTTTTGGACCGCCAGGCAACAAACGCTTGAAGCCATTGCTTGGGAATCCGTTAATGATGGTTTTAACCTGCAATCATACGGCCAATCGGCTAACATTGTGCACGGCGCCAAGCATCTTAGGTTATGTTGTGTAAGGAATATTTCGAAACTTGTCATCCTCGCAGAGCGAATGGACGATAGACCGCACCTCAAACCAATCGCATGGCTTTTTAAGTGCGGGCAGCCGAGGAATACTTTCGCAGATAGAGCGTTGACGAGATTAGCAATTTGAATTATATTTGATTCACCAACCAAATGAACAGTGTTCTCGGGCATTCTATTCAAATTCACATACCGAATTCTAAGCATGTTGCTGACCGGGTTTCGCTTTGATAGATCCTACTGTTCAATTGTAAAATCATATAGTTCGTTAACCGCAGAAACAATACAACCGCAATGGGAGGTAACACATGGAAGTTAAAGATTTTTGTTCGGCAATGGAAGCAGAGATGACCTCTTGGAAAGCAAAAATGTACGATGCTATGCGCAAGATCGACAAACTCGGTACGGCCGAAAAAGAGAAAATGCTCATGAATATCCAAGATCTAAACATGCTCATGGACGATATGGGCAACCGGGTAGAACAGCTGCGCACGGAGTGCCCATCGGATTGGAGTCCTATCAAAAAAGAGGTGGAGCAAGGCAGCGTCGACATGCGCGGCAAGTATGAAGAAACCATGGAGTATATCGGAAAAGCCTCTCCGGTTTCGATTGCCGGATGATTTCACATTTCACGGTTTACGGCCTGTTCGCATGACCATGTGCAGTCAGGCCATAAACCGCTGAACGCCTCTCGCGTCGATCGATTCTGGATCCAGGGATAAACGTGACGCCGCATCCGTATCAACCAACCCAAAACCGATCCTTATCCCCTTGTTCGCCCCCTTAACATGGACCATGCCCGCAAGGCTGAGTGCGCTGAAAGTAATACCACAGGGTGCGAGCAGGTTCAGCTTTTATGACCTGATTCTGTTCACTCGCCACCCGGCGACTGCCAATGAGCCTTTCTACGGAAAGTGAGGGCACCCCCAATGGACGCTTCCGCAAAAAATGATGCTGCTGTTGAAAGCCGGCCCATCCTGGTAACCGGTGCCACCGGCTATGTGGGCGGCCGCCTGGTGACGCTGCTTCTCGCCAAGGGATATCGGGTCAGGGCCTGTGCACGCAACCCGCAACGCTTGGAAAACCGGCCATGGCGGGATCACGCCAACGTAGAGATCGTGGCCATGGATGCCCTTGACCTGGCCTCCGTCGAGCAGGCGGTTACCGGCTGCGAGGTCATCTACTACCTGATTCACTCCATGATCGCCGGCAAGCAGGGGTTCGCCGACGCCGACCGCACGGCGGCGCTGAACATAGCGACGGTCGCATCGACGCGCAAGGTCCGAAGAATTATCTACCTGGGCGGACTGGGCGACGCAGACCACCCGGACTTGAGCAAGCACCTGCGCTCACGCCACGAGGTGGAGGCGATCTTCCGGGAGGGCGCCGTACCGGTGACCTGCCTGCGGGCGGCCATGATTCTGGGGTCCGGCAGCGCGTCGTTCGAAATGCTCAGATACCTGGTGGACCGCCTGCCGGTCATGGTCACCCCCCGATGGGTCAGCACGCCCTGCCAGCCCATCGCCATCAAGGATGTCCTGGGCTACCTTCACGGCTGCCTGGAATCACCCGGGACCATCGGTGAGACCTTCGACATTGGCGGACCGGAGGTACTCAGTTATCGCGACCTCATCCATACCTACGCCGACATTGCCGGGTTGATGCCACGGATCATTTTCCCTGTACCGGTGCTGACCCCCAAATTGAGCTCCCTCTGGATCCACCTGGTCACGCCTGTTCCGTCGATCATCGCCAGACCGCTGGCCGAGGGGTTGAGCATTCCGGTGGTCTGCCGGGACAACCGCATCCGCGAAATTGTCCCGCTGGCGCTGCAGCCTGCTATGGAGACCATACGAATCGCCCTGGACAGGCAGCCCCAGGCGGAGCAGGATGCCTGCGACCTGCCCATCGACACGCTCCTGCCGCCGGAATGGACCGCCTGCGGTGATGCCGATTATGCCGGCGGAACGACCCTGACCATGGGTTTTCGCATCGTCCTGGCGGCGGATATCGATACGGTTTGGCGGACCGTCGAGGCCATCGGCGGAGAGCAGGGGTACTATGGCAACCGTTTACTTTGGTTGGCCCGGGGGGCACTGGATGCATTCATCGGCGGTCCCGGCCTGAAAAAAAGACGTCGTCATGCCAGACGGTTGGATGTCGACGAGCACTTTCACTTCTGGCGTGTGTCTCAGATCCATCGCCCCCGCCGACTGGTACTCGAATCTCGCATGAAGGCGCCCGGCGGCGCGCTGATGGTGTTCCAGCTGACACCCCGCACGGACCACACCGAGCTGGTGCTCCAATCGGTATTCCTATCCCGGGGGCTGTTCGGGTTGGGCTACTGGTATGGGCTCTACCCGGCTCATCAATGGGTGTTTCGCGATATGCTCAAGGGTATCGCCCGGCAGATCGGGACGAATGTCTTACGCGGCCCGGAGATGATCCCGGTGGAAAAATGATCAGGACCGACCCGGCTAGTTCATGCAGGCGTTGGTCTGCCGCGGGCGGTGATGGCTTCTGGCCAACGATTCATACTTGGCTGAGATCAAACCAAAATCCTTTTTCCTGGACAGCTCACGCAGATACAGGTCGGGAAGGTACCAGCGCTGGGCGAATTTACCCACCGTCCTGAAAATTTCACAATTTCTCGCCACCATCAGGTCGAAGGCCCTGCGTTTCATCCCCAACACACGCGAGGCCATGTCGAAGGGTGTAAAGCCATGATACGGGTTGTTGTATTCAACCCGCGTGTGAGACGGTCGCAGGATGCGCTTTTCGAAAGCGATGCCATCCTTGTCGGAGAGCAGCTGGGCGGTTCGGGCCACCAGGACATCGATCAGTCGGTGGACCTGCGCCCATTGTCGCGATTGCGGCAGATTGGCCAGGGGTATAGCGGGTGACTGCCGGATGAACCGATCGCAGTCCTGCAAAATCTTGAGGGCTCTCGAATTGGCAATTCGTTTGGCCCTCCCGTTTTCATAGGTCCAAGGGCTTCGTCCCAGATAGTATTTGGCACCTCTTCGGGTGGTTCTGCATAAAAAAAACAGTTCGTCCCTGATGTCGGAATAAAGCGTGTACCCGCGTTTTCCACCGACAACAGATTCCTTGATCTTCTCCGTATCCTGTTTTCCATCTTCCCGGAGTTCCCTTTCCGTTTTGTTTTTTAACGCCTCGATTCGATCAGCGGTGCTCCGGGAAACGCGCTTGAGGATTCCGGTTTCGTATCTGACGACGGACTGATTCAACACCGATGTCGGGTGAACGCCCAATTTTTCCCACAGATAGACCAGTGCCGGCCGTATGCGGGAGTACGGAACCCAATCGCTGTGCGGCATCGAATCGAATTCTTCCAGCCATTGATTCAACAGTTGCGTGTCGACACCCGCATCTGAAAATTTCTGTCTCATGATGTGCTCAAGTCTGGCATCGACAGCATTGATCTTTCCATTGAAAATCCGGTGATCGGTTTTTTGATGAGATTCCAGTCCAAACAGCTCACGGTAAAGGTCTGCCCGAGTGAGCCCCTCATTGAGAAACAGCCACAATTCAGCCATTGCCCTGAATAGCTCACCATCCACCTTCAACGTCACCTGCTGGGGCGCAGGTCGCCCGTATAGCGTCATGTAGTGCCGATGGCTCACCGACATCACCCGCCTGTGAACGATGTTGTAGATCAGCAAATAGGGCAACCCCGTCCGCCTGGCCAGCACTGCGGCCGAATCTGTGGCGTGAATCTCAAATAGGCGTTCGAGATCCTTATCCGTTAGCCCGATGCGAGGTTTCTTGACACTAACTCGTTTTCGACGAACGTTCATTATCTTCACAATTATTTTATCGTTAAGGTGAATAAGCAAAATTATTAAGTTTTATTAGACAAATATTAAACACATTTTTGACATTAGCAATTCGTTTTTTGGTCGGCCTGAAAAATCGAGACGCCTTCACCATTTGGTTGGTTTCGCCGCACAAGCATTGAACCCTTTCTGATCGGAAGCCGGGGAATCCGTGAGCCAACTCTGAATAGCTCAGGGAGCCGCACCTGATGCACAAGAAGAATCGGCTGCCGCTAATCTTCGGTGGAAACGAGATGTCCGCGTCGATCAATGGCCGATTGTCCAGTAAACTGAGTCCTATAACTAGACAAAACATTGACACACGGGCCCGCTGCCCTATTTTAATGGGGTGCCATGATGGGCATGGCATGGATCGTGGCGCCATCTGCAGATGTTTCGGCACCGACGATGCGCGTCACATTTAACCCGAACAGGCAAGGAGGTTATATGCCTAGTTTCGTAATCGCTGAAAAATGCGATGGTTGCAAAGGCGGGGACAAAACTGCATGCATGTACATTTGCCCCAACGATCTGATGGTTCTGGATCCAAACCAAATGAAGGCGTACAACCAGGAGCCGGACCAATGTTGGGAATGTTTTTCGTGCGTTAAGATCTGCCCGACGCAAGCGATCGAGGTGAGAGGCTATGCCGACTTTGTGCCCCTGGGCAGCAGCATCATGCCCATGATGGGGACCGAAGACGTCATGTGGACCTGCAAGTTTCGAAACGGAACGATCAAACGTTTCAAGTTCCCCATTCGAACCACGCCTGAAGGCATGGCGAATGCCTACACCGACCTGAAGGGAAAAGACCTTGAAAGTGGCCTGCTGTCCACTCAAGAAGCCGATGGATACGTACTTCCACGGCCGAAGACGGATGGATAACTGCCGAAGCCAAGTGACCTGAGGGTCTTGCACCGATCGCGCACGGGGAGCTCTGGTTCCCCGTGCCCCATTTCTCGGGCAGCTTTCGCGGGTTCATGCTTCTTGACAGATGTGCCCCAGGCAAATAGGTTGGTCGAATCAATTTGACCCAACATTGACGTACATCCGTCACCGGCAATCCTTTTTGTTGCAGGATGACGGATGGGAAGGATGACTCTTATGGATGAAGCAACATTTTTGAATGTACTCAAGATGACGGTTGAAAACCATGGCTGCACTATTGTAGATTTTGATCTTGAAAATCATATCATCAACTTGGATGGGCCTGATGAAGCCGTGAATGCCTGCGCGCTGGCCATTTCCAAACTTGTCGACGAATAAAATCGGGCCCGCCAGCGTCGATGAACTCGGAAAAGCCGCCAATACAGAAACGACTCCTGCTGCTTTTGGTGGGGTAGCGGGCAAATTGTCAACAATTAAAAGTGTTTTGCTATGCATGATGGGTCATCGACGACAGGCGGGGCTCTAAGCAGTCATGGGATCGTTTGCGCGAGGCCACATTTTTCTCGAACGGAGTAGATACGATGCCCGGTCCGGTTGCCTTTCCGATTGGTTTTGTCAGTTTGCACACCGGTCTTTCCACCCATGTGATCCGGGCATGGGAACGCCGATACCATGCGGTTGCACCGCAGCGGTCGGCCAACGGCCGACGACTGTTCACCCAGTCGGACATCGACCGCCTCGTCCTGCTCAGACGGGTGATCCAGAATGGCCACAGCATATCGCACATTGCCAGTCTCGATCGGGCCGAACTGGTCGAACTGGCGGAAACCACCTCCCCACCCACCATCCAGCCCGACGAGCCAACTCACGCCGATTCAAAAGTGCCCGCCGGCATCGCCCCAACTGAGATAGTCAACCACAGTTTAGAAGCCGTTGCCATGCTTGACGGCAACGCGCTGCAAAGCATACTGCGGCAGGCAGCCGCGACCTTCAGCCGTCAAGCCTTGATTGACACGATATTCTGTCCGCTCATGGAGCAGGTCGGCCGCAGGTGGTCTGATGGATCATTGCGGATTGTTCATGGACAGCTGGCCTCAGTCGTCATTCATGCACAACTCATTAGCTTGCTGAGTCATCCCACCGGCGATGCCGCTGAAAAACCATGCTTGCTGATCGCCGCACCGGCCGGCCAGTGCTGTTACCTGGGCGCTCTGGCCGTGGCCATTACTGCACAGGATCACGGTTGGGAACCGGTCTTTTTAGGTTTTAATCTGCCGGCTGAAGAGATCGCCGCTGCCTGTTCCATCCTTGGCGCGCAAATGATTGCCCTGAGCATCACCTGTCGCGTCAATGATGCCTTCATGCAGGACGAACTCATCCGCCTGTCTGACTTGCTGAATAATGGGTGCCCGCTGGTCGTCGGCGGACGAGCCAGCCAAAATTATCGACGGAGTATCGAAGCGGCCGGCGGTGAGAACTGCTCAACGGCTGTGGGGCTGGTCACTCGACTTGAGTAGATTGAGATATTAAATGGCAGGCGGGTCTTCTATTCTTCAAACAGAATGCGGTGATCCACAAGATTCATCCGCTTGATCTTTGCTTTAATGACAATCTGGTCGCCGAAAATCCCCACCAGGCGGAACGTGCCGTCCGCTTCGGGCTCCACCAGGTCGACGGATTCCATGAGCAGGGTTTCCTCACCGTCTTTGACCATATAGGCATTGGCTTCACACATGATCGAGAACCTCCTTTTAAAAAACCGTCTCGTTTCGACTGCTGAGAACGAAAAAGGCCGCGAGACGAGGGGCAGATGAAATTTATCTGCCGATGCCTTCGTGGCCTTGTAAAGAGTTCTATTTTCTGTTTAACACAACGCCTTCATGGCGCCTGATTATAGTTAATGGAAACTTATCCCATACCCGCCGACCGAGTCAAGGCAATTTTATCGAAGCCAATTACCGTTGCAGTTCGGTTTCGATGGCGTCCTCTACCCGCATCTGCTGGGTCTGCCAGACGTTGTTCTCATTCATGAAGGATTCCATGTTGCGATTTCCCAGGTGGGCCACCATTTCGATGTCCTCCTGTGCTTTTTCCGTGTTGGCCATCTTTGCGTGAAGGGCTGCACGACTGTAATAGGCAGCACCGTAATCCGGATTCAGATCGATGGCCCGGTCAAAATCGGCCAGGGCGGTGTGATCATCACCCCGTTTCTCACTGACCAGTCCCCGCATGTGATAGGCGCGGGCATAGTCCGGATCGATCTTTACGGCGCGATCAAAATCATCCCGCGCCAGGTCCAGCATGTCCAACTTGAGGTAGGCTGCACCGCGACTGACAACCGCCAGCGCATAGCCGGTATCTTTTTCGATTGCCCGGGTAAACAGGGCGATACTTCTGTCGTATTTGGCGTTGGCAAACTCGGCCATTCCCGTTTCGAACAGTTCTTTGGCACTCGGATTTTCGTTCATTAGATGATCTCCTCTATTTTAACATCACGGTTGGTGATGATTATATTCAGATAGTATAAGGCCGCCGGTGATTTTTTCAACGGCTGGGGGCAGCAAGGAGTGATAGCTGGTTGGTAGGAAACAAGCAGTCAAGAACCGGCCTCCCCGTGACATGAGATCGTCCGCGGGGAGGTGGGGAAAATTAGTTTAGAAAGGCCAGAAACCACTGTCATTCCAGATTCGCTCCTTCAACTCCGTATCGATGGCGGCGAGGAACGTCAGGTGTTCTTTTTCCCAGTCAGCCAGCCACTGGTAAAGTTTTTTCTCTTCCGGGTCCTGGGCCTCATTGCCTCGTTTGGCATACAGCGAGATGGCCCGCTCCTCCATGAGCATGGCCGCCGAAATGGCTGCTGCCTCGAAATCTGCAGCGGCAATGCGCGCCTTGACCTCCGGCGTCAATATATTTTGTGAGATGGTGCCCATCTCCAGGGTGTCCGCCGGTTTGAATTTACCGGTTTCCTTGAAAGCCTTGAACTGATCGGAAAGGATTGTGACGTGCTGGACTTCCTCGGTGGCCATGGTTTCAAAAAAAGCCTTCACATCACTGTTCGTGGATTGATCTGCCGCCGTCTGATAAAACGATTCCCCCCGCTTTTCCAGAAGAATTGCATGTTTAAGAATATCCAGCGCACTATTTTCCGTCATCGGTTCCTCCTTGTGGGCTTAGCTGCTTCGGCAAGCCATCGTTTCGTAGTCCATATTATTGTCAATCCTTGCTTCTTTAGGAATTCCAAAATCATCTTGACACTTTTTCAGCCACCCATGTAAACTCCGTGAACAATTGGGTACCCGCATTGGCAAATTCGCCAACCGCGGCAACCATGCTACGATCTGCTTATTCCGGTAAACGAGTTTCCAACAAAGATAAGTAATACCATGCCGAAAAGCAAGCGACTGAGCGCCAGTATGGAGGATTATCTGGAGGCCATATACCATATTGTCTCCGATAAAAAGGCCGCCCGGGCAAAAGACATAGCTGTGCGCATGGCGGTCAACAGCGCATCGGTCACCGGCGCCCTCCGGCTGTTGGCGGAAAAAGGCCACATCAATTACGCCCCTTACGACGTGATCACCCTGACCCCCCGCGGCGAAGTCCTGGCCCGGGACATTGTGCGTCGCCACGAAATCCTCAAGGATTTTTTCACCAAAGTGCTGGATGTGGATGAGCAGGAGGCGGAAGACACCGCCTGCAAGATGGAACATGCCGTTTCGCCGACCATCATCGACCGGCTGGTGCGCTTCGTGGAGTTCATCCAGATATGCCCCCGGGGGGGGGGGGAGTGGATCGGGGGGTTTCGCCAGTTCTGTGAGAAGGATAATGCCCTGTCCGGGTGTGAGAACGCCATCACCCGGTGCCTGGATGATCTAAAAAAACGTCAACGGCAGTTTCAACAGGCCCGGCGGGAGACGATCACGCTGGAAAGCCTCGAGGCGGGACAGGTCGCCCGCCTGATTCGCGTCAAAGGCAAAGGCACCATCGTGGACAAGTTAAAGGAACTGGACATCACCCCTGGCAGTATTATTGAACTGGAGGAGGTGGAGGCCTCTGATGACAGGATCAACATCAAGGTTCGCGGCTACCATCTGTCTCTTCGCAAGGACGACTTCTCAAAAATCGAACTTGAAGTAATCCTGCCGGCATAGCCTGGCTATTACCACTCGCTGTGCAGCTGTCGCTCCACATCCGGCCATCGGGTCTTGAGATTGGAAACGGCATCCATTGCAACGTCCAGGTGGATGTTCATGTGGTTCTTGTATATTTCCTCGTGAAGTTTCTTATCCTTGATGCCGCGCCGCTGCAAAGGCATGTCTGAGACCAGCATGATCGAACCGATGGGCACTTCATAGCGGTAGGCCACGGAGAAGAGCGTGGCCAGTTCCATCTCGATCGCCAGGATTCGCTGACAGCGCAGGTGGTCCACGAAAGCGTCATCGAACTCCCACAATCGACGGTCCGTGGTGTAGACGATACCGCAGCGGGGGATAATTTTGCGCGCCTTGACGGCACCGATGCACAACAGGTTTACGGACATGGCCGGCAGGGCCGGGAATTCCATGGGCAGGTAATGGCGGCTGGTTCCCTCCCCCCGGATCGCGGCCGTCGGCACCACGAAATCACCCACTTCCAGGATGTCGTCGATGCCGCCGCACATCCCGAGCATGATTACCGACTTCAAATTATCCAGGTAGGCCAGGCCGTTGATTACCAGGGCCGCCTGAGGCGAGCCGATGCCGAAATCGATCATCGTGCAGTCCAACGCCGGTGCGTTGACGATCCGGAAGTTGCCCTCTTGGATGTCGCACCCGGTTTGCTCGGAAAAGGCTTTGATGTACTGGCGAAAATTGGTGATCAGCACGTGGCTGCAAAAATCCTCCAACTTGCAGTTGGTGTAGCGCTCCAGTGTCTGCCTGATGTATTCGTGCTCTTTAAGTCCCATAGCTCCTCAACTCGCCTAAATCGAAGACAATAAGTCACAAGTACCAATTTTAAATAACAACATACAAATCTCAAATAAATTCCAAATTACAATTTTAAAATCTCAAACAAGGTAAAAACCAATTTCAGGATTAAAATACTAATGCCGGCTGAAGCGATTGCCCTTAAACCGGCCGGCCAAACGCCTGCTGCGCCAGGGAGCGGTTGCGCGGACGGAAGGTGCCATCCGCTTTTTCTTTGCGCATCACCTGCTGGAAGAGATTGGACATCTTCATGCCCTGGGATTCGGTCCGATAAAAGGTATCCCAGGCATGGGTCAACAACTCCTGAAGCCGTTCGGCGCTCATGTGCTTGGGTTGAAAGACCACCTTGTCCGCCGTGTATTCGTTCCAGTCAAAGGAAAGGATCCGGTTCTTTTGCTTCAGGTCCTCGAAAGCTTTGGTATGGGGAAAGGGCGTCAGGACAGTGAACTCGGCCAGGTCCAGTTCAATTTCCAGGAGAAAGTCGATCAGCCTGAGGATGCTGTCTTCGGTGTGGTTGTCCAGCCCTAGCAGAATGGTTCCCTCCACGCCGATGCCGTGATCATGGTAACGCTTGATCCGCTCCCGGATGGTATCCGAGGTGTCGAACACCGCCTGGTAGACATACCAGGCGCCGGCCTGAGCCGCCAGATCCAGTACTTTGGGATCGTCCTCAATGGGATGACAACACCACTTTTTTTTCAACGGGATCATTTCCCTGAACAGGTCCATCTCCCAGCGGGTGTCCTGGGCCAGCGAGTTGTCCACGATAAACAATCGGTTGTTGTCTATGCCCGCCATCTCAGCCACCGCCTTGTCGATGGGGCGGGGCCGGAATTGCCGCCCCCCCAGATAAGCCACGCAACACGGGTAGCAGTTGTATCGACACCCCCGGGAGGCATGCACCAGGTCAACCATCTGGATGCCGCGGTAGTTGTATAGCTCCCTTTTCAGAATGTCCCGCCGGGCCGACCCCACCCGTTCCACCGGAGGCGGGTTGGACAGGTAGTCGTATCTCTTTTTCAGCCGACCGGCCTTCAAGTCGGCCAGCACCTGTTCCATGCGCCCTTCAGCCTCGCCCAAAAACACGGCATCGGCATGGTTCTGGGTCTCTTGGGCGTGAAGCATGGTGGCGATGCCGCCGAAAATGACCGGCACGCCTCTGGCCCGGTAGGCATCGGCGATCGCCCACCCCCGCTTCACCTGGGCAGTCAGCATCATGGATATGCCTACCACATCGGCCGGTGCGTCGAAGTCAAGGGATTCAAGATTTTCGTCGACAAATTCCACATCCACACCAGGTGGCAGGGTAGCGGCAAAAACCACTGGACCGTGGGGGGGCAGGTGGAACTCGGTCTGGCGCATCAATTTGGGCCATCGGGGATAGATCAGTTTGAATTTCATAACCGTCCTTGGCAGTAAGCGACAACTATTGCAGTGAAATCGCTTCAATCAGGGTCATCACCAATGTGTAGGAGGCCTTTCCACCGGCCTCGAGGGTCAATTTCGGTGAAAGCCCGCGTTGATCGACCGCATCGACAACCACGGTCCTCCGGGGCTCGTATTGCTGAATTTGCCAGCTGCCGTCAACCGCGCCGATGACATCGATGAACCGATTGTCGCGTGTCCGATAGCGGCAACCCTCGGTGCCGCCGGCAAATTTTCCGGCAGTCTGCATCTCGCCTTCGGGCGCAAGAAAGATAAGCCGGATATCTCTCATCACACCTTTGGCGAATTCTGAATTATCGAAGGGTCCGAAGGCCCGTTTCACGGCCACTTCGCCATTGTCCACCGCTTCAAAAAGCACAAATCCTTCAAGGGTCATCAGTACGCAATGAACCCGTGAATCCACTGTTGACAGTATGATCACCCCGGTCAGGGTGGCCTGATAGCCGCGATGAAGGCGGACATTGAGGGTATGCACCAGCTGCCATCGGCCGACCGGATAAATGGATCGGCAACGGGCTTCGACCCGGTATTGACGGTCGGTTTCCGCCGGTTGAATCGACGGCATGTGTGCGCAGGCACTGAGTAGCAATACGATGACCAGCGCAATTCGCTTCATTGCGCTTCCTGAAAAAGACGATCATCCAGGGAGGGATTGACCTGCGTATGGCTGAACACCATGCGGGTGAACGCATCGTCGCTTTCGAAAATCAGCACCTGGTCGATCACCCCCGGGCGGTCCGACATCCGCAATTCGATACGCTGAATGAACCGGGCCATGCCCGGATCGGTTGGCACCAGCAGGATTTTATTGATGCCATCCAAGCTGGCGTCGAACAGGGGGTTGTCCTGGAATCGCCCCCCCAGCCAGCCGCTGATTTCCGGCATCACGAACTGCATGGCCTGCAACCGGACGCTGACGTCTTCAACCAGTCCCTGGTCTGACTGCACGAAGCGTCTGGCATCACCGCCGTGCATGAGCAGGACACTTTTCACCGGTGATGTGTATTCCCACCGCAACGCATCCGGACGCCGGTATAACAGACGCCCTTCGGATATCAGCGGCCTGGCCAGAATCGGCAGATGCTTCTCCTGAACGAAGTCGGCACTGATGCTGTCGACACTTTTGGCGGCATTACGGATGCCGTCCCAGCTGTCCGCCCAGCCAATGCAAAGGCAGGCGGCCACCACCAGAGCAGCGCATAGGCAACGCCCACCAAAACACTTCACCCGCGACGGAAAAGAATTATCAGAAGCCCGGTTGTTGATAATGTATATTCCTTTCAACCTTAAAGTACCATTAAAACGCCATCTATCAGGCAGTTTCGTAAAACGGTCGAGGTCGAGGCTTGCGTTCCCAGAGGAATGGGCGTGACTTCGATATTGGACCTTTTTCGGAATCGATAATGTATCGTGGTCGTTCAGAAATGGTAGATTGTGGTTCAGGCCAAGGCCGCAGCTAATTTGAAGCCGCAGGCGTAGCAGCGCTACGTCGAGGATCTCAAATTGGCGAGAACGACGGCCTGGGCCACAAGATGCCGTTTCTGAACGAGCAACTAACACATGCCGCCATTCACGCCAATCACTTGCCCGCTAATATAGGACGCATCGCCCGAACAGAGAAACCGCACCACCCGGGCCACCTCTTCGGGTTTTCCCACCCGGGCCATGGGGATCATGGCCTTGATATTGCTCAACGGCAGATCCTTGATCATGTCGGTCTGGATGAGTCCCGGGGCCACCACATTGACCCGGATCCCCAGCCGGGCAACTTCGGCCGCCAAACTGCGGCTGGCACCGATCAGGCCCGCCTTGGCCGCGCTGTAATTGGCCTGCCCCCGATTGGCCACCAAGCCAGAGACCGAGGCAATCGAGACCACACTGCCCCTTCGCTGGCGGATCATTTTTTCGATGATCGGCCGGGTGACATTGTAGAAGCCGTCCAGTGTCGTGTCCACCACTTTTTTCCAGTTTTCGCGGGACATCATCAAAAAGAGTCCGTCGGCAGTCACGCCGGCATTGTTTACCAGCACGTCCAGGGAATCGACGTCAGCCAACAGGGTTTGAATGGCCTGCTGCGAGCCCTGGGCGTCTCTCACATCAAAGCCCACGATTCGGCCGTCCCCCCCCAGACCCCGCACTTGCGCAAGCGTATCGGCAGCACCCGTTTCGTCGGAATGGTAATTGACCACCACGTCGTACCCGCAGCGGCCCAACTCCACACAAATGGCCCGGCCGATGCCTTTGGAGCCGCCGGTCACCAGGGCCACCGGTCTTTTTTTAATTTCTTTCATATGATTTCCTTACCTTCCGGCGTATCCGCAACGGCTCAACGAAGGTACCATCCGTCGAACGTCCTTGCCCTCACTCCCTTGACCTTTCAGCTTTCAGCTTTGAGCTATTCTATTGCCTCCACCACCTGAAGGGTCACCTCGGCCGCCAAGCGGCCGTCGATGGAAGCCGTACCCGTTATTTCGCGGAGGTTTTCGAACACAAACGCATTGCTGGCCTTAGTCGTCACCGCTTCCCCGAGGGCAATTGCCTGCACATGGAACACCGCTTTTTTAACGCCCACGAGCCACCCCCGGGTCTCTGAATCTTCACCTCTGGTTTTCAGCCGTCTCAGGCCGTTGTGGACACCCGCGGTCTGTGCCACCAGTTCCACCAGGATCAGCGGATTGATGGTCCCGTCCTTGAAAAGCGGCCAGCTTCGATGGGCCACAGACAAGGTGGTGGCCTGTTCGTCATCCAGGGACAGGATCTCGCCCACCAGCAGCATTCGGCCGCGATGGGGCAGCAGGGTTTCGATGGCTAAGCGGTCGGGTTTCGAAGCGTCAGCGGACATGGCGTGTAAAAAGGCTTGAAAAGGATAATAATCAATATATAGTATACCGTCTTTGTAGGCGGCAGGATATAACACGAATGAATCTGGTCTGTAAAGGTAATGCCCCATGGATGAGTTGATAAGCGAATTACGTGAAAAAATTGTCGATGCCCTTAATCTTCAGGATGTTGCGCCGCAATCGATCGATCCGGACGAGCAACTGGTAGGTGGGCGGCTGGGAATCGACTCCATTGACGTACTCGAGATGGTGATGCTGGTGGAAAAAGATTACGGGCTGGCCATCGATAATCGCGAACTGGGTGCCCGGGTCTTCGCTTCGGTGCGGGCGCTGGCCGGCTTCATCAATGACCCGTCGTCCGCAACAACGGATTAACATCTATTCCGTCCTAATTCTTTGATGGATTGACGATAGTGTAATGAGAATCCTGCTGATATCCGCAAACACACTGAAAGCACCCTATCCGGTTTATCCCATCGGTCTGGATCACGTCGCCGCATCCATCCATGGCAGACACCAGGTAAGGATCGAAGACCTGAACGTGCTGGACGGTCTGGGTGGGCTTGCCGACAGCATCCGTGGATTCGATCCGAATCTGATCGGAATCTCCTTGCGCAATATCGACAACACCGACACCACCGACCCCGTCGGATTCATCGGCGGCTATCGAGCGGTGATGTCGACCGTGCGTAGGGTGTCCAAGGCGCCGGTGGTACTGGGAGGCAGCGGGTTCACGCTGTTTCCCCGGCGGGTGCTGGCAGAACTGGGGGCGGATTTCGGTATCGTGGGTGAAGGCGAGCGATTGAATGGTTTGATCGATGCCCTGGAAGCCGATCAAGATCCAAAAGGTCTGCCCGGCGTGATCACGCCCCATACAATAGAGATCCTTTTTCCGGCACCCTGGACCGGAAAACGCAAACCGCGCCCGGAGCATCTGTCGGCGCACCAGCGCTGGTACCTCAAGCACGGCGCCATGTTGAATCTGCAGACCAAACGGGGATGCCCGTTCCATTGCATCTACTGCACCTACCCGCTCATCGAAGGACGCAAGCTACGGCTGGTGGAGCCGGTCGAAGCGGCGAAAACGGCCCTGGCCCTGGAAGCTGGAGGGGCCCGCTACCTGTATATCACGGATTCATCGTTCAATGCCGACATCGATCACTCGCTCGACGTGGCCCGGGCGTTCAGGCGAGCCGGTCTGACCATTCCCTGGGGGGCATTCTTCACCCCCTTGCCTATGCCTGACGGGTACTTCGACACATTGGCCGAAGCGGGCCTGAAGCATGTAGAGTTCGGCACCGATTCACTGTCCAATACGGTGCTGCGCAGCTACGGCAAACCCTTCACGGCCGAGCAGGTGCTGGCGGTCCATGAGGCAGCGCTGGCGGCCGGCCGTCACGTGGCCCATTACTTTCTGCTGGGCGGACCGGGTGAGACCCGGCAGACCCTGGACGAAACCCTGACCCATATTGACTCGCTTCGGAAAACGGTTCTCTTTCTATTCTGCGGCATGCGGGTTTACCCCCACACCGCGTTGTTTCATCAGTGCACGGACAACGGGCATATCGAAGCGGGGATGGATCTGCTTGAGCCGGTTTTCTACCATGGCGGGAAAATCGATGACGACGCAATCCAGCGGCGGGTGTCTGAAAAAGCCGCCGGCCGCGCCAACTGGGTGGTCGGTGCAGGCGGCCAGGAAACCGCCGCCACAATCGACCGCATGTATGAAAAAGGTTTTTCAGGCCCGTTGTGGGAGTATCTGATCCGTTAACATTCAGATAGCCGACGGTTTTTTAAAACGTTCGGTATTAAAAGCAGGTTAAAAAAACGATGACAGTGTGGTATAAGTGGTCGTTTGACAAGCAGGTGACGGATGGTGAGATTATAGTCCATATACGGGTTCCGGTGAATTCGCCCTGGTTCGACGGCCATTTTCCGGAAGCGCCGGTGCTCCCGGGGGTTGCCCAACTGGGCATGGTCCACGACCTGTTGTGCCGGATGATGGACCAGCCGTTGCCGGTCACACAGGTGAGCCGGGTGCGTTTCAAGCAGATGATCCATCCCGATCAGGACCTGATCCTGACGGTAAAAACCGGCGATAAAAGCAGCAGCCACAGCTTCCGCATCAGCGGTGATGAGGGTCTGATTTGCAGTGGTCTGATTCGGCTGAGTGGACGCAGACAGTAGGTTATGCCCCCGAATTGGGGCGTTTTGGAATAGGCTCGAAGGAGACTGATTAGGATGGCAGTGGAAACTGATAAAATCATCCTCCGCATCGCGGAGATCATGATTGACGAACTCAAGCTGGAGGATGTCACCGCCGACACCTTCGATCCGGATATCGACCTGGTGGATGAGGTGGGCATCGACAGCATGGATCTGGCCACCGTGGCCCTGGTGCTTCGTGATGAATATGCGGTGCGGATCGATGAAGACGATTATCCCAAACTGACCACCGTGCGCTTGATCGGTGAATATATTCATAACAAACTGGCCGCATAGCCACCATGCCATGCAGGGCCATCGACTAACCCCGCGTGTAAATGTTAGGTATTGTTTTTTAAGCAAAGAGAGCAGCCTGCCCATGGACGCGAAAAAGACCTGGAAATTTTCGGACCTGATTGCCGATCCCGAAGTCAAAGAGCGCTGGGAGAAGGTACGCAAGTACTTCTTTCTGCGCGAATCCACCTACGACCTGACCCGGCGATGCAACATCCGCTGCAACGGCTGTTACTACTACGAAGGAGAAAAACAGAACACCCGGGACAATACGAATCCGGACGACTGGCGACAACTGATGCGTGCGGAGAAGGCCCGGGGTATTACCTTTGTGGTGCTTGCCGGCGCCGAACCGTCCCTGGTATCGGAAATATGCCAGGCCTGCTATGATGAGATCCCTTTGGGATGCATCGCCACCAACGGCCTCAGGCGCATCTCGGATACCGTGGGCTACCGCATTCATATTTCCGTATGGGGCAACGACGAGGCCAGCCTGCAAACCCGCAGCGCGAAAGATATGCTGGCCCGCCAGTTAAACAATTACGCCGGCGATCCGCGGGCGGCCTTCGTTTATACCTTCACCCGCCACAACATCGGCCAGGCCGAGGCGGTGGTTCGGATGCTGGCCGACCATGGAGCCACGGTGACGTTCAACATGTTCAGTGCGCCGATGGGGTACACCGGCGATCTTCGCCACACGCCGCTGAGTTTGACCGACACCCGGCGAACCATGCTTGACCTGCTGGACCAATATCCGCAAACAGTCCTGTTTTCCTGGTACAGCGCCATGGCCCATACTCACGAAAAAGGCCTCCACGACCTGTTCGGATGCCCCTACCCCCGACAGAATCCAAGCACGGATGTGGGCCTGGGCCGTTCCTTTCGCCAATACCGCACGGACCTGACCTGGAACCGCAATGCGGCCTGCTGCGTGCCGGATACGGACTGCGCGGACTGCCGACACTACGCTGCGGCCAGTGCCGTGGTCACGTCCCGGCTGTTCCGCCACGCCGGCGATCCCCACACTTTTCGATCCTGGCTGGATTTTGTCGATACCTACCTGGCCGTGTGGCTGAAAGGCTATGAGAAGGGGAAAAACCTGTGCAACCAAACCGTTCCTCCGCCCGGCATGGAACTGACAGCCAATTGAGGGCCCTTTTTTATGAAAACCGTCAGCTCGCTGCTGGACGACCACTGGTACGCCCGGTATAAACGCATATCCAAGCTCAACATCCGCAGCTCCATCTACGATGTGACCAATCGCTGCAACCTGCGCTGCAAAGGATGCTTTTTCTTCTCCTCCGGTGAACACAAAGCGGCCAAAGAGGAAATGGACATCACCCGCTGGGAAGCCTTTGTGGACAAGGAGACAGCCCGCGGCGTGAACCTGGCCATTCTCATCGGCGGCGAACCCACGCTTTGCATGGACCGGGTGGAGGCCTTTTACAAACGCCTGCCCACCTTCTGTGCCACCAACGGCATCATCAAGGTGCCCCGGGACCGTTTCCCCGACATGATGCTGGGGATCAGCCTGTGGGGCGACGAAGCGGATGAAAAGGTGCTGCGCGGAAAGGATGCCTTTTCCATCTCCAGTAAAAACTATGCCGGCGACCCGCACACCTACTACCTGTATACCATCACCCCCAAGCAGCTGGGCAAGACCGATCGGATCATCAAAAAAATCCGCAACGCAGGCCTCAAGGTTCACATGCAGCTGCTCTCCAACGATGAGGGGGTGGACGGGTTTCACTGGCAGCCCGAGGAGTTGGCCCAGATCCGCTACGAAATGGACGAGGTGCTGGACCACTATCCGGATACGGTGATTTCGTCGAAATACTATCACGAGATCATCACCACGGGGAAAATGATGGGCCGGCCCTTCGGCTGGATGGAGTGCCCCTCGGTGACGGATCCATTGGACAAGCGCGACCCCAAGCCCCGGCGGCTGACCAATTTCATCCGCTGGGCGTCGGATCTGAACACCATGCATCGCTGCTGCACCTCGGAAACGCGGGACTGCAGCACCTGCAAGGACGGTGCAGCCCACATGAGCTGGGTGATGGTCAACAAACGCGCCCACATGCAAAGCACCCGGGACCTCCAGAACTGGATAGAAATCTACGAAATGTTCGCCAAGCTCTACCAGTTCATTCCCTGGTGATTGGCAACCGTTAATCGTTTCACTAAGTGAGAGTCACCCCTTATGCCCAACGATCCCATGGTCATTCTCGGTTATGATGCAGTCTCACCCCTGGGGATCGATCTCGAAGACCAGTGGCAACGGGCCCTCTCCGGCGCCAGCGGCGTCGGCCCGTTGACCCGTTTTGACCTGACGGACGACTTTCCCGTGCGTATCGCCGGCCAGGCACCGGATATCGACCATCTGCCCTACGATTTTATAAAACCCCGTGAACAGGCCCGCTGGCCATCCCCCATTTTCAAATACGCCCTGCTGACCGCCTCCCGGGCCCTGCAAAAAAGTGGCATCGACATCACACCGGATCTCGCCCCGCGAACGGCCGTCACCTTCAGCAGTGCGATCGGCGGCCTGGATGCATTGCTTGGCGCGGATCGCAACCTAATGGGCCGGGGAAAGCTGCCGCCGCCCTTCGTCAACCCCAACGCCTGCATCAACATGGTGGGCGGCAAAGTCTCCATGCACACTGGCGCCACGGGCCCCATCTGTGCCACGATCACGGCCTGCGCAACGGGGGTGACCTCCATGATCGTGGGCGCCATGCTGATCAACGACGCCCGGGCGGACATAGCCATTTGCGGGGCGGTGGATTTCCCCCTGACCGAACCCATCGTGGCCGGCTTCGGCACCATGGGCGGCGCGTTCATGCCCAAAGCGGGCGAACCCGAGGAGCCGCCTGAACAGGCCAGCCGCCCCTTCTCCCTCAACCGCCGGGGATTCGTGGTCTCCGAAGGGTCCGGCTGCATCATCATCGCCAAGCGCTCCTTCGCCGACACCCATGGCCTGGGCGTTGTCGCCGAAATCGCCGGCTGGGCCATGACCTCGGATGCCTTCCATCACGTGGCCCCGAACCTTGCCACCGTCCGCCGCTGCATTGCCCAAAGCATTGAACACGCCGGCATCACCCCGGAACGAATCAGCGCCGTCAACGCCCACGCCGCCGCCACACGCGTGGGCGATCAGGTGGAGGCCGACGCCTTGCGGCACGTATTCGGCAACCATGTGCCAGCGATAACAGCCAACAAATCCATGATCGGCCATGCCATGGGCGCCGCCAGCGCCATCGAATCGATTATGGCAGTGGAGGGGATGCGGGAAGGCATGCTGCCGCCGACCATCAATTACACGGCGGACCCGGCGATCGATCTGGATAGCGTGGTCGACACAGCCCGGCGGGTCGATCAGGAATACGTGCTCAAAAATGCATTCGGGTTTGGCGGGTGCAATGCGTGTATGGTATTTAAACGAATATGAAACCACCCTTAAACAGACGGGTATACGTGGTCGGCTACGACGCCGCCACCTGCCTGGGAAATACCTTTGAAGCCACATGGCAGCGGGCCGTAGGCGGAGAAGCCGGTTTCCGCCGGATCACCCGCTGTGAAACCACCTCGCGCAGCAACGTGGTGGGGGAGATCCCGGACTGGAACCCTGGGGACCTGCCGTATATCGACAAGATGGACAGCCGCAACTGGAACGCGGACTTCGTGCTGTTGACCATGGTACTGTGCAAACGGGCGCTGGAACACGCCGGCCTGGAAATCGACGGTCGCACCGGCCCAAGGACCGCCTGCCTGATTGGCTCGGCCTTAAACGGCACCGACGCCTACCGCATCGCCATGGGCAACTACATCACGCACGGCCCCACTAAAGTCAGCCCCTATTTGCTGCCCAACCTGTGCGCCAATCTGCCCGCGGGCAAGGCCGGCATGATGTTGGGCTTCACCGGGCCCATTTTTTCTCCCCAGGGAGCCTGCGCCTCGGGCAACCATGCCATCGGCATCGGTGCCCGCATGATCCGTGACGGTGAATGCGACTTCGTCCTGGCTGGCGGGGTGGAAACCTGCCTGACCCCGGAGATTGTCCAGGGGTTTGCCAACATGTGGGCCACCATCAAGGTAGGCCCCAGCGACCGCGCCTTTGACGACCCCACCCAGGCGTCACGGCCCTTTTCCGTCGACCGCCGCGGCATCGTGCTAGGCGAGGGGGGAGGCGTGCTGGTGCTGGCCGCCGAGGATGCAATAAAAACCTACAAACTCATAGCCAGAGCCGAGGTTCTGGGTGTCGGCTGGACATCGGACGCCCACCATTTCACCCTACCCAACCAGGCGACCATCGTACAGGCCATCGCTCAGGCCATCGACGATGCCCAGATACATCCCGCAGAGATCGGCTATGTCAATGCCCACGGCACCTCCACCCAGAAAGGTGATGCCGTGGAAATACAGAGTCTGCGTGAGGTGTTCGGCGATTCGCTGGCAGCCATTCCGGTGTCGTCCAACAAATCTCAGATCGGCCACACGCTGGGTGCCGCCGCGGCCATCGAGGCGGCCCTGGCCATCGAGGGCATGCATCGGGGCATTGTCCTGCCCACGGTCAACCATCTTCCAGACCCCGCATTTGCCGACGTGGATGTGGTGCCCAATGCAGCCCGGCGGCACGCCTACACCACCTTTTTGTCCAACGCCTTTGGCTTCGGCGGGACCAACTGCTGCGTCGTCTTCCGGGGAGCGTGAGATGAAACCCAAACCCTTTGTCCCGGTCCCGTTGAACGGCCACCCGCAGTATGTCAAGGACCGCTCCAGCGATATCGTCTGGCACCGCTGCGAAACCCGCACCCTCTATGCGGACACGGACCGTTCCCAGGTGGTCTATCACGCCAACTACCTGCGCTATTTTGAATTCGGCCGGGCCTCGCTCATGCGCGATGCCGCCTACCCGTATAAGGCCGTTGAAGAAAGCGGCTATGTCTACCCCATCATCAAGGTGGACATCGACTACTTCCGGCCCCTGTATTACGACGACGCCATGTGGGTCCACACCCGACCATCCGTAATGGAGCGGGTGCGGCTTCAGTTCGACTATGTGATTACCCACCAGGAATCCGGTGACATCGTCTGCAAAGGATTCACCCGGCATTGCGCAGTGAACGCATCGGGCAGGCCGGTGGAGGTAGATCCCAAAACCGTTCGTCTGTGGGACATTTTCCCGAAACCGTGAAATCAAAATCCTTCCCCATAACCGTTCACCCGCCGCCATTCTTCAATGACCATCATGTGCAGGACCGGCCGATTTTTGCGGCAGTGGAAGCCATGGAACGGCTCGCCGCAGACACCTGCAGCCGTTTCCCGGGGGTTGACGGCCACCGGCTCAAAGATATTCACTTCGATAAATTCCTTCATCTGGATTCGCCGGACCCACTGGCGGCATTCAATCAGGTGGAGAAGCATGACGACGGATCCATGCGCACAACCCTGACCACCCGGTTCCAATCCCCCGCCGCGGCGATCACCCGCACCTTGGCGCACGCCTCGCTGGTCCTCGGCGGGAAATTGCCGGCCGCGGTCGAACCACCCCTGGAAGCCATCGCGTCCCTTGCCGGTGTCTGCACCGCCGTGGACCCGGCTCGCATCTATCGGGAAATGGTTCTCTTTGGCCCGGCCTACCGCAACATCTGCGAAACGCTGTTGATTTCAGCGGACGGCGCCCTGGCCCGGGTGCGTTCACCCCGGCCGGTTGATCCCCGACGCGATCTTTTCCTGGGATCCCCTTATGTGCTGGATGCGGCCTTCCATGCCGCCTGCGTCTGGTGTCAGCGGTTCCATGGCACCGTGGCCTTTCCCGTGTCCATGGACCGGCGCACCATCGTCAACCCCACCCGGCTGGACCAGGTCTATACGGCACGCGTGGTGCCGGTTCAGACTGGCCAAGCCATCTTCGTCTTCGACATATTCATACATGATGATGCCGGCAGACTGCATGAAACCGCCAAGGGCGTCCACATGCGAGACATCAGCGGCGGCCGCACCCAACCACCGCATGGATTTCGGTTGCCAACCCGTGTCGACCCCCTCGCCCCGCTTCGTCGACGCCTTTCAGGAATGGTTCTGCTGGAGCGTGAGGCCGTGGCACGGTTTGCCCCAACCGCGCTTTCCGAAAACGAAAAAAGACGACTGACACCGATGGCCCCGGAGCGGGCCCGGGGGTATCTGTCGGCCCGGCTGGCCCTCAAGCGGCTCAGCCGATTGCTGTCAGGCGACGGCGACGGCCGACGATCCCGGGAGATCGAAACCGTTGCCGAAAACGGCCAATCCCCCCAATGTCCGCTGGCTGACGGGTCCCGCACCGATTGTGCCGTCTCCCATGACCGACGATTTACCATTGCCGTGGCCTCAGACCAGCCCGTGGGCGTAGATGTGGAGCCGTTGTCGGAAAAACCGCTCGGGGCGATGCACCTTTACATGGACAGCCGTGAGCAGGCCGTGGTAAGCCGCACACCCATCGGCCGGGCAGATGGCGCCATGCGGGTCTGGAGTGCCAAAGAAGCGGCAGCCAAGGCCATGGGAATCCGACTCGCTGAATCATGGGAGCGTATCCGTGTCATCGCCGTGGCCCCGGAATCCAGCCTGCTGGAGATTGACGGCGAAAAAATACACACCGCCCTTCATGCGACCATGGAGGATCACCTGTTCACCCTGCTGACCGTGGGAGGCCGGCCATGACCGAACTGGCGACATTCGGCTTGCTGATAGCCGCTGCCTATATGGCCGGTTCGATCAATTTTTCCATTCTGGTGTTTCGCTTGACCGGTCGCCAAGACCCGCGTCATTACGGCAGCGGCAACCCCGGCGCCACCAATGTCTATCGGCAGGCCGGCATCGGGTGGGCAGCGGCGGTCCTGCTGCTGGACGTGGGCCGGGCGGTCCTCGTGGCCCTTGCGGCCGAGGCGCTGGTGCTCTCTTGGCAGGTGCCATGGGTGGGCTTGGGCTTGATCCTGGGCAACCGGTTTCCCTGTTTTCACCGGTTCCAGGGAGGCAAGGGAGTGGCCAACTACCTGGGGTTCACGGCCGTCATCGCCCCGGTTTGGACCGCCCTCGGTCTCCTGGCCTGGGCGGTGGCACACCAGGTCTGGCACACACCGTTTCTCTCATCCTTTGCCCTGGTGTGCGTTTTGGCCGCCGGAACAACGATTGCCCAGGCAGGGAGTTGGCAGGGTGGAATCGGCGCCATGGTGACTGCCGTGTTCATTGTGGCGTGCCACCACCGCAACATCAGGGAGCGATGGGGTGGGAAGGGGTAGCCGATAGCGCACCATGAGCCGGGTCATGCCCCGAAAAACGGCCCAGCGCAGGAAAATCCGGCTGTATTTGGCACCGGCAAGGTACATGCCCAGCAAAAAAACCAGGTGGGACAGCCCATAGGCCGCCGGGCCGCCGATCACCACGATGGCGGCATTGCCATAGTGGACGGCCGCGATGCCCAGAAGGGCGATCAGGGGCCAACTGATCACATAGCTCAAGACGATGGCCGCCACACCGGACATTACCCTCAGGTCAGGCCGTCGGTGAAAGGCGCTGAGGTCCGCCCCCTCGGCAATAACCGATTGCACCAACCGGGTTCGGGTCAGCCGGACGACTAACTTCTTTATCGGTGTTTCAATAGGTCCCACAAGGCGGCGGTGGCTCCTTTAAACATTTGTATACGCAGACTAGAACGTATACATTGGTGGCCACGTGATCAAGCAAATAGTGTATTCTACAACGAACACACCCGATTGTGGATGGGATGGCCGCCGGTTTGGCGGTCGGTGATCGATTGACCTCAGGGCATACAAAAAATTGTTCAACCAGCCACAAAAACACCAATCGCTGGAACCGGTCTGGAACCGCATCGACCGGATCTACTGCATCTCGCTGGAAGGCCGGACGGATCGGCAGGTCAGCGCGCGCAACCAGTTCGCCGGTATCGGGCTGGACGGAAAGGTGACTTTCCATATCGCCCGGCTTCATCCCACCAACGGTGAGCAGGGGATTTTCGAATCCCACCAGGCCTGCCTCAAAATGGGTCTGGATGCCGGCGCCCGGCACATCCTTGTGTTTGAAGACGATGTCGTTTTCGGACGCTTCAACGGTTCCCGGCTGGCGCCGGGAATTGAATATTTCCTGAACACCAACGACGGCGACATTCTTTTTTTGGGTTGTCTCGTCGGCGGGAGCCGCGCCACCGGTATACCCGGCCTAAGACGCATTCAATACCGGTGCCTGGCGCATGCCTACCTCATCCGGCCGTCTCTGGCCCGCAAAATCGTCGATTCACCGTGGAACCATGTTCCCTATGACATCTGGCTGCGAAACCGCATCGAAAATCCTTTTGCCCTTTATCCGGCTATCGCCTTTCAAAGCAATTCAGCGTCGGACAATTCACGTCACCGCACCCTGGACGTCATCCGCCGCCTCTTCGGTGGACTTCGTTTCATCCAGACGGTCAACGAACGCTACCACCGCTTTCGATACGCGATCATAGCCGCCCACCTGCTGGTGATCGGTGCGGCAATTCTGTGGATACTGACCTGATGCAAACAAGACCTTCTTTCGCGACCCGGTCCGTGAGGAAAAGACGATCTCAATGCGACTGAAATCACCCATCAACATATTGGCCCTGCTGGCGGTAATCATTGCCGGCACGGCCCTGTTCTTTATCGCCTTCAAGCGGATCGCCATCGATACGGATATTGCGCGATCTCTGCCCACGAATGACCCGGTCATCGCCGACGGCATCTACATCTTCGAAAAAAACCCCATCAAGGATCAGATCGCCATCGATATCGGTTCGGCAAGCGCGGATATGACCGCTTTGCTGGCTGCTGCGGACAAGGTCGAATCCCGACTGATGCAGAGCGATCTGTTTACGCAGGTCGGCAACGGGCCCATGCAACAGGGCTTGACCGATCTGGCAGACCACGTCATTCGTGGTCTGCCGGTGCTGTTCACCGCCGGGGAACTGCAGCATCAGGTGGCTCCGCTGTTGTCCGACGAGGCGATCCGGCAAGCCCTGACCCGGGTCCGGGATGACCTCTACCAGATGGAGGGCATCGGTCAGGCATCCTCCATGGCCACCGACCCGCTGGGCCTGCGCCACATCGTCCTGGCCCGGCTGGCATCCTTGAACCCCGCTCCCGGCGCAACCATCCACCATGGTCGCATACGCTCCGCCGACCAGCACCACCTGCTGATCCTGGCCACCCCGGCCGGATCCGGCACGGACACGACCGTGGCCCGATCCTTGACCCGATTCTTCCAAAACCTGCAAACGGATCTGGAAGAAGATTTCGGCAGAGAAATCACCCTGACACCCAGTGGTGCGTTCAGCGTCGCCCTGGACAACGAGTCCATCATCAAACGCGACGTACAACGCGCCATCCTGTGGGCCACGGTGGGCATCGGCGTGCTGCTGCTGGCCGCCTTTTCCAATCCCGTTGCGGGACTCATGGCGTTGCTGCCGGCCCTGGCCGGAACGGTCATGGCCTTTTTCGTTTTCTCCCTGGTCCACGACAGCATCTCCATCATGGTGCTGGGCTTCGGCGGTGCGATCATCTCCATCACCGTCGACCACGGCATCGCCTACATGCTTTTTGTGGACAACGGTGACGAAAGCGGTGGGCAGCAAGCCTCCCGGGAGATCCGGGCCGTCGGACTGCTGGCGGTGCTCACCTCCATCGGCGCCTTCAGCGTCCTGGCCTTCAGCGGGTTTAGCGTCTTCGAGCAGCTGGGACAGTTCACGGCCATGGGTATCGGTTTTTCTTTCCTGTTCGTGCACAGCGCACTCCCCCGGCTCCTTGAGGGTCACCTGCACGCTGCGACGACCACCAGACGGCCTTTGTCCAGGATCGTCGATCGTCTGGCGTCAACCGGCAAGTTTGGATTGGTGCTATGCCTGCTGACGGCGGCGGTACTGACCGTTTTCATCCGACCCCATTTCAACACCGACCTGAGGGCCATGAATAGCGTCAGCCGGGAGACGCGTGCTGCCGATGAGTTGATGACCCGCGTCTGGGGTGATATTTTTTCCAGTGTCTACCTGATGACCGAAGCAGACGACCTGAATGCGCTGCAGGAAAAAAATGACCGCCTGCTGGCTCACTTGAATACCGAAGCCCATGCCGGCAGCATCGAAAAAACGGTGACGCCTTCCCTGTTCTTCCCGGGCAGCGCCACAAGTGCCGAAAATTTCAGCGCCTGGCAGCAGTTCTGGACGAATGCACGCATCCGGGAAGTGACCAGGCAGTTTGTCCGGGAGGCAGAACCACTTGGCTTCACCTACAGCGCCTTCGCCCCGTTTCTGGAAATGCTCGCCGGCGCCCCCCCCGACGCAACCGGCATCCCGGAACGGGTGCAGCCGCTGCTGGGCATCTCGACTGACCAGGCCGATGGCATCTGGCGCCAGGTCACCCGCATCAATCCCGCCAGGCGGTTCGACAGCCAGCGGTTTTACAACCGGATGTCCGACATTTGTGCCGTGTTCGACCCCGTCCTCTTTTCACAACGCATGGGGCAACTGCTGTTCGGCACATTCATGAAAATGCTGTTGATCATCGGGGTCAGCCTGATCCTACTGCTGATGATTTTTTTCGTCGACGCGGGTCTGCTGGCCACCGCCTTGCTGCCGCTGGCCTTCGCCTTTGTCTGCACACTGGGCACACTGGGCATCATGGGCCGCCCCCTGGACATCCCGGCATTGATGCTGTCGGTAATCATCCTGGGGATGGGCGTGGATTACACGCTGTTCATGCTGCGTGGCTACCAGCGCTACCAGCGCTTCGACCATCCCTATTTTTCGGTGGTCAGAACGGCGATCGTCATGGCTGCCGCCTCAACCCTGGTCGGCTTTGCCGTATTGCTGGGTGCCGACCACAACTTGTTGAAAAGTGCCGGATTGATCTCCTTTTTCGGTATCGGTTATTGCCTGGCCGGATCACTGCTCATCCTGCCGCCGC
The DNA here is from genome assembly GCA_963705435.1 of uncultured delta proteobacterium. GTDB lineage: Bacteria > Desulfobacterota > Desulfobacteria > Desulfobacterales > Desulfosarcinaceae > Desulfosarcina. The sequence goes on along the minus strand of CAVPJR010000012.1, from coordinate 115,268 downwards.
TGTTGAAAAGGCGGTTCGAAGCCGCCCCTGCGAACACCGACGGCGTCTACTGGCGCTATCGGAACATGGAGCCCTACCCCCGACTGTTTGCACGGTACAAGCTACGCTTCGACCCGCTATTTAGCGAACTGGAAACGCTGTTGCCGCAAGGGAATAGAGCGTCCAATATCCTCGATGTAGGCTGCGGCTACGGCGTACCCGCCTGCTGGCTGGCCGACCGGTTCCCCGGCGCAACCATCCACGGCATCGAGCCGGATGCGGATCGGGTGCGCGTGGCTGCCCTGGCCCTTGGCGACCGGGGCCGGATACACCAGGGAACGGCCCCGGATCTTCCACCCACGGACGTCTTGATCGACCTGGCGGTCATGCTGGACATGAGCCATTATCTGCAGGACTGGGAGCTGGAAAAAAATCTGGAGCGCATCCACGAGCGCCTGCTTCCCGGCGGCCGCCTGATCATGCGGTCGGTCATGCCGCCTTCCGCCCGACCCCACTGGACCTGGTACCTGGAGCGGCTCAAACTCAAGATCAACGGCGCCAACACCTGCTATCGGAACCAGGCTGCGATAAGCGCCATCCTCGACAAATGCGGATTCGAGGTCCATTCCAGCCAAACCTCCGGCATGCGCGGGGATATGCACTGGCATGTGGTCAGGCCCAGGTAGCGACCTTATAAAAGGAAGCGATGACAACGCCACAAACGACTACCAACCCAATCCACCGAAACCGGGCCCATTTTTCCATGGCCGAACGCACCGGCCTTCTGGCCTTTGCCGCCGCCATCCTTCTGGGTGCCGTCGATCTTCGCCTGGCCACGGTGCCCCTGACCCTTTTCCTGATGCTTTGTGCCATGGCACCGTTTCTTCCCGAGGCCGGATTCTTTTTTTCTGTGGTCAGCCGCGGAAATACGGGCAAGGCGGCGGTGGCCCTCACCTTCGACGATGGCCCGGACCCGGCCACCACACCCCTGCTGCTGGATCTGCTGGCCGAACAGCAGGTCCCGGCCACCTTTTTCGTCACCGGCCGGCGGGCGACACAATACCCCCAGCTGATCCAGCAAATCGTCTCCCGGGGCCACACGGTGGGCAACCACTCCTTTCACCACAACCGTTACCGCATGTTCTGGCAATCGGCGCTGCTTCAGCGTGAAATCGCCGACACCCAGGCCGCCCTGTCGCAATTGGGCATCGTCCCTCTCGCCTTCCGGCCACCGGTAGGCATCACCTCGCCGTCCATGGGCAAGGTGCTGAGCGCAAATGGGCTTTATGTGGTGAACTTCAGCTGCCGGGCGTTCGACCGGGGCAACCGGCGCATCGGCCAGCTTGCCGAAAAAATCCTTGCCAAGGTCAGATCGGACGACATCCTACTGATGCACGATTCAGATGCCGGCAATCCGGAACGGGTCACACAATGGATCAGGGAAATCGAAAAGATACTGGCGGGTCTCTCGAAAAAAGGCTTGACGGCCGTCCCCCTTGCCCAGCTCACCGGCCTGCCGGTGATGCACCTGAATTCAGCGCCCTTTCCGAAGGGTCAGGATGACATTGGCCCCGAAAATCATCAGGGCGCCCACCCATCCGGTCGGCCCCAGTGACGGCTCCGCCGCCAGCCATGGACCCAGCAGGGCGGCCAGCAGGATTCGCGTGGACGAGATGACGCCCCCCTCCACGGCGGTGACATAGCGGAAACCCAGGGTAATCAGAAACTGACCGGCGATACCCGCCCCGCCGCAGAGAGTCAGGTAGTAAAGTTCACGGCCGTCGGGCCAAAAGATGTGCTGTCTGAAAAAAAGGAACATCAGCACCGATCCCAGTCCAAACATGTAGAACAGAACCGTATTGGCATTGTGGTGCTGCCGGCTGATGTTCAGGTAGAGGATGGCCGCGGCGGCGCTGATTCCAGAGCCCAGTCCCCAGAGGCTGTGAACGCCCATACCCATGCTCCCCGGCTGCAGAATCAGCCACACCCCGGCAATGGCCACCACCACCATGGCCAGGGCAACCGGATCCCGTTGATGGCGCAGCAGCACCCAGGAGAGCATGGCCACGAAGATGGGATAGGTCATGTTCAGAATATTGGCCTCGGCCACCGAGGTGTAGCGCACGGCCTGATAGAAGCAGTAAACGGCGATACAGTTGCCCAGGGTCCTGCCGACCAGCAGGTGGTAGCGCTTCGGGGCCGGCCCCTGCCGCCTGAGGACCATGATCGCGCAGACCACGATAAAGCCCAGCAGAAAACGGAAGAACGCGTAAAAGGCGGAATCGATGGTCACCACATCCCGGGACCAGCGGATCACCACCGTGGAGAAATAAAAGCAGAAGGCCGATGCAAAAACGGCCAGGCATCCGAGAAGGCCGAGGATTGCCGGCGGTTGGCTTGGCGGGGTCGAAGGGGGTGTCTGGGTCATGGATAGAAAGTCAGGGCTGGTTCCGGCAGTTTCGCCAGCACATGGGATCCGATGCCAGGTAGTCGCCGGTGATCTGGTAGGCGGCACCCCGGCAGCCGTAGCAGCCGTCTGCCTGATCGCAGCTGGCGCAGGTCCCCTTGATGGTGTGGCGGTGATTTTTCAGGTCCCTGAGCACCGGACTGTTTTCAATGATCGTCTTCAGCGGCTGCTCCCGAACGTTGCCCAGAGAGAGGGTCACCCCCACGCAGGGGGTCACGTCGCCCCTTGAAGTCACCAGGCAGGAAAACTGGTGGCGCAGACAACGGTTGCCCACCAGCGGCGGCTGGATGTCCCAGGCCCGGCCGTATCGCGACGCATCGATGGCTGCCAGCCGCTCGAACAGCTGCTGCAGGGTGTGGGGATCCACGTCCAACCAGGGGTTTTCCAGTGCGTTGGCCTGAGGGGTGATAATCTCGAAATAGGGGGCGATGCCCTGGTCACGCAGCCAACACCACAACCGGGGAAGCTCCTCCAGATTCTGACGGCAGATGATGGTGCTCGCAGCCAGGAAGGCCTCCTCGGACGGATAACCCGCCTGTTTGAGATGGTCCAGGGCCTTGGCGATAATCCGACCGGCCCCCGGCTTGCCCGACAACCGGTCCTGCAGGTCGGCATCGAAGGTGTTCATCTTTATCACCACCCGCACCTGACGGTCGAACAGCCATGCGGCGAAGTCGGCAGTGATGCCGCTGCCGTTGGTAAACATCTCCACATCCATGCCCTGGTCCTGGATGAAGGCGATCATTGCACGGATGTGGGGGTAGATGCTGGGCTCACCGCCCAGAATGATGATCCGCCGGGCCCCCAGCGCTTTGGCCTGAAGAAGCACATCCCGGATCTCAGCGGGAGTCAGTTCCCCGTCAAAATAGCTATCCTCGGGAACATAGCAGTACGGGCAACGGAAATTACACCGCAGGCTGAACTCTATTTCCATGGTCAGCAGACGGTTTTCAGCGGCTGCCTGGGCAATGGCAGCCCTGTCGAACGCAAAATCACATAACCGGTTGGTGCAGCATTCCATGACTTGATCCTTTTTATTTGACGCCTGGCCCTGCAACAGGCGAAGCGTTATTAGCTATTCAAATTATCCGGCCGTGTCAAGCCAGCAGATGTGGGAATGGCTTGACCCAAACCAAGCGCTGTATTAACTGGTGTCCATCCAGCACTGGCGGCGCAAGCTGTCATAACCGCGTAAAGGAACGACATCGACGATGACACCACCCAATGGAGAAAAGGACACCATCGCCCAGATGATTGAACGCCTGCTGTCCGGCCCGGACCGGCCGGGCCAGGCGTTCAACATGCCCGGCTGCACCTATGACGGCCTGTATCGGATGGCCCGCCGGATCAAGGCTTTTTTGGACAGCCAGAAGGAGGATCATGCACCGGTCTGCCTCTGCTCCGAGGACCGCGCCCTGATGGCGGCCGCCCTTCTGGCCTCGCTGGCCGGTGGGGCGGAACTGCTGCTGCCCCATGCCCTGACGGCAACCGCCCTTCTTGAACTGCACCAGTTGACCGGTTTCTCCCGGGCCATTGCAACATCCGATGAACTTCTGCCAGCCGGGGTAACGGTCATCGATGCACCGGCGCTGATGGATGAAGTCGATACCCTGACGTCCGAAAACGAACCCGATGCGGACCGTACCTGGGTCCACCTGTTCACCGGCGGATCCACCGGTGTCCCGCGCCTCTGGTCCAAGACGCCGCGCAATCTGCTGGGCGAAGTGGATTATCTGGTAAAGCGTTATGAGATCACCAGCGGCGACCGCATCCTGGCCAGCGTCCCGGCCCTGCACATTTACGGGCTGCTCTATTCCCTGCTGGTGCCCCTGGCGGCATCGGCACGGGTCGTGGCACAGACGCCGTCCTTTCCCGAAGAGATCAAAGGTCAAATGGCCGCCACGTCACCCACCATTTTCGTCAGCGTGCCGGTTCACTACCGGGCACTCAGGGAAAACCCGCCGGGAAAAGGCGCCCTGCGGCTGGCTTTTTCCTCGGCCGGTCCACTGGCGGAAGCCGACGCCACGGCATTTTTCGGGGCAACGGGCGTGGATCTGGTGGAGATCTATGGATCCACGGAAACCGGCGGTATCGCCACCCGCATCCGATCTAAGGGCGAAGCGGGCTTCACGCCTTACCGCTGCATCCAGTGGCGTGTGGCCGGTGAGCGTCTGGACGTCCGCTCGGCCTTTCTTTCCCGCGAACTGCCGGTACGCAGCAGCGGCTGGTTTACGGTAGCGGACCGGGTGAACGCGCATGGCAGCGAATGTTTTGTGGTCACCGGACGCACGGACCATATCGTCAAGGTGGGTGGCAACCGGGTGGATCTGGAAAAGGTTCGCCGGGCCATCATGGATGTAGCCGGCGTCGATGACGCCCTGGTCTTGGCCAACCCGGTCGAGACCGGCCGTGATCAAGAGGTCATTGCCCTGGTGGTGGGCAGGGTTTCCGACGACGACATCAGGGCCTCGTTGGAAAATGTGTTGGCGCCCCATGAGAAACCCCGCCGAATCCGCATTGTCGATCAAATCCCAATGGGGGCCACGGGAAAAATCGATCGCCGCGCCATAGAGAAAATTGCCGCCGTCCAATCAATAACATTCGAGCCGGCCGGGCTGAACGCGCCCGTAGATGAGAACAAAACCCTCCAGGAGATGGGTGCCGACCACGGCATCGACATCCGGGCCGACTGCGGCGGCATGGGTGTCTGCGGCAAGTGCCTCGTCATGGTCCACCCCAGAGCGAATTTTTCGTTACCCACCGAAGCGGAACTGGATGTGCTCACACCGGGTCAGATGGCCGATGGATCCCGGCTGGCCTGCCAGGCCCGGGCCATCGGCAAAGGCTCGGTCACCATCCCCGACACCCTGGTTGAAAGCTCGGAAACACGGGGTAAAACCGGCTTCGCCGGCAGCTATCCGGTGGACTCCATGACCCGGCGCTTGCCCGCGGATGGGCGTTCGCCGGGCCTGAAAACGGATAACTCCCCGGAAAGCCTGCTGGACTGGCTGGCTGCACAGGTCGGCGACCCGGTCGCCTCGACCGCCGGCATCGCGCCCCTGCGCCAGTTGGGCAGATACCGCGACAGCCTGAAATCATTCACCCTGGTGGTGCACGAAGAGACGGGTCTCCGGCGCATCCTGGCAGGCAAACAGACAACCAGCCTGGGCTTTGCCGTGGACCTGGGCACCACGTCGGTGGCCGGCTACCTGTGCGATTTAAAGACCGGCACGCTGCTGGCTGCCGAGGCCTGCGTCAACCCTCAAAGGCGCTTCGGGGAGGACGTGATCAGCCGGATCAGCCGGATCAACGAAAAGGATGAGCACCTGGATCAACTCCAGGGTCTGGCGGCCCAAGGCATTAATTTTCTCATGACCCGATGCCTGGAGCGGGTCGGTGCCACATGGGAAGCCATCGATGAAGTGGCCGTGTGCGGCAACACCACCATGCAGCAGGTTTTTGCCGGGCTGCACCCTTACGGCCTGGGTGTATTCCCCTACTTCCCACTGACGCGCACACCGCCCGTCTTCAGCGCCGGGGATCTGGGGCTGGCCACCGATCCGGCCGTGCCCGTATTTCTCATGCCGGTGGTATCGGGTTTTGTGGGTGGCGACACCATGGCCGCCATTTTGGCCGACCGGCCCCACGAACGCGACGAAATCAGCCTCATTATGGATATCGGCACCAACGGCGAGTTGGTGCTGGGCAACCGGGAGAGGCTATGGGTCACCAGCTGTGCCACCGGTCCGGCGCTGGAGGGTGCCCAGATCTCTTGCGGCATGCGCGCGGTATCCGGCGCGATCCATCGCGCGTGGCCGGACGAAAGCAACCGCCACGTCGCCTTTGCGGTGCTGGGAAACCAAGGCAGCCATCGGCCCATGGGCTTCTGCGGCTCGGGCATCATCGACGCCATCGCGGCAATGCGGCAGATCGGGGCCATCCTGCCCAACGGCCGGCTGGATGAAGCCGTGGGCGGGGTGGTATCCGACAAGGGGGGTATCGGACGGCATTACACCATCGCAGACAGCCATCAAAGCGCCACCGGCAGCAACATTTCCATCACCCTCAAAGATGTTCGCCAGATTCAGCTGGCCAAGGCGGCCCTTTTAACGGGCATTGAATTTCTCATGCGCAAGGCCGGTATCGAGAGAATCGATCGGACCATTCTTACCGGGGCATTCGGGGCCCGCTTCAACTGGAAAAACGCCCTGGCCATCGGCATGCTGCCGCCCGCCGCTGCCGCAGGCGCAGTCTTGCCCAAGGACAACCTGGCCGGCGTAGGTGTGGTGATGGCCCTTTTGGACAAAAAATTGAGACGGGAAGCCCGCACCCTGTGCGACCGCATCCGCTACCTAGAACTGGCCTCCGAACCTGATTTTGCCATGGCCTTTGCGCGGGCCACGACGTTTCCGGAAATAGCGGATCAGGCTGAAGGTTGAGGTCTTTGAGATTGACCCTCCTGCACCTGCAAAGCCTTGACCAACGCTTTTCCCGATTCACGGGCTTCCTGAAGGCTGTCGGGGTGTTCCAAGATCTGACCCTCGGATTCGATGCCCCTGAAAATAAGCGAGCGCCACAATTCCATATCCAGAGCGTCCATGAAGTATTTCACGCTTAGCAGCGCCCCTTCAAACAGACGTTTGCCTTTGGTCGAGCCGACGGTGATAAACAATCCTTTGCGGGGATACTGCGCCTGGCCAAAGGGTTTTTTCTCAATCCAGTATTTTTTGACCCACAGCGAGTTGCAGCGATCCATCAGGATCTTGGTATGCGCGCTGACCGTGTAAAAAAAAATCGGCGAGGCAAGCATCAGGCCGTCGATGCCCTGCAGCAGTTCCTCAATATCCCCGTAGTCGTCCTTGATCACACAGCGTCCTGCCTCTTTGCAGCCGTATATTTCGAGGCAGGGCGACATCTTCAAATCCCGCAAAACGATCTCCGTGACGTGGGCGCCTGCGTCACGTGCGCCGGCGATGGCATGGTTGAGAAGGGTTGACGTGTTGCCCTTTCGGCGGGGGCTGCCGAAAACCGCGGCTATCTTTATCATCGCACACTCCCTGTGCCATCTGCTGCACGTTGTTTTTTTGGCGTGAAACCCATTACCGTGTGGAAAATAGAGGCGATGGTTTTCAACGTTTATCGATCATTCTTTTTAATCCACCATAGGCGGAGGTTTGCATAAAGTTTCCCAATAGTCCCTGGACCTGCGCCACCTGACCCTTTTTGACCATCAGCCGCATGGGCACTGAATTAAAGATGTATGGGGCAACCGTCTCGCCTTGAATGAAGTAGTCGATTCCTTCCGCATCCAGGATGGATCTGAGAAAAACACGGTCACCCGCATTGTGGATTTCTATAACCATTTCAAAATCACTCGTGTTTTCTATGTTCGACATTTGAATCCTTGGCAATAGGGTAGTCAAACCCAATCCTGTCAGCAGGTCAGATGAAAACAGGCGCCGACCGTCAAGCCCGCCGTGCGCTTTTGATTGTATATGTCCACGGCTCGCGGAGTGGGTTCGGCAATCAAGGCGATGCCCTTTTCCCTGAGAAAAGCCTGGAGGTCCGGCGCAGGCCGCATGCGCCCGCTGGTTCCCGTGCCGGCTACGATGAGCTCCGGAGCGGTGTCGGCAAGGACAAGCATGTCGTCTACGCACAACATGTGGCCACGCTGTCGCCACCATTCGTCCTGCACACGCCCGTCAGGAAAGATGAACAGATCGGAGGTATAGGTGCGGCCGTCGATGGTCATGACGCCGAATGCGCTGGATTCGATCATGGTCTCTCCGCAGAAAACATGCTAAAGAATTGCCTTTAATGCAAAGAAAATAAAGATCAAATAGGAATTTTCAACCTTTGTGACCATCAAAGGAGTCACCATGGCCAGTAAAAAGCATCGCATCGACACCCGGCTGATCCATGCCGGAGAACCCGAAACATGAATATGCGGGGCCGTGAGCCTGCCGGTGTTCCAGTCGTCCACCTTCGAATACGCTGGCCAGTCCAGCTACGATGAATTAAAATACATCCGTATGAACAACACCCCCAACCACGAGGTGCTTCACAACAAATTGGCGGCCCTGGAGAACGCCGACACCGCCTTGGTGACGGCCAGCGGCATGGCAGCCATCTCCACGACCCTGCTGGCCCTCTTCTCCCCCGGCGACCACATCCTGGTGCAGAACTGCCTTTACGGCGGCACCCAGGATTTCATCGTCTCGGATTTTGTCCCACTGGGGTTTCAATTCGATTTTATCGACGCCGACGATCCCGCATCCTGGATGGCTATGCTAAAGCCCAACACCCGCGGCATGTATGTGGAAACCATCACCAACCCGCTGATCCAGGTGGGTGACCTGAAGGCCCTGGCCGAGTTTGCCAGGGCCAACCGCCTGATCTCCATGATCGATAACACCTTTGCCACGCCGGTCAATTTCCGGCCGGCCGAATGGGGCTACGACATTTCCCTGCACAGCTGCACCAAATATCTTAACGGCCATTCGGACATCGTGGCCGGTGCGGTCATTGGCAGGGACACGCTGCTGAAAAAGATCGCCCACAAGCTGATTCACCTCTATCACCAGGACCTGAAACCCGGCGACCACGGCGTCATCTGCTCCTTCGGCGCGGGCTATTCCATCGGCAGCCTGGTGGTACGCAAACGATAATCACTATTGGAAACAGGCGTAACAGGGTGTTGAAAAACCTCATGAGCGCAGGCAAGACAAGGCAAAAATTGACGATAAAGCGGAGTTTATGTGTGATAAATGAGCATGTTGAGCCAAATTTTAACGATGGTTGGCCACGCGCAATAGGTTTTCAACAGTCTGTTAATCGGAAAAGCAATCGGCCAGTGCGCTATTATATCGCTCTGCTGGCTGCGTCATGTCTGATTCTTTCCGCATGCGGCGTGATTCGCACCACCTACCGCCTGACCAAGGGAACCGTGGTCATGGCCTACAAGGTGACCAAGTTTGCCGGCAGCACCGTCTACACCGTCGGCGAATTCACCTTCGACGTGGTCACCGCACCCCTCTCCTGGCCGTTGACCCACGACGACATCGACACCATCGACGGCCTGTCCCCCAAGGAAGCCATTGCCCAGGGCCGCGTCAAGGCTTCACCCTACACGGTCCGGGGCAAGCGCTACGTACCCATGACAATGGCACAGGCCGGGACCTATCGTGAAAAAGGCATCGCCTCCTGGTATGGGAACGAAACCTACCGGCAGCGGGGCGGCCACATGACGGCCAACGGCGAAGCCTTCAAGCCGGATGGGTTGAGCGCGGCCCACAAACACCTGCCCCTGCCCATCTTCGTAAGGGTGACCAACCTGTCCAACCGGCGCAGCATCGTCGTGCGGGTCAATGATCGCGGGCCCTTTATCGAAGGCCGGATGATCGATCTGAGCGCGGGGGCCGCCAAGCGGCTGGGCTTTTACAAACAGGGCACGGCCCGCGTGCTGGTGGAGACGGTTGAGCTGGAGGGGTGACGGGGTTGTCAGCGATTGAGGGAAGCGCCGCCGCATGCACAGAATCGAAAGGGGCCGCCATTGCCGTATTCCCGATTAGGCGCCGTTGGAGCAGCTTCCAGCCGCGAATGAGGCGCATCTGCTGCATGGTTAGGTCCAAATGAAACCCCATCAACCGCCCGGGCGGCGCCTCTGGACGAAAAGAAATAGGTCTTCAGCCCGTTTACATTTAGGATTCTATCTGCAACCGATGGATTCATGCCAGCGTTTCAATTTGTGAATGGTTCAGACCTCTCGATTAACTGACGCTTAAGAGGATTTCTGGAAATTTTCGCATACGTGGACAGTTTTTCCGATCAGGTGCCTAACGCCGTTTCCCCTTCTTCGGGGAGTCCCGATGGGATAAGATACGGCATAGAAAACGATCGTCAGTGTGCACCATAATTGACAATGGAAAAACTTTTTTTCCACAGCGCTTACTAAACGCTGGGATAATTGGCCGGTTTGATTTGCAAACCACACCCAAAAAAGGTATCCGATCGGTAAGAAGAAACCAACCCAAAGACCTGCACATTAACACGGGCCCGGGGAAAGGGATGACCCATGACGAAACCATTGAGACGGGAAGACCGGCGGCTTGACGATGCCGCCGCCATGGCGCTGCTGAAACGCGGTGAGTATGGCATTTTGAGCACGTCGGACAAAAGCAACCGGCCTTACGGGATACCCGTGAATTACGTAGTGATGGAAGATAACATCTTTTTTCACTGTGCCACCGAAGGTCAAAAGCTGGAAAACATCACCGCCAACAAGGGGGTCTCCTTCTGTGTGGTGGGAGAGACCGAGTTGCTGCCCGAAAAATTCTCCACCCGCTACGAAAGCGTGGTGGTGTCCGGCAATGCCGACGTCATCGAAGACCAGGTGTTGAAAAAAAATGCGCTGCGTGCCCTGGTGGCCAAATATGCCCCCGACCACATTGCTGCCGGGGACGCCTATATCGACCGTCTGATGGACCAAACGGCTGTGGTGCGGATCTCCATCCAGTACCTTGCCGGCAAAGCCAGAAAGTAAAGCAACGAGGGCCATGACCATTTTGATGCCCACAGCTGCCATGCATGGCTGTCCGGTTTGTGCATAGACTGGCATCTACATGAATGTAATTGAACCGCGCGTTTATAAAAACATCTTCCCCGGGTTCATCAACCCTTTGGGATCCATCAGGTCCTTGATCTGCTTCATCAGTTCATAGCCCCCACCGTGCTCCAGCTGCATGAATTGACGTTTGCCGACACCGATACCGTGTTCGCCGGTACAGGTTCCGCCCACTTCCACCGCCCGGTGGACGATGTTGTGGTTGATCGCCTCGAGGGAAGCCCATTCTCCGTCATCGGCCGGGTCACCCACCATGACCACATGCAGGTTGCCGTCCCCGGCGTGGCCGAATACAAACCCCACAGCCTTTTTTTCATCCAGCTGCTGCTGCGAAAAAAGGACGATCTGCGGATAGCTGGAGATGGGTACCGCCGCATCGACGATCAGTGTTTCCCGCCCCGGGTAGGCCCGGTGGATGGTCTCCCAGGCCTCGTGGCGGGCCCGCCACAGCTCCTTTCGCTCCCGCTCCTTGACGCCGGTTTTAAAGCCAAGGGCGCCGCCGTCCCGGCACAGCGCCTCGGCCAGCGCTGCGGTCTCATTCAATGCCGCTTCGCTGATGCCGTGAAACTCGCAGAACAGGGACGGCTTTTCGGCGAGTCCCAGGTCCTTTTCCCGGTTCATCAGTGCGATGAGTTCCGGGGTGAGCAGTTCCAGGGCTGCCGGGGCCAAACCCGATCCCATGAGCACCGCTACGGTTTTCGAAGCCGCCTCCAGGGAGTCGAAGATAACCGTCGCGGCCAGGTGGACGACGGGAATGCCGGCCAGCTTCAAGGTGGCTTCGGTCACCACCCCCAAGGTTCCCTCGGATCCCACGAAGAGCCGGGTAAGATCGTAGCCCGATGAGGATTTGTGGGCCTTTCCGCCGGTGTGAATCACCCGCCCGTCGGGCAGCACCACCACGAGGCGCATCACGTAGTCCTTGGTGGCGCCATACTTGATGGTCTGCACGCCTGAGGCGTTGTTGGCGATCATGCCGCCGATGGTGGCGTCGGCGCCGGGGTCCGGCGGAAAGAAAAGTCCAGACCGGCCGGTATGCTGGTTGAGCGTTTTTCGAAAAACCCCGGGCTGGACATCGGCCTGAAGATCCTGGGGCCGGATGGCAATGATCCGGTCCATGCGGGTCATGTCCATCACCAGGCCGCCGCGCATCGGCAGCGGGTTGCCTTCGGTGCTGGTGCCGGCCCCCCAGGGGGTAACGGGAATACCGTGGGCATAGGTATAGTCAAGGATGGTGGAAACTTCCCCGGTGGTCATGGGCCAGACGATGCCGGCGGGCAGTTTGCCCCGGTGAGGGGAGATGTCCTTGATGTGAAGCTCGCGGTTGGACTGGCCTGTGGAAAAGCGGTCCGGGTCCACGAAAGCGGAAAGGGCTTCTGTCTGGGTTTGCGAGAACAGCTCCATCATTCTTCTCCTTGGTCCGATCGGTTTAACGCCGGCTGCATGAACGGATTGACGAGCCACTGTAAAAAGTTCTACTGCCGGTGTCAATCGGCAATGATTGCATATTGACAACGGTGGTAAAAACCGTTTAATTCATTCATTCCAGATTCGATTCAGCCTTTCCTGTTTTCATAGCGGCAACCCGATTGAGGAGGATTTCATGACACCGGCTTCCCGGCAGGCATTGGAAGGACTGCGTGATCTGACCATGCTCAAATGGTGTGTGATTCCGATGATCCCCGACACCTTTTACATCTATACCCTGGAAGGGGAACCGGCGCCATGAACGGAAGCTGCATTCTGCTCAACGGGGATTATTCTTTTCTCGGCCTGGTAGACTGGAAAAAAGCCATGGGCCTGATGTTTGCCGAAAAAGTCAGGGTCCTGAAGTTTTCGGATCGGGTGATCCAGGGAGTAAGCCGCTCGTTCCGGGCACCGGCGGTAGCCGTGCTGGTCAAGGTAGTCAGAAGCATCTACCGCGGCCGTGTTCCTTTTTCGCGCCGAAACGTCCTGGCCCGGGACCGGTTTGCCTGCGCCTATTGCGGATCCCGGGCCAAGCCCATCACCATGGACCACGTCATTCCACGGTCGCGGGGCGGGAAAAACGATTTTGACAATTGCGTGGCCTGCTGCCGGGCCTGCAACCACAAAAAGGGCGCGCGCTTGCCCCGGGAAGCCGGGATGGCCCTGCGTCATCGCCCCTGGCAGCCCACCATCGCCGAGTTTATCCGAATCCGCCTTCGCCATTCCGGCGTCTACGCGCTGCTGGTTGAACTGGGATTGGTGTGACGCGATGGCGTCATGGACGATCGATGGTCCGCCTCGACCGATTTGACGGCCCGGCAGTTCCGGCAAGCATCGGTGGCGTGGGGTCCAGGGACCTGAGCTTAGCCAGAAGCAGCCGGGGGTCGGCGTAGGGGGCCAACCGGTCCTGATGCACCTCCAACACGGCGACCGCCTTGGCGGCAATGCGCTCGGCCCCGGTGAAATTCCCCTGCTCCAGGTGCACGTATGCACCGGCTGCCCGGATGATGGCCTGGAGCAGCTTTTTTTCGTCCCCGTCGGCGGTCATCCAGTGCGGTTCGAGATACTCGTGGGTTTCAAAAAAAAGACGCTGGTCCCAGATCGCAACGGCAATGTCCAGCGGATGGTCAAGCTGATGGTCACGGACATTCGCCAGCACCTGTTCAAAGGCGGCCAGGCGCTGGTCGATATACCTCCGGACACACAGCGGCAGCGGGTCGTTTAGAAAAAAGCCGGCCACGCGCCGCACCGGCTGCATCGTTTTTTGTTCCAACACCGTCTTGAAATTTTCTGACAGCGCGTTGCGGACATTGCGGCACAGCCGGTTGTTGAAGGGGTCGAAACGTTGACAGTCAATCATGTCGGACGCCTGCTTGGTAATTAAGGTTGTCATCGCCGTTCAACTGTTCTATTATGGTAATCACTCAGTCGGCATTTTCTACATCTTTACATCGCCAGCACCAATGTAGCGACCATCCCGCCGGTTTGACAACTATCGCAAGGGTATTCATTTTGAAGGTTTTCCGCCGCAAGCAGCGGTGGATTCGCTGACAATGCGCGGTTCAATGTAATCCCCAACCCGGCCCCGACAACTCGGCGAATCCGCCCGTGTCGTGGATTCCAACTATCAGGCAGAAATGGGACTATACTTCATTTCAGATCCTGACGGGTACTGGATCGAAATCATGCCTTTCAAAGACGCTCATGAATAACAATCAACCCGGGAGTCAACCTGTGGAACCGGTAAGTGGACATCTTGAGATACTGGACAAAGGATTCGGTTTTCTCCGAAACATTGATAATAATTACCAGGCCGGCCCGGACGACACCTTCGTCCCGGCGTTTATAATCAGCAAATTCGGCCTGCGGGAGGGGACCTTCATCGAAGGCCAGGGGGAACCCGGCAATCCCGGCAACCAGAACCTGAAGCTGGCGGCAGTGGAACAGGTCAATGGCCTGCCCTTGGAGCGGTATGCACAGACCGAAACCATGCACACCATGACCAGCATCAACCCCGACCAGCGGCTGCGCATGTCACAGGGGCCAAAGGATCTCACTGGACAGGCCCTCGACCTCATCGTCCCCATTGGCCGGGGGCAGCGCGGCCTGATCATCTCTCCGCCCAAATCGGGGAAAACCACCCTATTGCGCCATATGGCCAACTCGGTCACGGCCAATGACCCGGAAATGGACGTATTCATTCTACTGGTCAATGAACGCCCGGAAGAGGTGACCGACTTCAAGCGGGGGCTGAAAAACGCCCATGTGCTCTACTCTTCCGCAGACCAGAGCATCGGCCAGCACATGCGCATGACCCGTCTGGCGGTGCACACCGCCATGCGATGCGCCGAAGTCGGCCGAGATACGGTCGTCTTCATCGATTCGCTGACCCGCATGGCGCGGGCTTTCAACGCCGAGACGGAAAGCTATGGCCGGACGCTCTCGGGCGGACTCGGCGCCAACGCCATGGAAGTGCCGCGCAAGATCTTCGGCGCCGCCAGGAATATCGAAGGCGGCGGTTCGCTGACAATCATCGCCACCATTCTCGTGGAGACCGGCAGTCGGATGGACGACATCATTTACCAGGAGTTCAAGGGAACCGGCAACATGGACCTGGTCCTCAGCCGCGATTGTGCCGAACATCGGATTTTCCCGGCCATAGACATCCGCCTGAGCGGCACGCGAAAAGAGGAACTGCTGCTTGAAAAGGATGAACTCAAGAGGATCGTTGAAATCCGTCGAACCATATCGCAGCGGGATAACACCGAGGCCATGGCGGACCTGCTGGAATATTTGGACCGTCACAGTCGCAATTAATCGTTGGAAACCGGGCTCAGGCAGATGGAAGGCCAGTACCGAAAAAACATCCATCCAGGCACCGGGGTGAACATCGTACGCAAAGCAGATCAACGCAGCGGCCACCTCACCCGGGGTACGGTCGAAGCGATCCTCACGCGTTCCCCTCATCACCCCCACGGCATCAAGGTGCGCCTGACCGACGGCCAGGTGGGGCGGGTCAAGGCGATCCTGTCGGAAAAATACGCTGGCTACCCGGGTTCATAAGCGCCGTGGGGCCGCTTTTTTTCCTGTTTGTTTTTTTTCTTTTCCTTCGGGGTCTGGGCAGGCTTTTTTTTGGTATCTTTCTTTGTGTCTCGTGACTTCGACATGGTACGCCTCCGCTAAGACGCTAATGGGACAAAAAACCGCCTTCATTCCGTATCAATGGTTCAATTCCAGGCAACGATACACCGTCGAATGGGGTCATGCAATCGAGATTTTCGACTGGAAACGGATTCGTCGACAACAAAAATTCGTTGCATTTTAAAATAAACAGGTTACCTGTGGTTGCAATCCCCAATTCCGCACTTATTATCTCCGTCTCACCCCGCCGGGCAACAACGGATGAGATAATTTTTCGAGTGAGTGATCTAAATACCCGACCGCCCGTATAAAATGGGCCTTTTTTTTCTTAACCCCAACACCTGTTTCCAAAGGAGAAAATGATGCCAGATCGTTCCCATATCACCCTCTACAGCGGCGGCCACAAAGGTGCCGAATCCGAATTCGGCCGACTGGCCGAAGCCTGGGGCATCCAGGAGGTCAACTTTTCATTTGAGGGACACAGCATTGAACGTTCCCGCGGGGTCCGCGAGCTGACACCTGAAGCGCTGGACAAGGGAAACGTGAGCATGGAGATCGTATCGGCCCGCATGGGTCGCAAATTCGCTCAGGCCAGCAAAATTCGCAAAGTGATCCAGACTATTTTTCACATGGTCAACAGCGGTTACCATGTAATCGCCGTGGGATGGATTCAGCCGGATGACACGGTCAAGGGGGGAACCGGCTGGGGCGTGGAACTGGCCAAGCTGTTCAACCGGCCGGTGCACGTCTATGATCAGGATCGCAGGGGCTGGTTTGTCTGGGAAGGCGGCAAGTGGACGGCAGGCGTGCCGAAAATAGAGAAGAACACCTTTGCGGGCACCGGCACCCGGAATCTCACCGACGACGGTAGAAAAGCCATCCGCGGTCTCTTCGAAAATGCTTTCGGGCCTGCCTGACCCTTCACCCTCGAGGGGGATTGCGGATGGCTGCCGGGGCGCGGGCGGCCGTTGCCGCTGAAAAGACCGCGGTTTAGTCTTGGTTGCCGTAACGATTGACACTCACCTTACCACGCAGAAGGGATGCCGTCGGGTGGGGTGACGGCTGCTGGGCGGGATATCCGATAGCCATGATGGCGGACACCACCAATTCTGCCGGCAGGCCCAGAACGTCGGCCGCGAATTCACCGGCGGTTTTTGAGTCATCGTAATCGCGCTTGCGCAGCTGAATCCAGCAGCTGCCCAGGCCGAGATCGGTGGCCGCCAGGTGCAGTATAATCGCTGCAATGGATGCATCTTCAACCCATACATCCGATTTCTTCGGATCCGCGCAGACCACAATGGCCAGTGGGGCGTTGGCCAAAAACGAGGCGCCGTGTGGTTTGGCCGTAGACAATCGGTTGATGATCGCAGGATCGGTGACCACAACAAACTCCCATGGATTGACCCCTCTGGAAGACGGTGACCGCAGGACCGCCTCCACGAGCAGGTCAACCTTTTCCGCTTCAACGGGTCTATCCTCGAATTTACGAATACTCCGGCGCGATCTTAACAGGTCGATAAACATATTCTCACCCCTATTGTCCTGGTCTCTGGTCTCTGGTCTCTGGTCTCTGGTCTCTGGTCTCTGGCCTCTGGCCTCTGGCCTCAAGCCCCGCAGCATTTTTTAAACTTCTTTCCGCTGCCGCAGGCGCACGGGTCGTTTCTCCCGATTTTCGGGCCCTGACGAACCGCCTGTACGGGCTGCGGCGCCTGGCCGTCCTTGAAATACCAGCGGCCGTCCTCCCTGACAAATTCAGCAATTTCATGGTGATCGAACGCCTTGCTGTCTTTGCGGTAGCGTGCCAGAAACTCCACCGTGCCCACTGAATCGTCCGGGCCGCCATTTTCTGAATGCCGAACCTCCAGCCGCTGCCAGTCCAGCTTCCTGGACCAGGCTGCCGTGCCTTTCCGGTCGGCATCCTGGCGATTGGAAGGGTGCGTGGTCTCAAAAATATAGTCAAACTCCTTTTTGGCATGGGCCGTATACCGGGAGCGCATCAACGCTTCGGCGGTGTCGGCGACCCGGTCTCTCTTGATCAGGGGTCCACAGCAATCCGTATAATCTTTTCCACTTCCGCAGGGGCAAAGCGCCATCTTGCTGCTCCAATCATTGGGTTGTTTACCATAATAACATCGATCAGCCTTCGGACATTGTTTCCCTCCGGCTCTCCCGGGCGGCATCTTCAGGGTGGATGCGCCATGTGAACAGGGGTGAAAGGAGATAGAGGATCATATATCCCAGACAAATCTGCCCGAAAACGGGGGTGAACATGCTGATGGTCAGCAAGAGCAGGTTCGCGCGGCCAAACCAGGGGTGGCGGCTCATGGTCCGTCCCAGGTGAATGTATCGGATGGGGTAAAAGTTCATGATGACCCCAGCAAATACCATGGTGCCGGTTGAAAAAAACCCCCAGAAAAGGATCCGTTCAGAAGAGAGCGCCAGGGCATGATCGAATATCACCAGCGGTGACATGACCAGCATGGCCGCCGCAGGTGTGGGCAACCCTTTGAAAAAACCGGGTATCGGCGTTTTGTCCAGGGTGAAGTAAACCAGCCGGCCCATTCCCAGGACCGCATAGAATACGGCAATCCACCCCACGGGCAGCTGCGCGAAGCGGTCTTGTCCAAACTGGTTCAGAGTGATGTAGAAAATCCAGGCCGGCACGATGCAAAAGCTGATGGCGTCAGCCAGATCGTCCATGATGCTGCCCATATTGATTTTCTTCTTCGGCGGTTCATCGGGAAGGGGCTCCGTCAGGCCCAACCGGCGCGCCAGGGCGCCGTCTAGCTTGTCGAACGTAACGGCGCCGATCATCATCAGATAGGCTTCCCGCATCCGACCCTGATAGGCAAAAAACACGGCGATGAGACCCATCAGGGCGTTCATCACCGTCAGGGCGTTTGGAAACACCGACAGGATTTTTCGCCTGAGCACCTCGTCCCCGTAACACAGTTCGTCCAGGCAGGCAGTGCCGTATTTGCGGCAATAGCCGGCGATGGATCCCAAATTGATGATGAAAAACAGAATCTCCACGAAAAACAGAATTCGCAGGGGGACGTTGCCCAGATAGGAGATGCGAAAATAGATCCATGACTCAGGCCCTTGGGGAATATAAAAAGCGTATGCGTATAGCAACGCGCTGACCGGTGCAGCCACGATGGTTCGCATGCGGTTGTATTCACTGCTCTCCGGCTCTACGCCCTGGCGGATCGCAAACCCGCGCATGAAGGCCGCAAAGCTGTCCCGCACCAGCACCGTCACACAAAGCACCAGGACAAAGATGGCATGCATCAACTGACCATGGGTGGGATCTGTCTCCGACACCAGCAGACGCCACATCATACCGGCGGCGATGACCGGAAAGATAATGGAATAGACCAGCTTGTCTGTGAGCCGATCCGCCAGGGGGGCAAGCGTGGCATGGGGCCGGAAGCGGGCCGAGAACCAGCCGTCTACCAGATCGAAAATCATAGACAGAATCAGAAAGGAAACCCCGACGGTGTATACTACCGGGTTTCTGCCCCATATGACCGCCAGGGCACAGATCATGCCGCCAAAAATAAGGAAGGGGCGGCTGTAAACAAACATAGCGGCCAGCCTCGCCGGCAGCGGAATTTTATCGGTCATGGAAACAATGCCTGTTGGCCTGAAAGATGTTGATCGGGACCGGCAATGATCAAGTCACAGGCATCATAAAGGGATTGCGCACGCTAGTCAAGCTGCGAACGCCCGGGTATCCGCATCTTCATAAGGATTGGGCAGGTTGTCTCCGAGAAATAGAAAGGATGCTGCAGCAAAATCGAAATCGCTCGGCAACAAACAGCGGTGATTAGGCATTGCGTTGCGGTTCAGGCTTCCGGTGTCGCTTCTCTGGCGGCCGCCTCCGGGTTGTTTTCCAGGAGGCTTTCAATGGCGGGTATCATAAGTGGCTGGTGAATTTTCAATGCAGCCAGGTTCACCCCGGCATTGTAGTGTCTGAGCAGCCACAGCGGGAGATCGAATTTATCCCGGCACAGGGTCCAGTAGCTGTCCCCCGGCTGGACCCGGTATCGCTGGAGCTCACCGACCCGGTAGGCCGCAAAAAAATCCTCGTGCAGCCGCTTGTGGAACTCGTAACGCTGAGCTTCGAAATCCTCGGCAGACACATCATCCAGCGGGATTTTGATCGTCTGGTGCAATAGCAGCGGTTGTCCGAAGGGCAAGTTGTTCAGGCGGCGGATCCGGGAGGCGCGCACACCGGCCCACTCGGCATAATGGCCAAGGGTCTCCTCGACCTCGACCTGTACAATGCCTACCGGCTGCTGTTGAACCTGGACAATCCGGGCAAATCCGACTTCGGCGAGAATCCCCGGTTGTGTTCCCAATTCGTGCGCAATCGTCTCTTCCGGCGCGGTATCGGGTTCTATGTCCGCCATCGCCAGCAGGTCGGCAGGAGACGGCCCCGGACGCCGGTATCGAAGGGCAGCGCTTTCCACAGGGATGCTCTCCGGTATGGCAGGCGTGGTGTCGGCAATGTCCTGGGCCGCCACCAGCACCACGGGATCCCGCGGCATTGGCGGTTGGGGTTTTTTTTCGCTGCGAACCGTTTCTCCAGCCTGGGGAATGCGAAGGGTCTGCCGGACATAAACGGTCGCCCGCCGATCCATATTGTTGGCCAGAATCAGGTCGTCCAGCTTCACCCGGTGCATGCGGGCAATCTTGCCGGCCGTGTCCCCTCGCTGAACGGTGTAGAACCGGCTGGGTTTTTGAGCCGTCTTGAATAATTTCGAAGGGCTATCGGCCAACGTTAGGCCGTCTGATTCAGGGAGGGCGGGAAGGTTGAGGACGTATCCCTTGGGGACATATTTTTGACCGCTGAACACCGGCGGCCGAAGGGCTGGGTTCATGGCCCGGACCACTGTTGGGGAGACCTCGAAATGGCGACAAAGATCCGTGAATGCCGCAAACCCATCCAGACTCAGGGTCCTTGTCCGAATGGGGGCATTCAGGGTCAAGGCCCCGAAATATCGCTGGTAATCGGATGCCACCCGACGGGCGGCCAGAAATTCTGAATAAAAATTCCTGGAAGCGAACTTAAACGTGCGGCCTTTGTAGGACCTGAAAATATCGGGATAGTCGCCGTGAACGGCCTTGGCCCGCTGCATGCCGGCAGCACCGTGGTTATATGCAGTGATGGCCAGGGGCCAGCTGCCCAGCCGATCGTGGTTTTCCTTTAGCAGCTTTGCGGCCGCCTGGGCGGCGGCAATGGGGTCACGCCGTTCGTCCAGCACATAATCCACCGTCAGGAATCGCTTGCCCGTGGACCGGGTAAACTGCCACATCCCGGCGGCACCGAACTTGCTGTAGGCGTTGGTGTTAAAGGATGATTCCACGTGGGGCAGATAAGCCAGGTCCTCGGGCACCCCATTGGATTTTAAAATGGCACGTATCCGGTCGATGTATGCCCCGGAACGAATCAGGCCGGCCTGGAAGCGGTCCCGCTGACCGATCTGACAGCGAACCCGATGACGGGCATGGCTGAATGTGCGTGCATCGGCCCCGGGCCCAAACAGCGCCGCCACCCGTCGGCAGTCTGCATCTTCTGCCAGTGGATGGGTTTCCAGGCGATTCAGTATCGACTCAACCCTTTGGCTGGCCTGTCTCATTCGCAGGCGGTTGATTTTCCGGGCACCCGGATGGTCGGCGGGTTTAAGGTCGATCACCTCGTAAACGATGTCCAGATCAACACTGTCGTGAACGACGGCCTGGGTGGTTGCATAGCGGGCATAAATATTCGTCCAAAAGGTTACATTTGGATCGATGACCGGGTATAGGGGAAAGGGTTCTTCGGCGGCAAGGACGGGTAGATGAAACAGGCCAAGCAAGACCGAAAAGACGAGGATCCATAACCTTACCGATTTGTGATGCATGGCCACACTTCCTTGTAGGTCCTTGTTTGGGTAGGCAGCCAAGATAGACAAGCAAAAATAATACCACTGATCAATATCGTCTCCAAAGCCTTATCAGTGCTGTGTTTCGCTATAAAATGCATCGTCGTCAGGCCAAGATGAGTCCGGGAAACCGGACAAGGTGTGACAAATAATTGACAACATCCGGCAACCATCTCGCAATGAATGAGGCAACACGCTTGAATGAATCCGATCAATGCGCATATTTTAGATTACTTTTTTTACCTGAGGGATTGACATGAACCTGCTGCGGAACCTGATTCGCCCGTACCTCTACGCCCGGTATGGCTTTCATCGGATGACCGGAACCGGTGCGTTTAGACGCGACCGGGTTCGAATCATCCAACCCCCTGCCCAACCCCAGTGGAATCCACTTAAACAGGCTGTCTGGCGATACCATGTCAAGCAATTTCACGAATCCTCGTGTTCGGTGGCCAGCGTGGTATCATGCATCAACGCCATCAGGTCCTTACAAAACAAGGATATCCATCCCATCAGTCAAACCGACATCCTCGATCGGGTGACCACCGGCCACTGGAAAGAACGCATGAGCGATAACGGATACCGTGGACGCCGCGGACTGCCGCTGCCGCTGTTGGGCCAGGTGGTCAAAGACAGCATCGCTGCCTACAGTCTGAAAGTTCGATCCGTCGATATCGTCCAGACACCCAAACATGCACCTGCGAAATCACCTGTCCGCGCGGGACTTAAGAAGCGCCTGCAGGACTTTGATCGCCATGGCAACGGCTTGATCATCACCCACTTCGACCAAGGCACCCTGGTTCCCACCTTGAATATCCCCCACATTTCGCCTGTGGGTGCATACGATTCAGCCACCGAGCGGGTCACCATGCTCGATGTGGATCCCGAACAGGAAAATCCCTATCAGGTGGACTTCGGCACCTTCTACAAGGGGCTCTCTTGTGATTACCATCACGTATTTGAAGCCTTCGGCTACGGCAGTGGCGGGTATGTCTATATTCAGATCCAGTAGGTGATGGGCGTGTAGTTGCACCTTCTGGGGATCATGGTTAGGTTTATGGAAGCAATTAAATTTTCTCCCGGATAAATCGGAAATAACAATGTCCAAAATTTGTTTCAATAAGTTGAGGAGCAGCAACCGTTCAACACACCTGTAAACATGACTAACCCAAACCAGCGCATCACCAGGAGACGGTTCATGGGCAGACTCTCAGCGGCACTCAAGACGTTGCTGGCAGCCCAGTTTCTGCCCCGGGTGGTGCAAGCGGCCACAGAAGCCAAAGACCCATCGGCAGGACGCCACTATCGCCCGCTGAACGGCGACAGCCTGCGGGAGATGGCCCGACGCAAGCTGCACCACGGGTCGGGCATCTTTTCGAACCCCATGGGAATCCCGCGCGACGGTCGATTCTGGCAGGTGCTGTCGTGGAAGCTTTTTCACAGGAATGCCTATGGTGATTTCCTTGACGACCAGCCGCTTTCACCCGTCGTCGTCGACTGGGAGCCGGTAAAGGCCCATCGGGGTGTGTCGGTCACCTTTATCAAACATTCGACCTTGCTGATCAAGGATGTGGATCGTGTCCTGCTGATCGATCCGGTGTTCAACGACATGTTCTGGTTCATCAAGGATTTTACGCCCCTGGCCTTCAACCTGGAGAACATGCCGCGGCCGGACCATGTGTTGATTACCCATGGCCACTACGACCATCTGGATCATCGGTCCCTGGCAACGCTCGATCCCGGCACCCATGTGATCAGCCCCCTGGGATACGACAGGGAATTCAAAGCAGTGGGCATGACCCACCGCACCCAGTTGGACTGGTTTGAGCACACCCGCGACGGCACCAGGGAAATCACCTTTCTGCCCGCCAACCACTGGACGATGCGCAACCCCATCATCGGCCCCAACCGCTCCCTGTGGGGCGGTTACCTGATCAAAACTGCCGGTGGACCGACCATCTACATTTCCGGAGACAGCGCCTACTTCGATGGATTCGAGCAGCTGGCCGCCGATTACGACATCGACCTGGCCATCTTCAACATGGGCGCCTATGCGCCGCGGTGGTTCATGGCGCCCAGCCACATGAACCCGTCAGAAACGGTTCAGGCCTTTCAGGAGATCGAGGCCAGACAACTGATGATCGCCCACTGGGGGACGTTTCAATTGGGCGACGAACCGGTTCACTTTCCGCCTGCGGATCTGAAAAAAACGCTGGTAGAAAAAGGGCTTCTCCGACGATGGATCCCCTTGGGTCATGGTGAAACCTACTTTTTTTGATGCCATACCGCATCGAAAGGGATGGGCAATGAAAAGAATACTGCTGGTTACGCTTCTATTGCTTTTTGCCGGCCCCCAGGATCTGTTTGCCGATCGCAGCCGTCACGGGACGCAACATCGCTTCGGCATCGGATCCAACACCCAACCACCGTCACGGGATATGCGAAGCCGGTTTGAACGATCAACCAGGCGCCAGTCCCACGACCTGCGCCGCCGCTTCAGACAGCCGCCCCGGCGGCCGCTGCATCCGGGCTCCGCGGGAAAACACGACCATCCGATCCATCCGGGTTACCAACCCGGCAGACCCGGGCATGGCCGTCCCGTCTATTGGTGGCCCGCCCGCACGACCGTGGTGCGGGAAATCCAGCCGATCATCATCGTGAACAATCCCCCCCCGGTGGCGCCGGTACTGCCCCCCGAACCGGAGGACGTGTGGGTGCCGCCCGTCATGGACACGCGCACCGAACCCGGTTATTGGGATTACGGCGTAAAGAAGGTCTGGATGGGTGACCACTGGCGATACGAGCAGGATCATGAGCAACGAATCTGGGTCCCCGCGTCCGAGGTGAGATACGTCAAGCAGGAAGGGTACTGGAAACCGGTTGAGTAAGCGCGGCGGTGGTGTCAACCCAGACAGAACAATTGATGTCGGTCAATGATACCGGGGCGAAGCGGTGAAAGGGTCTCTCAGCGGCAAATGAATTGAAAAAGGGACATCACGTGACAAACCATGGCCCACCCCTTGAACCGGATGTCAGCGCCGAGGTGCACGAGGATCGGTTCTTAAAGATCGTCAACCATATCTCCCGCCAGAACATCGGCATGTGTTGGCATTGCTGGACCTGCGGCGGAGGATGTCCCTTCTCGCAGCATATGGACCTGCTGCCCAATCAAGTCATTCGCCTGGTCCAGATGGGCAGAGGCGAAGATGCCCTCAGGTGCAACACCATCTGGCTCTGCGTGGGCTGCCACACCTGCTCCAGCCAGTGCCCCAACAGCATCGATGTGGCGGCAGTCATGGATGCCCTACGCCAGTTGGCCATCCGTGGCGGCATCGCCGCCCCTGAAATGGACATCTTTCGCTTTCACAAGTACATCTATGGATCCATCGAGAGGCACGGACGGCTGAACAAACTGGCGGCGATGGTTCAGTTCAAGGTAGGGTCGGGCAGACTTTTCTCCGATCTGCAGTCGGGCCTGAAAATGATCACCCGCGGAAAGCTCGAGCTCCTCCCCCAGAAGGTGGCCGATGGTGATGAATTGGAGCGGATTTTCACCCACTACGACCGGCGCAGGAAGAGCTTCGACACGCATGAATAGCATCGATCTGGCTTACTACCCGGGGTGCACCCTCAGCTCCACCGCCCGCGAAATCGACGAGGCGCTGCACCAGGTCTGCAATCGGCTGGACATCAACCTTTCGGTGCTGCCGGACTGGAACTGCTGCGGGTCGTCTTCCATCCACGCGGTCAGACCGCAGTTGGCGGTTTCCCTGGCCGCCCGCAACTTGTTTCAAGCCCAGTCCATGGGCCGGGACCTGATGGTCATGTGTGCCGGCTGCGCCAACCGTTTACGGGTGGCGTCCAACCAGCTTCGCAGCGACGATACCAGCCGCCGGGTCAACCGGGAAATCTTGGGAAACACCCTCGACCAGGACCTGCGCGTTCACCATCTGATGGACCTGTTGCCTGGCCGATTGAAGGAAAAGCCTTATCGCGATGCCCTGCAACAACCCCTGACGGGTCTTCGCTATGTGCCCTATTACGGCTGCCTGCTGGCCGCTCCCCCGGAACTCAAAAACTACCCCACGCTTCACGGCAGCATGGAATCGGTCATGGGCTGGCTGGGTGCCGATGGCCTTAAATGGGGATATCAGGCAAAGTGCTGCGGGGCTTTTTTGTCGGTGGCCAGACCGGACATCGTGGCGCCCATGGTCACGGACATCATGGACAAGGCCATTTCGGCGGGCGCCGAGTGCGTGGTCACGGCGTGTGCCATGTGCCAGCTCAACCTGGAGCTCAGAAGCCCTGCCCATCGGCGACTGCCGGTATTTTCAGTCGTGGAGCTGATGGCCTATGGCATGGGGTCGGCGGACCTGCCCCGCTGGTTCAAGAAACATCTCATCGACCCGCTGCCGCTGTTCAAAAGCAAACGATTCGCCATCTGACGCCCTCCCCTGACCATCACCAACGCGGCGGGCAGCCGCTTCGCTGCGTTTCTCGACATGGGCCGTCCGCGGGGTTCAAGTACCGGCCTTCAGGCTCATGTAATACCCGCGTTCGAAGTACTGGGACGTCCGGCCGTCCAGAACAGCCTCGTTTTCGTGAATGTAGCGCGAGCCGCTCCCCCAGGCGCCGCAGGCCAGTACCGCGGTGTCGCCGAGATTGAACTTGCGGCCGCAGGCCACGCATCCCTGGGCATTGGTGGCGTTGAGGGCTTCAAGATCCATGATGATTTTGGGTTTGCACGCATTGATGTCGTTCATTGTCTTTTCCTTTCGTTTCAGCCGCTTCGCTATATCAGATAGGGTATTCATCATCCTGGCAAATGCAATCCGGCTTGACGCGTCCACTTTCCGGCCAGGACGCTCAAGACCAGGCATAAAAAATGAATTGCTTATTTGGCACAGATTTGCTTTTGTCGGTCGCCTCCTTTTTTTGCAGGCAGATTGTCTTGAAGCGTGATGACACCCGTATGAGGAAACAACATGGTTACCACCCTGGGTGCGTTTGGTGCATTGTTTGCCGCCGCCTTTGTCTTTTTGACCGGCAACGGCCTGTTAAACACCCTGCTGAGCACACGCATGGCCGCGGAGGGGTTCTCAACAGGCACCACCGGCATCGTCCTGTCCTGCTATTTCACCGGCCTGTTGACCGGTTCATTCACTTGCCATCGCTTGATCCAACGGGTGGGCCACATCCGGGCCTTCACCGTGTTCGCCGCCGCGACGACAGCCGCGGCCCTGCTCCACGGGCTCTACCTGAGCCCATGGTTCTGGGGGGTGCTGCGATTTTTAAGCGGGATCACGACCTTCGGCCTGTTCATGGTCATCGAGAGCTGGCTCAACGAGTGCACCGAATCGCGCTACCGGGGGCGGGTGTTTTCCATTTACATGACCCTGACCTACCTGGGCATCGGCATCGGCCAGCAGTTGCTCAACGTCGGAGACGTTCAGGGGCAAACGCTGTTCATCATTGCCGGTATCATCTTCGCCCTCTGTCTGGTGCCGGTGTCGGCCACCGAGGGTGTCCACCCCAGTCTGCCCGAAACCAAGCCTTACCATTTCATATCGATTTTCCGCCGGGCACCGCTGGGCATGCTTGGGAGCATGGCCGCCGGCCTGACCAACAGCGCCTTTTATGCGATGATGCCGGTGGTTTGCACCGACATTGGCCTGTCGCTGCGCCAGCTGTCCTGGATCATGTCCATCACCGTGTTCTCCGGCCTGGCGGCCCAGTGGGCGGTGGGAACCCTGTCCGACCGTTTTGACCGCACCGTTGTCCTCACCGCGATCGCAACCGCTATCGCCGTTGTCAGCACGTTCATGTTCGTCATCGGAGCGCGTTCGTTTGGGGGAATGGCTGCAGGGATGGGAGTGTTCGGCGCATTGATGTTTGCCGTCTACCCGGTCTCGGTGGCCCGAGCGCATGATATATTCGGCGGACAGGAGCCGGTGGCCGTCAGTGCAGGCCTGCTCTTCGCTTACAGCATCGGTGCCAGCGTCAGCCCCTTGCTGGCCTCCGGGGTGATGACCCTGCTGGACTCTCCTTTTGGCCTTTTCGCGTTCTGGTTGCTGATAAACGGCGCCTTCGCCGTGGTCACCCTGTATTTGAGAAAGCAGGAAAAAGTACAAATCGTGGCGGTGGAAGACCAGGTGGCCTTCGTGCCCATGAAAAGCCCATCCGCAGTCGTCATGTCCCTGGACCCACGCAGCAGCTCTGAAATTGACCGATTATGAATTGAACCACGACAGCGATTTGGATCAAGGCCGCGGCCAGGCTCAACATCAGGACCAATAGCGGGCACAGGTGTCGAATGCGGTGTGAATGCGTGGCTTGACTGGAAACCGAGATCATCCCCCAGGGAGACTGAACACGACGGGCGCTATTCGACACATTATTTCCCCTGGGATGCAAAATAGGCTGCCGCACCCGGGTGCAGGGATAGGCCGATATCCGGATCACCTGCTGGTTTCGCTGAAAATTGGGCAAGCGCCGGATGGATGCTTTTCAGACTGGCCTGATGCTTTTCCAAGGCAGCCATAATCGCCATCGTGGTCTCGTCATCGAGGCTTCCCGATGCAACCAGCAGGATCGTCGTTCCGAAGGAGGCCACCGGCTTTTCAAGGCCGGGATAGGCGGCGGCGGGGATCATTATCGGTGAAACGGCAGGCGTTTCGTTAACTGCCCGGGTGATATCGTCATCATCCATGTCCACCGGCACGGCAGCACACAGGTCCATCAGCTGCTGCATGGCCGAATCCGGATGCACACCGATATGCACCATGGCATCCACGGAGCCGTGACAAAATGCCATGGCATCCTGCGACAGGGTGGCCGGCAGTTCCTGCACCAGCTTGAAATCCGTTTTGGCCCACCCCTTGACCGTCATGATGAAATCAACCGCCTCACGCACCCTTGTGCGCGCGATGCCGATGTTGATGCGCTTTCCTTTCAGATCCGAGAGCCCGGCAATACCGGCGTCGCCGCGGGCGACCAGGAGGATGGGCAGGTCATAAAGCGGCAATAGCCCGCCCAGATTGTCATAGCGGATGTCCAGGAATTGAAACCGGCCCTTGCGGGTCAGGGCGTCATGCAGCAGGCGCGAATCGAGAAGGGCCAAATCCAGCGATCCGCCGTTCAGGTTGGTCAGGTTGTGGATGTCGTCCGATGCAGGAATCACCCGGCAATTCAACTCCCCGGCCGACCGGTTGAGAATCCGGCAGATCGCCCGTCCGGTAAAATGCGAAAAGTCACCTGCGGCGCCGGTTCCAAGGAGCACGTCACCGGCGTCGGCAGCCAGGGGAACCGTTCCCAATACCACGGCGGCGCAAAACATCGCTATTCGTTTAATGAAACTGGAGATACCTTTCTGCGAAATACCTTTCTGATCGATGAACTGGGTGGCCATTGTGTTTCCTCCCAGGAATTAAAAGATGAGCGCTTTGGTTCACGCTAAAACGATCACGCCCCCTCGACGGGTTTGGATTGAACGTTTCGCAACCTCAGCACGCTGCAGTTGGCGTGATCGGAAACCCGCTGTGAACAGGATCGGCTGAACACGTCGTTTATCTCATGTTGGCGGTTGTGGTAGACGACGATCAGATCCGCCTGCCACTCGTCGGCGTCGCTGATGATCTCCTCCCAGTTTTTTCCGGTCCGCAGACTGTAGGTGACTGTTTTGTCACAATAGTCGGCTACAAACTGCTCCAGGGCCGCCTTGACCCGCGCAGCGGCCTCCTGACGAATTTCCTCAGGCACCATCGAGGCAACGATGGGCATACCGAAACCGGGCATCACCGTAACCAGACGGATTTTGGCACTGCCGAGTTTGGCAATGGCAACCACCTTCTGGTAAACTTGTGCCGCCGTTTCCGGGTAGTCGATATCCACCGGAACAAGAATTTTTTTAAACATGGTCTGCGCTCCCGGACAAACTTTGGATGGTGTTAATACAAATCGATCCTGCCACAGCACTGTCATTTTTCTGAGACCGACAGCGGCATTTGATCGAAAGACGATTAGGCCGCTGCAGTCTGTTTCTGGAGCTTTTTACTGCGCCGGTGCTGAACAAACCAGATCAACCCATAAAGCAACAGCGCCGGGATGAACATCAACTCCTTGTCCGGCCGGTCGCTGGGGATCTGGACATTCAGAATCTCCTGGTCGAAGTCGATGCCGGCCTTTTCCGCCAGGCTGGAAAAAACCACATTGTCCACCAGGATCTTGCCCTCCTCCTCCCGGGTTTCAATACCGATACCCGCCAGCCGTTCCTTGCCGGTGGCTTCGTCTCCCACCTTGAGCATCAACGTCTTGGTGTATTGCTTGCCATTCATTGTCTCGCCTTTGACCTCGATGCGCAGGCGCCGGCTGGGTTCCATGGCGGCCACCATCTCTTCCAGGTTGGTGGCCGGCATTTTGACCAGTGGCGGATAGGCCATGTCCCACCAATAGCCGGGGCGAAAAAGGGTAAAGGCCACCAGCAGCAGCGCGGCTGTCTCCCAGAGGCGGCACTTGATCAGGAAATAGCCCTGTGTGCCCGCGGCAAAGGCCAGCATGGCCGCCACCGCGGCAACGATCACCACGACCAGGTGAAACCAGCCGGTCAAACCGACCATGATCAGCTGGGTGTTGAAGATGAACATGAACGGCAGCACCGCGGTGCGGATATCATAAATGAATCCCTGGATGCCGGTGCGGATGGGGTCCCCGCCGGATATGCCGGCGGCGGCAAAGGCGGCCAGCCCCACCGGTGGCGTGTCGTCGGCCAGAATGCCGAAATAAAAGACAAACAGGTGTACGGCGATGAGCGGCACGATCAGGCCGTTCTGGGCGCCCAGTTCCACGATCACCGGCGCCATCAGGGTGGAGACGACGATGTAATTGGCCGTGGTGGGCAGCCCCATGCCCAGGATCAGGCTGATCACGGCAGTAAAGAGCAGGATCAGCATCAAGTTGCCGCCCGAGATGAACTCGACGAACTCGGTCATGACCAGGCCGATGCCGGTCAGGGTGACCGTACCGACGACGATGCCGGCAGCCGAGGTGGCCACACCGATGCCGATCATGTTGCGGGCACCGTTGATAAAGCCTTTGATCATATCGTTAAAGCCCGCCTTGAAAGTGAATGCATCACCCTTCATTTTGCGGAACACGCCTTTGAGCGGTCGCTGGGTCAGCACGACGAAGATCAGCAGCATCGTGGCCCAGTAGGCGGACAGTGCCGGCGACAGGCGCTCGACCACCAGGCACCACATGAGCACCACGACAGGCAGCAGAAAGTAATACCCGGCCTGGGCCGTGGCCCACAGTTCCGGCAGTTCCACGATCTCAAGACTGGTGTCCAGCTCCGGCACCCGGCAGGCGAACTTGAGCAGCAGCAGGTAGGCGGCCAGCAGCAGCACACAGACGATGTAGATGGCGGCCTTGCCGGCAACGGTCTTGATCCATCCCAGACCGAAATAGGTGACGCCGCCGATAATGATGATGAACAGGAAGGTCATCAGCGCCGAGAGCACCTTATGCTTGAAGCTGGTGGTCACGGGCCTTTCCATGCCCTTGAGCCCCAACTTGCAGGATTCCAGGTGGACAATGTAAAACAGGGCGATATACGAAATGATGGCCGGCAGGAAGGCGTGCTTGATGACCTCCACGTAAGAGATGCCCACATATTCCACCATCAGAAAGGCGGCCGCCCCCATGACCGGCGGCATCAGCTGCCCGTTGGTCGAGCAGGCCACTTCCACCGCCCCGGCCTTTTCCGGCGTGAAGCCGACCTTTTTCATCAACGGGATGGTGAAGGTTCCCGTGGTGACCACGTTGGCGATGGACGATCCGGAGACCAGGCCGGTCAACCCGGAGGCCACCACCGCGGCTTTGGCCGGACCGCCGCGCAGATGACCCAGGGCGGCAAAGGCGGTGCGGATAAAGTAGTTGCCGGCACCGGCCGACTCCAGCAGGGCGCCGAAGAGCACGAACATGAAGACCATGCCGGTTGAAACACCCAAAGCGACGCCGTAGACACCCTCGGTGGTCAACCAGTAGTGGGTCATGCCTTTGACCAGGCTGGCTCCCTTGTGGGCGATCACGTCGGGCATGTAGGGCCCGGCAAAGGTGTAGATGATAAAGACGGTGGCCACCACCATCAGGGCGGGCCCAGCGCACGACGGGTGGCCTCCAGCAGCGTGATCAGGCCGACGACGGCCACGATCAGGTCCAGGCGCGTGGGCAGGCCGGGGCGGTTGGCCAGTTCCGCGTAAAACCAGAAAAAATAGGAAGCACAAAACGCGGCCACCAGGGCCATGACCCAGTCCTGCACCGGTATGTAGTCCCGCGGCGAAGATTTGAAGGTCGGATAGGCCGTGTAGGCTAAAAATATGGCAAACGCCAGGTGAATGGCCCTGGCTTCGGTGTCGTTGAGCACCAATATGTTGAAAATGAACGGCAGGGGCGAGGCATACCACAACTGGAACAACGTCCAGAGCAGGGGAACAAAAAAGAGTATGTTTTTGGGAATCGCGCCGGTGGGGTTGCGGGCGCCTGATTCGGTCTCGGCAACCAACGCATTGGGGTCGATGGGTGACGCCGTTTTGCTTTTCAGTTTGACCATGGGTACGATTCCTCCTTGTGGCGCAATGGGCAACCGCTATGCCTGGTAGCTTTCTGCTGCAGGACGTGGTTCCAAAAATAAATCTGCGCGTTGACGCCTACAAAAAACAGCCTCGCTGCAGAATGAATAATTGCAAAGAACCACCCGTGCACAGCAGTGCGCTGCGCACGGGCAACTCGGGTGAACTATTTCAACAGACCGGCTTCTTTGAAATACTTGACGGCACCGTCGTGCAGGGGTGCGGACAGGCCGTCCTTGATCATCTCTTCTTTCTTCAGGTTGGCAAAGGCCGGATGAAGCTGTTTGAACTCATCGAAATTATCGAAGACCGCTTTGACGATCTCGTAGATGGTTTTTTCCGGTACCTTGGCGGAGGAGACAAAAGTAGCGCCCACGCCGAAGGTGGGGGTGTCGGTGTCGGTGCCGCGATACATGCCGCCGGGAATGATCGCCTTGCGGTAATAATCGTTCTTGGCCACTAGGTCATCCACCACCTTGCCTTTCACGCTGACCATGACCACGTCGCAGGAGGTGGCGGCCTCTTGAATGGATCCGTTGGGATGGCCGACGGTGTAGACCATGGCATCGATCTTGTTGTCGCACAATGCACCGGCCTGCTCGGCGGCTTTCAGCTCAGAGGCCAGTTTGAAATCGTCGTTGGTCCACCCCAGGGCATTCATGAGAACTTCTATGGTGCCGCGCTGACCGGAGCCGGGGTTGCCGATATTCACGCGTTTGCCTTTGAGATCCATAAAATCTTTGATGCCCGAGTCGGCACGGGCGACCACCGTAAAAGGCTCCGGATGCACGGCGAAGACCGCCCGCAGATCCTTGTCGGGCCCCGCATCAGCGAACTGGCCCGTACCGGTGAATGCATAATACTGCATGTCGGACTGGGCCACGCCCATGTCCAGCTCGCCGCCTCGGATAGCGTTGAGGTTGTAAACGGAACCACCGGTGCTCTCCACCGAGCAGCGGATGCCATGCTCTTTTCTGCCCTTGTTGACCAGACGCGCAATGGCGCCGCCCGTGGGATAATACACGCCGGTGACACCGCCGGTACCGATGGTGACGAAGGTGGTTTCCGCCTGCGCCGGAGCGGGACTGAAGCCAACCATGAGTGACAGACCGAAAAATAGTGCCGTAATAACAAGTAGTGATCTTTTCATCCGAACCTCCTCTGATTTGGTCAATGTCAATGACCGGTTATTGTTCAACTGTGCCTTGAGCGCCTCGTTTTGGTTCTTCCCTCCTCATAGATGGTTGTTATCAACTGACCTAGACGCCTTCCGGAATCCCATCCCTCCTTGGACGGAAAACTATAATATTGTAAGCATTTACGGTTAAAGCGGGTGTGCTGAAATCGATTTGGCGGTTAACAGCCTCACGCCTAATTTAAACGGCTTCTGGGAGCAGTTTGCGTCACCTGCATTTAAGTGTGTTGTGTAAGGCCCCAAAGGATTCGGAGCATTAATAAACGCCGCTTATTCGGTGGTTACAAAGAAAAATCGAGCTAGCGTACCTTGAACATGGAATAAAGATAATATAAGGGAAATTGATCAATTCATCAACCTTGAAATATTTTCCGCCGATTTTTCACACCTGAATTCGGTTGAAGAGGCTTTGAACCCTCCCCGCGGCTAGCCGCGGGGAGGGTTCACCGTAATGATAAAAAATCGATTTTCAGTTCGCTCGCTCACCCCGCCGCAAGCGGCGGGGTGAGCGCTCGCTATCGCGGTTCAAATATTGACCCTGCTGTCAATTCCGGCTGATCGGGTCAAGCTGCAGGAATATAACATGAATGGCAACGAATGATGAAGAAAAGGCCCGTCGACATACCGGCAGAACCCCGGGTCAGCGTGGTCCTGCCCACGTACAACCGCGGATGGATCCTCGAGCAGGCCGTCGAATCGGTTCTCGGTCAGGAATATGCCAACCTCGAACTGGTCGTCGTCGATGACGGTTCCACCGACAACACCAACGGCCTGCTTTCAAGGTTCGGGGATCGCATCACCGTCATCCGGCAGGCCAACAGGGGCGTCAGCGCAGCCAGAAATGCCGGCATCCGGGCGTCCAACGGAGAACTGATCGCGCTGCTGGACTCGGACGACACCTGGCTGCCGGGAAAAGTGACCGCCCAGGTGGCGTTTTTCTCAGACCACCCCGATGCGCTGGTCTGCCAGACCGACGAGATATGGATTCGCAACGGGGTTCGCGTCAACCCGGGCAAACGCCATCGCAAGGAAGCCGGCATGATCTTCGAAAGAAGCCTGGCCCTGTGCCTGGTGAGCCCGTCGGCGGTGATGATGAAAAGATCCCTGCTGGACCAGATGGGTCTGTTCGACGAAGCCCTGCCCGCCTGCGAGGATTACGACCTGTGGCTGCGCATCGCCTGGAAGCACCCGATCCATCTCATCGACCAGCCGCTGATCATCAAGCGCGGGGGCCACGACGACCAGCTGTCACGCATGCCCGAACTGGACAAATACCGGATTCAATCCATCGCCCGCCTGCTGGACAGCGGTGTCCTCTCCGCCGGTCAGGGCACGGCCGCCAGGACCATGCTGACGACCAAGTGCGCCATTTACGCCCAGGGATGCCGCAAGCGGGGCCGGATAGCCGAAGCCATGCGGTATGAGCAGTTGGCGGGAAGGTATGGGTCAGCTGATGGCTGATGGCGCAGAGGTCAGAGGTCAGAGGTTAGAGGTCAAAGGTCAAAGGTCAAAGGTCAAAGGTCAAAGGTCAAAGGTCAAAAAAATCACGGCGAATTCCATGTCAATCCTTTTTGTCGGAATGATCAGCTGGAACTGCATCCGCTTCCATTATGGGATCCGGCCTGTTATGGATGCATTTAGATCCAGCGTTGGCTGCCAAGGCACGCGGCTTCAACCAGCATCTTAAGACCGCACACGACAAGCAGGACCTGCAATGATTACAGACTCATCAGGCGCCGGCAACGATCGGATCCCCTTCATCGCCCTGGTACCTTTTCTGCTTATCGCTTTCGGTTTGGCGTGGGGGATCCTGGCGCTGTTCATCTTTCTCCCGGACCCGATGGAAAAGATATTTGGCCAGCTGACCGGCCAGCACCCGCTCTTCTATCTGGCGGTGTATGCACCAGCGATCGCTGCCTTCATTGTGGTCATACATAACAGCGGATTGCCAGGCTTGCGTCGTTATCTTACCCGGCTGCTGATCTGGCGTTGTTCTCTGTCCGGGTATGCTTTTTTAATTATCGGCATTCCGCTGCTCTTTTACGCGGGAGCTTTCTGGAAGGGGAACCTCTTCACGGAACCGTTTCCGTTTTCCTCATCTCAATCTCTTCTCATCGCATTGTTGCTTGCGGCGATCAAAGGGCCGATCGAGGAGTTCGGCTGGCGAGGGCTCGCGCTACCGCTGCTGCAACGCAAGTTCGCGCCCATCTGGGCCGCGCTGATTCTTGGCATCGTGTGGGGCTTTTGGCACCTGCCGGCATTCCTGTTGAGCGGGACTCAGCAAAGTACCTGGTCATTCACGCCGTTCTTTGCAGGCACGGTTGCAATCAGCTTGATGGTGACCGCGCTGTTTAATTCATCGCGTGGCAGTATCCTGATCCCTGCATTGATGCATTTTCAGCTCATGAATCCTGTTTGGCCCGACGCCCAGCCCTATGACACGTGCCTCTTCGCGGCGGCTGCGGTTCTGGTTGTAGGGTTCAACCATAAAACGATGTTCACTGGAGAAGGCGCCGTCACTCAGGTGGTTCCCCAGCTTGAAGGCCGGGTGATGAAACCGGATGCTCTCGAAAACGCCACGGATAAGGCTTCTTAACCTTCAGACAGAAACGAGAAAGTCTGGACGCAGTTCATTGGTTGGCTATTCGGCAATGGAAATTGACAATCTGCGATAAGCTTTCCTCGAATCCTCGATCCCTTGATAACCCTTCTCCCCCTATCTCATACCATCCGCTCGATCTCGCCGATCAGCCGGTTCAGCCGCTTGACCGACACCGGTCCGTCGGTGCCCACCTCCTGGGCGAAGACCGACACCTTGTACTCTTCGATGGTCCAAAAAAACGCTTCCACGGCAGTGCGCTTTTCAGCGGAGGTGGATGAATCCATGGACTGGAGCATGCGCTTGAGCTGCTCGATAAACGGCGCAATCAGGGTTTCCCGGGAATGGTCCTTCACCAGATCGGTATATCCCCGCTGGGCACGGATGGACAAGGCGCTCAGGTATCGCACCACGTGTGACAGGCGCTGACGGTCGTAAAGCAGCACGAAGTTTTCGGGGACCAGGCGGGTCAGTTCGTTTTTCAGGGTCTGCAGGAACTGCCCCACTACCGGTGCGGCGATGCGCTTTTTTTCCACGTCCGTGATCCGGCACCGAACCTCGTGGTGGGCCTCGATCACAGCGACCACCACATCCCGCAGGTCCTGTCCGCACTGGTGCACCCGCAGCTCAGTCAGCTCGCCCACGCGGGCGTGGTAGTCCGCCGCCGTGAGGACCGGGTGAGCGAACAACTCGCGGGTGACGCGCTGGAACAACTGCCCCTCGATGGC
Organism: uncultured delta proteobacterium; assembly: GCA_963705435.1. Classification (GTDB taxonomy): domain Bacteria; phylum Desulfobacterota; class Desulfobacteria; order Desulfobacterales; family Desulfosarcinaceae; genus Desulfosarcina. The sequence continues at coordinate 78,517 of CAVPJR010000012.1, read as the reverse complement.
GGCCATGCCGCCGAAATAAGCGATCTGGCGTTTCAACAACACCGGCAGCTTCAGATTCTTTTTCAGAAATTTGAGATCGTCGGCAAAATGTCGGGCCAGCAGGGCTGACACCCCGTTCGCCTGGGCGGCCTCGGCAGCCTTCAAATCGCTGAAGAGCCGGATGCGGATCTCATTGTCGTCGGCCTCCAGTCTGGGGTACACGCGCCACGGCGTGCCCCGTCCATCGGCGCCGGCAAGCACCTCCGGCAGGTCTCCGAAATCCCAGGTGGTGATTCCCCGGCGTTCCCATTGTCTGGCCAACGCCGACGTGCCTGCCGGCAGGGCCGGATCCGACCCCCGCGGGTCCAGCAGGGAATCGTCCCGGCCGCTGGCCACGACCCGGCCCTTGGCATCGGTGATGGCCAGGCGCATCTTCAAGTGGTCCGGCAATCCGTCCACAGGCCAGGCCGCTGCCGGAACGTCCACTTTCAAGCGCTGGAAGAGAAAACGGCTCAGGGCGGTGGGCAGGCTTTCCCGCCCCCTGGGCATTTCCCGGAGAATTGTCTGCACGGTGTCGGCCACCGGCACCAGTTTGACCCGGTAGACCTTGGGCAGGCCCCGTATCAGCGCAGTGATCTTCTCGTTCAGCAGACCCGGCACCAGCCAGTCCAATTGCTGCCGGGGTACATCCCCGGTGCTCTCGGCCGGGATGGTGACGGTGACGCCATCGACCTCCGTTCCCGGCTCGAAGGCATAGTCGCAATCCAGGACCCGGTGGCCCAGATCCAACTGACGGGGAAACTGGTCCAATACATCTGGATCCGGCGCATAACGGATCAGCATCTCTTGATCCAACCGCAGGAATCGGTCGCCGCCCTTCTTGCGAATGCGATGTTTCAGGGTCCGCATGTCGAACACGCCGGGCAGCCGCGCTTTGTAGAAGGCCACCAGCACTTCGTCGTCCACGAGGATGTCCCGCCGCCGAATGCGGTCTTCCATGCTGCGCACCGCCTCCACCAGTTCGGCGTTGTGCTGCATAAAATCCAGCGGCTGTTTCACGTCGCCTTCCACCAATGCGCTGCGCACAAAGATGTCGGATGCCTGAAGCGGGTCGATGCGCCCGAAAGCCACCTGGCGGTCCAGGACAATCGGCAGGCCGAACAGGGTCACCTGCTCCCGAGCCACCACCGCTTCGCGGCTGCGTTCCCAGTGCGGATCGGACCAACTGGTGCGGCACAGGTCTCCGCCAAGCGGCTCCAGCCAGGCCACGTCGATGGTCGCCGCCTTGCGGGCAAACAGGCGCGAGGTCTCCACCATCTCCGCCGCCACGATCCAGTTGCCCGGATTCTTGAACAGGCCCGAACCGGGAAAAAGCATCACCTCACGATCCTTGGATGCCCGGAAGAACACCTTTTCTTTTTTCATGGCGATATTGGACAAAAACCCGCTCAGGATGGCCCGGTGAATGGCGGCATACAGGGGGTGGAACGACCCGTTGTCAGCCTGGCCGCCCGCCGGCAGGTCCTCAAGGACCTGCCCGTTACTTTCCATGCGACCGAAACGCTGTTCCTTCAGCGCGGCCTTGATCTGGCCGTGAATGTCCCGCCATTCGCGGATGCGGCGAAAGGAGAGGAAATGCTGCCGGCAGAACGTTTTCAGTTCGTTCATGCTGCCGGGCCGGCTGATGCTGTGATGGATCGCGTGCCAGATGTTGAGCACGGTGACAAAGTCAGAAAGCGGGTCCACAAACTGCCGGTGGGCCTGGTCGGCCAAGGCCTCTTTGTCCAGCGGCCGTTCGCGCACATCCTGGATGCTGAGGGCGGCGGCAATGATGACCACCGGATCGAGGCAGCCTTCCCTGCGGGCCTCGATGAGCATTCGCGAGAGGCGCGGGTCGATTGGCAGGCGGGCCATGGTGCGGCCGTTTTCCGTCAACCGGTATCCCCCGGCGCCGCTGCGATTCTTGTCCTGGCGAACGATGGCGCCCAGTTCGAGCAGCAGGTCGAATCCGTCCTGGATGCTCTTTTCGGCCGGCCGGTCGATGAATGGGAAATCGGCGATATTTCCCAGTTTCAGCGCGATCATGCGCAGGATGACCTCGGCCAGGTTGGAACGCAGGATCTCCGGCTGGGTGAACAGGGGCCGGTTGGCGTAGTCTTCCTCGGTATAGAGACGAATGCACACCCCGTTTTCCACACGCCCGCAGCGCCCCTTGCGCTGATCGGCGCTGCTCCTGGAAATCGGCACCACCGGCAACGAGGTGGTCCGGGACCGGGGTACATACTGGGAGATGCGCGCCAGGCCCGTGTCCACCACGTACTTGATCCCCGGGATGGTGATGGATGTCTCGGCCACGTTGGTGGCCACGATGATCTTACGGGCCGCGGTGCCGGCGAAAACCCTGCGCTGCTCCCCGGCACTGAGCCGGGCAAACAGGGGCAGGATCACCGTCCTCGCAAATTGGCGACCCTTTAGTGTCTCGCAGGTCTCCCGGATATCCTGCTCGGTGGGCATGAAGATCAGGATGTCCCCCCGGGTGCGGCTGGCCATCAGCCCATCCACGGCGGTTGCCGCCAACTCAACGGGTGTGCGGTCCTCCTTGTCTTCCGGGTCGGCATCGGGATAGAAATAGCGTGTCTCTACCGGATAAAGCCGCCCGGACACCTCGATTACCGGTGCATCGTCGAACGCCTTGGAGAATTTTTCGGTGTCGATGGTGGCCGAGGTGATGATCAGCTTCAGGTTGCTTCGTTTGTGGACCAGCTGTTTCAGGATGCCGAGCACAAAGTCGATGTTCAGGCTGCGCTCGTGGGCCTCGTCGACGATAATCGTATCGTATTCGTTGAGCCAGGGATCGCCCTGGGTTTCCGCCAGCAGAATACCGTCGGTAACCACCTTGATGTAGGCCTCGGGTCCGCTCTTGTCCTGAAAGCGGATTTTGTAGCCCACGGATTGTCCGAGAACCTCTCCCAACTCCTCGGCGATGCGGGCGGCCACCGTTGTGGCGGCAATGCGCCGGGGCTGGGTGCAGGCTATCTTGCCGTTGACGCCGCGCCCGGCAGCCAGGCAGAACTTGGGGATCTGGGTGGTTTTTCCCGATCCGGTCTCACCGGAGATGATGGTCACCGGATGTTTGCGGATGCTGTCGATGATCGCCGCCTTTGCCGCGGTGATCGGCAGATGGGTCAGATCCTCAAATCGGGGAACCCCTTCACGGCGTCGCTGCCCTCTGGCAACGGCGCCACGGATTTTCGGCGCCAGGACGTTCAGACGTCGGGCAATCTGCGCGTCGGCCATCTTTTTCCGGGACCGCGCCAGCCGGTCCAATTCACGGCGCAGGGCGATGGCGTCGCTGGGCATGGTCGTTTTAATCAGGTTGCGAAATTGGTCAATCTGTTTTTGGTTGTCGGTCACAAATGGTCCTGTTCGTCTGCGTTAACCGGGCTCGTGGCGCCCTTTTCTACCATGACCAAAAAGGATTACAACCCTTTTTACCGTCGGTCGTCAGCCAATCGGATGTCCCATGCGGTTCTTAATTGTGCCGGTTCGCGCGATCTGTTAAACTGGTCATCGCGTTGGCGCGGCTGGCGATGCGCCTGGCGTTGAGGCAGGATTGAACCATACACGGAGGTTGACAACCAAAGAGATGAAAAGGAACTATCTGGACTGGCCTGGATGGATCACCGTTTTATGTTGTGCCGTGCTTCTCATCGGCGCCATCGATCAGAAGACCAAAGATGTGCTCAAGGTCAGGCACATCCTCAGAACCATCGCAGAGGCCCCCCCCCGGCCCGACACGCAGGAGCTGAACGCTGAAGTGACCGAGAAAGAGCTCAACGCCTATATTGCCTATCGTCTGGCACTGGAGAAGGAGCCGGTTTGCGACAGCCTGACGGTGAACCTGCTGGATCTCAACCATGTTCATGGCAAAATGCGGTTTGATGCGCAGCGACTCAACCTGGACACCCTGTTGGGCGAAAACCTGGTTTTCGATTTCAAGGGCGTTTTTCTGACCCGGGACGGGGCGGCCCGTATCGACCTGATCTCTCTGCAGCTCAACGGCCAACCTATTGATCCGCAGGTGCTGGACTTCGTTATCCACACGGCTGCATTGGTATACCGAACGGAATCGTCAGGCATCGGTGACTGGTATGAATTGCCCAAAGGAATAAAGCGGATCGATGTCAGAAAGGCCAACGCAGTCCTGTATTATTGAAGGTTCATGGATAAAAAAAACCACCGATTCGAGCTTTTCGGGCCAAAACCGGTGGCGGGTTAATCTGTTGACCGTGGATCGATGACCCCACGGATCAGCCGTTTAGCCCTTCAAGGGAAACTTGGGCTGAATGATGTCATAATACGCCTTCTCGGAGACACTGCCCCAGGTGCCCACCACCTTCTGGAAGTTTTTGAAAGATTCGTTGACCTTGGTGGCCATGGGGGTCTTGGCGGCTTCTTCGGCCACCACTTCATCGGACAGTTTTTTAAGGTCCGCCATGACTTGTTCGGGAAACTGGATCAATTGCGCCTTCTTGTCGTTGATCAGCGTCTGCAGTGCCTGGCCGTTGAGGGCATCGAACTGGGCCAGAACCCAGTGCTCGGTTTCGGTACAGGCCGCATCGATGATGTGCTGCAGGTCCTTGGGCAGACTCTCGTAGGCCTTCTTGTTGAAGAAATACTCCAGGTAGGTGCCCGGCTCGTGCCACCCGGGGTAATAGTAATACTTGGCGGCCTGATAGAGTCCCAATCTCAGGTCATGCAGGGGGCCTACCCACTCGGTGGCGTCGATCACGCCGCGCTCCAGGGAGGTAAATATTTCACCGCCGGGCAGCAGCACGACCGTACCGCCGGCCTTGGCCAGCACCTTGCCGCCCAGACCCGGGATTCTCATCTTAAGGCCCTTGAAGTCGTCGATGGTATCGATTTTTTTATTGAACCAGCCGCCCATCTGGACACCGGTGGAGCCGCCGGGACGGGGGATCAGGTTGAAGGGGGCATAGGTTTCCTCCCACAGCTTCAATCCGTCACCGCCATAAAACCAAGCACTCATCCCCTGGCCGTTCATGCCAAAGGGCACGGCGGAAAACCACTGGGTGGCCGGTTCTTTTCCGGCCCAGTAGTATGAGGCCCCGCTGCCCACTTCCACGGTGCCGTCGGAGGCTGCCTGGAAGCTTTCCAGGGCTGGAACCAGTTCACCGGCGGCAAACACCTGGATTTTGATGCGGCCGTCGGACAGCTCACCGATGCGCTTGGCCAGACGCTCGCAGCCGTCCTGGAGTACCGGCAGCTTGGGCGGCCAGGTGGTAACCATTCGCCATTCGTAGGTCTTTTTAGTTACAACTGCGGCCGCTTCTGGCTTTTTTTCTTCTTCTTTTTTCGTACAACCAATGACACCCGCTGTAGCCACCGCAGCTGCAGCTGCTCCTAAGCCTGCTTTTCTCAGAAAATCACGTCTTTCCATCTTCTCCTCCTTACCTGCATTAATATTGAAGATCCGCAACAAACGAAAACAAGTACGACATTACCTCATTGCCTATAAATTTAAATTAACTGGATATTTTTGTCCAGGTGTTGGGTAGAATTATACCAAATCATTTATTGGCCGAACACCACTCTCGGCAGCCAGGTGGCCAGTTGGGGAAAGAGGACCACGATGGCCAGCCCGATAATCTGAACCAGGACAAAGGGAATGATGCCCCGGTATATGTGTCCAGTGGAAATTTCAGGCGGCGTCACCGCCTTCAGGTAAAACAGCGAGAACCCGAAGGGCGGCGTCATGAACGACGTCTGCAGGTTGACCGCAATCAGGATGCAGAACCACACCGGATCGAAGCCGAATTCGATCATGATGGGCGCCAGCACCGGTACATGGATGAAGGTGATTTCGATAAAATCTAGAAAGAAGCCAATCACGAAAATCAGGGCCATGACGATGGCCAGGACCACGTTGTGGCTGTATTTGTCGGCCAGCGACCCCAAGAATTCCCTGACCAACCCGTCGCCGCCCAACCCGCGGAAGACCAGCCCAAAGAGCGCCGCCCCGCAAAGAATGATGAACACCATGCAGGTCAGGCGGACCGTGGTCTGCATCACCTCCTGGAGAATCTGCAGGGAAAACTTGCGGTTGGCCACGGTCAGCAGGGTGGCGCCCACGGCGCCCACGGCGGCCGCTTCCGTGGGGGAGGCGATACCGGCAAAAATGGAGCCCAGCACGGCCACCATGAGAAACAAAGGGGGAAACAGGGCCTTGCCCGCCCGGGCCGCTAACTGGCGGGGGGAGATGGCGGCCAATTCGGCCTTGGGAATGGCCGGCGCCCACTTGGGGCGCAGCCAGGAGATGATCAAGATGTAAAGGATAAACAGGCCCACCAGCAAGAAACCAGGGAATACCGCACCCATAAACAGGTCACCGACGGAAACGCCGACGATATCGCCGATGAGCACCAGAACAATGCTGGGGGGGATGATCTGGCCCAGTGTACCCGAAGCGGCAACCGTGCCGGTGGCCAGTTCATTCTTGTACCCGCGGCGAAGCATGGTGGGCACGGCCAGCAGGCCCATGGTGACCACTGTGGCCCCCACGATTCCGGTGGAAGCGCCCAGCAGGGCGCCCACCACCACCACCGAGACGGCCAGCCCGCCGCGCAGGCGGCCGAATAGCAGCCCCATGGTGTCCAGCAACTCCTCGGCGAGGCCGGAACGTTCCAGCATCACCCCCATGAAGACAAAGAGGGGCACGGCGATCAAGGTTATATTGGTCATCACCCCCCAGATGCGCAGGGGCAGCAGGTTGAAAAAGGACCAGCCGAAACCGATGAGGCCGAAGCACATGGCGGTTCCCATCAACGTGAAGGTAACCGGAAAACCGGCCATCAGCAGAATCGTCAGGGCCAGAAACATCCACGCGGGCAAATACGCCATCAGGCCTTCTCCTCTTCAATCGTTTCAGAACCCAGAATCTGCAGCAGCGCATGAACGCCCATGGAGAGTCCCTGAAGCAGCAGCAGGGCATAACCCACGGTCATGGTTCCTTTGACGATAAACCGGTAGGGAATGCCCCCCGGATCCGGAGAGCCTTCCATCATGGAAAAGGAGTTGCTGACAAAATGCCATGAGGTGCTGATCACCAGGTAACACCCGGGGATGAGGAAAAAGATCACGCCGATGAGGTTGATCCATGCCCGCCCCTTAATGCCCAAGCGCTGGTAGATGATGTCCACCCGTACATGGCCGTCGTGAAGCAGGGTATAGCCGGCACCGATCAGAAAAATGAAGGCGAAGAGGTGCCATTCCAGTTCCTGGGTAAAGACGAAGCTGGTTTTAAACAGATACCGCATGACCACATCGACAAAAACCACCAGAACCAGCAGCAGGGTGATCCAGGAGACCACACGGCCCACCGCCTCGTTGGATCTGTCGATGGCGCCGCTGAAAACCTTCAACCAATTGAGCATGGACACCGCCTGAACAAAAGCCAGCAAAAATTGCGTTTTTGTTAAACTGCCTGATTGCGCGCCGACTTTTTCGGCGTTGGGTATAAATAGCTAAAACCTTCAACTCGTTACAATATATGCGTCAAAATGTCAACAAGTAGAGAAAGTGAATCGCATTCAGTCCCGGTCAATGCCATGTCGAAGCGAGTTGCCGGACCAGGGCGGGGGAAGGACTTTTTCTTGATAAAGGTTCAACGACCCGTTATGAATATACGCTCAATCAACGATTCGATTAAGGCATTCATAAATGCAGGTGCCTGACCGGCGAAGGGGAGCCGATGGCGGGGAATTTATACTGGGCGGACAGCTACGCACAAAAACCAATTGAGGGATTGCGAATTAAGGAATTATGGGATTGGCGGAAAGCAGAACCCAATAAGACAGCATTCCTTCAATTCACAATCCGGAAACAACAAATTACAAGCACCAAATCTCAAACAAATTCCAAATTACAATGCATAAATGTCAAATAAGACCAAAAACCACCAGTTGTTTGGAATTTTCAATTTTAGTCATTGTGATTTGTTTGTCATTTGGTTTTTGATTGTTGTGATTTATCGGTGATTGCTCTTTTGACATAAAAAACAATAGGTTCGTTAGTAACCACACTAAATTTAAGGATGATATTCATGACCACCCATACGATTAAATTCCTCCCCCACAACCGCGAAATCAAGGTCAACGACGGCGAAAACCTCATCCGGGCGGCCATGGAGGCCGGCGTTCACATCAACGCCTCCTGCGGCGGCGAGGGGGTCTGCGGCAAATGCCGGGTCATCGTGGAAACCGGCGAGGTGGAGGGAGGCCTCAGCGAGCAGTTGAGCCAAGCCGACCGGAAAAAAGGCTTCCGCCTGGCCTGCCGGTCGACGATCACCGGAGATGTGGTCGTCCGCGTGCCTGTGGAGTCGGCCGTCGACGCCAGCGTGCTCAGCCAGGGCTATGTCCCGCGGCGCACGGCAAGCATCCGGCAGATGGACCTCAACGATCTGAAGGAACAGGGGCTGTTTCTGCCGCCGGTAGAAAAGATTTACATTGAACTGCCCGAACCGGACAACCAGGATCACCTGCCCGACGTCACCCGGTTGGTCAGCCACCTGAAGCTTCACCACGCCGAACACCGCCTGACGGTAAGCCTGCAGGTAATCCGAAAAATTCCCGACGCGCTGCGAAAGGACGGGTTCAGGGTCACCGCCACCTTGGCCCGGCCGGTGATGGACAGCGGCAAGACCGAGATCATCAACGTCCAGTCCGGAGACGCCACCAACCGCAACTATGCCATCGCCATGGACATCGGCACCACCACGGTTTACGGCCAGCTCATCGACCTGAAAAGTGGGGCGGTCATGTCCGAACACGGTGAATTCAACGGCCAGATCAGTTACGGTGAGGATGTGATCAGCCGGATTGTCTTTGCCGAAAAAGAGGGCGGGCTGGAGCGTCTCCACAAGGTGGTTGCGGAAACCATCAATACCATCATCAACCGGATCGTGCGCCGTGCCAAGGTGGACCCGGACGATATCGCCGCCATCACCCTGGCCGGCAACACCACCATGACCCAGCTGCTGCTTCAGATCAATCCCCGCTATATCCGCCGTTCCCCGTACGTGCCGGCGTCCACGCTCTACCCGCCCATCCGGGCGGTGGATATCGGTCTGGATCTGCGGGATCACGTCACGGCCCTGGTCTATCCGGCCGTTTCCAGCTATGTGGGTGGAGACATCGTGGCAGGGGTCATGGGGTCGGGGATGTATCTGGACGACCGGCTGACCCTGTTCATGGACATCGGCACCAATGCGGAGATCGTCATCGGCAACCGGGATTGGCTGGCCTGCGCCGCATGCAGCGCCGGACCGGCCTTTGAAGGCGGCGGCATCAAATTCGGCATGCGGGCGGCCAAAGGCGCCATCGAAGACTTCTCTCTGGATCCGGTCACCTGGGAGCCCATGCTCATGACCATCGGAAATGTGCGCCCCAAGGGCATCTGCGGGTCCGGGCTGATCATCATGACCGCGGTCATGTTCGAACTGGGCCTGATCAACAACCTGGGCAAGTTCAACCGTGATCTGGCATCCGACCGAATCCGGGCGGACAACGGGGTGTGGGAATATGTGCTGGCCTGGGCCGAGGAGACCCAGATCGACCGGGACATCGCCCTTACCGAAATCGACATCGAAAACCTGATCCGGGCCAAAGGTGCCATCTACAGCGGCTGCATGACCCTGTTAACCGAGGTGGGCATGAGCATGCAGGACATCGACCGCATCATTCTGGCCGGTGGATTCGGCAGCTACGTGGACCTGGAAAAGGCCATCACGATCGGACTGCTGCCGGAAATCGATGCGGACAAGGTCACCTTCATCGGCAACAGCTCCCTCCTGGGGGCCAAGATGAGCAGCCTGACCAACCGGATCCGTAAAGATGTGGTGGAGGCGACCCGCAGCATGACCAATTTCGAGCTGTCGGAGACCCCCTCTTACATGGACAATTATGTGGCGGCCCTGTTTCTGCCCCACACGGACATCAACCAGTTTCCCCGGCTCAAGGCGCGCATGGCCCAGCGGCGGCAGCAACCCTGACCGAGACCGCTTAGACGCGCATATGGTCATAACTATAAAGGATAACAGGGGTTCTGCCAATAGGTGTTTTAACGACCGTGTAAGCCCGTTGCGTACCGAAGGCAATATAGTAATAATTGGGATTTAATCCCACTCCTCTATTGACAAATAAACCCTTCAACCTATAAGAATAATTCTTGGTTTTCCGCCTTTGGGAAGCGGGGGGCCATCTCGGCCCCAGTGGCCCTTTCGAACCAATTACAATCTGTTTTTCCGACCGACAAATGAGTCATCATTTGCGCACCAGAGGGCTGTTTTGACGATGCTGTGCTGCATGAAAAAGAAAACGATCCATCGCGCTGACCGCAACCCTGTCCTATACCCGCCTGTCCTCTTCCACGGATTTTTATCTACCGCTGTAGATTCTATATACAAAAAATACTTAAACGAAAGGGGGCCTGAGTTTTTCATTTTGTGACCGGGGCACTTCGCCCTGCCACACGAATAATGAACCACCGCATTGCTGTAGTACACCTCAATCATTAACCGGTAGCTGATAAGGAGGTAACTTTGAGTTTCGAATTCTACAAGGAATCCTATGCAGGTGCGATAAAGGCGATCTCCATCGGTAAAGGCAACAAAGCCATTACCGTCGGAGGCGAAACCTGCTACCCACTCTATCAGTTTGAGGGGGAAATGCCCCACAAACCGAAAGTGGCCATGGAGATCTGGGACATGGCCCCCGAGGAGTGGCCGGCAGCGGCAATGGAACCCTTTAAGGACGTGGTCTCCGACCCGGCCGCATGGGCCAAAAAATGCGTTGAGGAATACGGCGCCGAAATTATCGTGCTTCAACTAAAAAGCATCGACCCCAACGGCACCGACGCCAGCCCGAAAGAAGCATCGGCCACGGTGAAAAAGGTGCTGGGCGCCATCGATGTGCCCCTGGTGGTCTGGGGCATCGCCAACCACGAAAAAGACGAGGCGGTCTTCAAGCAAATTGCCCAAGACTGCCAGGATGTGCAGCTGACCCTCGGCCCTGTGGAAGACAAGAACCACAAGGGCATCGGCGCCGCCGCCATGGGCTACGGCCATGCCATCATCAGTTCGTCTCCCATCGACGTCAACCTGGCCAAGCAGGTCAACATTCTGCTGGAAAACCTGGGCATGCCCATGGATCGGGTCATCATCGACCCCACCACCGGCGGTCTGGGATACGGCCTGGAGTATAGCTACTCGGTCATGGAGCGCCTCAGAATGGCCGCCATGGCCCAGGGCGACGACAAGCTCCAGATGCCCATCATCAACAATCTGGCCAACGAAATCTGGAAGTGTAAGGAAGCCAAGCAGGGCGTGGATGAAGCCCCGACCCTGGGTGATCCGGAAAAGCGCGGCATCCTCATGGAAGCCGTGGGTGCCGTCACCTACCTCATGGCCGGTTCCGACATCCTGATCATGCGCCACCCCGAATCCATCCGGCTGGTCAAGGCATTCATCGACATCGCCATGGACGGTGGCAGCGCCGCCGATATCGCCCCTATTGCCAAACGGCTGGAAGGCGTCTCCGTGGATCTGGCCGCCCTGGCACCGGCACCAGACCTGACCATCGAAGAAGAGAAAAAAGCCGCCCCGGCCAAGGCCGCCGCTGCACCCAAGGCTGCACCCAAGGCTGCCGCGAAACCGGCCGCCAAACCGGCTGCCGCACCGGCTGCCGCACCCGCAGCCAAGCCGGCTGCTGCAAAGAAAGCCGAACCGGCGCCGGCAGCTGCCCCCGCCGCAGCGGCGGTAGACCCACAAGCCGACGCCAAAGCAAAGGCCGACGCCGAAGCCACCGCCAAAGCCAAAGCCGAAGCAGATGCCAAGGCCAAGGTCGAGGCGGAAGCCAAAGCCAAGGCGGATGCCGACGCCAAGGCCCAAGCAGCGGCCGACGCCAAGGCCAAGGCGGAGAAGGAAGCCGCCGCCAAGGCTGCCGCCGAAAGAGACGCCGCCGAGGAGTCTCTGCGCCAGAAGCGTGCCGCCGAACGCGCCAAGATGGCTGCCGAACGCAAAACCGGCGCCGCCGACAAGGTGGTTCCCATGACCCCTGCCGCAGAGCAGAAGAGCGAACCCGAGAAGATTCTCGCCCGGCTCGACTGGGTCCACAAACGTGTCTCACTTTACTAAATCGTGAATCGTCAACCCTTGCCGAAATCAATACGAGGAGGAACCTCTGATGGCAGAACCAACCAAAGATAAGGGCGCCAAACTGGCCGATCCAGTCGGCGCTTCCATTGACCCTGCAACCCAGGAACTGATCGCCTTGGCCCAGCGGCTGAACATCGACACGGTATTCGACCGAGCGGCCCAGATGAAACCCTGCGCGATTGGCCTCCAGGGCATCTGCTGTAAGAACTGTGCCATGGGCCCCTGCCGCCTGCCCCTGCCCAAGGGCGGCATCGACGGCGAAGACACCCGCAAGGGCCTGTGCGGCGCCACGGCCAATACCATCGCCGCCCGTAACTTTGCCCGCATGGTGGCCGCCGGTGCAGCCGCCCACTCCGACCATGGCCGCTGTGTGGCCGAGGTGTTTATGAGTGCGGCCCGCAAGGAGACCGAGGCCTACAAAATCAAGGACACCAATAAGCTGCTGGCTGTTGCACCGCACTTTGGCGTAGCCACGACGGTGGAAGTGGATGGGGCGGTCCAGGACCGCAACATCGATGAAATCGCCCTGGAAGTGGCCGAAAAAGCCCTTAACGAATGGGGAAAGGCCGAAGGTGAGTTGGACTACCTGAAACGCGCGCCGGCCCCCCTGTACGAAAAATGGACCAAAAACGGTGTCAAACCGCGCAACATCGACCGTGAGATCGTTGAAATCATGCACCGCACCCACATGGGCGTGGACCAGGACTACAAGAACATCGTCAAACAGTGCACCCGCGCATCCCTGGCCGACGGCTGGGGCGGCTCCATGATCGCCACGGATCTTCAGGACGTGCTCTTCGGCACCCCCTACCCGCTGCAGTCCGAAGCCAACCTGGGCGTCATGAAGGAAGATCACGTCAACATCATCGTGCACGGCCATGAACCGGTGCTCTCCGAGATGATCGTGGCCATGAGCCAGCGGCCGGAAATCATCGAGTACGCCAAGTCCAAGGGCGCCAAGGGCATACAGCTTGGCGGCATCTGCTGCACGGCCAACGAGATCTTCCAGCGCCACGGCGTACCCCAGGCCGGCACCTACCTGCAGCAAGAACTGGCCATCATCACCGGCGCCTGTGACGCCATGGTGGTTGACATCCAGTGCGTGTTCCAGAACCTGGCCAACGTGGCCAAGTGCTTCCACACCAAACTGATCACCACCCATCCCATCGCCAAGATGGAGCAGGACAACGTCATCCACATCGAGTTCGACGAACACCACGCCCTTGAAGATGCGGAAAAGATCGTCCGCATGGCCATCGACAACTTCAAGAACCGCGGCAGCGAAGTCATGATTCCCCAGTACAAGGCATCAGCCATCGGCGGCTTCAGCGTCGAGTCCGTCCAGTATCACCTGGGCGGCACCTTCCGCGGCACTTACTATACCTTGAACGACAACATCATCAACGGCCGCATCCGCGGCGTGGCCGGCGTCGTGGGCTGCAACAACGCCCGCACCCGTCACAACGAAGCCCACATCCAGGTCGTCAAGGAGCTGATCAAGAACGACGTCATCGTCCTGACCACCGGCTGCAACGGCATCGCCTGCGCCATGCACGGCCTGCTGACGCCTGAATCCGCCGCCGTCCACTGCGGTCCCGGCCTGGCCGAGGTATGTGAAACCGTGGGTATCCCGCCGGTCCTGCACATGGGTTCCTGCGTGGACAACAGCCGCCTTCTGCTGGCAGCCACCGAAGTGGTCAAGGCCGGCGGATTGGGCAAGGACATCTGTGACCTGCCGCTGGCCGGCAGCGCCCCGGAATGGATGAGTGAGAAAGCCATCTCCATCGGCCACTATTTCGTATCTTCCGGCGTCTATACGGTCTTCGGCCTGCACCTGCCCACCTCGGGCGCGCCAGTATTCCACGACTATCTGTCCAAGGAGATGGAGAAGATCTACGGCGGCAAGTGGGACCTGGAAGCCGACCCGATCAAGCATGCCCGCCTGATGATCGCCCACATCGACAAGAAGCGCAAAGAGCTGGGCATCGACAAGGCACGGGAGCGGGTGCTCATGGATATGGCCGACCGCCAGGCACTGGAAGGGTAATTTATTTTCAACCAGATCCTCAACGAAGGAGGAATAGAGCATGTCTAAATTAGTCGCATTTGCCGCCATTCAGGGTGGATACAAAGTGGTTTCCACCGCTGAAGGCCGCTACAAGAAGGCACTTGACACCTACAACGCCGACACCAAGATCGGATTTCCCAACACCGCCTATTACCTGCCGGTGATTTACTCGCTCACCGGCATGAAGGTGGAGACCCTGGAAGATCTCAAAAAACCCCTGGCATTTGCCCGGGGTCTGCTGCCTCCGCATGTCAAGGGCAAGAACCACCTGCCCTACCTGGGCCCCCTGCTGGATGCCGGCATGGCCGCCATCTTCTCTTACGAGATCATCGAAGCCCTGCGTATCCTGAACGAACCGGACTTCTACCATCCCGAGGAAGACCCGGACATCGATGCCGGCAAGATCTGGGTGGGCCCGGCCGACGACACCATCCTGAGAAAACGCGGCGTGGAGTTCGTGGACGGCTCGGCCCCCGGTTTCGCCGCCATGGTCGGCGCCGCCCCCAACCCTGAAATCGCCAAGGCGATCGTCGAAGAGTACCAGCGCAGAAGCCTTTACATCTTCTGCGCGGCCAATCACAATGGCACCACGCTTATCGACCAGCTGCTGGAAGCCGGCGTTCAGATCGGCTGGAACACCCGTATCGTTCCCTTCGGCCCGGACATCTCCTCGGCCGTGTTTGCCCTCGGGTTCGCCAACCGTGCGGCCATGGCCTTCGGCGGCGTCAAACCCGGTGACCACAAGAAAATCCTGCACTACAACAAAGACCGCGTGTTTGCCTTCGTCAACGCCTTGGGTGACATCGGCACCGAGTGGGGCGTGGCCGCTGCCGGCTGCGTCAACTGGGGCTTCCCGACCCTGGCGGACACCGACATCCCCGAAATCCTGCCCACGGGTATCTGTACCTACGAGCACGTCGTGGCCAATGTACCCCACAGCGAAATGTGCCAGCGCTCCGTGGAAGTCCGCGGGCTCAAAACCATCATCTCCGACATCGAGATTCCCTGCGCCTTCGGTCCGGCTTACGAGGGTGAGCGTGTACGCGGTGCCGACCTTTACGCCCAATGCGGCGGCGGCAAGACCCAGTGCACCGAGCTGGTCAAGATGGCCGATATGAATGCGATCGAAGACGGCAAGGTGATCGTCGACGGACCGGAAATCACCGACATCAAGGAAGGTGACACCTTCCCCCTGGGTATCTTCGTTCAGGTGGCCGGCCGTGAATTTCAAACCGACTTCGAGCCTATCCTGGAACGCCAGATCCACCACCTGATCAACTACATCCAGGGCGTCATGCACATCGGCCAGCGCGACATCTCCTGGGTGCGCATCAGCAAGGCCGGCATCGAGAAGGGCTTTACCCTCAAGGACATCGGTGTCGTCCTGCACGCCAAGTTCCACCAGGACTTCGGCAAGATCCTGGACAAGGTTCAGGTGACCCTGAAGACCAAAAAAGCCGATGTGGATGCGCTCACCAAGACGGCCCGTGCCGAATACAAAATGCGCGACGAGCGGGTGGAAAAAATGACCGACGAGGACGTGGAGATCTACTACTCCTGCACCCTGTGCCAATCATTTGCCCCCAGCCATGTCTGTTCGGTAAGCCCGGAGCGTACCGGCCTGTGCGGCGCCTACAACTGGATGGACTGCAAGGCCTCTTTCGAGATCAACCCCACCGGCCCCAACCAGCCCATTGAAAAGGGCGAGTGTCTCGACCCGGTGTTGGGCCAGTGGAAGGGCGTCAACGACTTCGTCTACAAGGCCTCCCGCGGCGCCGTGACCCACTACAACTTCTATTCCATGGTCACCGACCCCATGACCACCTGCGGCTGCTGCGAGTGCATCGCGGCCATGCTGCCGTCCTGCAACGGCGTGATGACCGTGGGCCGTGACTACGCCGGGGAAACCCCCTGCGGCATGAAATTCACCACCCTGGCCGGGGTCATGGGCGGCGGTGCCTCCTCACCCGGATTCGTGGGCCACTCCAAGTACAACATCACCCAGGGCAAGTTCATCAAGGGTGACGGCGGCCTGGCACGCATGGTCTGGATGCCCAAGATTCTCAAAGAAGAGATCAAGGAGCGTCTGGATAAAGCCGGCAAGGCCATGGGTATCGATAACTTTTACGACATGATCGCCGATGAAACCGTGGGTATCACCGAGGAGGAGATCCTGCCCTTCCTCCAGGAAAAAGGCCATCCGGCCCTGTCCATGGATCCGCTGATCGGCTAACAGCCAAGACGACGGGGCGGGCGGGACTGTCCGCCCCGTCACACCAGACGAACCGATTCCCCGGTCTTTTCGATCGGGAGAATTGCCCATACAGACAAGGAGAATAGTATGGCATTAACCGGTATTCAGATATTCAAACTCCTGCCCAAGACCAACTGCAAGGAATGCGGGGTCCCCACCTGTCTTGCCTTTGCCATGAACCTGGCATCCGGCAAGGCCGAGTTGGACGCCTGCCCCTACGTCTCCGACGACGCGAGGGCACAGCTCTCCGAAGCCTCCGCACCTCCCATTCGCCCGGTTGTTCTGGGAAAAGGTGTGCGCAAGGCGACCACCGGCGGTGAAACCGTTCAATACCGCCATGAAAAAACCTTTTACAATCCTACTCTACTGGCGGCCCAAGTAGGCAGCGACATCACCGCCGCAGACCTGGAAACCAAACTCAAAGGCTGGAACGCGCTGCAGTTTGAGCGCGTGGGGCTGAACCTGCGTCCAGAGCTGGTGGCCGTCAAAGATGTGGGCGGCAAGGCCGACGCCTTTGCCGCCGTGGCCAAACAGGTGGCCGAGACCTCGGAATTCAACCTGATTCTGATGACCGAAGATGTTGACGTGATGAAAGCCGGCGTGGCGGCCTGCGCTTTCAAGCGCCCCTTGATGTACGCCGCCACCGCGGCCAATGTAGACGCCTTCGGCGCCATCGCCAAGGAAAACGACCTGCCCCTGGCCATCAAGGCCGATTCCATCGAAGGCCTGGTTCCGCTGTCGGAGAAACTCGCCGGCATGGGCCTCAAGGACCTGGTGCTCGACCCCGGTTCACGGGAACCCAAACAATCCCACCAGGACATGATCGCCCTCCGGCGCGCCGCCTTGAAGGACGGCAACCGTGCCGTGGGCTTCCCCGCCATCGCCTTCCCCTGTGAGATGGCTTCCAATCTGGACACGGAAACCATGCTGGGCGCCATGTACGTGGCCAAATACGGCGGCATCGTGGTCATGTCCGACTTTGCCGGCGAGTCCCTCTTCCCGCTGCTGCTGGAGCGCCTCAACATCTTCACTGACCCGCAGCGGCCCATGATGGTCACCGAGGGCATCTATCCCATCAACAACCCCGACGAGAATTCACGCGTGCTGGTGACCACCAACTTTGCCCTGACCTACTTCATCGTTTCCGGTGAGATCGAGGCCAGCAAGGTGCCCATCTGGCTGCTGATCAAGGACTCCGAAGGGCTGTCCGTACTCACCGCCTGGGCGGCCGGTAAGTTCTCCGGCGACGACGTGGGCATGTTCGTTAAAAAAAGCGGCATCACCGACAAAATCAAGAATCTGGAACTGGTCGTTCCCGGCTATGCCGCCTCCATCGTGGGCGACGTGGAAGAGGAACTGCCCGGCTGGACCATCACCGTCGGTCCCCGGGAGGCCGCACACATCCCCGGCTTCCTCAGGGCATAACCGCGGTGTGATCTAACGGTCAGGGTGGGCATTCAGTCCTCCCTGACCGTCGTTTTCTGGCCGGGACCCCGGCCCTCATGTTGGCAATAGCGTCATCCGTGGCCGGGCTACTGGCCGGAGCATGATGCCGAGAAAAAGAAAGGAAAGTCGTATGATACTTATCGGCGAAAGTTTGAATGTTATTTCAACAAAGATCGGCCGCGCCTTCAAGGCGCGGGATCCCAAGCCGATCCAGGAAGAGGCCCTTTTCCAGAAGGAAAAGCGAATGGATTACATCGACATCAACCTGGGCCCAGCCAAAAAAGACGGCCACGAACTGATGCCATGGGTGGTCGAAGTGGTGCAGGACGTGGTGCCGGATCTGCCCCTGGCCCTGGACACCTCCAACATCGAGGCCATCGAAGCAGCCCTGAAGGTGATCAAGCAGGTCCCGTCCGGCACCCCGCACATCGTCAACTCCATCATGTGCCGGCCGGAGCGCTACGAGCGCATGGTACCCATGACGGCCGAGTACAACGCCGATTTCGTCGCCCTGATGTGGGGGCCCGAGGGCCTTCCCCGCGATGAGAACGAGCGCGCCGCCCTGTGTGTGGAACTGCTCTATTTTGCCAACGAAGCCGGCATCCCCAACGAAAAGATCTGGGTGGACGGCATCGTGACCCCGGTGAACATCCAGCAGCCACAGGCCATCAGCCTGATGGAGTTCCAGAAGATGATCCCGGATATGGCCCCGGGCGCCAGGAGCACCTGCGGCCTCTCCAACATCTCCAACGGACCGCCCGACCACCTGCGCCCCATCCTGAACCAGACCTACACGGTCATGCTGATGAAATGCGGCATGGAATCGATCATCACCGATCCGCGCGACGAGCAGCAAACCGCCATCTGCAAGGGCGAGCGCCAGGATATCGTGGACCTGATCTACGGCATGCTGGATGGCACCGAGCCCGACCGTTCCAGCCTCTCCAAAGAGCTGCTGGACTACGCCAAGACTGTTGACGTCATCCTCGGCAAGACCCTGTACTCCGACTCCTGGCTGGAAATCTAAGCCTTTTAAGAACAGCCCATAAGAAACCCCTTCCGCGTTGGAAGGGGTTTTTTTTCCGCTTTTTTGACCTCGTAAAAAGGTGCCTTTCAGGCGGTTTCGTATAGAGCCCGAGATCAAGGCTTGCGAATCCCGAGGAACGAGGCGTACATATGGTACTCCGCAGTGACGAGGGATGAAGCGTAACGCAGATATCGGGCTTTATACGAAACCGCCAATTTTCAATGACCGGGCATGCGCGTCTTAACCGTATGGTCGGTCAGCGCCCGCGTGCGGTCCGAAAAGAGCTTGGCGCAGGTAGGGCAGTATTTGTGGCTCTCTTTCACATGGGGATGGGGGGCGGTGCGGCGCTCGATGTAGTCGATGAAACGCGTGGTGGCAAACCAGCGGCCGCAACCCTCGCATCGCTCCAGGGGGTGCTTGCCGATCAGTTCATCCCGAATCATCACCGTGCGCACGTTCTCACGGTCTTCCACCCGGATCGCGGCGGTGGGGCAGATATTGGCGCAGGTACCGCAGCCAATACATCGATCCGGCTCCGGAACCACGCAACTGACCCCGTCAACCTTCTTCATCTTCAGGGCACCCGCGCCGACGATCTCTTTGCACACCCGGATGCACAGCCGGCAGCGCACGCAACCGTCCGGCGGCGGTCCGAGATCCACGCCGTGATCCATGGCCACCTGACGCAGCCGGGTCGATTGGGGCGCCATGCGCAGCAGGTTTTTAAAGGCTTTTTTGCGGGCCGCGTCCACGATGGGACCGGTGGTTTTGATTTCCAGGCCATCGGAGACCTTGAGGATACAAGAGAGCATGGCAATCTGCCGACCACCGGTCCGGCCGGTGACTTCAACCGCACAAAGCTTGCATGACCCGGAGGGCTTCAGCGCCGGATGGTAGCACAGGGTCGGAATAGTGATTTTGTTTTCCCGGGCCACCTGGAGAGCGGTCTGGCCCTCCTGTGCCGGGTAGGATGAACCATCGATAATTGTCGTAATCATATCCTTAATCCTGTGCGGCGTCCTGAAGATCGGTGATGTACTCTTGAAGGTAGTGCAATTCGGCAGTCAGTTCGCCCACGTGGTACTTCACCAGGTCGGAGATAGTGAGCATGCTGACAATATGCTGGTCGTTTACCACCGGCAGGTGCCGGATATCCGCTTTGATCATCATGGCCATGGCACTGCTGGCCAGGTCGTCCGGCTGAGCCACGATCAAGTTGGGGGTCATGGCTTCGGCAAGGGACATTTCCCGAAACAGTCGGTGACGCCAGGCCACGTGGCACCGCAGGACGTCCCGCTCGGTAAAAATGCCCACCGGTGTCTCGCCGTCCATAACGATGAGCGCGGAGGTCTGGTGTTCAGTCATCTGGACAATGGCATCCTCGGCGGTCCGCTGTGCCGGGATGGTGTGAACCACCCGGCGCTTTTGTTTCATCACATCCCGAACACGCATGCCTGTCACGCTCCTTCAAAATCCAATGACTTGTCTTAACGCCTCAACTGTCGATGGGGCGCATGCAGTCCTGGGGAAGCCGGTGCGTCCCTTTTCCGTCCAGGCTCACTTCGACCAGCGCATCCGGATCGTTGATCGCCGTATCCGGGTCGGTGATGATGCCGTGAAGGCCGACGAACCGGTCCATGTATGCTTCCCAGCTCTCGTCGCTGCTGCGTTTGAAAACTTCGATCTTCTGGCCTTTTCGGAAAACCATAATTTTCTCCTGATTCTGATCGCTGCCAAACAGATGAACGACGAATAAAGCACAAAGCCGTAGGGAACTTCCAAATGACAAATCCCAAATATCAAATAAATTCCAAACTTCAATATCGAAATTTCAAACCCAATCGTTTCATTATTTCGTATGGTTTGGAATTTGAAATTTGGTTATTGTGATTTATTTGTCTTTTGTTTTTTGATTATTGTTATTTATTTCTATGAATAGAGCGGAGCGATCTCACTCCTCCGTGTTCAGTTCTCTAAGTTAGATTCGAGTGACAGTAGCATATCTAAACCGGCAATGTATGAACGTTGAATCGGGCCGTTTTCGTTCGCGCGCAGTTGTCGCAGATCAGTGCATCTTGGGGCGCCTGCGTTACCGATTTCGTGCGCTTGCGGATATAATCCAGATACTTCATTGGCCCCATGGCTTTGCCGCAGGAATTACAGTAAACCAACTTCTGTCTGTTGAGGATGGTACCGCAGAGCAGCAGCAGCCGCTCGTCTCCCCGGTCCTCTATTTTCATAGCATCGTTGGGGCAGTTGGCCGCACACGCCCCGCAGGCGATACAACGCTCCTCGGTAACCCTTAAATCCGTGGGGCCGGGATGGTCGAAGTCCAGGTACCCCATTTCAAGGGCGCTGATGCCCATCTTGTCCCGGCAGACCTCCACGCATTTGCCGCAGCGGCGGCAAATGTCGCACCGCAGGCAGCGGCGGGCCTCCTCACGAACCATGTTTTCGGTGTAACCCAACTCCACCTGCTGAAAGGTGGTGCGTCGCCGATCCATGTTCAACATGTCCATGGTGGGCCGCTTGATGACCGTTTTGGTGCTGGCCGGCAGCTCGATGCATGCTTCCCGGCGGCGACGAACAGGAACAGGCGGCATCTGGGGTTGCGGTATGCCTAGCAGGTATCGGTCAATGGCCTCGGCGGCCCGCTTACCCCCGCCGATGGCCTCGATCACCGTGGCCGGTCCGGTTACCGCATCGCCGGCGGCGAATATTCCCTCGACAGCGGTTTCCATGGTAACCATGTTGACATCGATGGTACCCCGTCGCGTCCAGCCCATGGTTTCCATTTCACCCATGCAGGGCTGGTCCACTTTCTGGCCGATGGCGCTGATCACCACGTCGGCATCCATAACATACTCACTGTCCAGAATCGGAACAGGAGACATCCGGCTGCTGCCTTCCCGTTTCACCAGCTTGGCACGGACACAGCTCAACCCGTTAATCGCATTGTCTTTTCCAACGATCTTGGCCGGAATGGTGAGAAAAGAAAAGCGAACGCCCTCCTCCTCGGCCTGCTCCACCTCTTCCTCATCGGCCGGCATTTCGTGACGGGTTCGGCGATAGGCAATGGTCACCTCCGGGCATCCCAGGCGCAGACAGGTTCGCGCGGCATCGATGGCCACGTTGCCGCCTCCGATCACCACTACCCGTTTTCCCGGCATGCGCCGCTCACCCAAGGCCACCTGGCGAAGCAGATCGATGGCCTCCAGTGTCTGGGGAAAATCCGCTTCACCCGGGATCCCTAAATTATAGGCCTTATGGGCCCCGATGGCAAAGAAAAAGGCAGCATAGCCCTGGGACTTCAGATCGTCCAGGGTGACATCTTCACCGAACCGGGTGTTGAACGCAAAGGTGACGCCCAGTTCTTCCAGCATGGCCACTTCCCGGTCGATCACCTCCCGGGGCAAGCGGTAGCGGGGGATGCCCACCATGATCATGCCGCCGGCCGTGGGCAGTGCTTCGATCACGTGAACCCCGTACCCTTTCAGAGCCAGGTAGTAGGCTGCACTCAGGCCGCCGGGTCCCGCCCCGATCACGCAAATTCGTTTACCCTGATCCGGCCCTTTTTCCGGGTTGCGGTAAGTACCTTCGGACATGGCCCGTTCGGCGGCAAAGGCCTTGAGAAATTTGATGGAAACCGGGGTATCCATGCGGCCGCGCACACACATGAACTCACAGGGCCGGGTGCACACCAGGCCGCATACCCAGGGAAAGGGATTGTCCTGGCGGATCACCTCGATGGCCTCGGCGTCCCGCCCCTGGCCGATGAGGGTCACATAGGTGGGAACGTCGATGCCCGCCGGGCAGGCCATCTGACAGGGCGCCGGTGTCAGCCACTCGCAGGTTTCGGTGGGGCAGTTGTGGGTCTTCACATGGCTTTCGAACACCTCACCGTGCGTCTGCATGGTCTGGTGAAGGTGTTCGCCCAACTGATACCCTTCAGACTCATTGGCGTCCTGGAGCAGGTCCTGGATCAGCGCCAGGACGGCCGGCAGATGATCGTCACCGGCACGTCCCCAGGCCACGTCATCCAACAGGCTGTGAATTTCTTCGGCGATGCGGCGGCTCCTCGGGTGTTTTAATCCACCCTTGCCGATGACATCATCGATAAAAAGAATGCTCTCGGTGACCGGACATTGGCTAATAGTCATGAATGGCCTCTTACCACCCATTCGGCCCCTGCTGCCGCTGCTCATAAGATGGCCGGAGTCAAGATCAAGCTGCCTGCGGCCCTGGCCATAAGAGGAGTGATCCCCCCGGGGTTAACCCGGAGGGATCGGTAGGGAGGGGTATGGGTGCTAGGAACATCGATAAAAATCAATTTAGTTACAGTTGAATTCGTCAGAATGCACAGTGCTCCAGCGAAGCGATGGCTTGGGCATGGCGATCCCGGCGGATCTGGGTCATATCTTCCACCTTGCCGAACTTGAGGCAGTGGGTGGTACAGGTGGTCACGCAGGCGGGATTCAACCCCTGATCCACGCGATCCTTGCAATAATCGCACTTGACCACTTTGCCGGTTTCCGGATTCCACTGGGGCGCCCCCCAGGGGCAGGCGGAGATGCAGGTCTTGCAGCCCACGCACAGGTTGTGATCCACAAAAACGATGCCGTCGCTGCTGCGCTGCTGCATGGCACCGGTGGGGCAGGCAGCCACACACCAGGGATTTTCACAATGGAAACAGGGCATAAAAATATAGGCGGCCCGCGGGAGCCCGCCGATCATCTTCGGCCCCACCTGAATGATCTGGCACAGCCGGGGGCCGATCGGGAGATCCTTGTTGGCCTTGCACTGCACTTCACAAGCATGGCATCCGATGCACTTTTTGGTATCCTGAAACAGATAGTATTGGCTCATAATCCTCACGTCCTGTTAAATGCCTTAAGGAACCATGGCGACCATGGTCTCAATGGGAATAGCGGCCTAAGCGTGTCTGACTGATCAGGCGGCCTTAACATTGACAAATGTATCGTGATAGGCGGGGCTTCCGCCCACCTTGTCGTAGAGGTTCTCCTGCAGGGCCGCATCGCTGACGCCCTTGTTATAGGACCGCTCAGCCCGCTTGGCTTGGTGCCCGAACCCATGCAGCAGAAAGACACACTCCGGATGGATCAGGTCGGTGACATAGGCACGCATTTTTCCGCTGTGGCGGCTGGAGGCAATCTCCACCATGGCCCGATCGGCAATGCCCAGTTCGGCGGCCTTCTGGTCGTTGATCCACAACAGATTCTCTCCGCACAGCTCGTTGAGGTATTCCACATTCTGCGTGGATACATGGGTGTGCAGGGCCGCCCGGCCGGTAACCAGCCTGAACTTGCCCGGCTCGGCTGACGGCATGGGTTCGTAAGCCGGAAAGGACTCAAACCCCGCGTCCTCGAGAAGTGAAGATTTGAACTCGATCTTCTTGGACGGGGTCTTGAGTTTGAGGCCATCCATCCGGTCCCAGAAAATCTGCTTTTTCCCATAAGCCACGAATCCTTTGGCATCAAAGTCTTCCATGGTGAATCCGGTGCCCTCCAACTGCCAGCGAACCAGTTCATCCATATTTTCATAGGGGAAATAGTCGCCGGTGCCGATGCGGTCGGCAATCTGCTTGAGGATCATGGCACCGTCCCGCGTGTCGTAACGCGGGGTCACGGCCTGTCGACGCAGAAACATCTGGGGTTTGAGGCCATTGGCCTGCTGGATGCAGTCGGTGCGTTCCAGGTAAGTGGACTCGGGAAGGATGACGTCGCTGTACCAGGCGATATCGCTGTAGTTGATGTCGATGGTAACGATGAGATCCAGCTGGTCCAGGGCCTTGCGGGTCAGTTCGGTGTCGGCGATGGACATGAGCGGCTCAAAACGGAAATTGAACAGGGCCTTGATCGGATAGGGATCGGCGTTCATGATGGCATGGGGAAGTCGATGGGGAACCCCGTGGGCCGGATCCGGCAGCGGGAAGTCGGGCGTCCCCGCCTTGTCGAAACGCGGCACGTCGATTTTCGGAAACTCTTGATCCACCAGCTTGCGCGCCGCCTTGCCGCCCGCTTCGCCGGGACCTTTTTTAAAGAAGATCCCCCCCTTGGTCTCAATGGATCCCATCAGGGCGTTGAGCATGAGGATGGATCGTCTGAAATAAATCTCATTGCTGTGGCTGGCGCCGCGATAACCATAGTGAAAAGCCACCGCCGGCCGGTCCTTGGCCAGTTCCCGGGCCAGCGCCACGATCTCCGCCGCAGGAATTCCGGTCTCCGTTTCCGCCCACTGGGGCGTATACGGCGCGACGAAATCCTGAAGCTCGGCCAGTCCATGCACCCATCGGTCCACAAATGCGGCATCGTAGAGCCGTTCGTCCAGGATCACATGCATCAGGGCGTAATTGAGGGCCAGGTCGGTGCCCGGGCGGATCATCCAGTAGCGGTGCGCCTTGGTGGCGGTGACCGAGACGCGGGGGTCGATGTAGGTCATCTTGGCCCCCTCTTCCATGGCGGCCATCAGGTTGTTGACCTCCTTGACCGAAATGGCCTCGAAGATATTGCGGCCATAAAGCACGATGTGCCGCGTGTTGCGGTAATCGACGCCGATCTGGCCGTCGGTAAGGCCGAAAAGGGAGCGGCAGGCCGTATTGACCGATCCCTTGCACAGGGCGTCGTGGGTGAAATGGTTGGGGGAGCCGATGGCCTTTAAAAAGGTCTTGCTCACATGGGTGGCCAACTGGGTCCGTTCACCCAGAACGACGCTGTGGCCGCCGTGCTTGTCGATGATCGCCTTGAGCTTGTCGCCGACGTAGTCCAGGGCCTCGTCCCAGCTGGCCTTGCGCCAGTTTCCCGATCCGCGGTCGCCTACCCGGATCATCGGGCTCTGCACCCGTTGGCGGTCGTAAAGCAGTGACGTCCCGGCGGCACCGCGGGGGCACAGACTGCCCTCCATACCGGCCACATGGGGATTTCCCTCGATCCACGTCACCTGCCCGTCCTTGACCTTGACCTTGATCGGGCATCGGATCGAACACATGAAACAGAGACTGTAAACTTCTTTTTCCATTAGATTCCTCCAGCGAGTGAACCGCCATGCGGTGTTAATTACCAAAAATTTTGGTAGCGACTCCCGGGATTCATAGCAACAAGCATACCAAACCACCTACCTTCGCCGACAAGCATTCAAAAATAAATGCCCTTAGAAATATAAATTTTTCAGTCCTTTACAAAAGAATCGCCTAAGGTTGATGTCATTTCTGGTAACTATCTATGGCTTTTTCATTTTTATGCGCATATTATTAATTGCGCTGAATCATTTTTATTGCGCCTATTGGTTTTATAAGAATGATAATATATTCGTATGGATACCAAATAAAGCAAAAAAATTAATGCACCTTGTTCGTCTAAATAGACTCCGACATTAAACAGGCTTTGTAAAGAGCGTTTTACAAAACCTTTCAACATTCTGTTAATATTGAGATTAATTGATAACTCCGACGGATGGCGCATCCTCCTTCAGAGATAATGCGGTGGCATGTAACTTGCTCAAGAGTGGGACAATCTAATATTTCAAATGACAGGAGGTGATTTGCGCAGGAGCTAAGACGTTTATTGTTTTGGGGGGGTGAGTAACATTCATCCTGAAGATGCAAGATGGCCGACAACGGTTTCGGTCTTGATTACCAAACATGATGGAGGAGATATATGAACACCAATTTTAAATTCATAACCGTGTTGCTCTTGACATTCTGCTTCGCCGCCGTACCGATCGTGATGACCGGCACGGCCCATAGTGCCAGCCTTGAGGAAGCCATTGCCCAGGCGCCCCAGGGAACGGAGAAAGGCCAGATCGACCCCAACGCCAAACCCGGTTATCTGAACATTCCCGGCGCCCCGCAACTCAATCCCATGGTCGGTTTTCTGTGGGCCATCTGGGTGGGCTGGATTTTTTCGACAGTCGGCGCATTCGGTGGAATCATGGCCGGAGTCGGTCACATGACCATCTATGGCCTGGGTTCATACGCCAAGACGTTCAAGGAAACCGCCCCCGGCTTGAACAAGACCATCACCGACAGCATCCGGGTCTCCAACCAATGGTTGGTGGGAACCTCCGCCCTGGTTTCCAGTTTCAACTACTGGAAACAGAAACGCTTGGTCGCCTCTCTGGGTATCTTTTTGGGTATCGGCTCCCTGCTGGCCACCCTGATCGTGGTTTACACCAGCGCCGGAAAAATCAGTTTCTCCCAGTACCAGGGCTACTTCGGCCTGGTGGTCTTCATCATCGGCGGATTCATGGTCTATGAAATGACGCCCAAAGGCCAAGCGTCTAAAAAAGCGGCCAAAGCCGCGGCCAAGGCCTTTGAGGAGGCTGCCAAGGCCAAGGTCGCCATCGAAGACCAAGGGGTTAAAACCTCAAAATGGAGCCTGGCCGAAACCGAGATCTCCTTTTTCGGTCAGACGTTTACCTTCAGTCCGCTGTGGGCGCTGGCAGGCGGCTTTTTCATTTCCGCCCTGGCTTCGTTTTTGGGCATCGGCGGTGGGTTCCTGTATGTGCCCTTCCTCACCAGCGTGGTGGGCCTGCCCATGTTTGTCGTCGCGGGTACTTCCGCTCTGTCGGTGCTGATCGGCATGATTTTCGCGATTTTCAACTTCATGGTCCTCAAAGGTGTTGTGGTACACTGGTCACTGATCGGTGTGGAATTGATCGGTATCTTCATCGGTTCCATGATCGGCCCGCGAACCGGCAAGTACATCCCCGAAAAGGTCCTCAAGAGTATATTCATCGTCCTGGCGCTTTACATTGGCCTGCGCTATACCTTGAGAGGATTCTTCGGCATCGCCATGCTGTAGGACAACGCAGATGGTTTTTTTTACATAACGACAGGACCGGTGCCGGGTTTTTGGCCGGCACCGGTCCTGTCAACGAATCGCCCATCAGCGATTTCACCGCACCCAATCGTTACTATTCGCCAACGTGGCCATGGAAAACGTTTTGCACAGCATTTATGTCAATGTGGATCTCTTCCTGATTTTTTTTTACCGGATGACCGACCTCCCTATCGCCAATTTTCTGATCGGGACTTTCATCCTCTCTTTTCTGTGTGTCATCATCGGTGAACTTTCCGTTTCCCTGGCACTTAAATTCAACAAGCCCTATGTGGATCGGATAACGGCAGAAATGGTGGAAAAAGAACGCTTGTCCATAGCGGCCTACCAGGCCGGCGACAAAGTGAGCTACAGGGCATTGAACAAAGAGGCCACCGATGTCTGGGGCAAGGGTTTTTTCACCATGGTGGCATACAGCGCTGGCATTCTGTGGCCACTCCCCTTTGCCATGGGGTGGCTGGGCACACGCTTCGCCGATGTAGATTTCCCGGTGGCCGCACCCCTCTCCCTCCTGTTCGACAAGGGTGTGGGTTTCATGTTCACATTCATACCGATGTATATCCTCTGCCGCATTCTGTTCAAGTATATGAGGCCCTATCTGCCCTATTTCAAAGGAATACAGAAAATGCTGGATGCCGCCGACAAATCCAGTCATCAACGCACTAAAAAGTCCTGACACACCCCCATCCGGCATTCGAGGCGTGCGGGGAAGGGGTTGACAGCCTGGCAATCTCAACCCTGTTTTATCAAGGGTGTGAAGTACACAAAAATGAGGATGATCCGACAGATCACCGGCAGTATCTTACCTTATGCAGCGGCATGCTGGTGTTTCTGCGTCACGTTGTTTTCAAGCACTCCGTCCCTTGCCACGCAGGGCCATGCGGGCATCGAAGGGGTATGGGTCCACCAGTTCGCCCACCTGTTCTTCCTCTTTTCAATGATGCTCCTGATTTACTGGCTCAGGCAAGCGGGGCTGGTAAAAGCACCCGGATGGCGCTACATCCAGTATGCCGCGCTGTTCTTCATTTTCTGGAATGTCGACACGTTCCTGGTGCACTTCCTGGATGAACAGATCCAGGCCGTCAGGGTGGACAATCTCGGTGGCTGGCAGATCCGGGTCGTGGCCGCCGGCGGCCGCACTTGGCTGTCGGCCGTCTACTACCTGGCAAAAATGGATCACCTGCTTTGCGTGCCGGCCATGATCTTCCTGATGCTGGGATTGCGCCACATGCTCAAAGAGGCGGGGCCGGTTGAATCCGGAGAAGGTGTTCGGAGATGAACGTGTCCCTGATTCCCATCTGGTCGGTGGATGTCGTCGGCTCCATGCTGATGATCGTTTTCGCATTTCTTAGTTTCGGACTGTGCCTGCAACTTAAGCGCAAAGACCCCAACAACATCATCGTCACCTACCTGTTGTGGGTATGCCTGGCGCTGTCCGTCTTTGCCATCTCCCGATCCGCCGGTCACCTGCTCAAACAGATTTTCCTGCTGTCCAATCGGCCGGACCTGTGGGTGGCCATGCAGCCCTTTTCCGGCGCCATCAACACCTTTACCTTTGTCATGGTGGGATCGGTCACCCTTTTTTTCGAACGGACGTGGGCGATTTACGGTACTATTTTGAAGGATCGCCAGGCGCTGCAAAATGCCCATGAAGAATTGCTCTACCTCAACCAGAACCTGGAGCAACTGGTAGATAAGCGCACCGAGGCGCTGGCCATTTCGGAGCAAAAGTACCGGCGGATTTTCGAAGTTTCCAAGGATATGATCCTGGTGACACGCAAGGATGGTCAAATCGTTGACCTCAACCCGGCGGGCAGGAGCATGGTCGGCTTCGATTCGTCCGACAGTCAGGACACGATAGAGGGGATCTCATTCCAGAATTTCTTGTCCGACCCTGCCGACTGGGATAAGATCATTCGGCAAATCGAGGCCCGCGGGTTTATATCGAGTGAGGAGCTTGACCTGGTCCTGAAGGACGGCTCCCAGCGTCGGATGCTGCTCTCCGGCAGCCTGGCCAAGAACCCCGCCGAGGAGGGTGAAACCATTCATTTTCTGATCAAGGACATCGAGCAGCGCCGGCTGATGCAAAAACAGATGGCCCAGGCCGACAAACTGGCCTCCATCGGCGAACTCTCCTCCGGGATCGCCCACGAAATCAACAACCCCTTGGGCATCATTTTAGGCTATACCCAGCTCCTGATGCGGGGTGAAGAACCTCGGTCCGATCGCTTTAACGACCTGAAAACGATTGAAAAGCATGTCAAATCCTGCAAGGCCATTGTGGAAGACCTGCTCAATTTTGCCCGGACATCCAGCCCCCAGAAGGAGTATCTGGACATCCACGCCGTGATTGACGAGGTAATCGGTTTCGTGCGTCATCACAGCAACCTGGAAAATATCCAGATCGAAACCGTTTTCGCACCCGATCTCCCCCCGTCACTCATGGATGAAAAAAAGATCAAACAGGTGCTGATCAACCTGTTGATGAATGCCATCCATGCGGTGGAGCGGAAAGGCACCATTGCCATTACCACCGGACTCAATGAGACGGCCAGCCGCATCACGGTGGAGGTGTCGGACACGGGGCACGGCATTGAAAAAGAAAACCTGCTGCGGATCTTCGATCCCTTTTTCACCACCAAACCCACCGGCGAGGGCACTGGCCTCGGGCTTTCGGTCAGCTACGGCATTATCAAGGGGCACGGCGGCAACATTACCGTAAAAAGTGAGCTCGGCCAAGGCGCTGCCTTTACGCTGTCCCTGCCCGTCTCACCCCCGCTTTCAGGGAGATAAACCATGGCACAGAATCTTCTAATCGTTGACGACGAACCGGACATGCTAACCCTGTTGAAACGCAGTCTGGAGCCCGACCTGGGTTGTCGGGTAGATACCGCCTCCTCGGGAGAAGCGGCCCTGGAAATGCTGCGTGCCAGCGACTACGACCTTGTCCTGGCAGATATCAAAATGCCGGGCATCAGCGGGCTCGAGGTACTGGAACAGGTTAAAGCCGATCGCGGCGAAGAGGTTACGGTGGTGATGATGACCGCCTACGGGCAGATCGAGATGGCCGTGGAGGCCATGAAACGGGGTGCCTATGATTTCGTCACCAAGCCATTCGATCACGATGCGCTGGTCATGCGTCTGGAAAAGGCCTTCGAACGCAGCCGCCTGCTCAAAGAGAACCTGAGATTGCATCATGAGTGCCACGCTACGGAGATGTTCCAGGAACTGGTGGGAAAAAGTCCCAAGATGCAGCGGGTGTATGAAACCATCCAGATGGTTGCCAAAAACGAACTCACCGTACTGATCACCGGCGAATCGGGAACGGGCAAGGATCTGGTCGCCCGGGCGGTCCACGCCTTGAGCAATCGCAGCAAACACCCCTTTATCGCCGTGAACTGTCCCACCGTTCCGGAACAGATCCTGGAAAGCGAACTGTTCGGCTATAAAAAAGGTGCGTTCACCCATGCCACCCGGGACAAGAAGGGTCTGTTTCAGGAGGCCCACACCGGTACGATTTTCCTGGATGAAATCGGCGACATCACGCCCACCATCCAGACCAAACTGCTGCGGGTGCTGCAGGAAAAGGAGATCAAATCCCTGGGCGACGCCCGGCCGATTCACGTGGATGTAAGAATCATCGCTTCCACCAACCAGCCGTTGGCTGATAAAATCAAATCGGGTGAGTTCCGAGAGGATTTTTTCTACCGTCTCAACGTCCTGCCCATCAAATTGCCCCCGCTTCGCGAGCGCCCTGAAGACATCCCGCTGATCGCCAACCACCTGCTGGAGAAGCACTGCAGCAAGCTGGACAAGCCCCTTAAGCGTTTTTCAACGGAATTGATGGACCTTTTTATCGGCCGCCGCTGGGAGGGCAATGTACGTCAAATGGAGAACATGATCATGCAGGGAATTCTGTTTTCCGCTACCGACGAAATAACGCCCACGGACGTAGGCATCGGGAGAAAGCCTGCAACCGGGGCAATCGCGGAAATCACACCGTCTCTGGACCTGCCCTACAAAGCGGCCAAAGAGAACAATCTGAATGCCTTCAACGCCGTCTATATCGGGCACATGCTGACCCTGAGCCGGGGAAATGTCACCCAGGCGGCCAAAGCCTGCGGGCTGGAACGCCAGGCCCTGCAGCAGATCATGCGCCGGTACGGCATCACCGCGGAGCCCTATCGACAGTAACGCCGGCGGAGGATGACAAATATTGAATCGCTCGCTAACCCTAAAGCAAGCGGCGGGGAATGCGCTCGCTATCGCGGTTCAGGTATCTTGAAAAAAGCCCCACCACATGGAATAACACGGATGGTAAAGCCCAGCTATCCCAGCAATCGGTAGCCGATACCTGCCGACGCCTTTTTATCAAAAGTCACGGTATCCTCGCATCCTTTGGATAGATTAATCTGCCCAAGCAGACAGTCGGCGAAGTCCGCACCCGTTTTTTTTAATTCCCTCAACGCCCGCCAGACCAATTCCACCTTCTGAACACTAAACTGTTCGGTTTTCAGAATCTTTTCCAGGATACCGGCAAACGCATCTTTATTCACCTCATAACAGCGTTCGAGCACCCAGGCCGTCTCGCACAAGACAATGTGATTAATGAAGGCAGGATTTTTTTCACTGCATGAACCTTCGATTAATTTCACTGCCAAGGCACTTTGCTGCGGATCATCGTGGGCCAGATAGCGAACGAGAACATTGGTGTCGAGACCGATCATCGTCCGGTCCCGCCTTCTGCGATTGCCGCATTCATCGCTTCCACGGACACCGGCTGCTTAGGTTTAGGCAAGATTCCCTTCAACTCCCTGACATCCGATTTGACCGGCATAAAGGTTATCGTTCCATCATCCTCGATTAAGAAATGAATTCGATCACCCGGTTGAATGTTCAACCGTTCACGAATGGGCTTGGGAACCGTGATTTGTCCCTTACTGGTCAATGTTGCCGTATTCATCACCGAGTTTCCTTTCTTTTTTATATTTTCCTTACTTTATATTAAGGAAAATTTTAAGTCAACAAAATGGATCGTTCCTGGCAGGCTGGCGGTAACTCTGGGGATGAAAAACTCACGGTTCAATCGGAAAGCCGCCGTCGCGCCAGCGGGTCCACCCGTTTTTTAAATAGTGGACATTGTTGAAGCCGTTGAAAAACAGAAATTCGGCCAGCGTGGCGGCCAGGTGGCAGTCCGCCCCGTCGCAATAGGTCACGATCACGCTCGCCGGGTCGGTGGCGGCCAGAAATTCGTGCAGCCAGATCTCTTGATCCGCCGCATAAAGATTGACGGCCCCCATGATGTGTCCGGCAGAAAAATCGGCGGCATGCCGCGAGTCGGCGAAAATGGCACCCTGTTCCTGGTGGAGGCGCACGGCGTCCTGGATGGAAATTTCAGAAAAACCGTTTTGGCTGGGTGACTGCTGCGCGGCGTCTGGGTTTACCGCTGCCGGAATGGTCCCGATCTTGTCGGGCCTGACCGCATAAACGGCTAACGCCACCACCACGGCGGTGCCGATCAGGATGAGCGCCTCTTTGGCGGCCAGTTTTAACATGCGACCAAAACCTTTAATTTAAGCAGTGAATGCGTTATTATCTGTCGCTGCCGAACGTCAGCAATATAGCCATTTCGTGGTTAATATCAACCGCACTCATGTCCGGCAGGCCAAATACCCATTACCCCGGCGATTTCCCAGTATACCGGGAATAAAGAAACGGAGAAACATCATGTGCGACGTCAATGTCTTTGTCGTAAAAAACGGGGTCGAAGAAAAAGTGCTCGAAAATGTGGACCTCATCGAGGAGGTGGCTGACGGCATGCGACTGGTCAACATCTTTGGCGAAGAACGCACGCTAAGGGCCAAAATGGTGCGCTACGACAACAGCGAAAAGCGGATGATTTTCCAACCGGTGTGATTAGTCGTAGGTTTCGATGAACAGCCGCGAATCAACGAACTGCTGGTCTATCAATGCCGTGGCATCCCGTATCATGGCCCCCCGACCGCACAGGTAAAAGTCGTAGATTCCCGGTGTCAGCTGTCGCGCCAGGTAATCGGTGACACGGCCCGCAAAGGCGTTGTCCGTGAGAGCCATCTTTTCGAAAGGTCGGCTGATGCAGGGCACATAGCCACCCCATGCGGATTGCAGAATATCCCGGTAGATCAGCCGGTCAAGTGTGCCCACGCCATGAAGCAACAGGCCGGCGCCCACCCCGCTCCGGCAAAAGGCCACAAAGGGGGCCACGCCGGTTCCCGTGGCCACGAACACCGCCGGATTCGCCGGGCCCTGGAAGACGAAATGACCGTGGGGCCCGGTCAACTGAAATGTGGCATGGATGTCGGCCTTTTGGATGTCACTGGAAAACCGCCCCCCGTCCACCATGGCGATGCAAAAATCGAGCGTCTCGGCATCCGGGGCGGAAACCATGGTGTAATCCCGCTCGTAGCCATGCATGGCAAAGCGCAGAAACTGGCCGGGAATAAAGGTGACGCCCTCCGGTCGGGTCAGCCGCAATTCGAGGATGCCGGAGGACAGCCAGTGCCGGTCCACCAGGCGTGCACGAAAACGAGGCGCACCATCTACCCGTTCCACTGCACATCCCCCTGCCCCTGGTTCTGATTGCAGAATCGGGCGAGTACGAAAAGGTAATCGGAAAGCCGGTTGAGGAATACGAGGATATGCTTCATGGTTTCGGTGGGGCCCGACTCACCATCCTCATATTCAACCAGTTCGATCACACGTCGTTCCGTTCGCCGGCAGACGGTGCGGGCCATATGCGCCAGTGATGCGGACAGGTGCCCCCCGGGCAGGACAAAATGCTTCAGTTCGGGCAAGGATGCGTTCATGCGGTCGATAGCGGCTTCCAACGTATTGGCGGGGTCTATCGTAAACGGTTTTAAAAAACGGGTGGATTCGGCACCGGGAGTTGTCGCCAGCCAGGCGCCGGATTCCAGCAGCAGCGCCTGAATGGCCTGGAGTTCATCCTTCAGCCCGGATTGTCCCTCATCCAATGCCGCCGCAACCGCGCCGACCACGGAATTGAGCTCGTCCAGATCGCCATAGGCCTCGAGGCGCGGGCTGCTCTTCGACACCCGTTCTCCGCTGAAAAGGCTGGTTTTACCTCTATCTCCCGTGCCGGTATAAATTTTCATCTCGGTCTCCCCTTATGTTGCCGATGGCGAATGAAAGCCATTACTCTTTTTCACGGTTTCTGATCATCCGGCTGGCCGTGAAAAACCAAAGCAAGGTCATCGCCTGGACGGTCAACATGACTGAAAACCCGCTGCGATAGCCGGCCAGGGCATATTTCCCGTCAGCACCAACCGGCCATAGGCCGATGATGGCCCCGATGGCCCACTGACCCAAGAAAGCGGCGATAAACACCAGCAGGTTGACGGCGGTGGTGACCCGGCCGGACAGCTGCACCGGAAACCGCTGGGATAGGGCTGCATAGGCGATGATACCCGACGTGCCGAAAAAACCGAACAGCACCCACATGGGCAAGGCCCAGCGCACCGGCCCTGCCAGAACCAGCACCTGCACGCCCATGAACAGGCCCATGCCGGTCACCGCCGTCGCAAGCACGCTGATGCCTGAGCGGCTCAAGCGCTCGGCCAGCAATCCCAACAGGATGAATCCCGCGATCATGGCCACGGCAATCCACAGCAGTACATTGGCCACCGCCATGCGCTCCAGCCCGGCCACATCCTTGAGCCAGGGCCCGGCCCAAAGCCCCTGTATGGAAAGAAAGGACGCCTGGGACAAGGTGGTCAACGGCGCCGCCCGCCAGAATTCAAGGCTGGTAAACACGGTCTTGACGCCCTGCAACTGGTGTTTGAAGCTTTCGCCGGCCGCGCTGGACGGTTTTTCGGGCACCACGGTGTACACAGCCACCGCCACCAGCAGGGTGACCACGGCCAGCACCATGAAGACGCCGCGCCAGTCGGTGGTCTGCAGCGCCGCCTCCACCGGTGCTGTCGCCGCCAGGGCACCGAGGCCGCCGGCAGCCATTTGAAAGCCGTTTACCAGGGGCCAGCGTTCTTTGGGAAACCACAGGGTGTAGGCTTTAAAGGCCGCCATGAGACAGGCCGACACCCCGAAACCGATAAAAGCCCGCGCCACCACCAGGCCGGCCAGCGACCCGGATCGGGAAAAAAGAAACGCCCCCAGCCCGGCGAAAAGCAGCAGAAACGCTTCCATCCGCCTTGGGCCGAAGCGATCCAACAAGACCCCCAGCGGCAATTGCGATGACGCAAAGGAAATGAAATAGGTGGCGGTCAGCAAGCCCAATGCCGACGGGCCGATACCCAGATCACCCACCAGATCCGGAGCGATGACCGCATTGACCACCCGGTACAGGTAAGAGAGAAAATATCCGGCCGCAAATGGAACGAATACGCGCAGCGTGGTCACAAAAGATACGTTCATGAGTTCCAGCCTTGCCATGGAACGACGATTGGTGGAAAACAATCTTTCGATCGCCAAAAAACGACTGGACCAAGATACGTTGCCCAAGACTCGATGACAAGTTTTTTCAGTATGAGCGCTTTCGAATGATCCAGGGATGGTTAAGTTAGTGCATCCATCGATTTAAGGCAGGAGTATAATCAGCCCATGCAGCCAGACACGCCGGATAGAATGCACCTTGCCATGCAGCAGTTGCTCAACAGCCAGCGTACCGCCTTTAAAAAGGACCCGATGCCCTCGGCCGAACAGCGCAAAGGGCACCTCAGGCGACTGGCCGCCGCTTTGAAGGCGGCCAGGCATCGCCTGGCCGAGGCCATTGACATGGATTTCAACGGACGCAGCCGAGACGAGACCCTGCTGGCAGAAATCTTTCCCAGCCTCGAAGGCATACGGTATGCGCAAAACCGCGTGAGCCGTTGGATGCGGCCCGAACGACGGCATGTCGGAATGATATTCCAACCGGCACGGGCGCGGGTGCTTTATCAGCCCCTGGGCGTGGTGGGCGTCATCTCCCCGTGGAACTACCCCGTCTACCTGACCCTCGGACCGTTGACCGGAGCCCTGGCAGCCGGCAACCGGGTCATGATCAAAGCCAGCGAATACACCCCCTACACCACACAGACCCTTCGCGAGATGCTGGCCGGCGTATTTGCCGACGATCATGTATCCGTAGTCACCGGCGATGCCGATGTCGCCGCGGCTTTTTCCCGGCTGAATTTCGACCACCTGCTCTTCACCGGCTCCACCGCTGTGGGTCGCCAGGTCATGCGCACGGCTGCCGACAATCTGACCCCCGTCACCCTTGAATTGGGGGGAAAATCCCCGGCACTGGTAGCGCCGGACTACCCCATTGACACCGCCGCCGAACGCATCGCCTTCGGCAAGTGCTTCAATGCCGGGCAGACCTGTATTGCGCCTGATTATCTCCTCTGCCCGGAGAACCGTCTGGATGCATTCGTAAAAGCATTGTCAGCCGCAGTCGCCCGCCTGTACCCCAGCATGGCGGCCAACCCGGACTACACGGCCATCGTCAATCAGCGGCAATTCAACAGGCTTTCCGGTTGCCTGACCGATGCAAGGGAAAAGGGCGGACGCCTGGTGCAGATCAACCCGTCGGCAGAAGCTTTTTCCGATACCGGCAAAATGCCGGTGTGGCTGGTCCTGGAACCCACCAGTGAGATGACCATCATGCAAGAGGAGATATTCGGCCCCATTCTCCCCGTCGTCAGCTACCGGCAGCTATCCGAGGCCGTCGACTATGTCAACGACCGCCCCAGACCGCTTGCCCTGTATTACTTTGACGAAAACAGAAAACGGACCCAACGCGTTCTCGAACAGACACGATCCGGTGGGGTCTGCATCAACGACACCCTCGCCCACGTGGCCCAGGACGACCTGCCCTTCGGCGGGATCGGGCAGTCAGGCATGGGCGCGTACCACGGCGAAACCGGATTTCTGACATTTTCCAAGGCGCGACCGGTATTCGAGCGGGGACGCCTCAACAGCACCCGTCTGGCCTGGCCGCCATACGGCCGTCGGATCCACCGCTGGCTCTATCGATTCCTGTTTCGCTGAAGGACGCGCCCAATCATGATAAACCGAAATCTTGGATCGATGCGCATAAAAAACGCCCGCTTGGTACACGGGCGCTTCTACCGTATCGTTTTCGAAGTCATCCGGAGAGTTTCAAAAAAAAGTCAGCTGGAGAGTAAAGCGGAATTTCCTCAGATAATAAGGGTTACCCAGCACACCAGGAATCTGTCTTACTTGGTCCCGAAAATTTTGTCCCCTGCATCGCCCAGGCCAGGAATGATGTAGCCGATGTCGTTGAGCTTTTCATCGATGGCCGCGACATAAATATCCACATCAGGATGGGCCTTTTCCAGCCGTTTGAGCCCCTCGGGCGCAGCAACCAGAAACAGACCCCGGATCTGTCTGCAGCCGGATTCTTTCAGCAGGTCGATGGTGGCCACCAGGGTGCCGCCCGTAGCCAGCATGGGATCCAGGATCAGGGCGATCCGCTCTTGCATGTTGCTGGTCATCTTGACATAGTAGCGCACCGGTTCAAGCGTTTCCTCGTTGCGGTACAACCCGACGACGCTCACCCTGGCCGACGGAATCAGGTTGAGCACCCCGTCCATCATCCCCAGCCCCGCACGAAGGATCGGAACCACAGTGATCTTCTTGCCCTTGATATTCTCGACAACCACGTCACCCGCCCATCCCTGGATGGTCATGGTCTCGGTCTCCAGGTCCTTGGTGGCCTCATAGGTAAGCAGCGTAGCCAGTTCATTGGCCAACTCCCTGAAATTTTTCGTTGACACATCATGCCCACGCATGAGGCCGATTTTGTGTCTGATCAACGGGTGTTCGACGAGATGTACGGACACACGTCCTCCTCTTTCATGCCCGGTGATCGATCACCGAGCATTTTTTAATTTTTTTGATTAAACGAATGCTTAGAACTCACCCAGCGGTCTGTTGAAGGTGAATTTGAAAGGGTCTGCCAGCAGGTAGTCGTAGGCGGCATTGGTGTTGCCGCCCAGTGCGGAAAACGGCAGGGTTACCACAAAAATCACTCCTCCGATCACCGTGGCACAAATTCCCAAGGGCCTGACAACCACTTCGGCAGCCATTTTCCCGGCAATGAGATCATCATCCTGTTCAAGCTCCGCGGCAAAGCAGGTCATGCAGGGAACCGCAACCAATGCCATCGCCGTCAGCAGGACGATCACGCGTCTCAGGATCCCGTTCATACTGTTTCCTCCTTTGGTTTCTATGAGTGCCTCCACTCACTGGTAGCAGACGGATAAACCGTCGAATTTCAAGATATTAGCAGGTATTGGGAAGACTTGCAACGGATGATATGGTTGAAAGCGTATCCTTACGGGTCTATAATGCGTTGAATCTGCAGCTTGCCATTGGGGGCATCTGTTCACAACACTTTGAAATTTATACCTAAAAGAAGCCGTGACCCCTGTCAAAGAAAATCAACGTAGTCATCATCGGCATATCGTTTCGGTGGCCGTGGCCCTGCCGGTGCATGACACCTTCTGCTACAGCATACCGGCGCATCTGGCCCCGCAGGCCTGTCCGGGAAAGCGTGTCCTGGTGCCTTTTGGCAGACGCACGGTCACCGGTTACCTGGTCGGCCCGGCACAGGAGCCAACCGATAAGATGGACCCAATGGAGATCAAGCATATCCTGGATGTGCTCGACGACACGCCCCTTTTTCCGGAAACCATGATCCCTTTTTTCCAATGGATCGCCGCCTACTACATGCACCCGCTGGGGCAGGTGATCCACACCGCCCTGCCGGCCGGACTGAATCTTGCCGACATCGCCGTCCTGACCATCGGCGAAGCAGGCGCGGAGGCCGTTGCAACGCCACACCCGTCTCCCCTGGAAAAAATCGTCCTGTCGGCACTGGCCAAACGACCGGCCGGCATCAAGCAGTTACAAAAAGAGATCGGCCAACCCGTCTCATGGGCATTGATCCATCAACTGCGCCAGCGGGGGTGGATCCAGGTGGATCGGCAGATCAAAGCCCGTCAGATACGGCCGAAAACCGTCCGGTGGGTGACAGTAAAGCAGACCACACCCGCTTCCGAACGCTTCTCTGTGCAGCGCAAAATCATCCGGAACCTGTTGGAAACCGAGGGCGACCTGAGCGTTCCGGAACTGAAAACACGGGTCCCCACCGCGCCGGCCCTGGTCCGGGCCATGCAGAAGGCCGGTCAGGTCGCCGTTTATGAAAAGACGGTCTACCGGGACCCGTTCGGCGACCCTATCGAGCCGGACATCCCGCCCCGGCTCACCGTCGAGCAGGACGAAGCGGTAAACGCCATGGCGCCGCTGCTGGGACAGGGGTTCAAAACGGTCCTGCTGGCCGGCGTCACCGGCAGCGGAAAAACCGAAGTTTATCTTCGGCTGACGCAGGCCGCCCTGGACAAGGGACTTCGTGTGCTGGTGCTGGTGCCGGAAATCGCCCTTATTTCTCAGATCGAACGCCGGTACCGCGCCCGCTTCGGAGAAACGGTGGCAATCCTGCACAGCGGCCTCTCCCAGGGCGAACGCTACGACCAGTGGCTTCGAATTGCCAACGCAGATGCAACCATCGCCATTGGCGCCCGGTCCTGCATCTTCGCCCCCTTTGGCGATGTCGGTCTGATTATCGTCGACGAGGAGCACGACGCCTCCTACAAGCAGGAAGGCGGCCTGAGCTACAACGCCAGGGACCTGGCCGTGGTTCGGGCCCGTCACCACAGCGCCCTGGCCATCCTGGGATCGGCGACACCGTCGGTACAGTCCTGGTACAATGTCAGCGTGGGCAAATATGAAACCGCCCGCCTCACACGTCGAATCAACCGCCAGCCGCTGCCGGCTATCCAAATCGTGGATCTTAGCCAAAGTCGTGACGACCGGGGTATTCGCCGCTACATCACCGAACCACTTCAGCAGGAAATCCAAAAGACCCTTGACGATGGGAACCAGGCCCTCATCTTTCTCAACCGGCGGGGGTTTTCCGCCGTTGCCATCTGCGGGCAATGCGGCCAGCCCCTTCGATGTAAAAACTGTGATATTTCCCTGACCCTGCACAAACGGGCCAAGGCCTTTCGCTGCCACTACTGCGGGTTTTCCAAAGCCGCCGTGTCCACCTGCCCGTCCTGCGGATCCGATAAAATCAGGCTGCTGGGTGTGGGAACGGAAAAGATTCAGGAGGCAATGACCCACTTGTTTCCCGGGGCGCGCGTGGCACGCATGGACCGGGATACCACAACCCGCAAAGGGTCGATCGTAAACCTTCTGAAAGATCTGAAGCACCGCCGGATCGACATCCTGGTCGGCACGCAGATGGTGGCCAAGGGGCACGATTTTCCAGGCATCACCCTGGTAGGTGTGGTCTGTGCCGACCTGACCCTGAATTTTCCTGACTTTCGCGCCGGGGAGCGGACCTTTCAACTGCTGGCCCAGGTGGCGGGCCGGGCGGGTCGCGGCGATCAACTCGGCCGGGTGATTCTGCAGACTTAC
Organism: uncultured delta proteobacterium; assembly: GCA_963705435.1. Classification (GTDB taxonomy): domain Bacteria; phylum Desulfobacterota; class Desulfobacteria; order Desulfobacterales; family Desulfosarcinaceae; genus Desulfosarcina. The sequence continues at coordinate 37,159 of CAVPJR010000012.1, read as the reverse complement.
AACCCGGATCATTTCAGCATCCTTGCGGCGAAAGACCAGGATTTCAAAGCGTTTTTCGATCAGGAGATCGGCTTTCGAAAAGCCCTGGGTTATCCGCCCTTTTCGCGCATGATCGCCGTGCGCATATCCGGTAAAGATTCGAAGCAGGCGGCCACCCATGCCAGGGCATTGGGGGAGAACTGCCGTAAACTGCTGGCTGCGGGCGGGCCGTATTGCGGACGGATTCAGGTAATGGGTCCAATTGAAGCGCCGCTGTCCCGCATTGCCAAGCACCACCGCTGGCAGATCCTGGTCAAAAGTCCGCACACGGCAATGCTTCACCGGTTTGCATATGAGTTGATATTAGATCATCGCGCCGCCCCCGCCGGCAGGCAGGTCAAGGTCACCGTTGATGTGGACCCATTTTTTCTGATGTAACTTGACAGGATCAGTGCCGAAGCTTAAACATAATGGCTTGATCAATCGAAAAAAAAGGACGTCGACCCGCATATTTTTCAACAAGGAGAACAATCCATGAGATTTCGTATGCTTGCGTTCACGGCAACCATCGTGATGCTGTTGGCTGCCGCGACCTCAACATGTGCGTCGGAGGACAAGGATTCAACCGCTCAGGCATCATCCGCCGTCGCGGCCATCCAAAAGCCCGGCGTGATGCTGCCCGAAACGAAATATGAATTCGACCCGGTGGTGGACGGAAGCCAGGTCACCCATGACTTTGCGATAAAAAATACCGGAGATGGTCCCCTGGCCATAACCCAGGTCAAAACCGGCTGAGGGTGTTCGGTCGCCTCCTACCCGAGGCAGATCCCCGCCGGCGGCGAGGGAATCATCAGCATCAAGGTCAACACCAGCGGTTACGGCGGCAGGATCCTGAAAAAGAACATCGAAGTCTTCACCAACGACCCGGACAACGAACGGGTCACCTTGAACATTACCGGTACGGTAATCCATTTTGCACGCATGGATCCAGCCTATGCCCGTCTGGTCGGCCAGGCGGGAACCGACATTAAAAGAGCGATCACCATTACCCGCGAGAAGGCCTATCCATTCAAAATTCTCGGGGCAAAAGCCAGAAACGGAAACGATATCGCTTTGGATGTCCAGGAGTTCAGCAAGGCCGATGGAGACGGCTACATCCTGACCATTGCAAACAAAAAAACGGTCGCCGGGCGGTATGCGGACACGGTAATCCTGACCACGGACAGCAGCATCAAACCCACGATAACCATTCCGGTGTATGGCCAGATCATTTCGGCGGCGCCTCAACCCGTGCCCACCCCACCGAAAAAAAGTGCCAGTGACGGATAATCGCGCTCAGCGAACAAAGGTCGTTGCCTTCGACTGTGACGGCGTCATGTTCGATTCCCAGGAGGCCAACCGGGCTTACTACAACCACGTGCTGGACTATTGCCACCTGCCGGCCATGGTTCCGGAGCAGCTGGCCTACGTCCACATGCACACCGTCGATGAATCCCTGGCATACCTGATTCGCGACGACACCACCCGCGAGGCTGCCCAGATCTACCGCAGACAGCTTGGGTATCAGCCCTTTTTGAAGTACATGCAGATGGAACCGGGGTTGGTGGCGTTGCTGGAAACGCTCCGCCCTGGCTTTAAAACAGCGGTGGCCACCAACCGCACCGACACCATGGCCCGCGTGCTGGCGGACAATCACATCGACCACCTCTTCGACCTGGTGGTCTGCGCGCTGGACGTTCAGTTCCCCAAACCCCACCCCGAGGCGCTGGTAAAGGTGGTCGACCATTTTTCCGTTGGCGCCGATGAAGTCCTCTATGTCGGCGACTCCCAGGTGGACGAAATGGCGGCCAAGGCTGCCGGGGTTAAATTTGTCGCCTATCGCAACCCCGATCTGACGGCCGATTACCACATCCGGTCGCTGGCAGAGGTGGCGGATCTGCTTGACCTGTAAACGACATGACGGAATGGAAATGACGAACATCGAACATTGAACGTCCAACATCGAATGTTGAAGGAAGGGATCGCTGCGCGATGTCGACGATGATAAAGGCAGAATACCTTCTCTACTCATTCTGAGGTTACTTGTTCGATATTGGATATTCGTTCTCATTCATCGAAAAAAGCAACAATTTGGATTTAAACCTACTTTGAAACCACACTGCATAGCATTCTGTTTTTTCATTCGACGTTGGACGTTCGATGTTCGATGTTGGGCGTTCATCTTCTAAACCGATCCGTATGAGCACCTATCCCCACACCCTGAAAAATCAGGCCGAAGCCGCCCTGGTCGACCCCCGCTTTGATTTCATCGCCAAGTACCATGCTGTCGCCGACCTTCGCCGGCTGGCGAAAAAGTACCCGGGCGTTCTCGACAGGCAGACCATCTCCGCACTCGAACAGCTCCTGCAATCCAGTGCCTTTGGCAGGGTTCGGCAGGCCTATTTTCTCTTCCGCGAAGCCGCCTCGGTAATGACCGATATGGCAACCGTGCCCGGCTATAACGGCCTGGGAGCGAAGGCACTGGCCTGCCTTAACGGCCTGCTCCTTAAAACAAACGGCAGCGCCCACCGCGGCGTGGCCGAGGCGCTGGGAAGCCTGCCGGTCGACATTATCGGGCCACGGCTTAACAACAGTCGTTGTGCGTCGCCGTCGGCCATCTCCTGGACGCACCTGCTTTCATCAAACGGGCTGAAAGAAACCGGCACCCCCCGGTATATCGGCAGAAGCCTGGTGGTGGAAACGTCTAATGAAAAAAACCTGCTGGTTGTGAAACTGGCAAAAAAGGGAGACACGGCTGCGGGCCTGGAAAAAGAGATATGCTGGATGGAAACCCTGAAGCAACCGGATTATGCGGCTGGCTGCCGGTTCCACATTCCCCGACCCCTGTACGTTAAAAACCAGCGGGTATTTCGAATCACCCATATTCCGCTGGCTCCGCCTGGCATCGTCCAGAGGCACCCCGATGGCCTGGCCATCGCCTTTCTCGCCCACCGGGACTATTTCGTCTACCCCAATGGTCACCGGGTCGATGGAAAAACCGCACGGGAGATGCTCGGCCGCAACGCCTATCTGCTCGGCTGGCTGACGGCCAAAGGCGTGATCCACGATGCGCCGATCCCGCTGTTTCACAACCGCACCCAGCGGTTGCGCCGCGACGATCAGGGACGCTATCAGTGGTTTCGTTCGGGACGCTTGGACCAGTGGCTGGATTCCTGCGCCTTCCCCAATCTGGGATTGTCCGGACTGCGCGATTTCGAACACCTGGACACCTTTTGCGGCGGCCGCCGAAACCTTTACCGGCATATCGGCAGCCATTTTTTGGGCCTACTGCTGGTGGCCGGCAGCCATTTTCGCGCAAGGGATAAAACCAAAATGGGGCTGGATGAGAACGGACAGCCGGTTGACGCGAGAGACCTCTTCGACCGGAAGATGTTAGAAAAAATGGTTCGGGACGTCTTCGACGGCTACTTTGCGGGGTTTACCGGAACGTCGGCATCCCCGGCGCTACCGGTGGACCTGGATCGACTCTTGCCGCGAATGGTCGAGGAGATGGGCGTGGACCGCCACATGACCGAACTGCTGCGCCGCGTCGATCAAGCCCATATGACGGATGCTGCGTTTCTGGATTTCTTGAGGCAGCGGGGATATGAAGATGATCGATTGGAAGGATTGATACGGGGGGAGGAGGATATCCTCATCCCCAGCGGCCCCCACCTGGGCGACTTCAACCGCCAGACCTCCCTGCCCGAACTCATCGAATGCGTGGCGGCCATGTCCGCGGTGTGCATCGCCGGGAGATTTGTGACCGAAGTGAGCAACGCCATATAACGGGGGGGCCCACCTCAAATCGACGTTTGGATCAAACGCCGATCACAATGCCGCCCGGGCCAGGTCGATATTCTCGATATCCCCCATGACGATCAGGGTCATCCCCGCTTCCAGGACAAAGGATGACGGCGGCCTGAATTCGAACTCGTCATTTTGCCGCCGCACGCCGAGCAGCAGCAGATTGAACTGGTCTCTGAGACCGGATTTCATGATCGTTTTCCCAGCCAGTGGGGAGTTGCCGGTAACGGCGATCTGATGGATGCGCAGCTCTCCCCGCTCGCTTCTGAGCATGTTGTCCATAAATTCCACGGCGGCCGGCCGGATCATCTCGGAAGCCATGCGCAGGGCACCGATGGCGTTGGGGGAGACCACTGAGGTGGCGCCGGCCTTGAGCAGTTTGGGTTTGAGCCGACTGTTGGTCATGCGGCTGATAATTCGCGCGGTGGGGTTGAGCATGCGCGCGGTCATGGTGATGTAGAGGTTGTCGTTGTCCGACGGCAGGCAGATGGTGATGCCGGTGGCCCGCTCGATTCCGGCGGCGATCAGGTTCTTGTCGTCGGTGGCGTCACCGTGAACATGATAAAGGCCCTTGATTTGGCGAGATTCCTCGATGACGTCACGCTCCTGCTCGATCAGGACCACGCTGGCTTTGCTGGTCACCAGTTCGACCGCCAGGGGGAAGCCGGTCTCCCCGCCGCCGCAGACGATGTAGTGGCCGGACAGGGCCTTTATCTTGTTTTCCATTTTTCTTCTCCTGAGCATGCCGGTCAATTCACCTTCAATCAGCATGGCCGTCAGCGTACTGATGCTGTAAAGGATGATGCCCATGCCGAAGGTGATCAGCAGCATGGTGAAGATCTGGGCGCGGGGGTTTCCGGTAATGCCCAACACCTCGCCATAGCCCACGGTGGTCAGGGAAATGACGGTCATGTACAGGCAGTCGAGGAAGCTGGACTTGCCCTCGAATATAAAATAATAGCCCGTGCTTCCCATCAGCATGATCCCGATGAGTGTGGCCGCCGCGTAAAACAACCGTCTTCTGATGCCCATGTTGATTAGATGCTTACCAAATGGCGTTGGACGCCCGGATTTTCATGTAGCGCCTGGGACACAACCTGACCTACAAGCAAAATAACAAACTACAAACACCAAATTTCAAATAAATTCAAAATTTACAATATCTAAATCTCAAACCAGACAACAGCTAAAAAATTGATTATTGGAATGCCTTTGTTCAAATTCATAAGGTTTGAAATTTTGAATTTGACGATTGAGATTTATTTGTCATTTGGTTTTTAACGATTGTGATTTTTTCGCTGTAATCCTTTTTTCTGGCCGAAGAAACACGATTTTCAGATTTGAGACACGGACGGACACACCAGCGTCTTGAACAACCCCACATCGATATTTCCGCCGCAGACGACCAGGGCGACCGTCTTTCCGGTCAGTTGGGGCGCCATTTTGAGAAAACCGGCCACCGTCACCCCGGCAGCACCTTCGATGACCAGCCGATGATTGTCGAATATGCGGACCATGGCGCTGCGGATCTCCTCCTCGTTAACCAGCACCCAGTCGTCGACCAGGGTCCGGCAGGGATCGAAGGTGATGGAACCCGCTTCGATACCGCCGGCCGTGCCATCAGAGAGGGTATCGAGGGTTTGGACGTCCAGAATCCGCCCCGCCCGGACGGATGCAGCCATGACCGGCGAGTGCGCAGGCAGGCATCCCACGATCCGGGTCGCATTGCGCAGTCCCTTTACTGCCCCGGCGATCCCGGCGATCAACCCACCGCCGCCCACCGACGCCATAATGCAGTCCACCTGGGGCAGACGGTCCATGATTTCCAACCCCACCGTGCCCTGCCCGCCCACCACGAAAGGATCGTTGTACGGGGAAATGTATACCTGTCCGCTTTCCTCTGCCCGCCGGCGGGCATATGCTTCGGTCACGTCGCAGGTCGATCCGTGAAAACGGATCTCGGCCCCCAGGCTCTCGAGCAGCCTAACCTTGAGCGCAGAGGCAGCCTCCGGGAGGCAGATGACACCCTTTATTCCCAACCGATTCATGCCGAAGGCCACGGCCAGGCCGTGGTTGCCCGAGGATGCGGTGACGATGCCGGCCCTTCGCTGATCAGGGTCCAGGGCCATCAGGCGGTTGACGGCCCCGCGGACCTTGAATGAACCCGTATGCTGGATGTTTTCCAGCTTGAGAAACACCGTCCCGCCGCTCTCGCGGCCCAGGTCGGCGGATGGCTCCAGGGGCGTGTGGCGGACATGGGGTCGGATCCGCGTCGCCGCGGTCAGGGCGAGCGCACGGATGTCAAGCATGGTCGACGCCGATGACGATCGATGCGTCCATCACCACGCCCCCCTGGCCGAGACGCCGCAGGCGGCCGCCATCGCTGCAGCGGCTTCAACGGGATCGGTGGATCGGGTAATGCAGCTGATCACGGCGACGCCGGCCGCACCGTGGGCGAAGCAGTCCAGCGCATTGGCCGGACCGATGCCGCCGATGGCCACGGCCGGGAGAGGGGACCGATTGACAATATCCCGGAGCCCGGCAAGACCATGGGCTGCCTTGGCATCGACCTTGGTGCCGGTTGGAAAGGTGGGACCGGTGCCGATGTAATCGCAAGAAGCCAGGTCGGTCCGCTCCAGTTCAGCCATGGTGGAGACCGACACACCGACGATGGCCCGCGGCCCCATGACTCGCCGGGCCAACCGGGGCAGTGCATCCTCCTGACCCACATGAACACCGTCGGCCTCAGCGGCCCGGGCCAGCAACACGTTGTCATTCACCACAAAAGGAAGCTGTTTGTCTCGACAGAGCCGGCCGATGGCCTTGACCTCCTCAAAAGCCTCCAGGGAAAAGGACTTGTTGCGGTACTGGATCATGGTCGCACCGGCTTCAATGGCCACGCGCACCTGATCCAATGCGGCAAAACCATCCACGCCGTCATCGGTGATAAAATAAAATCGGAGTGCCTCTCGAATGCTGTCAGGAGTCATAATCTGGTTTTACCGTGCATTGCTGAGAATTCGGTAGTCCGGCCGCGTTGACCGGTCTACAGGTAAACAGCCGATGGAGGGCCAGGAAACGGTCCGCATATTCCGCTTCGTATCGGGCCAGGCCAGCGGTAATTTCATCGATGGTCTTTTCATGCCGGCCGTTGTCTGTTTTAGAAAAGAACTTGTCCGCGTAGCAGATCAGTCGTTCTTCCACGGACAGGGGAAGCATGTCCCGGACCGGCAAGGGGAATTTCCGCTGCAGGGTCTGACGTGCGCTGATTCCCACACCCACATGACGCTCGCAGACCAGCCCGTGGCGCTCGAGACCCAGTCGGTCGAGAATCGCCCGGCCCTCGACGCCATGGCACACATAGGGCAGGGTTCCCGTGCATCCCAGTTCCGGAGATCGGGTTCGGCCGATGCCGATGTCGTGGAGAAGGGCCGATTGAACGACGAACTCACGATCGGCATTCAACCAGTCGGCACGTTCGAGAATCTCGAGTGCCTTGCGGCCCACCAGTTCACCGTGGCGCAGAAGCAGGTCCCGGGTCGTGCTGCCGGCGGGATAGAAACGGGTGATGATGGCTTCCGGGTCAATATTTTTTTTAAATGTTTTCAAAGATTTTTTATTTTCAGATCGCTTACCGATAAATTTTAATCCCACAAAAACCAGAACCCTTGTGGCCTCCCTCGGGTGAAATCTAAGATATAAGGTTTGTAATTATCCAAACCGTGTTCATTCAGAAATGGTAGATTTTGGTTCAGGCCAAGGCCGCAGCGATGTTTAAACCGAAGGCGTAGCAACGCTACGTCGAGGATTTGAAAATCGTGAGAACGCCGGCCTGGGCTAAAAGATGCCGTTTCTGGATGAACACTACGCCTTGCCCGACAGCAACACCCCTTCGATGAACACGTCGATGTTCCCGTCCAAAACGCTGTTCACATTGCCCACATCCAGGCCGATCCGGTGATCCTTGACCATCTGGTAGGGATGCAGCACGTAGGAGCGGATCTGGCTGCCAAAGCCAATATCGTCCTTGCCGTCGTGGATCTCCTGCAGCCGCTCGTCCTGTTTGCGCTTTTCCGCCTCGTAAAGCCTTGACTTAAGAACCTTCATGGCCATGTCCTTGTTCCGGTGCTGGGATTTTTCCTGCTGACACTGAACCACAATTCCGCTGGGCAGGTGGGTGATGCGAACGGCGCTGCTGGTCTTATTCACGTGCTGCCCCCCGGCGCCACTGGCACGGAAAACATCGATGCGAAGATCTTTATCCTCCACGTCGATTTCGATCTCATTGTCCAGCTCCGGATAAACAAAAACAGACGCAAAGGAGGTGTGGCGCTTGCCGCTGGCGTTGAAGGGAGAAATTCTCACCAGCCGGTGGACGCCGGTCTCCGACTTGAGATATCCAAAAGCGTATTGGCCGGTGGCGGTAAAGGTGACGCTTTTGATGCCCGCCTCGTCACCGGGCTGAAAATCGACGATGCTGGATTTAAAACCTTTGCCCTCCACCCATCTCAGGTACATGCGGAAGAGCATCTCGGCCCAATCCTGAGCCTCGGTTCCACCGGCACCGGCATTAATCGAAATGATGGCATTGTTCTGATCATCGTCTCCGTCCAGCATCATATCCAGGGAGAACTGGTGCAACCGCCGACCCAGTTCACTGACCTGGCCGGAAACTTCCACCATCGTATCTGCATCCTCCTCTTCTACGGCCAGTTCCAGAAGAATCCCCGCCTCCTCTATATCTTTTTCCAAGCCGTGAAAGGCATCGATCCGCTGGCTCAACAGCGTGCGTTCCTTTAAAATGGTGGTCGTGGCATCGGGGTTGTCCCAGAACCCATCCCGGGAAATTTCCGCCTCGATTTCCTGGAATCGTTTTTCCTGAGTGGCCAGGTCAAAGATACTCCTTGAGCTGGTCAAGCTTCTGTTTATGTTCCTTCAGTGTCTGCTTGGCTTCGGTACTCATCGTTCATCTCCTCTTTTCCACTATCCGGCTGACTAGCCGCTTAATCCAATCGGTTATATTCACCAACAGGGTACCATGCGCCTGCTGTCGGTCTCGACTCATCAGCACACCCAACACGATCAGGCAGACAATGGGCAATCCATCTCCGATCCGGGTGTAAACGGTTTTTTCGGATAGTATGGGAACCCCTCGGACGAGCACCGCATCTTCGAACAGGGCGGTGCGGGCCATGATCCGACCAGCGGGGTCCACAAATCCGCTGATCCCTGTATTGGCGCAACGCACCAGGCTGCGGCGATTCTCGACAGCCCGGAAGACCGCCATGGAAAAATGCTGATATGCCGCACTGCTTTTCCCGAACCAGGCATCGTTGGTCAGGTTGACCAGCACGCCGGCACCGTTTCTCACCAGGGATCGGGAAAGCCCCGGAAAAATGATCTCAAAACAGATCTGCACACCAATGGGCGGCTCATTTTCTCCCCATACAAGGGTTCGTCCTTTTTCTCCGGACGAGAAGTCGCCCACCTGGGCAACCATCTTGCCCACGAACGAGAGCATGCGTTTGAGCGGCACGTACTCGCCGAAGGGCACCAGGTGGACCTTGTCGTAGCGTCCGGTGACGCGACCGTCCGGCGCCACCATATAGGCGCTGTTGTAGTAGGCATGTTTGCCCGGCGCTCCCTGGACGCTGGGACTGCCCACTAGCAGACGGATTCCTGCTTGGCGGACGGTGTCGGTGACCAGCCGGGTGAGCTTGGGGCTGGCTTCGAAGTAAAACGGGGTCGCCGTTTCCGGCCACACCACCAGCTCCGGTTTATCGGCAGCGGCGGACAGCGTTAAATCCACATATTTCTTCGTGGTGCCGATCTGAAATGCCGGATCCCATTTCCGGGCCTGGTCGATATTGCCCTGAATCACCGCCACCCGGGGTGATGAAACCCTGGCGATGGCCTCATCCATGGCCCGGATCCGCATTTTCCCGTATACCAGTCCGAGGCTGATCAGGGTGAGGGGCAGCACGACGGCCAGGATGGCCTGCCACCTTTCCACCGGATGGTCCTGCCATTTTTTCTGCGCAAGAAACAGCAACAGCACATACACGGCAGCGTTGAAAAGCACCACCAGAAAAGAGATCCCATACACCCCGAATATATCGGAGATCTGAATGATATGCAACCGATTAAACTGGGAATATCCAACAGTTCCCCAGGTGAACCCGGTCAGCAAAAAGCTGCGGATATACTCCAGCGCCACCCAGAGAACCGGTGCGAGCGCAATCAGGTGGAAGGGTTTTTTACAAAGACGGACCAATGCCAAAGAAAAAAGCCCGGTGTAAAGGGACAGGTATGCAGCAAGCAGCACCAGCAGGGAGATGCACTGCCACCACGGCAGATACCCGTAAGTACGCATGGTGAACACCACCCAGTACAACAGGGTCAGGTAGTGGGCCAGGCCGACGATCATCCCGACCCTGAAGGCTTCTTTGGGCGACCGTTCACGCAACGCGATATGCAGGGGCACCAGGGCGACCCAGGCCAACGCCGAAAGCCCAATTTTAGGAAATGCCGCCGTGAGCAACAGGCCGCTGATTATGGCCGGCAGCCATTTCGATTTAAAGTCGATGGTCACGTCAATCCTGTTGGGTAGCGGTCCCGCCCAGGTATTCCCGGACGGCATTGATGGTGAGGGAAAACATCTTGCTGCCGGCCAGTATCGCGCAGGCATCGTCCGGGTCGCCACAAACCCCGGCAAAAGCCGGGCCAATGGCCATGGCCGGTTCAGGGATCTGCCCGGCAGCATCCAGCGCGCCGACGTATGTATCGAGGCGATTCTTGAGGATATCGAAATAGTCGATGTCCGATCCCATGGTCAGGGATGCGGAGGTGGAGAGGGTTGTGGAGAAGGCTCTGATATTGTCCCAGAAATGCTGGCCGAGAGGCGTTTTCAGGCCACTGTCGGCCAAAAAGAAAGCGATCGCCCACCCTACCGAGATGATTCTCAGCAGCTGGACTTCGTATTCCAGAGCCACCCGCTTTTCGGGCGCCTCGAGCGGCAGAGCGTCCAGGATGGCGTTCATGTCGCCACGATCGATGGCAAATTGAAACAACTGCTCACCGGCGCGGGCAACCGTGTGATCTGCTTTTTCGGTATCGGTCATGGCACCTTCCAGCCTTCCGTGGAGATTGATGGTTGCCGTCCGCCCTGCCTGAATCGGACTCGTCCAGAATGAACCACCGCGTCATTTGAAAAAAGACAACACACATCGATCTGTCGTCCATCGCACCGGTGCGTTTCGGCCGAACGCTGAAACGGCACAACATTAAATCACCGATTCGGGCAAGTCAAGGCGGCTGTCACCGCGTCGAAGGCTTGAATTTAAGACCATTTCATGAGATGAAGGCGAGGTTACCCGGGACCCTCGTCAGCCACTGGCGATCCATCCGCTCAAATTTCTTTCAAACAATGACTGCGATCCCAAGAAAGAGACTGCTCATGCGACACTTCTCTGCGGCGCTGGTTATGTGCTTGTTTGTTTCCATTTCTGCTTCCCAGGTTTTTTCACAACCCCTTGAGCCGGCCGATCAGGCGATGGCCGAAAAAACCAAAGACAGTTATGCCTATCTCAGTTGGGCGTCTGTCACCTTCGACCTGTCCGCCGGCTACCGCACAGACAAGTTGAACTGGCACATCGCCGGGAACCTGCTGGGGACCAATCCCAACGTCCGTTCCGAACTCAACTGGTCGGGTCTTCGTATCTATCAGCTGAAATTGGCCAATCGCACCGTGATCAAGGATCGGGTCTACATGAGGGGCCATTTGGACTATGGAACGGTGGTCTCCGGCAGCAACCAGGATTCGGACTATAATGGCGACGACCGGACTCAGGAATTCTCGCGTTCAGTGAACGGTGCGGACGGCAACGACGTTTGGGACGGATCAATCGGTGTCGGCCCCCGCTTTTCCTTTTTTGAATCCACCATGGTCGTCTGCCCCATGATTGGCTATGCCGTCTCCGAGCAGGACCTGAATATCGTGGATGGCTATCAGGCGCTAACAGCACCGCCTCTAACCACGCCCACCGGCCCCATCGCCGGCCTGGACAGCCGTTTTCAGACCCGCTGGAAGGGCCCCTGGCTCGGTGTGGATCTCTTTTTTTCGATTCCCGGCGCAGGGGCTCCATTTAGCATGGTCGGGGTCATGTTTACCGGTGAATACCACTGGGCGGATTATGATGCCGAAGCCGACTGGAATCTGCGCTCGGATTACGCCCACCCCGTCAGCTTTTCCCACGAAGCTGACGGCAGCGGTTATATGGCGGGGGCAGCGATCCTGTTCGAAATAAAAAACCGCTGGGGTATCCATGCGGGAATGAACGTCAAGGAAATGACCACGGAGGCCGGGCTGGATCGCACCTACTATGCAGACGGTACGACCGGTGACACCCGTCTCAATGAGGTCCGTTGGCGATCATTCACCTTTGAAGCGGGGGTATCCTACCCGTTCTGATTGCAGCCCGGGAAGCCGATCACAGCATTATTGGATAAGCCGATGCAACCGTATGTGCATAACGGATGATGCGGTCCGACAGGCGGGAACCGAATCTTAAACCGTGGCCCCTTCAAAAAAAAGCTCCTCGAACCCGGTGGAACGAGGAGCCAAAACAAAAAGCGCACACCCATGATCGGTATAGTACATCAATAAAGACAAAACACAACACTCGATAATTTGGTATATACTACGTATTTATAATACGTAGTCTGTTCGGCGGAATGACTCCCGGAACGCAGATCGCCTCCAGCGCCCGTTTCAGGCTCAGGCGACGTCGTTCATGCGGTCAAGGATGATGTTGAGTGCCCGGCGCAAGGGTTCGGCAGCCCCCCAAAGCAACTGGTCGCCCACGGTAAAGGCGGTCAGATAATCGCGTCCCATCTTCATTTTTCGAATACGCCCCACAGGGATGGAAAGCGTCCCGGAAACTGCCGCCGGGCTGAGTTGCGCCAGGGTGGGAGCTTTGTCATTGGGCACCACCGACACCCAATCGTTGGCCGAAGCGATGGTATTTTCAATGACGTCCAAAGGTATGTCTTGGGTCAGCTTGATGGTCAGGGCCTGACTGTGGCAGCGCATGGCCCCCACACGGACACATTGCCCGTCGATGGCTATTGGATGGTCCGAACGTCCGAGAATCTTGTTCGTCTCCACCATTCCTTTCCACTCTTCGCGGGTCTGGCCATTTTCCATCGCGCGGTCGATCCAGGGGATCAGACTTCCCGCCAGTGGTGCACCGAAATACTGGATTGGGAAATTCGGCCCGGCCAGCGTCCCGGTAATCTGGCGGTCAATCTCCAGGATGGAGGATGCCGGGTCTTGTAATATGACTTTGGCGCTGTCGCTCAGCAGCCCCATCTGCATTACCAGCTCCCGCATGTGGTTTGCCCCGGCACCCGAGGCACTCTGGTAGGTCATGGAGGTCATCCACTCAACCCAGTTTTTTTGAAACAGTCCTGCAAGGGCCATGAGCATCAGAGAAACCGTGCAGTTTCCACCGATGTAGTCTTTGATGCCGTCTTCAAGGGCATTGTCGATCACCTTGCGGTTGACCGGGTCCAGGACGATGACGCTGTTGTCTCTCATTCGCAACGTGGATGCGGCATCGATCCAATAGCCGTCCCACCCTTTCTGCCGCAGCACAGGGTGCGTCTGTTCCGTATAACCGCCGCCCTGGCAAGAAACAATCACCGCCATATCAGCCAGCTTGCCCAAATCATTCGCATCCAGAACCGCCTGGGGCCCGGAACCGATATCCGGACCGGTTTTTCCGGCCTGGGACGTGGAAAAAAAAACCGGATTAAAGCCTGAAAAATCGTTTTCAGCCTTCATCCGATCCATAAGGACCGAACCGACCATTCCGCGCCAACCAACAATGCCTACACTGACCATATGATAGCGACTCCTTTATTAATACAGAAGTCAGCAGTTGGGAAAAATGAGCATCCCTCCGCCTGCTGAATGAAGCTCCGGTGATAGTTGCCTCATTCCAATAGAGTCCACACTGTCAGGTTGTCAAGGTGTTTTGTGGACCATCAGATGGCCTCCGGCATATCCGTCCAGCGGCCCGACAAAAATTGTGCAATGGTTTTGAGGAACAGCTCCGGCGCTTCTACTGGGATGGAGTGACCGGCACCCTTGACCACCAGATGCCGGCCGCCGCTTTTCTCGGCTACCTCCGCCGCGCCGCTGATACTTACCAGGGGATCGTCTGAACCGCACATCACCAGCGCAGGCACATCCAGTTTTACAAGCATGGATCTCAGGCTTGGGTAGCCGGCAAGGGCCGACAAATGAGCCACCAGTGCCGACGTCCGGTTACGCCGGGCAATGGTTTTGGCGACCCGATCAAGAATCCTGCTGTTCCGGAGGAGGTAGCCCTCGCCAAAAACATGCGGCAATGCAGCGCCCACCAGGGTTTCGATTCCGCCGCTTTCGATGATCGGCAGCCATGACCGGACAATCAGCCGGGCACGAATCGGAGCCCGAACACCGATGGAACAAACAACCAACCGGCTGACCGCTTTAGGCGTCCGCCGGGCCACGGCATAGGCCAACAACGCACCGTGGCTCAGCCCCACCAGGCAGACCGATCCCAGTGCAAGGTGACGAATCAGCGCGAACAGATCTTCCATATGCAGCTCCAGGGAAAGGGGCAATCCGCCCAATTCACTTTCCCCCTGCCCCCTGGCATCATAGAGCAGTGAGCGGAACTCGGGTTTTAGTGAGGATGCGATCACCTTCCAGTACATGGTGGTCTGCAGGGTGCCGTTCAAAAAAATCACCACCGGCCGGGCAAGCTCAAATCCAATGGTTTCATAATACAGGCTGCATCCGTCCTGGGTCCGGAAATAAGCCATTTTGCGGCCATCCTTTTTTTTCATCGTTGCGGTGTCGGTTTTTTTCTAACATATCACACCCGACCGTCTTTCTGAAGATTGAAGGATGCGAGATCGAGAGGAATTACTACAGTTTTTATCCTGACCGAGACTTCAATGACCTTGGTTCTGGACTCACCACGCCCATTTCACAGTTCTTTGACATATGCCGATATCGGTCGCATTATAAGACATATGAAAAAATACCGTTTGCCTGTTTTTTTTCTAACATTGCTTGCCTATTGAATACAAAATAGTCTAATTAGACAGTTTTCAAGAAACAACACAAGGAGCGTAGATCATGTCAACCAAATTCTACTGCAACAGCGAAATTTGCACCCATGCAGACAAAGGGCCCTTCGTTCTCGAACTGCCCCAGGAATCTGTGATGGACGGTAACAACCTGGCCACCATCTTTTGCCCCCGGTGCAGCAAACCCATGAAACCATTGCCCTCGGACCCGCAAAAAAGTGCAAGCAACCATCGGTTTTACTGCAACAGCGAAGGCTGCAGCAGCCGCGATAACAGAATGTTCTTCATCGACCTGCCGGGTGAAGCGATCATGGACAAAAACAACATGGCCACCATCTTTTGCCCCAAATGCGGAAAAGAGATGAAACCGTTCGACCAGGCTCCGAGCACGGCAGTCAACTTCTGACCGGGCATTGAAAACCATTCATGCGCCCTTACGTAAAATCGATTCTGGCCAATCCGACTTTTCATCGTTTCTTGTACCACTTCATCCGCATTTACAGTGGGACCTTTCGATTAGGGATTGAAAACGAAGACCGATGGCGGCGGCAGATCGACAAGGGAACGCCGGTGTTGCTGTGCGCCTGGCACCAGCAGTTCTTTTCGGCCATCCGTCCTTTCAAGCGCTATGCGCAATACCAGCCGGCCCTGATGATCAGCCGAAGCCGGGACGGGGCAATCATTGCCGCTGTGGCCCGTCAAACAGGATGGAAAACCGTCAGAGGGTCTTCATCCAGGGGCGGCAAATCAGCCCTTCGTTCCATGATCCGCCACCTGGAATGCTCCAAGCTGGCTGGTCATATCCTCGACGGGCCGACCGGCCCCATAGGTGTGGTCAAAGCCGGCGCAATCCGACTGGCCCATGCCGCCCAAGCCACCATCGTCCCCTTTTCCGTTTCAGCCCATCGGGCGTTGTATTTCAACAGTTGGGACCGGTTTATGCTGCCCCTGCCATTTTCCCGGGTCACCCTGCGCTTCGGCGATCCGGTTCGGTTTGCACCCACGAACGACCCGGAAGCGTTCGAGCAGCAGCGAGTCCGACTTGAGACCCTGATGGCACCCTGCCTGATCACCGGCCGATAGGCGTTGGAATAGGCATCTTAAAAGTATGCCTCGGTTGACCTGCATCCCCATTTAGATGTAGAGGTGAAAAATCGCCCGCCTGTGAACCGCGATAGCGCTCGCCGACCCCGCCGCTTGCGGCGGGGTCGGCGAGAGTGAACTGGAGATAGCGTTTCATCCTTACGGTGAACCCTCCCCGCGGCTGGCTGGGGGGAGGGTTCAATCACGGGCTTCATCGGTTTGGACCCAAACCTGTTTTTTAGAAGTGAAAACAGAATACTATTCCAGTGGAAATTCGAACCCGATCTTTATTTCTACTCTTCATCCTTTGCCTGTTTTCGGCGATTGCTGCATCTGCCGCTGACCAGCGGGTCATCGTGGGCCTTCATGACAATACGCCGCTGATTTTCACCGACACGGACAGTCGGGTCAAGGGTATTGCTGTCGACATTCTCACCCACATCGCACGGAAAGAGGGTTGGGATATCCAATACCGTCCGGGTTCCTATGCCCAGTGCACCCAGCGCCTGGAAACCGGCGCCATCGATCTGTTGCCGGGGATGGCCATGTCCGCACAGTTGGAAGGTATCTTTACCTTCGGCGAGGAAACCATCGTTGCCAACTGGGGCCAGCTCTACATCAGTTCGGATGCCGCCTTCTCGGATATCCTTGATTTCCACGAAAAGGATGTGGCAGCCGTTGAGGCGGACATCTATTTTCAATTCTTTGAAACCATCCTGGACAAATTCGAAATTCGCCCCCGATTTATCATGGTGGACAGCTATGGGAAGGTGTTGTCCATGGTCCACGAGAAAAGCGTGTCGGCCGGCATCGTTCCCCGGCTTTACGGCGCTTACTATGAAAAGCGGTTCAAGGTACGCCAAAGCCCGATCAGTTTCAGGCCGACAGAACTGAGGTTCGCCGTGGCCAAGGGCCGTAACGCATCCATTATCAACGCCCTGGACCACCATCTGAAGCAGCTGAAAGAAAACCCCAATTCGATTTTCTACCAATCGCTGGACCTGTGGACCCAAGGGGTTCGAAAAGTGACCCTCCCCTTGTGGCTGCGCCCCTTGTGGCTGCTGGGTTTCATCGCCGGCATCATGGGATTGATTATTGTAGGGAATGTCTTTCTCAGAAAACAGGTCAAACTACGCACGGAAGCATTAAAAACCACCATCGCGGAAAAAGAGAAGATCGAAAGTGAACTGGCTGTGGCCCGGGAGATCCAGCTGCAGCTGTTGCCAGGTAATTTCCCGGCCGTTCCCAACAGAAAAGAGTTCGACATCTACGCCAGCCTGGAGCCGGCCCGCGAGGTGGGGGGTGATTTTTACGACTTTTTTTTCATCGATCGCAACGCCTTGTGCATCGTCATCGGTGATGTGTCCGGCAAGGGAGTTCCCGCAGCCCTCTTCATGGCCATGACCAAAACCATGATTAAAGCGGCAGCACGGCTTTTGGTGGAGCCGGAATACATTCTGGCCGATGTCAACCGGGAGATCGCCAAAAACAATCCTTCCCTCACTTTCGTAACGGTTTTTCTGGGCGTTCTGGACCTGAATTCCGGCAACCTTACCTATTCCTGCGCCGGCCACAATCCTCAGCTGTTTATTGGCCAACGAGGAAACACGGTGCTTCTCGGCGATGCACAATGCCCGGCCATCGGCCTGGACGATGCCTTTCAATACCGGCAGGCCACCGCGCAACTACGGCACAAAGATGGTCTACTTTTGTTTACCGACGGCGTTACCGAGGCACAAAATGACAAAAACCGCCTGTTTACGCAGGAGTCCCTCATGAACACCGTCGCCTTGACTGCCGATGTTGGTCCTAAAGAACGGGTCATGGCCATCTTGTCCCAAATCCGCGAATTTACTGGAGGCCACCCGCTGGATGACGACATGACACTGCTGGCGTTGACCTATTTCTCTCCGAATCGAATGAGTGACGCTCAAAAAACCATTGTGCTGAGGAATGACATCCGTGAAATGAGCCGGATCATAGACGCGATCACCCATATTGCCGATTCGGTTTCATGCCCACCGGTGGTGGTTCATGACGTCACCCTGGCCATGGAAGAGGTATTCTCCAATATCGTTTTTTACGGGTTCGGCGACGGCCTGGATCACTACATCACCCTCCACTTGGTCATCGAAGGGGATGCGCTGATCCTGACGTTGCAGGATGAAGGCATCCCCTTCAACCCCTTGAATGTTCAAATCGGCCGTCGCGACAAGCCCTTAGAAGAGCGGGACAAGGGGGGGATGGGAATTACCCTGGCCAAAAATCTCATGGATCAGATGGAATACCGTCGTGAGCGGGGAAAGAATATCTTACGAATGGAGAAGCGATATCGATAGCCCGACAAGGAGAAACAAATGAATCTAACGGTAAAATCGAAGCAGAAAATGGACGGGGTGTATATGCTGTCACCTTCCGGGAGGCTGGACACCAACACCTTTCCCATATTGGAGGATCGGGTGGATGTGGTGCTCCAGGAAAAGCCCCACACCCTGGTTTTTGACATGGAAATGCTCGACTACATCTCCAGCATGGGCGTGCGGGTAATCGCCAAAGCCCAGAAGAGCATGAAGGTTTACAACGGCAGGGTGATCCTACTGAACCTGCAGCCCCAGATTCAAAAAGTGTTCGACATCATCAAAGCCCTGCCATCCCAACAGGTCTTTTCAACCATGGGGGAGCTGGACGACTACCTGGATCGGATGCAGCGGCAATTCACCGGATGATGGCGGTTAATGGTCCGGTGCATCTTGACATCGTTATACAAGAAATATAGAACCGGCATCGTTAGCGGACAGAGCAACCCCAGTCGAGCGCATTAGAGGAGCACTTCATGGACAACCCCATCCACCACTACTGGGAGCTTCGGCTTTTAAAAATGAAAAAGGCATTGGAGGCCAATAACTTCGATGTCTATATCGCCGACAACAAGGATCTGGCCAAAAAAATGGCCTACGACACGATTATCCCGGCCATTGCCCCGAAATCCATTTCATGGGGCGGATCCATGACATTTGTCGGCACGCGGCTTTACGAAGCGTTGAGAAATGATCCCCGCTACACGGTACTGGACACCTACGACAAAAGTCTCTCACCGGAGCAGAGCATGCAGCGGCGGCGGGAATCACTGCTGGTGGATCTGTTCATCACCGGCACCAATGCCGTCACTGAAAGCGGCCAGCTGGTCAACCTGGACATGATCGGCAATCGGGTTGCTGCCCTGACCTTCGGCCCTCGCCACGTGCTCATTTTCATCGGCCGGAACAAGATCGTGCCGGATCGTGAGGCTGCTTTTGTCCGCATCAAAGCTTACGCGGCACCGGTTAACGTCGTGCGGCTGGACAAAAAAAGTCCCTGCGGGAAAACCGGCCGCTGTGAAAATTGCAGCAGCCCCGATCGCATCTGCAACACCTGGACAATTACTGAAAAGAGTTTTCCCAAACACCGGGTAAAGGTCGTTCTGATCAACGAAGACATGGGATTCTAAGGAGCAATGGAAATGACCATCGAAGCAACCACCTGGCTCTATGTGGCCATTTTGAAAGCCGGGCCCAGCGAACAGATTGTCGGGCAGACCGACAGCGAACACGATATCTCTTTCATCCCAGCCTTTTTGGATAAGGAGTCCGCTCAGCAGGCCATGTTTCATCTGCACCTGGAGAAAAAGAAGACGTACGAAGTACAGGCAATGATCTACGAAGACCTTGCCCGCCATGCCGCTGAAAACGGTTTTCTCGTTTTTGTCCTGGATGATGAGGGCAAGGTGTTGGAGCGTCTTCCCGCTACCCCGTAAAACCTGCTTTTATTTTTATATACGAACCCCATGCCTTGCCAACCGGTCGAATCAGGGTGGAGCGGAATCCGATGCGCGCTCAATCGATCATGTTTATCCGATGCTTCATAAACGCTGAGATGGCAGCCAGCACGGTATCGGATTTTTCCAGGTGCGGCGCGTGACCGCAGTCGGCAATCACCTCGACGGCCAGCCCGTCACCGGTCTTTGCCTGGATGACATCAAGCTGGTCCACCGACCCGTATGGATCCGTTTCCCCCTGGATGGCCAGCACCGGTACATGAATGGACGGCAGGAAGGCGTCGATCCGCCACTGCATGAAATCTGGATGGAGCCATACATCGTTCCAGCCCCAGAAGGCGCAGTGGGTGTTTTCTCCATGATAAGGGAACAACCGCGCTTCAAGATCCCCGGTGAGGTAGCGTTGCCGCGCGGCTTCAATCGATCGCCGGGTGAGCGCTTCGCAAAAAACGTGGGCAGCCAGGGTGACAATCCCCTTCAGGCCCGGACAGGGACCGCCGCCGGCGTGGACCAGAGCGATGGAACCGCCGTCGGAGTGGCCGACAAGCAGGTAATCGCGAACCCCGCTTTGCCGGATGACCTCGGGTAGTACCACCAATCCCTCGTGGTGCATGAAATCGAGCCTTCGCGGCAACGGGCAGGGGGCGGAACCACCGTATCCCAGGCGGCTGTAAACCAATGCCCCACATCCGGTGATGTCGGCCAGCCGGGCCGGGAAATCGCGCCACAAGGCCACACATCCCAGCCCTTCGTGAAGAAATACCAGGGTGAGCGCTTCTTCAGGCGAGGGGCCGATCCATGCGGCCTCCAACCGGTCACCGGTGGCGCTCAATTGAAGGTCGAAGCGGACCTGGCGGATTATTTCTGGACCCACTTGCCGCCGGCATCCTGGAGCCATTCCCCGGGTTTGGCATTTTCAGCGATCTGCATTGCACGGCGCCGACCGACCACGTCGGCGGTCGTTCCCTGCTGCTTGGCGATGGCGCCGTAAACCAGCTGCCGATCCTGGTTTTCCGCGTCTACCAGCGCCTGTTCCGACTGGTTGCCGCCGATGAAGGCGAGAAACCCTTGGTTGTTCTCCCCGACAATCCCGGCAGCCTTGAGTTCGACAATTTTCGGCAGCCGGTCTTTCATCCGTGCTTTAATGTCAGCGCAAAAGGCGGATGCCGAAAAGAGAAACACACCGGCAACAACCGTCGCCACAAACCACAGATATCGTTTCTGGTTCATTTGAATCGTCCTTTCTTGGCCAGCAAAACACCGATTAGCGCCGACATCATTCAGTCGTCTTGATTGCTTTGGCGGTTTCGTCAATATCCCCGAAGAAATCGTCCAGGGCCCGGTCCACTTTGACGTTGACGTCAATGGTGATGTGAATGGGTTTGATTTCAACCGGCTTCACCTCTACCTCGTGACGGGTGGCGCAAGACGATAAGCCCCATAGGACCCAGACGACTGCCGCCGGCAATAGAAAAATCCTTCTAAGCATAACCATTCTCCTCGATGGTTTTGTCCAACTCACGGAGCCGACCTCCTTGGCTATTGGAGCATGTTGACCATATCCTTATACTTCAAAAGCTGGTCGAGTGGAAGTCTCAGGTTCACATCGAGGCCGATGCCCTGGAAGACCGAGCCCTGCGCACCGGCCTCGACGCGAACGAAGCTGCCGATCTCTTTTTTGTATACAAACGGCAAGGGGTTGGTCGGCTTGCCGTCGAACTGGAGGCGCATGAGAAAATCTTCACCTTCGGAGACCAACCCAAGCTTGGCCCAGGTATAAGCGTAGTCCTTCAACGCCTCCTGGGCCAGCTCCACCTGAGCAAACTGAGGCGTCCCGGCCGGAATTCCCCGGGTGAGCATCTCGGTACCGGAAAGCTGAATCTGTCCGGTTTCCCCGGGGGTGGAAAAGAGGAACCCGTCATCGAAGCGAATGCGGCCATTGCTGTAGGCAATGGGAATTCTGCCGTTTACCGTGCCGCTTCCCCTGGCGTTCACCGCCCCCAGCTGTTCGAGGATCCTGGGCAG
Source organism: uncultured delta proteobacterium (assembly GCA_963705435.1). Lineage (GTDB taxonomy): Bacteria > Desulfobacterota > Desulfobacteria > Desulfobacterales > Desulfosarcinaceae > Desulfosarcina. The sequence continues at coordinate 15,270 of CAVPJR010000012.1, read as the reverse complement.
GCTCAAACGCTGACAGTAAAGACTCACCTGGTAGTCCTGCTTGCCGGCCGTGATCCGCAGCGCCTGGGCGTCCACCTTGCCGCCGCACCAGTTCAGACGGCCTTTCTCGACGAACAGGGTGTTCTCCGATTCCACCTGGACATCCAACCTGCCTCCATCCACCACGATGCCGCCCATGGCGGCCCGGGAAAACCGGATCGGCTGGGCCGGGCCACTGCGAATGCGCGGCAGTTCCGGGAAACGCAGGTTGGCATCGATCCCCGCCACCGTAATTTTCTTGTCCGTCATCCGCAGTTCGCCGCCCTTCATGGCAAGATCGACATCGCCGCGGATGCCTGCAGAAGAGATGGACCCTTTGCCTTGCGCAGAAATGGTTCCGGACAGCGTCATCCCTTTTACCGACGGGGCGAAACGCCCCAGGTCGCTTTCAGCCGGCAGCTCGTAGGGCGGAATCTGAAATGTCAAATCTGAATCCCCCAAGCGGGGCGCGTTGATCTGCACGTTGCCGGCAAGGACTGCGGTCATTCCCGGAAACAGGCCGCTGTCATGGGTGGCGGTAAAGGCATAGGAATCTTTGATCTGGGTGATCCGCCCCTTGATATTCCCTATCTTGCGCTTTCGAAGATCGACCCGTGCAACGGAAAAAGTGCCTTGGCTGACCGTCGCCTTGGGGTCCGAGCGAAAAGGAAGGTCCAGACCTCCCCCTGACAGGCGCAGCCCGCTGTCTTTGTGATGAAACCAGCCGTTGGCGCATTGCAGCCGGGCATCGACAACCGGCGCATGGCTCCCTTGCTTTTGAAACCGGGCGGACAGGGTCAAGGTGTCGAGCCGACCGGCCATTCCCTTGCCATCGAGCGTCGGCGTGGCAAGCCGGACCCGGGCATGACCGATCCAGGCCGGGTCATGGGGTTCATCCTTGAACTGCAGCTCTCCCCCCGCCTCAGCCGATGGCAGATTGACGATAGCCCCGGCAGCAATTGCCCGGATCTTCTTCAGGCCCAACTGCCAGTCGGCGCTCCCGCCCTGCCCGTCGCCCTTGGCCGTCAGGCTGAAGCGGGGCGCACCGCCATGGATGCTCGCTCCGGCAATGGTGATATCCAGCGGATCCAACCCGGTGATCGGGTTATTGCCGGCCGTACTGAATCCGGCGGTCCATTCACCCGAGGCCTTTTGGGAGACATCGAATGTCACCGGCATGGATGCACTGGCTTTCAGGGAAACCGGCGTTGGGCTTTCGATGGACCAGGGCAGGAGCGTCAATTCGGCCTTACCCGCCGCGTCCCGTATGTCTCCACCGAGATTCACGGTTGCCGTCAGCATGTTCAGGGACACGGGTGCCGGCGTCTGAAGCTGCACCCCCTGGGCCTTGATCTGCCAGATCCGCAAATCCTCGGAAACGGCCGACAGGGTAGCCGGTGTCCCATCTCGCCCCGGTTCAATGATCGCCGACGCGTAGGCCAGCCGACCGCTGCGCCAGGACAGGTCGATAGTCGCATTGGAGATGCTCAAAGGGGCCCACGTCAACGCTGCCTTGGTCTGAACCGTCACTTGCCCGGTCGCATCCAGTCCACCTATCAAATGAATCAGGTCGGCGAAACGATCCATGGCAATGGCGGGGCCGTCGAAACTGATCTTTGCCTGTTGGTCGTCCACGTCCACTTGTACAACCAGCGTCAGCGGCTGGTCGCGGAGGTACAGGCGCACATGGGCATCCAGCTTCGTGGGTTCCGTTCCATCGGGTCTCAAATCTGCATCAAAAGGGATTTTATGGGTCGTGTTGTGCCAGGTGAGGTTGACCATACCACTGCGGATTTCGATCTGCTCCACTGCCATGTCCGCGATCGGTGACACGGCGTCTGAGCCTGACTTGTCGGCCGGCGGCTTTCTCGCCAGTGAGGCGCGATCCAGCCCCGGAAAGGTAAGCCCGTCCGGACCAAGGGCGCCGTTTACCGTCACATCACTGATACGGATGCGGCGTATTTTCTTTCGACGTAATTCTCCCGGCGTGTAGTCTATGACGATGGAATCAATGGAAAGGGCCGGTTGGTCGGCATGGCCGAAAACAAATGGCCCCGCCGCCGTCTGGAACAGGCCGATTCTGGAGATCCGCCCCGTGAAATCCGCAAATCCCAGGCGCCGGATCTGCGCCACGGGAAGCCGGTCGGTGACCAGGTCCGGCAGGTACAGGTAGCCCACGAATAGCAGGCACACCGTCAGGGCGGCCGCCGTGGTCAAAACCAGAACAACGGTCGGCCAATGTCGTTTGACGATTGAGGGTTCGTTCATCTACCCGTCGATGTTAAGGATATGACTGGAAAATTCTAATGCTAAATGATATTGAACAGATAGTTTTGTGTCAAACAAAAAGGCCGCGGACCGTGATAGTGAAAGCATTGCCCGCCGCTTGTTTGCGCGAAACAAAAATCCGTTCATCGGGGTCGGCGCGAAGCAGAGATCCCGCGCATCGGGTCCGCGTGGAGGCGGGCTCTTTTGGTGTGAGAAAATGATTGCCTGCCATGACATCACTTTTCGATATCCGGGCGCAGAGGCGCCGCTGTTCGATGGCCTCGATGTGACCATCGACAAACCGGGTTTTCACGCCCTTTTCGGGCCCTCCGGCGTTGGAAAAACCACCCTTGCCAAAATTATTTCCGGCGACATCGACAACTTCACAGGGCAGGTGGAGGCCATCGGCAAAATGCGTTGTCTTTACACATACAACCGGGAGCGGCTGCCCGGGTGGTCATCGGTGGGCAGGCACCTGGAGAAGACCACCCCCCCGGGCCGTCAGTTGCTGAGAGACGAATTCATAAACCATTTTGGCCTGGCCAAACTCATGGGCATGCGCTATTCCCAACTCTCCATGGGGCAGTGCAACCGGGTCAACCTGCTGCGGTACCTTCTCCAGGATTTCAGCATCCTCATCATGGACGAAAGCCTGGCCAATGTCGATGAACCCACCCGGCAGACCATCCTCTACAAGATTAAATCGATCTTCCCGGAGGCCGGCTTTCTCTACATTTCCCACAACGTCGTGGAAGTGGCCCGGTTCTGTGACCAGATCGTCGTCTTTCGCGGGGCGCATCAATCGCCCCAGACGTGTCGCATCAACGGGCAGGACCACCGTGAAGACCGGCCCCTGGATAAAACCGCACTGGAGAGGTCCATGCTGGAGATCATGCATGCTGCATAGACGCGTTTTCCAGTTTTTCATCGTCTACCTGTTGGGCATCGGCCTGCTGTTCGGAATCAAGCTCGCCTTGAATCTTTCCGATTACGTCATCCCGGGGCCCACAGGGGTTTGGCACACGGGACAGTCGGAATTTTCCCGCTATATGGGTGATGTGCTGGATACCTTTGCCGTGGCCGTCATCGGCCAGGTGTTGTCCATCCTGATGGCCCTGGGCGTCGGCGTGGCCGGACGCCGGGCCACCTGGTTCGGTTCTTTCATCAAGGTGGCCGCCTACAACGTGCAGGCTTACCCCATTGTGGCCATCGCACCGATCCTGTTCATCCTGCTGGGGGATGGATTCCTGACCCGCTTGTTCATCGCCGCCATGATCTGCTATTTCCCGCTGCTTTTGTCGGTCATCGGCATCATGAGCGAGCCGGTGGTCGACATCGAACATTTCTATCGGGTGACGGGACGGCTGCGATGGCAGCTCGAAGTGAAAATCCGGGCCTTCGAGAACCTGCACAAGCTGACCACTGTCATTTCCGGCAGTGCCACCCTGGCCATGGCGGGTACCATCGTGGCCGAATTCATCGCAGCCAACGCCGGCATCGGTTACAGCATTCGCATCGCCCTGTACCAGAGCGATCTGTCCAAAATTTTGGTGGCCCTGTTTATCATCGGCATCACCCTCTCCCTGTACCAGGGCATATTGGAACTGCTGGGTGCCGGTTTGAAAAAAGCCTGGGCTGCCGGATAGGTTTTTCAAACTGACAGGAGGTCGCAGCATGAAAACACGTCTGGCATTTCCCCGGATTACCGCTTTGATTCTGCTGGCCCTCGTCGGCAATGCCCTGATGGCGACCGGCCCGGTTCTGGCACAAGAAAAGGTTGCCTACCGCCTGAAGTGGCTGATCAATGCCAGCACCGCCGGAGACGTATTTGCGTTGGATCAGGGCTTATTTTCCGGGCAAGGGCTGGAAGTCGCGGTCAAGGCCGGGGGCCCGGAGCGGGATGCCGTCCGGGAGCTGGAACTCGGATATGCCCAGTTCGGCGTGGCCTCGGCGGACCAGGTGATCCGGGCACTGGCCAAAGGGGCATCGGTGGTCGTAGTGGCCCAGCTGTTTCAGGTCAACCCCCTCCAATGGATCTACCGGGCAGACGACTTTACCCTGTCAAGGATCCAGGATCTGACGGGCCGCACGGTGGGCATCACCTTCGGCGGCAACGACGAAACCATCATGCGGGCCCTGCTGGCTACCGTCGGCATGGACGAACATCAGGTTCGCCTGGCCAGCGTCCGATACGACTACACGCCTTTTTTTCAAAATCAGGTGACGATCTGGCCGGTTTACCGCAATACCCAGGGGATCTTTTTGTCGGACAAACTCGCGGCAGGGGGCGAGCGGGTGGCTTTTTTCGATCCGTCCGAACACGGGGTTCGGTTCGTCGCCAACAGCGTCGTTACCTCACAAAAAATGATGGATCACCATCCGCAGACGGTAGGTCGATTCACCCGGGCACTGCTGGCCGGATGGCAGGCGGCCATGGCGCCGGCCAACGAAAGCGCGGTTATCCGGGCAGTGGCCCAATACGATCGGGACACATCGGAAGCGGTCATGCGCCGTCAGTTGGCGGCCACCCGTCAGATGATCCAACCCGACCCCGACATCCCCATCGGCCATATCGATACAACGGCATGGCAGCAGACCGAGCAGATCATGATCCGGCAAGGGCTGATTCCCGGTCCGGTAAACGTCATCGGCCGGCTCAAGCCTCAACAAGCGCCCTGATCCAATCCGTCTGGCTGTGATTGGCACTATTCACTGACGCACGCGTCGAGTGATCGCTTCTTACAGACATGAGACGACTGGCGCGATGATGGAGCTGTTACTCCGGATAGCGCGCCCGGACCTTTTCGTGCAGGGCCTGGGAGCGCATCCACAAATAACCCGTATCCGAGTCGTAATCGTAGGAGAGCATCCGGTCGGAACCCTCACCCGACCAGCGATACTTTTCTTCATGGTCACCTTCCCGCTGGCCTTCACCATACCGCCGGAAAGCCTCCGCCTTCAGATCCAGGAAATCCAGAAAATTGCCGGTCTCTATGAGAATGGTGTAAAGCTGCCCCTGCCAGAACCCGTAGAAGATGTTGTCCACACGCGCACGGCCGAAACGCGTTTTCCGCTGTGCTTGGGAGTACTGCTGCACGCCCCCATATGCCGGATCGGTTCCCACGAGTGCCATGCCTTCAAACTGTGAGAGCGGTTGGCCCCATTTCAGGTCAAGGTACCCGGAGTCCTCAGCGGTCGGCGATGGCGGTAGTCGCGACGGGTCGGCGGCGGGGATGTCGGATGGGGGTGTGAGATCGGCGACGGGTGGTTGCTCGGAAGACGGTTGGTCTCCAACCGGCGGCGGTGATTGAATCAGCCGATCCACCTCTTTTTCATCGACCCTCACCACCCGGCCATCTTTGTAGTAGTTGACGGCGCCGTTCTCCTTCCAGGCTCTCGGGGTCTGAAACATCTCCCCCGACCTGAGGATCACCATATCGGCACCCGCCGGGCCTGCGCCCGTAAACATCACGATACCTAATAAAACGATAACATATAGTCTATGCATGCATTTCAAACCATTCATTTGGAAAGACACCGGTCGAAGACGGTAATAAATATATTGATTGGGCTGGCGCTTGACCCGGTTTCAATCTATCCGCCCCCATTCGCCATGTCAAACCTCAAGGGAAATCCTTTGAATTTCTCACGCAGTTGGCATACCTTGTGGACCAAATGGATTGGACAGAGGAGGAAGTGTTGACAGATAGACCGGAAAACGGCAGACATCGGCCTGAGCCGCCACGCGTGTGGGAGTATACGCTCCCCGGAGGACACCGGGTGATGGCAGGAAAAACAGATGCGGACAACGATCGCCTCAGCCTGAAAGTCGCCGGCCCCCACGACTGGTGGTTCCATGTGCGCGGCATGCCCGGCAGTCACGTGGTCCTGATGGCCGCCGGAGATCGGACGCCGGACCGGAATACCTTGAACCAGGCCGCCGCCATTGCGGCCTTCCACAGCAAAGCCCGGGGTGGCGGGGTCGTCTCGGTTTCCGGAACCCTGGCCCGCCATGTCACCAAACCCCGTGGCGCCAAGCCAGGCACTGTGCAGATTCGCAAAGAACGGATTTTTAAAGTCCGGCCGGCACTGCCTGAAATCTAATGAACCGCGATAGCGAGCGCCAGCCCCGCCGCTTGCGGCGGGATTAGCGAGCGAACTGGAAATCGATTTTTTTATCCTTCCGGTGAACCCTCCCCGCGGCCTGCCGCGGGGAGGGTTCAATCCACGGCCTGGACAACCGCCGGCCATGGTCGCCAATGAACACCAGGTTCCTGCAACGACCGCACAGACCGGAAAGATTGCGATGAAGGACGACCTGACCAAAGGGATGAACCGATTTCAATCCGTTGGTATTGATAAAGACCTGCTCCACATCCGGTCCATAGGATTTCAAGGTATTGACCAGCTCATGGGCGGATGTGCCGTCGAAATCCCCGTCGAGGGTGAGGTGGACACTGTTTCTGCTTTTATGCTGGAAAATCTTGAAATTCATGGCCATCGGTTGTCTTCCTTTCCACCGCCGGGGGCGGCACCATTCGTTTGCCAGAAAAGGATTCCAGTTGTGGACGCCAGGTGCGTCACACCGGGAGTGGTGAAGCGGCGGGAAGCTCAACGCAGGCAATTCTATTTCAGATCCACAACCATCGACAGCTCAATTTCCGCTGGCACACCGATCAGATTCAGGGAGCCGCTTCACACGAAACTTATCAGCAATGATGGTGCCATCTTGAAGCATGAATCGAAAATTGAACCATTAACTTATTATATAAAATAGTTAAGTAGATGTCGCATTAACTCGTGTGATTCATCGCCGACATTCATTGTGGCATAAAATACCCATTGTCCATGGAAATCGTGTCATAAGGACCCACCCGCCCCCCCTTACCGACATCCCGATCTCGCGATAACCTGAACCACATCAGCTGCCAGAGGATCGATAGACGGATGGCGGATTTCGGGAATGCACCCGAAAACCGTTAAAGCACTTGACGACCAGAGCATTTGCAGATATAGCTGGCCACCTTAACGGTCCTTATGTTTTCACATTAATATGGAGGAGAGTGAACAATGAATAAAGGTGATTTAATCAACGAAGTGGCCCAGATCGTTTCAACCAAAAAGCAGGCTCAGGAAGTCGTGGATGGTGTCTTTTCCGCTATCACCGGTGCGCTGAAAAAGAATGAACCCATTCAGATCGCCGGTTTTGGCAGTTTCAAGACCGCCAAGCGAGAAGCCCGCACCGGCCGCAATCCCCAGACCGGAGCCGAGATCAAGATTGAAGCCAGAATGGTTCCCAAGTTCGTACCGGCAAAAGCACTCAAAGACGCTGTAAAATAAAAGATCCCGTCGATCCGTCACCCAAAAAAGGCAGGGCCGCTGGCCCTGCCTTTTTTTATGACCCAGGACCAAGACCGTTTGGGTCAGGCGGCTGATTGACGATCGTCGCATCGTGCCTGCACATTGACTTTCACCAAGGGGGTTGCTAATACAATTAGCCATGGAATCAGGTGAAATTGTAGAATATATTGACGATCAAAAAATCATCTGCACGGTGGTGATGGAAGGCGGTAACCAGAGGCTCCGGCTGTTGACCGAACACAACCGGGATGTCAAAGTGGCCGCCCAGCGGCTGTCTCACCGGGGGCGCATGCGTCTGGACCTGTCCGCGGGCAGGAACCGCCTGGTAGAATCGCTGCGGGAGCTGTCTCTCAAACGAAGCGCCATTGCCGATGAAATCGAGATCGAAGCGCTCTGGGAAGTCCTCAATCAGGAACAGACGTGGATCGATCTGGAAACCATGACCGGCCTGTGTTTCCCAACGGCTGTGGACGACGATCACCAATCGGGCGTAATCCGCGCCTTGTTTAAAAGCCGGCGCTATTTCAAGTTCAAGCCTGACCGATTCCTACCCCATACTGAAGAACAGGTGGCGGCCATCATCGAAACAGAACAAAAAGCGGCCCGCCGGGATCGACTCATCGACGCCGGTGCGGCATGGATCCAGTCTGTCCGTTCGGGATCGACCGCCCAGCCGCCGGCATGCCACCGGGATCTGGTGGAAAAATTCAAATCATTCTACCTGTTCGATAAAGAAAGCCCCCATTACGAGGAGGCCAAGACGATCATGGAAAAGGCCGATCTGACTTCGTCTGAAGCCATCTTCAATCATCTGGTGGCCGTAGGGGTGTGGACGCCGGATGAAAATGTCGATCTGCTGCGCTATAAAATCCCCACTGATTTTTCGCAGCCGGTCCTCGAACGGGCCCAGTCTGTGCCACCTGCAACGGCGGGCGCTTTTAAAGACAGCGGCCGGGTGGATCTCACCCACCTGACCACGATCACCATCGATGGTCAATCCACCCTGGATTTTGATGATGCCCTGAGCATTGAAACCCGGGACGATCATTTTCTCGTGGGAATCCACATCTCCGATGTGGCCCAGCATATCCAAAAAGGAGATCTGCTGGACCGGGAGGCGCGTTCGCGCGGAAGTTCCATTTATATGCCGGACATCCGGATCTCCATGGCGCCGCCCCTGCTGGCGGAAAACCGTTTGAGCCTCAAAAAAGATCATCTCCGGCCAGCGATCAGCACCATGGTGAAGATCAGCCTGACTGGCGACATCATCAGCTACGACATATTCCCCTCTATCATTCGCGTCGACCACCAGCTCAGCTATTTCGAAGCCAACGTCAGTGCAGAAGAGGGCGAGGCGATCGGGACGCTTTACAACATCGCCACCCGATTCAGGGAAAAACGCCTGAGCCAGGGCGCTATCCAGATCACCCTTCCGGAAATCAACATCTGGCTGGATGAATCCGGCCTTCCCGTGGTCAATCGGGTAAACCGGGAGAGCCCAGGCCGAATGCTGATCGCCGAAATGATGATCCTGTCCAACTGGCTGTCGGCCCGTTTTCTTGTGGAGAACAATGCGCCGGCCATTTTCAGATCGCAGCCAAAGCCAAAGGACCGCATTCTCAAAAACGGTACCGGGTCCCTGTTCCAGAACTGGATGCAGCGAAAACTGCTCAACCGGTTTGCGCTGGGCTCGGGGCCGGATCATCACTGCGGACTGGGCCTCGATGCCTATGTAACCGCAACCTCACCCATCAGGAAGTATTTCGATCTGGTCACCCAGCGCCAGTTGCGTGCCGTTCTGGGCCTTGAGACGGCTTACACCGAAAAGGAGATCGAGGAAATTATCGGGCAGCTGGCCCAGCCCATGGCCGATGTGGGGCGAATTCAGTTTCGCAGGAACCGCTACTGGCTGCTCAAACACCTGGAAGGACGGATTGGGAGCAAAGAGGAGGCCATCGTCCTGCAGCGGCGGCGAAATGCCTATTCCATCCTGCTCAAGGCTTACATGATCGAATGTCCCCTGCCCCAGTCGAGCGGCATCGACCTGAAACCCGAGGATCTGGTCCAGGTCACCATCCAGCACGTCAACGCGCGCAACAACACCCTGTCCGTATTCATGGGATAGCCCGTTACCATTCGGGAGTTTTCTCTTGACCCTCCCAAGATTGTTCACTATGGAGGCGTTTTCCAAATAAATCGCATTCAGGAAGCAAGTGCACCATGGGTATTCAGGAACGAAAAGAGAGAGAAAAGGAACGGCGTCGGCAACAAATTATCGTTGCCGCAAAGCGGGTGTTTTCGGAAAAGGGGTTCAACAAGGCGACCATGGAGGATATTGCCAAAGAGGCGGAACTGAGCCCGGGCACCCTCTATCTCTATTTTAAGAACAAGGAAGAGCTTTACGCCTCGCTGTCACTGCGAATCCTCCAATACCTCCACATTCGCGTCACCCATGTCAACAAAGAGACATCCCTGTCACCCGACCAAAAGCTAAGCGCGCTCATGGAAGCCATGTACGACGTCTATGACTTCGACCCGCTGATTATCATCAATATGTTTCATCTTCAATCCAGCGAGACCCTGAAAAATCTGTCCGAATCGCTGCTGGAGGAGATAAAGGATCTGTCCCAGAAATCCATCGGGGCCATCGCCAGGATTTTTGAAGAAGGGATGAAAAAAGGCATCTATGTCGATCGTCATCCCGTGGCCCTGGCCGACATCTTCTGGTCCATGTTCTCAGGCGTTGTGCTGTGGGAAGCCAGCAAAAAAATTATCAGCGCGGACAAGGATTACCTGAAATCCACCCTGGCCACAGCCTTCGAACTGTTCGAACGGGGAATCCGAAATCCAAGTTAGTGTCCATCAATTCCATTCGTTGTCACCCAAGCCGGCACCCGTTGCCGGCTTGTGGGCGTTCGAGCGGATGGGCCTCTCAACCCCCTGAAAGCAAGCGAGACCACCATGATCGGCACCATAGTGAATGCAGCGGCAATAACGGTAGGCGGCGTAGTTGGCCTGCTCCTTAAAAAAGGCATCAAAGATAACTATAAAACAACCATCATGCAGGCCATCAGCCTGTCCGTCATTCTCATCGGCGTCCGTTCGGCACTGAATGCATCGGATCTCCTCGGTGTCATCGTCTGTATGGTCGTCGGATGCCTGTTGGGGGAAGCCATGCAGATCGAAGACCACATCGAAGCGCTTGGGGCCTACGCCGAAAAGCATATCGGTCGATCGGCGGATGGTAATTTTTCAAGGGGCTTTGTAACGGCGAGCCTGGTTTTCTGTGTGGGGTCCATGGCCATCGTGGGATCACTGGAAAGCGGGCTGGCGGGCAACCATGAGACCCTGTTTGCCAAGTCGCTGCTGGACGGCATCACCTCGGTCGTCTTCGCTTCCACCTTCGGCAGCGGAGTTATCTTCTCCGCCGCACCGGTACTGTTCTATCAGGGTACAATCACCCTGGGGGCATCACTGCTCAAGCCATACCTGACTGCCGGCGTGATCGCCCAGATGTCCGGGATAGGCGGGCTGCTGATTGCCGCCATCGGTATCAACATGCTCCGGCTAACCCACATAAAGGTCGGCAACATGCTCCCTGCCATTTTCCTGCCGCTGATCTATTATATGCTGAGGGGTTAAATAAAAATCCCCCCGTCATCGGACGGGGGGATTATGATTAACAGGCGGGCTCAGAACGGTATCGTCGCCTCATTCCTTCGGATGGCATCCGACGCAGCCGACAGGACCGGTGACAGGCAGTTTACCATCGATGGACGCCATGCTCTTTGCCATCTGCTCGATTTCCTTCTTCATGGTCTTGTGGCAGCCGATGCATTGGCTGTGGTATGCATTTTTGTAGTATCGGAACGCCTGATCCTTGTCGATGGTCTTGGACCCTTCTCGTCTGGGCAGGGTATCGAGATCGTGACAGCCGGTGGTCATGCAGCCTACGATGGGCGCTGTACCCTTCCAGGTGTGGTGGCAGTTGTTGCAGGCAAGAACCAGATGGCGGCCATGCTGGAAATCCACGGCGGCCCGTTTGGCCTCTACCGAATCCGGCGGTTCCAGGGTGATGATCCCCAGGGGAACACACATCTCTTCATCCCCGGCAATAGCGACCCCCAACGAGACACAGGCTACAACACCGATGAGCAACACCACCCCCACAAACGTCACCACATACGATTGGCTACGCATACGCTTCCCCCTCTTCAATTCTTAGCTTGGAACTTGGTCATTGAAAAACGAAGCAGATATAAACCCAAATGGAAAATTTTTCAATGAATAATTGTTGGCCACCTGCACCTGTCCGTTCACCCTTGCCTGCTGCTCCGGTTGCATGCCGCTCGCATCGATCGGCAAAAAGCCCCGTTTATTTGCGTACGGCACGAACAGCGCCGCAACTTTCCTCGGTTTTCGAACTCCTTGTGAACACGGTTTCCGGCTGCGATGTAACCACATCCACCACCCGGTGATATCCCCTGACAAAGGTTTCAGACGTCCAGTACCAAGCGGCACCGCTATCGGGGAAAAAGGGACTGTTTTTATAGAGCGTGGCCAGTTCGCCGGCCGTGGGAAGACGCCAGTCCGAATGGCCGCCGGTGGTCAATTCCTGAACATATGCTTTGGCCGTTTCAAAGGGGATGCAGGTATCGAGATCCAAGTGAGAATCCAGCAGGCACCAGGTGAGCCCGGTGACCTTGTCAGTCATCGTACCGTCCCGGTTGTCGACGAATCGACTCGCCAAGGGACGCAGTTGCCTGGCCACCTGATCCCGGAGCCGCTGAATCCGCCGGGCCGCTTTGGTCCGTCGAGCCTGCTCAGCCTGCTGCCGGGCCAACATCGCCTGATGCGCCGCTTCAGCCCGCTGGGCGCGAATGGCATCCTGAAGTTCAGGGTCGAGCTGCGCTCTCATGTTGCTGGCAAGCCTGGCATACGGCCCCGACGCATGGTTCTCCATGTACATGTCCAACCGCTTGATCCGGCTGACAATGTCGTTGGCCGGGTTGGTGGCGTACGCCGCCGTTTTTTCCCAGGCCTTCTGCCCGGCAAGATTGGTATTCAATGCATTGATGCGCTCAGCGATGGTCTCTTTTTGAGTGGTGTCCGGCCGTTTTTCGAGATAGTCGATATAGATCTTCCTGGCCATGGCATAGTCATCAGCCACCAGGGCCGACTTCGCTGTCAGCTGCTTGACCTCCTTTTTATCTTGAAGCATGGTGCGCAGGGTCCTGACCTTTTCCACCCAAACCCCATTGGTGAAAGTCGATAGAAACTGGTCGCATTGGGCGATGCAGTCGTCCCACTTTTCCTGGGCATCGCAAGTGGCCGTCTGCTTCTCGATGACCCCGTGGTGTTCTTGAGCCAGATCGGTGATCATCCGTTCCACGGCCTTCCGTTCCGAACCTTCCGGAAACTGCTCTAAATATTCACGATAGGCGGCATGACGCTCCATAAAATCAGTGGTGGCAACCTTTTTGAGATCTTCGAAATAAACGGTCCCCAGCAGATTCCGGATACCGCCAATGGCTTCATTGATCTGTTTGGCATAGGGGCTTTGGGGGAATTTTTTTAGAAAGGCGGTATACAGGGACAGTGCTTTCTTCTCGTAATTCTCGTCAATTGCCAGCGCATTTACATCCAGAATAGTTTTTTCATAGTCCCGCTTTTCAATTTCGGCATTGACATCTTTCAGGCGGGCCTCCAGTTCAGACCGGTGGGTATCCTCAGGGTGCGCTTTGATGTATTGCATCAGCATGACGATCTGGGCATCAAGCGCTTTGGTGACCGCAAGGTCTGCAATCAATTGATCGTACCGGCGATTGATCTGTCTATTTTTGAGCAACCACCCACCGATCGTCACGACGAGAGCAAAAATAATCACCACCCCCAAAACGATCAGTAGTTTGTGGGTCCTTCCCATCTGATCCTGCTTGCCCACGGAATGATCGGTACTTTTTTCAAAGGGCACGCTCACCTTCGGTTTCGGTGATTCCGATAATTCCGATAGTTCCAGGTATTCCATCGATTCCGGCGGGGGCGGTTGGGACGGTGGGAGCGGTGCTTTTTTGGCGGGCTTCTTCGGAACCGGCTTCGAAGCTTTTTTCACGGGCGCTTTCAGCGGTTGGGTTTCTTCAGCCGTTACCGGCTGATCCGCCGGCGGAACCTTTTTCGGTTTGGGCGGTGGGGCCGGGGCCTGGCGATCGGGCGGCGGTGGCGACGGCCGATCACCGGCCTCGTCTTTGATTTTCAGGCTCTCCATCATCACGCTCATGAGCGGGTCGTGGATCTCTCTAACCCGGCCGGGATCGGCCGCTTCAATCTGAATGGCGGCGTTGTCCCAGCTGATGATTCGGTAGGCGGCTTCATTGCCGGCCAACTCCTCAACCTGCGCCGCGATAAGGCTGCCGCCATCAAGATGGAGATAGCCGGTGCGGTTGCCGCTGGTCACTTTGAGCGTATAGGTGGCGCCCTCCATTTCCGACATCTGAAGAAACGAAGGAAGGCTGATGCCGTGGATCTGCCCGCCCACGTCGGTAACGGTTTCAATCTTTTTCTTGCTTAAGAACTTTTGAATCAGGGTACCCAGCTTTTGGTAATCCTCATCGCTCAAGCTGGGTGAACAGAATCCCAAGAGGACTTCGATCTTACCCGCGTCCTGCTGCCAGGGCCACAGGGCACCGTAAAACGAGCCGGTTTCAATGTTCTTCAGGAAAAGGGCCTGATCCTTGCGGATGCCTCCCAGAAATTTCACCGTGGGGTCGAAGCGCAGGGAAACGGGAAGACCTTTACCTGGAGCCTTGGCCGGATTGCCGAAAAAGGTGGAAAGGACCTCCACCAGTTCATCTATGGTACGGCCGGTCGAGGTCACCTGATACAGGCTGCGCGGCTCCTCATAGAAGCGGGTGCTCATATCCGGCAGATCATCGACGCCTTTGGCCAAGGTCAGGAATCCGACCAATACCGCCTCGTTGTTGGCGATGTCCCGGATTTCCTTGCTGTCGCCGGTCAACAATTCTTCGATCAGCGGTACCCCCATGGGTTGTCGCATCCTCTATTTTTCTAAAGGTATCGTACCGATGGCCGGGTATTAAAGAAATACCGTCTCCCGGCCGTTGCCTGTCGAAAAATTGTAATCGAGCGACGCCGGATCAGAATGAAAAAGGAAACCATTCCCCGGCGGAGCTAATTTTTCCAATAATCTATAGCAGATGGCAATGAATCTTGTCAAAGGCAAGATCGCCTGAGCCCATCTTTGTCGGTCATTTCATCGCTTCGGGCTCGCCTCTACTAAAATGGTTTAACCACACCAGGCCAGTTAGCCGGCCCGAATCGAAACGCGACCTGTATCCCGGGCCGCGATACTTCTCTGTCGCGCATCAGCAAAATGACCGTCGCGGGGCCAGTTTTACCATGCGGTATCACACATGATTGACATCCAAAAATCCATCTGATAGTTTTTGAAAATTAGGATATTTCATTCCATAGGGTATTTCAATACCAGCACCATTACTTCATCGCCAAAATCAGTCTGCCGAGTTCCCGCCCCAGGCGAAGAAAATATCACCTTTTTAAGGGAGTACAATGCGGCGGCTGACAAAAACCCGAAAATGGGGCTCA
>CAVPJR010000011.1:0-315622 GCA_963705435.1 uncultured delta proteobacterium | reverse complement strand
GTATGATGAAACTCGGGATTATTTCTTGGAAGCCTTCGGCAGGGATCTGGACACCTACGATGAAAACACGCGGACCAATCGGCTGAACGTCAACCGGACCTGGTCGCGCTATTCCCTCAATGGCGACCTGCGTTGGTACGACAACGTGACCAACCGACGCTGGGAAGAATCCGACGACACCCTGCAACAACTCCCGGTGATCGAATTCAATGGTGCGAAACAGCAGGCCTTCGGCACTGGGGTCTTCTGGGACCTGGATTCCGAATATACCTATTTTTA
Source organism: uncultured delta proteobacterium (assembly GCA_963705435.1). Lineage (GTDB taxonomy): Bacteria > Desulfobacterota > Desulfobacteria > Desulfobacterales > Desulfosarcinaceae > Desulfosarcina. The sequence continues at coordinate 315,343 of CAVPJR010000011.1, read as the reverse complement.
TCGGGAGGACGGCGTACGGGGACATCGATCCGACATTTATCCCAGGGCCTATCTGCCACTCAGGTGGAAAAACTATCTGTCGGTGGAGCCGTCGGCCGGTTGGCGCCAGACCGCCTGGATAATGGACCGCCGGGAGGACGACAGCCTGGATCGCTCCACCTATCGCCAGATCGTCGACGCCCGTCTGGATCTTTCCACGGAGTTCTCAAAAATCATGGGGTCTCCCGTGGCAGCGGTGGATCGTATCCGCCACAGTGCCAAGCCCCGAGTGGTTTACGAATACATCCCGGAGCAGGACCAGTCGGACCTGCCATTTTTCACCGATCTGGATCGCATCGATGAAAAAAACAGCGTGACCTACTCACTCACCAACACCTTTACGGCGAGAACGACGAAGGCCGCCCGTTCGACCACAACGGACGGCAAGGGTGCCGTCTCTGCAGGAGGAACCGGGCTGACGGAACGGCGTCCGGCGGATCCGCCAACGCCGGCATCTTTCGACTATCGCCGCTTTTGCCGCTTTTATCTGGAGCAGAGCTATGACATCGCCGCGGCCAGGGATGATCAGCCCGAACCTTTTTCAGACATTTACGGCGAGCTGGAATTCAATCTCGGGCGACATGTGGCGGTCGACGCCGACGCCAGCTACGACACGTACGACAGCAATTTTTCATCCCACAATATAGGCGCCGCCTTCGTCGACCGCCGTGGGGACCGGCTGTGGGTGGAGCACCGATACGAAAAAAGCGTCAATGAATCCATACGCGGCACCCTGTCGGTCAAGCTGACCGATCGCCTCACCGCCAGGGGCGAATACGAACGCAACCTGCTCGACGAAACGGACATCATCAAGGGCGCCGGATTTCTCTACACCGCCCAATGCTGGTCCGTCGATTTTTTCTATGCCGTGGAAGGCGAGGACAATAAATTTTCATTTTTCATCAATCTGATGGGTATCGGCGGATTCGGAGAATAATCCGTGCGAATGCCATTTGCCTTTTGCCAATAGGGATGATACACGAATCCCCTTCCGATAGCCTTCGCGGATGAACTGGCGGGACGTTACCGATCAGATGAATCATTTAAAAACCAACGGAACCACGCCCCATGGCTGGAGATAAACTGACGCGCGCCTGGTATGCGCTTCACACGAAAAGCCGTTTCGAGAATGTGGTCAACGACGGTCTGGCTAACAAGGCACTGGATGTCTTCCTGCCCAAGATCACCGTAAAAAGCCGACGGCGGGATCGTCACAAGATGATCCGCGTGCCCCTTTTCCCCGGTTATCTCTTTGTCAGGACCGATCTGAATCCGTATGAACACATCGAAATATTAAAGACCACCGGGGCGGTGCAGCTTATCGGCAGCACCCGGGGGCCGGTACCGATTGCCGATGCAACCATCGATTCACTCAAGATCATGGTCTCCACGGAAGGAGAAGTGATCACCGGAACCCGGTTTAAGAAAGGGGATCGGGTGATGGTGGTCAACGGGCCTTTTTCCGGTGTAACAGGAATTTTTTCGAGCTACCGCGGTGACGGTCGTGTCATCGTCAACATCGACGCCCTGGGCCAGTTCGCGGCCGTCAACGTCGATGCCGCCGATGTGGAGAAACTGCCGGATATATTATCATAACTACTTGACTTTCTATTAAGTTCTATTTTATAGAGTCACTTTCAATCCCGTATACACTACTGATCGCTGAAGGAGGGTACATGAACAAACTGGAACTCATCTCCGCTTTGAAGACCAAGGCCGACATATCCAAATCCGAAGCGGCAAAAGTGGTCCAGATCTTTTTTGACAGCATGGCCGACGCCATGGCCGATGGAGAACGCGTTGAAATTCGCGGGCTGTGCAGCTTCTTCGTGAAAGAGTACAAAAGCTATACGGGAAGAAACCCTAAAACCGGCGAAAAGGTCACCATCAAACCCAAGAAGCTCCCTTTCTTCAAAGCCGGAAAAGAGCTCAAGGAACGGGTGGATCGATAGACGGCATGCTGACGGCCGGGACCCTCGTCAGCGAGTCCGGGCCGAAAACGGTGCCGGTCCGATTGAACCCTCCCCGCGGCAAGCCGCGGGGAATCTTCACCGGAAGGATAATAAAAGCGATTTCCTGTTCGCTCGCATTCCCCGCCGCAAGCGGCGGGGAATGCGTTCGCTATCGCGGTTCAACCGCCCGGGATTCATAGAAAATGGCGACGGCAACCGTATTTAACGCCATCGTTGGCCAACCGCATGCCTCCCGGTTGCTCAAGACGTTTATCCGCAACGGGAGACTGCCTCATGCGCTGCTCTTTACCGGTGATGCGGGGGTGGGGAAAAAAACAACGGCCACGGCATTTGCCATGGCCTGCAACTGCCTGAAGTTAAAATCGGCGATTCGCCACCACCGCCCCCATCTAGATGCCGTTGATGCCTGCGGTGATTGCGGCCCCTGCAGAAAGATTGCCGGGAACCACCATCCAGATATCATCCGTGTTGCCCCCCTATCGTCGGTTATCAGAATCGCCCAGATCAGGACCCTGCTCAAAGCCCTGACGCTGAAGCCCAATGAGGCGGACCGGCGAGTGGTCATCCTGTCCGATGCGCAGGCCATGAATCCGGAAGCGGGCAATGCGCTGCTGAAGGTACTGGAGGAGCCCCCGGACCGAACCTTACTGGTGCTGACGGCACGCCAGACATCCGACCTGTTGCCCACGATCGTCTCACGGTGCCAGCACATCCGGTTTTCGCCCCTTCACGCGGCAGACATCAAACAGCTGCTGACTTCGGCTGGAGGCATTGAACCGGAATCCATAGAGGCGGTTGCCGCCCTCTGCGGCGGCAGTTACACCCGTGCTGTAAAATTGATCGACAGCCGATGGCTCAACCGCCGGGACTGGATCATCCAGGCCATGGGAAGCCAAATGGCCGATCACGGGGAACTGGGCGTTCGGGCATGGCTGGCATGGTCTGAGATCTTGGCCAAAAAAAAGGATCTTATTGAAGAATCGCTGGAAATCATTACAATGTGGCTGCGGGACATGCTGGTCTTCAGGACCGACCCACAGCGGGTATTGAATCAGGATCGGCTGGAGGCACTTTCAACGGCTGCAAAACAGGTCAGCCAGACGCAGCTGCTCCAACAGATCGATGCGGTGGATCGCGCCTTGACAGCGCTGCGATCCAATACGAACGCCAGATTGACGCTGGATGCCATGGCCCTGCAGATGGCAGGCGCCTGCCTCAGATAAAAGAGACACCATGAAAAAAAAAGTGGGAGTCCGGTTCAAAACCGGTGGTAAGATTTATGATTTCAACTGCGGGGCCTTTGTCCTCAACGTGGGCGATCAGGTGATCGTGGAATCGGAAAAAGGTCTGGGCTTAGGGACCGTTGAGACACTACCCGAACTGGTAGACGAGACTGGCAAACCCGGCAAGCCGCTGAAAAATGTATTTCGCAAAGCCAATGAAAAGGACTTGAGCCAGGTCGAACAAAACATGGCGTTAGCGCGTGAAGCCCACGCGTTCTGCATGAAAAGCATCAAGGAGCTTGGGCTGAAGATGAACCTGTTTTCCGTGGAGAGCACCTTCGACGCCAGCCGACTGACCTTCTTTTTCACGGCCGATGCGCGGGTGGATTTCAGGCAGCTGGTCAAAATTCTGGTCAATCGGTTCAAGGTCCGCATCGAGATGCGGCAGGTGGGCATTCGTAACCAGGCCAAGATGTGCGGCGGCCTTGGACGCTGTGGTAGAGCCTTCTGCTGCTCATCTTTCATGGAAAAGTTCGAGCCGGTATCCATCCGCATGGCCAAGCAGCAGGGGCTCTCCCTGAACCCCACCAAGATTTCGGGTCAGTGCGGCAGGCTCATGTGCTGCCTGACTTTTGAAAATGAGACATACCGAAAACTGAAACAGGGCTTCCCCAAAATTGGGAAGGTCGTGACCACCAAAAACGGCCCGGGAAAAGTGACCCGCCACAACGTCATCTGCAACCGCCTGACGGTGCGGCTGGAAGAGGGCGGTGACGTAGAGATCAGCCTTGATGACATCGTCAACGACAGGAGATAACCCCATGGCCTCGCCGTTTTATATTACCACGCCCATATACTATGTGAACGCTCGACCCCACCTGGGCCATGCCTACACCACCATTGCAGCGGATGTGATCAGGCGGTTTCACGCCATGTCCAGCGACCAGACCTATTTTCTCACCGGTACGGACGAACATGGTGACAAAATCGTCCGTGCCGCCAAAAAAGAAAAGCGGACCCCGCGGGAGTACGTGGATCAGATCAGCGGCCTTTTCAGAAAGTTGTGGCCCGAGCTCAACATTTCCAACGATTACTTTATCCGCACCACGGACCCGGCCCATATGGCCGTGGTTGAAACCGTCCTCCAGCGCATCTACGATGCCGGCGACATCTATTTCAGCGAGTACGAAGGGCTTTACTGCTTTGGGTGCGAACGCTTCTACACCGAAAGAGAGCTCGTCGACGGCTGTTGCCCGGACCACCAGACGCCCCCGGAAATCATCAAGGAGTCCAACTATTTTTTCAAGATGAGCCGGTATCAGCAATGGTTGATCGACCACATCAATCAACATCCCGACTTTATCCGCCCCGAACGGTACCGCAACGAGGTGCTGGCATTTTTGCGCGAACCACTGGAAGACTTGTGCATCTCACGGCCTAAATCCCGCATCAAATGGGGCATCAACCTGCCGTTTGACGCCGACTACGTCACCTATGTGTGGTTCGACGCCCTGCTCAACTATGTGTCGGCGCTGGGCTACCCGGATGGCGAATTGTACAAGACCTATTGGCCCGTGGCCCAGCACATCGTGGCCAAGGATATCCTCAAGCCCCACGGTATCTATTGGCCGATCATGCTCAAAGCCGCCGGGATTCCCGTTTACCAGCATCTCAATGTTCACGGCTACTGGAACGTGGACCAGAGCAAGATGTCCAAAAGCATCGGCAATGTGGTAGAACCCCTGGAGATGAAAGACGTCTATGGTCTGGACGCCTTCCGTTTTTTTCTCATGCGGGACATGGCTTTCGGCCTGGATTCCAACTTCAGTGAAGAGGCGCTGGTCCAGCGAATCAACGCCGACCTGGCCAATGACCTGGGCAATCTCTTTTCCCGGGTGCTTTCCATGGCCCATAAATATTTCGGCGGGGTGGTTCCCGAGCCGGATCCGGATGTGGAAAAAGAAATGGACCTCGGGTTGGAAAACCATTCCCGGGTCGCCATCGATGCCTATACGGCCAGCATGGGTGAGTTTGCCTTTCACAAGGGCCTGGGGGCAGTTTGGGAGTTCATTACCCACATGAACAAGTATGTCGACGTCACCGCCCCGTGGGTGCTGGCCAAAAACAAGGCCGCCCGGAAACAGCTGGAAACGGTGATCTACAATCTTCTGGAAGGGCTTCGCATCATCTCCGGCCTGATCTATCCGGTGATGCCCGACACCGCCGTCAACATGCAAAAACACCTGGGATTCAGCGGCGATGACGATTTTTACAAGCTGGACCGGCTCACCACATGGACTGGGGTGAAGCCTGGGGTAAAACTGAGAAAATCCATATCCCTGTTCCCCCGCATCGACCTGGAAAAAAAGCAACCGCAACCCGTGGAAAAGGCCGCAACCCCAATTATGGATAAACCCATCAAACCGGAGATCACCATCGAGGATTTTGCCAAGATAGACCTGCGTGTGGCCACCGTCGTGTCCGCCCAAGCCGTCCCCCGGGCCAAAAAGCTGATCCAACTGGAGGTGGACCTGGGCGAAACGCGAACCATCGTCTCCGGCATCGCCGGCAGCTACGCCCCCGAGGACCTGGTGGGCAAACAGGTCATCGTGGTGGCCAACCTCAAACCGGCCAAACTCATGGGCGTGTTATCCAAAGGCATGCTCCTTGCTGCAACGGACAAAGGCGGCGTCACCGTGGCGACACTGGATCATTCGGTCACGCCGGGGACGCCGTTAAGCTGACCGTCACCGGGGGTTTAATTCTTAAAAATGACCCGTTTTTTCAAACGTCATCGGCATTCGTCACCCCAGCCCAGCTGGAAAGCCTATCAGGAGCGCATGAGGCGTCAGTACTTCCCCTCCAGACGCACCCGACTGGACCGCGGCAGGCCGTGGTTGGTCGTGGGGCTGTTGATTATGGCCCTTGCGGGGATCGGGTGGGTTTTCACCGCAGGCATCAACACGGAGACGGATGCGGCAGTTGCCGATTCAATCCCTGCGCAGAAGATGGAAAAGGCCCCGGAACTGATCGAAAAAGCAGATGTCAATATCCTGTTGGGCAAAACCCGTCTGATCAACCTGGAGGCCGATCCGATAAAGGTGGACTTCGACGGCCGACCCTACCAGGTGAGCACCAGCCTGGATCTGGAGCTTCAGCAATATCTTCTCAAGCGCATGGATCGGGTCAATTCACGCTATATCGGCATCGTGGCCATGGCACCAGACACGGGCCGAATCCTGGCCATGGCGGGATTCAACAAGATCGACCCCGACCGGGATCCATGCCGGATGGCCGAATACCCGGCGGCCAGCCTCTTCAAGATCGTAACGGCGGCGGCGGCGGTTGAGGAAAAGGGCTATACGGCCGGCTCCCGATTCAAATTCAACGGCTACAAACACACCCTATACAAGCGCCAGTTGACGGACAAAACCAACCGTTACACCAATTCTATCTCCCTGCGGGATTCCTTTGCCCAGTCCGTCAATCCGGTGTTTGGAAAGATCGGTGCCCTGGTCCTTGACCGGGAAACCCTGCAAGCTTACGGGGATGCCTTCGCTTTCAACCGGCAGGTGGATTTCGAACTCCACTGGCCCACCAGCCAACTCGCGGTAAAAGACGAGTCCTACCACCGGGCGGAAATTGCCAGCGGGTTCAACCGCCAGACCACCCTCTCCCCCCTCCATGCGGCGGTGATCGTATCGGCGGTGGTCAACGGCGGCAAGCCGGTGGAGCCGACGCTGGTGGACCGAATCACCGATGATGACGGCAATTCCGTCTATCAGACCGAGCCTCAATTTTTGACGGCCGCGGTATCCCCGGAAACCGCCGACGTGTTAAACCAGCTCATGATCGCCACCGTGACCGCAGGCACCGCAAAAAAAACATTTCGCGGACACAACCGCAGCAAGGTGCTGTCGCGCCTGAAACTGGGAGGTAAAACCGGCTCTATCTACAACCGGGCCCATGATGCCCGCTTCGACTGGTTCGTTGGGTTTGCCACGGAAAAAAAGGGGCCCGAAAAAATGGTGGTTGCGGTAATGGTGGCCCATGAAGATTATATCGGCATCCGGGCCGGACAATATGCCCGCATGGCCATCGAACACTATTTCAAGGACTATTTTGCAAAAAAAGAGCAGGCGGGGAAGGATTCTCGCGGATAAGGAGGCATGAATGCCCGGTTTTGAGATATTCGGCGACGAAGAACGCAAACAGGTCAACGATGTATTGGAAACAGGGGTCCTGTTCCGCTATGGCTTCGATGGGGCCCGCAAGGGTCACTGGAAAGCCAAAACCTTTGAAGCGGAACTGGCCCGACGCGTGGGCGTCGAATACGCCCATTTGTGCGCCAGCGGCACGGCGGCCCTGTCCACGGCCATGGCCGCCTGCGGCGTTGGCGCCGGCGACGAGGTGATCGTTCCCCCCTTCACCTTCGTGGCCACCATCGAGGCGATACTGATGGCCGGGGCAGTGCCGGTGTTTGCCGATATCGACGAGACGCTGTGTCTATCGCCGGAAGGGCTGGCGTCGGCCCTGACCCCGGCCACCAGAGCCGTCGTTCCCGTTCACATGTGCGGGGCCATGGCCCGCATCGACGAACTCAAGGCGTTCTGCGATAATAAGGGACTGACGCTCTTGGAAGACGCCTGCCAGAGCCTGGGCGCCACCTACAAGGGCAAAGCGCTAGGCAGCTTCGGCAAGGCCGGATGCTTTTCTTTCGATCCGGTAAAGACCATCACCTGCGGAGAAGGCGGCGCGATGGTCACCAACGACAGGCAGGTCTATGTCGCCGCCGATGCCTATGCCGACCACGGCCACGACCACATCGGCAGCGACCGGGGGGCCGAAGACCACCTGATCATCGGCGCCAACTATCGGATCAGTGAACTCAACGCCGCCGTGGGGGTGGCCCAGTTGAGAAAACTGGACTGGATACTGGACGTCCAGCGGCGCAATAAAGCCGCCATCAAATCGGCCATGGCAGCCATCCCCGGGATCGCCTTCCGTCAGCTGCCGGACCCCGGCGGGGACTCGGCGACCTTTCTCTCTTTTTTCATGCCTGACCTTAATGCTGCCCGGCAAGCGGTCAAGGCGCTGGCCGCAGCCGGCGTGGACGGCTGTTTTCACTGGTATGACAACAAATGGCACTATATCCGGAAATGGGACCATTTCCATACGATGAAGGCCGCGTCCCGCCTGCCCGTTCAGGCACTGGCCAATTGCCCGGACTACAGCGCCATCTCCATGCCCCGATCCGACGCCATCATGCAGCGAGCCATCTCCATGCAGATCAAGCTGGGATGGACGACGGAACAGCTGGACCAGCGCATCCAGGCAACGGTAAAGGCGTTGAAAACGTTTAAATAGGCGTTCCACGGTTCAAGAAGATTGAAGCCTAACCGAAAAGGATATTAACATGTTTCGCAATTTTAAAATGGTCTCCAAGGTAGTCTTTGGCCGGGGCTGTACATCACAGCTGGGGGATATCCTCAACGACCGGCGCCGGAGCAGTAAATCGGTGATGATCTTTCTGGTGGACGACGTCTTTAAAACCGGCACGATAGAGAATCGTCTGCCCGTCCACACCGACGATCTGATCATTTGGGTCAATGTGGACGATGAACCCAAAACCAGCTATGTGGACCAGCTCACCACGCAGGTCAAAAAACATATGGTCGGCAAACAGGACCACCACCCTTCGGGGGTGATCGGCATCGGCGGCGGCAGTGCCATGGATCTGGCCAAAGCCGTCTCCCTTATGCTCACCAACGCCGGGTCTTCCGCCGACTACCAGGGATGGGACCTGATTAAAAAGCCGGCCGTTTATCACGCCGCCGTGCCGACGCTTTCTGGAACCGGCGCCGAAGTATCCCGCACCACGGTGCTCACCGGCCCCCAGAAAAAGCTGGGCATCAATTCTGATCATACCGTTTTTGACCAGATCGTCCTGGACCCCGAGATGATCGCCAATGCCCCCAACCCACAGCGGTTCTACACCGGCATGGATTGCTACATCCACTGTGTGGAATCGTTGGCGGGCACCTATCTCAACAGTTTCTCCCAGGCCTACGGCGAGAAGGCCATGGACCTTTGCCGGGACGTGTTTTTATCCGGTCCCGAGGACGCCGACGACCGACTGATGATGGCCTCCTACTGCGGCGGCATGAGCATCGCCTACTCCCAGGTGGGCATCTGCCACGCCCTCTCCTACGGCATCTCCTTCGTGCTGGGGTTGCACCACGGCATCGGCAACTGTGTGGTTTTTGACACCCTCGAGGACTATTACCCTGAAGGGGTCCGTGAGTTTCGAAAGATGATGGCACGGATCGGCATCGATCTGCCGCGCAATCTGACAGCCGGCGTCACCGATGCCCAGATGGAAAAAATGGTGGACGTGTCACTGGTGCTGGAGCCCTTGTGGGAAAATGCATTGGGCAAGGACTGGAAAGCCATCATGACCCGGGAAAAAATCCAGCAGCTCTACCTGAAAATGTAAGCCAAAAAGGAACACCATGAATCGAGTTCGTATCGCCACTGCGGCCAGGCGCACCATCCGTTATGCATCGAATCTGCAGCGAAGGATCCGCATCCAAATGGCACGACTGGCAACCATCCATTGGGGTCGCCATCCGGCAACGGTGGCCGGACCGGCGGTGATTCTTTTCCCTTGCGTTCCCAGCCGGCTGTGCTGTGGTCTTGCCGGCATCGTCGCCGTCAAGGGAAAAACGGACCGCAACATTTCAATTGACCTTGACGCGTTGGCAGCCCTCGTCGACAGTGCTGAGGCGGATGCGCAGAAAACGCCGTCCCCGCAGACGGATGCCGTCACCGGTGATACGCCGGCTGGACAGGCAACGCTGGACAGCCTGCTGGCTGAAATCCGAGCCCTCAAGCAGGAAGGACCGTTTCTCACCCTGTTCAAAGATCCGGCCGCTCAGAGGGGGGTCGCCGATCTGTCCTTTCGACTGTCGTCGCTTCTGCAACGTGAGCAGGCACGACTGGCCAACGCGGTGGGCAGCCTGGAACCCCATGTGGTGGATATCATCTCCACGCGTATCGAAGCCCTCAAGGACATGCGCTGGTGCCTGGACGTGGAACTGGCCGGCAACATCGGACGCATCCGGTCGCTGATGCCCGGCAACGACGCCGCCGGGCCCGACAGTCGCATCACCGTCTTGCGACAGATCAACGCCGTGCTCAACAGCATTGACCGGCTTGAAGTCCGGGGCCGGGATTCGGCGGGAATTTCTATTTTGTTCATCATGCCGGCTGCGGCTTATGAAGCCATTTCGGCCGCATTGGATCAAAAGGGCCTCACCACGGATTTCGAGCGCCGCATGGATCGTGACGTGCTGAAAAACACCAGCATCAGCCTGAATCGATCGGCCACCGACGACGGGCAGTCGATCGTGGCCCTGACGGCAGTCTATAAAATTGCCGCCGAAATCGGCAGCCTAGGAGACAATATTCGCTTCCTGCGCCAGCAGATTCAACAGGATGAGATCCTTCATCTGATCGCCGCCGCACCCCACCGCTTTCACACCGTGTCGTCCCATACACGCTGGGCCTCGGTGGGCGCGATTACCGAACCCAACTGCCACCCGGTGGACAATACCGTCACAGGCGCCACCTTGAAGGACCGTCCCATCATCCACGCCTGCCTCAACGGCGACATCGACAACTACCTGGAACTCAAAGCGGCAATGGAAGCATCCGGGCGTATCATTCCCGAACCCATCACCACGGATACCAAGATCATTCCGCTGCAGATCGAGCATTACCTGCGGTCCGGCGTCGACGTGGCCGAGGCCTTCCGTCTGGCGGTGGGTGATTTCCAGGGATCCCACGCCATCTCCATGCACACCGACCTGGCCCCGGGGAAATTCTTCCTGGCCCAAAAGGGCAGCGGCCAGGCCGTTTTCGTCGGACTGGCCGCAGACCACTATATGCCGGCGTCCGAGGTCTATGGCTTCATCGAGGAGACATCCCACTTCCTGAAGATGAACGGTGAACAGGTGGTCAAGGGAAAGAAGGGCAACACCCAGGGCCAGATCTTCATCCTGGATCAGCGATCCCGCGGAGGCATAGCCGGCATCACCGCCATGTACTACGACGGCACCCCCATCACGCTCACCGACGACGATGTCAAGCACACGGAAATCACCTCGAGGGATATCGATCGGCAGGACTTTCCCCACTACTTTTTAAAGGAGATCTCCGAAGCGCCTCAATCGGTGGAACGCACCCTGCTCAATCGCTGGAAGATCGCCGACGACGGCAGCGGCCGCCATTACGTCATCCATCTCGACCAACGGTCCTTCCCCCGTTCGCTGGAGGCGGCCTTGGCGGGAGATCGGATCCGGCGGGTCTTTTTCGTGGGACAGGGCACCGCAGGTGTCGCCGCCCAGGCCTGTGCCGACATCCTGAAATCCTATCTGGCCGATCCCGCCATTCAGCTGCGCGCCCTCAAGGCCTCGGAACTCAGCGGATTCGAGTTGAACGAAGGGGACGGCGCCACCAGCATGGCCGACGCCCTGGTGGTGGCCATCAGCCAGTCGGGAACGACCACCGACACCAACCGAACCGTGGACATGGTCAAGGCCCGAGGGGCCCACACCCTGGCCATCGTGAACCGCCGGGACTCGGACATCACCTTCAAGGTGGACGGGGTATTGTATACCTCCAGCGGCCGGGATATCGAAATGAGCGTGGCCTCCACCAAGGCCTTTTACTCACAGATCGTCGCCGGGGCCCTGCTGGGCCTGAAAGTAGCCAGCGTCAAGGGCCGTCGGTCCACTGAGTTTATCTCGGACCAGATCGCCGAACTGCTGCGGATCCCCGATCACATGCGTACGGTTCTGGCCATGGGAAAACCGATCCAGGCGTCGGCCCGGCGTCTGGCGGCCACCAAAACTTACTGGGCGGTCGTAGGCAGCGGCCCCAACAAGTCCTCGGCGGACGAGATCCGCATCAAACTCAGCGAATTGTGCTACAAGACGATCTCCTCGGATTTCGTGGAGGACAAAAAGCACATCGACCTCTCCTCCGAGCCGCTGATCATTGTCTGCGCCGCCGGGTCCAAGGGCACGGTCATCGGGGACATCATCAAAGACACCGCCATCTTCAAGGCCCACAAGGCCGCCCCGGTGGTTATCGCCGACGAGGGTGAGGAGCGTTTCGGCCCCTATGCCGAAGATGTCTTTCACGTTCCCCGGGTGAGCCCCCAGTTGGCACCCCTTCTCAACACCATGGTGGGTCACATCTGGGGCTACCACGCCGCCCTGGCGATCCACGAGGGCTCCCGGTTCCTCCACGACATCCGTGAATCCATCCACCAGACCCTTGACGATCTTGCCGAACAGGGCCTGGACATCTATGAGGTGGTCCTTGAAAAAACCTTTCGTGAGAAAATCGTTGGGTTTTACCAGGCCTTTCGCGACAGGCGCAAGGCCAGGCAATTTCCAACGGCCATCACCCATGCGTCGGATTTGACGCTGCTGTTCAAATATCTTTCGGGCCGGCTGCCGCTGTCCGATTTCGAGATGGATTTCGGGCTCAAGGGCACAGCCAAAAATATATTCGACACCTTGTTCTACGTGCTGGGTGAGTCGATCAACCTGATGTCCCGCCCGGTGGACGCCATCAAGCATCAAGCCAAAACCGTCACCGTGGGCACCAGCCGCATCAGCGAACGGGTAGAGGGCATCTTGTTCGACACCCTGGCCGACCACGAGTTGGACATCTCGCAAGTCGTCAACCGCAACGTCATCGTCATGAAAAACCTCCAGGGCGTGATCGACCACGTCAAGGGCAGTATCCTTTACCGCATCGATGGTCTGGGCCTGCTGGGCGACCCCACGGATCAGACCACCATTGCCATCATGAACAAGACGGGCATCCTCGCCCAGCTGCCCTCCCGGGTAGAGAAAGACCCTGTACTGAAGGGCACCAAACGCATCATCGTGGGCCAGGGCAACGTCTATATCGGCAAGGGCAGAAAAGACGGGCGCAGCATCGTGGTCATTCCGGCCACGTCCAATGACCCCACGGACGGCAGCCGCATCCGTTATCTGCTGCTGTTGAACATCGGGTTTAAAGAATCGATTCCGCGGGAGAAGAAAATCAAGGCCCTGGGCGGCAAATACGATCACATCAAGAACATCGTCCAGGAAAACAGTGCCCCCTGGGCCGACGACTACCTGGACGAGGTGGCCGTTGACGACCTGTTTGGCCAATCGGCGGAAAAGCTGGCCGAAGCGATGGTGGCACGCCACAGCTGAAGCCAGCGTGAGAGGACTGTTATCGCAGACTCAAGGTTGGATGGTCTAATAAAATGGGTCCGAGAACTGAAATGGGAGAATGGATTACTTTCCCAGCAGTCGCGCCAACTCTCCATACGATCGTGGTTTATGGAATCTAGGTAGGCACCGCAAGATCTCCTCGACGGTAGTGATGCCGAGGGCGGCTTTATAGAAACCGTCTTCGAACAATGTCACCATTCCCGTCGTTTCCTTGCAGACTCGACGGATCTGATGGCTGGTCTTGCCCTCGATTAGCCCATCTCTGACCGGATCGTTGAGTACCAGCAACTCGAATGCTGCCACGCGCTTGCGGTAACCCGTGAACCGGCAGTGGCTGCATCCCTGCCCCTTGGAGAAGGCGGCCCCCGCCATCTGGTCAAATTCGCATCCAATGCGCCGCAGATCCATGGGGGTGAGTTCGTAAGGGCGTGCGCAGTGGACGCATACCCGTCGCAGCAGCCGTTGCGCCACCACACAAGACACCGTAGAAGCGGTCAGAAAGCCATCGATGTCCATGTTAAAGAGCCGCAACAGCCCACTGATGCTGTCTTCGGCATGGAACGTGGTGAGCACCTTGTGGCCGGTCAGCGCCGCCTGGACGGCTGCTCCCGCCGAGAAGGTGTCCCTAACTTCACCGATGACGATAACGTCAGGGTCCTGCCGCGCCATATGCTCGATGGAGTCCTCGAAGGAGAGGTTGATCTTCGTATTGATGGCGCATTGGCTGATGCCGTCGATAACATATTCCACCGGATCTTCAGCCGTGATGATGCTGTTTTGCATGGTATTCAGGTGTTTGATGCAGCTGTATAGGGTCGTTGTCCTTCCGGATCCGGTAGGACCGGTGATCAGGATGACGCCGTCGGGGCGATCGAGGGCACCCTCTTGGAAGCGGTGCATCACCCGCTTGGACATGCCGATTTCGTCAAGGCTTAAGAGCTCCGTCTGCCGCTTCAGAAGCCGCATGACGATCTTCTCGCCCCTTACGGTTGCGTAGAAGGAGACCCGGATGTCCATTTGATGGCCGCCGTGATCGAAGCGGATCCGGCCGCCGTGGTGACAACGCCTGTCTTTGATGTCACCTCGGCACAATACCTGGAGCCGGTTGGATAGTGCCTGGGCAATACTCATGGGGTAATCCTTGTGCAGCGCCAAAACGCCGTCCATCCGGAATCTGACGCGCAGCCGGTCGACCATCGGATCGATATGAATGTCGCTGACATCCGCCGCTTCGATGGCATTCACAATCATTGTGTTTACGATGTTCACCACCGATTCACCCGTTTCCGCAATGATCTGTGTGCCGACCTTCTTGTCGTTCTCGAGATGCGCGATGGCCGCATTGATGGACAGTTTAGTGGTGATGGCCGGGATGACCGGCATGCCCATGGCCTCGGTTGCCGCATCAATATCCCGTGGATCCATGGGATCGGCAAAGGCCACGATTATCTTCTCGCCTTCAAGCCGGACCGGGAAAAAACTGTGGGCCTGATATTGGGTGATGGCGCCGCGTTTGAGCAAGTTAGGATCGATTTTAAGAAAATCGGGCTCGATAAAGGGAAACCCGAGCAGAAGGGAAAGCTCGGCAATCAATTTGCGCTCCTCAATCAGATTATGCGCAACCAAGACTTCGCCCAGCTTGCGCATGGGCGTCTCCTTCTTTTGCAGCTGGAGGACCAGCTCCAGATCCCGTTTTGTGATCAGGCCGAGTTCCATCAAAAAATCACCGATGTGAATGGAAAGGGGATTTTCCCTCAGCGCTTTCCGAAGCTGGCCATCCGTCAGGTAGTTAAGTTCCTTGATGATCTCGAGCAGGGGTTTTTCGGTTCGAAGCTTAGATTGGACGCGGCTTGCGTACTGAACCTGGGTGTTGGTAAGCAGACCGACGTCAATCAGAAGCGCAATTATCTTGCCGTAGTCCGATGTGTTCTGCTTATTTTTCGGTTTTGAATTGCCTTTGACCGCTTGCTTCACGGTGCCAATGATCTCGGTGGTGGTGTTTGTAGCCATGTAAAGCACCTATTTCATAGTCATTCCGTTGTTGACAGCCATCTCCCAGAAATACCCCTTAAATGGTGATCTTATCAAAAAAGCCATGCGCTATACAAATCTATTGTACACCGAAATCATTTCGAAAGAATGATCCGGAAATCCTACTTGACCACCGCAACGAAAAATTTTAGTTAAGGAAATGGGTGTTTGCACATTATTCTCCTGTCTTCATAGATAGCACGCCATCACGACGAGAACCCGATACTTACAGCAGTTGATGGCTGCCAGGCCACTGCTGATTGGGGTCTCGCCATGGATTGCATAATTGAATGTCGTTGAGGTGCCCGATGGTTGTAAATGAAACGCAACGCAAATTGACAGCGATCTTAAGTGCAGATGTCAAAGGCTACAGTACACTCATGGGTGATGATGAGGAACATACGGTCAACACCATTACCGCCTATCGGAAAACCTTCACGGCGGTGGTTGAAAAAAACCACGGGCGCGTCGTTGATTCCCCAGGCGACAATATCCTGGCTGACTTTAGCAGTGCCCTGAATGCCGTCACCAGTGCCATTGAAATCCAGGCTGCCTTGGGAACGCGAAATGCTGAGCTGCCAAAAAACAGGCAGATGTTTTTTCGTATCGGAATAAACTTGGGGGACATCATTCATAAGGACGGCCGTATTTATGGTGAAGGTGTCAACATCGCCGCGCGGATTGAAAGCCTTGCCGACCCAGGTGGCATCAGCATTTCCGGAGACGTTTACAACCAGGTCAAAAATAAAGTGGGACATGACTTTGAGTACATGGGGGCGCATGCGGTTAAAAACATTGCTGAACCGGTCCGGATCTACCGCATTGCCTTGAAAGGTGAAGACACAGGTAAAATCATCCAAGCGCCGTCATCCGAACCCACTTCGTTTCTTAAGCTCTTCAAATCCTACCTGACCAGCAAGAAAGCCGTATTACCGGCTTTCGATGCCACCGGCCTTAAGATTCAGCAGGAGGCATCCAAAGCCGAGCCAGACACGAACGCAATCGAAAAAATGATTACCTGTGATCCATCACTGACCAGTCATGTTTTGCGCATCGCCAACTCCGCCTACTACAAGGGGATCAATCAAGTTTCTACGGTGCGAGCGGCTATCGTCCGTTTGGGCAGCCGAGAAGTTGCCAACATTGCCATTCTGGTGACGCAAAAGAGGGCGTTCCAATCCAAAGACCCCGACATATACATAATGATGCAGAACCTGTGGCGCCATTCCGTGGGATGCGCAGTCAGTGCGCAGTGGATCGCCAACCGTTCTGGATTAACAGCCAAGGCCCAGGAGGCCTTCACGGCCGGTTTGCTTCACGACATCGGAAAACTACTCATTCTAACTGCCACCGATGAGATAAAACGAGCTGGCACAATTAAGCAAAACCCGTCTGGCGATCTCCTTGGAGAAGTGATGGACAATTACCATACCGTTTACGGCTATGCTCTCCTTCGAACATGGAACCTGCCAGACCACTACTGCAGCATTGCCCGCGACCACCACCAGGCAGACCCGAAAAAGAATGACGATCTCATGATGATGGTCAGACTGGCCAACAAAACAACCAACAGCATGGGAATCGGCCTTAAAGGGGTTGAGCCGTGTGTCCTCGTGGTCACCCCGGAAGCCGAATATTTTGAACTATCTGAAGTCGATATGGCCGAACTTGAAATCAAGTTGGAAAATTCGAAAGTCTTATCATAACGCTGCCATCCGATCTCAGATCTTCCCGATCAGGTCGCACAGCAACCGCACACCAAAACCGGTGCCGCCGGCCCCGCAGTAATCCGACGCCTTCTTGGCCCAGGCCGGCCCGGCAATGTCGATGTGCGCCCAGCGGGTGTTGCCGACAAATTCAGAGAGAAACAGCGCCGCGGTAATGGCACCACCCGAGCGGCCACTGCTGACGTTGTTCAAATCGGCAAAATCGTTTTTCAGCAGTTCCTTGTAGTCCTCGGGCAAGGGCAATTGCCAGCAGCGCTCGTGAGTCTTTTCCCCGGAAGCAACGATGGCTGCGGCAAGCTCCGGATCTCTGGAAAATACACCGGCGATTTTCTCACCCAGGGCGACGACGCAGGCGCCGGTGAGGGTTGCCAGATCGATCAGGGTATCCGGCCGGTAATGCCGGATGGCCCAGGCCATGGCGTCAATCAGAATCAACCGCCCTTCGGCGTCGGTGTTGCCGATTTCAATGGTCTTGCCCGCATAGGACCGGATGATATCCCCCGGCCGGATGGCCGTCCCCGATGGCATGTTTTCCACGATAGGCATGACGCCCACCACCTTGACGTCCGGTTTGAGGTGGGCCACGGCCAGCATGGTGCCGGCAACGGCGGCGGCGCCGGACATGTCCATTTTCATGGTTTCGATACTGCCTGAAGGCTTCAGGTTGATCCCGCCCGAATCGAAGGTGACCCCCTTGCCGACCAGCACAATCGTCTTCTTTGCTGCCTTGGGAGAATATTCCATGGCAACCAGACGAGGCTTGGCGCTGCTGCCCTGACCCACCGCCAGCATGGCGCCGAATTGCTGCTTTTCCAGCCACCGGTCGTCCATGATGCGGGTCTTCAACCCCGCCGTTCGGGCGGCGTCATGGATCATCTCGGCGAAGGCTTCCGGCCGCTTGTCGTTGGATGGCGTCGTCACCCACTCCCTGGCCTTTAGACTGGCGCCGCAAACGGCGGCCACGGACTTGGCCAGGCTGGAATAAGCCTTTTTCTGGGCGGCAGTGGCCATGAGAGTCACCTTTTTGACCGGTGTTTTCTCTTTTTCCATCTTGTACCGGTCGAAGATGTGATTGCCCAGACAAGCCCCCTCCATCAATGATCCGAAAAGGGTTTCGGCATTGATTGTCAGCGCCGTGGCAGACGGCGTAGCAAGCGTCATGGCGGACAGGCCGGCATTGATGCAAAACTTCACTGCGTTTCCGGCAAACGCTCTGAAGGATTCACCGGTCAAGGCTCCGGCTTTTCCAAGCCCGAGAAAGACTGCACGGGTAATGCGGGTTTCAGCAGGTTGGAATAAAGTGATCACATCACCCTTTTTGCCCTTGAACTCTGCGAATCCTCTTGCAGCATCGACAAGTGAAGTCAACAACTTGTCGGTGTGAATGTCACCATCTTCACATACAGGCACCACCAGGGTGTCCACCTTTACGCGTTTTAAATTGACGGCTTTGACTTCAAGCATGCTTGGCCTCTTTTCGGCCTGCCCTTCTTGGAAGACGGGGCAGGCATTGAACCGCGATAGCGAGCACATTCCTCGCCGCTTGCGGCGGGGTTAGTGAGCGAACTGAAAATAGACTTTCATCCTTGCGGTGAACCCTCCCCGCGGCTTGCCGCGGGGAGGGTTCAATTGCCCTGTAGAACCGGCGGTTATCCAGAATCAGCGACACTATCGCCGTATGGTGACCTTCTTCATGATGACCGGTTCTTTGGGTTTGTCCATGGGACCCGTTGCCACGGCGCCGATTTTCATCACGACGTCAAGCCCTTCGGTCACTTTGCCAAACACCGAGTGGCGGTCGTTCAGATGAGGCGTGGGGGCCAGCGTCACGAAGAACTGGCTGCCGTTGGTTCCCGGTCCGGCGTTGGCCATGGAGAGTACACCGGCGCCGTCGTGCCTGAGGCTGGGGTCAAATTCATCTTTGAATTGGTAGCCCGGTCCGCCGGTGCCGTTGCCGAAGGGGCAGCCGCCCTGGATCATGAATCCCTGGATGACCCGATGAAAGCCCAGACCATCGTAATAGTTACCGCCCCTGGCGGTCTCCTGCCGGCCTTCGGCCAGATTGATGAAATTCCACACGGTCTCCGGGCACTCCTTGGCGTAGAGCTCGGCCTCGAAGGTGCCCAAGTTGGTCTCGAATACAGCCGTGGCCCGATCGATTTTTTCTCTGTGGCTTTCCTTCTGGTTCGACATCGATTTCTCCTTGTGCATGAAATGAAAAAACACGCCTTTGGCGGGCGTGGGGCAGATTGCTTCGCGATGCGGACAATATAGGAGCATCCACCTATGGTGTCAATGATAGACGGAGTCAGAGGACAGATGACTGAGGACAGAATAAATATCGGCGGACACAGTCTTTAGACGTCCGCCTTTTGACTTCCGTCATCGGACATCAGACCTCCGTTCTCGGACCGCCGTCAGTAATTCCAGTTCCCGGTCGTATCGGTCGATGACTGAGGACCAGGCATGCCGCGCCATCATGTCGGCCAGCACCGGCCGGTGCACGGTATAGCGTTCAGGGTGGCGCAACATATCAGCCAGTTTAACCACCAGGTCATCATCGTCACGATACATGAATGCGCGGTGAAACGCTTTGGGAAGGATTTCCGGGTAGGAAAGCCGATGCGGCAGCAGCGGCAGGCAGCCATGTCGCATGGCTTCAACCATGGCGATGCCGAAGTTTTCCTGAATGGCCGTGCTCACGGCGACGATCCCCTTCCTGAGCCAGCCCACATACTCGCTCTTCGATTGGGCAAACCCGTATTGGACGATCTTGTCGCCAAAACGGGAGGTTGCCTCAACAAACGACTTTGGCTCCGCCTGATAATTCTCACCCAGAAGGGCCAGTCTGAAATCAATCCCCATGCGATCCACCCGGTCAAGGGCGTCAAAGAATGCCTCCGGATGCTTGTCAAACTCCCAGCGATGGTTCCAAACCACCAGCGGCGGCCCCGGATGCAACGGCGCCGGTTCCAGCGGAGCTTCATCGAAGCGGCATCCCGGGTGGAGAACACCAGCCTTATTGTAGATGGCGTCAACGGCCCACCGGGGTTTGAACTCCGGCATCTGGCCGATAAACCCGGGAAGCATGGAGAAGAATTGATCGAAATGAAATCGTGAATTGAACAGAACCCGATCTGCACAAAGGGCTGTCGTGATGTCGGTGAAGCCGAACTGCAGGTCCAACTGCTCACCGGGTGCCAGCGGATAGGTGAGCTGATTTTCGTGAAAATAAACCATCGTCGGGGGACGGCATCGACCGCAAAGCGCCGTGAAATCCGCCAGGCTCATCAGTCCGGTGGTGATGATTCCGTCAAACGGTGTCAGGTCGCCGATGGTTTTAATAAAATAAAGCGCCGCGCCGCGCATGCGCCATTTCCAGAATCGCGCCGGCAAGGTCGCCAAATGGATGTCATGGCGGGAATGGGCCGCAAGGCCTTTTGCAAAGTCTCGATGGGAGCCGCCGTAAAAGGGCTCCAGAAAGAGAAAACGCATCTGCTTTCCCACTTAACCCATCTTCTCCGCAGCGACCAGTCGATGAAGTTCATCGAAAGGTATCTCTTCCACGCGGGCACTGCCCAACGCGTCGAGGAATACAAAATGAATTCGAGCCCCTTCGCGCTTCTTATCCTTGCGCATCGCCGCAAGCATGGATTGGGCGTCCACCGGTGGCCGAACGGGCAGCCCGTAGCTTTCGACGATCCGTTCGAGGCGCTGCGCATCAGTGGGCGGCAGCAGTCCTTTTTGTACGGATAAAGTGGCCGCCAGCACCATGCCGATGCCCACGGCCTCGCCGTGGGGGATGCCGGTTAGTTTTTCGATGGCGTGACCGAAGGTGTGACCGAAGTTCAGCTTGCGCCGCTCCCCTTGCTCCCGCTCGTCACGAGTGACCACTCCGGCCTTGATCTCCACCGACCGATAAACCAGATGCTCGATAATGGCGCTGTCCAAATCCAGGGCGGCATCCCGGTGGTTTTCTAAAAAATCCAACATGCGGCCATCCGCGATGGCCCCGTGCTTGATAATCTCCGCAAATCCGCACTGGATCTCCCTGAAGGGCAGCGTTTTGAGCAGCATCATGTCGCAGACGACGAATTCGGGTTGACTGAATACCCCCACCATATTTTTATATCCGCCGAAGTTCACGCCATTTTTGCCCCCTACGCTGGCATCGACCTGCGACAGCAAGGTGGTTGAGACAAAACCAAAGGGTATGCCCCGCATGTAGGTGGAGGCGACGAATCCGGCGACATCGCAGACGATGCCGCCGCCGATACCCAGGATGACAGAGGATCGGTCCGCCTCTATCTCCACCAGTTGCCTGAAAATGGTCGCCACCGTCTCCAGGGTTTTGATCTGCTCCCCCGAATCGATGGAAATAATCGGGCAGGCGGGAAACTGTTTCTGGTAGAGCCTGGCAACCGTGCTGTCGGTAATGATCACCGTGCGATGCGGATCCACATACTGTTTCAGGTTGTCAATCGATTCCCCGACCAGAATCCGGGAAGAACCCGAGGCCGCTCGAACCAACAACTGTTTCATAACCTTCACCACCGTTCAATGTCTTAAGGGTCGCGGATAAACCCGGACGTGGACACGGGCACAATGCGTCTCGATTGTCAGCATGTCTCATAGCACAGTCAAATCAGATGGAAAAGCCAAACGATCAAAACCATTGACAAACCCATAACCCCTGTCCCATCAAATCAGAAACCGACAGGAAACCCTGACGAGACGGTCCGATCTCAGGTTAACTTCGTGGCTTGCCCCCCGCCCCGGTTTGGGTTATGCTTACCTCAATCCGCTAAATGTACCAGCAACATTGACGCATTGAACGATCAACGGCGAGACCATCATGGATCCGGTAGTCGTTCCCATCGACGGTGTCCTTGACCTTCACACCTTCGCCCCTGGCGAACTCAACGGGCTGATGCAAGACTATATCGATGCCTGCCTGGAATCCAACATTTATGACCTGCGTATCATTCACGGCAAGGGCAGCGGGGTGATGCGTTCGCGCGTGCATGCGTGGCTGAAAAAGGATTGCCGTGTTCATGCGTTTGGAGAGGCACCGGTGGATGCCGGAGGCTGGGGAGCGACGCTGGTGACACTGAAAAGGACGTGAGATGGCCGAAAAAGGGACCATTCTGGTGGTGGACAACGAGTCCGATCAACTGAAAATGATGAAGGAGGTTCTCGGGCGCATGGGTTTCGATGCAAAGACCGCCGACAATCCGCAGCAGGCACTGGAAATGGTGGCGAATCAGGCATTCAGCCTTATTTTCATTGATCTCATCATGTCTGAGATCGACGGGACCGACCTTTGTGAGCAGATCAAGCAGGTTCGGCCGGGCGTCTGCGTTTACGCCTTTTCCGGCCATGCGCACCTTTACAGTCCCGAGCGGCTGGAGCGGGCCGGATTCGACGGCGCAATCGTCAAACCGGCCACCATGGAGGAGATCAAAACGGTCCTGAACCGTGCCTTGAGCCGTGCAAGTGACAGCCAACCGGCCTCCTGATTGCGCATTGCATGATCGATGATCATTAGGCGGCACGATGCTGCTACCCTGTTCGGTAACCGTCAACATAAAACGCTAAAGGATATCGTGACCATGTTGAAAAAAATTATTTCCGGTGGACAGACCGGCGTGGATCGTGCGGCCCTGGATGTGGCCATGCGCTTGGGCATCGCCCACGGGGGGTGGATTCCCAAGGGCCGTCTCGCCGAAGACGGCACCTTGCCCGCCCACTATCAGTTGCAGGAAACCGCCACGGATGACTATGAAGCCCGCACGGAAAAAAATGTGCTCGATTCAGACGGCACCCTGATCATCTCCCGCGGCAGCCCCACCGGCGGCACCGACTATACCCGGAAGATGGCATTGAAGCACGGCAAGCAGTTGCTGCACATCGACCTGTCCCTAGGACAGCGCCCGGCGGATGCGGGCTCGCTGGTCGCCTCCTGGATCGAAATGAACCGGATCGAAACCCTCAACGTGGCCGGCCCCCGGGCCAGCCATGATCCGGCCATCTACATGGACACCATCAACATCATGACCCACACCCTGCAATGACAAGGCTTTGTAGCAAATAAAAAAGGGGCTGCTCGCAAAAGCCTGCCCCTTTCTTGTTGGATTGGTGGAGCTGAGGGGGATCGAACCCCTGACCTCATGACTGCCAGTCATGCGCTCTCCCAGCTGAGCTACAGCCCCGGAAACAAAAACGCAACCTAACAAAATCGGTTTTTCATGTCAATGCCATTTTTTAGTTTCAATGGCCATTTCCTGTTCGTCCGTCGACGGGTTGACCGGACACCACCCGTCGCTGCAAACGCCGCCCCTGTTTTTGCAATCGGGCAATCGCAATTGCGGTAAACTGTTGACAAAATGCGCGGCAACACTTAATGTCAATCGTTTGAAAAGATGAGATATTTTAGTATCCTGTGTCATCACCAGGGCTGCGATTGGCGATGCCAGTCAACGGCAGTGTCTTTTCGGCGGTGCCGGCAGATGACCGAACAAGATCGAAACCACATGATGATTCAGGGATCGGCATCGATCCCGGTAAAAAGGTCTAAAGAAGAGGTTGTGAATGCTCAATGTGATGCGGAGACAAGCTGGCAGTTGGATGATCAAGGTAGTCCTGTTCGCTATCGTAATCGTGTTCGTATTCTGGGGCGTGGGTAGTTTCCGCACCCCGGAGGCAACCAGGGTTGCCGTCGTCAACGATGAAATCATTTCCGTAGCTGAATATCGACGCGCTTACAACAACCTGATCGATCAATATCGTCAGCGATTCGGATCCAGCTTGAACGATGGCATGATTGAAATGCTCAACGTTAAAAACCAGGCCCTGAACCAGCTGATCGACCGCACCATTCTCCTGCAGGAAGCAAAAAAGCTTGATCTGCGGGTTTCCGATGCCGAGGTTGCAGAATCGATCATGAGAATCGCAATCTTTCAGAACAACGGATCTTTCGACAATCGACGCTACCAAAACATCCTTGCCCAAGTCCACCTCACCCCGGAAGAGTTTGAAGCGGATCAGAAAAACGTTTTACTGGGTGAGAAACTTACCCGGATCATCATGGGTGCCGCAAAGGTCTCCGAAGCGGAGGCACGCCAGTGGTATGACTGGCAAAACACCTCGGTGAACATCGACTACGTTTTGTTTGAACCGGCCGGCTATAGTGACATCAAGCCTTCGGCGAAAGAGATTGCCGCCTATTTTGCGGCCCAGAAAGAAAACTACAAAACCGACCCCATGGTCAAGGCCCGATACGTGGTGTTTGACCCGGACGCCTATAAAGATCAGGCTACCGTTGATGAAGACGAAATCACGGACTACTATGATTCCAACATCAACGAGTTCAAAAACGAAAAAAGCGTAGAAGCACGCCATATTCTGATCAAACTAGATCCGGCAGCCAACGAAGAAGCCGACCTGGCGGCCAAGACCCGGGCGGAGGAAATCTCGAAGATGGCCAAAGGCGGACAGGACTTTGCCGAACTGGCAAAAACCTATTCCGAAGGCCCCACCAAAGACCGGGGCGGCTATCTGGGAAAATTCCAGCAGTCGCAGATGGTCAAGCCGTTTGCCGACAAGGCATTTTCCATGGCTGCCGGCGAGATCAGCGAACCGGTAAAAACGCAATTCGGGTGGCATGTCATCAAGGTTGAGTCGGTGGAAGAAGCATCCACGCGAACGATTGAACAAAGCAGAGAACAGATAATCGACACCTTGACCCTCCGGAAGACACGAAATCTGGCTTATGACAAGGCCGAGCAGTTCTACGAGAGGTGTTTTGAAAAGGATGACCTGGTCAACAATGCAAAGACCCTTGAGCTGGCCGTGATGGAAACCGGTGCCTTCAGCCGCCGGGGACCAGACGCATTGGGCAGTGACAAAGGCACATTCGCAACCGCCGCCTTTGCCCTCCAAACCGATGAGATCAGCGATATTCAGGAAATCGGGGGCCGATATTACCTCATTCAGCCCACCGAAACCATCGAAGCGGCCATTCCTGAGTTGGAAGCGGTTAAAGCCAGGGTGGAAGATGACCTGACCAAGAAAATGCAGTCCGATAAGGCCCGTGAGGATGCCGAGGCCATGTCAGCGGATCTACGTGCGGGAAAAACGTTCAATGAAAGCGCCGCCGGTCATGGCGTGGATGTCAAGCAAACCGGTTTGTTTACGCGCAATGCAGCCATACCCGATATAGGTTCGGACCCGAAATTCGCTGAAGCCGCCTTTCAACTTTCTTCATCCGGCAACACAAGCGATGGACCGGTACAGGGAAGTGCGGGTTTTTACCTGTTGCGGCTATCCGAGCGAAAATCACCAGCAGCCGAGGGTTTTGAAACCGAGAAAGACGGCATCAGCGACATGCTCCTTCGACAGAAGCAAAGCACCGTGATCCAGGATTGGATCGATTCACGGAAATCGAACAGCCAGGTTACCATCGAGAAAGCGTATCTGGAATAGCGGGTCGGCAAAAGCATGATCATAGGTTACTCACGTTAAGATGAGGTTGATATGAAAACACCACGCGCCTCGTTTGATTCCGGCAACCCTACCGGTTATATTTCAAAAAAATGCCCGGAATGCATGGAGTATATGCCCCTGAACGTGGACGTCTGTCCGTCGTGCAACCTCCCCGTCGGGAAGATAAACAAAAATGGCATGGCTACACGAAAAACGGATTGGAAAGCGTATTCCATAGCCATCGCTGCATGGTTATTTTTCTTCTTCTATATCTGGTGGGCGTTTATCAGGGAGCCCTGAGAGCGAGCCTGACCGGCTCTTTCCTGCTGGGGTATTGTCACTTCTCCTGCAGGGCCCTCAAGATCGTTGCACCGCTTCCGCCGACCGTGTTTCAGCGCCACCCAATGCTCCCCCTGCCGTTCTCATACCTTGCGATCAACAAAGGGCTTCGATTCAGGCTTCCTTTTTTACTGCCGGCAAAGAAGATCTATTCGAGAGCCTGACCGATTGGGCATCCTCTTCTTCGACGGTTGAAGAAGAATTGCTCAAAACACCGCAAAACGGGGTTGACAATAAATGAGAAATATATTAGGGCTCAGAATAACTAGCTAAATTTTTAGCCAAAACCGCTTTAATAAGGAGGCTCGAGCTGATGAAAGATGTTCAAAAGGAACTAATGGCAATTTCTTCTACGCTGTCTTCTCTTGTCCAACAGATGGAGAAAATGGCTGAAGCCATTCAAAAAGGAGGCGGAAAAGCGGCACCGGCGAAAAAAGTGAAAGCAGCCAAGAAAGCAAAAGCACCTGCCAAGAAGGCCAAGGCAGCGGCGAAAAAAGCCAAAGCGAAACCCAAAAAAAAGGCCGCAAAAAAAAAGGCCGCAAAAAAAGCAGCGCCGGCCGCAGCGAAAGCTAAAGCCCCCGCTGCCGCGGGAGGGCAGACCATGCTCGACAGCATCTTCGGGATGATCAGCAGAAGCCGAAGTGGAATCACCGTGGAGCGGCTTAAGAAAAGAGCAGGCCTTGAGGCCCGTCAGGTGAGCAATGCACTGTATAAGCTGACCCAAAAAGGCAAAATCGAGACCCTCTCCCGCGGCCTTTACGTCAAAAAGAAAAAATAATCACCCATCGAAAACGGCTCGAACGACAATCTGCCATTCTCGGTATAGAAAAAGCCTTCCGGTTGTGCCATCTGACAGATGGAACCAGAAGGCTTTTCTCTTTCAGCGTCGCAGCATGCATTGCCTTTCTCCTGCGCTGCATTACTATTTGGATGCTGTTCGTGAAACAGGCGCCTTAAATGAAAGCGACCAAACAAAAAGGGATGCAAATGATTCACATCCGCGAGATCGGAGTAAAAAGAGCAAGCACACGGCTGACCACTGCAGCCATGGCCCTGACGCTGGTGCTGATGGGATGGGTGGGTCCGTCCCCGAGGGCAGGCCTGTGCGCATCAACACACTCACCGTTGCCTGCCGCTGCGCAACAGCAGGAAGGCGGGGAGCAGCCATATCCGCCATGGCCAAACGAAATAAGCGACCTGGCACCCGATCCATCCGTCACCTTCGGCCGGCTTGCCAACGGATTTCGATATGTCCTCATGGAAAACAATCGCCCGGAAGACCGGGTCAGTGTTCACCTTTACATCCGGGCCGGCAGTTTAAATGAAACGGAAGACCAGCAGGGACTCGCCCATTTCCTCGAACACATGCTGTTCAACGGATCGACCCATTTCCCCCCTGGCGAACTGGTCAGGTATTTTCAGAGCATCGGCATGCAGTTCGGCAACGACGCCAACGCCCATACGGGGTTCGACGAAACCGTTTACGACATCATCCTGCCGTCGGGGGATGAGGAAAACTTGAAAAAGGGCCTGCTGGTGATGCACGATTACGCCACGGGTGCACTGCTGCTGGAAGAGGAAGTTAAACGGGAAAGCGGGGTTATTCTCGCAGAAATGCGCTCCCGGGATTCAGCCGATTACCGAACGTTTAAAGCCTCGCTCAGCTTTGAACTTCCAGACCTGTTGGTTTCCAAACGGCTGCCCATCGGCAAGACTGAAATAATAAAAAATGCGGACCGATCCCTTCTGAAAGGCTTTTATGATGCCTGGTACCGGCCGGACAATATGGTATTGGTCCTGGTGGGTGATTTTCCAATCCCCCTGGCTGAGCAGTTGATCGACGCACAGTTCAGCGATTTGGCGCCCCGTGCAACCGCTTCCGTCCCGCCGGCGATCGGCACGGTCAATCACAAGGGTTTAAAGGTCTTTCACCATTATGAACCCGAAGTGGGAGGAACGACAGTCAGTATAGAAGTGATTCATGCTTACGATCAGGTTCCGGATTCACTGGCCCTGCGGCGCCGGCAAATGGTGGAAGGTCTGGCAGACCGGATCGTTCAAAATCGCCTGGATGCCCGACTGAAGTCACCGGGTGCGCCCTTTACCGCTGCCGCCGTTGGTTCAGGCATCTACCTGAACCGCATCCGCTATGCAGAAATGTCTGCGGACAGCAGCGCTGAAAACTGGCAGCAGACCCTTGCGGTATTGGAGCAGGAAATGCGACGGGCGCGGCTGTATGGTTTCAGCGAAGCCGAACTGGCGCGGGTTAAAAAAGATACGCGAAAGATGTTGGACAACGCGGTCAGGGAAACGCCCACCCGCAACAGCACGACATTGGCCAGGGCCATTATCCGTAATCTTGCCGGCGACCGGGTTATCCAGTCCCCGGATCAGGAAAAAACCAATTTGGCCCCCATGTTGAAAACCGTTACCTTGGCTGATGTTCACCAGGCCTTCGAGGAGAACTGGACTGATGACCATCGACTGATCCTGATCACCGGCAACGCCGATTTGAAAACATTATCGCCGAAAAACCCGGAATCTCTGATTCGCGATACCTACCTGGCTTCGGCAAGCACCGTGGTCCATCGGCCTGAGGTTCGGGCCGTTGCCTCATTTCCTTACCTGGCGGAACCGGAAAACATCGGCGTGATCGCCTCCCGGGAAGTCGTGGAAGACCTGGGCATCACCCGCATTCGCCTCGACAACGGCATTCAGGTCAATTTGAAACGCACCGACTTCAAAACCAACGAGGTTCTGGTTAACCTGATTTTCGGCCACGGTACATCCGCAGAGCCTGAAGCCCTTCCGGGCATCTCCTTGCTGGCCGAAGCGACGATCAATGAAAGCGGCCTGGGAGCCATGGATACCAACGAACTGGAGCGGGCCCTGGCCGGCAAAAGCACCACCGTGGATTTCAGGATTACCGAAACCCATTTCAATTTTTTCGGGGGAACCGTCTCCGCTGAAGTGCCGTTGCTTTTCCAGTTGCTCTACGCACACCTGATGGATCCCGGTTTCCGCGAAGACGCCTTGGCACTGGCCCGCGAGCGCTTAAGTCAGGATTATCAGACCTTCACCCGATCCATCGAAGGCATGATGAGAATCCAGGGGCTGCGTTTTCTGGCCGGGGGAGACAGCCGGTTCGGCATGCCGCCGTTCGATAAGATTCAGGCGATTCGGCTGGAAGACATCCGGGACTGGATCGCGCCCCAGTTGGCCGGCGCGCCTCTGGAACTGTCCGTCGTCGGCGACATCGATGAGAATGAAGTCATCGAACTGGCCCGGCGCTATATGGGATCCCTGCCCGCACGGGGTGGCACCTCCGTAAACCATAGGGACGGCTTGCCTCATCTGCCGACGGGAACCGTCAAGCGAATCGAGGTTGACACCCAGATTCCAAAGGCCATGGTCGTGTCCGCCTGGCAGACGGGAGACTTCTGGGACATCAGCCGGACCCGACGGCTGTCCGTTCTCGCCGATGTCTTCTCCGAGCGCCTCAGGCAACGGATACGGGAAAAACTGGGGGTGTCCTACTCTCCGTATGCCTTTAACCGGGCCAGTCGCGCCTACACAGGTTACGGCGTGTTTCAGGCCTATGTCAATGTCGCCCCGGATCAGACAGACATCGTACTGGCAGAAGTCAAAACCATTGCCGGTGATCTGGCCCGGAACCGAATCGCGGCCGATGAACTGGCGCGGGCGGTCGACCCGATTCTCACCTCGATCAGAGAGTTGCGCCAGACCAACGGGTATTGGCTCAACAGCGTGATGACCGGATCCCAGCGGCACGCGCAGCAATTCGAATGGGCAAGAAGCTTTCAGGACGATTATGCCGCGGTGACCGTCGCAGATCTGGCCACGCTGGCGGCCACCTTCCTGACCGATGAGCGGGCATCGGCCATCATCATTCAGCCGAAGCAGAAGTCAGCAGACTGATGTACGAGCTCTGAAGTCAGATTGAAAGGACACACAAAACTTACAAAATGTAATCGCAACATGGTCAATGGCAGCCCGACCAAAACATGTTGATTCCGACCAGACTCAAGCTCGGCGCCATGTCATATCAAGATACAAGTAAGTTTTGCATGCACAAATAGATTCAGTTCTTTAGATCTATCCTGCACTGAAGCATATCAATCATATTTCTCACATCCGGAAAATAAAGCTTCAACACCATTGCCAAAGCTTATAATAGCCGTTAGCATATTGGGCAACCAATGGTTAATAATTTAAAACCATTATCTCAAATAACAAAGAAAGCCATCATTCAGTGTGGGGATTATGAGTAGTTCAATGCCAATGCTTGCACTCGATAAAATCATTCAGCAGCATGCAACGGATGCACCCTATTTAAAACCCCATATGACCATATCCGTCACCGCATCCTCTTGGCTGACGAAACAGAATTCCGAGATCAATCATCTCCGTCCAATTTAAAAAGGAGGTTGCATGGATCGTTCTGAATGGCACAGGGAAGCTGCGCGTAATTCGTTGGGCAGACTGTTGCCACGTCTTGAAGTCAGCTATATGCATGCGCTTGCTGACAGTCCAGTGCGGTGGAACCATTTCAAAAACCGCCTCAACCGCGAGTGGGAGCGCTTGTTCATATACCTGCACGAGCTTTACGGGTGGCAGTATGATTTCTTTTACACCCTTGAACAGGTTCTCGACATGCTCATCCGCTTTTGGTTGGATCGCCCTGAGGCGATGCACCAAATCGATGAACAGCGTGAAGCCGATCCCCTCTGGTTTCTTTCCGAAGACATGATCGGTATCGTTTTGTATGTGGATCTGTTCAGCGACAATTTGGCAGGGCTGCGCAATCATATTCCCTATTTTGAAAAACTGGGGGTGACCTATCTGCACCTGATGCCATTGTTTTCGGTCCCCCACGGGGAAAATGACGGTGGCTATGCAGTTAGCGACTACCGGGCCGTCAACCCGGATCTCGGAACCATGGAAGATCTTTCCCAGCTGGCGACCGAGCTCCGTGAACGGGGAATCAGCCTGGTCTTGGATTTCGTGTTCAACCACACATCCGACGAACACACATGGGCGCAAAAAGCCAAGGCCGGCGATCCTGAGTTCTTGAATTATTATTTCACCTTCACGGACCGCACCCTGGTCGATCGATTCCAGGAGCATTTGCGGGATATTTTCCCAACCGTGCGCAGAGGCAGTTTTACCTGGAATGACGAATTGCAGCGCTGGGTGTGGACCACGTTCAACAGCTACCAGTGGGACTTGAATTATAGCAATCCGGCTGTGTTTCAGGCAATGGCGGAAGAGATGTTGTTTTTGGCCAACCAGGGCGTCGAGGTTTTACGCCTGGATGCCGTGGCATTTATCTGGAAGCGGCTGGGCACCAATTGCGAGAACCAACCCGAGGCCCACACCATCATCCGGGCTTTCAACGCTATGACCAGGATTGTCGCTCCCTCCCTTCTGTTCAAATCGGAAGCCATTGTTCACCCCGATGACGTGATCAAGTACGTTCATCCGGAAGCGTGTCAATTGTCCTACAACCCACTGCTGATGGCCTTGCTATGGGAAGCCTTGGCAACCCGGGAGGTAAAGTTGCTGGAACACTCCATGCGCCACCGGGAGCGATTGCCTTATGGCTGTGCATGGGTCAACTACTTGCGTTGTCATGACGACATCGGATGGACCTTCGATGACAAGGATGCCTGGCATCTGGGCATCAATCCTCAGGGACACCGTAAATTCCTGAATGATTTCTATACCGGCAAACACCCGGGATCTTTCTCACGAGGCGTACCGTTTCAATTCAATCCGGACAATGGCGATCTGCGAATATCCGGTACGTTTTCATCTCTGGCCGGGCTCGAAGAGGCCCTTGAAAAACAGGACAACCCCATGATCGAACTGGCGGTGCGCCGGATCAATATGCTGCGCAACATTCAGGTAAGCATCGGCGGCATCCCGTTGCTGTATGCCGGAGATGAATATGGGGTATTGAATGATTACACGTTTCTTTCCGATCCGCGAAAAGTCAATGACAGCCGTTGGGTACACCGATCCAAAAAAAGATGGGAGGCCGCCGAAGACCTAACGCATACGGACACCTTGGAGTGGCGGTTTTTCCACGAGATGGTCAAGCTGTTCAAGCAGCGCAAGCATTCATCGGCACTGCGAAATGGCGGCATGGCGTTGGCCGATACCGGCAACCCCCATCTGTTCGCTTACATTAGAGATGATGGAGATCAGCGTTTGCTGATTATTAACAACTTTTCTGAATATGCTCAGGTAATGAATGCCGCAAGGCTTGCAGCGTCGGGCATGATGCGTGACGCTCATGAAATCTTCACTCAACGGGCAATCCCAGCCGGAGAGGACCTTGAGATAGATGCATATCGTTATCTGTGGATTGATATTTCCGGTCAGTAGAAGGACCTCTACAAGGTCAAGAATGAAGATGCCTTTCAACAAGCACAATACCGGATTCTGTATCGATACGTTGCGCCCGGAATCACTATTTTCGATGAATCGCATGGACTTTGACAAAAATGATTTTTTTTTATAAGTTTATTATACCTTAGCAAAATCTTGCTAAACCCTTATTTATGCGAAAGAGATCCCTAGACCGCTTTCGTAATCGATTCCCAGATCTGTTTTTCCCTCATATCGCACATGTCGTCTTCTTCGCGGTCAACGTGTGATTTTTCTACCAGCCTGTAATTTTAGTAGAAAGTGGGAATTTTTATGAAAACAGAGACAGTTAAAAAAGCGTATGATCCACTCGTATTTTGGGTGTCGGCATCCATCACGGTCGCCTTCGTGGTCTGGTCGATAGCGCTGCCGGAAAGCATGAATCGGGTGATCAATGCCGTTTTTAGCTGGACCACCGTAAACTGGGCTTGGCTTTACCTGATCACCGCATTCGTCTTGGTTTCAGGATGTTTTGTCCTAATGCTCGGCAAATTTGGCGGAATCAAGCTAGGCCTTGCCGGGGACACACCAGAATTTTCTGATTTCTCTTGGTTCGCCATGCTCTTCGGTTCGGCCATTGCTGCCGGTATCGTATTTTGGGGGCCAGCCGAGCCGGCCTACCATTTTATGAGTCCTCCACCATTTTTCGGTGGGGAAGCCAAGACGGCCGAAGCCGGTACAAATGCGATGACCTATTCGTTTTTTCACTGGGGATTGAGCGCCTGGGCCATCTACGCCATGCTTACCATTCCGCTCGCCCATGCTTGTTACACCAAAGGATTGCCCTTCAAATTCTCCAGTGCCTTCTACTACGTGTTGGGGGAAAAGATCCACGGCACCTGGGGAAAAGTCCTCGACATCTTTTCCGTCTTCGCCACGCTCGGAGGTTTGGCGACCACAACCGGCCTGGTTGCACTTCAGCTTTCCAGTGGTCTAAAATTTCAGTATGGGGTGGAACTCGGCGCATGGGGAATTTACATCATCATTGGCATACTCACTGTAATTTTCACCATAGCTGTCTATACCGGTATCGAAAAAGGGGTAAAATTCATCGGCGATGTCAATATGTGGGTGTTTGTGGGCGTCTGGTTTTTTGTTCTCATTTTCGGCCCTACAGTCTTTCTGATTAACCTGACAACCAATGCCATCGGGCAGTACCTGCTCTATTTTCTGCCAATGAGCCTTTATACAGCACCAGGTGTCGAAGGCAATTGGATCGGTTCATGGACGGTGTTTTACTGGGCTTGGTGGATGAGTTGGGCACCGTTTGTGGCCGTGTTCATCGCACGCATATCAAAAGGCCGCAGCGTCCGCCAAACCGTTGCGGCGACCCTGTTGCTTCCCACGCTTGGGGATTTTCTCTGGTACGGTGTCGTCGGCGGAACCGGTATTAAGTTTGATGTTACCGGTACCCTGCAAGAGCATGGTGTAGAGAGCGCCATTTTTGCCATCGCGCAAAACCTTCCCATGACAGGGATCTTCGCGCTCTGCCTGTTTTTTTTGATAACCACCTTTTTCTTGACCAGTGCAAATTCAGCGGCCATGTCGCTGGCCATGTTCGTTTCCGGCCACGAGACACCCAATAGAAATCTCAGGGCCTTTTGGGGAATTGCGTTGGGTTCCGTTGCCGCCGTCCTTGCAGGTGCTGGAAGCTTGAAGGCAATACAAACCGCGTCCATTGCCACTGCCTTTCCAATGATGTTCCTACTTCTGCTGGTCACCTACGGGACATTCAAAGGCTTAAACCAGGCAAAGGAATCGGAAGTGCCACCGACGTCAACGACCCGTCCTGAAGCAATCGATACCAAAGCGGACGGGGATTCAGGTTCGCAAACAATATAGATGTCAGCAAACCATTACTTTTAAAATCTGAATATAAAAGGAGGGTTATGATGAGCCAACAGGCTGAAGCAAACTTTGACAAGGGGATTCTTTTGGAAAAGGAAGCCCATTTTGTAAGGGCCAAAGCCACGTATGAGGACATCCTGCAACATGCAACAGACGAAACCATCCGGGAAAAGGTCCGATGGCGGATGGAAGACATGGACGATCTGATCGCCGAGAAGACGATCTACCACCGCATCGATGAAAACGGCAAACGGGTGCTGACCGACATCGGCATGAACATCGCCGAGAACCAGACCCTCATGGACATCCTCATGGAGGCCGATGCCATCGATTTCGACAATGAGACGGCCATTTTCATCCCCCTCAAGCGGGACTACATCGACCGTTGCCTGGAGCAGGTGCCCCATGAGATGCCCGGCGATCCGGGTAAAAACACCTTCGGCACAGGCGCCACACCGCCCTTTCTCAAGCGCGCCACCGATGACGAACTGCGCGCGGCCAATCGGGAGGAATACAAACGCATCGCCCAGGTGGTGGGTGAGCAGCAGGATGTGGTGGGCATCTTCAGTCTGCCGGTGGCCAATGACAAGAGCATCTCGCTCTTCGAGGTCGCCCAATTGATGGAGCAGCACTTTCCCGGGCTCAAGATGATCGCGACCAATAAGATGGCCGACGACGAGGTCACCTTTTTGAAGGGCAAGGACCACTGGGTCGACGGCACCAGCCTGATCACCTCGCTGGCACCGATGAACACGATGGTGGGTCCTTTTTTGCGTAGTGCGCGCACCGGCAACAACCTGCTGTTATTGGACCTGACCATCGCCGGTATGTCCGGTGGCGGCAGCCCGGAATCCCTGCTGACCCAGATCCATGCCCAGGTGCTGTTCATGATGGTGATGGCGCAAACGGTCAATCCCGGCGTATTCTGCATGCACGGCGGAATTCCCGGCGTCACCGAAATGGGCGGTGACCTCTCCTACAGTTCCCCGCATCAGCCACTGATCAACGGCGCCATGGCGCGGGTGAACACCTGGATCACCGGATTTCCGTCAGCCCAATCCGGCGGTAGCACCAGCCTGACCGACGTGACCCTTCAAGCGGTATCCGAGTCGGAATTGAGCCGCAACTCGCTGCGCAAATACGGGGCGCACATTGTACGCCACGCAATGGGTGCTTTAGGGAGCCTCAATTTCTTCAGCTTGGAAAAATTCCTGGAAGACTGCGAACGCGAGCGTCGTTCCAAACACATTTTCGCGGAGAGCCCCAAGGATCGCGGTGTCATTCCCATGTACTTTCCGGCCGATGACCAAGCCCTGGCCGGCATCCGCGAAATTGCCGAAAAAGGCAACCCCAAGAGCGCCGACCACACGCTGAAGAATGTGGATTCCTTCCGCCTGTGGGAGAACTCAATCAACGAGGCTGCCAAAAAGAAGCTCTACTACCCACAGCTCAACGATACGGTCATCGAGATTATCAGCCGTGGGGAAATGATACCTTAAAGTATTAGGTTGTAACTTTTAGTGGACCAACAATCAGAAAGGCCAACCGCTACATCTGGTGGTTGATTGTTTCCAATGATTAGTTGACTTTCAATTTGCTATCACAGATGAAAAATGATGGTAATTTTAACTGATTCCTCACACATTCCTGAAGATATCAATACAGTTGGTAATGTGTTGATACCATTCTGTCAAACGAGATTCCGACTCATTTCTCAGCCCTCATCTATCAAGAGGTGCCGTCACCCTCCTTATTGAGTTCCTCCAGCAGCGACCCCGGTTGGGTGATGAAGCTGTCGAACTGCCACTTCTTGATCGAAAATACCCACGGGCTCAGTGATTCGTTGAGTTGCCGAGCCGTTTTTGGGGCAGGCGCGGCCGTCTCTTCCGCTCGTGTTTTTTCATCCGCGGGTTGCGGATCGGGTGCACCGGCAGCCTGCGTTTCCGCAATTGAATCCTCAGCAGTCACCCGCAGGGTGAAGCCGCCTTTGTCGTCAGAATAGGGAAATAGGGAAATCCGCCGGCCGTCATAGAGCTGGTAGACCAGGCGGGGCTGCCCGGATTCCGGCAGCGGCGGCTGCCCGTCGGCGGCCTGCACATCATCCAGTGTCAGGGGCGCCAGGGCGTCGAGAACCTGGTCAATTTTTGCCGAATCGGCAGCTCTTCCCGGCGGGACGGGTGTCATCTTGGCCATTTCTCCCCTATCCGGACGCAGCAGGGTATAGATCGGAGTCGGAGAGTCGCCGACATAGCAGGCGACCGATTTCACCTCCTCGGCGTTGACATCCAGGATCTCTTTTTTCAACCACTGGGCCGGTGCTGTTTTCAGGAACTGGAAACTGCCGTCCACGAGAAAGACGGTGTCGGCATCGACCTTTTTCAGGTACTGTCCACCGCCCTCCCCGCTGTCGGTCTCACGACGCTGACCTAATATGACATCGGCGAGGGTCTTTCCCGACGCGTCGGTTAAGGTGATCTGCTTGCCTGTAGACGAGGTGTCCGAGGAGGAAGGGGCCATCAGCGAGAGGCGGGTCAGGCTTTCGGCCGAAGCGGGAAAACGGCGGCCTATTTTCAACCGGGAGAGCTTGACCACCAATTTCCTGAGTTCATCGAAATCGGCCGGATAACCGCTGCGCCCGTCAACCTGCCACACCTTTTCGCCCTTGACCAGGACCACCCTGTTTTCAGAATCGGCGATGGTCACGGCAGTCACCGCGTTCACCGGCAGGTCGGCAAACAGTTTATCTCCCATTTTCACCTGGCCGGGATGTTCATCCTCCCCGAAACGGAAAAACCAGAGAGCCAGCAGAAGGCCTGTTGCCACCAGCAGTATCAGAAATGTCTTGCCTTTCATCAACTATGCCTTTCTTCTTCGGGTGATTGCGTAAATAATCCCACCGATGCCGATGAACAGAGGAACGAGAAAAATATTCGCGAACTTGACCGTGGTTCCCAGCTGTTCAATCTCTGCACGCAGGTTGCGCCGGACGGTCTTGAGTTCTTTGTTGATTTTGAGCTTCTCCTCCTGGAAGCGGGCGATCTCCTGCTCCTGCTCCTCGCTGAGGATCGCACGCTGGGCGGCATCTTTTTGCTGCTCGAGCATGCTGAGCTTTTGGTTGGTTTCCTCCACCTGGCGAACCAGGGCCTGCTCCTGATCCAACCAGCGGTCCTGGGCCTTGCGCTCCAACTCCTGCACCCGTGTAAACGGCCGTTCAAAAGTGCCCCGGGAGCGGATGCCGATCAGGGCAGGATTGCCGGTCAGGATCTCACTGGTATTGAGCATGAAATTCAGGTTGTCGTTGAAGATGTTGGAAATCATAAATCCCAGCAGGTTCTGTTGACTCAGGTAATAGCCGTCATACAGCAGATCGCTGTCCGCCACCACGACGATGACCGAGGGTGCTTTTCCTTGCTTCAGCGATTCTTCCCTATCCGTGGTGTCTGTCTCTGGCGCCGTCTCGCCGGCTTTTGGTTCCGCCTCCGGACGTCCGTCCGGAAAGGCCGTATTAAACGTGCCCGATATGCGCACGGCCAGATTGCGCACCATCCCCGACGGCTTAAAATCCCGTCGCAGGGCATCCACATCCATGCTGTGGGCGAAGGCATCCACCATCTCGTTGTTGGTGCTGGTTTGAATCAGGGGTTCGACGGTGAAGGGACTGTCAGGCTGGGTCTCTATGGCACCGGCAACCGGCAACAGCATGGATTCCAGGTTGGTGGTGATCAGGTTGTCCGCGAGAAACGCGCGGGCTGGAGCGGAAAGCCACAGCGGATTGGTCTCCGCCTGGTTGTTGCGGTTCCTCAAGCGAGTGGCGTAGGTGTAATCGGCAACGGCCTTTCCCGGCGCCATGGTGATCCCCCAGGCCTTGAAGAGCCGGGTGGGAATGGACCCGCCGGGTCCCATGCGCGGATCGTCCATCAAGGAAAGGGGATCGGCAAAAACAATGGCATTGCCACCGCCCATGATGTATTGGTCCACGGCAAATTCCAGCATATCGGGCATGTTTCTGGGATGAAACAGCACCAGCAGATCCGCAGTCGGATCGATGTGATCGGCATCGGGCTGCACGGTGATCAGGTCATAGGTCTTTTTGAGCTCCTGGATGAAAAACCAGGGCTCCGAGCCGGGACGGGGCCCGGCCATTCCCATGTTCATGGGGGCTTGGCCGAATATCGGCAGACTGCTGAACACGGCGATCTTCATCCGATCCGTCGTCTGTACCCGGGAGATGATGCGCGTCAAGTCGTACTCCAGCCGCATCTCCTGGGTGGGATCGATAAAGGCAATGGCCGCCTCCTGGTCTGCGGCCAGGGCAACCAGCCCCAGATAGACCTGCTCACCGGTCGGCAGACTGATGCCTTTCATGCCGTATTTGATGGCCCACTCTTCTTCTTCGGAATCGGGTTT
The DNA here is from genome assembly GCA_963705435.1 of uncultured delta proteobacterium. GTDB lineage: Bacteria > Desulfobacterota > Desulfobacteria > Desulfobacterales > Desulfosarcinaceae > Desulfosarcina. Next base: position 276,518 of record CAVPJR010000011.1, on the reverse strand, counting down.
GGGGTCGTATATTTCGACTGAAATCCTGCCCTTCCCGTATTGCTTGTACTCGGAAAGAAAATCGATCACCCGCTGGGCAAAAGTCTTGATCTGGGAGGGGATGTTGACGACGTGCTTGCTGTAAAACACCTTGACCACCACCTCTTGATCCAGTTCAGCAAGGATGGTCCGGGTACCTTGGGACAATGAGTAGAGATTGTCTTCGGTGGCATCCCAGCGCAAGGTGGTACGGGACAACAAAATGTTTACCAGCACCACGATGACGAGCACCAGCACGGTGCTGCCAGCCGAGAATGCGGTTTTTCCAATTCGTCTTTTTCCATCGCTCATGGACTATTGGCCTCCTTTATGCCGATTCCCTATTTTGCAGGATAACGCCGTTGACAAAGATCATGAAGACCATCACCGACAGGTAGTAGAGCAGATCTCTCACGTCCAGGACGCCTCTGGAAATAGAGGCAAAATGGGATAGAACGCTGGTCGAGGAGACCAGGTCCACCAACCACATCGGTGCCCACCCGGAAAGCACGGCTGTCACCGGCGCAAAACCGGCCAGTATGAGAAACAGGCAGGCCACCACGGCCAGAATGAAGCTGACCACCTGGCTTCGGGTGAGGGCCGAGGTCATGCTGCCCACACTCAAGAACGTTCCGGCCATGAGAAATGAGCCCAGATAGGCACAGAAAATAACGCCCACGTCCGGATTGCCCAGATACATGGTGGTCAGCACCAACGGAAAGGTCAGGGCCAGTGCGATGCCGATAAAACACCAGGCGGCCAGGAATTTCCCCAGGACCACGTCGGTGACGGTCACCGGCAGGGTCAAGAGCAGTTCGATCGTCCCCAGGCGGCGCTCCTCGGCCCACAACCGCATGGCAACGGCCGGCACCAGGAACATGAACAGCCACGGGTGCCACTGGAAGAAGCCTTTCAAGTCAGCCTGCCCCGCTTCGAAAAAGTTGCTGATATAAAAGGTGAAGAAACCGGTCAGGAGAAGAAAGATCACGATGAAGACGTAGGCGACCGGGGAACCGAAGTATCCGGCAAATTCGCGCTTCATGATAATCCATATGTTTCTCAGAAAATTACCGCTTTGCATGGGCCGCTCCATTGTTTTTTAGGGTCTTATACCGGTGGTGATCTCACGAAACACATCGTCCAGCCGCCCCTGCTCAACAAACACCGAAGCGAGGCGCACCCCGTCCTGGTTCGCAGAAGCGATCACCCGATCGGCAACGGGCACCGCCGGATCGTCGGGAAAAATACGTAAGGTCGTCCGCTCGCCATCGGATTCCACAACCGAAACCGATGCTACCCTGTCCAAGGCCGCGATTCGTTTCTGTATATCGTCAGTCGCCGCGCCCGTGACGGTCAGAATAACAGCTCCGTGAGAAATGGACCGCCGTCTGAGCCCCTCGGGCGTGTCGTCGGCCACCACCTTTCCGTCGGCAATAATGATGGCCCGGCTGCAGACACTGTCGACCTCGTCGAGTATATGGGTGGAGAAGATGATGGCCTTGGTGGCGCTCATCTCTCGGATCATCAGGCGTACTTCGTGCTTCTGGTTGGGGTCCAGGCCGTCGGTGGGTTCGTCGAGGATCAGGTATTCGGGGTCATGCAGAATACTCTGGGCAAAGCAGACCCGCTGTTTGTAGCCCTTGGAGAGGGTGTTCACCGCCTGATGACGGACACTGGCAAGAAAACATCGTTCCAGTGTCTCGCCCACCCGCTGCTTTTTGGCGGCTCCCCCGAATCCCCGAATCTCGGCACAGAAATCCAGATACCTGCTGACGGTCATGTCCGGATAAACCGGTGCGTTTTCAGGCAGGTAACCAATCTTTCTGCGGGCGGCAAGGGATTGGGTCAATATATCACTGCCACCGACGATCACCGTACCGCTGGTGGGCGGGAAAAATCCGGTGATCATCCGCATGGTGGTGGACTTTCCCGCGCCGTTGGGGCCCAAAAAACCCAGAATTTCCCCTTTTTCCGCGCTAAAGGAGATGTTGTCCACGGCCGGATGATGGCCGAACTGCTTGGTCAGACGCTTTACTTCAATCATGGATGTGCGGTCTCCTTGGCCTTCGCAATGACGGGTTCAAAAAGGCAACACCCCGTCACCACCGTTGCCCTCTCCGGCGCAAGCAGACGGAGAAGGCCCAGCGAAAAGGTGGCGGGTGGTGCGTATTAGGGCTATGAAAGGCCAGATGGTAGCAGGCATACTCACCTGGCTGCCCACATGGCGGCCTGCAAATCTGGGAGATAATAATATTGGCAGCGCACATGTCAAGTCCGTTCTTACGGCATCACCCCACCCATATCGCACGGCACCGACATGCTCAACGGCGGTTCCAGGATAGGCCGATCAGGTGGCGCATACACTCGGCAAATCGACACGCCGCCCCGGTTTGCAACAGGCCGACGGAGTTCGGTCAACGGCCTGTTTTCAAGGATTTTTTCTTGACAAAACGACCGACTGCCGATAGAAAGTCGCAAGCTTCACCTCCCGTGTTTTTACACCCGAAGGCGGGATTGCGTCCCGCCTGAATTATATGGACATGAAACCATCGGCATCGAAGCCGGCGCGTTCGAAATTAGAGCGCTTTGGGCTATCGGTTGATGCGGCGGCGGGCACCGGGGTTTCAGCAATGGACGGTTTCACAGCAGAAATCATCACACAGCGGTTGACGGAGATTCCATGAGCACCTTAGACGAAAATGCCCAAGCGGGGATGGATGATCATGCGGCACATGGCGGAGACGGCAAGGAGAGCGGTGCCGGCGGTTTTATCATCCTGTTCTTCATCATCGGTTTTGCAGCCAGCATGGTGTTGGGGTGGGTCATCTTTCCCAAACTCCTATACTCCCAAAAGCAGCAACCCCTGAACTTCAACCACGCCCTGCATGTCGAAGAGGTGGGCGAGGGCTGCGAAGGCTGCCATTACTTTAGAGAAGACGGCAGCTTTTCAGGCATTCCCACGCTTGCTCAATGCACGGAATGCCATGAAGAGCCCATGGGTGACACCGAAGACGAAGCCATCTTCGTCGAGCAATATGTGGCCAAGGATCGCGAAGTGCCCTGGCTCTCCTATTCCCGCCAGCCGGACTGCGTGTTCTTTTCGCATGCCGCTCACGTGATCGGCGCCAAAATGGACTGTGTGGTCTGCCACGGTCATATCGGTGAATCGGAGGTATCCCGCCCCTATGAATACAATCGGCTTACCGGCTACAGCCGGGACATTTGGGGCAAAAACATCGCCGGGCTTAAGAAAAACAGCTGGGACCGCATGAAGATGGATGATTGTGCCCAATGCCACAAAGAGGCGGGCATGATTCACACATCCAGCGTCCAGACCGAGCGCGATGCCTGTTTTGTCTGTCACAAATAATGGAACCATGCCCCCGGATAACGATATCAGATTCTGAGTTGGATAAGGTGAGGGATAATCGATGAAAGTTGACCGAAGAAGTTTTTTGTCGTTTGTGATCGGCGGCGCAGCTGGCACAGCCCTGTCGCCATTGCCGTGGAAACTGATGGATGACTCTTCCATCTGGTCGCAGATGTGGCCCTGGACGCCGGTCCCACCGGACGGAGAGGTGGTCTACGAAGACTCCACCTGCTCCCTGTGCCCGGGCGGGTGCGGCATCTCCGTACGCAAGGTCGACCGCCGCGCCGTTAAAATCGAAGGTCAGCCGGGTCACCCCGTCAACGACGGCAGCATCTGCATCCTGGGGCTTTCCGGACTTCAGATGCTCTATGGCCCCACCCGAATCAAATCGCCCATGAAACGCATCGGCGAACGGGGCGAAGGCAAATGGCAGAAAATATCCTGGGATGAAGCCATCGCCATTCTGACGGAAAAACTGACCGACATCCGCGACAAGGGCGAAGCCCATACCGTGGCCGCCATCGCCGGGTCGGACAGCGGCACGGTGTCGGCATTGATCCAGCGGTTCATGACGGCCTATGGATCCCCCAATTTTATGCGCTCACCGTCCCAGCGGGATGTTGATGAGTTAGCCGTGAAAGCCCTTTTCGGCGGTGACGGCAGAACCGGTTTCGATGTGGAGCATGCCGACTACATTCTCAGCTTCGGCAGCGGCTTCGTGGACGGCTGGGGATCTCCGGTGCGCATGTTCAAGGCTGCCAGTCTCTGGAAAGAAAAAAACATCACCGTCGTCCAGGTGGAGCCGCGCCTGTCCAACAGCGCGGCCAAGGCCACCCGATGGGTCCCGCTCAACCCCGGCACCGAAGCGGACCTGGCGCTGGGAATTGCCGCCGTTCTGGTCGATGGGAACATGCTGGACACCAGTGCGGTCTCCGGGTTAGGCAGTTGGAAAAACGATCTGCTGGCCACGTACGCAACGGAAAACGTATCGCAGACGACCGGCGTGGCTGCCGGGGTCATCGTCGACCTGGCCAAGGGATTTGCCGGTGCCAATCGGCCACTGGCGCTGTGCGGCCGCGGCAAGGGCCTGGTGTCGGGAAGCCTGCGGGAAACCGCCGCGGTTTACCTCCTCAACGCCCTGACCGGAAACATCAACCAGGAAGGCGGCATGTGGGCCGTCCCGGAAGCGGATTATATCCAGTGGCCCGATGTGGCCACCGACAACCTGGCCACCGCCGGCCTGGTTCAACCGCGCCTCGATGGCGCGGGTACCGGCAAATACGCCGACGCCCGATACCTGACCAACCGGCTGGCCGACAGTGTCAATGGCGGCGGGCCTTATCCCATGCAGGCCCTGCTGGTGGCCGGCGCCAATCCCTGCCACGATCTGCCCGACACCCAACGCGTAAAGGCGGCATTCGCCCGCATCCCGTTCATTGTCAGTTTCTCGTCATTTCAAGATGAAACAGCCGCCATGGCCGATCTGCTGATGCCCGATCACGTCTATCTGGAGCGTTACGAGGATGTCCCGGTGGGTGCCGGCCTTGCCCAGCAGATGATAGGATTGAGCAAACCGGTCGTATCTCCCCAGTTTAACACGCGCCACCTGGGCGACGTCCTGATCGCGACGGCCATGGCCATGGGTGGGTCCATCGCCAACGCGTTTCCCTGGGATGACTACGAAACCTGCCTGGTGGAGACGCTGGCGGAAAAATGGGACACCCTTATGGAAACGGGGGTATGGGTGCAAGCCGATACCGAGCCCCTTGCCGACACGCTTCAACTGGCCGGGATGGATGCACCGGCCGTTCAGGCCGAAGGCGATGTAAACAGCTTCCCGCTTTTGCTGGTGCCCTATGACGCCATTCAGCTCACCAGCGGATATGTCGGCGAAGCCCCCTTCATGATCAAAGCCGTTGCCGACACCGTCATCAAAGGCACGGATGGTTTCATCGAAGTCAATCCGCAAACCGCCAGTGCGGCCGGTCTCGCCGAAGGTGAGCGGGCCAGGCTGACCACCCCCCGGGGTGAAGCCCAGGTACGCGTTCACCTGTTCGAAGGCATTCAACCCGGTGTGTTGGCCATGGCCAGGGGGCTGGGGCATACCGCCTATGACGGCCACCTGGCAGGCAAGGGAGTCAACATCAACGAACTCATCGGCCCGGTTGAGGACCCGTCGACCGGTTTTGATGCTGCCTGGGGAATCCGGGCGAAGCTGGCTAAAGCCTAACCCACCTGACACGAGGTTCTGATGAAACACGAGCAGACACACGGCACGCCAATGAAATACGGAATGGCCATCGATCTTGACAAATGCACCGGTTGCGGCGCCTGTATGGTCGCCTGCATGTCCGAGAACAACATACCGTTCAAAGAAGATGAGTCCGATAAACTGGTCAGCATCACCTGGATGCGAGTATTCAAACTGAACAACGGCAAATCATTTCCAGACGCGGATATCTGTTATCTGCCGCGGCCGTGCCAGCACTGTGAAGGCCACGGAGGCCACAGCCCGTGCGTGTCGGTCTGCCCGGCAACCGCTACCGACTACAGCCGGGAGACGGGTATCGTCAGCCAGATCGTTACCCGCTGCTTCGGCTGCAGGTACTGCATGGGGGCCTGCCCCTACCATGCCCGGTATTTTAACTGGTGGGATCCGGTCTGGCCGGACGGCATGGAGAAATACCTGAGCCCCAACGTGTCCCCGCGCATGCGCGGTGTCGTTGAAAAATGCAGTTTTTGCTTCCACCGCTACCAGTTGGCCAAGAACAAAGCCTATCTTGAAGGAGAACGCCGGGTCCCCGAAGAAGCCTACCAGACCGCCTGCACGCAGGCATGTCCGGCCGGTGCCATCGTTTTCGGCGATCTGAACAATCCGGAGCACCAGGTCCATCAGATCGTCAAACCGGACCCCAATAACGGCAACCGCTCCAGGAACCCTCAAGCATTCCGGCTTTTAGAGCGAACCGGCACCAATACCAAAGTCTACTATCTGTCCAGCCGAGAGTGGGTCCGGCGGGCAGGAGACAACTACCTCGCCCACGAAAAGACCGGGCAGGTAGCCAAGCTGCACCATTGATATCGCCTTGGCGGTAAAAGCTTTTAGCCAAGAACGGCAAAACTGACAGATCAAGGAGTACCTACCCTATGGATTCTGCGTTAATACCCAAAGGCGTCAAGCGTTGCCCCATGTGGCAGTTCCTCCTGGGACTGGGCATTGTGGGCGCTGTCCTTGCGTGGGGCGTTTATGCCATGCTGCTGTGCTGGTTCAAGGGCCTGAACCAGACCAACATGAACGACTACTATGGTTTCGCCCTGTGGATCTGGGCGGACCTGGCCATCATCGCCCTGGGCGGCGGCGCCTTCTTCAGCGGCCTGCTCAAGTACATCGTCGGCAAAGAAGAGCTCAAGAACATCATCAACTATGCGGTGCTCATCGGTTTCATCTGCTACAGCTCGGCACTCTTGATCCTGGCCATCGACATCGGCCAGCCCCTGCGCGGCTGGTTTATCTTCTGGCACGCCAACGTGCACTCGATGCTCACCGAGGTGGCCTTCTGCCTGTCATGCTACTTCGCGGTGCTGACCATCGAGTACATTCCCCTGATCCTCGAAAACCGCCAGCTGGACAAAGTGCCCTTCTTTCACAACCTGAGCCACAACATGCATGAAACCATGGCGGTCTTCGCCGCCACCGGCGCGTTCCTCTCCTTTTTTCATCAAGGGTCGTTGGGTGGCGTGGCCGGCGTACTTTTCGGCCGGCCCTTCGCCTTTCGCGAAGGCCTGCTGATCTGGCCCTGGACCTTCTTTCTCTTTACCTGGTCCGCCGCCGCCTACGGTCCCTGCTTTACCCTGTTGATCACCTGGATCACCGAAAAGGTGGCCCGAAAAAAACTGGTCAAAGACAACGTGATCGAACTGCTGGCCAAGATCTCCGGCTGGATGATCTTCACCTACACCATCGCCAAGATTTGCGATACGACCCGCTGGGCCAACATCACGGCGCCGGGACTGGGCCAGAACCTGGCCGACTTCTATACCGGAAACGCCTTTTACGGCTACTGGATTCTCTTTGCCGAGATCATCCTGGGCGGGGTGGTGCCGGCCATCATCCTGATCAGCGCACCCTTGAGAAAGAACCCCGCCTGGCGCGTCACCGCCTTCTTTTTAGGCGTCATGGGCGTGTCCCTGAACCGCTGGGTCATGGTGCTGCAGGTCATGGCCGTGCCGATCATGCCCTTTGACACCTGGGCGCTGTATTATCCCAGCTGGCAGGAAGTGGCCACGACCATCCTGCCGGTCGCCTACGGCATCATACTGATCATGATCTCCTACCGCTACCTGCCAATCTTTCCCCAGGAGGCAGAGTTGAACCCCATCCAGGAGGAGGCGGCCATGGCGGTGGAAGCACACACGGAAGCCACGCCGGATCTAAAACCGGCTAACGCATAGCCGCTTAAAGAGGAGAAAACATGTTTCCTTTCAGTTTTGAATGGATCTGGGACGCCGGCCACATCGTCTTTCACGGCGGTCTCTGGTACGCCCTGAACATCATCGGTATCGGCATGACCTATTGCGTGATCAAAGCCGTGATCGACTCGGCCAAGGGCAAGGGCGGCCACGGCCACCACTAGCCGTCTGTCCCATCTGACAAAACCAAGAATAAGCGCCTCTCCCGGACTGCGGTCCCTGGGAGAGGCGCTTTCACTTTTTGTGGCCCTATCCCGCCCATGTGCACGGCATGGATGAACCCGTTGTGATCCTGCGCGGACCGACCTTGGCATTTAAACGATTGGTGATTATTGTGTTCATATAACCGTCTAAACAGCCGAGTGATAGATACCATCGCCACAAAAAATACGGCAGCTGAAAGGAGCACAGGCATGACCAAACCGCCCACACCAGAAGATTTCAGGACCGTTCTCAGCATCGACCCCCTCCTGGATTTCTGGCGTCAACAGGTGTCGCCAAAGTGCTCGCATATGGCCGAGATGTTCAAGGTATTTGAAAAACAGGTTCAGGAGACGCCGGAATTGAAGGGAGATATCGACCGGCCGGATTTGGCCGCGCGCCACACGGATATCCTTTCACCGTTGATGAGTGTGGCATTTCCCTCGTCCACCTGGGAAACGGAGATCAGTGGTGCATTCACCCCCTTTCAACACGACACCATCTATTGCACACCGGCTTACCGTGAGCTGCTTTACGATAGCGGAGGAAAGATCGCCGGACGCCTCAAAGGTGAGAACAATACCTTGAATTTTCAGCGTTTCGTCCGCGCCTACGCCCTCATTCTCAAGCGACTCTATGGAATCGACCAGGGTGTGGACAGTCCCCTTATCCGTATCGTTACCGATCCGACGACGGGTCTGGAGCGCCATTTCCAGGTCACACCCGACTTTCAGTTTGTTCAGGTGGGAACCGTGGGCAAACCACGCGAATTGACCGAGCAGCAGCGGGAGCGCGTGATCGAGCATATTGCCAACCCTGAGGTGCTGACCGCTATATTGCCCCCCGGTGATTTCATTTTCCGGGGATTCACCGTGGTACGTGCCGTTGACGTCACCGAATCCGAGATCACATCTGCCCTGGAACGCGACCTGATCGACCAGGAATCCATCTTTTCGGCCGACGGTTTCAAACGGCTGCAGAGCCGCCTGCGCACCCTGTTCGGCCAGCCGGAACTGAAAGCGAGCCTAGCAGCGGTTCAGGGGGATCAGGTATTGATCCTCAACGACGGACACACATCCAAGGCCAACTGCCTGTTCACCAATTCCAGCCATATCCCCATGAGCGATCTGAAAAATTCGGTGTGGCTCCAGGCCGTCGATCACAAGGAGATCCTGCGGATTCCAGACCTGAGCAAAGAGCCGAACCTGTGTCCGGCCGAACAGGAGGCCGTCGACCATGGTGTGCGGTCCTTGCTCATCGCACCGCTCTATTTTGGCGGTGAGGCAATCGGCACATTTTGGGTCAAATCCGATCGACCCTACGGTCTAGGTGCCGTGGACATCGAAAAAATGCGCCATATCGTCCCTCTATTTTCCATGGCCCTCAAACGCGGTCTGGATGACATGAACAACGAGGTTCAGTCGGTCATCAAAAAAAAATGCACCGCCGTCCACCCATCCGTGGAGTGGCGCTTCCGCAATGCCGCCATGGACCATATGGAACGGCTGCGCCAGGGCAAACCCTCAGAAATGGAGCCGATCATCTTCAAGCGGGTGATCCCGTTGTTCGGCCAGTCAGACATTCGGGGCTCCTCCGAGGCCCGGGTGCAGGGCATTCAGGCAGACCTGACCGAACAGTTGAGCCTGGCCGGGACCATCATGCAACGCGCCGCCGAGGTCAAATCCTGGCCGCTGATAGACGAGTTCAGCTACCGGATCGACAAGCGCATCGCCGGAATCAAGGCCGGCCTATCCACCGAAGAGGAGACCTTGGTTGCATCCTTTCTCCAGCGTGAGGTTGAACCCAGCTTTGACGAACTGCGGACCATCGGACCCGGCGTCATCCATGCCATCGACAGGTATAACCAGGCGCTGGACCCGGTGATGGGCGTCGTCTATCGCAAACGCAAGGCGTTTGAGGAGAGCGTCTCCAAACTCAATGAACGACTGTCGGGCTATGTAGACCGGGAGCAGGTCGAGGCCCAGAAAATCTTCCCCCACTACTTCGAAAAGCACCAAACCGACGGCATCGACTACGTGATCTATCTGGGGGCGTCCATGCATCCGGAAGGGAAAGAAAATCCGTTTTTCCAGAAAAACCTGGCCCTGTGGCAATTCAAGCTCGCCTGCGGGCTGGCCTGGCATACCCGGCAGATCCAGTCGGAGCTGAAAGTCCCGCTGGACGTCTGTCACCTGATTCTGGTGAATCACACACCCCTTTCCATTCGCTTCCGCTATGATGAAAAACGCTTCGATGTAGACGGTGCCTATGACGTGCGCCATGAGATCGTTAAATCCCGCCTGGACAAAGCCAGGGTCAAGGGCAGCCGGGAACGCCTCACCCAGCCGGGCAAGATTGCCATTGTCTATTCTCACCCCAAGGAAGGCAGAGATATCCGGCGCCACATCGACTACCTGCGAAGCCGTGAACACCTGTTGGGAGATCTGGAGACCATTGACCTGGAAAACCTCCCCGGCGTCCAGGGGCTCAAGGCGCTTCGCGTAAGTGTGAATCTCGAAGCTGGTGCCGCCGCCCGGGGGATCGAACAGATGGCCGGGTAGCCGGAACCCGACCAGGACAGCCGCCGACATTTTCCATTCATGCTGATCTTGAAAAATGACCATCGCCGTTGTAACCTGTCTCTAACTTTTCATCCCCCACCATGACGTTCAACATGAAAAAGAGGCAAGGTGACCAAACATGCACACCATTGATCGGCAATCCACGGCAATTATTGTTGTGATGCTCCTCTTGGTAATGGCGATCTGGGGCTGTTATCCCAAACGCGTGGGACCTGTCGGTTCGCAGGACAAACGCCTGACCTGGAGCGAAATGGGCGTCGACCAGCGCAAAGCCCACATGAAAAGCGAGGTGTTGCCCCGTGCGGCTGAACTCTTCCGCGCCTGGCGACCGGAGCGTTTTTCCAGCGTGGACTGCAGCCTGTGTCATGGCCAGGGAGCGAAAACCGGGAAATTCCAAATGCCGACCACCCACCTGCCCCGGCTTAGTGGGGAGTTGTTGTTGGGGCCTGAATTCGAAAAGTATCCGGACACCACCCGGCTGAAACTGGACCGCCTGGTGCCCCTGATGGCCCAGGCACTCGGGAAAAAGCCCTTCAGCCTCATTACCCGTCGCGGGTTCGGCTGCTACTCCTGCCACCTGGGGCCCTCCGGTCCCATGTTCGGCAACTGATCGCCAAGCTGTTTGTAAAACTTTTGTCAACCCTCCGCACCCTTCTTGTCACCACCCCGCCTTTTAATTAAGAATGATGTCCAAAAATCTCTTTACCTGTCGGACCCCAAGGATGCATATGTTTAACTCGCTGATTCACGGCATGCGCGGCGTACTTTCGCTTGTGTTTTATACACTCAATACGGTGGCCTGCTGTATTCCCATTTTCATCGTGGCGCTGATCAAGCTGCTCCTCCCCATCAAGCCGATCCAGACCGGCTGCCGCATTATCCTGACCGCCATTGCCAACGGCTGGATCGCGGTGAACAACCTAAACCAAAAGCTGTTTAACGGCATCCGATGGGATGTGCGCGGCCTGGACAATCTCAACCCCAAAGGCTGGTACATGGTCGTGGCCAACCATCAGTCCTGGGTGGACATCCTGGTGCTCCAGACTGTTTTTTACCGCAAAATTCCGTTCCTGAAGTTTTTTCTGAAAAAAGAGCTGTTCTGGTTCCCGTTTCTGGGGCAGGCTTGGTGGGCGTTGGATTTCCCGTTCATGAAGCGCTACTCGAGACAGTTTCTCAAAAAGAATCCCCACTTGATCGGCAAAGACCTGGAGATCACCAAGCGGGCCTGCGACAAATTCAGGAATATTCCCGTGTCGGTGATGAACTTCGTCGAAGGGACGCGGTTCACCCGGGAAAAACATTCCCGCCAACGGTCGCCTTACACCCATCTGCTGCGCACCAAGGCCGGCGGCATGGCTTTCGTATTGGCGGCCATGGGCGACAAGCTTCAGCACATCGTGGACGTGACCATCGCCTATCCCCAGGGTGCGGCCACTTTCTGGGATTTTGCCTGCGGACGGGTCAAGGAAATCAAAGTCAGGGTAAAAACCCTGCCCATCGACAGCGAAATGATGGGGGACTACCTTCAGGACCCGCAGTTCAAGCGGGGTTTCCAGAACTGGCTCAACAGCTTGTGGCAGGAAAAAGATCGTGATCTGGCCCGCATGCTGGCCCGCTGAACCGCGATAGCCCTCGCTACCCCCGCCGCAAACGGCGAGGTTAGCGAGGGAACTGGAAATCGATTCTTTTTATCCTTACGGTGAACCCTCCTCGCGGCTTGCCGCGGGAGGGTTCAATCCTGTTCCATGAAACACCTTGACAAGATCCAGGCCCACCCATTAAGTTTATTCCCTTCCATCTTTTCCAGTGCGTTAGGGATGCCGCTGTTGGTTTTCAATTCCCTGTAATTCGCTTCCCCACTTCCCCTAAGCGGATAAGGAGATGAATCATGATCGAATTCACGTATGAAGAACTGCTGCCCCTGGGTAAAGACGACACCCGGTACCGGCTGCTCACAACCGATTACGTCTCCACCGCCCGGTTCGAGGGGCAGACCGTGCTGAAGGTCGCACCCGAGGGGTTGGAGCTGCTTGCCGAATCGGCCTTCAAGGATGTTTCCCACCTGCTGCGGCCGGCCCATCTGGTTCAGCTGGAGAAAATATTCAAGGATCCGGAGAGCTCGGACAACGACCGCTATGTCGCACTGGAAATGCTCAAAAACGCTGTCATCTCCGCCGAGATGGAATTTCCCATGTGCCAGGACACCGGCACCGCCATCATCATGGGCAAGAAGGGTCAGCAGGTGTGGACGGGATACAGCGATGAAAAAGCACTGTCCAAAGGGGTGTTCAATGCATACACCCAAAACAATCTGCGCTATTCCCAAAACGCACCGCTGACCATGTATGAAGAGGAGAACACCGGGTGCAACCTGCCTGCCCAGGTTGAGATATACGCGACCAGCGGCGATGCCTATAAATTCCTGTTCATCGCCAAAGGCGGCGGCTCGGCCAACAAAACCTATCTGTTTCAGGAAACCAAGGCGGTGCTCAACCCGGGCACCCTGGTTGATTTTCTCACGGCCAAAATGAAGACCCTGGGCACCGCCGCCTGCCCGCCCTACCACCTGGCTTTAGTCGTGGGGGGAACATCGGCGGAGTTCAACCTGAAGACGGTGAAGCTGGCCTCGGCGGGCTACCTGGACGGTCTGCCCACTGCCGGCAGCCAGACCGGTCGTGGCTTCCGCGACCGGGAACTGGAAAAAGAGCTGTTGGTGCGGGCCCGGGAGTTGGGCATCGGCGCCCAGTTCGGCGGCAAGTACTTCTGCCACGACATTCGTGTGGTCCGCCTGCCGCGCCATGGCGCCTCCTGCCCCATCGGTATCGGCGTCAGCTGCAGCGCGGACCGCAACATCAAGGCCAAAATTACCGCCGAAGGCATTTTCCTGGAGCAGCTGGAAACCGACCCCGCGCGCTTTCTGCCCGAACCGCAGGGCGCCGACGATGTGGCCGTGGCCATCGACCTGAACCAGCCCATGGACGACATCCGGGCCATTCTCACCCGGTATCCGGTGGCCACCCGTCTCAACCTGTCCGGAAAGATCATCGTGGGGCGGGATATCGCCCATGCCAAGCTCAAGGAACGCCTGGACAGCGGTCAGGGTCTGCCCCACTATCTGAAAGATCACATCATCTACTACGCCGGTCCGGCCAAAACGCCTGAAGGCCACCCATCCGGCTCTTTCGGGCCCACCACCGCCGGCCGCATGGATTCCTATGTGCCGATCTTCCAGGCCCAGGGCGCTTCCATGGTCATGCTGGCCAAGGGCAACCGCTCCAAAGCGGTGACGGCGTCCTGCGAAAAATACGGCGGGTTCTACCTGGGTTCCATCGGCGGGCCGGCCGCGCGTCTGGGCAAGGAGTGCATCACCTCGGTGGAGGTGCTTGAATACCCCGAACTGGGCATGGAGGCGGTTTACATGATTACCGTCAAGGATTTCCCAGCGTTCATTCTGGTGGACGACAAGGGCAATGATTTCTTTGAAAAGCTGCTCTAATGACCATCATTCGTATTCGGTGGATAAAGCGAAACAAAAAAGGGGTGCGCTGAAAGCGGCCCCTTGTTTGCCAACGACGATTTCCGCTCCAAGGCTCGCCCGACGCATTGAACCCGAACCCCGAACCTTGAACCCTATTTCCCCTGACTTTCGAAGAAATTGTATACAAAATCGATATGTTGCTTCATGGCCCGGTGAGCGGCATCCGGATTGCCCTCCCGGATGGCCTGGTAGATTAGCGTGTGCTGCGCCAAAATGGTGTCGATGTTACCCGGTATTTTGTAAAGGCCCTCCAGGTTGACCTTGATGCCGGTAAACAGGAAATCGTAGAAGTTTTTCATGATGAAGACCTGAAGGGGATTGTTCGTTGCATAGGCAATGGCCATGTGGAAAGAGGCGTCGGCTTCCGAGCCCAGTCTGCCGGATTTGACCTCCTTTTGCATCTCCTCGATGCTTTTCTCCATGAATTGAAAATCCTTTTCCACGGCCCGGGTGGCCGCCATGGCCGCGGCATTGCACTCCAGCCCCATGCGGACTTCCAAAAGGTCGGCGATGGAGGCGTCCTGGCTCTCCACCATCGTGGCCAGAAGGCTTTTTTCTCTGGATTCCGGCGATCGGACGAAGGTGCCCTGCCCTTGCTTCTGGTCCAGCAGACCCATGACGACCAGTTTGTTGATGGCATCTCTTACCGAGGTGCGACTGACACCAAAGGCTTCGGCAAGCTCCCGCTCGGTGAGGATTTTCTCGCCGGCTTTGAATTCACCACGGAAAATCAGTTCCCGCAACTGGTCAAACACCTGGTCGGATATGCGCTTGGGTTTGATGGGTTTAAGTTTGTGTGGCATGATCGAAGGTAAGCTCCAGTTGGATGAAATGGGGGATAACTTACAGAATGAGCGTCAGCCGCCAGCGAGTCGCGAATCAATGGCCCTGTGTGATGGACTGCAACGTGTCGCTTGAGAAGGCATTGGTCTAACCAAATTGACTATTCTGGGGGCGTAGACCGTCCTTACGCGAAACGACGACACTCTTGGTTACGTACAATAGCATGCGCTGAATGGTAATTCAAGGCGTTCGATGCTTTGTGCTTGACAGCGGACATCTCCCGTCGATATTAATGGTATAACCAATTTAAGGGTAAACGGAAGCGGCTGTTTAGACACCGCCACGGCCGGTTTAAAAGTGATTGCCGATGGAATCGGGATGTGCGTCTGGCCTGCAACCGGCGCGATCCCTTTTTTAATTTGCAACCCATTTGCGAGCAGGTGTTAATATTTGGAAGGAACTGGACATCTATCCGCTGCTGGTCACCCCGAGGGCGAAGGCGTCACCGTGGCGGACTGCCGCTTTATACTCGAAAACAGGAGGAAGGCGATGAAACGGTCGATTTACTGGGCTGACAGTTATGTGGAAAAACAGCGTACCGCAGAGGCGGCCATGGCCATGATCCGCCCCGGCAAACGGGTCTATATCGGCAGCGCCAGCGGAGAACCCCAGGCGCTGGTCCGCGCTCTGTCGGCTGCCGCCATCAAGATCAGCGGACTGGAGATCGTCCGGCTTATGAGCCGGGAGACCACCTCGTTGTCCGAGATCGCCGACAAAACCCGTGACCACAGCCTCAACATTCGGACCATCTACTTAGGATCGGCGGACACGGAGGCCATTGCCCGTTACATGCGCTTCATTACGCCCATCAACATGTCCGAGGTGCCCGGCCTGTTCCTCTCACGCAAACTGCCTATTCACGTGGCCCTGATCCAGGTGTCACCGCCCGACGATTTCGGCTGGATGAGCCTGGGCGTGTCCGTTGACGTAACCCTGGCAGCCGCCCAGAGCGCCGACCTGGTGATCGCCCAGGTGAATCCAAGAATGCCCCGCACCATGGGGCAGAGCTTCATTCACGCCAACAACATCCATGTAATGGTGGAGCACGAAGAACCGATTTTGTCCATCAACCTGCGCAAGCGATCCGGGGCGGCCGAATGGATCGGTAAACACATTGCCCGCTTCGTGGATGACGGCTCCACGCTCCAGATCGGTTTGGACGCCGCCTCCCAGGCAACGGTCAAGGCCCTGGCCGACAAGAACGATCTGGGGTTCCACTCCCAGTACATCACCGATGACGTGATGCACCTGTATGCCTCGGGAGTGATCACCAACCGCAGGAAAGGACTCAACGAAGGCAAACTGGTCGCTTCCTGCGCCATCGGCAGCCAGAACCTGTACGAGTTTCTCCACGACAACCCGGGGGTCGATTTCCGGCCGTCGGACTATGTGAACGACCCCTTCATCATCTCCCAGCACAACCGCATGATTTCCATGAACGTGGCCCACACCATCGACCTGACCGGCCAGGTGGCCGCCGAGGCCTCAGAGCATACCTTTTTCGCCGGTGTATCCGGCATCCCCGATTTTGTCCGCGGCGCCAAGCGGTCCAAAGGGGGCAAATCCATCCTCATGCTCTACTCCACGTCGCAGGACGGCAAGCGCAGCAATATCGTTCCGGCCTTGAAAGGTACTGCGGTGGTGGTTCCCCGGGGAGACGTTCACTACGTGGTCACCGAATACGGCGCGGTGAACCTGTTTGGTAAAAGCCTTCAGGAGCGGGTCCTGGCGCTGATCGGCATCGCCCACCCCGACCATCGGGACCAGTTGTTCAGCGCCGCCAAGGAAGCCAAACTTATCGGCAGCGAACGCCGGCTTGGCGAGGCCACCAAGGGCATCTATCCCATTCACCTGGAAGAAACCATCGAACGGGACGGGGAGGAGATCACCATTCGGCCCTCCAAGCCTGTGGATGAGCGCCGGATCCAGGAGCACTATTACAGCCTGGACAAAAAAGACGTGCAGCTGCGCTTTTTCCATGAGAAACTCAGTTTTGACCGCAGCGATGTGGAAACGCGCTCACAGATCGACTACATCAAAGATCTCACCCTGGTGGCCGTGGTGGGCGAGTTCGGCTTCGGCAAGGTGGTGGGGGTCGGTGAATATCTGCTGCTTTTGCAAAGCAACCTTGCGGAGGTGGCGTTTTCCATCTCCAAAGAATACCAGGGCAAGGGACTGGGAAAGCTGTTTATCCGCAAACTGGCCCGCGCTGCCCGTGAAAATGGTATTTCCGGACTGGTGGCCTATACCTCCCCCCAGAACAAAGCCATGGTCGCCCTCTTCAAGACGCTTCCCTATAAAGTGAAAACCTCCTTTGACGGCGATTCGCTGATTCTCAAATGCCGCTTTGACGAATTGGTGGAAAGCCCTTGATAATCAAATTAAATCATCATCTTGCCAGTGACCCTGTCGAGGCCAATTAATTCTTGTCAAGTCGGATTCAATGTGATTAAAGTGTTTTTTTTGGCGATAGAAAAGACAGCGCCACCGATGCGAAAATAGATTTCGCACGTCCCTTCTCAGCTATGAAACACTGGTTTTCTGCGGCAGCTCCCCTGAGACCGGTTGCTGCAGAGTCGATTCCCTATCTTTAACCCGTTACAAGGAGCAGTTATGGCAAAGCAAATGAAAACCATCGACGGGAACACCGCCGCCGCCCACGTGGCCTATGCCATGAGCGAGGTGGCCGCCCTTTATCCGATCACCCCATCCTCCCCCATCGGCGAGATCTGCGACGAGTGGGCGGCCAACGGCCGCAAGAACGTCTTCGGCCAGACCCTGCTGGTGCGCCAGCTGCAGAGCGAAGCCGGGGCGGCGGCCGCCGTCCACGGATCCCTGGCCGCCGGGGCCTTGACCTCTACGTACACCGCCAGCCAGGGCCTGTTGCTGATGATCCCGAACATGTACAAGATGTCCGGTGAACTGCTGCCCGGCGTCCTGCATGTCACCGCCCGGGCGATTGCCGCCCATGCCCTGTCCATCTTCGGCGACCACCAGGACGTCATGGCCGTGCGCCAGACCGGTTTTGCCATGCTGGCCGCCGCCTCGGTCCAGGAGGTCATGGACCTGGGCCTGGTCGCCCATCTGGCCGCCATCGATTCCAGCGTGCCCTTCCTGCACTTTTTCGACGGTTTCCGGACCTCCCACGAGATCCAGAAAATCGAGGTCATCGACTACGCCGACATGAAAAAGCTGGTCAACATGGAAGCCTTAGAGAACTTCCGCGCCCGCGCAGTCAACCCGGAATCCCCCGAACTGCGCGGCACCGCCCAGAACCCGGACATCTACTTCCAGGGGCGCGAAGCGGCCAACGTCTACTATCAGGATGTGCCGGACACCGTTGCCGACTACATGAAAAAAGTCTCCACGCTCACCGGCCGCAAGTACAACCTGTTCGATTACGTGGGTGATCCCAACGCCGATCGGGTCATCGTCTCCATGGGCTCTTCCTGTGAGACCATAGAAGAAGTGGTCGACCACCTCAACGCCCGCGGCGAGTCCGTCGGCCTGGTCAAGGTGCGCCTGTTCCGCCCCTTCTCCGCCAAACACCTGTTGTCGGTCATTCCGGCCACGGCCGCCCGGATCACCGTTCTCGACCGCACCAAGGAGCCCGGCGCCCTGGGCGATCCGCTTTACCAGGACGTGTGCACGGCCTTCATGGAGCAGGGAGAAATGCCCGCCATCGTCAACGGCCGGTACGGGCTGGGGTCCAAGGAGTTCACCCCCTCCATGGTCAAGGCCGTGTTCGACAACATGAACGGCATGGCGCCCAGGAACCACTTCACCGTGGGCATCACCGACGACGTCACCCACACCAGCCTGGATGTGGAGGCCGGCCTGGACGTGGCGCCCGAAGGCACGGTCCAGTGCAAGTTCTGGGGCCTGGGGGCCGACGGCACCGTCGGCGCCAACAAGAGCGCCATCAAAATCATCGGCGACAATACCGACATGTACGCCCAGGCGTACTTCGCCTACGACTCGAAAAAATCAGGCGGCGTGACCATCTCCCACCTGCGTTTCGGCAAGACACCGATCAAGTCCACCTACCTGATCGACAGTGCCGATTACATCGCCTGCCACAACCCGGCCTACGTCAACATTTACGACGTGCTCGAAGGCATCAAGATCGGCGGCACCTTCATGCTCAACAGCCCCTGGAGTCTCGAGGAGATGGAAGATCGGCTGCCGGTGGCCATGCGCCGCACCATCGCCCGCAAAAAGCTCAAGTTCTACAACATCGACGCGGTGAAAATCGCCGGCGACGTGGGGTTGGGCGGACGCATCAACATGATCATGCAGACCGCCTTCTTCAAGGCGGCCAACGTGATCCCCGTGGACGAGGCCATCGCCTACCTCAAGGACCAGATTAAAAAGATGTTCGGTATGAAGGGCGACAAGATCGTCAACATGAACAACCAGGCCGTGGACAAGAGCCTGGATCACCTGGTGGAGATGAAATACCCGGCGGCCTGGGCCGATGCCGGCCTGTCGGCTGCCGTGGCCAGCGATGAACCCGAGTGGGTCACCGCGGTGATGAAGCCCATGCTGGCCCAGCAGGGCGACAAACTGCCGGTGAGTGCCTTCTCGCCGGACGGCATTTTTCCCGTGGGCACCACCCAGTATGAAAAACGCGGGGTGGCCATCAACGTGCCCGAATGGGTCATGGACAACTGCATCCAGTGCAACCAGTGCGCCATGGTCTGTCCGCACGCGGCCATCCGTCCGCTGCTGGTTACCGAGGATGAGCTGAAGGCCGCCCCCGAGGGATTCGAGGCCAAAAAGGCCCTGGGCAAGGAGCTCAAGGCGTACCAGTTCCGCATTCAGGTCTTTGCCGAAGACTGCATGGGCTGCGGCAACTGTGCGGACATCTGCCCGGCCAAGAAGCCGGCCCTGGTCATGAAACCCCTGGACACCCAGACCCAACGGCAGGTGCCCAACCAGCGCTACGCCTCCAGCCTGCCGGTACGCGAAGGGCTGGTGGGCCGCAACACGGTCAAGGGCAGCCAGTTCTACCAGCCCCTGCTCGAGTTCTCCGGCGCCTGTGCCGGATGCGGCGAGACGCCCTACGCCAAACTGCTCACCCAGATGTTCGGCGAGCGCATGGTCATCGGCAACGCCACGGGGTGCTCCTCCATCTGGGGCGGCAGCGCACCGTCGATTCCCTACTGCGTCAACGAAGACGGCTGCGGCCCCACCTGGGGCAACTCCCTGTTCGAAGACCCGGCCGAATTCACCTACGGCATGTTCCTCGGCCAGCTGCAGCAGCGCCAGGTGCTGGCCGACCTGGTCGCCGAGGCCCTGGAAACGGACCTCGATGACAACCTGAAGGCGGCCATGAAGGGCTGGCTGGAAAACATCAAGGACGCCGAGGCCTCCAAACGCTATGGCGACCAGGTCCGGGAGATGCTCTTCGCCTATTCGGGCAATCCCCTGCTGGATCGGATCGACCGCCTGGGATCGTATTTCACCAAGCGTTCCTACTGGATCTTCGTGGGTGACGGGTCGGCCTACGACATCTCCTTCGGCGGCATCGACCATGTCCTGGCCACCGGGGAGGACATCAACGTGATCGTTTACGATACCGAGGTATACTCGAACACCGGCGGACAGAGCTCCAAGGCCACGCCCACCGGCTCCATCGCCAAGTTTGCCGCCTCCGGTAAAAAGACCGCCAAGAAGGACCTGGGCGGCATGGCCATGACCTACGGCTACGTTTACGTGGCCAGCGTCGGTATGGGCGCCAACAAGCAGCAGATGATCAAGGCGTTCGCGGAAGCGGAGAGCTACGACGGACCGTCGCTGATCATGGCCTACTCGCCGTGCATCAACCACGGCATCAAAAAGGGCATGGGCAAGACCCAGGAAGAGACCAGCCTGGCCGTCAAGTCCGGCTACTGGCCGCTGTATCGCTTCAACCCCATGCTCGCGGCCGAAGGAAAAAATCCCTTTGTCCTGGACTCCAAGGAACCGGACGGCAGCCTGCAGGAATACCTCGCCGGCGAGGTGCGTTACGCGGCCCTGCAGAAGCTGTTCCCGGACGAGGCCAAACGGCTGCACACCCAACTGGAGGCACAGTTCACCGATCGCTACACCAAACTCAAGCGCAAGGCCGAGGTCGAGTATGTACCGGCCGAGCCGTCGGGAGCGTTGGCCGCACCCGTTGAAGGCGATGGAGACGCCTGCACCCTGGCCGGGACCGCCGAGCACGCCGGTCGGGCCGGTGCCGACGACGCCTGCGACGACGGCAGAGCCGGAAAATAACCGCTAACCTTCACATTCCGTATATCGAAAGGGCCGTGTCACCTGCCGGGTGGCCGGCCCTTTTTCGTCCAGATGGGTAAGGGGGCACAATCTTGGAAAGAGAAATCCGTTGACAGACGCCAGTTCCTGCCAGTAGACGTGAAGTGGTGGCCTTTCCCGATGCACTTGGGTGTGCCATCCACGCCGGGGATGTGGCGGCGATTGGATGAAAACAGCGAAAATAACAGAATGACCAATGTCGAACAGGCAACCGCAGAATGATGAAAGAAGGTATTCTTCCTTTTTTATAATGACATCGCGCAGCGGTTCCTTCCTTGAGAATTCGACATTCATTATTCGATATTCTACGGCTCAAAACCCTTCATTTTAAATAGGCCGGTGTAATGAATGCAGCTACGTTGAAAGACCTACTGGAAGATGTGAAGAGAGGTTCAATGCCCGTGGATCAGGCACTGGAAACCCTCAAGGACCTGCCCTATGCAGACCTGGGCTATGCCATGGTGGACCACCATCGGGCCCTGCGCAGCGGTCACCCGGAAACCATTTTCAGCCCGGGAAAAACCGTGGCGCAGATCGTCGGCATCGCCCGCCGGCTGCTGGAAAAAGACGCCAATATCATGGCCACCCGAGCCGAACGGCAGGTCTATGATGCACTGAAAACCATCTGCGACCGGGTGGAATACCACGAAGCGGCCCGTATCGTGGTGATGAATCGCATGCCGGCCACACCCACCCGAACGACCATTCTGGTCATGTGCGCCGGCACCTCGGACATCCCGGTGGCCGAAGAGGCGGCCGTCACCGCCGAAGTGATGGGCAACCGGGTGGAGCGGCTCACCGATGTGGGCGTGGCGGGTATCCACCGCCTGCTGTCCAACCGGGAGAAGATTCAGGCAGCCAGCGTGCTGGTGGTGGTGGCCGGCATGGATGGTGCGCTGCCCAGCGTGGCGGCCGGACTGACCGACAAGCCGGTGATCGCCGTGCCCACCAGCGTCGGCTACGGAGCCAGTTTCGGGGGGCTGGCGGCACTGCTGACCATGCTCAACTCCTGCGCCAATGGTGTCACCGTGGTCAACATCGACAATGGATACGGCGCCGGCTACGCGGCATCAACAATCAACCGTATCGCCAACCGGCCGACCGACGATCGCTGATCGGATGGTTCACCGTCTGTATCGGAGCCTACACCGATGACCTACAACTTCGACCCGGACCGCTGGCTGGACAACGAACTGGCGGCGCTTGAGTTGGAATTGGAGTCCGGCCGGGTGGATGAATCGGATGCCGAGAGACAGAAAGACAGCCTCATGGGTCGGTTTGACGAGATGGTAAGCCGCCTGGACGGCACCTACCGGATTGTGAAAGAATAACTATGCCACCCACGGGTCTGACTAAAATCGTTCTCCTGATCATTTTCGTTTTATCGATATTTAATGGAACGCTCAACGCCTGCCCGCTCGAATTGCCCACCACCGCCGTGTCCATCAACGGGCATCCCCTGATTGTTGAGTTGGCCGCAACACCCCAATCGCGCAGGTGTGGATTGTCCAACCGCGCTGCCCTCGATGAAAATCAGGGTATGCTGTTCGTGTACCCACGATCCGACCTGAGAACATTCTGGATGAAGGATACGCGGATCCCGCTCTCCATTGCCTTTCTGGACGACTCCGGAAACATCATCAACATTGAAATCATGTCTCCCAACCGAACCGAAAAAAAATACCGCTCCAGCAAACCGGCCTTATATGCCCTCGAAGTCAATCAGGGGTGGTTTAAAATGCATGGTATTAACGCCGGAGACAGGGTGGAGATGAAACAGGTTGTCAACATCGGGGGCTTACCACGATAATGTTGGTACGATCCATATCTACAAATGCGAAATTAACTCCGCAATGTCCCTGAGATGCGTTAAAGCGCCATGGGGTAGACAAGGAGAGGACCATTATGAAATTTCTCGTGGGCCAGTTAATCTATATTTTTTCGAAAAGAAAAGACCGAAATGTCAGGATGTTGATGAAGTTCTTGCTAATCCTGATATCGATGATCACCGTCTACAGCATCCTGTTTCACTTCCTGATGATACTGGAGGACCAGCGATTCAGCTGGATCACCGGATTTTACTGGGCCCTGACGGTCATGTCGACCCTCGGTTTCGGTGATATCACCTTCACCTCGGACCTGGGGAAACTGTTTTCTGTCATCGTACTCCTGTCCGGCCTGGTATTTCTGCTCATCATGCTCCCTTTCACCTTCATCCAGTTCTTTTATGCACCCTGGCTCGAGGCCCAGACCAAAGCCAGGGCACCCCGGGAATTGCCCGAAGACACCCATGGGCATGTCATCCTGACCCGCACCGATCCGATCACCATGAATCTTATCCAGCGGCTGAAACAGTATCAGTACGAATACGTCATCCTCACGGAAGATATACACCAAGCACTGGAGCTGTTCGACCAGGACTATAAAGTGGTCGTGGGGGAGCTGAGTGACCCGGAAACCTACCGGCGCCTCAGGGTAAACAGAGCCGCCCTGGTGGTGGCCAATATCGACGACATGATGAATACCAACATCGCCTTCACCGTCCGGGAGATTTCAAAAGCGGTGCCGATTGCCGCCAATGCCGATTCGGACGACTCGGTGGATATATTACAGCTGGCCGGAAGCACGCACGTGTTGCAGTTCATGAAACTGCTGGGCCAATCGTTGTCAAGACGCGTGCTCCGGACGAGCACACGCTCGAACGTCATTGGAAACATCGACGCGCTCCTCATCGCCGAGGCGCCTGCCATGCGGACGCCCCTGGTCGGCATGACCCTCCAGCAAAGCCGGTTGCGCGAAACAACCGGCATTACGGTTGTGGGTGTCTGGGAAAGGGGCAAGTTTGAAATTCCCACGGCCGCCACACGCATCAACTCTACGACGGTCCTTCTTCTGGCTGGATCGGCGGAACAACTCAAGAACTACGATGAGCATATCGGCGGTTACCAAAAATTGCGGGCGCCGGTTCTTGTCCTGGGCGGCGGCCGGGTCGGCCGGGCTGCTGCAGAATCCCTGGAGCAGGCGGGTATCGATTATCGGATCATCGAAAAAAACAAGAAGCTTGTCGTCAATCCCAAATATGTTTACGGAAGTGCCGCGGACATTAACACCCTGACACGCGCAGGAATCGATGAGGCGCCATCGGTCATCATCACCACCCATGACGATCCCACCAATATCTACCTGACCATTTACTGCCGCAGGCTGCGACCCGACATACAGATCATCTGCCGCGCCAACCTGGACAGAAATATCTCAAAGCTGCACACGGCCGGGGCCGACCTGGTCATGTCATATGCCTCCCTGGCGGCCAATACGATCCTGAATCTGCTCAAACCGGACGACGTTTTGATGCTTGCCGAGGGGTTGAACGTATTTCGTGCCGGCATGCATGCCTCCCTGGTCGGCAAATCGTTGGTCGACAGTCAGATACGCGGGCAGTCCGGCTGCTCGGTTATCGCCATCAACCACGACGGTGAAATGATCAGCAACCCCGACCCCTCCATTCGCTTCAGCGAAAAGGATGAGCTGATCATGATCGGCACGGATGAGGCGGAAAAACGATTTTTAAAGCGGTATCCAGAAGTGACCAATATCAAGGTATCTAAGGGCCCGTCTGAAAATTAACGATGCCTACATGCCTCCGAGTCGAGGCAGAACCGCCGCGGCGAAACTCAACACGAAAAAGAAGCCGCACATGTCGGTGACCGTCGTCAGCAGCGGACTTGAAACCAGGGCCGGATCCAGCTTCAACCGCTTGAGGATCAGGGGCAGCATGCCGCCAAGGGCCACGGAAACCAATGTATTGGCCGCCAAAGCGCCACCGACCACAAGGCCGAGCCACGGATTGCCTTTCCAGAAAAAGGCGACCCCGCCAAGCAGCAGACCCAGCACAAGCCCGTTGATGATGCCGACCCGGGTCTCTTTGGCCAGCACCCAGAGCAGTTCACCCGGCCGGACCAGCCCTAAGGAGAGTTCACGCATGGAAACCGCCACGGCCTGGTTGCCCGAACAGCCGCTCATGTCGCTGACCATGGGCAGGAAAACCGCCAGGGTAATGACGGCGGCAAGGGTATCCTGATACAGGGCGATCACGCTGGCGGCGATGATATTGAGCACGATGTTCATGCTCAGCCACGACAGACGGCGTCCGGAGCGGGACAGCAGGGGCATGGTCCTGAACTCCTCGCCGCCGACGATGCCGCTCAGACGCAGAAATGTTTTCGTCTTGCGCTTGTTGACCGCCTCCTCGATGGCACTCGGCAGCACCACGCCGACCAGCCGTCGCCCGTCGTCCACCACCGGCACCCCGAACAGATGGTGTTCCTCGAAAAACTCCTCGAGTGCTTTAAGAGAGGTGTGGTGGGATACACTGAGCGGGGAAGCGATCATCACCTGGGTGAGCAGGGTCTCCCGGGCGGGAAAAAGCAGGTCGTGCATGCGCAGCACGCCGGCCAGCCGGCCTTCCCGGTCGACCACATAAAAATACTGAACATGGTAATCGACGTATTCACTGCGATTGGCCTGCAGGTCGTCGAGCACATCCTGGATCGTATCGTCGGTTCTGTAGACAAGAAACTCGGAAATCATCAGGCCGCCGGCGCAGTCCGGGGTGTACGCCAGCAGCATTCTGGCTTCTTCGGCCTCTTTGAGGTCCATTTTGGCCAGGATGGCCTGACTGACATGCGCATCCATTTCGCCCAGCACATCAGCCAGATGATCGCTGGTCAACTCCTCCATGATCGCCGCCGCCTGCGCCGATGGCATATCCTCCACCAGATCCGCGGCCTGGGCTTCGGGGATGTCCTCGATGACGTCGGCGGCATCTTCGGGGCTGAGCAGGCGGAACAGACGCACCTGTTCTGCTTCCGTCAGACGCGAGACGGCCCGGGCCGTCTCCGGCGGGCTGAGCATTTCAATAAAGGTCGTTAATTCGGCGTTTTTACCTGCAACAATCAGACGACTGAGCACTTCCCAGGGGGTCGTTGAATGAGTCATCGGTACCCTCGTAAACGTTCAGTTTGACAGTGCGTTGGGGGGAGTTTTACGGTGGCGTCCGCTCAGGTGATCAGGACATTCTGAAACATCACGGCAAAACCGAGAAAGGCCAGAAACCCCAGCACATCGGTTACGGTCGTTAAAATGATGCTGGAACTCTGGGCCGGGTCGATGCCGATTTTTTTCATGATCAGCGGGATGGATGCACCCGCCAGGCCGGCGAAAATCAGGTTGACCAGCATGCCCAGGCCGATCACCAGGCCAAGGTAGGGGTTGCCGACCCACAGCCAGGCCACCAGCGCCGTTACCGCACCGATGACGATACCGTTGATCGCCCCGATCTTGCCCTCTTTGAGAACCAGCTGTAAAATTTTGTCCTTGGGGATCTCGCGCATGACGATACCGCGCATGACCACGGCCAGCGACTGGGCGCCGGCATTGCCGCCCTGGCCGGCGACCACCGGCAGAAACACGGCCAGGATGGTCAATTTGGCAATGATGCCTTCGAACAGGGCCACGACGGCAGCCGCCAGGAAGGCCGTCGCCAGGTTGATGTGAAGCCAGGGCAATCGTTTCTTCAAAGAGAAGAATATGGTCGAAAAGACACGTTCGTCGCCGCCGGCGCCGAACATCCGCTGAATGTCTTTGGTGGCATCCTCCTTGGCCCCGTGAATCATGCGTTCGGCCTTGATGATGCCGAGGATGCGGTTCTCGCTGTCGACCACGGGTGCGGCAAAAAATTTGCGTTTGGCGAGTTCGCTGGCGGCTTCGTGCCGATCCATGAAACAGTGCAGGGCGAATAGATCCTTTCGGCTGATCTCATCCAGGGTCTTATCGGGGTCCGCGAGCATTAAATCGCGCATGTTCAATACGCCGACGAGACGGTTGTCATCATCAACCACATACACATACGATGAAGGAAACCGCTTCTTGGCCAGCGAACGGATTTTTTCAATCGCCTCTTGCGCCCGGCTTTCCATCTTCAGGGCAATGATATCGGTGGTCATGGTTCTGCCGATGCTGCCCTCCGGATATTCGAGGAGCTCCCTGATCTGCCCTTTTATTTTTTCGGAGAGATATCTGGTCATTCGTTCCCGGGCTTCCTGGGGAAGGCGCATCAGTATCGAGGTGGCCGACTGAGGGTCGAGGTGGGATGTCATTTCCCTTAAGAACCCGTCATCGGCATCCTTGAGCAGCGTGGCGGCATAGCTGATCTGCAGAACCTTGACCACACGGACCGACAGGTTCATCGGCAGGGCCTTTAACACGTCGGCCGCCTCCTCTTCGGTCATGCTTTCGAGAATATGGGCGGCTGTGTCCAGATCATATTCGAAAAACTTCTGGACCACCGGCAGCAAGTTTTCATCGTCTGGCATGGATTCAGTCCTTAACTCTCTTTTTTTCAGCGTCCATGATCTCTTTGATGTCCATGGCGCGGTCGAAGTTGTTGACCTGTTCCTGGGAGAGCAGCAGGTCTTTCATGCTGTATATCTGCATGCGGCACGACTGGGTAAACAACCGGTTCACCAGCAGCAGGGACGCGATTTCCATTTCCTGTATGTTTTTCTCGGCCACTGCATTCAGGGTGTTTTTGATAAATCGGTTGTCGGCCTCTTCGATCTGCACGAAAGCGGTCAGCAGGCTGCGGTACTGACCTTCCTGGTCTTGCGTGTTCAGGATCCGGCCCATGTTGTGGTAAAGCTCCACCAGACGTTTGCGGAAGAGTTTGTACTGGGCGTTCAGGTATGCATTGTCCGAACCGTCGAACTCATCCATATTGTGGCGGATGCCCTTGAAGTTTTTGATCGAGTTCATCATGTTGCGCGAGGCATAAATCAACCGCTCCAGCTCCTTGACCTCTGTCTCATCGAGTTTATGGGTCTGGATTTTGGAATAGAAAGTGAAAATTTCGGCGTGGAGCAGCTTGATGTTCTCGTAAAATTCATCGAGGGTGTATCGCTTCTTTCGGTTGGCTTCAAAGGGCAGATCGACATCGAAGACCAGCCGTTCATCGATCCGCAGCAGCCTCAGGTTGTAGAGCTGGCACTCCTGCAGCAAATGACCGGTCTCCTTTCTTAAGGCCGCCGTGGCGGCATCCGTGATCTCCGGAGGCGTCTGATCCAGATAGACGGTAAGGATGGTTTTGTAGTCCGGAAATACCCTTGTGAGCAATCGCGACAGGGCCCGAGGAAAGGAAAAAAAAGCACGACGCCCAACATATTGAAAAGGGTGTGAAACAGGGCCAGCCCCATCAGGCTGTCGGAACGGATATCCACCACAAACGATATGATCCATACCAATAGCGGCAGTCCTAAAAAGGCCGCTGCACCGGTGATGACATTGAAAACCAGGTGGCTCAGGCTGACTCTTTTTTTGGCCTGCACGCCGCCGATGGCCCCCAACAATACGGTGATGGTCGTGCCGATATTGGCCCCGATGACCATGACGGCCCCGATGTCGAAGGTAATCAGCCCGCTGTTCAGCGCCGTCAGCACAATGGCAATCGTGGCTGCGCTGGCCTGCATCAGGGCGGTGACCAGGGTGCCCACCAGCAGGTAGAACCACAGTCCGTAGTCGGGAAACTGCCCCAGGCTGAATGTCTGCGTAAAGCTCTCGACGCTGGTTTTCATGAAATCCAGGCCCAGAAATAAAAAACCGAACCCGATGATCAGCCGGGTGACCCAAAATGGCCTGGAAGCGGGCTTGAATAAAATCAGGCCGCCGGCGCCCAGTCCGATGAAGGGCAGGGCCAGGGCCTCGATTTTAATTTTAAACCCGATGGTGGCGATGATCCATGCCGTCAGCGTCGTACCGATGTTGGATCCCATGATGACGCCGATGGCGTTTTGCATGTTCATCACGCCGGCGCCCACAAAGGCCAGGACCATCAGCGAAACCGCCGAGCTGCTTTGCAGCAGGGCGGTGACCAGGGCGCCGCTGCCGATGGACCGCAGCCGGCCGTTGGTATACATCCGGATGATGCGCCTGAACGCCCGTCCCGACAAGGACTTGACCGACTCCTCGATCAACTGCATCCCGAAGAG
Organism: uncultured delta proteobacterium; assembly: GCA_963705435.1. Taxonomy (GTDB): domain Bacteria; phylum Desulfobacterota; class Desulfobacteria; order Desulfobacterales; family Desulfosarcinaceae; genus Desulfosarcina. The sequence continues at coordinate 247,154 of CAVPJR010000011.1, read as the reverse complement.
GAAAATGCCCAGACCGGCCAGCAGTTTCCACAAATCAAAATTAATTGACATTAACGTTCCTATGGCTTCAATACACTACCGCTTTTTCCGCGATGTCTGGCTCTCCATGCCGGCCACCTGCTCCACCGGCAACACCAGGGCAATACCGGTGCCGGGCTCGCTGAACCGGCCGGCTTCCCGGATGGCCGAAAGGATCGGCTCGACCATGGCGTCGCTGACCAGGAAAAGAACCACCTCTGTGCGGATGTCCAGGCTGAGTCCGAAAAATGTTTTCGCCTCGCCGGCGCCCGTTCCGGAGGCCGGGATGATGGTCGCCCCGGTTGCACCGGCCTTTTTGGCCGAATCGACGACCTGGTCGGTCAGGTTCGGTTTCACCATTGCAAGGATGCATTTATTGGCCATTGACTTTTCTTCCTCCTATGTCCGATTCGCGGCAATCAACCCATTGGTTTGGCGACAAGCGGGCGCTTGTCAAGTTTTTCTGTTCCGCCGCCCGACGATCCATTGAACCAGCTGGGCGTATCCGAGAACACTGATGATCGGGAACAAGCTGGCAAAGGCAATCAGCCCGAATCCATCCAGCACCGGGCTGCGGCCCGGAACGTTGGACGCCAGACCCAGACCGAGCGCCGCAACCAGGGGAACGGTAACCGTGGATGTGGTCACCCCGCCGGAATCATAGGCCAGCGGAATGATCATCCGCGGCGCGAAAACGGTCTGGATGGCCACAACGACATATCCACCTAAAATATAGATATAAAGCGGGGTTCCGGTTACAATACGGAATGTACCGAGGGTAATGCCCACAGCCACACCAAGGGCAACCGCGATTCGCAGCCCCAGTGATGATACGGCCCTGTAAGACGCCTCTTCGGCCTTGTTGGCGACGGCGATCAGCGACGGCTCCGCGATGGTGGTGGAAAACCCGACCAGGAAAGCAAACAGGTAAATCCATCCATAGGCGGCCCAGATCTCACTGCCGCCGCTCTGGGCACCCTTGGCCAGTTGCAGGGCCATGGTCCGGCCCACCGGGAAAAGCGCCAGGTCCAGGCCGCCTAAAAAACAGGCCATGCCTACCAGCACCAGGCAGAAGCCGAAAATAATCCTGCCCGGTCTGGGGAGCGGTTTTTTCAACACCACCATCTGAAACAAAACCAGCAGCCCGAGCACCGGCAGCACGTCTTTGGCCGTGGCCAGCAACAACTTCATAGGGTCTAAAAAGAGTTCCATAGCGCTCCTAGTGGACGAACAAACCTAAAATCATGACGAAGATCATCGGGGTCAGGGATGCCAGGGCGATCAGGCCGAAGCCGTCGGTCAACGGGTTCCTTCCGCGGATCGTGCGGGCCAGCCCCACCCCCAGGGCCGTTACCAGGGGCACGGTGACGGTGGAGGTGGTCACCCCGCCCAGGTCGTAGGCCAACCCCACGATCTCCTTGGGTGCAAACAAGGTCATGACCATGACCAGCACGTAGCCACCCACGACGATCATCGGCAGCGACCATCCCCGCAGGATTCTCAACACGCCCAATACGATGGCGACACCCACCGAAAATGCCACGGTCAGGCGGACATGCAGGGCATATTGTTTTACCGCTGCTGGGATATTTTCGATAAGGCCGGCTTCAGCCGCTGCCCTGGCACCTTCTCTGGTCACGGCGATCAGGGCCGGCTCGGCGACGGTGGTGCCAAAGCCCAGGGCAAAGGCGAACACCAGCAACCAGACGAGGCTGCCCTTGCGGGCGAACTCTTCGGCCAGGGCCTCGCCGAGGGGAAACAGGCCGATGTCCAGGCCCACCACGAAAAGGGCTAGCCCGACAACGACCAACGCCAGTCCGCCCAGGACCGATACCAGGTCAGGGAAGGGTTGGCGCAAGATCAGAAGCTGGAACAGGGCGATGACGATGACGATGGGCGCCAGATCACGGCATGCGCCGAGAAGGGCGGCCCCCAAGGCTTTCATCAAGTTTTGGATAGGTCCGGTGTGCATGGCCTGCTTTCACGGCGGTGTAGGGGTGATTGGTCCATGAAACAGCGTATTCTGCATCGAATCATCGATCCGGCCTGCTTGTCGCCAAACCGCGTTAAGCAGTAAATGGTAACTATTTCAAAAAAAAGGCTTTCGAGCAATCGAATACGTCGGCTGCATCCATAAAAAACCGGCCGGGGGCCGGGCATGTTTAACTGAGCCAACGGCGATCCCCCGAACGCAGCGACATGTTAAGGTCAACTATCAAACAATGAGAAACACGTAAACCCGGATGAATGCTTTTCGGGAGCTGGCGACCAAAGGCTTTATTGCATTCACACGGTGTTTTTGATATCATACAACATAGTGTATTGCTATAAGGTTTGACACACAAACACCGTCTTGACATACTTGCACCCGAAAAATTTGAGGCCTGGCCATTTAACCTGAAATGCCCCAAGGCAGCAAGCACACTGGCGGTCTCAGACCGCCAGTGTGCTTGCTGCCTGATGCAACTGTCCTCAACCTTACAGATGCGTGCACCTCTTTCGTACCCAATCGCAACCATGGAGGAAAAGGCCCGATGGAGACATTCAATACGTATGATCCGGGTGATTATTACGATGAATTGATCGAGGCAGACGGCAATCCCCGTCCCGGTTCACAATTGCTGGTGGACAAGATCGAGTCGCTGCCGCCGGGGGACCTGGCCATACGTCAGAAAGCAGCCGAGGCCCTGCTTCTCAAAATGGGCATCACCTTTAATGTTTACGGGCGTGATGAGGGCACCGAGAAGATCATGCCATTCGACATCATCCCGCGTATCGTCTCCAGCAGTGACTGGCAGCAGATCGAGAGCGGCCTGAAGCAGCGAATTTTTGCCCTCAATGAATTCATCCAGGACGTCTATAACGACAAGAAGATCCTGAAGGACAAGGTGGTCCCCGAAGACCTGGTCCTCACCAGCCGGACCTACCGCAAAGAGTGCGAAGGGTTCACCCCGCCCCGGGGAATCTGGTGCCATGTGACCGGCACCGATCTGGTGCGCGACCGCGACGGGCGCTTCTTTGTGCTCGAAGACAACCTGCGCTGCCCATCCGGCGTCTCCTATGTGCTGGAGAACCGCCAGGTGCTCAAGCGAACCTTCCCCCAGGTGTTCGAGGCATCCCAGGTGCGGCCGGTCGACGATTACCCTTCCAATCTGCTGAAGGTGCTGGAGCACCTGGCCCCGGATCACGTCCAAACCCCCACCATCGGTGTGCTGACCCCCGGCATATACAACAGCGCCTATTTCGAGCACTCCTTTCTCTCCCAGCAGATGGGGGTGGAACTGGTGGAAGGCCGGGACCTGGTGGTTGCCGACGGCTTCGTCCACATGCTCACCACCAAAGGCCTCAAGCGCGTGGATGTGCTCTACCGGCGAATCGACGACGATTTTATCGACCCGGCAGTGTTCCGTCCAGATTCCATGCTGGGGGTACGGGGCCTGATCGGCGTCTACAAGGCGGGACGCATCGCCATGGCCAACGCACCGGGCACGGGCATCGCCGACGACAAGGTGATCTACGCCTACGTGCCCAAGATTATCGAATACTACACCGGCGAGGAGGCGATCCTGCCCAACGTGCCCACCTACATCTGCCGGGAGGACCAGGACCGGGCCTATGTGCTGGCGCACCTGGATCAACTGGTGGTCAAGGCCGCCAACGAGTCCGGCGGATACGGCATGCTGGTGGGCCCCCATGCCACGGAAACGGAGCGGGCGGCCTTCGCCGAGAAGATCACCGCCGAACCGCGCAACTACATGGCCCAGCCGACCATTTCGCTCTCGCGGGTGCCCACCATCGTGGGGGACCGCATCGAGGGACGCCACGTGGACCTGCGGCCCTACGTGCTCTTTGGCGAGGAAATTTACGTGCAGCCCGGCGGCCTGACCCGGGTGGCGCTGACCAAGGGTTCCCTGGTGGTCAACTCCTCCCAGGGCGGGGGCAGTAAGGACACCTGGGTGCTATAGGAGAAATCTCAATGCTCAGCCGCGTCGCCAACTCAATCTACTGGATGTGCCGATACATCGAACGGGCCGAAAACGTAGCCCGCTTTATCAGTGTCAACCTCAACCTGCTGCTGGACATGCCGTCCGAAAAAGGCAAGCACTGGGAGCCGCTGATCATGATCACCGGCGACCAGGCGCTATTCGAAAGAAAATGCCCGGACTGTACCCATGAACAAGAGGCCGTCATTCGGTTTTTGGCTTTTGACCGGGAATACCCCAATTCCATCCTTTCCTGCCTGGCGGCGGCGCGGGAAAACGGCCGCTCCATTCGAGAGATCATTTCCTCTGAGATGTGGGAGCACTTGAACAATTTCTACCTGGAACTGGCCGACGGCGGCAGCCTGACCATGGCCCTGGAGGACCCCCACCGCTTCTTCAAGATCATCCAGATGCGCAGCCACCTGTTCACCGGCCTGATGGACTCCACCATGAGCCATGGCGAGGCCTGGAACTTCGCCCGCATCGGCATGATGATGGAACGGGCGGACAAAACGTCCCGGATACTGGACGTCAAATACTTCATGCTGCTGCCCCAGGCGGACCTGGTCAACACCCCCATCGACAACATCCAGTGGACGGCGGTGCTAAAATCCGCCAGCGCCTTCGAAATGTACCGCAAGGAACATCACCACATTACCCCCCGCAAGGTGGCCGGTTTTTTGATTTTTGACAGCCAGTTTCCCCGCTCCATCCGCCATTGCATCTCCAAGGCCCAGATCTGCCTGCACCGCATCAACGGTTCACCGCCCGGATCGGCCAATAACCTCGCCGAAAAACGGCTGGGCCGCCTCAAGGCGGATCTGGAATACACCGACATCGACGAAGTGGTCGATCATGGGCTGCACGAGTACCTGGACGGCCTGCAAACCCGGCTCAACCAGGTGGACAGGGGCATCGGCACCACCTTCTTCAACCTCAACCCCCTGATCGAGACATCCACCAGCGAGCAGTAGAAAGGACACCTCGTGGGAATCCATGTTGCCTTGAACCACAAGACGTCGTACCGCTATGACCGTCGTATCTCCCTTTCCCCCCACATCGTCCGGCTGCGGCCGGCGCCCCATTGCCGGACACCGATCCTCGGCTACTCCATGACGGTGACCCCCGAAACCCATTTCATCAACTGGCAGCAGGATCCCTTCAGCAACTTTCTGGGCCGCCTGGTGTTTCCGGAAAAGACCACCGAACTCATCGTGGAGGTGGATCTGGTGGCGGAGATGATCATCATCAACCCCTTCGATTTTTTCCTGGAACCCGATGCCGAGGCCTTCCCTTTTTACTATGAGTCGTCGCTCAAGGCGGAGCTGGGACCTTATCTGGCCAAAGAACCGGCGGGCAAGGAACTCAAGGCTTACCTGGCCGAGATTGACCGCAGCCCCAAACCGACCAACAATTTCATGGTGGATCTGAACCAGCGGCTGAGCCGCGACATCCGCTATCTCATCCGTATGGAACCCAATGTGCAGAGCTGCGAGCAGACGTTGACCCTGGGCAGCGGATCCTGCCGGGACTCGGCCTGGCTCCTGGTCAATATCCTGCGTCATCTGGGCCTGGCCGCCCGCTTCGTTTCCGGCTACCTGATCCAGCTGGCCCAGGATGTCAAATCCCTGGACGGCCCGTCCGGGCCGGAGGCCGACTTCACCGACCTGCATGCCTGGACCGAAGTCTACCTGCCCGGGGCCGGATGGGTGGGCATGGACCCCACCTCGGGGCTCTTTGCCGGCGAAGGGCACATCCCGCTGGCCTGTTCGCCGCAGCCCCAAAGTGCGGCGCCCATCACCGGGGCACTTGAAAAATGCGAGGTGGAATTCAGCCACAGCATGAGCGTGCGGCGCATTCGACAAGCGCCTCGTTCCACACGGCCCTACCCGGAGGAGGTCTGGACCGCCATCGTGGAATTGGGGGATCGGGTGGATCGCCAGCTGGCTGAGGCGGATGTGCGCCTGACCATGGGCGGCGAACCCACCTTCGTCTCCATCGACGACATGGACGGTGAGCAATGGAACACCGGGGCCCTGGGTGAGGAGAAGCAGCGTTTGGCCGAAAACCTGCTCAAACGGCTCAGGCAGCAGTGGGCTCCCGGCGGACTGCTGCACTACGGGCAGGGGAAATGGTACCCGGGTGAATCCCTTCCCCGCTGGGCCCTGGGCTGCTATTGGCGCCGGGACGGCCAGCCGGTGTGGACCGACGACCGCTGGATCGCCGATGTGTCAAAAAATTATGGCTTCGGCATTGCCGAGGCCAAGCTCTTCATCGACACCCTGGCCGACAGGCTGGCGGTGAGCCGGCGCTTCATCCGCGAAGGCTACGAGGACGTCCTTTACTACCTGCACAAAGAGCAGCGGCTGCCGGTGAATGTGGATCCCACTGATCCCAAGCTGGAGGATCCCGAGGCCCGGTCGCGCATGGCGGGCGCCTTTCAGCGCGGACTGGGAGCGGTGGTGGGTTACGTCCTGCCCCTGCAGCACGGTTCCTGGAAGAGCGGCCCCTGGCCGTTGCGGGGCGGGCACATGTTTCTGCTGCCCGGCGATTCCCCGGCAGGGCTGCGCCTGCCACTGGAGTCTCTGCCCTGGGTCACCGAGGCGGATTTTCCCTATGACCATCCCCTGGACCCCATGGCCGACCGGGGACCGCTTCCCACGCTTCACGAGGGCCAGCAGGCCCTGCAAGGCAGACCGGCAGAGCGGGCAGGTGACAGCGTGCGCACCCAGCCCAGGCCGTTTACCGAACCGGCCCCGGCGGTCGGCGAATCCGCCGCCTGGGTGGTTCGCACGGCCCTTTGTGTGCAACCCCGCGCGGGTCGTCTGCATGTGTTCATGCCGCCGATCGTCTCCCTGGAAGGGTACCTGGAATTGGTGACCGCCATCGAGGCCACCGCTGCAAAGACCGGCTTGCCGGTATTGATCGAAGGCTACACGCCGCCTTATGACCCGCGCCTGGACAGTTTCAAGATCACGCCCGACCCCGGGGTCATCGAGGTGAACATTCAGCCCATGCACAGCTGGCAGGAGTTGGTCGATTGCACCAGCGCGCTTTACGAGACGGCCCGTCAGACCCGCCTGGGCACCGAAAAGTTTTTGGTCGACGGCCGTCACACCGGTACAGGCGGCGGTAACCACATCATTCTCGGCGGTGCAACGCCGGCAGACAGCCCTTTTCTGCGCCGGCCGGACCTGCTGCGCAGCTTTGTGTCCTTCTGGAACAACCACCCGTCCCTTTCATTTCTTTTTTCCGGCCTTTTCATCGGCCCCACCAGTCAGCAACCGCGCATCGATGAGGCCCGGCACGACAGCCTATATGAACTGGAGATCGCCTTTGCCGAACTGGATCGGCAAACGGGTCCGGAGCGGCCATGCCCGCCATGGCTGGTGGACCGCCTGTTCCGCCACCTGCTGGTGGACGTCACCGGCAACACCCACCGGGCCGAATTCTGCATCGACAAGCTCTATTCGCCGGACAGTGCCGCCGGCCGGCTGGGGCTGCTGGAGTTCCGTGCCTTCGAGATGCCGCCCCACGCCCGCATGAGCCTGGCCCAGCAGCTGCTCCTGCGCACCTTTGTCGCCTGGTTCTGGCAAACCCCCTATCGCCGGGAGCTGGCTCGTTGGGGCACGCGGCTGCATGACCGCTTTATGCTGCCCCAGCCGCTTAACGATGATTTCGCGGACGTGCTGAAAACACTGAACCGGGCCGGCTTCCCGCTATCCATGGATTTTTTCCACCCCCATTTCGAGTTTCGCTTCCCCGTCCACGGGAAAGTGACCTGCCAGGGCATGGAGATCGAGCTTCGCCAAGCGCTGGAACCATGGCATGTGCTGGGTGAGGAACCCGGCGGCGGCGGCACGGCCCGCTATGTGGATTCGTCGGTGGAGCGGCTCCAGGTCAAGATTTCCGGCATGAGCGGCAAGCGTCACCTGGCGGTCTGCAACGGACGGCGCGTTCCCTTGCAGCCGACCCGCGTTGAAGGCGTGTTCGTGGCCGGCATTCGTTATCGGGCCTGGCAGCCGCCGTCCTGCCTGCACCCCACCATCGGCGTACACAGCCCCTTGACCATCGACCTGTACGACACCTGGTCCGGCCGGTCCGTGGGCGGCTGCACCTACCACGTGGGGCATCCGGGTGGCCGTCACCATGACAACTTCCCCGTCAACGCCTACGAAGCCGAAGGCCGGCGGAATGCACGTTTCGTTCCCGCCGACCACACCCCCGGTATGGACACGGCGGTCCCGGAAGCGGAAACCAACCCCTATTTTCCATATACCCTTGATTTGCGGCGGTTAACGGGGTAAATCCGCACGGGGCGTCCCATGGCGGCGCCGATAAACCTGACACGAGGCATCAGTTGCATGATCAAGGCAGACCTTAGCGACCCGGCACTCCCCCCGCACGCACCGGCGTCCATGTTCGACTCAATTGCATGGCCCGGCGATGCCTATGCTGAGGCATTTTTGTCTCCGGCAAGCCCCCGTGAACACTGGGGTTCGCTGGTTGCGGCGCTGGATGCCACGGGACCCGATGTACTCAAGAAACGCCAGGATTGGGTCAGGCGCATGCGCCACGAAGACGGGGCCACCTATAACCCCTTCGACGACCCCACCGGGCGGGGAACCCCCTGGGCCCTGGAAACGATCCCGCTACCCCTCACCGCAGGGGAATGGGCCGTTTTAGAGGCCGGCCTGGTTCAGCGGGCGCGTCTGCTGGAACAGATCCTGGCGGACATCTACGGCCCCCAGAATCTGCTCAATGACGGCTGGATTCCCCCGGCGCTGATCTTTGCCAACCCCAATTTTCTGCGGCCCTGCCATGGCATTCAACCCACCGGCAACCGCTTTCTGAGCTATTACGCGGCCGACCTCTACCGGGCTCCGGACGGACGCTTCCGGGTGCTTCGGGACTACGGCGCCAACCCGGCCGGCCTGGGCTATGCCCTGGAAAACCGGATCGTCATTTCCAGGGTCTTCCCCGAACAGTACCACCAGACCCAGATCCGCCGTCTGGCGCCTTTCTTCCACACCTTTCACCACAGCCTGATCCAACGGGCATCCCTGCGGCAGGAAGATCCCGGCATCGTGTTGCTCTCGCCGGGGCCGGACAGCCGCATCTACTTCGAGCATGCCCTGCTCTCACGCTACCTGGGCTATCCGCTGGTTGAAGGCCAGGACCTGACCGTACGCAACGGCAAGGTATTTCTCAAGAAACTGGCCGGACTGGAGCCGGTTGAGGCCATCGTCCGGCTCACGGCGGACGACAGCAGCGATCCCTTCGTCCTGCGGCGGGAGACGGCAACCGGTGTGGCCGGACTGATCCAGGTGTCCCGGGAGCGGAATATCGACATCGTCAATCCCATCGGCAGCGGGTTCGTGGATACACCGGTCCTGTCGGTTTTCCTGCCAGCACTCTGCCAACAGCTGATGGGAGAAGACCTGCTCTTGGAAAACCACCCGGCCTGGTGGTGTGGGAACGCCGATGGACTGAACCACGTCATGTCCAATCTGGAAGGCTTGACCGTGGGCCCGGCCATGGACCGTGGGGCGACGCCCGCCCTGCCTGCCGAACAGATGGCGGCGATTCAGGCCTCGCCCCACGGCTTCATGGCACGGGACCCGGTCTACCCGGCGGCGGTTCCCGTCTGGGACCAAAACCACATCGGTTCACGCTACACGCTGTTGCGGGTCTTTGCCTGCGCAACCGGGGAGGGGTTCACCGTCATGCCCGGCGGCCTGGCAATCACCGCTGCGGATGTGGAGACCCTGACCGGCAATATTCCGGAGCAACAGCAGAGCAAGGACATCTGGGTGCTGTCCGACCAGCCGGTGGAACCCTTCAGCCTGATGGGCGGACTCCAGGCGGTAGCCGAGTTCCGGCGCACCAGCGATCTGCCCAGCCGGGTGGCCGACCACCTCCTGTGGCTGGGGCGCTACCTGGAGCGGGCCGAGGGACTGGTCCGGCTCCTGCGGTCGGTCTTCCGCCGTTTGTCCGGCGAAGCCCGGGCGGGAGACATTCCCGAACTGCCCTTTCTGCTGAACCTGCTCAGGGCCGACAATATATTCCCCCAAGTTCCCGACGATGGTGTCGATATCCCCCGCTATCGGGAGCTGTCGGCCCACCTGAACACCGCCCTGTACGGCAAAGACCGTCCCGACAGCGTGGTCGCCATTCTCAAGCGGGTGCAGGACGCTGCCCGCAACGTGCGCGACCGGCTCTCCCTGGATTCCTGGCGGGTGATCAACCGGCTGGAAAGCTTTGCCGACAACCCGGCCAGCGACCCGTTGGAGCTGCTGGACGACACCCTGTTCACCCTGAGCGCCTTCAGCGGTCTGGCCATGGAGAGCATGACCCGCGGTCTGGGGTGGCGCTTCATGGACATGGGGCGGCGGGTGGAGCGCGCCATGAACCATAGCGGCCTGATCCGTATCGGCCTGCCCCAGGTCTGCCGCGAATCCCGAAGCGCCCTGGAGGCGCTGCTGGAAGTGGCCGACAGCATCATGACCTACCGGGCCCGCTACCGCACGGCCTTTCAACTGGCACCGGTATTGGACCTGCTTATCGTGGACGAAAGCAACCCCAAATCCCTAGCCTTCCAGTTCAGCCAGTTGGTTGCCCACGTCGAGCACCTGCCCAGAAAGAGTGGCCGGCGCTTCGCCAGCCCGGAAGAGCGATTGTCTCTGGAGATGCTCACCGCGGTGAGGCTGCTGGATCTCACCGGCCTGCGCTGCAGCAAAGGCGGTGCACAAACCGAATCGTTGGCGGCATTCCTGGATCAGATGAACACATGCCTGAAGGATTTCGCCCAGCAGATCAGCGCCCACTATTTAACCCGGGTCCAGGCAACGCCCCATTTCTCCACCGCCCTCGGCGACCGCAAGCCATGAAATACCGCATCATTCACAAAACCGCCTACCGCTATTCGGAACCGGCCTCCCTCTCCCAGAACGAGCTGTTCCTGCATCCCCGTGAGACCGGCAGCCAGCGGGTGATTCAAAGCCGATTGACCATCGTGCCGGAACCCCAGTACCTGCACCAGCGAACGGACTACTTCGGCAACATCGCCCACGTGTTCATGGTTCAGCAGCCCCACGAGGAGTTGGCCATGAGCACCGTCAGCATGGTGGAGACCTCCCCACCGGTCACACCGACACCGGCGGACACGGCGCCCTGGGAAGCCGCAGCCCGGCGTCTGTCGGCCCATGAGGGTCCGGCGGAACTGGCGGCCAGCCAGTTCGTCTTTGTCAGTCCGCTCGTTACGGTCAGCCCCAAGGCATTGGCCTATGCGCGCCCATCCTTTCCGCCGGGAGCGCCCGTTTTAGAGGGAGCCTTGGACTTGATGCGGCGGATCTTCACGGAATTCACCTATGACAAGTCGGCCACCACCGTGGACACCATCGTAGACCAGGTTCTGGTCGACCGCAAAGGGGTCTGTCAGGATTTCGCCCATGCTGCCATCAGTTGCCTGCGGGCCCTGGGGTTGGCGGCCCGCTATGTGAGCGGCTATCTGGAGACGTCACCACCGCCGGGGAAACCCAGGTTGGTCGGCGCGGACGCCTCCCATGCCTGGGTTTCCCTCTTCGTGCCGGATGCGGGCTGGGTAGATCTGGATCCCACCAACAACCGGGTTGCCGGTGAAAGCCACATCACCGTCGCCTGGGGGCGGGACTACGGCGATGTCACCCCGGTGAAGGGGGTGGTCATGGGCGGCGGGGTGCACATGCTGTCCGTGACGGTGGATGTGGCTGCGCAACCCTAACCGGCTGAAATCAATCATCCTCGGAGGACCCCATGCGAAACGTGTATTTATCTGGTATGTTAATGATCCTGACTTTATCTGCCGCCGGCATTGCCTTCGGCGACGCCGCACCGGTCAGCGATGCCACGCAGGAGTGTCTGGATTGCCATGCGATCTTTCACCCCGGCATCGTCGCCGACTGGCAAAAGAGCCGCCATGCGAAGGTCACGCCCAAAGCGGCCATGGCCGTCGAAGAAAACCAGCGGCGCATGTCCAGCCAAAATGTACCGGAGCCGCTTCAGGAAACCAGCGTGGGGTGCGCCGAGTGCCATACCCTGAGGGGCGGAGCCCACGCAGATACCTTTGAGCACAACGGCTACGATATTCATGTGGTGGTCAGCCCGGACGATTGCGCCACCTGCCACGCCGTCGAACGTGAGCAGTATTCGAAGAATATCATGGCCATGGCCGAGAAGAACCTGTCTGAAAACAAGGTCTACGCCGACCTGCAGCGTAATATTCTGGGCAAGGCCGCGCTCAGGGCGGACCGGGTCCACTTTGAACCGGCCAACGATATGACCCGGGCGGATGCCTGTTACTACTGCCATGGCACCCGATTGAAGCTGACCGGCACCGAGACCCGCGACACCGATGCCGGGGAGCTGGAATTCCCCGTGATCGCCGGCTGGCCCAACCAGGGGGTGGGCCGGGTCAACCTGGACGGCAGCCGGGGGGCCTGCTCGTCCTGTCACACCCGCCACCGGTTCTCCATCGAAATGGCCCGCAAACCGTATACCTGCAAGGAGTGCCATGTGGGCCCGGACGTGCCCGCCTTCAAAGTCTACTCGGCCAGCAAACACGGCAATATTTTTTCTTCCATGCACCACGAATGGGATTTCAACGCGGTGCCGTGGACCATCGGCGAAGACATCCAGGCCCCCACCTGCGCCACCTGCCACATCAGTTTGACGGTCAACACGGACGGCGATGTGATCAGCCCGCGGACCCACCAGATGAGCGATCGGCTGGGCTGGCGCATCTTCGGGCTGATCTACGCCCACCCCCAGCCCCGATCACCGGACACCACCGTCATCCGCAATCAGGCCGGCCTGCAGTTGCCCACCGATCTGGACGGCAGTTTTGCCACGGACTATCTGATCACCGCGGAAGAAGCAGGCACCAGGCGGTCGACCATGCAGCGCACCTGCCTGGCGTGTCACGACACATCTTGGGTCAAGGGCTATTTTGCACGCCTTGACAACACCATCGCCACTTCCAACGCTTCGGTGAAGACGGCCACCGAGCTGATGCAATCGGTCTGGGACAAAGGCTATGCCCAGGGGTTGTCCGGCGGCGGTAGCATCTTTGATGAATATATCGAACGGCGCTGGAGTGATATATGGCTGCTTTACGGCAACAACATTCGCTTCGTGTCAGCCATGGCCGGCGGCGGGGACTACGGTGTGTTCGAGGACGGCCGCTATCACCTGACCAGAGCCATTATGGACATGCATGATTGGCGGCAAACCCGCGATTTGATCAGGAAAACGCCTTAAATGGGGAAAAAAATTGGCCTAAGCCAGACGGGGGTGCCACACCGGGTCGCTCGGTGCAGAAGGTGATCGAAAGGCGTGCGTTAATCCGGGTCCATCAGGGACGCCAGAATCCGCCCCGGCCCTGAGTCCCGATGATGGCCTGCCTTCAGATCCGTGATCAGACCCTGGTAGGACTCCGCTTCTTTTGACGGGTCCATGGCCCGGAGGCGCTTGACCTTTTCTCGGATGGCCGCCATGGATTGAATCAGTTTCTGGTAGTCAGAATAAAAGTGAGCCAGATCGCTGAGCAGCCGTGCATCGAAAGTCGTTTCGGGCGGGACCCAACCCTCAGGCTGTCGGTCTTGAATACGCCGCCATCCCAGGTAGGCCATGCCAGTTTCATCGTAGACCGATTGAACGTGACGCTGAATATCCGGTGGCAAATGCGCCAGGCTGCCCAACTCTTCTTCCATCACCCTGCGGATCCAACGCGTTGCAGCAGAACGCCTGTCCACCCGCTTTCCCGCAGGGGTTTCAGTCTTTGCGGCCTCCAGCTGTCGAGCGATTGACGCGTACAATCGCAGGAGCCCGTCTTCTCCCGCAATGAAACGATGGCCATCGACGAATGGATCGGCGTCGACATCGGCAACACCGAATCGGCTGCAGAGCTGAACGGCCTGATGCCACGTCGGCACCCACACCAGTTGTTGCCGCATTTTCTCTTCGTTGCCAAAAATATCCGTAAACCGGCGCATGCTCAGGATGAAGTAAACACGTTTGGGAAAGGGTGACGGTGCCGAGATGACGGCTTCACGGTCCCAGACAAAACACCCCACCTGGGGCGACCACGGCAGACCCAGTGTCTTGAGCCGGTAGGCGGCCGCAAGGACCGTATCGTCAATCGGAAGGGGAAGGAATTTTTCGGCTGCGTCTGAGATCATGGCTAATACTCCACATTGTCTTGATGGCGGATATGATAGATCTTGAAACTAACCATTCTGTCTTCAGCCGCAATGAGGGCACCAAACGGGTCTTGTGTCAGGTAAAAACTATCATTTTCCAGGCCCAGAGTCGTCCATTCGGGTACGGCCCAGGTCCGCGACCTTTTCGACGTAGGCACGGATGTCGCATTTGCGTTCCAGGCCGGATGCCGCCATGTAGCGCACCTTGCCGAAAATCTCCCGTTGGAACCAGGCCCGGTCGTGCAGCCCGAACACCCAGCCCACGCCGGCGTATGAATTGGGATCCCGGCCGTCGAGGAAGTACCGGTTGTTCAGTGCGAGTGCCGTTTCAAACGCCCGCTCCGGGGTCGGCGACCACTCGATGATCTTCTTGCCCCAGTACATGCGCATGTAGCTGTGCATGAAACCGGTGTCGCGCATCTCCGACATGGCGGCATTCCAATAGGGATCGTGGGTCTTGGCCGCCTCCAGGGTTTGCCGATCGTAGAGGCTTTCACGCCGGTCTGCGGCATGCTCCGCCAGTGTTTTCTGCGCCCAGGCCGGCAGGCAGCGGTAGCGGTCATAATCCGGCGTGTAGTAGACGAAATTGGCTGCCAGTTCCCGGCGCACGATCACCTCCTCCAAATAGGCGGCGCGGTCCGCGTCGGCGCCGGTGGACGCATTGGCGATCTGCAGGGCCAAGAACACCGGCGAAATCTGCCCGAAATGCAGATAGGCACTCATGTGTGAGATGTCTTCGGTCTGGGGCTGATTGCGGTTGCTGGCATAATGGTGCAGATGATGGGCGATAAATCGACGCAGCCGCTTTTTGGCCTCCCCCGGCCCGCCTTTATAAAATGATGTGACGGCAGGGACCGTCCGGTCAATGTCGAGCCCTTCCAGGATCACGTCGATGGCGCCAAGGTCCAGGCTCTCCGGCCCCATATCGATGGATGCGTGTTTGGGCCGGTAGCGGGGGCAGGGTATCAGGAATTGCTCCAGGTGCTTATGGATTTTGGGACGAATGGTGCGGGCCGCGTACTCGGCCTTGGGAGATACGGTGGCCACCGGCACCACCACATCGCCCTCCACGGCGACGACCCGGCAAGGAGCGGATGAAGACAGCCATTGGCGCCAGGCGCGCTGATGGTGGGTGTAGCCCACATCGCAAACCAGCAGGGCCGACCGCTCCATCAGCGGGCCGACGACCGTGGCGGGATCGCCTTTTTGCACCACCATGCCGATGCGGCGCCCGGCCAGCTGGCGCCGGGTTTCAGCCAGACCTTCCAGCATGAAGCGGTAATGACGCAGGTTGGCCTCCGGATAGCTGTCGGTCAGCGCGAAGCCCACCAGCACCGGCAAATCCAGACGATTGGCCTGGGCGATGGCATATTCCAGAGCCGGGTTGTCGTGGGCCCGCTGGGACTGCTGCATCCAGTAGAGCACCCACGCGCCTTTTTTGAAGTCTTTCCGATTGAGGATCCTGATGCGATCCTGTTCAATGCCCATTGATTCTGATTCCTTTCGCAAATGGGTTTGACATGTGGGCCGAGCCCACGGTAAGCCTATGATATTCGGATATAAGATGAAACTACAAGGGCATTTTCGAAATCAAACCACGATTGAGATTGTCGGCGCCCAAAAGAGAAGACCGTCCACAACCAATACCTGCGTGACCCGGAACACCTAAAAGGTCGCCCTCCTGTTGCAGACCGTATACGGGTATCCGGCAGAACGAAGCATTGATACCATACACGCACCCATTCAAAGGATTCATCCATGCCGAAGGAATTTGAAGGTGCAGCGCCGAACCTGTCTGAGATCGACACATTGCGCCGAGAGGTTGCCCGGTTGAAAGACATTGAACAGCGCTGCCAGAAGGCCAATGCGGCACTCAAGACCATTCAAGAAAGAAACCGGCTTTTAGGGGATAGCACGCCGCTGGGAATTTTCACCATCGATGTCCAGGGCGGCATCACCGGTATCAACCGCAAAATGCTGGAAATATTTGCCTGGCCTTCCGTCGACGACCCCACATCGATGAATATCTTCGATTGTCGGCCCCTGACTGCATCGGGGATTGTGGCCGATGTTCAGCGCTGCATCGCCCAAAACAAATCGGTGGTCGCCGAACATCCCTACATCGACCCCCAGGGTTCCTGCATCCACCTGCGCTGCTATCTCAGTCCCGTTCCTGGAAGCGATGGCGCCGTTAGCGGTGTGATGGCCATCGTTGAAGACTATACCGACATGAAAAGGACCGAGGAGGCACTCAGGGAAAGTGAAAAACGCTATCGCCAGTTGTTTCAATCTGCCCCCTTCGCCCTGATCGAATGGGATGTTTCCCTTCTGAAGGCCTATCTGGAAAAACTGCACACATCCGACGTCTTTGATTTCAGGGAATACCTGGAACGACATCCCCGGGAGGTCCACCATTGCTGGTCGTTGATAAAAACCGTTGACTATAATCAGGCTTTTTTAAAACTGATGGGTATTGCCGACAGCGCCGGACCCAACGGCGATTTTATTCCAACGGACGCGGAGGGTTTTCTAAGGATGGCCCGGGAGATCATCCTGGTGGCGGCTGCAGGGAATACCGCGGAAGAACGGGAAGAGACCATCGTGACGACAACGGGCGAGCCCAAAATCGTTTTAGGAAAATCACTGGTCGTCTCCGGCCACGAGGATACCATGGCGCGGGTGGCGATTGCCATGGTGGACATCTCTCAGCGTAAAAAAGCGGAAGATGCATTGCGGGAGAGCGAACGACGATTTCGGGATCAGGCCTTGCGGGATGGGTTGACCGGTCTTTACAACCAACGCTATCTGTACCAGTCGCTCGCCGTATGGATTGACAGTGCAAAAAACACGGACACCCCAATTTCTGTGATATTCATGGACCTGGACCATTTCAAGACAATCGTTGACACCCATGGCCACATCAATGGCAGTCGGGCCATCCGCAAAGTGGCCGGTACCATCGGCAATTGCCTGCAGGAGCCGGCTTTTGCCGTGGCCTACGCGGGGGACGAGTTTGTGGTGGTCTTGCCGGGGATCGATCAGCCCCAGGCGCTGCAAATAGCTTCCGAGATCCGTGCCAGCGTGAAAAATACGGTCTATGTTCTGGATCAGGGTATCGAGGTCCGACTGCAGGCCAGCTTCGGGATAGCCACCTTCCCGCAACACGCTGCGGACTTAAACGGCTTGATTGCCGCCGCCGACCATGCCCTGTTCGCCATCAAGGAAGCCGGCAAAGACGCCATTGGCCAGTTTAAATAGTCGGGACCCGGTTCGATGAAGATCCTTAAAAATACAAAATACGGGCGCTGCCTGTTTGCCGTTGCACTGGGTCTGGCCCTGCTTTTCAGCGATCCGGATATGGGCCGGTCATGGGCCGAAGACGCGCCCATTAAAATCGGCGTGCTGGCCATCAGGGGCCCGCAGCAGTGCTTGGCCAGCTGGTCGCCCACGGCCGAATATCTCACCCGGCAGGTGGCCGGCAGGCGCTTCGTCATCGTACCGCTGGCCCATGACCAGATCTATACGAGTGTGCAGGCGGGGGCGGTTGATTTTATCCTCTCCAATTCAGCATTTTATGTGGGGCTGGAGCACTGGTATCAGGCCAATCGCATCGCAACCCTGAAAGAACGACGTGCCAACGGCGTGTACACCCGCTACGGCGGCGTTATTTTTTGCCGCAAGGATCGAAAGGAGATCCGCACCTTAAGTGATCTCAAAGGCAAGTCCTTCATGGCGGTTGCCGAATTCTCACTGGGCGGATGGCTCATGGCCTGGCGGGAATTAAAAGAGAAAGGGATCGATCCATACCGCGACTTCAAGGAACTCCGCTTCGACGAAACCCACGACCGGGTCGTGATTGCGGTGCGCGACCGGATGGTCGATGCAGGCACGGTGAGAACCAGTACACTGGAAGATCTCAGCGCTGAAGGCAAAATCGATCTGGCCGATTATTATGTGTTTCCCCGACTTCATGAACCGGAGGGTCCTGCGCCTTATTTGTGCACCACGCGCGAATATCCCAATTGGCCCATGGCCAAGGTCCGGCACACCCCCGACGATGTGGCCGAAAAAGTGGCCGTGGCCCTGCTGCAGATGCCGCCGGATTCACCTGCAGCCATTACGGCCGGTTGCGCGGGATGGACCATCCCCTTGAATTATCAGTCGGTACACGACTGCTTAAAGGCCTTGAAGGTCGGCCCGTATGAAGATCTGGGCAAAATCACCTTTACGGACGTGCTGCACAGCTATGGGCATTGGATCTTTTTTGCCTGTGCCGTATTTAGCATCCTGGCGGCCTTCACCGCTGTGGTCCTGGAACTCAACCGCAAAATAAAGACCTCGCATGTGCGCTTAACGGTCGAAATGGACCTTCACAAGCAAACGGACCGGGAATTAAAGCAGGCCAAAGAACTGGCCGAGACCGCCACCCGCGCCAAAAGCGAGTTCCTGGCCAATATGAGCCATGAAATCCGTACCCCCATGAACGGCGTGATCGCCGCAACGGATCTGGCCCTTGGCGAAGCGGTGCCGCCAAAAGTCGGACACTATCTGAACATTATCCACAGTTCAGCCTACTCGCTGCTGGGGATCATCAACGATATATTAGACTTTTCCAAAATCGAAGCCGGCAAGTTCGAACTGAAGGAACGGGCATTCAGATTAAATGAGGTTTTTGACCGGGTCATGGAGCTGTTTGTCGACAAGGCCGCCGAAAAAAGCATCGAACTGCTGGTGGACATCGACACGGATACGCCCAAGGTCATCATGGGCGACCCTCTGCGCCTGCAACAGATTCTGACCAATCTGATCAGCAACGCCGTCAAATTCACGGAATCGGGCGGCGTGATCCTGCTGGGCGTCAAAGCGGTGGTAGAGCCGGCGACCGGCGCGGCGGCCGACGTGGTGGTCTTATCTTTTTCCGTAAAAGATTCGGGTACCGGCATCGCGCCGGAGTACATCGACATGCTGTTCGAGCCCTTCAGCCAGGCCGACACCTCTTCGACACGCAAATACGAGGGCACCGGGCTGGGATTGAGCATCTGCAAGCAGCTGGTGACGATGATGGGCGGCGACATCGGGGTGGAGACCGAATTGGGTAAGGGCAGCACTTTTTTCTTTACGGTGCGGTTGGGCAGACCGTCAACCGAGCCGGTCGCCCAACTGGCGGTCCCCCCTGATATACAAGGCTTGAACGTCCTCGTGGTCGACGACCTGGCCGACAGCCGGACCATCATGCGCAAGATCTTGGAGTCTTTAGGTTTCAGGGTTGAATCCCTTGCTTCGGGGCCGGAAGCCCTGAGACGGTTGAATGACCATTCGCTGCGCAGCAATCCGGTCGACCTGATCATGATGGACTGGAAGATGCCGGCCATGGACGGCATCGAGGTCTCCAAAAAGATCCGCCAAGAGTTAAATCTGACCATGCCCATCATCATGATGACCGCTTTCGGCAAGGAAGCACAGCGCGCCGACGCTGAAAAAGCGGGAATCAACGGTTTTCTGACCAAGCCCATCTATCCGTCGACGCTGTTTGACGCAATCATGGACGGGTTCGGCAAAGCGGGGGCCAGGGGCGCCGGCCGCCAAAAACAGTTCACCACCCGAGCCTCCATCTACCGGAAGCCACTGAAAGGAATTCGGATTCTGGTGGCCGAAGACAACCCCACCAACCAACAGGTGGCCCAAGCCATACTGGAAGGTGCCGGAATTGGTGTCACCATCGTCGGCAACGGAGAAGCAGCCGTAAAGGCCGTCGGCGAGACCCCGTTCGACGCCGTGCTGATGGACATTCAAATGCCCAGGATGAACGGCTACGAGGCCACACGGCAGATTCGTGAACTGCCGCAGGGCACGTCCATCCCCATCGTCGCCATGACGGCGCACGCCATGAAAGGCGACGAGGAGAAGTGCCTGGAAGCGGGCATGGATGGTTATGTCTCCAAACCGGTCAATCAGGATCGTCTGTTTCACACGCTCTGGCAGTTGCTGCGGACCCGCGGGCGCTTACCGGAAGAAATTGCGCCGGAAGCGGAAGAAGAGGCGTCTCCCGCCGGTCCGGAAACCGGGCATGGGACAATCGAGGAAGATACCCAGACGCGCAGATTCACAACGTCCAGACACAAAGACCGGAGCCTTCCGGCCAGGCTTCCGGGAATTGACATCGCGCAGATCCGGGCAGCAATCGATCTGGACGGTCCCACGTTGACGCGCATCCTGATCGGCTTTCACGCGGATAACCGGGAGACCGGGCAAAAATTAAGACAGGCGTTTACCGCCAGCGATCCGGAACAGATGCTCCACCTGGCCCACGGTCTCAAGGGAAGTGCCGCCAACATCGGTGCCGCTGACCTGAAAAAGACCGCCCACGCGCTGGAAGAGGCCTGCCAAAGGGGTTCTTCCACGGATGTCGATCCTTCCCGCCTGGAGGGGTTGATCGCCAACGTGGTGTCCGCCCTGGACCAGGTTCTCGAATCGATTCAACGGCTGGAGGAATCCGGGGCCGGCGATGCCGCCGAATCGGCATCCGCCGAAACCGGTTTGCCGGTCGCTACGCTGCTGAAGCAGCTGGCCGAAGCCATTGAACGGGCAGACCCGGAATCCATCATGGAAATCATGCCGGCCCTCAGGCAACAGGCTGACCGATGGAAACATATCGATCCGTTCAGTCTAAAAACGCTGGAAGTCCAGGTTAATCGCTACGACTATGACCAGGCAATGGAAACGATACGAAAGATTAGCAAAAGTTGACAGGGAGCCCCATGAATGCACCGCGACCCTTGGTTCTGATTGTAGATGACAACGTAACCAACCTAGACCTGTTGGTCAACACCTTGAAAACGGAGTACCGGTTGGGCATTGCAAAAAATGGTCCCAATGCCTTGGAATACGCGGTTAAACATATACCGGACCTGGTGCTGCTGGACATCATGATGCCGGAAATGGATGGCTACGAGGTGTGCACCCGGTTGAAAACCAATCCTAAGACCGCGGCCATCCCGATTATTTTCATCACGGCCATGAGCGAAACCGTGAACAAAACCAGAGGATTTGAATTGGGCGCGGTGGACTATATCACCAAACCCTTTCACGCGGAGGAAGTCAAAGCGAGGATTCGGACGCATTTGTCGCTGGAGGAGATGAGACTGCAGCTGGAATCCCAAAATGTGCTTCTGGAGCATCAGGTTGCGCAGAAGACCGCCGAGATACGCGAAATACTCGACGCCAGCATCCGCAGCATGGCCCTTATGGCGGAGATCAGGGATCCTTACACGGCCGGCCACCAGCAACGGGTGGCTCAGCTGGCCTGCGCCATCGCCGTAAAAATGGGCCTTGCCAGCGCGACCATAGAGGGTGTTCGCATTGCCGGAATCCTGCATGACGTGGGCAAGATCCGCATTCCCGTTTCGATCCTCAGCCGGTCAGGCAGGCTGTTGGATGCTGAGCTGGAGATGCTCAAAATTCATCCCCAGGTCAGTTTTGACATCCTGAAAAACATACCCTTCCCGTGGCCCGTCGCCCAGATCGTCCTCCAGCATCATGAGCGTCTGGACGGTTCGGGCTACCCGCAGGGTCTTATGGGAGAGGAAATCCTCCTGGAGTCGAAAATATTGGCAGTGGCCGACGTCACGGAAGCCAACAGCTCTTTTCGGCCCTATCGCCCCGCCCGCGGGATCGAGGCCGCCCTGGCGAAACTTGCCCAAAAAAAAGGCAAGCAGTACGATGCCGACGCGGTCACGGCCTGCCAGGAATTGTTTGTCGAAGAAGGCTTCGACTTCGACACCCACAGCGAGCGTGTCGCTCCCTTGCTTTAATGGGGCCCTGTGGTTTTAAGCGTTCCTTTACGACGGACGTCCTGAACCGGCTGATCCTTGAGCCTTCACAAAATCAGTTGCCGGGGGCATGCTTTTGTGCCTATTTAGTGCCCGAGAAAGCGATCCAATCACAGCATGCGAAACCATCGTGAGGAAAATCAAATGACCGGTCAGGCGTTTATCGAAATCGAAGGGGGCAAACCCCTATCCGGCAGTGTTTGTGTGCAGGGATCCAAGAATGCGATTCTGCCCATGCTGGCCGCATCCCTGCTGCCTGAAAAGGGATGCAGCGTGATCCGCAATGTACCGCCGTTAAACGACATCCTCGTGGCCTTCGAACTCATGCGCCATGTGGGGGCCACGGTGGACTATTTTGCCAACGAAAAAGTGGTCTGTGTGGATGCCACCCATCTGACCCGGTCGGACCTTCCCGAATCGCTCACCTGCCGCCTGCGGGCGTCTGTGCTCTTCATCCCGCCGCTGCTTAAACGACTGGGTGAAGTCAGGCTGCCCAGTGTCGGCGGCTGTCCGTTGGGGGCCCGGAACCTGAACTACCACTACCGGGGATTCGCCCGGCTGGGGGCGCGGATCACCAGCGGTGATGACTTTATCATCAGCGGCGAAACCTTTACCGGCAACACCATGTACCTGGATTTTCCCAGCCACACCGGCACAGAGAACCTGATGATGGCGGCCTCTTTTTCAAAGGGTGTCTCCGTCATCGAGAATGCCGCCTCCGATCCCGAAATCTATGATTTCGCCAACTTTTTGATCAAGATGGGCGGCAAAATTCACGGCCTGGGCAGTCGGACCCTGACCGTGGAAGGCGTGCCGGCCTTAAATCCCATCGACCACTACGCCATGAACGACCGCCTGGATGCCGGCTTGTTCATGATGGCCGCCGGGATTGCCGGGGGCAAGATTTCCATCATCGGCGTTGCCCCCGGAGACCTGCGGATTCTAATCGAAAAGATGATGCAGATGGGGATCGAGATCGGCATCAACGGGCATGTGCTGGACGTGTCGTCCCCGGGCAGAGGTCTGAAACCGGTCAACGTGCTCACCTGCCCCTACCCCGGATTCGCCACGGATTTCCAACCGGCCATCATGGCCCTCTCCTGCATTGCCGACGGACAGAGCTACATCCGGGAGCGCATATTCGACAAACGCTTCAGCCAGGTGGCCGAGCTGAGAAAACTGGGGGCGTCCATCGACCTGGATGAAGAGGACGGCCTGGCCATCGTCAACGGCCCCACCACCTTCACGGGCGCGGACACCGACCCGGACAACATCCGGGCGGCCTCGTGCATTCTGCTGGCCGGGCTGGCCTGCCCGGAAAAGACCATCATCCGCAACGTCTACCAGATCGGCCGGGGGCATTTCGACATCGAAAACCGGTTCCAGCAGATCGGCGCCAGCGTGGCCATAAGGTAGATGTCAGACGTTTCGTAGATGCTCACGGTTCATCGCTTGACTTTGACGACCACACACT
Organism: uncultured delta proteobacterium; assembly: GCA_963705435.1. GTDB lineage: Bacteria > Desulfobacterota > Desulfobacteria > Desulfobacterales > Desulfosarcinaceae > Desulfosarcina. The sequence continues at coordinate 223,612 of CAVPJR010000011.1, read as the reverse complement.
TTACTGTGCAACCATAAATTAAACGCTGGGGGTGCCCCGACAATGGGGCTGAGATGGCGCAAGGCGCCGACCCTTCGAACCTGATGCAGATAATACTGCCGTAGGGAAGCACGACAAGAAAACGCGGTTTCGAATCTTCTTGTCAGGCTTGCCCCTTTCGGCAGGCCTTTTTTTTGCCCGGCTGGTATTTGCCTTTTGAACAGCAACGCACCGCCTGGCAACCGCAATACGGAGACGACCATGGACATCCAGCTCAATGGGCAAACGACACCGGTGGCGGCAGGCATCACCATCGGCGATCTGATCCGCGAGAAGGATCTGGACCCGGGCACGGTGGTGGTGGAGCACAACCTGACGATCATCACGACTGCCGAATTGGACCAAATCACCCTGAAGCAAAACGATGCCCTCGAAATTCTCAGATTCGTAGGCGGAGGATGAAGCCATGAAGCCAACCCCTTCCACGGATTCCCTGACCATTGGCGGGCATGCGTTTGACTCGCGCCTGCTGATCGGCACCGGTAAGTATCCGGCAGATGACATGATCCCGAAAATTATTGCCGCCTCGGGGTCTCGAATCATCACCGTGGCCCTTCGCCGGGTGGATTTCGAGGCAGCCACCGACAACGTGATGCAGCACATCCCCGCCGACATGCAGCTGCTGCCCAACACCTCCGGTGCCCGCAATGCAGAGGAGGCCGTGCGCATCGCCCGGCTGGCGAAGGCCATCGGCTGCGGCAACTGGGTCAAGATCGAGGTCATCCCGGACAACCGACACCTGCTGCCTGACGGCCACGAAACCGTCCGGACCACTGAAATCTTGGTAAAGGAAGGCTTCGTGGTGCTGCCTTACATCAACGCAGACCCCGTCGTCGCCCGCCAATTGGAAGATGCGGGAGCCGCCGCCGTGATGCCTTTAGGCGCACCCATCGGCACCAACCGGGGGCTCACCACCCGGGAAATGTTGCAGATCATTATCGATGAAATCAACGTCCCCGTGGTGGTGGACGCGGGCATCGGCAGACCCTCACAGGCCTGTGAAGCCATGGAGATGGGCGCCGACGCCTGCCTGGTGAACACCGCCATTGCCAGCGCCGCAGATCCGGTGGCCATGGCCGGGGCTTTTGCCGCGGCCATAAGAGCCGGCAGGGATGCCTGGCACGCCGGATTGGGAGCTAAGCGGACAACCGCGGCAGCATCATCACCGCTGACCGGGTTTCTCTATGAGCAGGAATAAAGCACAACCCATGGACTTTTACGACCGATATACCGCCTATGGCGACGGCGAATTTTCCCGCCAGGTTCGATCGGTAACCGAGGGCGACGTTCAACGGGTGCTGGACAAACACGCGCTCTCCCCCGGTGATTATCTGAGCCTGCTGTCACCGGCGGCCACGCCACATTTAGAGCAAATGGCCCAGAAGTCCCACGCCCTGACGGTCGCCCAATTCGGCCGCACCATGGTGCTGTATACACCGTTGTACCTGTCCAACTTCTGCACCAACCATTGTCTGTACTGTGGTTTCAGCCGGAACAACCGCATCGTCCGCCGCCAGTTGACCGTGGACGAAGTGGAGACTGAAGCCAGGGCCATCGCCGGGACCGGACTCAAGCACGTCCTGATTCTCACCGGAGATGCTCCGGACATCGCCAGCGTAGAATACATCGAAAACTGCTGCAAGGTGCTTGGCCGCTATTTCCCGGCCATCGGCATCGAGATCTATGCCTTGTCGCAGACAGACTACCGACGCCTGATCGAATCCGGGGTCGACAGCCTGACCATCTACCAGGAAACATACAACGAAGCGCTCTATGGCCGGCTGCACCCAAAAGGCCCTAAACGGGATTTCCGCTACCGCCTGGATGCTCCGGAGCGCGCCTGCCGGGCAGGCATGCGGTCAGTCAACGTGGGGGCGCTGCTGGGTCTGGACGACTGGTGCCGCGACGCCTTCTTCACCGGCCTGCACGCCCGCTACCTCCAGGACCGTTACCCGCAGACGGAAATCAGCGTATCCCTGCCCCGCATGCGTCCCCACCTGGGCGGTTACCAACCCGGATGCATCGTCGAGGACCGCCATATCGTCCAGACGATGACCGCCCTGCGCCTGTTCATGCCCCGGGTGGGCATCACCATCTCCACACGGGAAAGCGCCCGGTTCCGGGACCGGCTCCTGCCATTGGGTGTCACCCGCATGTCTGCCGGTTCATGCACGGCCGTGGGCGGCAGAACGGACAAGGCGGCCAACACCGGCCAGTTCGACATATCCGATGAACGCTCAGCACCGGAAATGGTGGACATGCTTCGCCGGGCCGGCTGGCAGCCGGTGTTCAAGGATTGGCAAAGCCTTGGTGGATAAGCTCAGGGTGGTGAGCAAAAAGAAAGCAAGTTTAAGATGCCATGGCGGCAAACCCATTTCTCAACGGCCTGCAAGCCCATTTTACAGATGATCAGATCCGGTGCCTGGGATCGGTATGCGTGGGCATTGCCGGTGCCGGCGGTTTGGGTTCCAATGCTGCCGCCCATCTGGTCCGGTCCGGCATCGGCCGGCTGGTGGTTGCCGACTTCGACCATGTTACCCCGTCCAACCTGAACCGCCAGTTTTATTTCATCGACCAGGTGGGCATGAAAAAAGTGGTCGCGCTCAAGGCAAACCTGAAGCGGATCAACCCGGACCTTGACGCGCAGGCACTGGATATAGAGCTGAATGCCGCCAACGTCGGCCGTGTCTTCGAACACTGCCACGTTATCGTAGAAGCCCTGGATCGTGCCCGGGACAAGAAGATGATGGCCGACGCCTTCATGGCCGATCCCCGTCTGCTGGTAAGCGTCTCTGGCATAGGCGGCTGGGGGCGCAGCGACCGGATCCGAACCCGGCGCGTGCGCAATGGCTTCTACCTTGTGGGGGACGGGCACTCGGAAGTATCCAATGCCATGCCCCCCACCGCCGCCGTCGTTGGCATTGCCGCTGCCAAGCAGGCGGATGTGGTGATCGAGGCTATCTTGGGCAGCCATCCCTTGATCCCTCGACCCCTCGACCCCTCGACCCCTTGCCCCCTTGACCCCTCGACTCCTTGAACCCTTGAACCCTTTCACAAAAGGATACTCCCATGACCTACACCACCCAGATGGATGCCGCCCGCCAGGGCATCGTCACATCCCAGATGAACATCGTTGCCCGAAAAGAGAAGATGGCACCCGAAACGCTGCGCGAGTTGATCGCTGCCGGCAAGGTGATCATCCCGGCAAACAGGAACCACACCAACCTGGACCCGGAAGGCGTCGGCCAGGGGCTTCGCACCAAGATCAACGTCAACCTGGGTATTTCCAAAGACTGCTGCGACGTCGATATGGAGATGGACAAGGTCCGGTTGGCCCTGGCGCTAAAAACCGAAGCCATCATGGATCTGAGCTGCTACGGCAAGACCCGAGAATTCCGCCGCCGGTTGGTGGAGACATCGCCGGCCATGATCGGCACCGTTCCCATCTATGATGCCGTGGGCTTTTACGACAAGAACCTCATGGATCTCACGGTGGACGAGATGTTCGATGCGGTGGAGCGCCACTGCGAGGACGGGGTGGATTTTCTCACCATCCATGCCGGACTCAACCGCAGTGCCGCCGAAAAAATAAAGCGACGGGAGCGCATCACCAACATCGTCTCCCGGGGCGGCTCCCTCATGTTCACCTGGATGCAGCTCAACGACCGGGAAAACCCCTTTTACGAATACTATGATCGACTGCTGGCGATCTGCCAGGCGCACGACGTCAGCCTGAGCCTGGGAGACGGCTGCCGGCCGGGCTGCCTGCACGATTCCACCGACGCGAGCCAGGTGGAAGAGCTGATTACATTGGGGGAGTTGACCCAACTGGCCTGGGAGAAAAACGTCCAGGTGATGATCGAAGGGCCGGGCCACATGGCGCTAAACGAAATCGCCGGCAACATGATGCTGGAAAAGCGCTTGTGCCACGGCGCGCCGTTTTACGTGCTGGGGCCCATCGTCACCGACGTGGCGCCCGGCTACGACCACATCACCAGCGCCATCGGCGGCGCCGTGGCTGCTGCCAGCGGCGCCGACTTCCTGTGCTACGTCACCCCGGCCGAACACCTGCGCCTGCCCGATTTGGATGACATGAAAGAGGGTATCATCGCCACCCGTATCGCCGCCCACGCCGCCGACATCGCCAAGGGCATCCCCGGTGCCAGACGCTGGGACGATGCCATGGGCCGGGCACGGGCGGATCTGGACTGGAAGCGGATGCTCAATCTGGCCATGGACCCGGAGAAGGCCACGCGCTACCGGGAAAGCTCGCATCCCGAGCATGAGGACAGCTGTACCATGTGTGGTAAGATGTGCGCCGTGCGCAACATGAACCGGGTGCTGGCGGGGAAGGATATTCAGTTAAACGATTAAACAAACAGTTCTGTGCTAATATAGCGCTCGCCTGTACTGGGCAAAATGGTGACGATTCGCTTGCCGGCATTTTCCGCCCGCGCCGCCACCTGAATCGACGCCCACACTGCCGCGCCGGAGGAGATGCCGCACAAAATGCCTTCCCTGGCTGCCAGTTGCCGGGCCGTCTCAAAGGCGTCGTCGTTGGAAACGGTGATCACATCGTCGATCAACGACCGGTCCAGCACCTGGGGCACGAAACCGGCACCGATACCCTGAATCTTGTGGGGTCCTTTTTCACCGCCGGAAAGCACCGGCGAAGCGGATGGCTCCACGGCCACGCACTGGAAGCCGGGTTTTTTCTCCTTTAAAAAGCCCCCCACACCGGTAAGTGTACCGCCGGTGCCCACGCCGGAGACCAAAATGTCCACATCACCGGCCGTGTCGGCCCAGATTTCCTCGGCCGTGGTCTCCCGGTGGATGCGGGGGTTGGCCGGGTTGGCAAACTGGTTGGGCATAAACGCCCCCGGGTTTTCGGCCAGGATGGCGTTGGCCTTTTCAATGGCCCCGCCGATACCCTCGGGGCCGGGGGTCAGCACCAGCTGCGACCCCAGATGACGGAGCAGTTTCTGGCGCTCGACGCTCATGGTTTCCGGCATGGTCAGGCAAAGCCGGTATCCCCGGGCCGCACAGATAAAGGCCAGCCCGATGCCAGTGTTGCCGCTGGTGGGCTCCACAATCAGGGTGTTCGGCCCGATCAACCCTTTTTTTTCCGCATCGTCGATCATGGCGGCGCCGATGCGGTCCTTGACGCTGCCCAGCGGGTTGAAAAATTCGAGCTTGGCGACGATCTCGGCATGAAGATCACCACCGGTGCGATTCAATCGGACCAGGGGTGTCTTGCCGATGGTGGTGTCAATGGATTGGTGAACGGTCATGATATCCTCCTTGCAATGCAGCAATTGGGGTTCGTCATAGGCTTGAAGATAAATAATTTGGCAAGGCCAGAGGGAGAAAGCCGTATGGGTTATACTGCGACGACCGATAACGCAGTCCAAATTATTTGTCTTCAAGCCTATACGGTCTGCCGGCGGGCCTCCTTGATTATCAGTTTAGGCATTTCCATCATCACGGTGGTATCGGGCGGGATGGACTCAGTCAGCCAGACGTTGCCGCCCACCACCGAACGGGCGCCGATAACGGTATCCCCTCCTAAAACGGTGGCCCCGGAGTAAATGATGACTTCATCTTCGATGGTCGGATGGCGCTTTTTTCCGCGCAGTTTTTCTCCCGCATCTTTGGGCAGAGAAAGGGCACCCAGGGTTACCCCCTGATAGATACGCACATTGCTGCCGATCTCGGTGGTCTCACCGATCACCACACCGGTGCCGTGATCGATGACGAACCGACCGCCGATGGTCGCGCCGGGGTGGATATCGATACCGGTGGTGCTGTGGGCATGTTCGGTCATGATCCGGGGAAGCATGGGCACCCCCAGCTTGAACAATTTGTGGGCCACCCGGTAGACGCTAATGGCGTAAAGGCCCGGGTAGCTGAAGATGATTTCGTCGTGGCTTTTTGCCGCAGGATCTCCCTCGAAGGCCGCCCGGACATCCGAGGCCAGGGTCTGACGCATCTCGGGAATGGCATCCATCACCTCGAGGGCAATGCTGTGTCCCCGGGATTCGCACCCGCTGCAGGACTGGTGGTAACGCAGGCAATCGTGGCGGATGTTGTGGGTGATCAGGTCGGCCAGCAGGTCGAACAGCTTGGATACGGTCTGCCCCAGGCTGTACCGCATGTTCACCGGGTCCAATTTCTCACGTGAAAAATAACCGGGAAAGAGCAGCTCGCGGAACATATCGATGATGTCGGTCACAAACCCTTCAGAGGGGATGGGCTCGCTGTCGATGTGCGTGTAGCAGGGGCTGTTTTGGCATTGATCGACGATCCGCTCTGCAATTTCAGGCAGCCGCTGGCGCGCCTGCTCGCGGCATTCGACTTCGGACCGGCATACATCGTCGGGGATGGGGCTGCTTTCTTTCATGGGAGGCCTCCAACCTTCAACTGTTTTTACTCGTTCAGTCGGGGTGGGTCTTTTGGGTGAAAATAGTCAAACGCGTTTGTCCCTGATCGCTGGGAAAATATATCTACTACAGTAACCACAAAGAAAAGGTTGTCAAAATCCGACAGGTTAGGGAATATGGCAAAAAGGGACCGCAGGTCGAAATTGACAATCCAGGAGGATTCTGTTTTTATATCGACTCCGTTTGGCAGCCACCCATCGACTTATCTTCCAAGCAACGCAGAACCATGTCGAACTGAAAAAGGGAAACACCTCATGACCGGACTGGATGATCTGAAGATTGCCATTTTAAGCCCTGAGGATCTTGAAACCATTCGGACGCTGGAGAAGAAACTGGGTCCGAATGTTCGACTGGTGGCAGTGGAAACCAAAGATGTACTTTACGCGCTGGAGGCCAAAATGGCCCCCAACCAGTGGCAGCGGGTGGACGCGGTCTATCCGGAGATCAAGGACATCAAAGCCTATTACGCCGAGCACGACACCGCCAGGGAAGTCAAGGGCTGGCTCAAAGGTTTTTTAATCAACAACACCCTCAATCCCAAGCCCATCAAGCGCCCCATCCGCATCCGCCAGGTGGTCAATACCGAGACCGATAGCTGAGGGGTTTGATCATTATAAGTGTTTAAAGCAGCGGCACCATGGCTTTCTTGTCCACCACCGTTGAAAGCACAATGGCGGTTCGCGTCTGACCCAAGGGGCTCAAGCGGGCCACCACCTTTTCCAGGGCAGAGACATCGTCTACACGAACCTGAAGGATAAACGAAGCATCGCCGCTGATGTGATGGCAGGCGCTGATCTGGGGCATGTCGGATGCCAGGGATCTTACGGCCGGGTAGTGCCGGGCGTCAGTGGCCAGGTGGATAAATGCAGCCACCGACCGGCCCATGGCAGCCGTATCGATGCGGGCATGGTAGCCTGTGATCACACCCGCCTCCTCCAGTTTTTTCACCCGCTCGGCCACCGCCGGCGCCGACAACCCCACTTTTTCACCAATGCGGCTCAGGGGAATTCTGGCGTTTTCCTGCAACGCGGCAAGGATTTTTCGCCCGATCCGATCGAGCATTTTTTCAACTTGAAGGTTCATGGCCTGAATTTCCTTGTAATATTAAGCGGGCGGTCCCGAAAACCGTGGTTTGGCTATGGCATCGGCAACATGGGTCGTGTAATGTGGCCGCCATGGACCTCTCTTTTTTCATCAAAGGCCTCATCTTCGGATTCTCCATCGCCGCGCCGGTCGGCCCCATCGGCATCCTGTGCATCCGCCGCAGCCTGACCAGGGGTTGGACGTCCGGACTGGTCACCGGGATGGGCGCCGCCACGGCCGATGCCATCTACGGGTGTGTAGCCGGCTTCGGGCTTGCCGGAATCACCGGGTTTGTGGTGGGTCAACGCGCCTGGATCCAGCCGTTCGGCGGTCTGTTCCTCTGCTGGCTGGGCCTGCGCATCTTCCTGTCCGGATCCGACGAAAAACCGTCAGCCGGAGCACCCGGTAACGCCGCCATGGGCTATCTCTCGGCGCTGCTGCTCACCCTCACCAACCCCATGACCATTCTCTCTTTTGTCGCGGTATTCGCCGGCATGGGCCTTGGCAGCATCGGCGCCGGCAACATGGCTGCCGGATGGCTGGTCGCCGGTGTCTTTTCCGGTTCCATGGCCTGGTGGATCCTTCTCTCTTCGGTCAGCAGCCTGTTCAATACCCGCATGAGTGCCAAATCCATGCGCTGGATCAACCGGTTCTCCGGAGCGGTGCTCACCGGCTTCGGAGTGGCGGCGTTGATCGGACGGCTCTAACCGCCCGGCAGCCCTTCCCGGAACCGCCTGCACAGCGTGGTCGAGACCCGATGATCGTATACCGTACCATCGGGTTCAAGTCCGCGGATGCCGCCGTCCCGCAGGAACGCCGCCAGCAGTTTCAGACCCACCTGGAAACGGTCCAGGGAAGGCGCCAGACGCCTGTCCACCGGTGCCGGCAGGGGAACCGGGACGCCGGCGGTCTCGAGTGACTTCATGAAGTTGAGCAACCGGCCCAGCCGCAGGAGGGTGGCCGAATCGGTGCGCGAGGTGCGCTGGTCGATGGGCAGCGCCGTGGCACGCATGCCGGCAAAGGATCCCGGCAGCAGGCCCAAGGCGCGACAGCGCTCGTAATCCGCACTGCCCGGCGCCGGGTAGAACACGGAAACACCGGCCAGCACCCGGCGTCGGGCCAGAAACAGCAGGTCGTCCACCGACGACAGGGGATCCTGATCCGGTGCCCCGACGATAATGTACCCCACCGCAGAAAGCCCCTCCCCTTGGGCATAATCCAGTACCCGATCAAATGCATCGCGCACATCGGGTCGGTTGAAGCGCTGCAATTGTCTTGCGTCTGCACTTCCCAGAGAGAGGTTCAAGGTTTTGAATCCGGTGATCCGCATGGCCCGCACCACCGTTTCGGTAAGGGTGGGCGGGAACAGGCCGTTCATGGCCCGAAGTTCCGGTAATGAATCGCCGAAAATATCGCGAATTCCTTCCATCAGTTCAAGGAACCACCGGCGGTCCATGGTGAGATTCTCATCCTCGAAGTCGACGAATCCCAGCTGGCGCCCCGCCGACGCCGCCCGGAGCTCCCTGAGCACGGCAGCGACCGATCGTTTTCTGAACCCCATCCAAGAGCCAGCGCCAGTGGCGCAGTAACTGCAATTGAGTGGGCACCCCCTGCCGGCGGTGACCACGATGCTGTCCTGCCCATACCGTTGATAGAATTTTCGCCGGATTAAGCCAAAGGCGGGTATGGGAAGCTGGTCCGGGTCCCGGCACAGGGCAGGCTCACCGATATGAAGGGATCCGTCGGGGTTGCGGTACACGATACCCGGCACACCCGCCAGGCTCCCGCCCGACTTCAATGCCATTGCCAGGGTCGGCAGACCGGCCTCACCCTCCCCCCGGAGCACCAGGTCCACAGCCGGTTCCGCCATCACCGCCGCCGGCAGGGCCGTGGGGTGATGACCGCCAAGAACCACCGTGCAGCCAGGCAGGCTGGCTTTGGCCATCCGCGCCACGGCAAGCGCCATGTCGCTGTAAGCGGTAAACAAAGAAGCGATGCCGACGAGAAACGCGCCGGATGCCTTTACCTGGCGGCCGAGATGCTCGAGGCTGTAACCATAGTGACGATAATGGTGAAACAGTCCGAAGGGGCTTTGGTCCGCCCGGCCATAAAAGGCAGTAAGGTCATTCCTCGCTTCAGGCGGAGCGATAACCCGCGACTTGCCGGTAGCCAGGGCATCCAATATGGCCACCGAAAAGCCTTTTTGCACGGCGGCGGCGGCGATGGACGCCAGCCCGTAAGGAATGGTCCGCTTGGCGGTAAGGTAGAAGTCCGCTATCGGCGGCTGGATCAGGAGGATATCGACCATGGCGGCGTGGCGACACAAAACGAAAGGACCATCAACTCATTTGAAAAATGGTATCAAAGGTACGGATCTCCGCCGGCAGATCCTCGGGGCCGATGGCATTTTCAACGCCCATGGCAAAGGCCCGCTCGATTACGTTCTGCAGTTGGATCAGATTGCCCGGCCAGTGGTAGTTGAGCAGGATGTCCATGGCCGATGGGGTGATGCCGTAAATGCGGGTTTTGGCCGCCGGGCTGTCGGTGTAGAGAAAATGATTGATCAACAGCGGAATGTCCTCCTTGCGCTCCCGAAGTGGCGGCAGCTTGATGAACACCGCATTGAAAAGATCCAGCAGATCCTTTTTCATGGCACCGCTGGCAATGACTTCATCCAGTTCCCTGGCGGTTCCGGCGATCAGGCGCGGGCGCTGACCGGTATCTGTTTCCGCATCGCCCAAAAACACCATCATGCGTTCGCGCACCGTCGATGGAAGCGAGGAGACCTCATCCAGATAGAGGGTGCCGCCGTTCACCGATGCAAGCATGCCCGACAGATGAGCGGCGATTTCGTCTTCTGTTTTCGTCTTTTTGCTGAGGCTGTTGCAGTTTACCGGCACGAAGGGCAGCGCTTTGCGGTCGCTGTTATCGTGGATGGTTCTTGCGGTCAACGCCTTTCCCGTCCCGCTCTCCCCATGGATCAGAACCATGGGGGTCTCAATGCTGATCGTGTCGATCACTTCATAGATTTCACGCATCTTGGGGCAAAAACCGATCATCTTGCCATACTGGTGACGCTCCCGGGATATCTTGCGAATCAGTTGCGCCTTATCCTTGATTTTCTTCTCTTCGATGATGCGGTCGATAATCAACCTGAGGTGATCCAGTTTGAAGGGCTTTTGCAGGTAGTCATAACTGCCGAATTTCATGGCCTGTATCGCCGACTCCATCGACCCGTAGCCGGTAACGATGATCACCTCGGTCTGGGGCCGGTATTTCTTGATGGCCACCAAAAGTTCCAAGCCATTGAATTCGGGCATCTTATAGTCGGTGAAGACAATGTCGATCTGCTTTTCCTTCACGATCCCAACAGCTTCGATGCCGTTGTCCACGGTGGTCACATCGTAGCCTTTTATCGTCAAATATTGCTCGACCATCGCCAGAATGTCTAAATCGTCGTCTACAAAAAGGATTCGGGTGTCGGACATGGCATTCTCCGCAGAATGTGCAGGGCATGGTGTGAAATTTCTTATTAAACTCTTTTATATAGTAGACCCCGTTTAAAAGATCAACCATCGGATGCCATCGTATTCATGAATACGGCCACTAAGCATATGGGTGGCCAGTTTCGTTGACTTTGAAGCCTGCCGTCTCTATATTGAAGGCGAATCGACAACCTTGATGGAGGCATTTTGACTTTTTCAGTACTCATGGTCTGCACGGGCAACATCTGCCGAAGCCCCATGGCCGAGGGACTGCTCTGGCACCGGATACCGGAAGCCTTGAAACCGAGGGTCTCGGTCCGATCGGCCGGCACCCACGGACTCCACGGCAACCGGGCAGAACCCTTCGCCGTCAGGGCGGCCGCTGCACACGGGGCTGACATCAGCCAGCACCGGGCAAGCGTTCTGGATGCCGGCATGATCCGATCCGCTGATCTGGTGCTGGCCATGGAAAAATATCACATCGACATGATCAACGACCTGCTGTTTTTCCGTTGCAAATACGCCCTGTTGCTTGGCACCTTTGCAGAAAAACGGGAAAACCCGGAAATTGAAGACCCCTATGGTGCACCGCTGGGCGCCTATGAAACCTGTGCCGGTGAAATCGTCGCCTGCCTGCCGGGGCTCATCGACCATATCCGGGAGCAGGTTGACAGGAAGGCGTCTTGAACGCACCCATGGGAACCCATCGCCAGCAGATCATCGACCTGTTGTGTCGGGAGGCCATGACGGCGCTGGATATCTCCCAGGCGCTTCGGGTATCGGAAAAGGATGTCTACCGGCACCTGGCACACATCCAAAAAACCGTGGCCGGTCAGAGACGAAAATTGTCGTTCACCCCTTGCACCTGCCTGGCATGCGGTTTCACGTTCACGGATCGGCGCCGCCTGACCAAGCCCGGGCGCTGCCCCCGATGCCGGGAAAGCCGCATCGACCACCCGGTGTTCAGCATTGAAGATTAAATGAATCAGCCGCCGGTCGAACATCTATTTCTCATCACCGGGACCACCCGGGGCATCGGCAAGGCGCTGGCGGCATCGGCATTGGCCTTGCCCAACAGCTTCGTGGTCAGCCTGTCGCGCGCGAAACCTTTCCTGCGGGACAACCGCCAGAATATCCGCATCGACCTGAACGATACCGACAGCATCGGCCCGGCCTTCAAACGCATCCAAATCGGGCTGCGGCAGACCAACCGGCTGACCCATACGGTGCTGATCAACAACGCCGGGGTCCTCGATCCCATCGCTCCCATCGGCGACTGCGATGACACGCTGCTGGCCCGCAACATCCAGGTCAACCTGACCGCTCCGCTGATCCTTGCGCACCATTTTTTCCATTTCAGCCGGCCGTTTCCCGGCCGCAAGTGGATCGTCAACATCACCTCCGGGGCCAGCCGGGCGCCTTATTACGGGTGGTCGGCCTACGGGGCCGCCAAGGCCGGTATAGACATGGCCACCCGTGCCATGGCCATGGAGTTCTCCCGCATCGACCCGGCATTCGCCGTCTGCGCCGTGGCGCCGGGGACTGTGGACACCGCCATGCAGGCCAAGATCCGCAGCTGCCGTCCCGATCAATTTGAGCAGGTGGACAAATTCCTCCGGCTCGAAGCCAATGGATCGCTCACGCCGCCCGCGCATGCAGCTGCGGCCCTGATCCGGCTGTTGCTGGACGGGCGATTAAAGAACGGCGAACGATACGATCTCAGAGAAATGAACGGCGTTATCCGCACCGACGATGCCTAATGGAAAAGCGGGATCAGGGGTGGGTCAAACTGGTGATGCCGCTGCTGGAGTTGACGGTCCTGGAGTATCTCTCCCGCGTGGATCATCTTTATCTGCTGGGACGCGAAATGGTGAGCGCCGACGATTTAAAGGACGCCCACTATTTCAGCGGGCGCAGCCGGCTGAAGAAGGCCTCCCTGCTGGCGCGCTAAAGTGACGACCCCAACGGGTTTGCCGGCGTCGGTCGATGGCTGGACGGCCGGCCGGAAAAAATGGGCGATGTGGCCTTCAGGCGCAATCCCTTTCCGCGGATCCCCGTTTACTACCTGCTCTGGCTGGGAGACGCAGAATTTTCGCCGCGGATCTCGATTCTCTTCGACCGTTCCATTGAAAGCATCCTCTCCTCACCGGCGATCTGGAGCCTGGTGACCCTTTGCACTCACTACCTGTTGAGGGCCCCGGGGGAGTAAACCAAACTCACGCTATATCGATATCGTTTCGCCCACCCGCGGCACCACCGCATCGAAGCCTTCGATCTTCAGGCGATCGGCGAAGGCCAGACTCTGATCCTCCTCACCGTGAACCACGGCAATCCGTTTGACCTTCAGGTTGGATTGCTTCAGAAAGCGGAGCATCTCGTTGCGGTCCCCATGGGCGGAAAATCCGCCGATTTTCACCACCCGCGCCTTCAGCGGGTACTCTTTGTTGAGAATCTTGACGATGGGGGGTTCCCCCTTGCGGCCCGATTCCTCATATGCCGTTCCCTGATCCAGGATGCGCCGGCCCAATGTGTGATTGGCCATGTACCCCACGATGAGAATCGTGTTCTTGGGATGGTGGATCTTGTAGCGCAGGTGATGCAGGATGCGCCCGGCCTCGCACATGCCCGACGCAGAGATGACGATGTGGGGCTTTTCTTCGCGCATCAGCGCCATGGAGGCCTCGACGCTCTCGGTGAACTGCACCTGGCGGAAGGCAAAGGGGTTCTTGCCCTGCTGCAGGAAGGTCTCGTGGGTTTCCTTGTCGTAGACTTCCGGATGCTCGCCGAACACCTTGGTGATGTTGGTGGCCAGGGGGCTGTCCACGTATACGGGCATGCGCGGCACTTCGCCGGCATCGTAGAGCTCGTGGATCACGTAGAGCAGTTCCTGGGTCCGTCCAAAGGCAAAGGAGGGGATGAGCACCGTACCGCCCTGGTCGAAGGTCTCGTTGAGCACCTGTTTGAGCCGGGGACGCAGATCGATCACCGGTTCGTGGTCCCGGTTGCCGTAGGTGCTTTCCATGATCATCAGGTCCACGTCGCTGCCGAGCCCGTCGAAATGGCTGGCCGGATCACGCAATATGGGCTTGCCATAGCGGCCGATATCGCCTGAAAAGCAGACGGTCCGCGAGTTGCCGTTGCCACCGCAGCGAATCATGGCGACGGCCGATCCCAGAATGTGGCCAGCTTCGAAAAGCGTACAGGTGATATTCTTACCGATGGTCACCGGTTCGCGATAGGGGATGCCTTCGAAGGCCTTGAGGGCCTGGTCCGCGTCGGCGGTGGAGTAGAGCGGTTCGACAGCCTCTAAATGAAAGCGCTTGATGTAGCCGTCGATCACCTCGGCGTTGATCCCGTGCTTGTCTTTCTTGAGCAGGCGCTTGATATCCTGCAGATCCCGCTTGGAGGTTTGGCCGTCCTCGCCAGGCCGCATCTGGGACAAAGCGGAGCGGACCGTCTTGTAATTCAGGTACTCGGCATCGCTTTCCTGGATGTGGGCCGAATCCGGCAGCAGGTAGCCGCAGGCGTCGACCGTGGCCCGGGTACAGTAGATCCGTCCGTTGAAGCCATTTCGGGTGATCAGGGGAATGCGGCCGGAGTGGTCGATGTGGGCATGTGAAAGCACCATGTTGGTGAGAATGCCTGGATCGAAGGGCAGCACCCGGTTCTTTTCGGCGGCGCTTTTGCGCCGCCCCTGAAACATGCCGCAGTCCAGCAGAATACGGTCCTGGTCCGTGCTCAACAGGTGCATGGAACCGGTCACTTCCCTTACCGCCCCGTAAAAGGTGATGCGCATGTCCGGGCTCCTTTCATCGTTTTCCTCTTGATATCAACCCGTTGAAAGCAGCGACCACTATTGACCATACGGGCAGAAATTACAAGGAACAAAAATCTGCCTCGATGCGATCGCCCACATTTATCGGCGCACGCCTTTTTGCCCTCGCTTCGGCTGTCCCCGCTTGGGTTGCCCGCGCTTGGGTTGAATAATCAGCAAATCACCGTCGTCGGTCAGGATGCCGAGCATGATGGCACACACCAGGCGATAGATATCGACGCAATAGTGCTGCCCGTCCGCCATGGGATTCGGCAGAAACGGATCGGCGACCCGGGCACACCGGGTCTGCCGGTTGTAGCCGGCCAGAACGACGAAGTGACCGACGGATTCGCCGCGTACATCATCGTAGACCACCCGCCCGTCCAGATCGTATTCCCGGGCAGCGTTGTATAGGTAGGTGGCGCTCAGGCCTGTCATGACCGGAATGCCGCGGTTGAGGTATTTTCGGATCAAGGCCGCCGTCAGCACCTCAAATTTCAGACGGCCGCCGAGGTGCAGGTATTCCAGGTACGCATCCGTAACCCGATCGAATCCCCGGGGGTCCTGTTTAAGGGCGCGCTGCAGCCGGAGCTTATCGGCGATGTCGTCAGGCGGCACGTGGGACCAGGTCGGATCGAAGATCTTTAAATTATATGGAAT
Organism: uncultured delta proteobacterium; assembly: GCA_963705435.1. GTDB lineage: Bacteria > Desulfobacterota > Desulfobacteria > Desulfobacterales > Desulfosarcinaceae > Desulfosarcina. The sequence goes on along the minus strand of CAVPJR010000011.1, from coordinate 208,091 downwards.
AATCGTGGCCTGGTATCCGCGGCGCAGGGAGTGATTGGCCAGATGGACGGACAGGGTGCCGCCGCCTTCCAGCATCGGCACCTCGGCAATGACCCGTGACAGGGCGATCGGGTCGTCGAAATAGCGGTAAACGGCGTGCAGGCATGTGGGTCCGCAGGTGGCGCTGTCCGGCTGGGGACGGATATCGAAGCGAAGGGTCGTCGTCATGAATCCCGATAAATCAGTTTGTTTTTAATCACATGGCGTTTAGATGGTAATAACACACGGCAGCGGTTTTATGAAGGTTTGTCTCAGGCTGAATGTATAGGCACCCTGGGTGGGAATCATCAGGATATCGCCCGGAAGGATGTCCGCGCCAAAATAGGCGTAGCCCCACACGTCGTGCGGGGTGCACAGGGATCCGAGGACATGGCACGGCTTTTCTACCAGCGACGGACGGGTCAGGTTCAGCACCGGGAAGTAGTCGGTCTCGAACCGCTCCCATCCGATCGTGTTTGTGCCGGCATCGGTGATCACGAGGTCCGGCGCTTTTTTGTCGACCACCGAGAGCAGAAGATGCACGGCATCGTTGCATATCCATCGGCCGGGCTCCAGGCAGATCCGGCATGAAACGGACGGCAGCAGGTGGGCATGAATCGCGGCGCTGAGCGCTTCGGCAAAGCCTTCGATGGGCGTCGACGGCAGGTGGTAATGGGCATCGCAGCCGCCGGCCGGCAGGTTCAGGGCATCGCGCAGCTTGCCCGCCGGCGTTCCCGCCGCCTGGAGCCACTCGCCCTGTTCTGGCCAGTACCCCCCGCCGATATCGATGAATTCAATCTGTCCTTTCGCCGCCGCCGGCATGGCCGCCAGTACTGCCCCCAGCTCACGGATAAAGGCTATCTGAGGCGCCGGCGACAGGTTCCAGCTGGTGTGAAACTGGAGCCCCGTCAAGTTTAAACGGGGATAGCGGCGGGCGGCGTCTAGAAACGCCGGGAGCTCAGGCAAGGGGATTCCGAATTTACGCCACAGCCCGGTGGGATTGACGGTCAACCGCACCCCGCAGCGAATCGTGGCGTCCATTTCGGCGGCCAGGGGCCCCAGGCGCTCCAGTTCGCCGAAGCTGTCCATCAGGATCACCACCCGGTCGGCATGAGACACCGCCAGGCGCAATTCCTGGAGGGTCTTTCCCGGGCCGCTGAATACAATATCCGCAGCGCCCAGGCAAAGGGCCGTCTCCAATTCCTGTCCGCTGGAAACATCCAGCCCGAACCCCTCCTGGATCAATACCCCGGCCACATGGGGATGGTTGTTGCTTTTGACCGCAAAATAAAACGCCACCTCGGGCAGCAAATCTTCGAAGGCGCGTTTCATCCGCGCGGCTCTGGCCCTCAATACCGCGGATTCCTGGAGATACAGCGGAGCCGGGTTGTTCTTGAGAACCGCAAGGTAGACATCCCGCCGGTCAAAATAATAGCGGACAAAGGCGTGCAGCTGTTCACGGGCCAGCCGCGGAGACGCGTCGACGGCTTTCGCCTTTAAAATGGAGATTAATTCAGATGGTTCGATGGTCATTCGGTCTCACCCGACCTGAATGGTCAGCTTGTCGCAAAGGGCCTGGCACTGAGCGGCAAGATCCCCGTTGGAATCGGGCACAAAGATCAGATGACCCAGCAGCCAGGCATCGTAGTCTTCCGGTGGCCGTTTAATGCGATGCCCGGGTTTACGGATCAGGCGGATCTCCTGCACACGGGAATCGCGACGCAGCGCGTCGGTGTCGGCCCTCAGCAGCCGCCCCTCCTGTCCGGCATGCAGCCGCAGGCCGACCATCGGCGGATGTGAGGCCGGCAGGTTCAGTACGATGGGTTGTTGTCGCGCAAAATCCAGCGCCAGCTGCAGCACATCCACCTGGTAGCAGCGGCGCAGCAGTGACGGCAGGCAGTCGCCGCCGGGCCGGGGAGCCATCTCCAACAACACCATCCTCCCGCAATGCACGATAAAATCCAGCATGCAGACCGCCCGCTGAATTCCCAGTGCCCTGGCACTCCGGTACAGGGTCCGCTCCAATACGCCGGCATCGATTGCTTCGGGCCAGGCGTCAGTCAGGATATAGGCCTTTGCCGTTCCGAAAGGATCCTGGGAGAAGAGAACTTTTCGGGCCAGACGGATCAGGGTCACACGATCGTTTTCGAGCATAAAATCGCAACTGTATTCTTCACCGCCGACATAGGCCTCTGCCAGGATGTCGGTGCCAGTCGCGGAGAAGGGTTGGTAGAGGCGGTGGTTCCGGCGTCGCGCCAGCCCCTGGGCGATGCGCCGGTAATGCCGTTCACAGTCCGCCTCGCCGTCGCACCTGAAAATCAGCTCGCTGCCGCTGCCACCGAGGGGCTTCAACACGCACGGACCGCGGATTTCACGGAAAAACGCGACAGCCTCAGCGGCCGAGCCGATCCTGCGAACGTCGGGCGTATCAAGGTGATGCTCCCGCCAGAGAATTCTGGAGCGGTGTTTGTCGCGGCAGTTGTTGACCGCCTGTACGCTGGGGTACGGCAGGGTGTATGCGTCGGCCAGGCGGGCGGCAAGGGCCATCGATTCGCAATCATAGCAGGCCACGCCGGCCAGCCCCATGCGCCATCGGTCCAGGTGCCCCGCCAACACCTCGAGCACCCGGGGTTCATCGGCCAGGTCACACAGGAGTTCTTCCTCCGGCGCCGGCGCCGGTTGATCCGCCTCGTGCCTAACGGCCGGATCGGTCAGAAAGAGCACCTCTCCCGGCCGGCACGTCCGAATCCATTCGATATAGTCGGCGGTTGTGCCGACGACAAGAACTCTCCGGTCAACCGGTGGCACAGATCAGGTCCGATGCAAAAACGGGTGTCCGTTCGCCGCCGATGGCAATCAGTTTGGACATTTTATACAGCGGCCGGGGCGTCAGATGGAACCGGTTCTTCCAGTTGAATTCACCGCAAAGGAAATCCACCTCACGCAGCCGCTGGCGGCAGGCCCATTCCAGGTGGTGGAAATTGATCAGCTTGGCCACCCCGGGAAAATCGCCGCCGGTCCCGCCCGCCAACACCGTATAGGTATCGTTCCAGACTGCACCGACGTCCACGGCTGCCAGTTCACCGCCGACGAGTACCGCCGTCACCCGCAGCAAATGATTGTTGCGCAGCCATTTGACGAGGTCTTCAAAGGCGTTTAGAAAACGCGGATCGCTGAAATAGGACGCTTCGCCAAAGGCCTTCAGATTCAAGCGAAACAGCCGGTCGACGTCGCTCAGGCAATCATAGCGGAAAGATACGCCCCGTGCACGGAGCCGGTCGATCTCACAGCGCATCTTTTTCCTCGATTTACCGGAAAATTGCTCCATGTAGACGTTGAAGTTGTAGCCATACTCGGGCGGCCGGAAAAGATAGCCGACTTCGTCCAGGGTGACCGATGCGCCCTCCGCCAGATAGCCATCCGGGCACAGATATCGAATCTGGGCCACCTCGGGAACCGCCTCCCACAAGGCCTCGAAGGATGGTTCATCCGCAACGAGAACTCGGTTTTGCTCGATCCAGGTCTTGCCGCGCCACAATTCCCCCGGAAAATGCCCGAAATACTGCTCTTCGTCGATCCAGCTGAGCGCCAGCATCCCGCTGAACACGCCCTGCCGTTCGGCGACAAGGAAATGCGGGGCGTGTTGAAATTGTCTCTGAAAGCAGGCTCTCACCGGCCACAGATCAAATAAACACGCTTGGGGCCAGTGGCGCTGCCACAGTCGACGGATTTCTCCCAAGTCGCTGCTGACGCTGACGTCAATCATGGAAGGCACTCCTGTATAAAAAAAGTTCTAAACCATTGGAATGCAGGCTCACTCGTCGGTATCGGGCCAGATGTCGTCTTTGCCCGTTTTCTGGCGATGCGAACGTTTGCTGGAACGCTTTTCCCTGTACGCAGCCGCTTTCTCATCTTCGTCAAACTCCCTGAACTTGGTCCGCTGGGAGCGCCTGGGAGGCGTGTCTTTCCCGTTTTCATAACGCTCGTCGTCTTCCTGCCTGCTCATTGCGACATCATCTCCTTGGTCAGTGTTAATTATACTTTTTAAAAACCCAAAATCGTTTTTCAAAAAGCACAGAGTGTGCCACCGCATCAAAATAATTATAAACAATTGGAATATTATATCATCGATAATATTGGATCAATGCTTGAAAGACTCACCCTTCCTATTTCCGGCATATTTATGCCATTTTAAATTTTTTCCGGTATAATTATTCTTTTTTTAACCCAGTCCCCGCAGATCATTTTTTCCAAACGGTTCAATGTGGGTTTACAATTATTTTTTTTTAAATTAATTTAATCAATTATGATTGGTCGTCATTCGCTTTAGTCCAATATTTAAAATGTATTTCGGTATTATTTTTCTGTTTTTATGGACCAACGGAATGATGATGTTTTAGCGGAATCAGCATCCTCATACCGTCAATCTGGAGATACAAGCATGCTTATCCGAGTGGGGTTGGCCATCAAGGACGCTCGCCTGCAGAGCTATCTGGCAAAAAAATTGTCTGACCCCGATGTCCGGGTCGAGGTTTTCGGTCCACCCCGGTCGGTATGGCAGAGCGCCCTGCACAGCGGAATCGATGTCATCGTCATCAGCGAAGACTACGTTCTTCGTCCGGTCGACAACGGCATCGCCATCCTCAACGAACTGCCGGAAAGCCCCACCACGATCATCATTCACAGCGGCGCCTCGCTGGAAGAACATGCCCGGCTTGCCGCGGCCGGCGCCGATGTGGTGCTTTACTCGGGCTTGTCGAAAACCAGCATTTACGAGGCCATCGATTCGGCACTGGAATCCCGGCGCCAGTTCATCCAGCGCAAACGCTTTGACCGGCGGGGCATCGTGGAACCGAGAATTTCGGACTTCGTCATGGAAAGTCCAGCCATGCAGGTCTTTATGGACGAGGTCAATCAGGTCATCCCCAGCGACTCCCCCATCCTGCTGACCGGTGAGACCGGCGTGGGCAAGGAACATCTGGCAAAAGCCATTCACGCGCATGGTCCGCGTTCGGTCGGCCCCTTTATATCGATCAACATGGCAGCCATGCCCGAGAACCTGCTCGAGAGCGAACTCTTCGGCCACGAACAGGGGGCGTTCACCGGTGCGGTTCGCTATCGCCGCGGGGCCTTTGAACTGGCCCACGGCGGGACCATCTTTCTGGATGAAATCGGTGAAATGCCCCTGCACCTTCAGACCAAACTGCTGCGCGTGCTGCAGGATTATGAAGTCAAACCCCTCGGCGGAGAGAACATCATCGAGCTGGATGTACGGGTAATCGCCGCAACCAACCGGGACCTGGAAACGGCGGTCTCCCAGGGAGCCTTCCGGCAGGATCTTTACTACCGTCTGAGCGTTTTGATGCTGACGATACCGCCCCTGCGCCATCGCAAGGAAGACATCCCCACGATGGTACGGCGCTTTACGACCCTGTTCCGCTACAAGATCGGCAGAGAAATCAGAGGCTTTTCCGAACGGGCCCTGGGCGCCCTGTGCAGCTATGACTGGCCGGGCAACGTCCGTGAGTTGATGAATGTCATCGAGCGGGCCATGCTGCTGTGCCGCAACCATGAGATCGGCATGGCCGAGCTGCCCAATGTTTTTCATGGCGAGGTCGCCGACAGCGGAAAGCTATTACCGGAAATGCTGCTGGGGACGGATGACCTGTTGAGCAAAACCCTTCCCGAAGTCCAGCAGGCGGTCATGGACCAGGTGGAGCGGATGTACCTCGAACGTGCCCTATCCAAAACAGAGGGCCGAGTCAATCAAGCGGCCCAGATTGCCGGGATTCACACACGCGGCCTCTACAATAAAATGAAGCGACTCGGCCTGCGAAAAGAGACTTTCAAGCCATGACCCCACCAGTTAAGGTGTCATCCTAGTTTCACGCCGCGCGGATGGACTGGTGTTGCACACAACGCCGATAAACCAAAAATCGTGCACGTCAGCAAACATTGGGATATTTGATTTGTATACAAACACAATTTGTCAGGTTTAGTTTTTGGAAAAATAACCGATAGATAATAATGGAAAATTTTTAAATAATAATGATAGGCAGTTAGTATACGGCATGGAAGAAATCTTAAAAACCTGGCTGTTAAATCAGTGCCGGATGCTTTCTGGGGCCAAGTATGCCGTCCTGTTGTCCGGTCCCACTGGTGTGGGGCCCTTTGACCGGACGTTGTCCTGGCCGCAGGACGCAGATGGACACAGCGCCCTGTTACCTGTTGCTCGGGAGGCATTGGAAAACAAACAGGCGGTTATAAAAACCCGCAGCAATCAAGTTAAAAATACTGGCGAACCACTGGATACACTGGCATGCCCATTGTTTTTGGAAGGCCGCTTGTTGGGGGTTGTTGCTATCGAAATGACCCAACGATCACAATCGATGCAACGGACGGCGGTGCAGCACGTTCAGGCCGGGGCCAAGTGGCTCGAGATAATGATCCTACTGCATGGGTCGACCGCCAAGGAGCAACTGGTTAACCTGGTGGATCTGGTTGCCGCAGGTCTGGAGCATGACCAGTTCAAGGTTGCCGCGACCGAGGTGACCAATGAGCTTGCTGAACGCTTTGCCTGTCACCGGGTGAGTCTTGGATTCATGCGCTACCACCGGATTCGTGTCGAGGCAATGTCACACACGACACGCATCGATCAGCATTCGAGCCTGGTCCGCAGCATCCGGGATGTGATGACCGAATCCCTGGATCAGGGCGCCTGCATCACGTACCCGCTGACCGATAATGACAGCGTGCTGATTAGCCGTTTCCACGCCCAGTTGGCCAGCGCACAGCAAGAGGCGGCAATTTGCACACTGCCGTTAGTAAAAAACGGTAACGCGGTTGGAGCCTTGCTGCTGGAACGCGATGCGGACAACCCTTTTGATGCCCAAACGGTGGCCCAGTGTGAGCAGATCGGATTGTTGCTCGGACCGGTGCTGGCAAACCGAATGCGGGACGAGCGGTTCTGGCCCGTAAAGGTCCTCGAATCTATGCAAAGTGGTTGTGCAAAACTATTCGGGCCGCGCCATCTGCCATTGAAAGTGGGCGTCGGCCTGATCACCGTTCTGTTGGTCTGGCTCTCGCTGGTCAGCGCGATGTTTCGCATCTCCTGCGATTCCGAGCTGGAACCGAGTATTTGCCGGGCGGTTGTGGCACCGCAACAGGGCTATATTGCCCAGGCCCATGTCCGTGCCGGTGACTTGGTTCGTGCTGGGGACCTATTGGCTTCGCTGGAGGAACAGGAGCTGCGGCTCGAAGAGCGCAAATGGCAGAGCCAGGGTACCCAGTTGCTCAAGGAATATCGCAAGGCACTTGCCGGGTCGGACCGTGCTGAAGTAGCCATTCTCAGAGCCAAACGCTCCCAGGCGGAAGCGCAGTTGAGACTGGTCGAACAGCAGTTGGCACGCACCCATCTCGTCGCACCGTTTGCCGGACTGGTTGTCAAGGGTGACCTCTCCCAGGCCCTGGGTTCACCGGTAACACCGGGTGAAGTCCTTTACGAAGTGGCGCCGACCGACGAATACCGGGTAGTCATGAAAGTTGACGACCGCGATATCGGTCTGATTGCGATTGGGCAGCGCGGGCTGTTGAAATTGTCCGGCATCCCCGACCAGACCCTGGCCATCACCATCGATCGATTGACACCCGTTTCATCCACCGAAGAGGGGCGCAACTATTTCCGGGTCGAAGCCGTCATGGACAGCCACTCAGACCTGATGCGTCCCGGCATGGAAGGGATCACCAAGATTGAGATCGGCCAGGAAAAGCTGCTGTGGATCTGGACCCGGCGGCTGGTCGACTGGTTGCGTCTATTTGCTTGGAACCGAATGCCGTGATGAATAGAAAATAATCCAAACCAGTCGTGATTGGCTTAATTGAAAGCTGGAAGATGGTGCTTGGAACTTATACATCATTTGGAATTCGTCATTTGTTATTTTCAGCCAATGGTGCCGGCAATCAGTTGTGTTCGCTGTATCCGGTATAGGCAATATAAAGCATGCAACAACGCTAATTAGCCATGTCCGAATCCCTATTCAGCAACTACTGGTATCGGGTCGCCAAGCTCAAGCCGGTGCTGCGCGATACCGCCATCATTTCTCGTCATGTTTACCGGGGGAAGCGCTGGTACGTCTTGCGAAACCGCCTGAATGGTCGCAACCACCGTTTCAACGCAGCCGCCTACACGCTGATTGGCCAGATGGACGGCCGGCGCACGGTGCAGGATATCTGGGACAACGCCGGTGGCCTTTCGGTTGATACCTCCCCGACCCAGGATGAATTCATTCGCCTGCTCGGTCAGCTGCACGAGGCCGACCTGATTCAAAGCGACATCCTGCCCAGCACGATGGAATTGGTCCACACCCTTCGAGGCCGAGAAAACGGCGGGTGGAAACAGCGGGTAGCCAACCCGTTTTCCCTGCGTTTTCCGCTGTGCGACCCGGACCGGTTTCTGCAGCGATGGGGTTTTCTCGCGGCACCCTTGTTTACGCGCGGTGTTTTATTCGTCTGGTTGCTGATTGTGCTGGCGGCCATTATCCTGGCGGGACTGCATTGGCCTGAATTGTCCGGCAGCCTTTCCGACCAGATCTTTTCACCGCGTAATTTGGTGCTGCTCTGGCTGGTCTACCCGCTGGTGAAAATTCTCCACGAATTCGGGCATGCCTTTGCGGTGAAAAAGTGGGGCGGCGAGGTGCATGAAATGGGAATTATCCTGCTGGCACTAACCCCCATACCTTATGTCGATGCCTCCACCTCCGCCGCTTTTCCCGACAAAAAACACCGCATCGCCGTGGCTGCCATGGGAATGGCCGTCGAATTGTTGTTGGCCAGCCTGGCACTGTTTGTCTGGTTAAATGTGGAAAGCGGCCTGGTCAGTGCAATTGCATACAACATCATGCTCATCGGCGGTGTGTCGACGGTTTTGTTTAACGGTAATCCCCTGCTGCGCTACGACGGTTACTATATTCTGGCTGATCTGATCGAAATCCCCAATCTGGGACAGCGTTCCACCCGCTATCTCGGTTATCTGTTGCAGCGCTATCTGTTGGGGATTGCCACAGTCGAATCACCGGTGACCGCACCCGGAGAAAAAGGCTGGTTCTTGGCATACGGACCGGTTGCCTTCTGCTACCGGATAGCCGTTCTGATGGGGCTGGTGCTGCTGGTAAGCAGCCGTTTCTTTATCATCGGTATACTGATCGCCATATGGGGTGCCGTCAGCCTGCTGCTGGTCCCGGCGGTTCGCCGCATGACCCAGTTTGTGAACAGCCCGGCCGTACGCGGCCGGCGCGGCCGCCTGGTATGTGCCGGTGGCGTTCTGGTGCTGTGCGCGGGCCTGCTGTTGTTCATCCTGCCGGTTCCCCTCCGGACGTCAACCCAGGGGGTGGTCTGGCTGCAGGAGCAATCGGCAATCCGCGCCGTGACCGATTGCGAGGTGGTCGAGCTGCTGGCGCCCGTGGAGCAATGGGTGGCCAAAGGTGCGCCGCTGATTCGGGGTGTCGATCCGTTTCTCGATGCCCAGATCGAGATTCACCATGCCCGCTTAGAAGAGCTCTATGCCAGCTACAATGCCCAACCGCTGCATAAACGGGTCGAGCGTAACATGCTTCTGGAGGACATCGAGCTGGTCAAGGAGGATCTGCGCTATGCCGAGGATAAACGGGAAAAACTGCTGGTGCGCAGTCCGGCACAGGGAAATTTCATTCTGGTAGATGCGCGCAACCTGCCCGGACGTTTTGTCAAACAGGGGGAGCTGTTGGGCTACATTATTGCCGGACATCGCCCGACGGTGCGCGCCGTGGTCGGGCAGGCCGAAATCGGTCTGGTTCGTGAGCGCGTTACCGGGGTTGAGGTGCGGCTGGCCGAACAGTCGGCCAAAACCCTACAGGCCCAGATCGAGCGGATTGTGCCGGCGGCGGACCTCAACCTGCCATCAGCGGCCCTTGGCACGGCCGGCGGGGGAGATATTCCCGTCGATCCAACCGATCCGGAAGGCATGCGGGCCCTGAGTACGGTATTTCAAATCGACATCAGCCTGCCCGAACAGGTGAAAAATCCGCATATCGGCGGCCGGGTATACGTGCGGCTCGAACACGGCAGCATGCCGCTGGTCATGCAATGGTACCGCCGCTTGCGGCAACTCTTTATACGGAAATTCGATGTATAGTTCATCACTAGCGACAGAGACCCTATCCATGCGCCCGGGCCTGATCGCCGGGCGTTATCCCGAACGCGGTGTCGTTGAAAACGGGTGGTTCGGGAGCGTTTTCAGTGCGCTGCAAGGATACATGACGCGGCTGACTATCGACCGCCACACCGGTCTGCGTAAGATTGCTGCAGACATCGACCTCTGCGGCGAGCCATTGAATGGCCTCGACGACACCCAGTTGGTGGATCGGCTGATTGATCTGCGTCGCCGATTTCGCCGCCAGGGGTTGGTCGATCCGCTGTGCATACGTGCCTTTGCCCTGATCCGCGAAGTCGCGTGGCGAACGCTCGGCAAACGTCACTACGACACGCAATTGATGGGTGGCTGGGTAATGCTGAAGGGGCGGCTGGCGGAGATGGAAACCGGTGAAGGTAAAACCCTCACGGCGACCCTGGCAGCGGCAACAGTGGCCCTGGCAGGAATTCCGGTGCACGTATTGACCGTCAACGAATACCTGGTCCAGCGTGATGCCGCCGCAATGGGCCCGCTGTACCGGGCGCTGGGTCTGTCTGTCGGCGATGTTAGGCAGGAGATGACACCCGAACAGCGTCGGGCCGGGTATGCCTGCGATATAACCTATTGCACCAATAAGCAGGTCGCCTTCGATTACCTGCGCGACCGGCTGTTGCTGGGCAACGATCGCAGTCAGCTGCGGTTGCAGCTGGAATCGGTCTATGCCGACAATCATCGCATGGGACAGTTCTTGCTGCGTGGGCTCTGCTTTGCCATCGTCGATGAAGCCGACAGCGTTTTGATCGACGAGGCCCGCACCCCGCTGATCCTGACCCGAAATATCGACAGTTCGGCCGAACACGAAGTCTATCGACAGGCCCTGAAGATGGCCCGCGGGCTAAAAAAGGACCGCGATTTTTTGATCGAGGCGCCTCAGGGAAACCTACAACTCACGCTTGCCGGACAACGCCGGTTGGCAGATTGCCAGCTGTCGTCTGAAGGCTTCTGGAAAAATGGCCGTCGGCGTGAAGAACTGGTTGGCAAGGCCCTGCATGCCCTGCACCTGCTGCGCAAGGATCGCGATTACCTGGTGCATGAGGACAAGGTGCTGATCATCGACGCCAACACCGGCCGGACCATGCCGGACCGCTCCTGGGAACGCGGCCTGCACCAAATGGTCGAGGCCAAGGAAGGCTGTCCCCTCACCGATGCCCGCGAGCAACTGGGGCGCTTGACCTACCAGCGTTTTTTCAGTCGCTACCTGCGTCTCAGCGGGATGACCGGAACGGCCCGCGAAGTCTGTTCCGAACTCTGGTCGGTATACCGTTTGCGCGTCCAGCGGATTCCCTTGCATCGCCCCAGCCGGCGCCGGGAACTGCCCACCTCCATCTTTGCACGTATGCAAGAAAAATGGACCGCACTGACGGCATCGGTAAAACGCTTGCAGGCCCTGGGGCAACCGGTGTTGATCGGCACCGGGTCGGTGGCCGAATCCGAGCTGCTCAGCCGGCACCTGACAGAGGCAGGCATTGATCACCGGGTATTGAATGCCCGCCAGGACAAGGCCGAAGCTGAGATCGTCGCCGCCGCAGGTAATAAGGGACAGGTGACCGTGGCCACCAATATGGCTGGGCGCGGCACCGATATTCCACTGGCCGACGGGGTGCCCGAACTGGGCGGCCTGCATGTCATCGCCACCTGCCGCAACGAGGCGAAACGGATCGACCGGCAGCTTTTCGGACGCTGTGCGCGCCAGGGAGATCCTGGCAGCTACCAGGTGCTGCTTTCGCTGGAGGATGAGCTGGTCCGGCAGAATTGCCGTCCGGCCTTGATCCGTGTCCTGAGGCGCTGGGCGGCCAAGGGAGGAAAGTTTCAACGCAAATTGAATTTGACCATTTTCAGGCGTGCCCAGATGCGCATCGAACGTCGCCATCGTGAAGCGCGCCGGGCCCTGTTGCAGCATGACCGGCATATCGGTCGGATACTGGCGTTCAGCGGCAACATGGAATGAGCCGGCACGAGGGAAACAGACGACCATCGGAAATAAAGCGTCCAATATCGACACCTTTTCCTCAAAATGGTTGTGACAGTATATGGCCAATATCAGATATCCATAAGTGTATTTTTATTGTTGCCCCTTTAATTTATATTGTTGCCCCTTTAAAGGTGGTCGTGGTAAAAAAATGCGGAATACGCCAACTGGCAACTAAAATATTCCCGATGGGAACCGGTACGGAATGCATACCACCACATTTAGCAGGGTGTTGAAAAACGTTATGAGCGAAGGCAAGACAAGGCAAAATTTGGCGAAAAAGCGGAGTTTATGTGTGATAAATTAGCATTTTGAGTCAAATTTTAACGCCGTATGGCCAAGCGCAATAGTTTTTCAACAACCGATTAGAGCATTCAACATCCTCAACACCCTATCCCCTTGGTTGGCTAAATCCTCCAGATGCATGAGGGGATCCGTTGATCACTTGTCGCCCTGAACAGAGTCGTCAAAAAGAGCTGGAAGGAATGCATGCCAAATCAGAAATCCGAGGAAGCGGGCCTTCGCGCTAAGATCAATGAACTCAGGCGACGAACGCAAAGATTGGATTCCCTGCTGGTCAAGCTCAATGAAATGGTTCGTCAGCTGTATATGGATCAGTCAATCAAGAAGTGCGTGATTGATCGCGCAGCTGAAGGCATTTGCGCTTGCCACGCAATACCGGAGCATCCATTTATACGGTTTACGCTGTGGAATCCTCGCATGTCAGAGATCACCGGGTATTCGATGAAGCAGATCAACCGCCTGGGTTGGTATCAAACCATGTATCCCGATCCGGAAATGCAGGAGAAGGCGCGGCAGCGCATGGCCAAAATGCGCGACAATGAGGATTTAAATTACGAACGCTGGGTAATCACCCGTGCTGATGGAGCTGAACGGACGTTGAGAATATCGACCTCCATCCTCGGTAAGTCCGGCCATGGTGTCCAAGTTATTGCCATGATGCAGGATATCACCGATTCGGAGGAGTTGGCCGAGCTTAAAATGGCCCAGCAAACCCTTAAAAAAACCATGGCTCAGCTCGAAAACGAAGTGAAACAACGGGCCGATTCGGATAGCAGGCTGTTTGAAGCCAATCGGACCCTTGAGCAAAAGGTGAAAAGCCGCACCGCCATCCTGGAAGAAACCAACGCGGCCCTCAAGGTCATCCTCGATCAGCGTGAAAAGGACAAGCAGGCGTTTTCAGAGAGCATCATGGCCAACCTCAATCAGCTGGTCTATCCTTATCTTAAGCAATTGCGCCAAACCCCGATGAATGCCAGGCAGACTGCCTTGCTGGAAATTCTTCAAGTCAATTTAACCCAGGTGACACATCCATTTGCCATTCAATTGACTTCTGCGCATTATAACCTGACCCCTATGGAAATAAAGGTGGCCGATTTGATTCGAAACGGCCAATCAAACAAAGAGATCGCCGAAACACTGTGCGTTTCTCCGAATACGATACTCACCCACCGCTACCACATCAGAAACAAGCTCGACTTGAAAAATAAGAAAATAAACCTGCGATCCTTTCTTAAATCCCTCCAAAAGTAGTTATTTTATATCACTAATTTATAGCTATTCTTTCAATTCATCATTTAACCAAAACTCCCGATAACGCTATCAGTGGTGGTCGTTTATCATGCATGGTTTGACGGTTATCGCGCCGCATATTGACCACTGCTCGTCGAGCCAATAATTGAATAATTACAAATATTTTCAGAATGTTACATGCACCCTTGTATCGGGAGAACATGGGGATTCATTTGAAATTTGATCATTGCAGGCTGGTTTTTCCAAAGGGTTCGAGCGAGGAGATAAACCAATCATGGACAGTCCACGCGCAAGCTTGACTTTCATCATGGCAGCGGTCCTTGTTTTTCTCATGGCCGATCATCCGGCCAGGGCTGAATCAATCGAGTACGAGGGCCTGATCGAACCCTGCGAGGTCGTCGAAATCGGCGCCCCGGCAGAGGGGATTGTGGCCAAGGTGTGGGTTGACCGCAGCAGTCTGGTAAAACGGGGGCAGGTCCTGGTGGAGCTGGAATCCTCCGTGGAGCGTGCCACGCTGGAAAAAGCCCGCACCATGGCGACCTTTGACGGCGAAATCGACCTGCAGCAGGCTCAACTGGCATATAACAAACGGGTGCACCAGCGGGTCAGACAGCTGGCCGTGATCTCGACCCAGGAAAGGGATCAAGCGGCAACCGAGATTATGCTGACCGGGTATCGCCTTAAAAAGGCCCGTGAAAACCGCACCATGGCCGAACTCGAGGCAGAAATAATGCGGGCCATGCTATCCCGGCGCTCGATTAAAAGCCCGATTGCCGGCGTGGTGGTGGATCGCTATGTGTCACCTGGCGAATATGTCAACAATCAACCCCTCCTGCGGATCGCCCAGATCGATCCGCTGCGCGTCGAAGTGATTGTTCCGGCCCAGATGTTCGGCAGGATCAGCGCCGGGATGACCGCCGTTATCAGCCCAGACCTGCCCAGATTCAGCGAACAGACCGCCACCGTGACCATCGTTGACAATGTTATCGATTCGGCCAGCAACACCTTCGGGGTGAGGCTGGAACTGCCCAATGCCGAGCAGCAGATACCCAGCGGGTTGAAGTGTCTCGTGCGCTTCGACGTCGAGAAAGATGCTGATGAAGCCAAGAAAGCAACCGGTTGGGTTGACGAGCGTCATGCAGGGAAATGATTTAGCCGCTCACGGGTTCAGGGTTAAGAAAAACAGAAAGCAGAAGAAAACGATGGGCTCTTCGTTTGAGGATTTTACAGAATTGAAATCAATTTCCAAGATATTTCAATCTTTGCATCGTTCATTGAAAAAACTGTGAACTGTGAGCCGGTAACAACGAACAGATGCGGTTTTTGCCTTTTGTTTTTCAATTTTTTGTTTTCAGTTTATCCGAGTTTGGTTTTTGATCTTCTTTGAGAATTGGACATTGAAATTTGGAATTTATTTGAGGTTTGGTTTTTGTGTTTTGTCCGGTCGATTTTGATACCATCGTCCTTGATTGGGGGTAGGCGTGCTAAGAAAACTCAAAAAAGTTTTCAATAAGAACAGAGAGTTGGCAAAAAAACACCCTGAACTTCTACGTTACGAAGAACTGGAACAGCGGGTGTTGTTTTCTGCTGATGTTGCCCCTGGTCTGGATCCAGCTTCGCCTGTTGAGCAGGTGCTGACTGAAGATCTGACCGGTGATACGCCGATCGAACACAACGCTGCCCCGGAAACGGCTGAGCAAACAGCTGCGGAAACACGTCGGGAACTGGTATTGGTTAACGAAAGCGTGGCCGATTACGAGCAGTTGATTGCCGATCTGGAAGCCAGTGATGACAACTGCATCATCGACGTGGTGGTCCTTGAATCCGATCGTGACGGGATCGAGCAGGTCAGTGAAATCCTTTCAGAGCGCTCGGACCTGTCGGCCGTGCATTTTATCACCCACGGCTCAGACGGCCAGATCGGGTTGGGCGACTCTTGGCTGAACAGCGCCACCCTTCTGCAGAAGAGCGATGACGTTGCCGGCTGGGGCAATGCCCTCACCGAGACGGGCGACATCCTATTTTATGGAAGCAACATTGCTTCTGGCACTGACGGCGAGGTACTACTGGATGATATCGCCCGACTGACCGGCGCCGATGTGGCCGCCTCCAATGATGTAACCGGGCATACGTCTCTGGGGGGCGATTGGGATCTGGAAGAAAAAAGGGGTGCGGTGGAAACGCTCTCCTTGTCCGATACAACGACCGTTCAGCAATGGGAAGGCACACTGACCGGCGCCATACGCCAGGCCGACTTTATGGCGACGCCGCTGGGTTTTGAGGAAAATATCGGTCAGACGGATGCCGACGTGGACTACCTGGCGCGCGGGAGCGGCTACAGCGTTTTTCTGACCGATGCCGACGCGGTGCTTAGACTGGACACCGGCGACGGCACCCATGTGCTCCGGCTGGACGTCATGGGCGCCTCATCCAGATCCTCCGTCAGCGGCGAGGATACCCTGGCCGGCACCAGCAACTATTTTCTCAACGAACTCTCCGGGGAAGGGCAATCCGGCGTCGAACAGTTCGGCAGCGTGGTCTACGAGGAGGTCTACGAGGGCATCGACCTGCGGTATTATGGCAACCAGCGCCAATTGGAGTACGACTTTATCGTTTCACCAGATTCAGAAGTCGACCAGATTCGGTTTGGCTTTGAGGGGTCCGAGTCTCTGGCCATCTCTGACACGGGAGAGTTGGTCATTCAATTGAACGCTGACGGCGATACCGTCCGATTCAACGCCCCGATTGCCTACCAGACCGCAGCCGATGGCACCCGGGAGACCGTGGATAGCCAATATGTCCTAAACAGCGATGGGACGGTCAGCTTCCAGGTCGCCGACTACGACCGCACTCGGGAACTGGTTATCGACCCGATCCTTGATTACACCACCTTTCTCGGCGGAACCGGGTACGACAACGTCGAGGCGGTTGCCGCTGACGATGCCGGCAACGTCTATGTCACCGGCTGGACCGGCTCCACCGATTTTCCCACTGCCGTCGGTGCACTGGATGAATCATATAACAGCGGCAGCTATGACATCTACGTGGCCAAGTTGAGCCCTGATGGCAGTACCCTGCTTTATTCAACCTACATCGGCGGCAGCGGAAGCGACACCGCCAACGGTATTGCCATTGACAGCGACGGCAATGCCTACATCACCGGCACCAGCACTTCCACCGACTTTCCCACCGCCGGCGGCTACCAGACCAGCCTCACCGGCACCAGCAGCGCGGTCCTGGTCAAACTGAACAGCACCGGGGACTCGCTCCTTTACGCCAGTTATTTCGGCGGCACCGGATCGGAAACCGCCTATGATGTGGCGCTGACACCGTCCGGAACCGTTCTGATTACCGGATCCACCAATTCATCCGACCTGCCCACGCAGAACGCATACGAAAGTACCCTCGGCGGTACCCAGGATGCTTTTGTGGCTCATTTTGACCTGAAACTGACAGGTACGAATTCGCTCCTGTATGCCAGCTATTTTGGCGGCAACGGATCGGACGATGCTCGTTCCATCGCCGTCGACACAACGGGGGCCTTCATCATCGGCGGCTCCACTAGTTCGACCAACCTGCCTACCCAGAATGCCTGCCAAAGCAGTCTCGGGGGCGGGTCCGATGCGTACGTGGCCCGTTTCGACAGCACCGGAAGCAACCTGACCTACGGTACCTATCTTGGCGGCAGTGGCACCGATTACATGGAGGCCCTGGCAATCGACAGCAGCGGCAAGATCTATGCGGGCGGGCGCACCGACGGGATCTTTCCCACCACCGCCGGCGCTTACGACACAACTCCCGGCGGCTCCTCGGACGGGTTTGTCGCCAAGATTGACCCCACCCTCAGCGGGACTTCTTCATTGATTTACTCGACTTATTTGGGAAGTACCGGGTTCGATTACGTCATCGGCCTGGATGTGGACGAAGCGGGCAGTGCGTACCTTGCCGGGTTTACCGGATCGTCGGCGTTTGCCACCACGGCCGACGCCAATAGCGCGAGCATGACCGGCTCCAACGACGGGTTTTTTGCCGTCCTCTCGGCAGACGGCAGCAGCCTCGAGTATTCAACGTTTATCGGCGGCACCGGTCAGGACCGGGCCAAGGATGTGGTCTGGAACGCTGCCACCGGCTCCGCCTATGTGGGCGGACAGAACGCATTGCAGGACGGCCCCACATCGCCGGTTCCGACCAACATCGGCCCAGGGGGCGGTGGTGAAGATGCCTACGTCGCCAAATTCACCTTCAACCAAGCGCCAACCGCAACAGACGACAGCTACACCGTCGTCGAGGGCGGTACCCTGACCGGCAATGTCATCACCGACAACAGCGGCACCGGTGTCGACAGCGACCCGGATGGCGATTCGCTGACCGCCAGCGTGGTGGAAGAACCGCTGCACGGTGCGCTCGTGCTGAGCGCCGACGGATCGTTCACCTATACGCCCTTCGATGCCGCAGATGGCACCAACTTTGCTGACGCCGATCAATTCACCTACCAGATCAGCGACGGCAAGGGCGGAACCGACACGGCTAGGGTGACCATTACCGTGACCCCCAATGCGACCAACGAAGCGCCGGTTAACAGCGTGCCCGACGCTCAGACGACAGGGCAGGACGTCCCGCTGGTCTTCTCCGAGGCAAACGGCAACCAGATTCTCGTGCGTGACGATGCCGGCGGCAACACGGTCGAAGTGATTCTCACTGCCACCAACGGCACCATCACGCTGGCGGGCGCTACCGGCCTCAGCATCACCGGCGGCGCCGATGGTTCGGAAACACTCACTGTCCAAGGCACGCTGGCGGACATCAACAACGCGCTGGACGGCCTGGTATTCACACCGACAGCGACTTATTTAGGCAGCGCCAGCCTAAGAATCGACACCAACGACCTTGGCAATGCCCCTGCGGCGACACCGCAGACCGACAACGATGTCATCAGCATCGATGTCATCGCCGTTAATGACCCGCCGGTCAACACCGTCCCGGCTGCCCAGACCACCGATCTGAAAGGCATGGTGCTGTTTTCCTCGGTGACCGGTACGGCGGTCTCAGTCAGCGATAATGATGCCGGTAGCGAGGCGATACAGGTCACGTTGACCGCCACGAACGGTACCTTGAACCTGTCTGGCGCCAAGGACTTGACATTCAGTGTGGGCGACGGCACGGACGATGCGACCATGACCTTCACTGGTACGGTCGCCGACATCAATGCGGCGCTTGAGGGTATGACTTTTGTTGCTAATGCGGATTTCACCGGCACCGCAGGCGTACAGATCACGACCAATGACCTCGGCAACACTGGCGCGGGCGGCGCGCTCAGCGACAGCGACACGGTGGATATCACCGTGCAGGCGGTCAAGACCTCGCTATGGCTGAGCACCTTGGACGATGTTTCCTCACCCGGTGCCACCGGGATAGAAAGCTGGACAGCCGGTCAGGTGCTGCAGTTTGCTGAGAGTGGCGGCACGCTGTCATTCGAACCGGGTACGACCACCGGCACCTTCTCGCTGGCCGCCTTTGATCTGGACAGTGCGGCATTTAGCGACACCGATACCAAGCTCGACGGTATCCACTACGTCACCAGCGACTTTTCCACGGGCGGCATCATGCTTCAGCAGGGCGATGTTTTGTTCTCGACACAAGCCAATGAAACCATTGGCGGAATTGCCTACGAGGCCGGCGACATTATCCTCTTCCGGCCGACCACGGCCGGGGACTACAGCGCGGGCACCTTTTCCCTGTTCTTCGACAAGACCGACAGTGGCATCACGGTGACAGGGTTCACCCTGGTGGAAAGCGCGGTGATGGTCGGCGACACCCAGCTGAACGCCGGGGACCTCCTGATTTTGGAAGGCAACAAGGACATCCTGCGCTACGTACCGGCGCAGCTTGGTGACACCACCAGTGGTACGGAATCCATCCTGATCGACGGTGACGGGAGCCTTGGTCTCAGCAAAAACATTGCCGCCATCGAGTTGGTTGAGCATACCAGCGTGATCGGTGACAAGACCCTGCCGGCCGGCACCGTGATTCTGGCCGTCAACGGAGAAGAGACCGACGGCACGCCGCTGAACGCCACACGATGGGATCTGTTTACCCTTGACGTTAGCACAACGGGAGATGGCACGACTACCGCTAGTGCCGAATTGCTATTCGAAGGAGCCGATGTCCAGTTCAACGATAACAAAGAAGCCATCGCCAGTGTCAGTTTGATACCGAACCAGTCGCCGGTCATCGACGACCAGGGACTGAGCGTCGATGAGAACAGCGCCAACGGCATCGTGGTCGGCACGGTCACAGGCAGCGATCCCGAGGGCGGTTCACTGCAATATGCCATTATCGGCGGCAATACGGATGGCGCCTTTGCCATCGATGCGACCACCGGCGAGATCACCGTGGCCAACAGCGATGCCCTGGACTTCGAGACCATGCCGATTTTCAACTTGACCGTGGCGGCCATCGACGACCACGGAGCCTTCGGCACGGCAACGGTCACGGTCAATCTTAACGACGTCAACGAGGCGCCGGAGCTGGACAACACCGGCGACATGACCCTGACCACCATCACCGAGGACGAGACGGCCAACGCCGGCAACACGGTGGCCGAGATCATCGCATCGGCAGGCGGCAACCGCATCACGGATGTCGATGCCGGTGCGGTGGAGGGCATCGCGGTCACCGGCCTGGTAAGCAGCAACGGCACCTGGCAGTATTCAATTGACGGCGGTGGCTCCTGGCTCGATGTCGGCGCGGTCTCCGATGCGTCTGCCCTGCTCCTGCGGGCCACCGACAGTCTGCGTTTCGTGCCGGATGCGCAAAACGCCGATACCGCCGATATCACCTTTCGCGCCTGGGATCAAACCAGTGGCACTACAGGTACGAAAGTCGATGCCAGCACCAATGGCGAAACCACAGCTTTCAGCACGGCCACCGAGAGGGCCTCGATCACCGTCACCGCCGTCAACGATGCGCCAACCTTCGACATCGGCGAAGGCTTCCAGACCACCAGCTTCGGCGTCGGGATCGCCAGCCAGATTAACGATACGACCATTCAGGCGGACGGTAAAATTGTCGCGGTCGGCTATGCCGAAGATGGTAACCGCGACACCATGATCGCCCGTTACAACGTCGACGGCTCCCTGGATACCAGCTTTGGCGGCGGCACCGGCTTGGTCGTCACACCGGTGATTGCCGACAATACCGATAGAGCCAGCAACGTTAGCATACTTGACGATGGATCCATTCTGGTGGCCGGGACGTCATATAATGGCGCTAGTTTTAATTACTTCATCGCTAAATATACAGCCGACGGTTCCCTCGACGGCAGCTTTGGCGGCGGGGATGGCATCGCGCTCTGGAACCTGGGAAGTGACTACGGCCCCTTCATGCAGGTGCAGGACGACGGCAAGATTCTCATCGCCGGCGATTTCTCCAACAATTACCTTCTGGCGCGCTTTAACAGCGACGGAGCAATTGATACCGGTTTCGGCGGCAGTGGTTACGTGACCACGGACTTTGCTGGAAGTACAGACAGGGCGAAAGACCTGGCCATCCAGACCGACGGCAAGATTCGTACTCGTTGGTCAGACCTTCGGCGGAACCACCAATGATGTCGGCCTTGTCCGCTACAACGCCGACGGCACCCTTGATACCGATTTTGGCACAAGCGGTGTGGTCTTGACGGATGTCGGCAGCTCCTCTTCAGATTACGGCACTAGCATCGAATTGCAGGGTGACGGCAAAATTGTGGTTTCCGGCTGGGGCAATTCCTCTGGCATCAACGATTTTTACGTCCTGCGTTATAACAGCGACGGTTCCCTCGACACGACCTTCAACGGTATCGGCAAAGTCACCACGGCAATCAGCAGCGAAGGCACCAAAAGTGATTTCGCCTTGGATCTGGCGATTCAGAGTGACGGGAAAATCGTGCTGACCGGCTACAGCAGTGATGACGGCAACAATTTCACTGCCGTGCGCTACAACAGCGACGGCTCCCTGGACAGCGGGTTCGGCTCCGGCGGCATTGTCGATTTCAACTTCGGCGGCAGCAGCATGGACCGCGCCTACAGCGTATCGGTCAAAGATGACGGCTCCCTGGTGATCGGCGGCGCATCCAATGTTTCGGGAACGCTGGAGGCAGCTTTGCTGGTGCTGAACAGTGACGGCTCGCTGAGCAGTGACTTTGCCCTGAGCAATACATTGGGTGGAACCGTTAATTATACCGAGGGCAGCACGCCTGTCGTTCTCGGCGCGGATGTTCAAATCATCGATCCTGAACTGACCCTGCTTGACAACTTTGCCGGAGCGTCCCTGACCCTGGCACGTAACGGTGGGGTCAGTGCCGAGGATACTTTTTTCGCCACCGGTACGCTTGCCGCGCTGACCGAGGGTGGCAGTCTCGTGGTGGGCGGTACGACCATCGGGACCGTGACGGCCAACAGCGCCGGCACACTGTTGCTGCACTTCAACAGCAACGCGACCAACGCATTGGTCAACGCGGCGATGCAGCAGATCGCCTACAGCAACAGCAGCGACACGCCCCCCGCTAGTGTGCAGATCGACTGGGCCTTCAACGACAACAACAGCGGCGCGCAAGGGACCGGCGGTGCCCTGGAAGCCACCGGCTTCTGCACGATCAACATCACGGCGATCAACGACGCGCCGATCGTTTCACCAATCAACCTCGGCAGCATCGACGAGGATGGCAGCCTGCTGATTACCCAGGCTAACCTGCTTGCCGGGGCAACTGACGTGGAAGGTGACAGCCTGACCGCCATCAACCTGGCCCTGAGCAGCGGTGACGGCAGTTTGATCGACCATGGCGACGGCACCTGGACTTTCACCCCGACCGCCAACTGGAATGGCGCGGTGAGTTTTGATTTTGCAGTCATTGACGGCATCGACACGATCGGCAACACCGCCAGCCTCTCCGTCACGGCGATCAACGACGCGCCGACTTTCAATACGGGCACGGGTATCGTTACCACACCGATCGGGACAGGGGCGGACCGGAGTTACGCCACCGTGGTGCAACCGGACGGCAAGGTCCTCGTGGCGGGTACGACGCTCAACGGGGGCAGCTATGATTTTGTCGTCGCTCGCTACAACGCCGACGGGACCCTGGATACCGGTTTCGGCACGGACGGCAAAGTGCTCACGCCTGTCGGGACGTTGACAGACGAAGCTCACAGCATCGCGTTGCAGGACGATGGCAAGATCGTCGTAGCCGGATACGCCAGCAGTGGCAACAACGATTTTGCGGTCGTTCGCTACAACGCCGACGGCAGTCTGGATACCGGTTTTGGCACCGGCGGCAAAGTTACCACGCCTATCGGCACGGACAGTGACTATGCCCAGGACGTCGCAGTGCAGGCGGACGGCAAGATCGTCGTGTCTGGTTACACCAAAGTCAGTCTATTTGACACGGACTTTGCCCTGGTTCGGTATAACGCCGACGGCAGCCTCGATTCCGGTTTCGGCACCGGCGGTAAAGTCACCACGGCTTTCGGGACCGGCTACGACGAGGCCTACAGTGTAACCGTGCAGGCCGATGGGAAAATTATCGTTGCAGGGAGTGCGAACAACGGGTCGGAGGACTTTGCCCTAATCCGGTATAACGCCGACGGCAGCCTCGATTCGGGCTTCGGAACTGGCGGAAAGGTGACCACACCCATCGGAACCGGGGCCGTCACGGCTTACGACGTGCTCGTTCAGGCCGACGGAAAAATCGTCGTCGCAGGACAGGCCAGCGGCACGGGCTACGATTTCGCCTTGGCGCGCTACAATGCCGACGGAAGCCTGGATTCCGGTTTCGGCAGCGGCGGTACGGTTCTCTCCGCCGTCAGCACCAACAACGACTACGGGCGTTTTGTTGCCTTGCAGTCGGACGGCAAGATTGTGGTCGGCGGCTCCTCGAACCACGACGATTTCGACTACGATTTTGCCCTGACTCGTTACAACACCGACGGTAGCCTGGACACCAGTTTCGGCAGCGGCGGCACTGCCTTCACGCAGATTGGCAGCGCGAACGAATATGCAATGGCTGGCGCAGTGACTGCCGGCGACGAAATTGTGCTGACCGGGTATAGCAACAACGGCACCAACGACGACCTCGCTGTTGTTCGCTACGACGCCGACGGCAGCCTCGACACGAGCTTTGGCATCGCCGATGCCTTGGGCGGAACCGTCTCGTATACCGAGGGTGCCGCAGCCATCGTGCTGGACGACAGCGTGGACGTCCACGACGCCGAACTGGACGCCTTGAACGGCGGCCTGGGCAACTATGCTGGCGTCTGCCTGACCCTGATTCGCAACGGCGGGGCCTCGGCGGAAGATATCTTCGCATTCAGCGACGGCAACGGCATCACCCTTAGCGGCAACAATTTGACCAAAAACAGCCAGATCATCGCTATCTTCGACACTACGGCCACGCCGGGCGAACTGGTTGTCAGCTTCACCGACGCCAACGGCGAGATCCCCACCTCGGCTGACGTCGATAATATTCTGCAGCAGATCACCTACGCCAACAGCTCGGATACACCACCGACCTCCGTGCAAATCGACTGGACCTTCGACGACGGCAACACCGGCGCGCAAGGCACGGGCGGCGCACTGACGGCCACCGGCAGCACCACGGTGAATATCACCGCGGTCAACGACGATCCGACCAATGCGGGTAGCCTGCCCACCGATCTGGTCTTTCTTCAAGATACCCAAGGCAAGCTCAACCTGAGCGCCATTGACCTCAGCGATGTGGATGCCGGGTCGGGCGACCTGACACTGACCATTACTTCAGCCAACGGTCACTTGCAAACCATGGGTTGGCCGGGCCTCACCCTCGGCGGGACTCAGTCCGTTTTAGTACTTACCGGCAACCTGACCGATCTGAATGATTTTCTAAACGATACGGATAGCATCGACTACGAGCACGGCACACCGGGCATCAGCGGCAACAACGTCGATTTGATCACAATTGAAATTACGGACAACGGCAACACCGGAACCGGTGGCGGTGGAACCATCACGCTGGGAACGATTAATATCGACGTCGATCCAGTAGCACCCCAGGTCGATCTCGATGCGAATGACTCCACGGGGACCGGGATCAACTTCACGACCACCTGGACGCAAGGCAACGGCCAGATCAGTATTGCTGATACCGATGCGGCAATCTCCGACGTTGACAGTGTGAACCTGCAATCTTTGACGGTCACCTTGACCAATCACCTCGACGGTGCTGACGAACGCATGGTTGCCGATGTCTCCGGGACTTCTATATCCGTAACTTATGCGGTCGGACCCGGTGAGTACTACGTATACTTGAGCGGGGTCGACACGGTTGAGAACTATGAGAAAGTTCTCAGGACCGTTGTCTACGACAACACCGCCTCCAGCCCGAATGCCACCACCCGAATCGTCACCGTTCAGGCATCCGATGGAACCAACGCCAGTAGCTTGGCAACGACGACCATCAACATGACTGTTACAAACGTCGCGCCAGCCATCACTTCCGGTGGCGCCGGAACAACAGCCAGCGTCGACGTCGCCGAGAACACCACGGCGATCACGACCGTTACCGCTACCGATGCCGATCTCGACGAGATTACCTATTCGATCAGCGGTGGTGCCGATGCAGCCCTCTTTAGCATCGATGCCAGTACTGGTATGCTGAGCTTCAAGGGTACACCGGATTTCGAGACACCGACCGATGCCGATGCCGACAACGTCTACGAAGTCACAGTGCAGGCCAGTGACGGCAGCGGTGGTGCTGATTCCCAGGCGATTAGCGTGACCGTGACCAATGTCGACCCCACAGCAGTCAACGACAACTATGCCGTGGATGCCGACCTTACGCTGAGTGTGGACTGGTGGAATACCAATTGGTCGAACCGGCAGCAGTTGACTTTCGATAATCTGGCGCAGTCCGAAACACTGACCGACTTCCCGGTGCTGATCGTGCTCAATGCCGGCAACATCGATTACGCGCAGACCAACGATGGCGGCTCGGATCTGCGCTTCTTGGCTGCGGATGGTACCGAGCTGGCCTATGAAATCGAACAGTGGAACGAGGGCGGTGATTCGTCTGTATGGGTCAGGGTGCCGCAGATCACCGCTAATTCCAACGCTGATGGCATCTGGATGTACTACGGTAATGCCGTTGCCACTTCGGGCGAGAATCCAGCGGGCGTCTGGGACAGCAACTTTGTCGGCGTTTGGCATCTCAACGAAGAACAGGCGGGTACCGGTGGTACCGACGTATACAAGGACTCAACCGCCTACGGCAACGATGGCATTGATCGCGTTGCGGTCACCGGCCAGGAAGGACAGGTCACCGATGGCCAGGAATTCGATGCCAGCGACTGGATCGAGATCGATCACGACGCGAGTCTCGATCTGAAAGATTCGATGACGATATCGTTCTGGATCAAGCCGACCTCGGATTCGGGTCAATTCAACCGCGTGGTCGAGAAGGGCCTGTGGGGCTATACCGACTCGTACTACTTCGGCGGCGGCGACGGCACCAACGACCTGACCTTCTATCTCAATGGCCAGGAAATAATCGACACGGCTGACAATATACTGACAGTCGGCGTCTGGCAGCACGCGGCGGTCAGCTACACCAGCAACGGCGACGGCACCAGTACCGCGCGGATGTACCTGGACGGTGTCGAGATCGCGAACGACACCCGTACCACGGTTGTGGTTACAGGCAACACCGGGCGCCTTGCGATCGGTCACGACGATCCGCTTTACGACTTCAACGGTTTCATCGACGAGGTGCAGATATCGAACACGAACCGCAGCGCAGACTGGATCGCCGCGCAATACCAGGCAACGCGCAACCAATTCGGTTCGGAGTTTGTGCAGTTCCAGGGCGAGGAAACAGCACCGGCGCTCGGTGGTGTGCTGAGGAATGATCTGCCGGACGGCACCGCGGGCATTACAGTCACGAACCTGGACTCCACGGGTACCCTCGGACTGGTTACGCTGAACCCGGACGGCACCTTCGATTACGACCCGAACGGGCAATTTGATTACCTTGCGGTGGGCGCGACCGCCTCTGATACCTTCAGCTACGACATCACCGAGGCCAACGGCGCGACGACGACGGCAACGGTGACGATCACGATCACCGGCGTCAACGACGCACCGACCGTCGTCGGCGAGACCTTCACGGCCGTCGAGGGCGTGCCCTTCAGCAGTGAGCTGGGGCTCAACGATCTCTTGCGGAACGACGGCGATCCGGAGGGCGATCCGCTCACGGTCAACACCACGCCGGTCAGCGGCCCGGCCAACGGCGAGCTGATCCTGAATGCCGATGGGACCTTCACCTACACCCCGAACGCCAACTTCAACGGCACGGATTCGTTCGTCTACGAGGTTCTCGACGGCAACGGCGGCAGCGCCCAGGCGACAGCCACATTCACGGTGCAGCCGCGTGAGATCAGGATCCTGTTCACCACCCAGTCGGACGTCAACAGCAGCAAGGTCCCCGGGGTGGAGTCCTGGGACGCCGGCGAGGTGCTGGCCATCGGCGAGCCGAACCTGACTTTCGAGCCGGCCGGATCGGACGGCAGCATCCTGCCCTACATGGATCTGGAGGTGTTCTCCGCCAGCGGCAACATGACCATCAACGGCATGCACTGGGTCAGCAACACCATCACGGTCGGTGGCGCCAACAGCATCGATCTGCAGCGCGGCGACCTGCTGTTCGTCTCCCAATCCGATGACGTCATGACCAGCACCAACACCCTGGCGATCTCGGCCGGCGACGTCATCGTGTTCCGCCCCGACGTGGAGGGCGATTACAGCTCGGGCACCTTCATCCATCTGCTCGATCAGCCCGGCACGGCCTTGACCACGGGCATCACCCTGATCGAGAGCGACGTCGTCGTGGGCGATGTCACCCTGCAGGCAGGGAACTTCCTGTTCACGCAGGAAAGCTACGTCGAGGAGAGCAGTATCTATCATTTCTCTGCGACGGACGTCGGCGCCGGCACGACGACGGGCGTCGTCTCGACCTTGATCAGCAGCGTCGATATCGGCATCAACTACAACAACTTCCTCGGGGTCATGGTGATCAGCGAGGATCTCTATCTGGACGGCACCATGGTGCCCGCCGGATCGATCGTCACCACCCTGGCCAACGGCGACAGCTTCGTCGGTGACAACGGCATCCTGGTCGACGAAGACGAGATCTTCTACCTCACGGTGACGACGACCACGATGGGATCCGGCACCACGAGCGCGGATGCGACCGTACTGTTCGATGCCGGCGATGTCGGCCTCAACAACAGCCAGAAGAAGATCCGCAGCTTTTCGATCATCGAGGATATCAAGCCAATCAATAATGTCGATCCGGTGATCACCCTGGCCACGGGCATGGTCACCTACACGGAGGGGGATCCGCCGGCGGTCATCGATCCCGCGGCCACATTGGTCGATCCCGACTCGGCCGACTTCGACGGTGGACTGCTGCGGGTCGATCTCGGCACCACCGGTACGGCAAACGACAAGCTCGCCATTCGCGATGAGGGCACCGGTGCCGGCCAGATCGGGATCAGTGGGAACAAGGTGACCTATCAAGGTATCATCATCGGCAACTGGGCCGGCGGTGCCAACGGCAGCGAGCCGCTGACCATCTTGTTCAACACGAACGCCGATGTCGCATCGATCCAGGCCCTGCTGCGCAATATCACCTTTGAGAACACCTCGAACAATCCATCGGAAACGCAGCGCGCGATCAATTTCTCGATAAGCGATGGTGACGGCGGCTCGAGCGACGTCGTGACCCGGAATATCGTCGTCAACGCTATCAATTATGCTCCCGAGCTCAGCGGCGCCAACGATCTCATCGCGATCGAGGAGGACTTGGTCAACAGCGGGGGCACACTGGTTTCCATCCTGATCTCGGGTCGGGTCACGGATGCCGACCCGGGCGCCGTTTCCGGCATCGCCGTGGTCGGTGTCGACAACACCAACGGCGGTTGGGAATTCTCCATCGATGGGGGCACGACCTGGACGGCCTTCGGCTCGCCCAGCACGAGTGCGGCGCGACTGCTGGCCGCCACCCCCGACACCTTCGTTCGCTTCGTGCCGGACGCGGATTGGAACGGCACGGTCACCGACGGCATCACCTTTCATGCCTGGGACCAGACCAGCGGTGTGAGCGGTGACGCGGTCGATCTCACCGTCTCGGCCAATCTGCGCGATCAGTTCGATGCGGTCTCCTACGGCAATGACGACGGGACCGCGGTCTGGTCGTCTGGCTGGATCGAAGGCAACGACGGCGGCCAGCCGAACAACGGGAACATTCGCATCGAAGGGGGTGCGCTGCACCTCGATAATCAGGATGGCGGCTCACTCGAATTCATTACCCGCTCGGCCGACCTATCCAATGCCGCCACGGCGGTCCTGACATTCGACTATGCGGGCTACGGCGCCGGTGGACTCGATACGGTCGTCGCCGAAATATCCGCTGACGGAGGCGGCACCTGGACGTTGCTGGAAAGGATGGACGTCGTCGGAAACGAGTCCGGCAGCAGGAGCTACAACCTGGAGAGCTACACTGACCTGTCCGCCGACTTGCAGCTGCGCTTCCGCATCGCGCAGGGCTTCGAAGGATCGGGGCAGTACATCAGTTTTGATAACGTCGATATCGCTTACAGCGGCACCGGTATCGGCGGCTCCAGTTCGGTGAGCACGGCAACCGATAGCAGCAGCATCACCGTCACCCCGGTCAACGATGCCGCGGTGTTCAGCGGCGACACCGCCGGCAGCGGCAATGAAGACACCACCATTACCGGCACCTTGAGTGTCACCGACACCGCCGACGGCATGACGACCCCGAACTACACCGTCAGCACTGATGGAACGAACGGTACCGCAACGATCAACGCAACCACGGGCGAGTGGAGCTACACCCCAAATGCCAACTGGAGCGGCGCCGACAGCTTTACTGTCAGTGTGACCGATGACGACGGCAATGTAGAAAGCCAAATCATCAGCATCACCGTCAACCCGGTTGTCGATCTCACGGCCACCGACGACAGCTTCAGCGTGGATGAAGACACCACCTTGAGCGACACGGTCGCCGCCAATGACAGCACCACCTCGGGCGGCGCCCTGAGCTATGCCTTGGAAACCGGTGTCAGCAACGGCAGCCTGACGCTCAACGCCGACGGCAGCTTCAGCTACACCCCGACGGTTAACTACAACGGCAGTGACAGCTTCAGCTACACGGTGACCGATGCCGCCAGTGGGGAAAGCGCGACCCAGACCGTCTCTATCACGGTCACCCCGGTCAACGATTCGCCGGTGGCCGGCGATGACAGTATCACCGTTGTGGAAGACACGCCCTTCACCTCGACGATCGATCTGGATGCCAACGATACGGATGTCGACGGTGACGCGCTGAGTTTAGTGGCCGGCACCTTTGCGACCACACAGGGCGGAACGATCGTCATTGCCGCCGACGGCACTTACACCTACACGCCGCCGGCCAACTTCAACGGCACCGACTCGGTGGATTATACGGTGACCGATGGCAGCCTGACGGACGTGGGGACGCTGACGATCACCGTCACCGCCGTCAACGACGCACCAGTCCTTCTCACCGGTAGTGTCAATAATCTCACGCTCAGCGAAGACGCCAGTCTAACTTCTCTCGGCTTGGAAAGTGTCACCTACGGCACTGGCGGTGGCAGTGATGAGAGTAGCCAGTCATTGACATACGAGGTCACGGTGATCCCGTCACCGACCTCCGGTGATATCTTCCTCGTTGATGGGACCACTCGGGTTACTACCGGTATCTACACGCTGGCACAAATCCAGGGCATGCAGTTCAAACCGGCAGACAACTGGAACGGCACTACCGGATTTCAGTTCAATGTTTCCGACACCGGCGGAACCGCCAATGGCGGTTCGGACAGTATCAGTCAGTTCATCTCAATTACGGTTGAACCAGTCAACGACGCACCGATTGTCGACCTGAATGGGTCCGACGGTGCAGGTAGTGGCTTCACCACAACGTTTACGGAGGGTGGTGGTGCCGTGTTGGTTGTGGATAGTGATGCCATCGTCACCGATATCGACAGTACAGCCTACAATGCACTCAGCATCAATTTTCTGACGGCACCCGATGGTGCTAATGAGAAATTAATCGTTGGCGGCTACACCTTCAGCCATGGAGCCAGCGATGTGGCCAC
The DNA here is from genome assembly GCA_963705435.1 of uncultured delta proteobacterium. Taxonomy (GTDB): domain Bacteria; phylum Desulfobacterota; class Desulfobacteria; order Desulfobacterales; family Desulfosarcinaceae; genus Desulfosarcina. Next base: position 177,121 of record CAVPJR010000011.1, on the reverse strand, counting down.
AAGGACGGTTGGCAGCACAGTTTTCGAGATCGATTTCGACGGTACCGGTTTTAGCATAGCGCGCGACGGCGGTGGGGTCATCCCGGATGCCGATCTGGAATCGCTCATCCGCGGCATCAGCTACGAAAACACCTCGGAGAACCCGACAAGCGGAAGTCGAACCATCGAGTTCGTAGCGGTCGATGACCAGGGTCTTATCAGCCTGGCTTCCAACAGCAGCGTCTCGGTAACGCCGACGAACGACAACCCGGTTGTCAACAACCTTGATGGCGATGTCCTCAATTACAGCGAGGGCGACGGTACCGTGATCCTCGACCAGGGTAACGATTCCGTGGTCAGTGATGTTGATTCGGCCAATTTCGAAGGCGGTAGCCTGAACATCGAGTGCGACAGCGGCCTGCAGGCGACCGAGGATGTCTTCGCGATCCGGAACCAGGGCACAGGGGCGGGTCAGATCGGCGTCAGTGTCAACGACGTGACCTATGGTGGCATAGTCATCGGTACTTTCAGCGGCGGCACCGGCCTGGCACCTTTGAATATCGTGTTCAATAGCAATGCAACCTCCGCCACGGTCAGCGCGCTGTTGCAGAACATTACCTACGAAAACACCGATAACGACAATCCGACCGAGGGTACTCGCAGCATCACCATCGACCTGACCGACGGCGACGGCGGCGCCATCGTGACGCAGAATATGACCGTCAATGTATCCGCGGTCAACGACGTGCCGACCACCAGCGGCCTGGCGAATCAGATCCTGGCTGAGGACTTTGCCGACTACACCATCGACCTGAAGGCCATCTTCGCCGATGTGGAGACCTCAGATGCCAACCTGATCTACACGGTGTCGGGCAACAGCAACATCGGTGTCAGCATCGACGTCAACGGCGTGGCCACGATCAGCTCGACGGCCAACTGGAACGGCACCGAGGCCATCACCTTTACCGCCGAAGATGAAAGTGGCGCCACTGTTGATGCCGTGGCCGACTTTATCGTCAGCCCGGTCAACGATCCCAGCGTCACCGTTGCCGACAGCGCCACGACCGCCGAAGATACGCCAGTCGCTATTGCCGTCCTGGCCAACGATACCGATATCGATGGGGCCATCGCGACATTGGTCTCAGCGACGGATGGGACCCACGGGACCACCGCCGTCAACATCGGCACCGGCATCGTGACCTACACGCCCGATGCCGACTTCACCGGCAGCGATAGCTTCACCTACACCAACAGTGAAGGCAACTCAGCAACGGTCACCGTCACCGTGACTCCGGTCAACGATGCGCCGGTGATTACCTCAGCAGCGGCCCAGACTGCGGCCGAGAACCAGACGGCCGTCACCACCGTCACCGCGACCGATGCCGATCTGGATGTTCCGACCTTCAGCATCAGCGGCGGGGCCGATTCTGCGCTCTTCAGTATCACCGCCGGTGGCGTGCTGAGCTTTAACGCGGCGCAGGATTTTGAGACCTTTGCCGATGCCAACAGCGATGGCGTCTACGAAGTCGAAGTCACCGCCGATGACGGCAACCTTGGGACCGACGTGCAGACGATTCTGGTGACCCTGACCGATGTCAACGAAGCGCCGACCCTGGTGAGCCTGTCGAACAGCAGCATCGATGAGAACACCGATACCAGCGCCGGGACCACCATCGGTTCGCTGACCACCAGCGATGTTGATGCCGGCGATACCACCAGCTACAGTATTACCGGTGGCGCCGATGCCGGTCTCTTCTCGCTCAGCGGCAGCGACCTGATCCTGACTGACGGGGTGTTGGATTTTGAGAGCCAGGCCAGCTATGAAGTGACCGTCCGGGTGACCGATAGCGGCGGTCTGACCCATGACCAGACCTTTACCATTACGGTCAACGATCTCAATGAAGCGCCGACCTTCGATTCGGCCGCCGTGACCGGGGCCACCGAGGATCTGCTTTACAGCTACAGTATCATCACCAGCGATGTTGATGGCGGCGCCAGTTTGACGATTTCCGCCACGACCTTACCGACCTGGTTAACCCTGACCGATCACGGCGACGGGACCGCGACCCTGAGCGGCACGCCTGGCAACGCCGAAGTCGGCGATCACGCCGTGGTCATCGAGGTGTCTGACGGCAGCCTGACCGCCACCCAGAGTTTTACCATTGCTGTTTCCAACACCAACGATGCGCCGGTGATTACCTCAGCAGCGGCCCAGACTGCGGCCGAGAACCAGACGGCCGTCACCACCGTCACCGCGACCGATGCCGATCTGGATGTTCCGACCTTCAGCATCAGCGGCGGGGCCGATTCTGCGCTCTTCAGTATCACCGCCGGTGGCGTGCTGAGCTTTAACGCGGCGCAGGATTTTGAGACCTTTGCCGATGCCAACAGCGATGGCGTCTACGAAGTCGAAGTCACCGCCGATGACGGCAACCTTGGGACCGACGTGCAGACGATTCTGGTGACCCTGACCGATGTCAACGAAGCGCCGACCCTGGTGAGCCTGTCGAACAGCAGCATCGATGAGAACACCGATACCAGCGCCGGGACCACCATCGGTTCGCTGACCACCAGCGATGTTGATGCCGGCGATACCACCAGCTACAGTATTACCGGTGGCGCCGATGCCGGTCTCTTCTCGCTCAGCGGCAGCGACCTGATCCTGACTGACGGGGTGTTGGATTTTGAGAGCCAGGCCAGCTATGAAGTGACCGTCCGGGTGACCGATAGCGGCGGTCTGACCCATGACCAGACCTTTACCATTACGGTCAACGATCTCAATGAAGCGCCGACCTTCGATTCGGCCGCCGTGACCGGGGCCACCGAGGATCTGCTTTACAGCTACAGTATCATCACCAGCGATGTTGATGGCGGCGCCAGTTTGACGATTTCCGCCACGACCTTACCGACCTGGTTAACCCTGACCGATCACGGCGACGGGACCGCGACCCTGAGCGGCACGCCTGGCAACGCCGAAGTCGGCGATCACGCCGTGGTCATCGAGGTGTCTGACGGCAGCCTGACCGCCACCCAGAGTTTTACCATTGCTGTTTCCAACACCAACGATGCGCCGGTGATTACCTCAGCAGCGGCCCAGACTGCGGCCGAGAACCAGACGGCCGTCACCACCGTCACCGCGACCGATGCCGATCTGGATGTTCCGACCTTCAGCATCAGCGGCGGGGCCGATTCTGCGCTCTTCAGTATCACCGCCGGTGGCGTGCTGAGCTTTAACGCGGCGCAGGATTTTGAGACCTTTGCCGATGCCAACAGCGATGGCGTCTACGAAGTCGAAGTCACCGCCGATGACGGCAACCTTGGGACCGACGTGCAGACGATTCTGGTGACCCTGACCGATGTCAACGAAGCGCCGACCCTGGTGAGCCTGTCGAACAGCAGCATCGATGAGAACACCGATACCAGCGCCGGGACCACCATCGGTTCGCTGACCACCAGCGATGTTGATGCCGGCGATACCACCAGCTACAGTATTACCGGTGGCGCCGATGCCGGTCTCTTCTCGCTCAGCGGCAGCGACCTGATCCTGACTGACGGGGTGTTGGATTTTGAGAGCCAGGCCAGCTATGAAGTGACCGTCCGGGTGACCGATAGCGGCGGTCTGACCCATGACCAGACCTTTACCATTACGGTCAACGATCTCAATGAAGCGCCGACCTTCGATTCGGCCGCCGTGACCGGGGCCACCGAGGATCTGCTTTACAGCTACAGTATCATCACCAGCGATGTTGATGGCGGCGCCAGTTTGACGATTTCCGCCACGACCTTACCGACCTGGTTAACCCTGACCGATCACGGCGACGGGACCGCGACCCTGAGCGGCACGCCTGGCAACGCCGAAGTCGGCGATCACGCCGTGGTCATCGAGGTGTCTGACGGCAGCCTGACCGCCACCCAGAGTTTTACCATTGCTGTTTCCAACACCAACGATGCGCCGGTGATTACCTCAGCAGCGGCCCAGACTGCGGCCGAGAACCAGACGGCCGTCACCACCGTCACCGCGACCGATGCCGATCTGGATGTTCCGACCTTCAGCATCAGCGGCGGGGCCGATTCTGCGCTCTTCAGTATCACCGCCGGTGGCGTGCTGAGCTTTAACGCGGCGCAGGATTTTGAGACCTTTGCCGATGCCAACAGCGATGGCGTCTACGAAGTCGAAGTCACCGCCGATGACGGCAACCTTGGGACCGACGTGCAGACGATTCTGGTGACCCTGACCGATGTCAACGAAGCGCCGACCCTGGTGAGCCTGTCGAACAGCAGCATCGATGAGAACACCGATACCAGCGCCGGGACCACCATCGGTTCGCTGACCACCAGCGATGTTGATGCCGGCGATACCACCAGCTACAGTATTACCGGTGGCGCCGATGCCGGTCTCTTCTCGCTCAGCGGCAGCGACCTGATCCTGACTGACGGGGTGTTGGATTTTGAGAGCCAGGCCAGCTATGAAGTGACCGTCCGGGTGACCGATAGCGGCGGTCTGACCCATGACCAGACCTTTACCATTACGGTCAACGATCTCAATGAAGCGCCGACCTTCGATTCGGCCGCCGTGACCGGGGCCACCGAGGATCTGCTTTACAGCTACAGTATCATCACCAGCGATGTTGATGGCGGCGCCAGTTTGACGATTTCCGCCACGACCTTACCGACCTGGTTAACCCTGACCGATCACGGCGACGGGACCGCGACCCTGAGCGGCACGCCTGGCAACGCCGAAGTCGGCGATCACGCCGTGGTCATCGAGGTGTCTGACGGCAGCCTGACCGCCACCCAGAGTTTTACCATTGCTGTTTCCAACACCAACGATGCGCCGGTGATTACCTCAGCAGCGGCCCAGACTGCGGCCGAGAACCAGACGGCCGTCACCACCGTCACCGCGACCGATGCCGATCTGGATGTTCCGACCTTCAGCATCAGCGGCGGGGCCGATTCTGCGCTCTTCAGTATCACCGCCGGTGGCGTGCTGAGCTTTAACGCGGCGCAGGATTTTGAGACCTTTGCCGATGCCAACAGCGATGGCGTCTACGAAGTCGAAGTCACCGCCGATGACGGCAACCTTGGGACCGACGTGCAGACGATTCTGGTGACCCTGACCGATGTCAACGAAGCGCCGACCCTGGTGAGCCTGTCGAACAGCAGCATCGATGAGAACACCGATACCAGCGCCGGGACCACCATCGGTTCGCTGACCACCAGCGATGTTGATGCCGGCGATACCACCAGCTACAGTATTACCGGTGGCGCCGATGCCGGTCTCTTCTCGCTCAGCGGCAGCGACCTGATCCTGACTGACGGGGTGTTGGATTTTGAGAGCCAGGCCAGCTATGAAGTGACCGTCCGGGTGACCGATAGCGGCGGTCTGACCCATGACCAGACCTTTACCATTACGGTCAACGATCTCAATGAAGCGCCGACCTTCGATTCGGCCGCCGTGACCGGGGCCACCGAGGATCTGCTTTACAGCTACAGTATCATCACCAGCGATGTTGATGGCGGCGCCAGTTTGACGATTTCCGCCACGACCTTACCGACCTGGTTAACCCTGACCGATCACGGCGACGGGACCGCGACCCTGAGCGGCACGCCTGGCAACGCCGAAGTCGGCGATCACGCCGTGGTCATCGAGGTGTCTGACGGCAGCCTGACCGCCACCCAGAGTTTTACCATTGCTGTTTCCAACACCAACGATGCGCCGGTGATTACCTCAGCAGCGGCCCAGACTGCGGCCGAGAACCAGACGGCCGTCACCACCGTCACCGCGACCGATGCCGATCTGGATGTTCCGACCTTCAGCATCAGCGGCGGGGCCGATTCTGCGCTCTTCAGTATCACCGCCGGTGGCGTGCTGAGCTTTAACGCGGCGCAGGATTTTGAGACCTTTGCCGATGCCAACAGCGATGGCGTCTACGAAGTCGAAGTCACCGCCGATGACGGCAACCTTGGGACCGACGTGCAGACGATTCTGGTGACCCTGACCGATGTCAACGAAGCGCCGACCCTGGTGAGCCTGTCGAACAGCAGCATCGATGAGAACACCGATACCAGCGCCGGGACCACCATCGGTTCGCTGACCACCAGCGATGTTGATGCCGGCGATACCACCAGCTACAGTATTACCGGTGGCGCCGATGCCGGTCTCTTCTCGCTCAGCGGCAGCGACCTGATCCTGACTGACGGGGTGTTGGATTTTGAGAGCCAGGCCAGCTATGAAGTGACCGTCCGGGTGACCGATAGCGGCGGTCTGACCCATGACCAGACCTTTACCATTACGGTCAACGATCTCAATGAAGCGCCGACCTTCGATTCGGCCGCCGTGACCGGGGCCACCGAGGATCTGCTTTACAGCTACAGTATCATCACCAGCGATGTTGATGGCGGCGCCAGTTTGACGATTTCCGCCACGACCTTACCGACCTGGTTAACCCTGACCGATCACGGCGACGGGACCGCGACCCTGAGCGGCACGCCTGGCAACGCCGAAGTCGGCGATCACGCCGTGGTCATCGAGGTGTCTGACGGCAGCCTGACCGCCACCCAGAGTTTTACCATCAGCGTGGGCAACACCAACGACGCGCCGACGGTGACGCCGGTTAACCTCGGCAGCCTCAACGAGGACGGCAGTCTTCTCATTACCCAGGCCAATCTGCTGACCGGCAGTTCTGATCCGACAGCGACCCGCTGACCGCCATCAACCTGACGCTCAATACCGGTAGCGGTATCTTGGCTGACAACGGTGACGGCACCTGGACCTTTACCCCAACGACTGACTGGAACGGCGCTGTGAGCTTTGACTTCGCCATCTCCGATGGGACTACAAGCACTGCCAATACCGCCAGCCTGAGCGTGGCCGCGGTCAATGATGTACCGACCACGACCGGTCTGGCAGACCAGGCTCTTGCTGAGGACTTTGCCGATTACACCATCGACCTCAAGACCCTGTTCGCCGATGTCGAGACCCCGGACGCCAACCTGATCTATACGGTCTCCGGCAACAGCAACATCGGCGTCAGCATCGATGTCAACGGCGTGGCCACCATCAGCTCAAGCGCCAACTGGCACGGCAGCGAGACCCTGACCTTCACGGCCACCGATGAAGGCGGGGCCAGCGTCGATGCGACCGCCGACTTTATCGTCAACCCGGTCAACGATGCCGCAGTGTTCAGCGGCGACACCGCCGGCAGCGGCAATGAAGACACCACCATTGCCGGCACCTTGAGTGTCATCGACACCGCCGACGGCATGAGCAGCCCCAACTTCACCGTCACTACCGATGGAACCAATGGTACCGCGACCATCGATGCCGCTGGCAACTGGAGCTACACCCCGACAGCCAACTGGAGCGGTACGGACAGTTTTACCGTCAGCGTGACCGATGACGACGGCAATGTAGAAAGCCAAATCATCAGCATCACCGTCAACCCGGTCATCGATCTCACGGCCACCGACGACAGCTTCAGTGTGGATGAAGACACCACCTTGAGCGACACGGTTGCCACCAATGACAGCACCACCTCGGGCGGGGCACTGAGCTACACACTCAATACCGATGTGACCAACGGCAGCCTGACGCTCAACGCCGACGGCAGCTTCAGCTACACCCCGACGGTCAACTACAACGGCAGTGACAGCTTCACCTACACGGTGACCGATGCCGCCAGTGGGGAAAGCGCGACCCAGACCGTCGCCATCACGGTGAATCCGGTCAACGATGAACAGGTCCTGGCGACCAACACGGGTGCGGCCGTGGCGGAAGGCTCCACCGGCAACGTGGTCACCACGGCGATGCTGGCGACCACCGATGTCGACAACAGCAGTGACCAACTGGTCTACACCGTGGATACCGCGCCGGCCAACGGCACTGTGTACAACGATGGCGTGGCCTTGAGCGCCGGCGGCAGCTTCACCCAGGCCGACATCGATGCCGGCTTGATTACCTACGACCATGACGGCAGCCAGACCAGCAGTGACGCGTTCGCCTTCACCGTGGACGACGGCGCCGGCAGCACCACCGCGGCCAGCTTCAACATCACCGTCAGCCCGGTCAACGACGCCCCGACCGCCGCGAACAACACGGTCACCACCGCCGAGGACACGGCGTATACGTTCACGGCGGCGGACTTCAACTTCAGTGACGTCGATGGCGACACCCTGGCGAGCGTGCAGATCACCGGTCTCGAGTCGGTCGGCAGCCTACAACTCAATGGTGTCGACGTGAGCCTGAACCAGGTCATCACCAAAGCCGACATCGACGCCGGCCGGCTGCGCTTCACCCCGGCGGCCGATGCCAATGGCGCCGGTTACGACAGCTTCGGCTTCACGGTCAATGACGGCATCACCGACAGTGTCAGCAGCTACACCATGACCGTGGCCGTCACCGCGGTCAACGACGCGCCGATAGTAACCTCTCCTGCAGTAACGATGGCCACTGAGAATACCGCCTACAGCTACACCATCACCACCACCGACCCGGATAGAGGAACCAGCCTGACCATCTCTGCCGCCAGCCTGCCGACTTGGCTGACCCTGGTCGACAACGGTGATGGCACCGCGACCCTGTACGGCACCCCGACCAATACTGATGTTGGTAATCACAGTGTGGTAGTGACGGCCTCAGACGGCCTCCTCACCGACACGCAGCCCTTTACGATTGCCGTTTCCGCCACGGCGACCAGTTCGGGACCGCCTGCCGATGATACCGATACGGACACAGACGACGATTCGGAACCGGGTTACCCGACGGAAGCGGTGCCTGGCGAAGATCCCCTTGCAGAAGCGGATCCCGGGCCTGTAACCGACGAAAATTTGACAGCAGAATATTTATCCGATCCAGAGGAGTCATTCGTGCTGATGAATGATCCGCAATCCGGTGCGACTCAAGATATTATTTATCTGACCGATGAAAACGATGCTGACGCCCGGTCCGAATCGCGAAAAGAAAGGCGTGCATACACTTATTTCGACAACGATTTGTACAAAGAAATCGCTGCTGAAGAACATTTGCATGTAAAGTTTAAAGCGCCTGAAGTATCCACGCCCTACAATGAGTTCACCGATAGTGGCGGCACAGATATTGCGAACGAGGAGTGGGAGCGATTCGTCAACAATGAGGATTACGACCGGCTGCGGGAGGAAATCGACGAGACGTTCCAATCGGAACGACAAGTTAAATCGGTGAAAGCGAAAATTGTCACCGCATCCATGACAACCTTTACCGTCGGCATCGTCAGCTATTTTTTACGGGCCGGATCAATGGTTGCCAGCATGGTCTCAACCTTGCCGCTTTGGCGCGGCTTTGACCCGATCGTCATTTTTTCCGGTAAGCGAAAAGACAAGAAAAATAAAGAAGAGGCCTCAAATAGCCCCGAACAGCAACCGGAAACCCTTTTTGACCGCGATGAACAATGATATTTAAAACCCCTGCTATCCGGCTCAGCATTGCGCTGGCTCTGTTGACGGTCAATCTGCTGATTGTGGCCGACCAGATTGGGTTTGTTCCCGACGCCTCCGAATCAGCGCTGAATCTGCGCAAGGGGTTGAGTGAATCGTTGGCGCTGCAGTTCGCTTCCGCGGCCGAAAAAGGTGAATTAAACACCATTCGCAACACCCTGCGAGCGGTGGTGGAACGCAACGAAAACATCCGCTCGGCGGCGATCCGCACGGATGACGGCAAATTGATTGCCGTGGTGGGTGAACACCTGGCGTATTGGACGCCGCCGGTTGACGGAAAATCAACGTCGACCCATGTTCATGTGCCCGTGTATCGCAATAATGAAAAATGGGCCACGGTGGAGATTCGCTTTGCGTCTTTCTTGAGTGACAATTCGGTGATCGGGTTGACCAGTTCTTTTGTCGAGCTACTGATCTTTATCGGCTTGAGCAGTTTCATCGGCTATTTCCTGATCATCAAACGGGCCTTGCGCGAACTCGATCCCACGGCCGTAATTCCAAAACGGGTCCAGAAGGCCTTTGATGCACTCCATGAAGGGGTGCTGATCTTGGACAAAGACGAACAGATCGTGATGGCAAACCATTCCTTTGCGGCCCTGTTCGGTAAGTCGCCCGAAAACATGCTCGGATTGAAAGGATCGGAACTGGGTTGGTTGAATTGTAAGACGTCGGAGCAGGTCAGGCAACTTCCCTGGTTCAAAGTGATGCAGGACGGCCGGGAACACATGGGCGCATCCCTGAACTTGCTGAACAATCAGGGCAGAAAGATAAAGCTTGCCGCAAATGTAACTGTGCTGACGGACAATGCGGGGTCCTCTCGCGGCACCCTGTTAACCTTCGACGATATCACCCAGTTGGAGGAAAAGAATTTCGAACTGAGCAACATGTTGGAAAAACTGCAGTCGGCCAATGAGGAAATCCAGGTGAAAAGTGATGAACTCGAAACCCTGGCCAACCGCGATCCCTTGACGCTCTGTTTGAACCGGCGCTCGCTGGCTCAATCTTTTGATAAGTTGTTTGCTCAGGCCAAAGCGAATGGCGGTCATTTGTCCTGCATGATGGCAGACATTGATTTTTTCAAATCGGTGAATGACCGCTTTGGGCACGCTACGGGGGATCTGGTAATCAAGACTGTAGCCGATGTCCTCAAAACCTGTACCCGTGAAACTGACCTGGTCGGGCGTTACGGCGGTGAAGAGTTCTGTGTGGTGTTGCCCACCCTGGCCCTGGACAAGGCCGTTAAAATTGCCGAGCGCATCCGGCAGACCATCGAAAAAAGTTCCTGCTCGGGGGTTAAAATCACGGTAAGTCTGGGGGTGGCCGCCATCGAATCCAATGCGAATACACCCGACGAGATGATCAACCAGGCCGACAAAGCACTCTATGCAGCCAAAAAAAGCGGTCGGAATCGGGTGGTCACCTGGGGGCAGGATAATGACGCTGTTGCCACCGTGGGGGCCGGGTCCGAAACTGAGGAACCGGTTGCACATCCGGGGCAATCGACACCGATTGATACGGATCAAACGGATTTGAAACGTCGCGTACTGGAACTGGAAGGACTGCTGGAAAAACGCAGCTTGGAGATCCAACACTATGAGATGTATGACCTGAAGACAGGTTTGCCGACCCGCTCTCTGTTTGAAGATCGCATCGCCCATGAGATCGCCCGGGGGAAAAGAAAAAATTATCTGGTGGCGGTGTTGTCGTTGACCGTCGGCACGATCAAACGGATACACGAAACACTCGGTCATCGGATAGCCCGACAATTGGCCAAGGCCTGTGGTGTGCGCTTGAACGACATCATACGCGAAAATATCGATACGGTGGCCATGTTCGATAATGTTAAAGGCATGTCGACGGTATCGCTGATCAACGAAATAGAATTCGGCATTCTGCTGACCGATATCCAGCAGGTCGACCATGTTACCTGGGTGATGAAACGATTGTTGGATTCCTTTGAAAAACCTTTCACGGTCAAGGGGCATGAAATATACGCATCCGCCTATTTTGGGGTCAGTATCTTTCCCCACGATGGACAGACGGTGGAGGCGTTGTACAGCAGCGCCACCAATGCCTGCAGTTATGCGCAAAAACTCAACGGGAACGATCGTTATTTGTTCGCTTCCAAAGATCTCAACAACAAAGCGGTCGACCAGCTAAAAATAGAGAATGCGCTCCATGAAGCCATTGAGAATAATGAGCTGCAACTGCATTATCAACCCAAGATCGATTCCGCGACAGGGAAAAATGCCGGATTTGAGGCCCTGCTTCGCTGGCAGAGTGAACGCCTGGGATTCGTACCGCCGGATAAATTTATCCCGGTTGCTGAGCAGTCCGGGCTGATCGACATAATCGGTGACTGGGTTATTTATGCCGCATGCCGACAGCTTCGGTCCTGGATGGATTCGGGACTGACGGTCATGCCGATCGCGGTCAATATTTCGGGAATCCAGTTGCGTCAACAAAATATAGCCAACCGCATTGCGCATATTCTGGACAAATTCAATATAGATAAACACCTACTTGAAATCGAGTTGACGGAAAGTTCTCTCGTGTCTACTGGCGATAAAACTTATGCCATATTGAAACAGATCAAGGAGATGGGAATCCGGGTGACCATGGACGATTTTGGCACAGGATATTCGTCACTGTCTTATTTAAGAAAAATCCCACTCTCCTGTCTGAAAATTGACCGGTCTTTTGTATTTGACCTCAATAAAGATGAAAATGCCGACAAGCTGGTCGCATCGATCGTGTCCATGGCACATGAGCTGGGGCTCGAGGTGGTTGCGGAGGGGGTTGAGGAAAAGCACCAGGCCGATCATTTGATTGCCTTGGGTTGTGAATATCTACAGGGATATTATTTCAGCCGCCCAATACCTCACAACGAGGTTGCGGACATGTTACAAAAACAACCCATAGCGTTGGCAGGTTAAAAATTGGTGATCAAGCTGTTCGAGTCATCGATAGCAAATACAATTTTTAGCCGAATTGCCATGAATAAAGAAGAGGCACCGTGTTTCAAACCGTCGTAAGATCCGCACAATTGATTTCGTTACCGGACATCTATTTGAAATTAAAAGAATTGATTGAGGATCCGGAATATACTGTAGGACTAATTTCTCCTTATGACATTAGGATTTGTTGCTACAGGCTGTGCAATGCTAATTAATAAAAATGCTTTTCGCTTAACCTTTTTTCTATGTTGGGTCTTGTCAGCCCCTTTATACGCGCAGGCTCAGGTGACCACACTCTACCAATCGGTGGAGCAGGCGCTGGCGTTTAGCCCTCAGCTGCAGGCACTGGCCCACAGCAACGAAGCCTTTGAATATGACCTCAAACGAGCGCGCGCGGGCTATCGCCCGTCTGTCGATCTTCTGCTCGGTTACGGTTCAGGGCAGCATAGCGACAGCGTCACTCGACTGCCCGACGCCGATCCGTCCGATTCAGAATGGAATTCCCGCGGAGATGCGACGCTGAGATTGACCCAGAAGGTTTACGACGGTGGCGAAACCAAGCAGGCTGTATCCATCCAGCGGGCCATCTTGGATTCAGCCGACCTTACCCTTCAAGAGACAACTCAGACAATTGCCCTGACTGCGATAAGCGCCCACCTTGATGTATATCGGCAGCGTGAATTGGTTGCCCTGGCCGAAAAAGATCTCCAGGTTCATCAGGATATCTACCGGGCACTTTCCGATATCGAACAGGCCGGTTATGGTAACATTGCCGATGTCACCCAGACCCAAACCCGGATGGCGCGGGCCCAGTCGGTCTTGATTATCAGCCAAAGCGACCTTCGCGGAGCGATTTCAAATTATGAGCGAGTGGTTGGCGTAAAGCCGGGAGAATTGGACTTTGCAAAACTGCCGGATACCATGCCCGGTTCCCTGGATGATGCGTTGAGGTGGGTGGAACAGAAAAATCCCGGGTTGATGGCCTTCAACGCCAGGATCATGGAGGCCGAAGCCCGTGTGGATCTGGCCCGTTCGGCCTACAAACCAAAGCTCGACATCGAACTGAGCAGTCGCTACCACGATCAGCTTGAGGGGGATCCATCCTGGCAGCATACCAACGATGCCATGTTGGTCATGCGCTGGAACCTTTTCAATGGCGGTCAGGATAGGCAAGCGACCAACGCAGCCCTGTCGAGAAAATATCAAAGCCGCTCGAACCGGGATGACAAGCTGATCGAACTTCGTGAATCGACTGCTATCGCCTGGTCTGATTTTCTTTCTCTACAGCGTCAAAAAAAATCTTTCCGCGAAGCGGTGGATTCAAGCAAGAAAACCTTTGACGCCTATATGGAACAATACAGTGTTTCCCGTCGAAGTCTTCTCGATGTCCTCAATGCCGAGAGAGAATACTTTCAATCCGCCCGTCAGTTGGTTCAGGTGCTTGTAGACGAGATTATTACCGCTTATCGCATTCTGAGTCTGGGTGGCGACCTTCAGGTTGCGGAAACGACAAGCGTTGGGTTGAACGCCAACGAGCTAAGCCAGTTATCACAAGCAATTGTACTACCCGCCGCGGTTCAGTCATATCGAACTGAATCCCGCATGGTACCGCCCCATCCCACCCAGGATTCGGATAGTGATCCTGTGGGGGCGATAGAACACACAGCGCTGGAAAGCTTGAATGAGACACGCTCAGGGGGCAACGCGGACATTCTCGATTCGATTGAAATCGGCCCCTGCGCCAATGAACGATTGATGGTACGGGCCGCAGACAGATTGCAGGACCTCGGATTCGATACCCAGTCAACATCGTGCACCAGCAAAGTCGAGGTCACCCGGCTGCGTGAGGGTCGGTATATTCCTGAATTGGCATACGCACGCTTGGCGACTATAAAGAAATCGGTTGACGCCTTTGTTATGCCGGAAGGAGACAAGCTCACCATATATGTGGGCTCATTCCACAATTACGAAAAGGCCATACGCTACGCGAATCTGCTTGCAGAGAAAGATATCAAGGTAACCCCGACTGCGGCTGAGATCGAACTGAAGGGGAAGATGTTAGTCGTGCATCAGGTCGATCGACTAAGGGCCGAGACAATTTCAGAACAGATGTCCGAGCTTGGACTTACCACCAACACTGTCACGCCAGCGGCCAAGTCGGTAAAATAGACAGTGGCCAACATTTTATTGAAGGCCTTCGAATAAAGGTAATCTTTGTAAGGCCCTCACTCAGCGATAGTTCCCATATTTCCTTTATCCGTTCACACTTCACAGCACCGGAAGGAAAAGAATCACTTGACCTTGTACATACCACCACAGACCTGCAAACAGCGCCGAATTTCGTTGCTATTAAGAACCGCATGGGCAAAATGATGGACGGCCACAACTTCTGGTGGCTGGTCTTTTTCGGTGATTAGTTGACTTTAATTTTGCTACCACAGGTAAAAAATGATGGCAGATTTCTTGGATTTCTCCAACGGTCCTGCAGATATCAATGCCGTTGGAAATGTTTTGATGCGATTATGTGTCGAACAAGGTTCTGAGTATTATTCTCATTTCTGTCACTTCAAGTATAGATCAGGTCAATTTTGTTAATCGACTGAATGATCAGATCGTCCGGCCAATTTCCTCGGCCTCGCTCTGGGCCAGCATGAGATTTCGCGGTGATTTGGCATCTCCGATGACGTAAACATCGATTTTCCGACGATCCAGTATCGGCTTGGCGTCGCGCACCGGGGTCATGGCTTCGGCCACCACCACGGTATCGTATCCGGCCAGGGTCATGGGCTGGCCGGCCGTGGTAAAGACCACGCCGTCATCGGTGAATGTCTTGACGGCCACCTGCTTGAACAGGTGGACGGCGGCGCGTTTGAGCCGCTCTCTGAGGTAGAACCGGTCGTTGCTGGACATCTCCTCGGCAAAATGGCGCTTTCGATTGAGAACCGCCACCTCCCTGCCCTTCTCCGCCAGGAAATCCGCCGTCACCAGTCCGGCCTGACCGCCGCCCAGGACGATCACCCGGTCGCCGGTGATCTTTCCCTCCAGCACTTCGTTTACCGTGCACAGATCCATCCCGGTGGTGAACAGTCCCTTGATGATGGGCATGTCCGGCAGGCTGCCCGACGCCAGGACAACTGCATCCGGATCCACTGCGTCCAGCAGCGCCTCATCCAGTCGGGTGTTGAGCCGCACGGCAACACCCAACCGCTCGATTTCACGGCTGAGAAACGTGATCACGTCCATGATTTCGCCCCGGCCGGGCGGTATCGCGGCCAGCCGCAAAAGGCCACCGACGCTGCCCTTTTCCTCGACAACGGTCACCCGGTGGCCGCGGATGGCCGCCATGCGGGCAGCCGCCATACCCGCGGGCCCCGCGCCCACCACCAGCACCGACTTCGGCACAGGCGCGATTTCTTCTTTTTCGATCAAGTACTCTCGTCCCACATCGGGATTGACCACGCAGGAACCGGGCTCCAGGGCCAGCACCGCATGAATGCAGCCCAGACAGCAGCCGATGCACGGGCGGATGGCGTTCAGATTCCCGGCACGGGCTTTTTGCGGCAGCATCGGATCGGCGATCAGGGCGCGGCCCATGGCGACCACGTCTACCCGCCCCTCTTTCAGGATGCGGTCGGCCAGTTCCGGGCTCTTGATCCGGCCCACCCCCACCACGGGAATCGTCACCACCTGCTTCACGGCTTCGGCCAGGCCGACAAAGCAGGCGTGTTCCACATACATGGAGGGAATGGTCAGCTGTGTGGAACCATAGACCCCGGCCGATACATGCAGGTAGTCAGCCCCGTCTCTTTCCAAAACCGGAGCCAGGCGCAGGGCGTCGTCCAGCGTCCAGCCGCCCTCGATGTAATCTTCGCCGTTGATGCGCAGCCCCACGGGAAAATCAGCACCGGCCTTGGCCTTGATGTCGGCCAGAAGCTCCAGAAAAAAACGGATGCGGTTTTCAAAACTGCCGCCGTATTCGTCTTTGCGATGGTTGGAATTGGGGGCCAAGAACTGGTTGATCAGATAGCCGTGAGCCCCGTGAACCTCGACAAAATCGAACCCGGCATCCCGGCATCGCCGGGCGGCATCGCCAAAAGAAGCCACGAGTTCGCCAATCTCTTCGATGGTCAACTCCTTGGGAACCCCTTTCACCACCGCCGGCGCGGGAATGGGTGACGGCGCCACCTTGCGGTCGTGGTAGGACTGACGGCCGCCGTGCATCAACTGAACGCCGAAGCACGTATCAAATGATTTCACCACCGCGACCATCTTTTCAAGGGCGGGAATGCATGCGTCATCCCACAGGGCGGGCAGCCCGGGCAGTTCCAGACCCGTGGGGTGCACACCGCCGCCACCCACAAGGATCATGCCCGCGCCGCCTTTGGCCCGCGCCGCCAGGTAGCCGGTCAACTGATCGGTGACATAACCGTTTTCATCCACGCCGAAGTTGATGCTCATGGCGGACATGAGCAGGCGGTTCTTGGCCGTCATACGGCCGATCTGGATCGGAGAGAAAAGATGCTTCAGGATGGTCATGGAATCCTCCGGGAAAGGGTGGCTGCTTAAAAAGTAAAACCGGTCGGTCTTATAACTGGAACGTGGGTAACCACCTTTCGGCGAAGCCCGTCAATCGGCTCCCCATTCGGCAATGGCGTCCGAAGCCAGCACCCGGTTGCCGGACGGGTCCGCTGCCGCAATCCCCACCACCGCAGCGGCAACGGTGCGGGCATGCACGGGCCGGTAACGTTTAGGGATGGCGAAAGCCAACCATCGACCCAGAACCTGCCCGACCGCTTCACCCGGACGGAACTCCCGGCGATCCCCAAGCAGCAGGGATGGCCTGAAAATACTGACACAGGTGAATCCCAGCCCAAGGATCGCCGCTTCCAGGTCGCCTTTGACCCGGTTGTAAAATACAGGCGAATCCGCATCCGCGCCCATGGCCGAAACTAGCAGAAAGTGCCTGCAGCCGCCGTTTAGAGCGGCCCGGGCGATCATCAGGGGATACGCGTAGTCCACCTGTCGGAACGCCTCCCGGCTGCCGGCCTTCTTAATGGTGGTGCCCAGCGCACAGATGGTCTGGTCGGCAGCCACCTGATCCAGCCACTGGTCAGGACGCCCGAAATCGACAATCCGGGTGTCGAGCTTGGAAAAGGCCTCGGCACCTGTGATGGCTGAACGGGTCAACGCAATCACCCGGTCGTAGGTTTCATTTTCCAGCAGACGGTTGAGAATATGACCACCGACCAAGCCGGTGGCGCCCACCAGCAAAACGGTTTTCTTTTCCATAGCAGGGTGCTTCATTCAGTGTTCCATTCATTGGCGACGATCAGACAACAGGTATGCGTTGACCGCATCCCAATACACCGGCGATGTTTCTATGGAGTTGTGGTCGGTCCCCTCAACGGTGACGGCGGTTACCGGCCCGCCCCAGACCGACGCCAATTTCTTGGCAAACCGCACCGGCACCACCTGATCGTTGGATGCGGTCAGAAAAAGAGCCGGCGTGGCGATGCCCGGTGCCAGGACCGCGGAATCGAAGCGGTGTTTGAGCATCAGCCCCACCGGAAAGATCGGATAGTGGGACCTGGCCACATTGACCAGAGAGTCGAACGGGGTGACCAGGATAACACCGCCCACCTTTCGTTTGGCCGCCACATGAACAGCGACCCCCGACCCCAGGCTGCGGCCCATGACCACGACATGGGCCGGATCGACGCCTTCGGTCGCCAGCAGATGGTCGATCACGAACAATGCATCCGACAGCAACGCCGTTTCGGACGGTTTGCCGTCGCTGCCGCCGTAACCGCGGTAGTTCATGAAAAGAAAGGATCGGGCGCTGAAGCGCCCGAGATCGGCAAAGTTGAGGGTTACATCCTCGGCGTTTCCCCCGTAATAGACCACCAGCGGGTGGCCGGGACCGATCTCATTTTTGAAAAACCAGCCGGTAAGGGTGACGCCACCGTGGTCCAGACGAATTTCACTGTCGGCATAGCGAGACTGGTTTTGGGGGGCGGTCGGCTGGGGAAAAAAAATCATTCTGCCTTGAAACAGGTAGAGCAGCAGGGTTGCCCCAACGAAAAAAACAATTATAATTTTAATGGCTTCCAGGATCATTTTAGTCATTGTCGAGTTTCAGGGTAGAGTTGCAAGGGGTGGTTCACCGTCGTATTTAAATCGTTTACGCAATCCAATTCCCATGGCACAGGCGCACGCCGTCGTCGATCTTTTCCCGGGGAACCAGCAGTGAGATGCGAAACGAAGTGGTGGTGACACCGGCAATCGCGATGTCATGACGTTCCAAAAGGGCCAGGGCCTCGATCAGGGTGGCGTTGGTCCGGTTGAGCCCTTCGCCAATCAGCGACAGCGCCCCCAGGTGCGTATCGAAGCCAAGGGCATCGCCCAACTGTCCGGCCAGCGTCTCCCGGATCTCCCGCCAACCGTATACATCGGGGGAGGATACCACAAAGGAAACCCGCGATGCGCCAGAATCGTCGGGCACATCGGCGGCATGGATCTCCTTCACCGGGACCTGCTCTTGCTCCAAAACACCCACTGCCCATTTGAAACCGGTCAAAGCATGCTCCCCGCTGATTCTAACCCGGGTGATCGCCTCCTCGCTGACCACTGCCTGCACGCCGGCCACCTTGCCCGGCGGAAGTTTCCTCACCACCGTTTCCCGTCTTCGATCGAATGTGCTGCGCGCATAAATGGCGATCTGTTTTTCCTTGGCGAACTGAACCGCCTGGGCGTTGAGCACCTTGGCGCCGGCGGCGCTCATCTCCTGCATCACCGGATAGGAGACTTCCGGCAGGTGACGGGCATCGGCCACCGTGGACGGGTCGGCGGAGTATACCCCGTCCACGTCCGAGTATATTTCACAGCGATCGGCATCGATCGCAGCGGCGAGGGCCACCGCCGTGGTGTCCGACCCGCCGCGCCCCAGCGTCGTGATGTCCCTTTTGTAGCTCACCCCCTGAAACCCGCCAACCACCACGACCCTGCCCTCGGCCAGTTCATCCAGCACCCGAAAGGGACGCACCTCGATTACCTGGGCATCATTGTGGCGATGGTTGGTGATAATGCCGCACTGGGATCCGGTCAGAGAGACCGACTGCACACCCAGTTCGTTCAGGGCGATGCACAGCAAAGACATGGTGATCCGCTCGCCCGTGCTCAGCAGCATGTCCATCTCCCGTCTACTCGGTTTCGGTGACATGCTGCGGGCCATCTCCACCAGTTGGTTCGTGGTTTTGCCCATGGCGGAGACCACGGCGGCCACGTCCGTGCCCTGTTCCTTAACTTGGGCAATCAGTCGGGCCACCTTCATGATCTTGTCCACATCGGACAGGCTGCTGCCGCCAAATTTTTGCACGATACAGGTCATGGTTGTTCCCTTATATGAGCCGGCTTCATGGAGCCTGTCTTAAAACAGATATTTGATCAGTATAAAGCTGCCCACCAGCAATACCGTGAAGGTCACGGCCAGCAGGTTGAAATAGCGGTCGATAAAGCGCTGGATGCGTGGACCGTAGAGGTAGATCAACCCGCCCACAAGGAAAAACCGGGCTGATCGGGATGCCATGGAGGCCAGGACGAATACCGTGAAATTGATTTTGAACATGCCGGCGGCAATCGTGAATACCTTATAAGGAATGGGAGTGAACCCGGCGATGCCCACCGCCCAGGCGTCGTATGTGTTGTAGAGGGTTTCGATATAGGCCACCTTGTCCGTCAGGCCGTAAAAGTCGACGATACGGCTACCCACCGAAGCCATGAACTGCCAACCGATCAGGTATCCCAGGCACCCCCCGAAAATGGATCCGATGGAGCAGACCAAGGCGTATTTTAATGACTGGTCCGGCCGGGCCACACACATGGCGATAAGCAGGACGTCCGGCGGAATGGGAAAAAACGAGGATTCGGCGAAAGCCAGCAGAAACAACGCGCAGGCGCCGTATGGGGTGGCGGCCCAGTGAAGTACCCAGTCGTAAAGACGCCTGAGCATTTACTGCTCTCTCCAGCCGTGTTCGCCAACCAGTTTAACAAAACGGCACCCGCCCAGATTGGACTGGTGGATGCCCTCTTCGTCACGAACCAGTTTGATAAGATCCTGGGTGTGGCGATCCCCCACCGGAATCACCATTCGGCCGCCCACGGCCAGCTGATTGACCAGCACCGTGGGGATCTCCGGCGCACCGGCGGTGACGATGATGGCATCAAAAGGGCTGTGCTCCTTCCAGCCGGTGGAGCCGTCCGAATAGCGGGTGACGATGTTGTGGTAGCGCAGCTTGTCGAACAGCTTTCGGGTTCGGGTATACAGCGAGTAAATGCGCTCTACCGTATAGACCCGGAAGGCGATCTGGGCCAAAATGGCCGCCTGGTAGCCGGAACCGGTGCCGATCTCCAACACCCGGTCCTCCGGGGCGATTTGGAGCGACTGGGTCATTTCCGCGACGATGTAAGGTTGAGAAATGGTCTGCTGTTCACCGATGGGCAGGGGAAAGTCGCCGTAGGCCTGATCCATCATGGCTTCGCTGACAAACAGATGGCGGGGAACGGTCCGCATGGCCGACAGTACGCGGGGATCGTTGACCCCGCGGGCGATGATCTGTTTGGTGACCATTTCATTTCTCAGGCGCTGGTATTTCATTGGCACGTTTCTCCCAGCACGTGTTTATCAATTAAGGCATGTCAGGTCAAGAAGTTAAGATGCCTGAAGCCGGGGGGCTGAGGTCGGAGGACGGAGGTCGGAGGACTGAGGACGGAAGGCCGATCCGGGACTCCCGAACCCCGAACCCCGAACCCCGAACCCAGAACCCCGAACCAGAAACCAGAGACCAGAGACCAGAGACCAGAAACCAGAGACCAGAGACCAGAAACCAGAGACCAGAGACCAGAAACCCCGACCCCCGAACCCAACTAAAAAAGCGCCCCACAACGGGAGGCGCTTTCAATCATCCACACAATGCGTCGATGGTCTAAATCTTATAGATCACCCGTTTTTCGGTGATAATGATATCGACATGTTTGTCGTGGGATTCCATAGGCACCTGGGGAATCAGCTGCCCCTCGAACACCAGGCCCACCTTGCGGGTGGTCATCGGCAGGTCGGGGATGAGCCGGTCGTAGTATCCGTCACCGGATCCGATCCGCCCACCTTTTTCATCCATGGCGATTCCGGGAACAATGGCGATATCGATTGAATCCAGCGGAACCGGCTTGCATTTGGCCGGGTTCGGCTCGAGAATTCCCCGCGGGCCGACGACAAGATCCTTATCCGGGTTGTCCACTTTCATCAGTTTCATTTTGAACTTGGCCGTATCAAAGGCGGGAAGCACCACGATTTTGTTGAAATCGTAGGCCCGCTTGACAATGGTATCCGTTGCCACTTCATTTTCGGTATTTACGTAAAGCATGACAATCTTGGATTCGAGAAAGTTGGCGAATTCAAACAGGCGATTTTCGATAATGCGAGTGTTTGCTTCGAGCACATCGCCGGCAAGTGAATTGAAGTAAGTCGATATTCCATTTCTAATTTCCTGCTTTTTTTCCCGGACTTCATCCATTGACATCTCCATCTTTGTTGTTTTGTATCGGGTCGCAAATTCTCGACTTGAATCGCTGCCCCCTAACCGCGAGAAAAATACGGGAAGAGGGATCGTATCACTGGCAACAATCGATTTTCCCGGCCGCGCACACCCACGGCTGCGAGCGGTCTGAGATGTGCGCGTTATCACGGTTCAACCGGCAATCATCGTTGACTAATCGCACCACTTGGGATAGACTTCCGCTTGATTTTGCTTCGGTGTTCGCCTATAGGCGTTAAGACAATTAATTTGGCCAGGCTAGAGGCAGGAAGCCGTATTTGGTAATCTGCGACGACCGATAACGCAGCCCAAATTAATTGTCTTAACGCCGATGTCATCGGCATACCGTTCACCGCCCCCATAACGAACTGTCACCGCCACCTGAAACCCGATGTATGGCCTCGTTTAAACGCGACTTTGGATTATAAGGACAAATATGCTGGAAATCAAGCTCGTCAGAGAAAATTTGGAACTGGTCAAAACAGCCATGCAAAACCGGGGGACGGCCTTTGATTGGGAGGCCTTTCAGGCCCAGGACACCCGGCGAAAAACAATCCTTTTCGAATTGGAAGAACTTCGCCGCCAGCGTAACCGCGTGTCTGAAGAGGTCGCACGGATGAAACGCAACGGAGAGAATGCCGACGCCATCATCGATCAAATGCGGGGTGTGTCCACAACCATCAAGAACTTGGAAAAAGATCTGGGAGAAGGTGAATCGGCCATCGACGAGATGATCATGGCCATGCCCAACATCCCCCACGCAAGCGTGCCGGTGGGCAAAAACGAGACGGAAAACCCCGTGGTCAAAACGGTGGGTGACCCCACTGCCTTTTCCTATACGCCCTTGCCCCATTGGACCATCGGGGAGAACCTGGGAATCCTGGATTTCACCCGCGCCGCCAAGATCGCCGGTGCACGCTTCCCCCTATACCTGGGCGCGGGAGCGCGCATGGAGCGCGCGCTGATCAATTTCATGCTGGACCTGCACACCACAGAGCACGGGTATAAAGAGGTCCTGCCGCCATTTATCGTCAACCGGAAAAGCATGACCGGTACCGGCCAGTTGCCCAAGTTCGAGGCGGACCTGTTCAAACTGGAGGGGTTGGACTATTTTCTCATCCCCACCGCGGAAGTCCCGGTCACCAACATCTACCAGGAGGAGATTCTGGACGCATCCCAGCTGCCGGTATATTTCACGGCCTACACGCCCTGCTTCCGCTCCGAAGCCGGGTCCTACGGCAAGGATACGCGCGGATTGATCCGACAGCACCAGTTCAACAAGGTGGAGCTGGTCAAATTCACCCGGCCGGAGACCTCCTACGACGAACTGGAGTCGCTCCTGGACAATGCTGAAACCGTGCTTCGCCGTCTTGAACTGCCCTACCGGGTGATCACCCTGTGTACGGGGGACATCGGTTTTTCCGCAGCCAAAACCTATGACATCGAGGTGTGGATGCCAGCCCAGGGCGTCTATCGGGAGATATCCTCATGCAGCAACTTCGAGGATTTCCAGGCCCGGCGGGCCGACATCCGCTTTAAAGAAAAGGGCAAAAAAGGCACCCGGCTGGTCCATACCCTGAACGGCAGCGGGCTGGCCGTGGGCAGAACCCTGGCGGCCCTGTTGGAAAACTGTCAACAGGAGGACGGCACTGTCGTCATCCCGGATGCGCTCAGACCGTACATGGGCGGAACGGAAATGATTAACACGTGAGACGCGATCAATTCCCTGAAGAGATCCGGCCGCACCTGGTCCCTGATCCCGGCGGAGAACTCGTTTACCGATGCCTGGGCTGCCGTGCCGAACACGGCATCGAATCCCTGCTGTACACCTGCCCGGACTGCGGCAGCGTACTGCTCATCCACGACCGGCAGTTCGATCGGCTAAAGGCGATTGACGGCGAGCATTGGCAGCGGATTTTAGACTACCGACGCATGCTCAAGATCCCGGCCGTAAAGGGCATCTACCGTTACCACGAGTTCATCGGCCCCGTCATCCCTCTGGATTCGGTCGTTTACCTGGGCGAGGGCCACACCCCTGTGGTGGAAGCCAACGGCCTTCTCCAGGCCAAAGCAGGCATGCGTTTTTTTTATAAGAACGACGGTCAGAACCCCAGCGCATCCTTCAAGGACCGGGGAATGGCCAGCGCCCTGAGCTACATCAATTTTCTCATCCGGCAGGGGCTGGTCGACCAGGTACTCTCCATCTGTGCGTCCACCGGGGATACCAGCGCCGCCGCAGCACTCTATGCCGCGTATCTCAATCCCCGCATCAAGTCGGCGGTCCTTTTGCCGCACAAGAAAGTAACCCCCCAGCAGCTCTCCCAGCCGCTGGGCAGCGGGGCGGACGTCTTCGAGATCCCCGGCGTGTTCGACGATTGCATGAAGGTTGTCGAAGCCCTTTCCGACGAGTACAACGTAGCCCTGCTCAACTCCAAAAATGCCTGGCGCATATTAGGACAGGAGTCCTATTCCTATGAAGTCGCCCAGGACTTCGACTATGCCATGGCCGACAAAGCCGTGGTGGTGCCCATCGGGAATGCGGGCAACATCACCGCCGTGATGAATGGATTTCTCAAGTTCCATGAGCTGGGTATCATCGACGCCCTGCCTAAAATCGTGGGTGTCCAGTCCGTCCACGCCAACCCCGTGTTCCAGTATTACAGCGAACCGGAAGCCGATAAACGCCAATTCGTGCCCATGACCGTCAAACCCAGCGTGGCCCAGGCCGCCATGATCGGCAACCCGGTTTCCATGCCCCGGGTGATCCATCTGGTGGATCGCTACAACCAGGTTGCCGACCGTCCCCGGGTCTTTTTCGTGGAGGTGGCCGAACAGGACATCATGGACTGGCAACTCACGGCCAACCGCAACGGCCACATCGCCTGCACCCACGGCGGTGAGTCGCTGGCCGGACTGGCGGTGGCCCTTGAAAAAGGTTTTCTGGCTTCCAGCGAAACGGCCATTGTGGATTCCACGGCCCACGCACTCAAATTTTCCGGCTTCCAGGACATGTACTTTCAGAACCGCTTTCCGGATGGATTTGCCGTTACGCCGAACCCTGCACTGGTCAACTGGCCTCGCTATGTCCATCCGAAAGGTCTGAAGCAGGTGCCGGCTCCGGGCAAACCGCTGGACCCGGAGGCATTGGCCACCTTCATTAAAGCCATCTCCCGGCAGATCGCTGCTGAACTTGGATTAAAGAAAAGGAATTAACCGGGTGCGGCCAAGGGCGCAGTCCTGCGAGCCGAAACCCCAACGACAAAGACAGGCAAACGGCCATGGCCATGAAACATGCGAACATTTTTCACCGCCCCACCATTCGTCGGATGCTTACGCCGGTGATGGTGTGTATCCTGCTGTTCCTGACCGTAGACACCGATGGCGCCATGCTCTATAAAAACTACGTGGTGCGCTATGATCGCGGCTGGGACATCCTCTGCGACCCCTACCAGGTTCAGCAGGGGGATTGGGTGCTCAAGATCTTCCGCCAGAAAGGGGAACTCGCTCACAACGATTTCAGGGAATTTCTGGGTATTTTCGAGCGCCTCAATCCCCAAGTGAAAGACATCGACAGGATCCGTCCCGGGCAGGTGGTGGACATCCCGCTGAAAAAACTGGCCCAGGGCGCCTTGCCGGGTCAATCCTCCGGTGTGGTCACCATCCCCGTCGTCATGATCAGCAGCCCCAGGGAGATGATCGAAAAGCATACCCAAACCTACACCGTCCAGCAGGGCGACACCGTTTCCACGCTGATTGCCAACCGGTTCGGCGGCCGCTACGGAAACACCACTTACAGCCAGGGACTGAATCTGTTCAAGGCCGCCAATCCGCACATCAAGGACATCAATCGAATTTACGCCGGGCAGAAGATTTACATGCCCGATCCTTCCATCAGGGAACAGAGTTGGTACAGCGCCCTGTTCGATGAAGCCGGCGATCTGGTCGAACAGGTGACGGATGCCGAAGAAACCGAATCGACAGAACCGAAACCCCAACCCGCCGCTGCGGCCGCCACGGAAATGGCACCGCTCCCCTCGCAGTCGGCCGGCACCGGTCCGGCCGCCGATGCTGCATCGGCAATCGGGGGACGCCTGCTGGACAAGGGAACTTATTTTTTTCCCATGAAGCAGGGCAAGGATTTCGAAGTGGACCTTTCCCGGTACCCCATGATCGACCTTCAGAACGGGTCCAAGGTGATTCTGACAACCCAGGACCGGGTGATGAATGTGGATCTGCCGCTGGTTCAATCTTACTGGGACAACGTCAAGACGGTGAAGGTATCCGAAAACGCGTCATCCCAGGAGATTCTGGAAGCCGTCTTTTCGGCCTTTTCAGGAGAAGCGTCCACCAACCACCTGGCCTTTGACGATGGGGCGGTAAGCATCCGCGTCAGCGCCAAATGGATCCGCACCGAACCATCGGCCGATGGCCGCATCCCCCGCCATTCCTGCATCACCCCCATCATATCCGCCTCCGAGCGAACCCACGACAGCATTGTCCGCTACCTGGACCAGAACGACATTCTCATCAAGGAGATTTTGTCCGGAACGCCCGAGGCAACACGGCGGCCGATCCACACGGGTGCGGCGGCAGATGTTGACAGCATCGACGGCACCAGCCAGAAGGCCCTTATCGCGTCGTTTGCCGCCTTAATGGGATTTCCCTACTCAACCAACACCAGCATCAGCTTCCCCTATGCCGGCATTCAGGTCCAGGCCCTGTCCAATCTACTCTCTTTCGGGAACGGGAGAGAAATTCTCATCGATTTCGGAGACCTCTACGGTGATGCGGTCGATGCCATCAGGGGCACGGGGCTCGAGATCCTGCAAATCAATGTGGACGCCGGACCGCTGGAAATTATTCAACGCCTGATGGAGACCGCTGGTATGGCCTATACGGCCGCCCCCATTTTTTATGGAGCGAACCGGTCCGCTGAGTTCAACACGGCCATTTCTGTCAGCGGCATGCTTATACCGACTGACACCGGAGAGAATCGTCTGATTGTCGAGAAACAGATACCGGATTTAATAGAAACTTTTTTGCGGGACCAGGGCATCCAGCTGGTCCGGGTCAAGGAGACCGACCGACAATAATCATACCCAAGGATCGTCTAATCGGATGAATCAACCCGGACACGCTCAAAAAAAGGAGAAGATCCATGGCACGTTGGCGACCGGAGGCAATACTTGCTTTGCTTTTTGCCGTGCTGCTATTTTCAGCATGCGCCACCACAGGCGTATCCCCCCAGGATAAGAAGAAAGCGGCTGCCGCCATTAACCTGGGAGAGGCCTACATGGCTGGCAGAAATTACACGGCAGCCCTGGGAGAACTGCTCAAAGCGGAAAAGCTGAATCCAGACGACCCCATTCTGCATAACGATCTGGGTCTGGTATATATGGCCAAGGAGAAGTTCGATCTGGCCGTGGTGCATTTTGAAAAAGCGGTGCAGCTGAAACCCGACTACTCCCTTGCCAAGAACAACCTGGGCAGTGCCTACCTGGTTCGGAAAGAATGGGACAAGGCCATCATTGTGCTGGAGGAGGTGACAGGAGACATGCTCTACGCCACGCCTCACTTTCCGCTGGCCAATCTGGGGTGGGCATACTACAACAAAAAGAATTATGAAAAGGCCCGACAATTTTTGAAAGAGTCGCTGGAGCTGCAGCCGGAATTTTATGTCGCCCAGTTGAATCTGGGCAGAACCTACCTGGCCACCGGGCAACTGCACGCCGCCCTGTCCATGTTCGAATCGGCTGCACGACTCAATCCCAAAGACCCTGCCCTGCTGTTGGAACTGGGAAGGACGTATCGCCTGTTGGGAGACTACAACAATGCCAGAATGGCCTTGAAGGGGGCAATTGAATATACGGAAGATTCGGACCTGGCCGTCGAGGCCTCCGAAGAACTGAGCAAAATCTACCAGTAACGGCCTCGGAAAAATTTAATTGAACTGATATTGCGCCGGATGTTGGTTCGGCTGCAAGGCACGTTAATGGTTTCATACTTTTGTTTGTATGGGGCCATTGGCGCAACGCCGCAGCCGGGCCGACAGACAAGCAAGATGGTGCAATTTAATTTTTCCGAGGCCCTAACAGTGCCACTATCCATCTGCATGTCACCCGCTCGCGGTTGAATGAACTACCGAGGGAAACGTTATGACCATAGGCGACCGCCCCACCGAAAAGTTACCGTCCGACCCGCAAAAGCAAAAGCTCGCGGAACTGACCCGCCAGCATACCGAATTAAAAACGATCAACCAGTCCCTCGTCATCGAACGCGAAGCGCTTCAAAGAAAACTGACAGACTGCTCCCGTTTCATGCAGGCATCGACCACCGGCTTGATTTCACTGGACAAGTCCGGTCTCATCGACGGCGTCAGTTCGCGCGCCGTCGACATGCTCGGCGCCGACAAATCCTACTTGTTGAAAAAACCCATCAGCCTGTTCATCGCCCCTGAAGACCAGGCCGTTTTTTTCATCAACCGCAGTCGGATTTTCGCCGGGACGCAGAAAGAACCCTTTGAACTCAAACTGAAGACAAAGAATGGGACCCTGTGGTCAGCCAGAGTAAATGCACAACCGGTGGAGACGCCTGAGCAGCATCTGCCCGGCATGCTGTTGGCCGTGGAAGACATTACCCCGTATCGACAAGCCCTGGAGGCCCTGCAGCTCAAAGAGTACTTTGTCAACCTCCTGTTTTCCATTATCGATGACCTTTCGGTCTGGTCCCCATCCGATATCGACCAAATCATTGTCTACACGTTGGAAAAAGTGGGGATGGTTTCGGGGGCGGATCGGGTTTATGTATGTCTGTTTCACGATCGGAAAACCCGGCTTTCCATCACTCACGAATGGCTCGGCGACGACGTCGGGACCCCGGCACCGACCCTGCAGAATGCCCGTTTAGAATCCTTTTCCAGGGTGCTGAGCCAGATGAAAAAAAGCAGCACCATCTCCGTTACAGATATCGACGCCCTGACGGCGGTGGATTACGCCGCTCATGAGGGGTTTCATGCCCCGGGTGTCAAATCGTTCCTCTTTACCCCCTTGTTTTACGGCCGATACCTGCTGGGCATCATCGGCTGTGACGCCGTCAAGCAACCGGCTGCCTGGTCCAGCGAAACGCAGAACCTGGTCAAATGCGTCGGCAGCAGCATCGTCAATGCACTGATCCGGCGGCAGGCCCAGAAGGCGCCGGCCAAGATTCGCGAAACGATCCTCCAATTCGTCGCACCCGGACACGCATCCGTCAGCGACGACCTTATGGACTACGAGGGACCCATCGAGATCATTGACGATGAAATCGAGGCAGAGGAAGCGGCGAACTGGCATTTCGAGGAAGGGGAACCCGACGACCCGGAACTGCTGAGCACGGCACTGCTCAAGGACGGGAAAACAGCCAATATCGCCTGCAAACACTGCAACCGCCAGAAGCTCCTGGACATTTCCGAAATCCGGACCATCGGCACACGGCTGAAGGCCACCTGCGCCTGCGGCAAAGAAATGTACATCAAGGTCGAACTTCGCCGTGAGCACCGCAAAAAGGTCAACTTCGACGGCGTGTTCATCCGCGGTCGCGGCGACCGACTTGCCTTGAAATCGGACGACTGGGGAAGAATTCAGATCGACAACATCTCCCGCCATGGGATCGGTTTCAAGGTCTTCGGCAAACAGGACGTGCGCGTCAACGACCGGTTCCGGGTCAAGTTTACCCTCGACAATACGGCCAGCTCGGTAATTCAAAAGGAGGTGGTGGTGCGTTCGGTGGCCGAGGAGACAATCGGCTGCCAATTCGCGGGTAAAGACGCCTGTGATGTGACCCTCGGCTTCTACATGATGACCTGACCGGCAGCAAGAGACAGCAATCTGAACGATGAAGTCGGAGGCCTGAAGAGAGAGCGGCGGTTTGTTTGCCTCACCGCATAATTGGTTGCCTGACAGAGGGTCATCGAGCGAAAATTTTCTACCACCTACCCCCCGTTAAACAAAGATGTTTCGACAATAGCCCGCGTGATGGTTGACCATACTTGGCCTACGCATAAGAGGATATATGTATTCCCAGCGGTGTCGTGGAACATTCGACTTATGGCAAGCTGTCTGCTGATTCCTGACCCTCCTTAATCGTGAGATTTAAGAATGTAACACCAACGGAACCATCGAATTTATCGGTTAAAAGGATTATGGTGTTTTGCCATCTCACTTTTTTTTAAGTTTTCGAAAAGGAATGCCCAGTTTTTTCATTCTAGAACGCAGCGTACCAGGGTTTACCCCGAGAACCTCACCCGCGCCACCGGGGCCATGGATCTTACCACTTGTGAATTGGAGAACGCGTTGGATATGGTTCTTTATCAGCGCATCGAGTTCTATCATTTCATCTGCAGGCACACCGGTCGCTGCTTTGCCAGGTTTAACGGGGGAGAGCCCCAAGTCGTCGAATCTGAGCGGTTTGCCCCTGTGGAGTATCATGGCGCGTTCGATGACATTTTCAAGCTCGCGCACATTACCCGGCCAATCGTAACCCATCAAGGAGTCGATGGCACCGCCAGCCAATGTCGGTGTGGCGGCGATCTTGAGTTCTTTTGCTTTGCGGTCAATAAAATGTTGGGCCAGAGAGGGAATATCGCTGCGGCGATGGCGAAGCGGCGGGACTAATATCGGGAACACATTCAGCCGAAACCATAAATCCTCGCGAAATTTTCTGTCCTTGACCATCTCTTCCAGGTTTCGATTGGTGGCTGCGATAACACGTATATCCAGAGAGATGGTTTCCACTCCACCTACACGTTCGATTTCCCGGCTCTGCAGAACTCTCAAAAGCCTCACCTGGGCAGCTGATGGCAGTTCGCCGATTTCATCAAGGAATATGGTTCCCTTGTTGGCACGTTCAAAACGGCCTCTTTTTTGGGACAAAGCCCCTGTAAAGGCACCTTTTTCATGCCCGAACAGTTCGCTGTCTATGAGTGAATCCGGTATGGCGCCGCAATTAATGCCGACGAAAGGCCCACTGCTGCGGGGGGATGAATTGTGGATTGCATTGGCGATCATGTCCTTCCCGGTGCCTGTTTCTCCCAAAATCAATACCGGACTGTCCATGGCGGCTACTTGCCTCGCCCGGTTCATTACCTGCTTGAGTCCAAATTTTGCCCCGACGATTTCATGGCCCCACATTTTGCGGAGCTCACTATTTAGATACCTATTGTCATCCGCCAGCATATCCTTGAATTTCATCACTTCACGGTGCTTTAGGGCGTTGGACATGGCCACAAAAAACGGTTCCTTTAAAGTCCCAAAAAGTTTTTCATGTTGTTTGTTGAAACGATTGATACCCTTGGCGGACAAGATAACAGTGCCGACGCGTTGTCCACGGACAATCAGCACCATGCCTAAAATCGAGCAGGGGGGATAACCCATTAATCTGACCAGATCCCGAGCGATTGGGTCTGTTTCGGAATCATTAATAATAAAGGCAGACCGTTGGCCTATGTCGATATCTCTTAAATTCTCTGCTGCCTTGGCCTTTGCTTCTGCTGACATTGGGACTAGGGTGTTCATCCGTTGACCCTTTTCAGGATTCGCACGGGCGATGTATCGCATGGCGCCAAGATCCTCTTCATACTTTTCCAAATAGATAGCGTCAGCAGGCATATACAAGGAAAGATATTTGATGCAGGCATGCAACCCCTCTTCAATCTCAAGATGGCCGCATAACTTTAGGGTGATCTCCCGAAAGAATTTGTTTGTGTCAACCATTGGTGCCTCCAAATTTGGGCAAGCTTTATTACTTTTGCGATATATCACAATTGTTTTCTCTTTTTAATAAATTTCACAACATAATTATGAATTATCGCAAATAAATTTCCTGCAATTTTTATAATTAATTGATATTAATACATAATCTGAGTTGGCCTGATCGTTGCTGAACCGATTGCTAAAGACAGGGGTATGAGCCATACAGGGAACCATAAGGTCTATTATGAACGACTATTTGCTGAGAATTCTGATCTGGCAGAGACATGGGGAAATTTCAGCTGCGGTCAGGGGCACCCAAATCCTACATTCGGTAGGCTCCCGTGTAACTCTTGGTAATGAATCGCTTCGCCGATCTCGTTCATTTTATTCCAAGTGTATAAGTTCCATGACTTTCGAGCCACCATGGGTAGTTGAAAGAAGAAACTTATGAAATGGTCAGAAGTGATCATGGTCCGCTCGGCCGGCGGTAGTGCCGAAATTCTGGATACAACCGTGCAGGATTTAATGAACACGGTAGCACTAAAAGCCGGACATGAGGCCATCCGGGTATTCCGTCGCGAAAAACTGGATTCCGATATCTGCATTGTTTTGTTTCACAATGAGAAAAAATCGAGGACCGGTGGAAGCGCTTTAGGCCTGCGTCTTGCTGCCGCATTGAAAGAACTCGGTATGGTTTACCACACGGTATGGAGAGAGTGCTGATTTTATATGGTCAGATATGGTTAAGATGAGGAAAGGAGCAGCCAATGCGATCAGCATCTTCAGCAATACCTGTCGCGCGGCTATTTATTTTTTCACTTTCTATTTTCTGCTTATTCACAGGCGCGGGATTCGGCTCTGATGGTATTTCCGCCAGTGGTTGGCCCGCTTCCTCGCCGGAAGCCCAGGGCATGGACTCAGAAAAGCTGAATGATATGCTGGCGGAAACGCTCGGGAAAAAATACCATCTGGATAGCCTGACGATTATCCGCAACGGAACCATGGTCATGGATGTTTATTTCTACCCGTTCAAGAAAGACGCCAGGCATATCATCCACTCCTGTACCAAAAGCATCACTTCAGCAGCTTTCGGGATCGCCGTGAAAAGGGGCTATATCAAAGATTTGGATCAGCCGGTCTACCAGATTTTTCCTGAGAGAGAGATTGCGGGCCTGGACGACGTCAAAAAAGCCATCACCCTTAAACATTTGTTGACCATGACGTCCGGGCTGCAAACCGACGATTCTTACATCTACGGCTGGCGGGGGTTGAATGAAATGGTTCAAGCGGACGATTGGGTGCAGTTCGTGCTTGACCGGCCCATGGCCGAGCATCCCGGCACCCGGTTCGAGTACAGCAACTGTGTGACGTTCCTGCTTTCCGCGATTATCGAAAAAACCACCGGAATGAACACCTTCGAATTCATGCAAAAGTACCTTTTCAGCCCGCTGGACGTATCGGATGTCAAATGGGAGACTTCTCCCGCCGGGATCAGCGTCGGTTATGGGGCCATGTCGCTGAAGCCGCACGACATGGCCAAAATCGGCTGGTTGTATTTGAATAACGGGCGATGGGGCGATCAGCAGCTCGTTCCGGAAAAATGGGTAACCGATTCTACCCGTAAGCACATCAACGCAACCCTTTTTGAGGGGTACGGTTACCAGTGGTGGGTAACACCGGGCAAGTACTATGCGGCCGTCGGTTACAACGGGCAATTTATTTTTGTGGTGCCCGACAAGAACATAGTGGCCGTATTCACCTGCGTTCTGGATCAGGTCGATTTTTTCATCCCTGAAGAGCTGCTGAACCGGTATGTCATCCCTGCAGTAGTCAATGACAACCCCCTGCCTGAAAACGTGAGTCAGGCGGTTCGCCTGAAAGGGTTGATCGGCAAATGCGGAGAATCCCGGCCCTATGTATGGCATACGGAAGCAGAGGGTGTGGCCGTAGACAGTCAGTTCACGCGAACAGCGGAACCGGCGTTTATGCTCACCTATCCGCCCGGCGCTTTCAAGCTTGAACTGGATCCAGCCCTCCCCAACCAAATTATGACCATGCGAACCCAGGATGAAATCCGGTTTTCCGCTTATATCGTCGACGTGGCCAACCATATTCGTCTGGAGTATTTTGGTCCGAATTATTACGCCCGGCTATTGGGGCTAAACCCCAAAATCAGCGATGTGGCCGTCGTTTCAAACAGATCCATTGTTCTCGATGGCGGCACGCCCGCTTACCGGACCGATATTAAATGCAGATATGGTGGTTCCCCGACAAACCAGGTCTTGGTGGCGGCAAAAAAGCAGGACCGGTATGTGTATGTCGTGGCCGGTGCGTGGGGGGGGCGCAGCCTGGCAGGGGGTGCCCAGATTGTCGAAAGCCTTACCTTCAGATGATAGGACGATCTACTCAGCGTTTACCAGAATAAAGTTCCGAGATCGGAACATAATTGTGACAATCGGTATAAAGGAGATAAAAATGAAACATATATCTTGCTATTCCAAAATGTTACCTCACACCGTTGGCATACTGATGCTGTTGAGCGTCATGGGCTGTGTCTCCGAATCGGCTAATAAAGATGCAAACGCGATTTCTAGTGAAGCACGTAATAAGGCGACCATGCACCGTTTTATCGAGGAGGTTTATCACAAGGAAAATATGGACGTATTTGATGAAGTGTTTGCCGAAAACTGCGTCATACATATCAACGAAAAGACCGCCTCATTGGAAATGGCCAAGCGGCAAACCCGGATGATTAACGGTATGTACCGGGACATTCAGGTCACCATCGATGACATCATTGCCGAGGACGATCTGGTGGCGATGCGGGTCACCTTTAAGGGGGTTTTCAGGCGCAACGGCAATGAAATGACCTTGCCAAGTATTACTTTTTGCCGGTTTAAAGACGAAAAGGTGATTGAAATCTGGCGAGCATTCGATAATGCATATATTTTCAAACAGCTGGGGATTGAGCCGCCCCCGACGAATTAGCGCTGGGATACAACGGATTGTCATAATATTTTTGGATTCTGAAAGAGGTTGATTTATGGCAAACAAGCAAATGATCGCACCCTGCGGGGTGGATTGTGCCAGTTGCGTCCATTACCTGGCAAATGATAATCCAGCGGCGCTTGTACAGGTAGAAAAATGGTCTGCACTTCTCGATATTCCCATTGAGATCATCACGTGTAAGGGATGCTGGGCTCATACAGGGAAAATACCGCTTCAAAAACATCTGCTTGGAGACAATCATCGCTGCTCTATATATGGATGCGCACAAAAAAAGAAAACCGAATATTGCGGACTCTGCGAACAATTCCCCTGCGATAAGCGTCATCCGTACTTAGAAAAAAACGAGCTGCTAAACAAGAACGCCAAGGCTCTTCTCTGTCCTTAATGAAACAGGAAGCCATAACGTTTGCGGCAATAGTTTTCTGCATGGCCGATACAGTTACTGATTTAAATTACTATATAGATTTTGGGAGAAAATTAAGTCTTCAATGAGCTTGACTGCTGGCAAAACACAAATTGATGTATTTTATTCTACAAGTATAAAGGAAGGCGGTATTGAAAAAATTACTTTTGGGCTGTGTTATTATCAGCTTCTTTTTTTGGGTTCCTGCTTGCTCAAAGAAGCAAATAAAATCAGTTTTGGATGATATCTCAAGAGATAATTATGAAAAAAATTTGAGAAAGCAGCGTATTGAGAATATAGAAGACCCAAACTATGAAGATCCGCCTTCATATAACCAATATCAAAGGGAAAGAAAAAAAATAATACAAGATAATCAAGCTACCATCCCGAACGTTAAATAAAAATGAATGGAGGGAGCCTATGGAAAGCGCGATTATTAAGAATTTAAAGCCGGAGTTCGAACCGGTGGCGGTCGTATGGAGCGATACAATTCCTGATGATGCTTGTCAATTCAAGAAAGGCAAGTTCGGATGCGTTCTTTATCTCTTTGCTGAGGCTTCCCGGCGCGGAAAGGTCGCAGGTGGCAATCGAGAAACGATTACATGCAATGGCGGTCGCGCCGCTGTAGGGTTGGGTGTCGACTTTGATGCCTCGGATGAACAACTTGATCGCTATACTGCTGTTTTCAGCAAAGGGATTAAATCTGCAAAAAACATTGAAGTATATCAGGCGCAAATAGAGGTCGCCCCCAAAAAATGGAAACCCATGATGGCATTGGGTGAGCGGAGACACTGCAATGCTGAACTGGCCAAGGATTGGATACTTCATGGCTTGCCCCGCTATGATATTCCTTACGAGTATGTTTTATTCAAACCTCTGAGCCGCACCGATTCTGACGAAAACATCCGCGCCGTCATTTTCCCGGTGAGTCCGATTGAGCTTGCTGGTTTGGTCACACTTGCAGGATCAGTTATGCCAGGGACCGATCCCATTCAAGTACCCCAAGGTGCGGATTGCAACACCATCACCGCTTTTGCCTATGCCCAGGCAGACCTTGATACTCCCAGGGCTGTTATGGGCATGTTGGGCGTGGACGGCAGGGAGGTCATGCAAAAGCGGTTTCACGATGACACCCTGACCCTTACTTTGCCGATACCGCTCTACCAGCGCATGGAAGAAGAGGCTAACGATTGTGTATTCCAAATCCCGTCATGGAAAAGGTTGGTTGAGCATTAAGATTGATTTGGAGCCGAACGCCCAACAACCTGCTTGTAGGGATGTGCCAAATTATCCTTACTACACAAATGCAGGAGATATACGGTTGTTTTTTACATATCCCAGAATTTCTCCACGCTGTCTTTTGAATTATGTGCTCTCCGTTATTTTTGTCATAGCGGTTTTCGGAGGATGCTCATCTGAAGCGAAGGGACCTAAATACGAGATCTTTCCGCCTGCAGGAGGTAAAGGCGCCATTGTTGTTGTCGCTTCTGGCAATTCAGGTCCGAGCCTATACCGTGATTTCAGTTCAAAACTCGCGGCGCTTGGCTACTATACGGTGCTAATGGACGGCAAGTATTTATTCGATCCTGGTAGTATAGGTCTTATTGTACCTGCCATGGAAAATTTGCAGGCCGTTATCGCTGAATCGAAGTCTTCGCCACAAGCAATCCCCGGGAAAGTGTCCCTGGTCGGTTTTTCAGTCGGTGGCGCGGGAGTGCTGGCTTACGGTACGAAGTTGAAGGAGCAGGTGTCTGCGGTCGTGGCCTATTATCCAGCTATTACGACGCTGGGACGGGACATGAAGACCTTAGCGGCAGGGTTTCAGACACCTGTCCTTGTGTTCGCCGGTGAGGAAGATCGATACCATAACTGCTGCTTGATCGAATCCATGCGGGATCTGGCCAAGGCTCCGAAATCAGTGCCATTCGAGCTGGTTGAGTACCCAAACGCCCACCACGGTTTCACCATCAAATCCCTGCCTTTCGCTTACCGTACTGAAGACGCCGCCGATTCATGGGCAAGAACCGTAGCATTCCTGAACCGTCTTCATCCTCCAAGGGGCAAATGAATAATATACGCGCCCATAAATTTAATACTGCAGATAGAAAAAAGTCTCTTTTATGAACTTGTTAAAAAGAATATTGGCTCAGTCCAAAAAACCAAGTGGGCGGTTTGGTCGATTTCTCGCTACGGGAATGAATTTTGGACACTCCGGTCTCACGAAATGGGGTTTAGGCTTTATCGAGATCAAGAGCGATATCGATGTACTTGATATTGGATGTGGAGGCGGAAAGACTGTAAAGCAACTTGCAGGAATCGCCACTGGTGGCAAAGTCGTCGGGATTGACTATTCGCCAGATGCTGTTGCCGTGGCCAGGAAAAAGAATCGTGCACTTATAAATGAAGGACGAGTGGAAATATTCCAAGAGGCTGTTTCTTCAATGAAATTCAGCAATGATAGTTTTGGGCTTATCACCGCTTTTGAGAGCCAATATTTCTGGCCAGATTTTCTTGATGACCTCAAAGAAGTTCAAAGGGTTATGAAGCAAGACGGACAACTCCTTATCGTGGGGACCGTTTATAAAAACAAAAAATATGACTGCAGAAATCAACGCTTTGTAGATGCTATTGGA
Organism: uncultured delta proteobacterium; assembly: GCA_963705435.1. Classification (GTDB taxonomy): domain Bacteria; phylum Desulfobacterota; class Desulfobacteria; order Desulfobacterales; family Desulfosarcinaceae; genus Desulfosarcina. The sequence continues at coordinate 139,351 of CAVPJR010000011.1, read as the reverse complement.
ATGACGTATCTAAGCAGCGAAGAATTCAAAGATATTTTGGGAGGAGTTGGTTATTCTGAGTTTGATGCGCTTGAGGAAAAGAATAAGGGGTGGTTCGCCGTCAAATGCAAAAAACAAGAAGTGACTGCTGCTTAACACCATTTTGAAGTAGGACAGGGCAATTCAGGGCGCTTTTGGAAACCATTTTAATAGACTTTCTGAGGCGCTTAATCGATTCCTCAGTAAATAACACTCGGCCCCTTAAAATAACATTGTGTACCATTGGGTGATTCGCCTCGAAGCGCGAGCAGATGGACACGGCTAAGAGGTCTACTATTGTGACGATTCCTGCGGTTGAGGACAACCAGACTGAAGTAAGCTCAACACTCGATCTAACGGAAGTATCTGAGCGGAAGGTCGAGTTCGACTATCTACGCGCATTTGCCGTTACCCTCGTATTGTGCCAACACGCGATTCTCGCCTACACCACATCCGCTTTCATTAATTTTGAGAACCCGATCGCGACTTCCAGTCCGATTGTAAACGAGCAGCGCTGGCCCGGGTTTGATTTGATTGTGGCGTTCAACGAAACGTTCTTCATGGCGTTGCTGTTCTTTGTCTCCGGCATGTTTGTCTGGCAGAGTTTGGCAAGAAAGGGTGCCTGGAAATACCTTGGTGGCCGTCTGACAAGGCTCGGCCTTCCATTTGTCATTGGTGTTTTGTGCCTGATTCCAGTGGCCTACTACCCGGCGCAGCTCCAAGTAGGGTCGATTACCGGAGTGGACCCCAGCTATGGAACATTCTGGGTCGGTATGGTCCGATCCGGCTTTGGGACCGCTGGCCCTCTTTGGTTCTTGTGGCTGCTCCTGGCATTCAACTGCCTGGCTTCCTTCCTGTACCGAGTCGCTTCTCCCTCTAGAGGTCTCCTTAGAGGGCGATCGACTTTCATCCTTGATCGCCCCGTAGCGCTTTTTGGAGTACTGCTTGGAATCTCAATAGGGGCGTATTTGCCTATGGCAATCATTATCGGACCGCTAAAGTGGATTGGAATCGGGCCCTTTCATGCACAGGCTGGCCGAATATTGCTCTACCTAGTGTACTTCCTTGCGGGCACGGCAGTCGGGGGGTGCGGTTTTGATCGCAGCGCGTTCAGGTCTGATGGCGCACTTGCCAGGCGTTGGTGGTTGTGGTTGGCTGCAGGCCTGATGTCTTTCATTGTGTTTATCATCATGGTCGTGGTTGTCTCTGCTAAAGATCGAACCATTGTCAGTGAGATCGCTTTCGTGGTCTGCTGCGGGGCCAACGTATTCGGGATGACTGGGTTTTTTCTTCGGTTCGCAAAGAGGCGCGTACGCATATTCGACAGTCTAAGCGATAACGCATACGGAATCTATATTGTTCACTACGTTTTTGTAACTTGGCTTCAGTATTTATTGTTGGGAAGCACCCTTCACCCTATTGTGAAGGGATTAGTGGTGTTTCTAAGCACATTGATTCTGAGTTGGGGGACGGCGGCCGCGATTCGACGCATACCAGCGGTAGCGAAAGTCATTTAAGCTGGATATACGAACGGCTCTTAAAGAAATAGAGAGATAGACCGTGCCGAACAAAGCTAATGCAGCCGACACAAAAAGCTGTGCTGATGATTAGCAGCGGCTATCCTGTTTGTATGAGGAGAACATTTATGAATTTGAGATATACGCTTTCATTTCTACGTATTTTGAAAATACCCGGTCTGTATCCCCTTATGAACGATTGGCAGGCATCCATAAGAATTAATTTTATCTTTGCAGCCTATGAATCTGGTTTATTGAAAGCCTTGAGCCAACCATGTGATAGGAGGACTTTGGTTGAGAAATTACAAATAAAACGACTGGAACTTTTTGATGCGCTTCTAGAAGTAGGACTCGCTACCAAAGAATTGGCTGTTAAAAATGAAAAATTCTTCATCAAAGGGAAAAGGTCTAAGGCTATTGTAGATGCAAACGGAGATATGCTTGCAGCTATCATCCAGGCAAGTGTCACATATTACAGCGATGCTTATAAAAACGCGGCAGCACGGATGTATGGGGAAGAGCTTGGTGACAATCTTAATGAAATTGGAGAGATAGTTGCCAGATTTTCAAAAATGACGGAGCCAATCATAAAGCATTTCCTTGCATCACTTGTACGTGGTAAAAATCATTTGTCAGTATTAGATGTGGGGTGTGGCTCCGGCTTCTTATTACGCAGTGTTTATGAGCTTAACAGTAATGTAAACGGTATCGGCTTGGACATTGATAAAGCAGTTGTTGATCAAGCAAAGAAAAACATCGAAACATGGGGTCTGGCAGAGCAATTCGAAATTCATCATGGAAATATATCCAGCTATTCTGAAAAGACAGGCCCTTTCGATCTGATTTCATTAATAAATATACTTTACTATTTCAACGAAGAAGATCGTTTTGATTTAATGAATAGTCTTTGTGAGAGGTTAACTCCTAACGGTATTTTAATAATTGTTATGAATTTTAATAGTAAGGGGAAGGACGTTGGTGCAGCGAACTTGAATGTGGTTAATAACTCTTTAAAAGGGCTGACTCCTCTTCCGGACATTGATGAAATAAAATCACTTTTGGAACAATGTGGTTTGTCTAAAATCAAAATTCATCAATTCATGCCTGGAAGCTCATTTTTGGGAATAGCCGCTTATAAGGGATAACTCTGGCTCCACATGGATTTGGGCCAAAGGCGCCCCTTACCTGTTAGTCAGGGAGTTAGAGATCGCATACTAACTTGGTATAATTGGAGCCACTCATGAATATTGATAAGGCATTGAACGTCGAGGAATTGCGTGGGCGTTTCCTAAAGCATACCCGATTGGCATACAGACGACTCCCATTGCTGGAACAGCCAAGGATTTTGGAAATCGGCTGCGGCCCGGGACAACAAACCATTGAACTGGCCCGGCTCAGCGGAGGCGAGGTGGTTGGCATAGACACCGACCCCTCCGCGGTTTCCAGGTTGCAAAAGCGCATCGACCAAGCCAACGCCGGCGACCGTATCAAGGTTATTCATGTTTCCCTTTTTGACAATAAATTTGATGACGACTGCTTCGACATTATTTGGGAGGAAGGGGTCTTTCATTTGTTGGATGCGTCCAAATGCTTTGTGGAGTGCCGGCGGTTGCTAAAACCAAATGGATACCTTGTTATGCACGAGACTATCTTGTGGTTGGAAAGCACTAAAATTAGACTCCCAGATTTTGGCTTCAAGCTGATGGACGAACATATTCTGCCAAAACACTCTTGGTGGACAGACTACGGTGCCCCACTCAAAGATCGTATAAAAGCTTACCGCGATGAACACGGCAATGCCTCAAATTCCAAGAAACTAGCGCAATATGAAAGCGTAGTGGCCTCTATCGAAAGTGATCCGGATCGATCCGATTGTGGGATATACCTTGTGAGAAGGATGGATGGTTACGGTCAAAAATAATCATCCTATGCGTGAGTTTCAGTTGTCCTGAATCAAATCAAACATATCATTACAAGACACGATTTGGGGTTCATCGATTACACCTGGTGACCCTAATCGTTTGCAACAGATTCATGATATAGACGCGACATAGGACAAAGATTGTTAACCTTTACATTACTGCTATTAAAATATAACATCCTGAAATTCAATCGAGGTTGTCTTTTTAAATATCAAAGGTTGATATCCCATAAGGGTGAAAAGCTCATTATCTGATTCCGTCAAATCAACAATAGGTCAGCGCATCCACGCATAGGGCCAAGCAAAAGATCCCCGCATTCCTTCCTCTATCTTCCGCCTTCAGAGGTCGGGTTTTCCTTCACACACCCCGCAGATACTGCATTTGGAAGGGTCCGCCGGACACGGGGCCGAGGTCCGGCCGGCCAGCGCCCGTTGGTACTCTTTCAACAGGTAGGATTTGTCGAGGCCATTGTCGATGAAGTCCCATGGGAAACGCTCGTCGGGGCCGCGCTCGCGGTGAACATAAAAGTGGGGATTCACCGGCGACGCCTTGAAGGTCTGGGGCCAGTTGCCCTTGTTCTTGTGGGCCAGCTGCAGGATGCCCCCCACCCGCCGATCGCCGCGGGCGATCACGCCCTGCAGGTAGGCCCACCGGGGCACGTCTGCGTGAACCCGCACGTTGGCTGTTTTCTTCAATCCCATCTTGACCATCTTGATCTTGGTCTTCAGCGTCTTCATCTCGTCCATGGCCGCCCACTGAAAGGGCGTGAACGGTTTGGGCACGAAGGAACTGAGGCTGACGGTAATTTCACCGATGTGCCCCTTTCCCCGGCTGGTTTTGAGGAAGCGGTGCTTGATGCGCTTGACCAGTTGGACGATGGCCGCGACGTCTTCATCGGTCTCCGTGGGCAGGCCGATCATGAAATAGACCTTCAGGTTGGGGATGCCGGCGGCCACCAGGGTTTCGGCGGCAGCCACTACGTGATCTTCGGTGATCCCCTTGTTGACCACCCGGCGCATGCGCTCCGAGCCTGCATCCGGGGCGATGGTGGCGGTCTTCACCCGGCTTTTTTTCAGCGCGGCAATCAACGGGCCGTCCAGGGCGTCGGCACGCAGGCTGCTGAAAGAAAAGCGGACCTCGCGCCCCCGATCCTTGTCGCACAACTCACGGATGTCCGGCAGGTCGGATACAGCGGCCCCCACCAGGCCGATGCGGTCGGTTAGCGCGCACCCGTCATCCACCTGACGGTCAAGCAGGCCCAATGGGCGGAACCGTGGCGGGCGATACACATATCCGGCACTGCAGAATCGACACCCATGGGGGCAACCGCGGGAGACCTCGATCAGATAGGTGTCATCAAATGTGGTGTCCGGGGTTAAAATGGTGCTGGCTGTCGGCAGATCCGAAAGATCCGGAACGATTAATCGACCCACGGAAGCGGGCACCTCCGCCAGCGGTTCAACCTCGGCCAGGGTGCCGTCTTCATGATAACGGGGGAGGTAGAAAGCAGGAACATACAGGCCGGGAACCTGGCGGGCCATGGCAAGCAAATTTTCCTGCTTGTCGGCCAATGGATCGAAGATCTGAAAAAACCCGGATACCAAGGCCTCGGCCTCTCCTAAAAGAAAGGCATCAACAAACGGGGCCAATGGTTCAGGGTTGAGAAAACAGAAGACTCCCCCTGCCAGCACAAGGGGGAAGGTCGCGCCACGCTGGGCGGCCGGCAGGGGGAGTCCTGCTGCTTCCAGGATGGAAAGAACACCGGGTGCATCGTTCTCATAAGAGATTGAAAAGGCAATCATGTCGAAGTCTTCGATGGGCTTCTGGGACTCGACCGTCAACACCCGGCGGATTTTACCGCCATCCTGTTCCGGTAAAAAAGCACGCTCACAGACTACATGGTCAATGTCGTTGAAGAGCCGGTATACCGTCTGGAACCCAAGGTTGGACATCCCTACATGGTAAAGATTGGGATAGACCAGCGCCACGCGAATTCGCCCGGCGACTGGCTTTCGGATAACGCCGCGCTCAGTCACCGCATGCCCGCTGGGTAGCTGTGGGGTTCCTGTTACCATGGTTTCCGCAGACCTTTGTCCGCACGCCGGTCAATCCATTGCGTTAATAAATCGGCGCGGCGCGGTGGTGGCGGTCTCATCGGCATTCACCATCATCGAGGAAATCCGGCTCTGCCGGCGGCGGTCTTTCCCGCTGCGGCGATCGATGCCGCTGCGTTGTTCGGGGAGACAACAGGCATATGAATATTCCCGCCGATCACCACCCATTCTGCGTCCACCGGTCAGTAGATCGCTGCATTGATTTGGCTGCATCTTCCGTCCTCAGGTTCAACGTTATCGCAGCTGGTCCGCGTCGATACGGTTCCTTTCGGAGACGGGATTAGTCCGCCTTTCTTCTTAAAAACGTGGGGACGTCAAGGTCGTCGTTGTCGATGACAATCCCCTTGTACTCCCGATAGAGTTCGCTGGCCGACCCTGCATTGGCGGCCTGTCGTCGGCGGATGAAGGTGGGCTCGTCCAGCTCCGTGGACCGTGCCAGATCCGACGGGGTGATGTCGCGCACCTTACCGCCGTAGGTAGGGTCCAGCGCTCTGGCGCCGGTCTCTTTCTCTTTGCCTTTCTCGCCGATACCGGTAGCGATGACGGTAACGCTCATCTCGTCGCCTACACTGTCGTCAATGACCGCACCCCAGATGATCTCCGCCTCTTCACCGACTTCATTGTAGATGCGTTCGGAGGCTTCGGTCATCTCCTCCATGGTCAGGTCGCTGTTGGAGGTGATGTTCATCAGCACCCCCTTGGCGCCGGAGATGTTGATGTCATCCAGCAGCGGGTGTGAAATGGCCCGTTCGGCCGCTTCCAGAGCCCGGTTTTCGCCGCTGGAGATGCCGATGCCCATGATGGCCATACCGGCCCGGGACATGGTGGTCTTAACGTCGGCGAAATCCAGGTTGACCAGGCCGGGCATCATGATCAGGTCGGTGATGCCCTTGACTGAATGCAGCAGAATTTCGTCGGCCTTTTTGAACATGTCCACCATTTTGGCATTTTTCGAGGCCAGACCGCGCAGCCGGTCGTTGGGGATGGTGATAACCGTATCGGCTGCTTTTTTCAATTCAAGGATGCCGTCATCTGCCTGTTTGGCCCGTTTTCTACCCTCGAAGGAGAAAGGCCGGGTCACCACGGCCACGGTAAGGATGCCCATTTCCTTGCACAGCCGTGCGATCACGGGTGCAGCACCCGTTCCAGTGCCGCCGCCGAAGCCCGCAGTGATGAAAACCATGTGGGAATCGGACAGGGCATCCTTGATCATTTCCGCATTCTCCAGGGCCGCCTCCCGTCCCACCTGGGGGTTGGCGCCGGCGCCCAAACCTTCTGTAATCTTCGTTCCCAACTGAAAGCGCATCTCCGCCTGGGATACATCCAGGGCCTGGGCATCCGTGTTGGCGGAAATGAACCTGACGCCCTGAAGATTGCTCGCGATCATGTTGTTGATCGCATTGCCTCCCGCACCGCCAACGCCAATCACTTTGATTTTTGCCGATCGATCACTCTCCATGTACGTAAACATACCAGTCATAATTTCCCCCTTTGCTTGTGTTGCCCATTATGGCGCTTGCCTATACGCCTTGGTTTATATTTTCAGATTACGTCCTTGAACCATTTTTTCATCCGGGAAATGAGGCTGTTGAAGATATTCCTGTCCCGGATGCGAAATTTTTTCTCCGGCTCCTTTCTGGCACCGTAGATGACCAACCCCACACCGGTGGCATACATGGGATTGTTCACCACGTCGGTGAGTCCGCCGATGCCGCGCGGCCGGCCCAGACGGGTGGGGACGCCGAAGATGGCTTCGGCGATATCGGTGGTGCCCTCCAGCAGTGCCGTGCCTCCGGACAGGACAATCCCCGATGCGATCATGTTTTCCATACCGGCACGGTAGATCTCCCGTTGGAGCAGCGTGAAAATTTCCTCCATGCGCGGCTCCAGAATTTCGCCTAAAATCTGGCGGGGCATCTTGCGGGGCTGGCGGCCGCCCATTCCCGGCACCTCTATGGTTTCGTCCGGGCTGATCGCCGCCCCGTTGCAGGTTCCGTATTTACGCTTGATGCGCTCCGCCTCGTTCAGGGGTGCCCTTACACCGATGGCAATGTCATTCGTCAGGTTGTCGCCCCCCAGTGCCAGGACAAAGGTGTGCTTGATGTTCTTACCCGAGAAGATGGCCAGGTCGCTGGTCCCGCCGCCCAGATCGATCAGACCGGTGCCCAGTTGTTTCTCCTCTTCGGTGAGCACCGCCTCACCCGAAGCCAGGCTCTCCAGGACGATATCGCACACATCCAGGCCGGCCCGGTTGGCACACTTAACGATGTTATGCGCCGACGTGACCGCACCGGTGACGATGTGGATTTTGGCCTCGAGGCGGACACCGGCCATGCCCACCGGATTCTGAATACCGATCTGGTCGTCGACGATATACTCCTGGGGCAGGACGTGGATCACCTCCCGATCCATGGGGATGGCCACCGCCCGGGCCGCATCGATAACCCGGTCCACATCCTGCTGGTTGATCTCCTGCCCTTTGATGGCGACAATCCCCCGGCTGTTGAAACCGGTAATGTGGCCACCGGCAATCCCGGCATATACCGACGAGATCTCACAGCCGGCCATTAGCTCGGCCTCTTCCACCGCTTTTTTGATGGATTCCACCGTGGATTCGATGTTGACCACCACGCCCTTGCGCAAACCAATGGATGGATGGGTGCCGATGCCGATGATATTGATCTCGCGGCCCGTCACCTCGCCGACCACGGCACAGATTTTGGTGGTTCCAATATCCAGGCCGACAACGATATTTCCTTCTCTTGATCCCTGCAACCTAACCCTCCTTGTGATCCGAAGATAACGGATCGACCGATGCCAGCGTAATTACAATTCGATTGACATCGAACAAATCAATCGCCGTGTACCGGGTCAGCCGGCTGTCTCTGCTCAGGCGTAACATCACTTGTCCCAGCGCCTGGCACTTTTCACGATAGCGACCGAACCCCAGTTTCACCGACCGGTTGTTTTCACCGGTATAGACCGTGGCTCCGATTTCACGGTCCATCCGGATCCGGCGAATACCGGAAAGGGGCAGCGGGCTGTTCTTTTCCCCGGCCAGCCGGAACAGGGTCATCACCGCGCCGAAGGCCTCACTGGGCGGCATGCCGGAAACGGGCAGGTCCGCATGATCCAGCCCCTGCACCCGGGGCAGCGCATCACTGTCCGAGCCATCCCATCGTTTGAACACCTCGCCGGCCGGGTTGATTAAAAATCCCTCACCGGCCCCCATGTCCAAAAGCGCCAGCGGGACTTCTTCCCGGATGTGCATGCGCAGCCCCGAGGGGATCTCCCGGCTGACCCTTGCCTCGGCAACCCATGGTTCGGCCAGCAGCCGCTTGCGGGTCGTGGCCAGATTCACGGACAGGATGTTCGTCTGCGGGCCGACGCCGGCAATCTCCATGACCTGCAGGCGGCTGAGCCGCTGCATTCCACTCACCACAATCTGGCGCACCTGGAAATGCCGCGTCTGGGTAAAATAGTCATAGGCGAAGATGAACGCAGCGCTCGTCGCCACCAGCGCCAGTGCCCCCAAAAGCCCCTTGGCGGCAAAAACGGCCCGGTCCCGCAACAGGGTTCGATTAACCTTCCTGCTTTTTTTGAATTGGTTTTTACGAATCGGTTTTGGTTTCAATGGTTGTTCTCTGGGTTCTGGGTTCTGGGTTCCGGGTTCCGGGTTCTGGTTTTTGGTCTCTGACTCCTGACTTCTGACTCCTGACTCCTGTCCTCAGTCCTCAGTCCTCCGACTTCGGTCCTCCGTCCACAGACATCCGTTCCATCACCATTTCTCCCACCCGGTAGACATCTCCGGCACCTAAGGTGAGCAGCAGATCGCCGGATGCCAGGGTTTTCTCAAGGTGATCGACGCACTCCGTCAGGCCGTTCAGGCAGATCACGTTCCGGTGGCCATGGGCGCGGATACATTCGCCCAGGGCCTCGCCGCTGACACCCGCGATGGGTGCTTCGCTGGCGGCATAAATAGGCAGCACCACCAGTACATCGCTGTTGTTGAATGAGCGGGTGAATTCTTGCAGAAGCGCCCGGGTGCGCGTGTAGCGATGAGGCTGGAAAACCACCACCTTGCGGCAGTCCGGCCAGTTCTCTTTGACTGCCTCGAGGGTCACCTGGATCTCGGTGGGATGATGGCCGTAGTCGTCCACCACGGTAACGCCATGGATCTCCCCTTTGATCTCCAACCGGCGCTGCACCCCTTCGGCCGTCTCCAGGGACCGCTTGATAGATGACAGGGGAATGTCCAGTTCCAGGCCCACGGCGATAGCGGCCAGGGCGTTGGATACATTGTGCATGCCCGGCATGGCCAAAATAAACTCGCCCAGGTTGTCGTCCCGATGAACCACCGTAAACCGGCTTTTCATCTTACCGAAGCTGATGTTCCGCGCCTGGTAATCGGCCTGGGTGCTCCGCCCGTAAGTGGTCAGCCGTTTCTTGATATGGGGGAGGAGGCCCTGGAGCGGCTCGTTGTCCAGGCAGAGCACGGCCAGGCCGTAAAAAGGGATCCGGTCGATAAAATTGAGAAAAACCGTTTTTATCGCATCCAGGTCCGCGTAAAAATCCATGTGCTCCCGATCGATGTTGGTGACCACGGCAATGGCCGGAGAAAACTTGAGAAAAGAGCCGTCGCTCTCGTCGGCCTCGGCGACGATAAAATCGCCCTGACCCAGCACCGCGTTGCGGCCGAGGCTTTTAAGCTTGCCGCCGATGACCACCGTGGGATCGAGACCCCCGCCGGCCAACACGTTGGCCACAAGGGAGGTGGTGGAGGTCTTGCCATGGGCACCGGCAATGGCCACGCTGTATTTGAGCCGCATGAGTTCAGCCAGCATCTCGGCCCGGGGAATGACCGGAATCGACGCCTGCCGGGCGGCGTACACTTCAGGGTTTTGCGGGTCGATGGCCGAAGAGACCACCACCACATCGGCTTCGGCGATCTGCTCGGCCCGATGGCCGATATGAATGGTACCGCCCAACCGCGACAGATTGGCCGTTATGTCCGAGGCCTTCACGTCGGAGCCCGAAACCCGGTAACCCAGGTTAAGCAGCAGTTCGGCGATGCCGCTCATGCCGATGCCGCCAATGCCCACAAAGTGGATATGGTATTTTTTCAGATACATGGTTATCTTTCCACCAGTTGATAGCAGTCGTCCACGATGGTTCGGGCTGCATCCGGTTTCCCCAGCATTCTGGACGTTGAAGCCATGGTCGCCAGCAGATCGGGTGACCCGGCCAACGTGTCCAGACGCCGGGCCAGGTCCGACCCGGTCAGTTCCCGTTCGAGCACCATTTGTGCCGCACCTCGGTCAACCAGGGCCCGGGCGTTATGTTCCTGATGGTTGTCCGCCGCAAAGGGATAGGGAATGAACAGTGCCGGTTTGCCCAGCGCGGTCAACTCGGCCACCGTGGTGGCGCCGGCCCTGCACACAACCAGATCCGCCCGGCTGTAGCGGGATGCCATATCATGAAAAAATGACTTCACTTCAGCATCCATCCCTGCTTTCTGATATGCATCGGCGACCTGATCCTGATCCTTGGCGCCGGTCTGGTGGACAATATAAAATTTCCGGCGCTGGCGAAGTCGCGGCAAGGCGTCCATGACCGCCAGGTTGATGGCATGGGCCCCCTGGCTTCCGCCGACGATCAGAACCGTGAACGTATGCTTCTCTTTTGCTTCAAGGGTCGATGCGTCTAGAATCTGCTGGCGTATCGGGTTGCCGGTGACGCGTTTCTTCAACGGGTCGATCTTGCCGCGGGTATTTTCGAAACTGACATAAATCCGCCTGGCAATCGGAAAAAGCATCCGGTTGGTGATGCCGGGCACCGTGTTCTGCTCACACAGGACCACCGGAATGCCTTTTATCCATGCGGCCAGAGCCACCGGTCCGGTGGCGTATCCGCCCACCCCGACAACCAGGTCCGCCTGCGCCTCGGCCAAAATGCCTGCGGAATGGAACAGGGCGCCGGGAATTTTCATGGCCGCCCGCGCCTTTGCCCACGGTCCTCTTCCCTTGATCCCCTCGATGGCGATGGTTCGCTGGGGATAACCGGCCCGGGCCAGGGCGTCTTTCTCGAACGGCCGACCGGCACCCACGAAGAGGATCCGGCTTTGCGGATTTCTCACGGCAAACTCCCCTGCCACGGCAATTCCGGGGAACAAGTGCCCGCCGGTGCCTCCACCGGCAACGACCACCTTGAGTGGCCGCCAGGTTTTTTTGGGTTCAGCAGCGTGCATCCCGCGCTCCGATATTCATCATGATCCCCACCGCCGCCATGTTGATCAGCAGGCTCGTCCCGCCGTAGCTGAGAAAGGGCAGGGTCAACCCTTTGGTGGGCAGCATGCCGAGCGCCACCCCCATGTTGATGCAAACCTGAAGCCCCAAGGTCACCGTGATACCCAATGCCAGCAAGGAACCGAAACGATCCTGGGCATGGCGGGCGATACGGATACCCCGCATGAGCATGATGCCGTAAAGCAGAATCACGAGCATGACCCCGATTAGCCCCAGCTCTTCCCCCACCACGGAAAAGATGAAATCCGTGTGGGGTTCGGGAAGGTAAAACAGTTTCTGATATCCCTTGCCGATGCCCACACCGGTGATTCCGCCGGTGCCGAATGCCATCAGCGAATGGACGATCTGGTATCCCTCGTCCGCCGGGTATTGCCAGGGGTCCATAAAGCTCATCAGCCGCTTGACCCGGTATTCGGCATGGGTCATAAAGAGCCAGGCCATGGGCGCCAGGATCAGTAAAATCGACAGCAGGTGGCTGATGCGGCACCCGCCGACAAACAGCATGATCCAGGTCAAGGCGGCAAAGATCACGATCGATCCAAAGTCGGGCTGAACCAGCAGCAACCCCGTAAGGAGACCCAGGACCAGAAAATGAGGCAAGAATCCTACGTAAAAATCGCGCAGTTGTTCACCCTTCTTGTTCATGGAGTAGGCCATGTAGATGACCAGGGCCAATCGAGCCAGTTCTGACGGCTGAAACTGGACGGGTCCGAGTTGCAGCCACCGGGCGGATCCGCCTGCCGTCACGCCCAATCCGGTAAAGACCACCGCCACCAACATCACGATGGCCGCCGCCAGAACGGGATAAACGAGCACACGGTAAAGGCGGAAAGGGATGTAACTGAAGGTCACCAGCACCACAATGCCGATCAGGGAAAACATGGCCTGTTTTTTCAAAAAGAAATAACCGCTGCCAAACTTCTTGATGGCCAGGGCGGAACTGGCGCTGTACACCATAACGATGCCCATGCCCACGAGCAGCAACACGGGAAACAGCAGTCCCAGGTCGTAGACCAACGGTTGCACCCCGTTTCGTTTGGCAGTTGCCGTCATCCCAGCCTTTCTACGATTTCCCGGAACCGGTTACCCCGCTGGGCATAGTTGTCGAACATATCGAAACTGGCACAAGCCGGAGAGAGCAGCACGATTTCCCCGTCCACGGCCGCACCGTATGCCTTTTCAACAGCCTCCTGCATGGACCCGGCCTCAAGGATTCCCCTTTCCGGGTCCCCGACCAGGGCGGTGACGATCTCGTCTTTGGCTTCCCCCATGGCCACCAGGGTTTTGACCCGGCGGCGCACCTGGGATTTGAGAGCGCTGAAGTCACCCTTCTTGTTCTGCCCGCCCATGATCAGAATCACCGGAACGTCGAAGCACGCCAGCGCCCGTTTCACCGCATCCACGTTCGTGGCCTTGGAGTCGTTGACAAAGCGCACACCGCGAACCCATCCCACCGTTTCCAGACGGTGGGAAAGCCCCTGGAATTTGTCGATGGCTTGCTGGATGCCGTCATCTGAGGCGCCCTGCTCACGGGCGGCCAGACAGGCGGCAGCCGTATTTTCCCGATTGTGGGGACCGATGAGACCGGACTTGTCCAGCGTGAAACTGCCCGTCTGCCGGCCCGCATCCATCAGAAGGATCTTCTCCTTTAATATCTGTGCACCGTTGACGACGGCCTCCTCCGAATAGAGTTTCCGGCAGGCATTGGGGGGACGGCGGTTGATCATGGCGGCCACCGTGGCATCCATGGCGTTGAGCACCGCCACATCGCTGGGCAGTTGGTTTTCGAATATCCGCCACTTGGAATCCGCGTAGGCGGAAAAGGTCGGATACCGGTCCAGATGGTCGTCGGTGATGTTGAGCATCACGGCGGTATGCGGCCTAAAATCGACCATGGTGTCCAGCTGAAAACTGCTCACCTCAGCCACCACCACATCGGCCCGGGCATGGGCACCATCCGCGTAGGCAATCAGCGGTGTGCCGATGTTTCCTCCCACAAACACGTTCTTTCCACTTTTTCTGAGCATGTTCCCCACCAGTTCGGTTGTCGTGGTTTTTCCATTGGTGCCGGTGACCGCCAAAATCGGCTCGGTGATATACCCGGCAGCCAGTTCCATTTCTCCAATAACCGGGGTTCCTTTGGCCCATGCCGGTTCCAGCATCGGCAGGGTGTGAGGCACTCCGGGACTGAGCACCACCAGATCGGCGGTTTCAAAATCCAGCGCATCATGCCCGCCCAGCTTCAGCTGGACGTCCAGTCCTTCCAGGGACGCGGCCGGAGCCTTCAGGGTTTCGGCCGGCGCACGATCCGTCACCGTCACCCGGGCACCCTGGTTGACGAGGAACCGGGCGGTTGCCACCCCGGACCGCCCCAGGCCCACCACTAGAATTTGTTTGTTCCTCAGGTCCATGGGATGTGACAACTTTTTCTCAGACATAGCTGAACACATCAAATTTTTTATAAATAACAAGCACCAAATTCCAAATAAATTCCAAATTGCAAAATCCAAATCTCAAACTGGAATGGCCTCTCTTCGAGATCGTGGGGTTTGGAATTTTGAATTTTGTCATTGTGATTTATTTGATATTTGGTTTTTGATTATTGTTATTTATTATCTAAGTTTCAGCGTACTCATCGAAATCAGGGCCAGGGCAATGGCGATGATCCAAAATCGCACGATCACCTTCGGTTCCGGCCACCCTTTCAATTCAAAATGGTGGTGGATGGGCGCCATTCGAAAAATGCGGCGCCCCTTGGTCATCTTGAAAAAGCCCACCTGAAAGATCACGGAGAGGGCCTCGATGACAAACAGACCACCCACCAGCGCCAGCAGAATCTCCTGTTTGGTGATCACGGCAACGGTGCCCAACGACGCCCCCATGGAGAGCGAGCCCACATCCCCCATGAACACCTGGGCCGGGTATGCGTTGAACCACAAGAACCCCAATCCGGCACCGGCCAGTGCGCCGCAGTAGACCGTGATCTCCCCACATCCCGCCACCGGGGCGATCTGCAGGTAGTCGGCGATGCGCGCATGACCGGCCACGTATGCAAATATCATGTAGGTGACGGCGGCGATGATCACCGGCCCAATGGCCAGGCCGTCCAGGCCGTCGGTCAGATTCACGGCGTTGGACGCCCCCACGATGACCAGGGCGGCGAAAAGAATGTATCCCCATCCCGGATCCGGGGTCAGCCGCTTGAAAAAAGGCACGCTGAGTTTGGTTGAGAATTCGGGCACCATGTATGCCAAGAGTCCCACCAGCAATGCCAGAAGAACCTGCAGCAGCAGTTTCTGGCGGGCCGTCAGACCCATGCTGCGTTTCTTCACCTGCATCAGGTAGTCGTCGGCAAAGCCAATCGCACCGAACCCCAGGGTCGCCAGCAGGGCGATCCACACATAGCGGTTGGTCAGGTCGGTCCACAACAGGGTGGAACCGGCTACCGCGAAAATAATCAGCACGCCGCCCATGGTGGGGGTGCCGGCCTTTTTGTAGTGGTCCTTGGGTCCGTCCTCCCGGATGTACTGCCCCACCTGCATCATGGAAAGGCGCCGGATCACCCAGGGCCCAAGCAGAAAACAGATCAAGAAGGCCGTCAGGCTGGCGTAGATGGTCCGGAAGGTGATGTACCGGAACACGTTGAAGGCTGCAAAGGTCGTATGCAGCGGATATAGCAGGTGATAGATCATCGTTTGTCCGCCCAGCTGACAATAGCCTCGACCACCGCTTCCATGGCCATGCCGCGGGACCCTTTCACCAGGATCAGGTCGCCGGCTTGCAGGTCGTGGTTCAACTGCTCGATGATCGCCGCCTTGGTTCCACAAAAGATCCGGTCGGCTGTCATCTGCCGATCCATGGCGCCGTCGGCCACAGCGGCGGCGAAATTGCCGGCGACATACAGCCGATCGAGCCGAGCATCACCGGCAGCCCGGCCGACTTCCCGATGCAGGTCCGCCGATTGCGGTCCCAGCTCCAGCATGTCCCCGAGCACCGCAATGGTGCGGCGGTTGCGATGCATCAACGCCAGGGTCTGGATGGCCGCAACCATGGAGCCGGGGTTGGCGTTGTAGGTATCGTCCACCAGGCGAAGGTCGCCTCCCAGCACACGGATGCCCATTCTCCCGGCCTGGGGACAAAAGGCTTCCAGGCCCGACTGGATATGGTCCATGGGCACGCCCATGACCTCGCCGGCCGCCGCTGCTGCCAGGGCGTTGGACACCATCACCCGCGCGGGGGTCGCCAGGGTCACCGGCGTGCTGCCCGACGGCGTGGTCAGGGTAAAGGCCATTCCCGCTTCGGTGTGACGGATGTCGTCCGCCCGAACCTGCGCCGCACCGGTAGTGCCGAATAAAATCACCGGACGGTCCAGGCTGTCAGCCAAAGCCGCGACACGCGAATCGTCGGCGTTAAGAATGGCCGTGCCGCCGGGCCGGATGGTGTGGAGCAGTTCCCCCTTGGCCCGGGCGACGTTTTCGATGGTGCCCAGCCCTTCTAAATGGGCCGGCCCCACATTGGTGATCACGCCCACATCCGGCTCGCAGATGCGGCCCAGGCGGGTGATTTCACCGGCATGGTTCATGCCCAGTTCCAGCACGGCGGCTTGGTGTTCCGGTGTCAGCCGGAACAGGGTCAGCGGCAGACCGATATGGTTGTTCAGGTTGCCGCTGGTGCTCAATGTCGAGAATGTTCTGGATATCACCTGATCCATGAGCATGCGGGTTGACGTTTTGCCGTTGGATCCGGTGATGGCCAGCACCTTGAGGTTTCCCCGGTTGCGGTTGAAGCGGGCCATCGCACCCAGGGCCTGGGTGGTGTCGGCCACCGCAATGCAGGTAACGTTGGCGGCGGCTATTCGTTCCATGGGCAGGGTGGCCACCTGGTCGTTGGCCGCCACCACGCCCTTGACGCCGCGATTGAGCACATCGGCCACAAAATGATGCCCGTCGTGGGATTCACCCGCTATGGCCACAAACAGATCATCCGGACCGATCGTGCGCGAATCGATTCCGATGCCGGCAAAGGCCATGTCCGCCGATCCTGAAATCCGGGATCCGCCGGTCGCCGTCATCACCTGTTCATTCGTCCACTCGAATGGCCTCATGGATTTATGCTCCGGCCTCGTTCATGGCTGCCAGCACCTGGCGAGCCACTTCCCGGTCGTCGAAATGGATGGTTTCGCCGGCCAGGATCTGATAGGTTTCGTGTCCTTTGCCGGCAATCAGCACGGCATCGCCTGCATGGGCCGCCGCGATGGCCGAGGCAATGGCCGCGCGCCGGTCCGGTTCCACCAGATAGCTTTTTTCAAGCCACCCGGCCGGCATTTCATCGGCCGACAGGCGCCGGGTGCAAACCGCCCGCACGCCCGCCTCTATCTGGGCAATGATCGTGAGCGGGTCCTCCGATCGCGGGTTGTCCGAGGTCACCACGGTAAGGTCGCTGAGCCTGGCGGCGATCTCTCCCATGACTGGCCGCTTGGAGCGATCCCGATCCCCACCGCATCCGAAAACGGTGATCAGGCGTCCCGCCGTGAGCGCCCGCAGGGCCGAGATGGCGTTTTCCAGCGCGCCCGGCTTGTGCGAATAATCCACGAATATATACCGTTCGCCGCCCTCCGGGATCCGCTCCAGCCGTCCGGGTACACATCCGGTGGTGTCGATACCAGCGGCTATTGCTGCCGTCGGAATCCCCAAGGCCAGTGCCGCACCGGCGGCACTGAGAATATTTTCAAGATTAAAATCCCCCACAAGCGGTGAATCGAAGGGAATCGGGCCATGCGTCGTGGCGATGCTGCCGCGAATGCCCGAAAGGTCCCGAACCACGCCCAGAGGAACGATGTCTCCGTCTCCGCATACAGCGGTGCGCAGGACCATGGCCCCCAGGGCCGCGGCCAGTTCTCTCCCTCTGGGATCGTCTGTATTGACCACGGCGCGAACCGGATTAGCGCTGTCCGCCGGTTTCAGATAGTCGCTGAACAGCCGTTTTTTGCTGCGCCAATAGCGGTCCATGGTGCCGTGATGATCCAGATGGTCCTGGGACAGGTTGGTGAAAACCGCCACATCGTAATGACAGCCGTCGACGCGATGCAGGTCCAGAGAATGGGAAGAGACCTCCATGACAACATGGGTGGTCCCGCTGTCCGTCATTTGCCGAAGCATCTCCTGAAGCTCGAGGGATTCGGGCGTGGTGACCGGATTCGAAAACGCGTGGCCGGCATAGCGGTAGTTGATCGTCCCCACCACGCCCGGTCGATGACCGGCCTTTTCTATAATTTGCTCCAGCAGGTAGGTAACGGTGGTCTTGCCGCTGGTGCCGGTCACGCCCACCAGTGTCAGCCGGTCTGCAGGCTGGCCGTAGAATCGGCAAGACAACTGAGCCAGCGCCGCCCGTGGATCGGCCACACGAATCACCACCGCGTCGACCGCCACCGGTGTGCGGCAGATTACCGCGACCGCGCCCTGCTTGACGGCGTCCGTGATAAAGCGATGCCCGTCTGCGGCAAACCCCTCGATGGCCACAAACACAGCTCCCGGGGTCACCTTGCGCGAATCGTAACAGATGGCGGTAACATCCGGATCCACAGACGGATGCGCGTCGGTTGTCTCTTGGACGCTCAACCGATCCGTAAGCAGTGAAAGCTTCATCCGTTAGCCCTGTTTCCCCGGGATACCCGCAGTCGATCCGCATCGGGTCCCGGCGGGATATTGAGATAGCTCAACGTCTCCAGTGCGATCTGACGGAAGGCGGGTGCCGCCACGATGCCGCCGTAGGACTGGACGGTTGGCTCGTCCAGGAGCACCAGGATGGCCAGCTCCGGTTGATCCGCCGGAACAAGGCCCAAAAAGGAGGATAGATACCGCCCTTTTGCGTAAGAGCCGCTGCTGCCGATCTTCTGGGCGGTACCGGTTTTGCCGCACACGGAGTACCCTTTAAGCGCCGCGTTCACCCCGGTGCCACCTTCGGTGATCACGGTCTTGAGGATCCGCCGCACCGTGGCTGCCGTGTGGGCAGAAACGACCCGCTGAACCGATTCCGGAGAAAAGCGTTTCACGGTCTCTCCGTTGCGGTCCGTAATCTCTCTGACCAGCATCGGTTTCATGAGCAGCCCGTCGTTGGCAATGGCCGCTGCCGCCGCAATCAACTGGATCGCCGACACCGAAATGCCCTGCCCAAAGGAGATGGCCCCCGCATCGATGGCGGACCAGGACTTGAACGGGCTGAGGCTGCCGGCGGTTTCACCGGGACAGGTGATACCGGAACGCCGGCCGAAGCCGAAAGCGTTCAAATACGCGTGAAGCTGACGGGCCCCGAGCTTTTCGGTGATTTTTACCGATCCGATGTTGCTCGAGTACTTGACAATCTGCTGCAATGACAGCCACCCGTGGGACTTGGTGTCGTGGATGGTGTTCCTGCCGATCCGGTATTCCCCGTTTTCGCAGTAAAAGATGGTCGACGGTGAACAGACGCCGCTGTCGATGGCCGCCGCCACGCTGAATATCTTCATGGTGGAACCGGGCTCGAACGGATCGGTGATCGCCCGGTTTCGCCACAACTCCCGCTCGAAAGAGCCGTAACTGTTGGGATTGAAAAAAGGATAGTGTGCCAGGGCAAGCACCTCACCGGTGGCCGGCGCCATGACGATGGCCATGCCCGACTGGGCGCCGTATTGGGTCGCGGAGGCATCCAGGGCTTTCTGGACGATGTGCTGGATGGTGCGGTCGATGGTCAGCACCACATTGTTGCCCCCGGCCAGATCTACCGGCATCCCTGCCCCCTCAAACCGCCGCCCCAGGGCATCCTTGAGAATGGTGATCTCCTGCTCACCACCCTTCAAGGCGGCGTCGAAATAAAATTCCATTCCTTCCAGGCCGTGGCCGTCGATGCCGGAAAACCCCACCAGCTGAGCCGCCAGCGTTTTGTTGGGATAGTAGCGGCTGTGCTCGGTGATAAAGTCGACCCCCTTGATCCCCAGCGCTTGAATCGTTTCGGCCTGGCGAGGCGTGGCCTGGCGCTTGAGCCACACGAAGGAGCGCTGGGGATCCAGCTTCCTGACCACCTCCCGTAGCGGCCGGTTCAGGGCTCTGGCCAGCTGCTTGGCCGCCGCCTGGCGATCGGTCATCTGGCGGGGATAGGCGGCAATTGACGGACTGTCGATGCTCACAGCCAGCGGACTGCCGTTGCGATCGGTGATGGCGCCCCGTTTGCCCTGAACCACCATGGCACGCTCGTACTCGCTGGCCGCCCGCTCGGAAAGCCACGCGCCCTCGAATACATGCAGACGGATCGCCTGCGCACTGATCGCCAGAAGGGCCGCCAGGAAAAGCACCCCGACGATGCCGGTCCGCAGTCGAGTCCGTGTGGTTGCCGTTGTTGTCATGGAAGCATCACCTTCTGTTGCACGTCCGGCATGACCAGGCCCAAACGGGTCCGGGCAATCGTTTCGATCCGCTCCGGCGATTTAAGCCGGGCCAATTCAATTCTCAGGGTGTTCCGCTCCTTGAGCAATGCCTGGTGCCGACTGTTTTCCCTGTCGATGCCGTATCCGGCATTGACGCACTGAACCCGGCACCACGCGTAAAACAGGGCTTCCACGAAAAACAGGACCATCAAAACAATCCAAAGGCCGGTCATGGTTTTCCTCGCCGGTCTCAACCTCCGGTTGCGGCTGCTGCCCTGCCCACCCCTGCCCCTGATTTCCGTCCCGGGGCGACTGGTTTTGCTTGCTGCCACCATCACAACGCTTCCACGGCTCTCAACCGCGTGCTGCGCGCCATGGGATTTTTCCGGATCTCGGCATCAGTGGCACGCAGCACCTTGCGCGTCAGCAACCGCACCCTTGCCTGACGGCCACACACACACTGGGGAAACGCCGGCGGACACGTGCACGGGTGCGCCAGGGACCGGAACCGGTGTTTGACAATCCGGTCTTCCAGGGAATGAAAGGAGAGCACACACAGGCGGCCTCCCGGATTGAGCAGATCCACGGCCGTTTCCAGAAATCGATCCAGCACCTCCAGTTCCCGGTTCACGGCGATACGAAGGGCCATGAAAACACGGGTGGCGGGATGGATCTTCTGTTTGCGCGCCGCGGCGGCCGGAACCGCTTCCGACACCAGGCGGGCCAGCTGGCCACTGGTGGTCACCGCACGTGTCTGGCGATGCGCGACCAGATGCCGGGCGATGCGCACGGCCCAGCGTTCTTCACCGTAGCGGCTGAACGTCTGCGCCAATTCCCGTTCATCCATGGATGCCACCAGGTCGGCCGCTGTAACGTCAGACCGGACATCCATGCGCATGTCCAGGGGTTCATCCCGGTTGAAACTGAAACCGCGGCCACTGGCCTCGATCTGATGCAGGGAAAGTCCGATGTCTATGAGGATACCGTCCACGGCTTCGAGTTCCAATTGAGAAAGAAACAACGGCAGGTCTGCAAAATTGCCGTGAACGATATGGATCCGGCGTCTGTCGGCGGGAAGGACCCGGCGGGCCCGGTCAATGGCGTCATTGTCCTGGTCGATACCGATAAAAACGCCGCCGGAGCCGATTCGCTCGCAGATTCGCAGGGCGTGGCCGGAGCCGCCGAGGGTGCCGTCCACGATGATCTTTCCCGGCCGGCATGCCAGCATGTCCACCGCTTCTTCGAGCATGGCGGTGACATGATAGTCGGACATGGGCTAAATTCCCAGCTGGGCGATCTCGCGCCGAACCTGGTCGTCGCGCATATCCTTTTCCATCAATTCGTTTTCCCGATCCCAGTTTTCCCGCGACCAGATCTCGAAGCGGGACGTCACACCGACCAGGACGATCTCCTTCTCCAGTTTGGAATACTGCTTCAGAAAAGGTGGAATCAACACACGCCCCTGGGCGTCACACTTGCAGTCGTGAGCCCCGCCAATAAATGTGCGCTGAAACCGACGCATGGCCTCGCTTTTTTCGGGCAGATCGAGTATCTTCTGTTCCAGTTTGCCCCACTGGTCGTGGGTGTACGCAAAAAGGCAGCGGTCCATGCGGGTGATCATGATGCTGTCGATACCGCTGGCCTTGATCACATCCCGAAAGCGCGCCGGAATAATGATCCGCCCTTTTGGGTCAATGGTATGAAAGGAGCTTCCCCGAAACATTATTCACCAATATTATCCACTTTGGTCCACTATCTTTGGATAAAAGTACAGAATTACCGAATAGTCAAGAAAAAAATATATTTAGGATGTATTATTTTACTAATAATTTTTGATTGTTAAACACAAATCAACCGAATCGTCAACAAGGTGGAGTAAAGTGGATCGATTTGTCGATCACAACCCGCTTGGGCGCTGACCGCCCGGACATTGTCCTCCAGACGACCGACAGCACTTTTTTTGTTGCCTGAGCTCGCAGTTTAATATATCGATATCAATGCAGAATTCATTTCTGCTGCGGCATAAACCCTCGGCGGATATCAGCATATTGAAAATCAAGCAATTTTTTTACGGCGGCGACAATCTGGGATATCTCCTGTATACCGGCACCCGTGCGCTGGCCATCGACGGCGGTGCCGCGGATGAAATCATGGCCTTTGTCCGGCAAAAGGGCCTGAAATTGGAGACGGTCACCAACACCCATGGCCACGGCGACCATACCACCGGCACCCGGCAGCTGGCGAAAGCAGCAGGGGCGGCCCACCTCGACCACCGCCGGTTCGCCGATGGCGACACCCTCATCCTGGAGGGCGAAACCGTGACCGTCCGCATGACCCCGGGCCACACCGCGGATTCAGTGACCTTTGCTGCCGACGATTTTCTGGTCACCGGCGACACCCTGTTCAACGGCACGGTGGGAAACTGCTTCTCCGGAGACTTGAAGGCCTTTTACCGCTCCATTGTTCTGCTCATGGGCTATCCGGGAGCCACCCGCGTTTATGCCGGCCACGATTACGTAGCGGCGTCACTGGCCTTTGCCCGGCACTTGACCCCGGACAACCGCGCCATCGACGCCTACGCCGACCGCTACGACAGGAACCATGTGACCTCCACCCTGGATGACGAACGGACCGTCAACCCCTACCTGCGGTTCAACGACCCGGAAATCATCCGCCTGCTGGAATCGAGAGGACTGCCGACAGACACGGAGTACCAGCGGTGGGAAGGAATCATGTCCCTCGAATGAGAAGAGAAGGAAATGCGATTGCGGCGGTTTTGAAAAAAACTCCGGTGGGCCGACCGTCCGCGTGCGACCCGAACACGTCCGTACCGGCGATGCACGGATCATGACCGAATCCGCTGCAACCATCCTGTCATGCATCCGGAAACAGGCCCGGGCTCACTTCTCTCGGGCCAAAGGGAGCCACGACTGGGACCACACCTTGAGGGTGCACCGGCTTTGCCGACGCATCGGTGCGGCCGAAGGGGCGGACCTGCTGGTCACGGAAGCGGCCGCCTACCTTCACGATATCGGCCGTGGGCACCAGGACCGGGCCAACGGCACGCTCTGCCACGCGGAAAAAGGCGCCGCCATGGCCCGGGAGATGCTGACCGCCTGCCCCCTGTCCGACGAACGCAGGGAGAACATCATCCATTGCATCGCCGCCCACCGGTTTCGCCGGGGCGACACCCCCCGTACCGTGGAGGCCAAAGTGCTGTTCGATGCGGACAAACTGGATGCCATCGGCGCCGTGGGCGTGGCCCGGGCCTTCCTGTTTGCCGGTGAACTGGGCGCCAGACTGCACAGCCCGGAGGTTGATGTGGCCCTGGCAAAGGCCTACTCCATCGACGACACGGGATACCGCGAATACGTGGTGAAACTCTCCAGGATCCGGGAGCGCATACTTACCGTCACCGGCCGGCGCCTGGCCGACGAACGGCACCGGTTCATGGCCGGGTTTTTCGACCGGTTCTTGGAAGAATACGAAGGAGAAAGGTAGCGTCATATGACCATGAACAAAGTGGAGAAAATCGACGACCGGGTGCGCGTGAACCACGTGCTGATCAGCGTTTCCGATAAAAGCGGGCTGGAGACCTTTGTCCCCCGGATGCTGGCGATCGACCCCGGCATACGGATCTTTTCCACCGGCGGCACCTTTGCCCGGCTTCGGGACATCCTGGGAGAAAAAGCCGGCGACTGTCTCACTCAGGTGGCCGACTACACCGGCCAGCCGGAGACTCAGGGGGGGCTGGTGAAAACCCTGGATTTCAAGATATACCTCGGCCTTCTCACCGAGACCTACAATGACGCCCACCAGTCCGATCTGAAACGAACCGGGGGCGTACCCATCGACATGGTGGTGGTGAACCTCTACCCGTTCAAGGAGACTATTGCCAAGGCCGACGTCACGCCGGAGCAGGCCCGCGGCAACATCGACATCGGTGGGCCGTGCATGATCCGGGCATCGGCCAAAAACTTCATCCGGGTCGCATCGGTGGTGGATCCCGGCGACTACGGGCAGATTATCGACGGGATGGCTGCCGGCAAGGGGAGCATCGGCCTGGCCCTGCGCTACCGGCTGGCCCGCAAGGCTTTCGCCCACACCGCCGCCTACGACGCGGCCATCGCCGCATATCTGGCCGACACCAGCTTCGACACCGTCCGAGGCGGATACCAGTTGTAGAAGGGTTGGCAGCGTCGGTGCTCGATCCTGACCCTGATAAAACAGAAACAATAAATCGCAAGCACCAAATTACAAATAAATCCCAAATTACAATATCCAAAAATCAAACAAGGATGAATGCCCTCTCTTCAAAAGCACAAGGTTTGTAATTTTGAATTTGACTATTGTTATTTATTTGGAATTTAGTTTTTGGTTATTGTGATTTATTCTACCAAGGAGAATTGCCATGCCTGAAGATCTGAAAAAAATGTACCGTACCATCATGGACGACCATTTTCCCCCGAAGATGGAAATCAGCTTTGTGGATCGGGACCATCGGCAGACGCTGTTCTACGAAAAAGTGACCTGGACCATCGACGCTGTCCAGAAAGGCTTGCGCTATGGAGAGAACCCCGGCCAGGAGGCAGCCCTTTACCGCATGGTCAACGGCAACCTCGTCCTCGGAGAGACCGAGACCATCCAGCCCGGTCAGTACCTGGCATCGGACATCGAACTGCTCCAGTCCGGCAAGCACCCGGGCAAGACCAACCTCACCGATGCAGACAATTCTCTCAATATCCTGAGGTATTTCACCGACCGGCCCACTGCGGTGATCGTCAAGCACAACAACCCCTGTGGCGTCGCCCAGGCCGAGACGCTGGAACGGGCCTATGTCAGGGCCAACCTCGCGGATCGCGTGGCTGCTTTCGGCGGCTGCATCGCCGTGAACCGCAGTGTGGACATGGCTGCCGCCGAGGCCATCTGCAGTCAGTACGCCGAAGTGGTGGTGGCACCGGATTTCGAGCCAGGGGTCATGGAAGTCTTCTCCCGCAAGAAAAACCTGCGGGTGATACGTATCGGCAACATCAACAGGCTTCAGGACTTCGTCGGCAAACGCTGCGTAGAATTCAAGAGCCTCATCGACGGCGGCATCATCGCCCAGTGGTCCTTTGTACCCCAGGCACGAACCCGGGCCGACCTGAAGCCCGCCCGGTGCGAGGCCAACGGAAAAGTCTATCAGACCAACCGGATGCCCACCGACCGGGAGGCCGAGGACCTGCTCTTCGGCTGGCTGGTCGAGTCAGGCGTAACGTCCAATTCGGTGCTCTACGTCAAAGACCTGACCACCGTAGGTATCGGCACCGGGGAGCAGGACCGGGTCGGCGTGGCGGAGATCGCCCGGGACAAGGCCTACCGCAAATTGGCCGACCGCTATTGCTTCGAGGCCTGGCAGACACCCTACAATGACCTGAAAGACTCGCATCGCAAAGCGGAGATCGACGCCCGCGTGGCGGCCGAAAAAGGCGGACTCATCGGCGCATGCATGGTCAGCGATGCATTCTTTCCTTTCCGAGACGGTGTGGATGTGGGCATCCGTGAAGGGATCACCGCGGTGGTTCAGCCCGGCGGATCGAACAACGACTTTCAGTCTATCGAGGCGTGCAACGCGTCCGATGTGGCCATGGTTTTTACCGGACAGCGCAGTTTCAAGCATTGAAGTTCAATTTCCTCTCCCAAACCCTTGTTTCATGCGGTTTCGCTGTTGACATGGCCAAAGAATTGCTGTAATGCCAAAACCTAAGTATAATTATTAGGTTCCTATCTCACACCCATCAAAGGAGGAAACGATGACAAAAGCTGAATTAGTTGAGAAAATGGCAGAGGAATCAGGCATCACCAAAGTCGCCGCTGCCGCCGCGCTGGATTCTTTCACCGCCAACGTCGCCAAAGCCTTGAAGAAAAAAGACGGGAAAGTGACCTTGGTGGGTTTCGGAACCTTCATGAAAGTTCGCCGCAAAGCCCGCAAGGGACGCAATCCCCAAACCGGCGAAGTGATCAAGATCAAAGCTGCCAACGTAGTAAAGTTCAAACCCGGAAAGAAATTGAGAGACGCCGTTTAATCTGCCGCCCCATCGATTTTTAAAGGCGGCCCGCCGGTTCAGATGAAACCGGCAGGCCGCCTTTTTTGTGGGCGTTCATGGGTTCTAAGGTTCAGGGTTGATAGAAAATGGTAACCCTGAACGGTGAACCCCGAACCCGGAACCTGTCTTACTTCATGACACGGCTGAATACGGCCAGCGCCCGCTGCACATCGGCAAGGGTCACATGGTAGTTGAGCACCGCCCGCATCTGATCCTTTGCCGTCGGCAGCACACGGACCCCTGAAGCGCCCAGGTGCGCCACCATCGTCGGCGCGTCCATCCCGTTTTTGGCCACGCGGAAGTAAACAATATTGGTCGCAACGGCATCGGGATCGATCAGCAACCCCCGGATTTCGGCCAACCCCACGGCCAGGGCCCTGGCATTGGCGTGGTCCTCGGCCAGCCGGTCCACCATCTCGGTCAGCGCCACGATGCCGGCGGCAGCGATGATGCCCGCCTGCCGCATGCCGCCCCCCAAGGATTTGCGCATTCTTCTCGCCCGGGCGATGAAGGCCTCGTCACCGCAGACGACCGATCCCACCGGTGCGGCCAACCCCTTGCTCAGGCAAAAGGTCACCGAGTCCGCCGGGGCGGCCAGTTCGGCGACATCCACGCCCAGGGCCGCCGCAGCATTGAAGATACGGGCACCGTCCATGTGAAGTTTCAATCCATGCCGTTTGACCAGTCGGCCAACCGCTGTCGTATAGGCAGGTTTCAGAGGCGTCCCACTGCAGCGGTTGTGGGTGTTCTCCAGGATGACCAGCCGCGATACCGGGAAATGCACATCATCGGGTCGGATGGCCGCCTCGATCTTCTCCAGGGCAATCGTGCCGTCCGATTCGTTGGCAAGGGTCCGCGGATGGATGCCGCCCAGGGCGGAGGCCCCGCCCTGTTCGTAGAAAAACACGTGGGACTGGTCCCCCAGGATCGTCTCGTCGCCCCGACCGCAGTGGGACAATTGGGACACCAGATTGCCCATGGTCCCCGATCCCACCAGCAGCGCGGCGGGTTTTCCCAGCCGTTGGGCCGCCATCTCCTCCAGACGGTTGACGGTGGGGTCTTCCTTGAAGACATCGTCCCCCACCTCAGCCGCGGCCATGGCTTTTCTCATGGCCGCTGTGGGCCGGGTGACGGTGTCCGATCTCAGGTCGATGGCTTCCATTGGTGGTGTTATCCTTTTTGTATCTGTTGACGGTTGACCCGGATAGACCGGAAACAACAAATTACAACATCCAAATTCCAAATAAAATTCAAACTACAATATTCAAATCTCAAATAAGGACAGAAAACAACAGGCGATTGAACCCTCCCCGCGGCAAGTGACGGGGAATGTGTTCGCTATCTCGGTTCTCATTTTGATTTCTCAAATGTTGATGATTGGAATACCCTTTCCTCAAGATCCGATCATATGGCTTGGAATTTGGGTTTTGTGATTTATTTGTTATTTGTTTTTTGACTGTTGTAATTTATTCGCTATTTGGCTTTCTTTTTTAGGCGAATCCGAATGGCATTGGCATGGGCACCGAGTCCTTCGACGGTAGCCAGGCAGATGATATCGCGGGCCTCTTGCCTGAGTGCCGCTTGTGAATAGCGGATCAGACTCGTTTTTTTCATGAAATGGTCCACTGACAGGGCTGAAGAGAACCGTGCCGTGCCGGCGGTTGGCAGTACATGGTTGGGACCGGCCATGTAGTCCCCCACCGGTTCAGGCGTGTAGGGTCCCAGAAAAATTGCGCCGGCATTGCGGATCCTCGGCGCCACCTCCATGGGTTCCGCCACCTGGAGTTCCAGGTGTTCCGGGGCGATGTGATTGGCCAGCTCGATGGCAATGTCCAAATTCTCCACGACCATGATGGCGCCAAAAGCAGACAGGCTCTGCCGGGCGATGTCGACGCGGGACAGGGCCGCCAGCTGAGTCTCGACCGCCGCTTTTACCGACTGGGCCAGACCCGCAGAATCGGTGACCAGGATGGCTGACGCCAGGGGATCGTGCTCCGCCTGGCTGAGAAGATCGGCAGCGATGTAGTCAGGATCCGCCGTTCCATCGGCGACAATCAGGATTTCGCTGGGACCGGCGATCATATCGATGCCCACTGTCCCGGCAACGATTTTCTTGGCCAGGGTGACGAAGATGTTTCCGGGCCCCACGATGACGTTGACTTTGGGCAGGGTCTCGGTACCGTATGCCAGCGCGCCGATGGCCCAGGCGCTGCCCACTTTGTAGACGGCATCCACGCCCACTTTTTTGGCCGCGACGAGAAGATGGGGGGCCACCTCCCCCGAGGGCATGGGCGGGGTGACCATGACCACTTTCGGTACACCGGCGATTTTGGCCGGAATGGCTCCCATGAGCACCGAGGAGACCAGCGGGGTATTGCCGCCCTTGCCGCCCGGCACATAGACCCCGGCGGCATCGACCGGATTGACCATCTGCCCTAAAAGGGTGCCGGGCCGTCGGGTGTCGATCCACGATTTGGGCAGCTGTTGACGGTGAAAACCGTCGATCTGCGCCACGGCACGGTTCAGCGCCTGCATGAACGCCCGGTCTACCTTGCTGCGGGCCGCCGCCATCTCTTCGGGGGTGACCGCAAGCGTCTCGATGGTCATGCGGGGTGCATCGAACGCCCGGCAGTAACGGATCAACGCATGGTCTCCATTCCGCTTGACGTCGTTGAGGATCCGCGTGACGGCCTGGACGTCGGCTTTCCTGAAATCGATATCCCGGCCGATGATAGTCCTCATCTTTTTATCGGCAGCGGCAGAAGGGTAGCGTAGAATTTTCATCGAATGATTTCCTTTCTACTAAGTTGTCCTCCTTTATGGCGGATTGTCGGGGTTTGTCAATAGAGGCGGAGGACGGTGCCAATCCGGGCGTCCGCTCGAAGGATTCGATTCACCGTCTTCATGGGCCAACCGAATAGCTGCTGAACTGTAATCAATATATAATTGATGTTACGAGTTGACAGATCGGTTTCCTTCTGTAGAAATATGGGTCCAATTTACCGGTGCCGGCATGAAGCCCGTTTCGTCACCGGCCCCCCCGAGACATTCCTAATGGAGGTTGTTTAAGATGAAAGCGGACAGAATCCACAATTTCAACGCCGGACCGGCGGCCCTTCCCCTGCCGGTTTTGGAAGAGATCCAGGAATCCTTTCTCAATTTTGCCGGATCCGGCATGTCGGTCACCGAAATCAGTCACCGGTCAACATGGTTCGACGATGTAATCAATGACGCCGTGGCGCGGGTCAAGCGAATCCTGAAGCTGGACAACCGCTATCACGTGCTCTTTCTCCAGGGCGGTGCCAGCATGCAGTTCTGCATGGTGCCCATGAACCTGTTGGGCACCGGTGATTCAGCCGACTACGTCAACACCGGCACCTGGGCGACAAAAGCCATCAAGGAGGCCACGCTCCAGGGTAAAACCGTCAACGTGGTGGCCTCCTCCGAGGACCGTAACTTTAGCGATATCCCCCAGTCCATCGTTTTCAACGCCGATGCGGTCTATGCCCACATCACCTCCAACAACACCATCAAGGGCACCCAGTGGGCGCAGTTTCCGGAAACCGGCGGCGTCCCCATCGTCTCGGACATGAGTTCGGACATCTTCTCCAGGCCCCTTGAGATGGACAGGTTCGGGCTGATCTACGCCGGTGCCCAGAAAAACATGGGACCGGCCGGCGTATGCCTGGTGATCATTCGCGACGACCTGCTGGCCCGCACCCCCGGGCAGATCCCCACCATGCTCCGCTACACCACCTATGCCGAGAAGAACTCCATGTACAACACGCCGCCCTGCTTTGCCATCTATACAGTTCAACTGGTGCTCAAATGGCTGGAAGAAACCATTGGCGGACTGGACAAGATGGCGGCGTTGAACCGGAAAAAAGCCGGCCTGCTTTACGACACCATTGACCAGAGCGGCTTTTTTAAAGGGACGGCGGAAGAGGCCAGCCGCTCACTGATGAACGTCACCTTCCGCCTGCCCAGCGAAGATCTGGAAAAAAACTTCGTGGCCGAGGCCATGAAAAACGGCATGGGTGGTTTAAAAGGCCACCGCAGTGTAGGTGGATGCCGGGCCTCCATTTACAATCCGACGCCATTGGCGGCAGTAGAAGCGCTGGTGGATTTCATGAAGAATTTTGAAGGCAAACACGGGTAGTAAAATATCAACAGCATGCCCACGAGCCATCGTGCGGCTGTCATTTTTGGTTTTTCTTGACATTACCGGTGAACACTCATAATTACAGTTGGAGGCGACTGTTTTTCCCATCTCTCGTCAATACGACCACCACATCACGGATCTTTTAAAACACCATCCGCATTTGGACAGGAGGGAGACCATGGACAAAATTCTGAGAATCAACGTGAGCGCCCCGGGAGGACCCGCTGTCAAGACCGAAGCCCTGGGAACCTATGCCGGCTTGGGTGGCCGGGCAATGACCTCGACTGTCGTGGCCAAGGAAGTCCCCCCCACCTGCCACCCTTTAGGAGCGGCCAACAAACTGGTCATCGCACCGGGCCTGCTCAGCGGATCGGCCGCAGCCATGTCCGGGCGGCTCTCCGTGGGCTGCAAGAGCCCGCTCACCGGCGGCATCAAAGAGGCCAATTCCGGTGGTCAGGCCGCCCAGGTGATGGCACGGCTGGGCTACGCGGCCATTATCCTCGAGGGCCAGACGAAAGACGACAATTGGTACAAGGTTTTTATCAACAAGGACGGTGTCAAGGTCGAATCCGCCACCGATCTTAAAGGCCTGGGTAACTACGCCACCGTGGAGAAACTGGTCGCCCAGTACGGCAAGAAGGCGGCCTGTATCAGCATCGGCCAGGCCGGTGAAATGAAGATGAGCGCCGCCTCCATCGCCGTCAGCGACATGGAGCAGCGCCCCACCCGCCACGCCGGGCGCGGGGGTGTCGGCGCCGTCATGGGATCCAAGGGAATCAAGGCCATCGTTCTTGACGACGAGGGCCTGAAAATGCGCACACCGGCCGATCCCGAAAAATTCAAAGCCGCCAACAAGGCCTTTGCCGAAGGGCTGCGCAAGCACCCGGTCACCGGCGAGGGACTCCCCGCCTTCGGCACCAACGTATTGACCAACGTGGTCAACGAGGCCGGTGGTTACCCCACCCACAATTTTAAGACGGGCCAGTTTGCCGGCGCATCCAACATCTCCGGCGAAACCCAGGCCGCACTGGAAAATGAACGCGGCGGGGAAGGCTCGGCCACCCACGGCTGCCACCGGGGCTGCATCATCCGCTGCTCCGGGACCTTCTACGGCAAAAACGGCAATTTCCTCACCAAGCAGCCCGAATACGAAACGGTCTGGGCCCACGGCGGCAACTGCGGCATCGACGATCTGGATGTCATCGCCCAGCTGGACCGCATGGATGACGATTTCGGTGTGGACACCATCGAAATGGGTGCCACCATCGGTGTGGCCATGGAAG
This sequence comes from uncultured delta proteobacterium, assembly GCA_963705435.1. GTDB lineage: Bacteria > Desulfobacterota > Desulfobacteria > Desulfobacterales > Desulfosarcinaceae > Desulfosarcina. The sequence goes on along the minus strand of CAVPJR010000011.1, from coordinate 107,546 downwards.
CCGGCCTGGCCAAGTTCGGCGACGGCCAGGCAGCCATCAAGCTGGTCCAAGAAGTCGGCGACGGCACGCCCCTGGGCAGAATACTGGGCAACGGCGCCGCGGTCACCGGCCAGTGCTTCGGCGTGGAGCGGGTGCCCGTCGTCAAGCGCCAATCCATGCCCGCCTATGACCCCCGGGCGGTCCAGGGCATCGGCGTGACTTACGCCACCACCACCATGGGGGCCGACCACACCGCCGGCTACGCCGTGGCCACCAACCTGCTGGGCGTGGGCGGCAGCGTGGACGCCCTCAAACCCGAAGGGCAGGTGGAGCTGTCCAGGAACCTGCAGATTGCCACCGCGGCCATCGATTCCACCGGCATGTGCCTGTTCATCGCCTTTGCCATTCTCGATCAGCCGGACACCTTCAATGCGCTGGTGGATTTGGTCGGCGGCTTCCTCGGCCAGCCGATGACCGCCGATGACGTCACCAACCTGGGCAAATCGGTGCTGAAAAACGAGCGCGCATTCAACCAGGCCGCCGGCTTCACCGCCAAGGACGACCGGCTGCCCGACTACTTCAAGAACGAGCCTCTGGCTCCCCACAACGTCACCTTCGGCGTCAAGGATGAGGAGTTGGACACCGTCTTCAACTGGTAAAACGGTTATTTAAAGCGCTCGACACGGCAAGGCACGGGGAGGTCCGCCAGGATCTCCCCGTTTGCTTAACGATGACCCGGGAGAAACATCAATGATCCGACTCCACCTGAGTGTCGACGCGTCTTGTGTACACTTGTTTTACTCACTGTTTGAGAAAGGCGTCGTCCTGTCCGCAAGAACCGGATGTACCCTGCGGGATTTTCTGTGCGGCCAACTGGGCCTTTCCGACCAATACCTCGACCAGCGCGTCCAGACCCTGTTTCTGGATGCCCGACCGGTGGACGATGTCGATAAGGCGGTCGTCCGGGACGGGTCGGTTCTGGCCCTGAGTGCGGCCATGCCCGGAATACTCGGGGCCACCATGCGCAAAGGCGGAAGATACGCCGCCTTTCGCAGGGACATCTCGCAACACGGCGATGCGTGCGGCATCTGCGAAACACCGGGGCGGGTCGCGGTCAAGCTGTTCAACATGGTGGCCAGGGAAGTCGGCGGTGGTCTGCTGGAAGCGGGTATCGAGGTGGAGGGGGGTGATCTTCGGCGGATTGCGGATCGTTACCCCGACAAGTTGAGCACCAGCATCCGAAACGCCCGAATGGACGATCGTACGATCAACCCAGACCCATCTCTTTTCTCGACGTTGTCGGAAGAGCGGGTATTGTTGTCGGTCAGCATCGCCGGGTAAAACGCAGTATCCAACTTAAAAGATCAACATGCAAGATGACCACGCCATCGCCGACCTGCTGTCGACCCTCGCCAGGCAATACCACAAACAGATCGCAGACCAGACCCTCCCGAAGAACAAGACGCGGCTGGAAATCCTCCGTAGGCTGGAGCTGATCGCCCAGAGCATCAAAGGCCTCATGAAATACGAACAGGAAGGGCTGTAGGCGCCGCGTTCATCAACGCCCCTGAGATGGACCACAGCCTTGACGGAACCGCGCATCGATGAAATACTTTCCCGGGCAATGCATAATCAATACCAGCTGCGATACCGCAGGAATCGCGATCGCCCCTGCAGGCCATAAAATTCTTCCTGAGAAATGCATTCACCGTAGAACCGGGAATAGGAGCGCCATGCATAGGTATTCTTTTGTAAGACGGACACTGGTCCTGACGATGCTGATCCTGCTCCTGCCGCTGGCCGGGTACGGAGACGTGGCGAAACCGATACGGATCGGCGCCACGGTCTCCTTGTCCGGCAGGTTCAGTGAGCCCTCAGCCATGGTGCGGGACGGCTACCGGCTCTGGGAAAAGCAGGTCAACCAGCATGGCGGGCTGATGGGCCGCCCGGTGGAATTGGTCGTCTACGATGACCGCAGCGATCCTGCAAGCGTTTACAAGCTTTATCAGCAGCTGATCCACCAGGACCGGGTCGATCTGGTTCTATCACCCTACGGAACCCCTTTGACCCTGCAGGCATCCCAGGTCAGCGAGGCCCGACAGATGGTCATGCTGGCCTGTGCCGCCTCTGGCAAGTCGATCTGGAATCGCGGCTACCGCCATGTGTTCGGCATGTATGCCCCGGCCGACCGCTATTTTATCGGCATGCTGGACCTGATGGCCAGGCAGGGTCACGACAGCGTATCCATCCTGTACGAAGACAATCCCTTTAACATCGATGTAGCCGACGGCTCGGAACGGTGGGCCAAACGATTCGGCGTCGCCGTGGTCCTGAAACAGCCCTTTGAACCCGGGTCGGGACAATTGCGCACCCTGCTGAACGACGCCATCGAGAAAAACGCTGCCGGACTGATTCTGTGCGGCTACCCGCCCGAAGGTTACCGCATGCTGGAACTGATGCAGGCGGTCGACTGGCGTCCCCAGGCGATGGGCATCACCATCGCCCCCATCCACCCGGATTTCTTCCGCAATGCCGGTCCCATTGCCGAGGGCATTTTCGGCCCGTCCCAATGGGAGCCGGATGAGCGCATCCCCTTTCCCGGAACCACTAAATTTGTCAAGGATTTCCAGGCGGCCTACAACAAGCTTCCGTCCTATCACGCCGGATCCGCCTATGCCGGCTGCCAGATCCTGGAGCGGGCCATCACCGACCTTCACGAGATCAATCACGCCCGGATCAGAGATTACATCAATTCACTGGACACCGTCACCGTCATCGGCCGGTTCAAGGTGGATCACCAGGGCAGGCAGGTGGGGCACAACCCCATTTTAGTACAATGGCAGAACGGCAGGAAAGAAATCGTCTATCCCACCAAAATGCAGACCTCACCCCCGCGGTTTTAACCGTCTCTGGAGCAAGTGCCGTGAAAATGGACACCACCCCGCCCTTTCAAAAACGAATTCTGCTCGCGATCCTGCTTCCGGTCCTGGCCGTGGGTGTCGTCTTTTGTATGGTTTCCACCCGTTTGATAATCCCTCCCATCCTCGACGTTATCCAAACGCGGATCGATTCGGAGTTGAAATACGCATCCAACTTGGCACTCCAGATCTGTGAAACCCATCTCAACTATCTGCTGGATCTGCGGCTGGAAGATGACCGGGAGATGAACGCCGCCCTGAAAATGGAGGCCGCCAAGGAAATCAGAGGAATCAACACCCGTTTTAAGGACATTGACATGATGGTGGTCAGCGGAAATGGCCGCATCCTGGAGGCGTCCGAACGTCTGGCGAATGTCGATCCCCATCTCCCTTTGATCAAACAAAAACTGGCGGATATCCGCAACCTCTCCTTCTGGGGCAATCCAGTCCGGACCCATTATTTATACTTCCCCTTCTGGGACTGGTATGTGGTCGGCTATATTCATGAGAAGGACTACCAGGCCCCCTTGTCCATGGCCAGACGCGTTATCTACACCGGAACATTCGGGCTGCTGGCAGCCATCTGGTTGGTTCTGCTGGTGGTCGTCAACAACCTGATCAGTTCGCCGCTCAGGCGACTGGCCAACGCCACCCGCCAGGTGGCGGAAGGAGACTTCTCCCTGCTGTCCAATTCACGTAGGGATGAAATCGGCCAGGTGGTAGATACATTCAACACCATGGTGGCTGGCCTGGAACGAAAAAACAGGGAGGTGTCGGGTCTCATCGAAGCCCTGAAGGATTCCGAGAAGCGTTATCGCGATCTTTTCGATGGAGCTGGTGAAGGCATCCTGGTGGCCGAGGTCGCCACGAAACGGTTCCGCTACGCCAACCCCGCCATCTGCCGCATGCTGGGCTATTCGGAAGCGGCGCTTACGTCGATGTCCCTCCAGGATATCCACCCCAAAAGAAGCCTGGTCCGGGGATTGGCCATTTTCGAAAAACAGGCCATGGGTACCGGAGAATCAATATTATCGGACATCCCATTAGTGCACAGCGATGGCTCGGTCATCTTTGTCGATATCAAGGCCACGCCGGTCACCTTCGACGGTGTCAGCTGCAATCTGGGGTTCTTCACAGATGTGACCGCCCGTCGTGCCGCGGCGATTGAACACCAGGCGCTGGCAAACCGGCTCCATCGCTCGGAAAAGATGGAGGCCCTCGGCCTGCTGGCCGGCGGGGTGGCCCATGACCTGAACAACATTCTCAGCGGGCTGGTCAGTTACCCGGAATTGCTGCTGCTTGACCTTCCCGAAGAGAGCCCGTTGCGAGGGCCCATAAAGACCATCGAAAACTCGGGCAAGCGGGCGGCGGCGATCGTCCAGGATCTGCTCACCCTGGCCCGGCGTGGGGTGGCCGTGTCCCGGGTGACCAGCCTCAACCGGATCGTCAGCGACTACCTGAAATCCCCGGAACATGAGAAGCTGAAACAGTATCACCCCAACGTTGCCTTTGATTTGGATCTGCACGACGGCCTGATGGATGTCAAGGGATCTCCGGTCCACCTTTCCAAAACGGTGATGAACCTGGTCTCCAATGCCGCCGAAGCGGCTGATCCGGCCAAAGGATTGATTGCCCTGTCCACCCGGAACCAGTATGTGGACCGCCCCATCCGGGGCTACGACGAGGTCAAGGAAGGCAACTATGCCGTGCTGACGGTGACCGATGACGGCAGCGGCATCGCCCCCGAGGACCTGAAACGGATTTTCGAACCCTTTTACTCCAAGAAGGTCATGGGGAGGAGCGGCACAGGGCTGGGCATGGCGGTGGTGTGGGGAACGGTGAAGGACCACAGCGGCTATATCGATGTGGTGAGCACCCCAGGCCGGGGAACCACATTCACGCTCTATTTTCCGATAACCCGGGAACCCCGCCAGGCCGACATCGAAGACCGTTCCATGCATGGGCTTCGAGGACACGGCGAAACGATTCTGGTCGTGGATGACATCCCGGACCAGCGGGAAATCGCCACGCGCATTCTGACCCGCCTGGGCTATAAGGTGGAATCGGTATCCAGCGGAGAGGCTGCCGTCGAATACATGAAGACGGGAAAGGCGGACCTGCTGATCCTGGATATGATCATGGATCCGGGCATGGATGGCCTGGATACCTACCGGGAAATACTCAGGACCCACCCGGGCCAGAAGACGGTCATCGCCAGCGGCTTTTCCGAAAACGACCGCGTCCGGGAAGCCCATCGCCTCGGCGCCTCCCAGTATGTAAAAAAGCCCTATACCCTGGAGCGCATCGGCATGGCCGTGAAAACCGAGCTTGGGTCGAATTAACCGAACAGCCGCGTGATCTCGTCCACATCAAAATGCGGCCAACCGACCGAGGCCTCTTTTTCCACGGCTTCGATACCGGGTTCGGCCTCTGTGACGACCCCGATATCCGTGGCCATGATAGCGGCTTTTTTCATTTCGGACAGCAACCGGTCGGCACGATCCGGCCGGCAGCAGATGAGAAGACTGCCGGATCCGATGAGCCCCAATGGATCGATGCCCAGGACCTCCCCCATTCGTCGCGTCTGGGGAAAAACCGGCAGCGCATCGCGCTGGATGCGGATTCCCCAGCCACCGGCCTGGCTCAACTCCGTCAGGGCTGTGGCGATACCCCCCTCGGTCACATCGTGAAGCGCCGAGACCCCGCCGACGGTCCAGGCAATCCTTGCTTCCGGCAGGACGCTGATCATGGACTGAAACCGGCTGCAAGCATCGATCTCGGCTGGGGTCATTCCCTTTTCCAGGAGCAGATCCCTGAACTCTGCAGCAATGATGGCGGTGCCTTCCACGGCGACGCCCTTGGTCACCAGCACCCGGTCCCCCGGAGCCATCCGGCGCTTGCGGATCAGGTCATTGCGCGCAATCGTGCCGGCCATCATGCCGGCCACCACCGGCCGGCAGACGGCATCGGTGATCTCTGTATGTCCCCCGCACAGGGTGATACCCCATGCCGTGCAGGCATCATGGAGGTCGACAAAGATCTGCCGCACCTGGCTCCGGGAGAATCCACAGGGAAGCAACAGGGTGGCCAGCATCCACCGCGCCTCGGCACCGGCGGTGGCAAGGTCGTTGGCATTGATCAGAACGGCGTATCGACCAATGGATTCGGTGGCAAAGGTGATGGGGTCGGTCTTGAGCACCAGCACCGTTTCCCCGTCAATATCGACGGCCGCGGTGTCCTCACCCACCGACGGCCCCACGATCACCGACGGGTCTTCGATACGATATAGATCCAGCAGTTCACTTAGAAAGTCGTTGGGCAGTTTGCCGGCCGGCAGCGAAATACCCGCTTTGAGGATCGGTACCAGGTCAATAAGCGTCTCGACGATGAACCGGCAGTCAAGATCCGTAGGGACCGGTCGGCCGTTGGAGAGATAAGCCGTCAGCGCCCCGGCATTGCGCCCCGCTTGCATGTCGAAGCTGAAATCACCCACCACCAGCACGTGGGCGGGATCCACGCCCATTTTCCGGGCTGCCAGCAGCACCCCTTCCCGTGACGGTTTGATTTTCACCGGATCTTCGCGGGTGACCATGACGTCGACATCCACCATGCGAAGGGTGGAGAAGTTTTCCAGGGCTCTGGTTACCGACGCACGGCTGTTGCGGGTCAGGATGCCTACCGGCAGGCCGGCGGCTTTAATTGAATCGACGAGTCGCTCGGCACCGGCATTGGGCTGTGATGCCGCCGCCCCGTCCAGTTCGAACCGATCCAACTGCCGGGCCATATCCAGCCGCTGCACAGGGTCGTCGACGCCGGCCATGAACTCCAGCACAGGAACTGCATCCGGGCAACCGATGGCCTGCTTGATCACTGAGAAATCAAGCGATCCAGGCCGGGTCAGGGTGCCGTCGAAGTCAAAAAGAACGGCGTCGATACGATAGGGTAGGGTCATGGGTTCTGGGTCTCTGGGTTCTGGGTTCTGGGTTCTGGGTTCTGGGTTCTGGGTTCGGGGTTCTGGGTTCGGGGTTCTGGGTTTGAAGGTGAAGACCACCGCGATACTTCGCGAATTCTCTCTCGACGCCCCAGCAAGGGTCAGCCTTGACTGAGCTGAATTGATGAGTGGCCGATCGGTTGTTTTTTTACGATTGGATATGGTAGCGTAATCTTAAAATCCAGTTAAAATTCGGAGTACCCTGAACCCTGAACCCTGAACGGCCATATAACAGCAACCTGTCCCTATACCCCAAACCACCGCATAGGCAAAGGCTTTTTTGATTCCGTCATGGAACACGACCTGGATCGAAAAGTAAAAATGGAGGAACGGGTCGAACGGATGTTCCACTGTCTGGTCGACGGGGTCCACCGGCGATGGCCCCGTCCGGCCCCCCCGACCCATCTTCTCAGATCTTGCCGCCTCATCTCCCATCGCGGTGAACACGACAACCGCGGCCGAATCGAAAACAGCCTGGCGGCGTTTGACGCGGCAGTCGATGCCGGGGTCTGGGGCATCGAACTGGATCTGCGCTGGACCCGTGACCGGGTTCCGGTGGTCTTTCACGACCCGGACACCCGACGCCTGTTCAATGAAGATGCCAGGATCGGCCACATGGCGCTGGCCACCATCAAGGAAAGATTTCCCTTGATCCCGACCCTGTCGGAAGTGATCGACCGATACGGCGGCCGGCTGCACCTGATGATAGAAATCAAGAACGAACCCTACCCGGCACCCGCGCTGCAGTCCCGCCGCATGCAAAAACTGCTCGAGGCCCTTTCCCCCGGGAAGGATTTCCACCTGATGGGCCTGCATCCTGAACTGTTCGACAATTTCGCCTTTCTACCGGCCAGGGCCTTCGTTCCCATCGCCCGGATACGAATCGACCGTTTCAGCCGCATGGCGGCATCGAATGGATGGGGTGGCATTGCCGGCCACTACCTGCTGGCAACCCGTGGGTTGATCACCCGCCATCATCGGCTGGGTCAGGGTGTCGGGACCGGCTTTGCCGATTCCCGGCGCTGCCTGTTTCGGGAGATCGCCCGCGGCGTGGATTGGATTTTTTCCAACCGGGCGGCAGAAATACAGGCCATTTGCATGTCATAGCATCGCCGCCTGTGCCTTACCCTTCTCTTCATCGACGAAATAGAGCAAAATGGCCCCGGCGGCAAAGAGGATCAGCACCGAGGCCATGCTCCATCGGGCGGCCATGGCACCCACCTGGACAAGATCCGTGGCCGTGGGATCTGCCGGCATGAGTATCCGGCGCATGAGCAGTCCCACACCGCCCACCAGCACCGGACCGATGATGGCGGCGAATTTGCCCAGCATGTTATAAAAGCCGAAAAACTCCGCCGGTTTGTCCGCCGGGATCAGGCGGGAGTAATAGGAACGGGAAAGGGCCTGGATCCCTCCCTGCACCAGACCGATGACCACCGCCAGCACGTAGAATTCTTCCTTGCGGGTCATGGTGATCCCCCAGAAGGTGGCCGCCACGTATACACCGATGGCGATGTATATGCCTTTTCGCGGACCCAGCCGCTGGCCCAGCCGGCCGAATACCAGGGCCGCCGGAAAGCCCACGAACTGGGTTACCAGAAGGGCCAGGAGAAGGTCGTTGGCGGCAAAACCCAAACTCATGCCGTAATCCACCGCCATGCGGATGATCGTGTCCACCCCGTCGATGTACAGCCAGTAGGCACACAAAAACAGCAGGACGGTCTTCATGTGCCGCATTCGGCCCAAGGTGTGCCTGAGCTGGGCCAAACCGCCGGACCAGATGCCGGAGGCGGTTGTCCGCGTCGCAGCCGCAGGCGCTTCGGGCACCCAGAACAGGATGAACAAGGTGAAAAAACCCCACCACAGGGCCACGGTTAAAAAGCCGACCCGCACCGCCTGGCCGGCATCGGCCAGGCCGAACCGCTGGGGCATGGTCACCATCAGCACGTTGATCAAAAAGAGCAGCCCACCGCCCAGGTAGCCCATGGAAAAGCCGAAGCCCGACACGAAATCCACGTCCTTTTCTCCGGCCACCTCCGGCATCAGCGCGTCGTAAAAGATATTGGCGCCGGAAAAACCGATCACGCCCATGGCATAGACCACCACGGCAAAAGCCCACTGCCCCTGACCCACGAAGTAGAGGGCGGCAGTCATCAGCACCCCCAGGTAAGCAAACAAGGCCAGAAAACGCTTGCGGGCAGAACCCCGATCGGCCACGGCACCTAAAATCGGTGCGGCCAGGGCCACCAGCAGACCGGCGAGGGCATTACCCAGTCCCAATCGCGCCGTGCTGAGATTGACGTCGACGCCGGCACTCCAGTACTGCTTGAAAAAAACGGGGAAGAATCCGGACATCACCGTCGTGGCAAAAGCGGAATTGGCCCAGTCATACATGGCCCAGCCCCATAGGGCCTTTCTTGGTGATTTCATGGCAATCGTTCTCCGTGGGCCGACGGCGCTCATTTTCACTTGAAAAAAGGAGCCGTCAACCGTATCCTTGAAGGGCAACCCAATGCCCCGAACCCACTCCTGAAACGGTTAATTCGCATGGATATGAACAGCGACGCCGCAAACGTGCCGGTATTCTTCCCAAATGCGGATTTTGACACGCATTTTAAGGTATTCCACGAGTTGATGTCAAACAAGGTGTTCGAGATCCTGCTGGTGGCCAGCCCTTACGACGCCTATATCCTGGAGGAAGACGGCAGCCTGGCGTCCAAGATCATCAATGAATACCGTGGGCTGAACCTCAGCCGCCCGCCGCGGATCACCCAGGCGGCCACTGCAACCCAGGCCATGGACATGCTGGCCCAAAAAGCGTTCCATCTGGTCATCGCCATGCCCCACCTGGACGACATGGACGTCTTCGACCTGGGTCTCCAGGTCAAACGCGCTCACACCGACTTGCCGGTGGTGCTCCTGGCCCACAGCGTCAAGGGGATCTACCCGGCACCGGAGGGGAAAGACATCTCCGGCATCGACCAGATCTTCATCTGGTCCGGCGATTCGGATCTGCTGCTGGCGATCGTCAAGAGCATGGAAGACCGACTCAATGTGGCCGCCGACACCCAGAAAGCCATGGTGCGGGTCCTGATTCTGGTGGAGGACTCTCCCCTGTATACCTCCTATTTTCTGCCGCTGATCTACAAAGAGGTCGTCAACCAGACCCAGGAAGTCCTTGAAGAGAGCTTGAACCAGGAGCACCGCCTGCTCAAAATGCGCGCCCGGCCTAAGATTCTCGTGGCCGAAAGCTACGAACAGGCCATGTCCCTGTACCGGCAGTACGGTAACTATCTGTTCGGCATCATCTCCGACACCCGCTACCCCAAGGGCGGCACGATCACGGCCGATGCCGGCTACACCTTCTTGCGTGAGGTCCGTCAGGCAATACCCGACCTGCCGCTTCTGCTCATCAGCAACGAGCCCCAGAACAAAGATCTGGCCGAACGGGTGCCGGCTGCCTTTCTGGACAAGAACAGCGACGATCTGCTGGCCGAAATCCACCGGTTCTTCCTGGATGCCCTTGGGTTTGGTGATTTCGTCTTCAGGCGGCCCAGCGGCAGCGAAATCGCGCGTGCCGCCAATCTCAAGGCCCTTGAGGAGATCCTGCCGACCGTACCCGATGAATCCCTGCTCTACCACGCCACCCGCAACCGTTTCTCCAACTGGATCATGGCCCGCGGTGAAATCGCCATGGCCTCACGCCTGAGAAAGGCCAAGGCCGCCGACTTTTCCGGCGCGGACGACATCCGACAGTACATCATCACCCACATCCACGCGCTTCGCAAATGGCGCCAAAAAGGCGTGGTGGTGCATTTCAATTCCAGGGACTACGACCCCGAGATCTCCGATTTCGTTAAAATCGGCAAGGGGTCTTTAGGCGGAAAGGCCAGAGGGCTGGCCTTCGTGTCCAACCTGCTGCGCCGGTCCCCCCACCTCCAGGAACGCTACCCGGATGTCACCATCCAGGTGCCTCAGACCCTGGTGATCACCACGGAGGGATTCGACGCCTTCATCTCCCACAACAGGTTGGAACCGTCAGCCATGGCGAACGATTCGGACGACCAGATTGCCAAGGCCTTTCTCGCGGGAGAAATGCCCCCCTGGCTGGCGGAGCAGTTGAACCGATTCCTGGAGGCCGTTCACCAGCCCCTGTCGATCAGGAGTTCGGGGCTGCTCGAGGATGTTCACAACCACCCGTTCACCGGCCTTTATAAGACCTATATGGTGCCCAATAACCACGCAGACTTTTCCGTCCGCTGCAACCAGTTGATCACTGCCGTGAAGCTGGTATACGCCTCCACCTGGTTCCGGGATCCGAGGCGTTTTTTAAGCGGTACCGCCTACCGGATCCGCAGAGACCAGATGGCCGTGATCATCCAGCGGCTGGTGGGCAGCCGGTATGGCGCGTTTTTCTACCCGGACATCTCCGGCATCGCCCAATCCAACAATTTCTATCCGGTGGCGCCCTTGAAAGCGGAAGACGGCGTCGCCCGCATCGTCATGGGATTTGGCCGTGGCATCCCGGAAGGGGACTCGTCGCTTCGTTTTTCTCCGGCATATCCCCAGGCGCTGCCGCAGTTTTCCAAGGTGGAAGACATCCTGGCCAACGCCCAGCGCCAATTCTGGGCCCTGAGCATGGAAGGGATTCCAGACGGACTCTACTTTGAACGGGGCGTCAATGTGGAAAAGCGCCACGTGGACGATGCCGAGTCCGAAGCGCCGGTAATGCGGTTGGCAGGAACTTACGTTCCTGCAGAAAACCGCATCCGGGACAGCGTGCAAATCCCCGGCAGCCGGGTGCTCACCTTCGCGCCGGTACTTAAATACGATAGCTTCCCGCTTCCCGGACTGCTCAAAGACCTGCTGGCCATGGGCCGGGACGGAATGGGCTGTGCCGTGGAGTTCGAATTTTCCATCAGCCTGACCGGCAACAGCGATCATAAGGGTAGCTTCAATATCCTCCAGATGCGGCCCATGTCGGCCGGAGAGGATCTGCATGACGTGGAGGTGACCGATGAGGATGCAGCCAATGCCTTGTGCTTCACCACCCAGGCCCTGGGCCACGGCCGCAAACAGACCATGGCCGACATCGTCTTTGTCAAGCCCGACACCTTCGACCCCGCCAACACAGTGGCTATCGCCCAATCCATCGCCGCCGTCAACCAGACCCTGCACGACCAAAAACGACCCTACCTGCTGATGGGTCCCGGGCGGTGGGGATCCTTTGACCGGTGGCTGGGAATCCCGGTAAAATGGCATGACATCAATGGCGTGGGTGGAATAGTGGAAATTCGTAACGACAGGCTGAAAGCCGACCCATCCCACGGCTCACACTTTTTTCAACACATCACCGCCAACGGGATCCCCTATCTGACCGTCTCCGAAGGAACCGGCGATTTCATTCGTTGGGACACGCTGCAGGCCTTGTCGAGCAAACTGTCCAACCCACATCTGTGCCATGTTCGGCTGCAGCAGCCCCTGGTTCTCAAATGCGACGGCAGACATTCGCGGGCCGTTGTCCTGCTGGAGGCGTGCGCGACCGGATGATGCCCCGTCTTTTCAAGCCGCCGGTGCTTTTGCCGGTCATCAGCGCCCTGATCATCGCCGCCTGTAGTCCGTTGGCCCACTACCGGTTTGGGCCCCCGCCGCTCCAGACGGCGCCATTGACCGATGCCGAACAGATCGCCGGTGACACGATGGCTTATCTCATGGAAGTGGTGCTGGGTCGGGCGGGCAACCCGGCAGAACGCTCGGCCTGGGCCACCCGGGGGCTCAATCTTCCCCTGGATTTCGACCTGGTTTCCAAACGCATGTATGGTCCGGTGCCCCTGCGTGCGGAACTGATGGTGCTGGACACAAACATATTGGGCCTTTCCGAGGTGCTGTATCACTATGACCGCCGTCTGAACCTCTTCAAGGGGAAAAGAGAAAACGACAGCCTCTACCCCTGTGCGGAACTCATGGCCACCCGCTTGTTTCTGGTTCACAAACTCTACCTGGGCGAGAAGGTCGGCCTGGCAGCCATGATCCGCGGCAAAGGGCTGTTTGCCCCGGGAAGTCGTGGTCCCCGGGAGGCAGAACTGGCCGCCATGAACCTCACCGACATGGAATTCAGCTTCCTCAAGGCGGTATTTCAATCGGAACCGGCCTTTTTACGGTATATGGAGCATCCGTTTCTGGTCAGCACCTTGCGCAGAATCGGTGTGGTCGAGCAGGACGCCTTCACCTTGTCGGCTGACCAGTCCGCCAATTACCGCCGCTGGGCATGCCCAGCGGGCAAACCGCTTCACCCATCACCGGTGACCATCGCCATTCTGCCGTCCATGAATCCGATGTTCGATGCATCACCCGGCCCGGCCGGAGCGGTGACCCCCTCCCGCGACTATCAGACCATCGTGGATCATCTCAAGAAGGCCATATTGGACGGGCTGGCCAGAAAACGCCTGGCCGCAGACCCGAGCGCGCGGATTGAACCACTCCCTGTTTTTTTCACGCCGGGAAGGCCAATGGCCATCCACCCGGGAAACGCCGGCCGGGTCATTGAAGATGTGTGTCCGAAAGCAGATTTTACATTGATTTTATTAGGTAAAAATGTCTATCGCGCCATTCATATCGATCCTGAGAACGATATTTATCCCCATGAAAAACGGATCTACCTGGACGTCGACGATATTCAGTATCAACAGATTGACGACGACATCGAGACCATCGTCAGTGCCATCATGCCGGCATTGACCGCTGCCGCATCCAACCGGGTCTCTGAGCCCGGCCCCCTCCTTCCGAGATCACCACCCTTGCTATAAATTAGCGCATCATTCTTTTCTAAAGGAAACCCGAAAACCGGCGATACCAGAATCAGCGAACCACAATGGTCGCGAAACGAAAGACAATTCGCCCATCGTGCACATGCACCGACTCGCTGAAACCATTCAAAGGAGCGCTGGCCATGGAGGAAAAAAAGGAAATCGTCTTTTTCGATGATCTGTGTTTCGGGTGGTTGGTGGATGCAGAGACCCTTCGAAAAATGCGCGATAAGGAGTCTATTCAGCAGATACTGATCCAGCGGTCTCTGGCCGATCTGCTCCGCAAAAGAGAGCCCATATAAAACCAGGCCCGCCTCTCCTGTTCCGGATCCACTTTCTTCAGCATCACCACAACTGATAGCCGTCCGTTATTGAGTCATTTCCCGTCGACGGCACCTAAAGGTTTTCTCACGACAGTTGGTCCGTCGCATCTGCTTGACGGGTCGGATGGGGGTTGTCGTTCAATCTGCGGCTGATTTTGTTTTCTTCTTGAAAAAAAAAGTGATTGCGCTACTGTGGAGCCCATGAAAACTGTAATCCGCAAAATAGGCTGGATCATTTTCATAGCCATGGTAATTGCCCCGCCGAAGGCCGTATGGGGCCAAGACACAAAGGCGCCGGCCAAACTGACGCTGGTCAGAGCGGTCATGTGCGAGGCCATTCAGGAATACGCACCGGCCCAACCGGCCGTCGTTTTTTCCATAGACCTGGGACGGGTGTCGTGCTTTACGGAATTCGATCCGGTTCCCGAAAAAACCTACATTCACCATAAATGGTATCAGAATGACAGCCTGGTCACCGAAAAACGGTTGACCATCAACCCGCCCCGCTGGTCTTCGTTCACCAGCGTGCAGCTCAGGGAATCGGACAAGGGGCCATGGCGGGTCGAGGTGACCGATGAAAACGACAAACTCATGCGCACCTTGCGCTTCAGCATAACGGATTGACCCCCATGGACCCGTTGGCTCCATTTAACACCGGGCTGCGCTGGCAGGACATCGTTGACATCCTGCTCAACAGCTATATCCTCTTCAGGCTTTACGTCCTTTTCCGCGGCACCAATGTGATCCGGATGATCATGGCTATTGCCATGCTCTGGATGATCGAGCGCCTGGCGGTCAACATGGGCCTGATCGTCACCAGCTGGGCCATGCAGGGCATCATCGCCGCGGCCGCCCTGATCGTCATCATCGTATTTCGCAACGAAATTGCCGGCGTGCTGCAAACCCGCGATTTCAAATCATTTTTCTGGGGCTTCCCCCAGCCTCAGGTGCGGACCCCGGTGGACATTATCGTGGAGAGCGTCTACGATCTGGCTCGCCGTAAGCTGGGCGCACTGATCGTCCTGCCGCTGAAAATAAGCATCGACACGGTGGTGCAGAGCGGCATCCCCTGGCAGGGCAGGCTCTCTCGGGAAATGCTGCTCAGCATTTTCTGGCATGGCGCACCGGTGCACGACGGTGCCACGATCGTTCACGGAGACCGAATCGTCGAAGTCGCCACCATTCTGCCCCTCTCCAAAAGAACCGATCTGCCCGCCTACTTCGGCACCCGGCACCGCGCGGCCGCCGGACTGACCGAGCAGACCGATGCCGTGGTGGTCGTGGTTTCCGAAGAGCGCGGCCAGGTCACGGTGTTCAAGAATGAATCGATCATCCACATCAACGATAATATCGAACTCGGCACGGTGTTGCGCGAACACACCGGCGAGGTGGCCACCACCAACGGCCTGAAACGACACACGGTGGAGCTGGGTATCGCCGCCATGATCTGTCTGGCCAGCATCACGGGCATCTGGTTCAGTTTTGCCCGCGGTTTCGAGACCCTGGTGACCCTGGAGGTTCCCGTCGAATTCATGAACCGGGACCCCAGGATGGAGATTTTTGCCGCATCGGCCAGCAGCGTCAGGCTCCAGCTCAGCGGCTCAGGGACGCTGATCAAATCCGTGCGTCCCGACCAGGTGAAAGTCAAGCTCAGCCTGGCCAACGCGGTAGCCGGAAGCAATCAGGTACCCATCGCCCGGGACAGCATCGCCCTGCCACCGGGAATTCAGCTCAAAAAGGTGGACCCCCAGACGCTGGAGGTCACTCTGGATCTGCCGGTTGAAAAAACCCTTCCCGTTCAGGTGACCTGGACCGGCAAACTGGCCAAGGGACTGATCATGGAAGATGTCCGCCTGGTCCCGGATAGCGTCAAGGTGGTGGGCGGCAGCCTGATGCTCAGAGGCATTCAGACCATATATACCGAAAAAATCCCCCTCGAAAGCATCGCCACCGGCGGCACCGCAACGGTGAGTCTCGTGCTTCAACCCTCGTCGCTGAAGCTGGAAAATGGCGTCAGAAACCGCGTTGACGTGATCTATAAGGTTAAAAGGCGCCCGGCGGCCTCGTCCTGACACCCGCAACCGCCCAGGGCAGATCAGTGACCCGGATGTCGCGGGTGCTGGCCCGCGGCTGCCGACGATTGAACAAGGAGCAGGCAAACCATGTCATTTCCCAGTGTCGCCGACACCCGCACCATGCTGGAAACGGCCGGCTACATCTGCACCCGTGAAATAGCCACGGTCGTTTTTCTGGCCGCCCGCACCCAAAAACCAATTCTGGTGGAAGGGCCTGCAGGGGTGGGAAAGACCGAACTGGCCAAGGCCGTATCCCGAAGCCTCGACCGGGAGATGATTCGCCTCCAGTGCTACGAGGGCTTGGATGAAGCCAAGGCCCTATATGAATGGGAATACGCCAAACAGCTGCTCTATACCCAGATGGTCAAAGACAAAATCGGCGACGTGGTGTCCGGCGCAGCCAGCCTCCCCGACGCGGTGGACCGCATCGCCGGCCAGGAGGACGCATTTTTCTCCGAGCGGTTCATGCTGCCCCGCCCCCTGCTGAAAGCCATCCGGTCCGATGAACCGGTGGTACTGCTGGTCGACGAGGTCGACAAATCCGATCCGGAGTTCGAGGCCTTTCTGCTGGAGGTGCTCAGCGACCATCAGGTCACCATTCCCGAACTGGGCACCCTGAAGGCCGTCCATATTCCCTTCGTGGTTCTCACCTCCAACAGCTACCGGGACATGAGCGACGCGCTCAAGCGACGTTGCCTGCACCTGTATATCGACTACCCGGATGCGCCGACGGAGTTGGCCATCGTGCGCAGGAAAATACCCGCCATTGCCGACGCCCTGGCCCGCCAGGTGGTGGATGCCATGACCCGGATCCGCCGGCTGGATCTCAAGAAAATCCCCAGCATTTCTGAAACCCTGGACTGGGCGCACGCCCTGGTTGCCCTGCAGGTGGAAACCCTCTCCCCCCGGGCGGTGGCCGACACGCTGAACGTCATCTGCAAGCACAGAGAGGACGCCCGCCAGGTTCTGGACCAGGCCAAGCAGATCGCCAATTTCAGTTGAACCGCGATAGCGAGCGGATTCCCCGTCGCTTGCGGCGGGGTTAGCGAGTGGACTGAAAATCGATTATCATCCTTACGGTGGACCCAGCCCGCGGTTTGCCGCGGGGAGGGTCCAATGGTAAACTTGATTCTACAATTCGTTACCTGTGCCCGGGCCGCCGAGTCGCGGGTCTCCACCGCTGAAGTGATGGATTGCCTGGCCCAGATCCGCCTGGTGGACCTGCTCGACGAAAAACAGGTATACGCCGTCCTGCGGGCCAATTTCGCCAAAAGCCGCCGGGAACAGCGCCGGTTCGACCACCTGTACCATCTCTTTTTTCATGACCTGCAGGTCGATGCAGACGCGGCCGAGGCCGGATCCCTGAGGGCGCATCGAGACGCCATTCGAGAGCGCCTCAAGGCGGTTGCCGGCGACCATCCCGAACTGGCGGCAATTGCCGACTTCATTGCCGGTGAGCCGGCGCCTTATCTGCAGCTGCTCCGGGAGATCCAGACCGAAGGTGACAGCCGGCGCCAGGGCCCGGGAAGCAACCTGGGCGGTCTGGTGCGCCGGTTTCCGGTGCTTCGCGCCCTGGACCGCGCAGCCGAACTGGCGGACCGGTTTTTGACCGATCATCGGGATGAGATTCACTGGGAAACCCGCCGGCAGGTCCAGCAACATCTGAAACGGCGAATCGCGGTCGCCCGCGACCTGCTCACCCGTGAAGAGGTCACGGGACCGCCCACCATCCGAAAGGATATGACCAGTGACAGCCGTAGGAAAACGCTGGGGAATCTTGCCTTCAACGCCCTCTCTCCGTCCGAGGCCATCCGGCTGCGCGAGGCCATCACCAGACTGGTGAGAAAGCTCAAGGATACGGTGGGCCTGCGCGATGCCGCCAGGCGCCGGGGCATACTGGATGTGAAAAAAACCCTGCGCCGTGCCGCCCGCTATCAAGGGGTGCCGGTGGAGATCATCTTTAAAAAAAAGCCCCCGCGCAAAGCGCGGCTCGTGGTGTTGTGCGACATTTCCGGATCGGTCTGGTCGTCGGCCCGGTTCATGCTCAACATCCTCTATTCGCTGCAGGCGTGCTTCGACCGCGTGAGGAGCTTCGTCTTCGTGGCCGAGGTGGCCGAGGTGACCCGGTTCTTCGAAAACCACGGCGTTGACCGGGCCATTGAAAAAGTGCTCACCGAGGCCGGCATCGATTACGGCGCATCCACGGATTACGGGTTGACCCTGCGCCGGTTTCGCCGGCATCACATGGATGCCGTCAACAAGAAGACCACGGTCATCGTCATCGGCGACGGCCGATCCAACTACGCCAACCCCGAAGGCCGGATATTGGAGGAGATCCGCGAGCGCTGCCGCCGCCTGGTCTGGCTCAACCCGGAAACGGAACAGTTCTGGTATTCGGGAGACAGCGAAATGCGAACCTATCAAGTCATCTGCAATGAGGTTTGGCCCTGCCGCAACCTGAACCAGCTCTCCGCCTTCGTCAAGGACCTGGTGCTGTGACCACCGATCTAACCCACGGTGAACGATCGCGCAACCTGTTGTCATTTTCGACACAACGAATCGAACGAACGACGACTGATTTCAATGTTCGGCAGACTATTGGGGAAAAGCGGCCAGATTTATATTTTAATCGCACGGCTGCGCCGATCGGATGACATTGCAAGCCGGTTATTCGAGGATCTGCGTCACCGTCAGGGTGGCACCGCCGCGATCATCGAATTCTATACTGACGGCGACATCACCATCGAGCAGAGAAACATTGGTCAGCAAACCGTCCGACATCATGCTCTCAAGGGATCTGGCCGTTCGGGTGATGATGGTTGTCTCAATCATTCCCGATTGTGAATCGTCGAAATCCAGTTCGGCGTGGGGTGTGTCCGCCACCATGCCGTCGATCATGGCATAGATCTCCGCATCGACGATTCCCTCGGCGGCATGGTGGGCAAAGGCCGATACAGTCGCCAACAGCAGACCAACAGAGAGTAAATAATAAACGGTTTTCATGGTGATCTCCTCGATCATATTGGGGTTTTCAAAAGACATGGCCTTTACCCGAAACAGGAAAGTCCATCATCTTTGTGATAAGGGCGACCACTATAACGGTATCTCAAAAAATAAGGATCAGGGTTCAGGGCAAGGCATGCAGCGGCGAAAAAGCGCAGCCTACAAGTGGTATGTGAACAGGTTGAGCCGTTTCATAACGCCGTCATGGGCACTTGGACTGTTTTTGAGATGTGTTCTAACAATATGAACTGGCGACCGGAAGGCGGTGTGGTGTCAGCATGCTGGCATCGCACCGCCCTTACTCCCTGGTCCTATAGGCAGGAAAAATGATGACGCGGTCGGAATACCCGTATTGTGACGGTTGCCTGCTTTGAGACTGTTGGCGGAGGAATCTTCTGTCTTTTCGACCACGCCTGTCTGAAGCAATCCTTCTTTCCGGAATATGCGCCGCATAGTTAAACTGCCTGCGATTTATCGAAGTGCGCCGGCCGCCGTTGTCCTCTTTGTTGGCATATTGGGAAGCCATGGGTACTGCCTTGGTGGAAGATTGCAGTTTTATCGAACCCTCATCGCGGGTTGCATGAAAAAAACCCCTGAATCAACAAACCGGAATGAAATGGATATGCACCGAACTGGCTTACGGATAACTTCCTTTCCCTCTGACAGTCGTTCTGTCAGAGGCCACAACCACCGGGAAAAGGGGGCTATAAATTACGCTTTCTTACTATTTGGAACCACCGCCACCACCGCCCGAGCCACCGCCACCACCGCCCGATCCGCCGCCACTGCCGCCCGATCCGCCGCCGCCGCTGCCCGATCCGCCGCCGCCGCTGCCCGATCCGCCGCCGCCGCTGCCCGAACCGCCGCCACCGCTGCCCGATCCGCCGCCACCGCTGCCCGAACCGCCTGCGCTTGAATTACCCGGACCCATATTGCCGCCTTTGCCGATGGATCCGGCATGTCGACTGGCAATCTGCTGGGCCGACGCCTGATGGGCCTGTTTGGCGATCTGGTGTCGCAGTTGATTCATTTCCTGGTGGGTGTATCGATTCTGCAGGGCCTGGCAGAGGGTGTCGGACACATCGGAAGAGTGAACACCCAACCTCGCCATGGTGCGGGTGGTCTGCATGGTCTGAATGGCCAACTCAACGTCCTCCGCCTTGTTTCGCGTCTGTTGACGGCTCTGGACCCGGACCTGCAATTGGGCCATCACCGCCTCCATGTCCTCGGTCTTCATTCCCGCGGCCAGGCTGTCGGCAACGGCCTTGGTCATGGTGTCGACACTTTTTTTATCGTCGGACAGGGATTTGGCCAGCCGGTTGGCATTTGCGTATCGGCTGCGCACGGTCTCCATGGCCGCGATGACCTGCTGTTCCTTGGCCTGCTTGGCCATGCCTTCCATGGCCTTGCTCATCACCGGTTCGGGGGGAAGCCCCGCCTTGGCGGCGGCCATCACCGTCTGCTGGGCGCGCACGATGTTTTGTTTCTGAAATCGATTTCGGACCATCTGGGTCAGCATCTTCTGGGCCTGGGCTTCGGGTATGCCCAGCGCGCTCATCGCGCGGGTCTGCTGCTCAACGCTTTCCTTGGCCTGCTGGGACAGGCCATCAGATTCGTCTGCAGACACCAGCGATGTCAGGCAAAACAAAATCGCAATGATTAGACAAATTTTCTTCATAACCCCTCCTTGTGGATTAAACGTGATCTTTTGTCTGTATAACGAAGTCAAACGGGAAAGGTTACAAATGCGGATCGAAAATGCAGTTCGCAGAGCCAAAATCGTCGTTTTCTTTCATCTGGCAGGGGGGAAGGAACATCTTCCCGTCCAGCACGTAGTAGTATCGGAACGGGTCACCCGACGGCAGGGACACCACCCATCGACCATCCACCCGCCGGGCCTCATGGGGCTCAAAGCCATCCAGGCTGCAGGACAGTATCACCTGCTGCGCGTCCGGTTTGTCCAGGTAAAGGACCAGCATGTCATCTTGAACCTGGTAGTAATGGGTGGCACAGCCCGCAGTCAAAACCAATAAACGCGGCAATCAGCAGCAGGCGTGTCATATGCGTTCCTCCACACTCAAAATGGAGTTCTTCCCGCCGAAGTCATCCTTTTCGCTGGCAGGCAGGGTGGGGTCGGATATGCGGCGGTCGCCGTCCAGGATGTAGGCGAATCGGTGCTCTCCGGCAGGAAGCTGAAGATTGACTTCCCAGTATCCGCTGCTGCCGATCCGCTGCATGGAAATCCGCTGCCACCCGGTGAACGACCCGGCCAGCTCAACCCGGCCGGCGGCGGGCTCATACAGGACAAACCGATTGCTGCACAATGGCGGAACCGGAGCCTGGAAAACGCCGAGGAAGATCAGCACGGCGGCGGTGAACCCGGCCGTGGCAAATCCCAGGGGCCTGAAAAAGCGTTTCAGGACGTCCCAGACCGGTGGCCGCCATCTTTGTTCCGCTGTCAGATCACGCATGTCCGGCGGCTCGCGAACCAGCTGTTCCTGAGCCAGCAGCTCCAGGGTTTGCGTGCAGAAGGCTTGATCGGACCGGACTTTTTCGACGAACTGTTTCTTTTCGTCCAGGTCCATCTCGTTGTCGATGTACATGCTGGAGAGATAATCCATCAATGGCCTCCATCGTTAAGGATCGCTTTCAACCTGAGGCGGGCCCGGTGAACCTTGACCTTCACGTTGGTCTCGCTGATGTCGAGCAGTTTGGCGATCGCCCGGTATGAAAATTTTTCGGTCGCCAGCAGCGCAATCAGTTCCCGGTCGGTCGGGTTGAGTTGCTGGATGGCGGCGATCGTCCGGTAATACGCCTGTTTCTGGATGAGTTGGCGTTCCGGATCACCTTCCGGAGACACCTCGCCATCTCCCCGTAAGGGTTCCTCCCGGCGTTTGCGCATGGCATCCAGGGCGGCATTTCTGGCAATGGTGTACAGCAGTGCACCATTGTTGCCGCTACGGCCATATCGGGAAAGATATCGGGTGAAGCTTTCCTGGGTAAGATCGCTGGAAAGATGGTAATTCCCGGTCAGGCGGAGCAGGTAGGCGAACACCCGGCCTCTGTTTTGCGTGTAAAACGTGTCGTAAGATTCCACTTCTATTTAACGATCAAGCGGCTCAAAGGTTACAATGCCGTGCCATTTTTTTCTTCCATTATAACTTATTTTAATCTTTTCATATAGTTAAGTTATTTTCCACAGAATTGCATCATGGGTCCATTCAGCTACAAGTACTTAATTTTCTATATTTTCTTGACAAATGGGCGAACTCCTGACATCAAGTTAACTCTGAGAACAGCGATTATCATTTACAATTTAAATGGTTAGCGATCAACAGCCGCTGCCGGAAGCAGCATCAATTGACTCGAACCGGGAATGGGCAACAAAAAATTAGAGGGGAGCAAGCAGCATGAGTCTGACAAAAGCGCAGATTGTAGAAAACATTCAAGATCAAACCGGACTCACCAAAATCAAAGCGACCGAGACCGTTGAGACCCTTCTCGAGATCATCAAAGCTTCCCTGTCTTCCGGAGAAAACGTTCTGGTCAGCGGCTTCGGGAAATTTTGCGTAAAGGAAAAAAAGCAGCGCAAGGGCAGAAATCCGGCTACGGGTGATGAAATGATGCTGGACGAGCGACGGGTGGTCACCTTTAAATGTTCAGGAAAATTGCGCGACAAGATCAACTGATAGCCGTTGTTTTCGACATGCCGATCCCCTTAATGAAAGTAATGCCATGAAAGGCATCGTCATCAGGTGGCTGTTTTTGACGGTTGCCATCTTCTTGGCAGCGTATATGATCGATGGCATCCGTGTGTCCGGATTTCCTTCAGCCGTCCTGGCCGCCGCTGTACTGGGGGTTTTAAATGCCTTCTTTCGCCCCATCCTGTTGCTGCTGACCCTCCCCCTGAACATTCTTACCTTGGGACTGTTTACCTTTGCCATCAATGCCATCCTGTTGATGATGGCATCCGGCGTCATCCGCGGTTTCGATGTGGATGGATTTGGCTCTGCCCTGCTGGGCGCACTTTTCATCAGTGCCGTCAGTTGGCTGCTCACGTCATTTATCAGCGAACGGGGAACGGTCCAATATATCGATCTGAAGCATAAAGGGGGAAACCGCTGGGAGTAATTTCAGTATGGTTTCCCGCATTCTTTGCAGTGACCGTCGGGTCCGATAATGCCGATGCAGCTTTCATCGGCACACAGGGTTCGATTTTCCCAGGATTCAACGGACCCATCTGAACCGACCGCCGGATAATCATCGGCAGGCGCGTCTTCCACGGTCATCCGCTGCTCCGCAGGTGCGTCGTCCACACCCTCTTCATCCGTATGGGTCTCAACCGCAGGCGAAGGCACGTCGCCGTCATAGGGCGTGCCGCACTCCCGGCAACGGCCGTCGGCACCGATAATGCCGATGCAGTTGCCATCACTGCACAAAACGCGTTGATCCCATTCACTGTCCGACTTGGCCATCATCCGCCTCCTGTCACGGGCAAACTGGTTTTACGGCGATAAACTTCTGCATGGCTATACCGTTTTGCCGCAAGGGTTTATTGCTTCGGTTAGCCCGGGCTCCAGTCACAGGCAGCCGGGCAAATCAGCGCCTTGGCGGTTCATACCACAAGCGTCACCGGTTCTCAAACAGGCAAACGCAGCCGACCCAAAAAAAACCTCAAGTATTTATCACCACGGCCGATATGATAATCAAGCGCAAAGAAACGGGTGCGCTTGACTCCTCTCCGCTCCTCTTCATTGAAAAAGGCGGCCAATTCGGCCGCCTTTTTTATCGACATTATGGTTTGACAGCCACAGATCGATTCCGATACATATTCATACGAAATGGCGCCAATCCATAAATCCCGCCGGCGGCGGAAAACAAGAGGCACCCAGTCGTGAAGAATAGAAGTGACACCGGAAAAATCAGCCGAAACGCTCCTTGCCCCTGTGGCAGCGGGAAAAAATACAAGCAATGCTGTCTCAACAAGTCCTCATCGACGCGGCAATCGGAGCTGCAATACGCAAAAAGGCACCGGATCCGAATCAAAACGCCTGAACAGATCGAAGGTATACGGCGGGCCGGCCAATTGGTTATCGAAACCCTGGATCTGGTGGCGCCCCACATCCGGCCGGGCGTAACCACCGATGAAATCAATGCGATGGTTCACGATTTTACCGTCCGGCACGGCGCGGTTCCCGCGCCGTTGAATTATCGGGGCTTCCCCAAAAGTGTGTGTGTCAGCATCAACGAAGTGATCTGCCATGGAATTCCCGGGAATCGACCGTTCAAGGATGGCGATATCGTCAATGTGGATGTCACATCCATATTGAACAGCTATTACGCCGACGCCAGCAAGACCTTTTTTGTGGGAACCCCCGGTGCAGATGCCCAAAAGATCGTCAATGTCTCCCGGCAATGCCTGGCCGAAGGCATGGCCGTGGTAATGCCGGGCAACACCGTCGGCGACATCGGACATGCGATCCAGTCTTACGCAGAGGGGCAAGGGTGCTCGGTGGTCCGCGAGTTTGTCGGCCATGGCGTGGGGGTCGATTTTCACGAAGCCCCCCAGATCCCCCATTACGGCAAACCCGGGTCAGGCGTGCGGCTGGTGCCGGGCATGGTATTCACCATCGAACCGATGATTAACCTGGGCAAGAAAGAACTCATCGTCCTTGACGACGGGTGGACGGCGGTTACCAAGGACGGATCCCTTTCGGCCCAGTTTGAGCAAACGCTGATGGTCACCGAATCAGGCGTTGAAAGCCTCACCCCATACCCGCTGTAGCCCCGAAAGATAACGAGAACGCAGATACGGGCTCCCAAGATGCTATTTCTGGTTGGATGCTAGTTCATCACCCCCCGAATCCAGGACAATAGTATGGCAGCTGCGGTCGCAATGATGCAAAGCACCTGACCTTTCATTCCGAGCGGTTTCCCCATCCACAACCGATAGGCGCCCCCCATCAGCACACCGCATAAAAACCCGAACAGGTGAGCCCCCACGTCGCTCCGGGCACTGGTTCCCAGGAACGCCAGCAGTGCCAGACCGCTCGCAAAAACCAGGGCCGTTCGTTTCCACCCCCTACCCGTTCGTGCCGTGTTCACCGCCTGAAACGCACACAGGATGCCCACTGCACCGAAAACAGCTGTCGATGCACCCACGGACAGGTGCCCGGTTTCATACGCCAACGCGTTCATCAGGTTGCCGAAAATACCGCTGGCCAGTATCATCAGCCACCCGGCACCAGAACCGGTAACCACACATACGGCACCTCCGAAAATCACCATCCCAGCCATGTTTCCGGCAATATGCGCGGCATCGGCGTGCAACAGGAGCGCAGTGGTACACCGGTACATCTCGCCGTCCAAAATGCGGTTGGCATGGGCACCGAAAACGGCAATATAATCCTCAGGCGCGGAACTGGCCGAGACGGCCAGGTGGATGGAAAGCAGCAGAAGCGCTACAGTGATGCCGGAAAGGTTTTTGTGTGCCGGGTGGCTTTGGGAGACCGAACGATCCGCTTCGGCATTCGGGTTTTCAGTCTGATAACGATGAATGACGTCCCGGGCGGCTTCGGCATAGGGTTTCGGTACATCGATGCGGAACCCATCGTTTGAGCGGGTCACCCGATTGCCAATTCCTGACGAATTCAGGACCAGGCTGAAGGCATTCGCCTGTTCCTGGCTGAGGGAATCGAATATGGTGACCATCGGCGACCTGAAAAAATGATGCCCCATGGGTTAAAGGCTACGGCTGAGGGTCAAAACGCTTATATACCGTTGTCGTCATCATTGTCATCGTCGCCGTCATCGTCATCGTCATCGAAGTCATCCGTTTTTTTACCGGAGGCTTCATCGGTTGCGGCCAGCCGTGCCTCGGCAGCGCGAAGAAGCGCCTCTTCCCGGGCCTTTTTTCTTCTTTGCGCCACTTCCAGTTCATAGGTCTGTTTGGCGGCTTCAACCGCCTGGCGGGCGAGTTTCTCTCCACCCAGTTGAAGGTAGTCCACCATCGTTTTAATCAGCGTTTCATCTTTTCTCAAATCCACAGGAATCCGCCGCGAAACACGCTTGAAAGAACCCATCAGATCCTTGGGGAGGTCGATTTGGTCGATCATGTATCTCTCCTTCATCGATTTAAGATGGCTGCATTATAAGTCCCTTGGCAGAAAAGTAAAGCACTTCACCGTCAAGTTTCATTTTTCATAGGAATAAGTCGTTGACATTTCATGGGGCCTTGCTTAATAATCCATCAAATGATGGAAACATTAGCTGGGGACCCATTTTTGGACGCTTCCAAATGCCCGGGAGCCTGATCGTCCCATGCCATCCCCCCTCGAAAAAGCCAGAAAAAACCCGGACTCCAACAAGGCCAGGATATTGTCTGCCGCCCGCCGGCTGTTTGGCGAGTATGGATTCCAGGGCACCACTACCCGCATGATCGCCAAGGCGGTGGGCATCGACATCTCCACCTTGTATTATCACTGGGGAGAGAAGGCCGACCTGTACGAGGCGGTGATCACCGATCTCAACGAGGGAATCGAAGCGCAGTTCAAGATCATCGAGCGACAGGCCAGGGGCAGAAGCCTGGCCGATCGCCTTGACATCGCCATCGATGTCATGTGCGACTACCTTCACGACACCCCCAACGTGTCGAACCTGCTGCTGCTGGGCTATTTCAGCAAATCAAAAACAGAAGTCAGCCTGGACGAAAAGGTGGCCGGCCACATCGCCAACATTGCCATCGCCATGGGCCTGGCCATCGATAAGCAGCATGTAACCCCCCAGGCCAAGGCGCGCATCATGGCCCTGTGGAACGCCGTGCTCAACTTTATTTCCGGCGAGAGTTTCTTCCGCCCCATCCTGGGCGTGGACAAGACCGCTTACTTGGATGTGGTCAAAGAAACGCTTAAGTTTCTGCTGATTCCAGCATTTACGGCCAGATCGGGCGATAATGGATCAAAAAGACCCGAAAACCGGTAAAACAATGAGCGGCGACGCTCATTGCCACACGGGCCATTAACAGACTGTAAAAAACCTGACGGATCCAATCACTGGCCACCAGTGACTGTTACACTCACCTATCTATTCAAGGAGGGACCACCATGGCGCTGAACATGGATGCCATCGGTAAACCCATCGGCCCAATGAAGCGGGACTACACCTGGAAGGATGCGGTCCTATACGCGCTGGGGGTCGGTGCGGGGTTTTCCGAACTTGACTACTGCTATGAAAAAAACCTGAAAGTCATCCCCAGCTTCGCCATCGCCATGATCTTCGATTTTTTCTTCAAGGCGGCCACCGCTTCCGGCATAAACCTGGCGGGTGTCCTCCACGGGGAGCAGGAATTGATCTTCCACAACCCCATCCCTACCCAAGGAACATTAGTCACAACGGGCAGGATCGTGGACCACTACGACAAGGGGGCGGACAAGGGCGCGCTGGTCGTGGCCCAAAGTGATAGCGCCCTGGCCAACGGGAAAAAACTCTTCACCAGCACCATCACCATTTTCGGGCGCCTGGACGGTGGCTTCGGCGGCAAAGACCGCCACCAGCCCCCCGTAAACTTTCCCGACCGTGAGCCCGATTTCGTGGTGGCGGCGTCGCCCTCGCCCGATCAGCCGCTGCTCTACCGGCTTTCGGGAGACATATTCCACCTTCACGTGGATCCGGAATTCGCCAGGATGTCCGGGTTCGACATGCCCATCATGCACGGGCTGTGCACCCACGGGTTTGCCTGCCGGGCCCTGATCGCCTCCCTGGTGCCGGGCCGTCCCGAGTGGGTTCGCCGGCTGGCCTGCCGTTTTTCAAAAACCCTCTATCCGGGCGTTCCCATCAAGACCATGATCTGGAAAACCGCCGCGGGCAAGGCGGTCTGGCGAACCGTCAATGCCGAGAACGGCCAGACCGTCATCGACAACGGTGAATTCGAATACGGTGACATCCCCAAGGATGAAATCCGCTTCGACGACCGGGTGGCTGTGGTCACCGGCGCCGGCGCAGGCCTGGGCCGGATCTACGCCCTGGAGCTGGCCCGGCGGGGTGCCCGGGTGGTGGTCAACGACCGGGGTGGCAGCCGGGACGGGACCGGGGACGGCTCATCCTCACCGTCGGATCGCGTCGTCGAAGAGATCCGGGCTGCCGGCGGTGAGGCCGTGGCCAACTATGACAACGTGTCCACTGTCGACGGGGGCGCCAACATCGTCCAAGCCGCCCTCGACGCATTCGGCAGCGTGGATATTCTGATCAACAACGCCGGCATTCTGCGGGACAAAAGTTTTATAAAAATGGCGCCCGAAGCCTGGCACGCCGTGCTGGACGTCCATCTGAAGGGCGCTTACAACGTCACCCGGCCCGCATTTGCCGTCATGAAGGAAAAGGGCTACGGTCGCATCGTCATGACCACCTCGGCGGCCGGACTCTACGGCAACTTCGGCCAGGCCAATTACGCGGCGGCCAAGATGGGCCTGGTGGGATTGATGAACACCTTGAAGCTGGAGGGGGAGAAATACGGCATCAAGGTCAACACGGTGGCCCCCATCGCCGCCTCCAGACTGACCGAAGACGTGATGCCGCCGGAATTGGTTGCCCGGTCCAAACCCGAATTCGTCTCCCCCCTGGTACTCTACCTGTGCGCTGACCGATGCCCGGTCAGTGGCAACATCTACAACGCCGGCATGGGCTTCTTCAACCGGGCGGCGGTGGTCACCGGCCCGGGCAAGGTACTGGCCAAAGACGATCAAATACCCACCCCCGAATCGGTCATGGCCAACCTGAAGGCCATCTCTGATCTGGCCGGCGGCAAGGTCTACCCCGACCTAAATGCCCAGGTGGGCGACCTACTGATGGCCTTCCAAGAACCGGCGGCAAATTCACCGGCGGTTGAATCGCAAGGTTTTTCTTCGGTTTCGGCCGTATTCGCCGCCATGCCCGGGGCCTTCGCGGCCGATGCGGCCGCCGATGTGAACGTGGTCTTCCAGTATGTCATCGCCGGCGCCGGGGAGTGGCACTGCGCCGTCGAGAACGCTTCCTGCAGGGTGGCCGCCGGCATCCACGACAGCCCCACCTGCACCCTGAAAATGGCGGACACGGATTTCCTTGAAATGATGAACGGCCAGCTGCCGCCCATGCAGGCTTACACCTCAGGCAAACTGAAGATCGAAGGCGATATCATGAAATCCCAACTGATCGAGAAATTGTTTAAATTGAATTGAATAAAAACGGGTGACTTACATGCATCTCAGGCGATTTCGTAAAACGTTCGAGATCAAGGCTTGCGAGTCCCGAGGAATGAGGCGTACTCTTAGGTACGCCGCAGTGACGAGGGAGGAAGCGTAACGCAGATATCGAGCGTTTTACGGAATCGACCAATAAGGAGTAGATATGGTTGGCATCACTGCCTACGGCGCCCACATTCCCCGACTCCGGCTGGACCGGATGTCCATTTTTCAGAGCATGGGCTGGTTTGCCCCGGCTGTCGTCATGGTGGCCCAGGGCGAGCGATCCATGTGCAACTGGGACGAAGACAGCCTGACCATGGCCGTGGCCGCCGCCAGGGACTGCCTGACGGGTGTGGACCGATCTAAGGTCGACGGCCTCTATCTGGCTTCGACCACCCTGCCCTTTTCCGACCGCCAAAATGCCGGCATCGTGGCCACGGCCCTGAATCTGAGAAGCGATATCCTCACTGCGGATTTCACCGCCTCCCAAAAGGCGGGGACCGGCGCCCTGATTACCGCCCTGGACGCCGTGAAAGGCGGTGAGCGTCGCCAGGTCCTGGTGGCCGCCGCCGACCGCCGGGAAACCAAAGCGGCCTACTTTTACGAAATGTGGTTCGGCGACGGCGCCGCCGCCCTGTGCGTGGGTGATGAACACGTCATCGCCGAATTCCTGGGCAGCCACTCGGTATCCTATGACTTCGTCGACCACTACCGGGGCGCCGGAAACAAGTATGACACCATGTGGGAAGAGCGCTGGGCCCGCGACGAAGGCTATGCCAAAATCATCCCCGAAGCCGTCAACGGACTGATGGAGAAGCTGGGTGTCACCATGGACGACGTCGACCAACTGGTGTTTCCCTGCTTCTTCAAGGCCGAGCACCGCAACATCGCCGCGATGCTGGGGGCCGGCAAAGACAAGCTGGCCGACAACCTGCACGATCTATGCGGGGAGACGGGGACGGCCCACAGCCTGCTCATGCTCACGAAAGCCCTCGAGACGGCCACGCCCGGAGACCGGATCCTGGTGGCCGGTTTCGGCCAGGGGTGCAACGCCCTTTATTTCAAGGTTACCGAAACGATTCTCGACCTGAAGGGCCGCAACGGCGTCAAAGGGTGCCTGGAGAACAAGAAGACCATCGACAATTACCCGAAGTTTCTCACGTTCCGAAATCTGATCCAGACTGAAATGGGCATCCGCGCCGAAGCCCCCGCCCAGACGGCCATGACCGCCCTGTGGCGCAGGCGGCAGATGCTGTTGGGGCTGGTGGGCGGACGCTGCGAGGCTTGCGGCACCGCCCAGTTTCCCAAAATGGACATCTGCGTCAACCCAGGGTGCGGGGCGCTGCGGACGCAGCAGGATTACGAATTCGCCGACGTTCCGGCCACGATCAAGACCTTCACCGCGGACCTGCTGGCCGTCTCCGTGGACCCGCCACACTGCTACGGCATGATCCAGTTCGACGGTGGCGGCCGGTTCATGGCTGATTTCACCGACTGTACCAAGGAAGACCTGAAGGTGGGCCTGCCCATGCGCATGGTTTTCCGCAAACGCAGCCAGGACCTGGATCGCGGCTTCGTCAACTACTTCTGGAAAGCCACACCGGTACCCGGCGCCAGGGAACGGATGAACCAGATCCGCTTCGACGGCCAGGTCGCCGTCGTCACCGGTGCCGGCGGCGGGCTGGGTCGCACATACGCCCTCGAGCTGGCCTGCCGGGGCGCTCGTGTGGTGGTCAACGACTTCGGCGGCGCCCGCGACGGAGCGGGCAGCGGCGATCGTTCTCCGGCGGATTTAGTGGTGGAAGCGATCAGAAGGATGGGCGGCACGGCCGTGGCCAGCACCGACAACGTGGCCACCGTCGAGGGGGGCGAGAACATCGTCAGGAGCGCACTGGACGCCTTCGGCAGCCTGGACATCCTGGTCAACAACGCCGGCATCCTGCGCGACAAAAGCTTTACCAAGATGGAACCGGACGCCTGGGACGCCGTCATGGCTGTGCATCTGGACGGCGCTTACCACGTCACCCGGCCGGCCTTTGCGGTGATGAAGGAAAGAGGCTACGGACGCATCGTCATGACCACCTCGGCGGCCGGCCTGTACGGCAACTTCGGCCAGACCAACTACTCGGCAGCCAAGATGGCCTTGGTAGGTTTGATGAACACCTTGAAACTGGAGGGCGCCAAATATGACATCCGGGTCAACACCGTGGCGCCCCTGGCCGCCTCGCGGCTCACCGAAGACATTCTGCCGCCCGACATGTTCCAGAAAATGAAGCCGGAACTGGTGGCGCCCCTGGTGGTCTACCTGTGCAGTGACCGCTGCAGCGAGACCGGCACCATCTTCAATACGGGCATGGGCTACGCGAACCGGGCGGCCGTCATGACCGGTCCGGGGGCCGCCATCGGCGACCTGGAACACCCGCCCACCCCCGAACAGATCCACGAGAACTGGGACCGCATCAACGCCATGGAGGGCGCCAAACCGCTTGCGGACTTGACTTCCGCCCTCATGGACCTGATGACCCCTGTCCCATAAAGGAGGAACCATGGCAACCGGAATCAAGGACAAAGTGGCGATCATCGGCATGGGCTGCACCCGTTTCGGCGAGCGCTGGGACATGGGCGCCGAGGAGCTGATGGTGGAGGCCTTCGAAGCGTGCCTGGCCGATGCGGGTATCGAAAAAAAAGAGATCGATGCCGCCTGGTTCGGATCGTGCCTGGAAGAGATCAACGTAGGCAAGACCGCCTTGCCCTTGTCGACCACCCTGCGACTGCCCATGATCCCGGTGACCCGCGTGGAGAACTACTGTGCAACGGGCACCGAGGCCTTCAGGGGTGCGGTTTACGGCGTGGCATCCGGGGCCTACGACATCTGTCTGGCATTGGGCGTGGAGAAGCTCAAGGACACCGGCTACGGCGGACTGCCCAACTTCGGGTCCAGCGCCGGCAGCCTGGTCTGGCAGTGGTGGCCCAACCTGACGGCCCCGGGCGCTTTTGCCCAGCTGGCCAGCGCCTATGCGGCCAAGCACCGGGTCAAGGATCTCGACCTGAAGCGGGCCATGGCCCACGTGTCCGTCAAAAGCCACGCCAACGGCCTGCTCAACCCCAAGGCCCATCTGAGAAAAAAGATCAGCGAGGAGCAGGTCATGGCCGCCCCCATCATCGCCCACCCTTTAGGCCTCTTCGACTGCTGCGGGGTCAGCGACGGATCGGCCTGCGCCATCGTCACCACGCCGGAGATTGCCGGGAGCCTGGGCAAGGCGGACATTGTTTCGGTCAAGTCCCTGCAACTGGCCCTGAGCTCCGGCGAGGAGATGGGCTATAACGACTGGGACGGCGACCACTTCATGACCACCACCACGTGCAGCAAAAAGGCCTACGCGGAGGCGGGCATCACCAACCCCCGCGAAGAAATCAGCATGATGGAGGTCCACGACTGCTTCTCCATCACCGAACTGGTGACCTACGAGGACCTGCACATGTCGGCCCGGGGCAATGCCGTTCGCGATGTGATGGACGGCTTCTACGACCTGGATGGCGGCGTGCCCTGCCAGGTGGACGGGGGCTTGAAGTGCTTTGGCCACCCCATCGGTGCGTCGGGCCTGCGCATGATCTATGAGATGTACCTGCAGCTGCTGGGCCGGGCCGGCGAGCGGCAGCTCGAGGACCCACGCTTCGGGCTCACCCACAACCTGGGCGGATTCCCCTTCCAGAACATCTGCAGCATCTCCATTATCGGCAGGTATGGGGATTAAGGGCCAACCATGGAAATTCTGACCTATACCCCGGAACAGGACGATTTCAGGCGGCGCCTGAGGACTTTTTGTGAAACCGAAGTCACCCCCTATGTCGACCAGTGGGAGGCGGAGCGAATCGTCCCCAAATCCGTATGGCGTAAAATGGGTCAAGGCGGTTTCCTGTGCCCGGCCGTGGAGCCGACGTACGGAGGCCTGGGCGGCGACTTCCGCTACTCGGTGATCGTGGCCGAAGAGCTCGCCCGCACCGCCCACACAGGCCTGGCCGCGGGTCTGCACAGCGACGTGGTGGTTCCCTACATCGACACCTACGGCAGTGAAGCGGTGAAACGGCGATACCTTCCCCGCTGCGTCTCCGGCGAGTGTATCACGGCAATCGGCATGACCGAACCGGACGCGGGCAGCGACCTGGCCGGCATGAAGACCACGGCGGTGGAGGAGGGCGACACCGTGATTGTCAACGGCTCCAAGACCTTCATCTCCAACGGCATCAACTGCGACCTGCTGGTGATCGCCGCCAAGGATCCGGCCGTCGAAAACAAGTACGAAGCGATGTCCCTCTATGTGATCGAAGACGGCACGCCGGGTTTCACCCGCGGACGGAAGCTGGACAAGATGGGCTGGCACAGCCAGGACACCGCCGAGCTGTTTTTCAGCAACTGCCGTATCCCCGTGGGCCATCGGCTGGGGGAAAAGGGCATGGGCTTTCTCATGCTCATGGAAAAACTCCAGCAGGAGCGCCTGACCTGTGCTGTGGGGGCGGTGTGCGGGGCCGAAGGCATTCTGGCGTGGACCGTGGACTTTTGCCGCAAAACGAACCGCGGCGGCCGCCCGATGTCAACATCCCAGGCGGTCCAGTTCGAACTGGTCGAGATGACCGCCGACGTGAAGGTCGGCCGCACCTTCGTGGACAAACTGGTAGCCGACCACATCGAGAAAAAGAACATCGTGGTGGAGACCGCCATGGCCAAATTCTGGACCACCGACCTGGCCAACCGGACCGCGGACCGGGCCCTGAGCATCCTGGGCGATTTCGGCACCACCGAGTCCTGCCCCATCGTGCGCGCCTGGCGGGACGTGCGGGTGATGTCGATCTTCGCCGGCACCAACGAAATCATGAAGGGTATCGCCGCCAAGTTCATGGGCTTATAAGTTAGAAATGGAAAATCAGCTATGAACCCAACCGGCGCCCTGTCGGGCATCACCGTCATCGACCTGTCCCGGCTGCTGCCGGGGCCCTACTGCACCATGATCCTGGCCGACCACGGCGCCCGGGTCATCGCCGTGGAGGACCCGCGTTATCGGGACCGTGGTGAACACGTCTTCCCCGTCTACCGCAACAAATCCCACCTGACCC
The DNA here is from genome assembly GCA_963705435.1 of uncultured delta proteobacterium. Taxonomy (GTDB): domain Bacteria; phylum Desulfobacterota; class Desulfobacteria; order Desulfobacterales; family Desulfosarcinaceae; genus Desulfosarcina. The sequence continues at coordinate 73,122 of CAVPJR010000011.1, read as the reverse complement.
TTGACCTGAAGTCCGAGGTCGGGCTTGAGATTTTTTTCCGGCTGGTAAAAGATGCAGACGTGGTGGTGGAGGGATTCCGGCCGGGCGTGGTCACCCGACTGGGTGTGGACTACCCTGCCGTGTGCCGGGTGAACCCGAAAGTCGTCTACTGCTCCATCACCGGCTATGGCCAGACCGGCACCATGCGCCATGCCGCCGGCCACGATGTCAACTACCTGAGCCGATCGGGCCTGCTTGACCTGATGGGTGAAAAAGGCCGACCGCCGACCATTCCCGGCATCCCGGTGGCGGACCTGGTGGGCGGCGGCATGAACGGCGCCCTGGGCATCGTCATGGCCCTTTACCGCCGGCAAATCTCCGGAACAGGTCAGCATATCGACATCTCCATGACCGATGGCATGCTGGGCCTGCTGCCCACGGTGCAGTTCTTCCAAGCCCTGTTCGGCACCGAGCAACGCCGGGGGAACGGCTTTCTCTCCCATCGCTACGCCTGCTATAACACTTACCAGACAGCCGATGGCCGCTACCTCTCCGTGGGGGCGGTGGAAAACCACTTCTGGCAGAACCTGTGCCGCCGCCTGGGAAAGCCTGAATACGGGTCGCTGCAGTACGATGAAACCCGTCGGGAGGAGATCATCGCCGGCATGCGAAAAATATTCAGGCAAAAGCCGCTTGGCGAATGGGAACGTGAATTCGAAGGTCTGGATGTCTGCGTGTCACCGATCCGAACCGTTGCCGAAGCCATGCTGGATCCACTGTTCAACGTGCGTGAAATGGTGACCCAAACGGATCAGCCGACACCCGCGTTGGGCGTTCCGGTGAAGCTGAGCGAAACGCCGGGAGCGGTGCGCACGGCGCCGGCAGCCTTCGGAGAAAACACCGACCAAATCCTCGCAGAGCTGGGCTATGGCAAGGCAGAAATCAAGGCACTGCGGGAAAAAGGAGTGGTCTGAGGACACCCCCGTGAATTGCTGGCCAAAAAGACATTGACTTGAACAACCGCTAAATTTATAAATATAGACACGCGCTGGTGTTCGACGCGTGTTTTTTATTGATCCTTTCATCCAACACTAACAGCACAGCCTAACCAGTGATTGGCAGCGGCCCAATCCATAGCGCAGACCTTACATGCAGGACCATCTTACCTCCCCCCGGGCTCGACCTCTTTTTGGCGAGGCCATAAGGGCCAGAACACTTTAAGTCAGCTAAAGGCGACCCATGCACAGGGAGCACGGATCGTTCACTGTCAGCTGATGCATTCGACCAATCGTTAGCCATTTTCATGTTGCGCGCCATTTGCGCCAACGGTAAAACACGTCGTTCAATTATCTCTGCGGGCCCAATGCCCTTGACGATGGATCAGACGGATTGCAGGCTAGACGCGCTTTATTGATTTTCTTTACTCCGGATTCCGCTGACCACCATTCGCGCTTGAAGGTAGTGGCGCTGATGGTGCTAGTTCAATTGGAAAGGCATTACGAACAATCAGCCGGTTATTCCATCAATCAATTTGGTCGGATGTAAACCCAAACCCCACGAAAGGAGTCAGACCGAATGAAAAGACGCGATTTTATTAAAAAGGCAGGAGTCGGAACCGCGGCCGTGGCAGCCACAGCCATAAACGCGCCCTTTGTGCATGCGGCAAAGAAAACGACCATCAAGTGGCGGATGCAGACGTATGCCGGTCCGGCATTGGCCGAGCATGTCATAAAACCATCGATCGATGCGTTTAATAAAGCGGCCAATGGAGAGATGGTCATCGAGTTGTACAATGCCGATCAGCTGGTGCCCCACGGCGAGCTGTTCAGAGCCGTCTCGAAGGGGACGATTGACGCCGTTCAGAGCGACGACGACTCGATCGCAGCACCTGTCGACGTATCTGTATTTGCCGCCTATTTTCCATTTGCGTCACGCTACTCGCTGGATGTTCCCGTTCTGTGGAACTGGTACGGGCTTGATAAAATCTGGGAGGAGGCCTACGCGGAGGTGCCGGAAGTCACCTGGCTGAGCGCCGGGGCCTGGGACCCGTGCAATTTTGCCACCCGCAAGCCGATCCGCCACATGGAAGACTTTAAAGGGCTGAGAATGTACATGTTCCCCACCGGGGGCAAGTTCATGCAGCAATTCGGCGTCGTCCCCATGTCCCTTCCCTATGAAGACGTCCAGATGGCCCTTCAGACCGGCGAACTGGACGGGGTGGCCTGGTCCGGCATCACCGAGGATTATACGGTCGGCTGGGCGGATGTCACCAAATACTATCTGACCAATCCCATATCCGGTGCCTGGGCGGGCTCTTACTTTGCCAACACCAAAAAATGGGAGGCCCTGCCCGAACACCTCAAGACGCTGTTCAAGCTGTCGATGGACAGTTCACACTACTACAGACAGCACTGGTACTGGTGGGGGGAGGCGCACTATCGCACCAAGGGCGGCAAACTGGAACTCACCTCCATCCCGAAAGAAGAATGGAAGGTCGTGGAAGATGCCGCCCTGAAATACTGGGACGAAATTGCCGCCAAGAGCCCCAGGAATGCCAAAGTGGTCAACATCCTCAAGGAATACGCCAAAACCATGGAAGCCGCCGGTCCTCCCTACCGGTATTAAGAAACCGGGGGACAACCCTAAATTTATGGCCAAGCGGATCGCCTTCCCTGCCTTCAACGCTGATCCGGGCAGGGAAGGCCGAGCGCTTAAGGGGTGTTGATTAAAATCGTGAGGAACGGCCAGACAAAGTGAAATTTCGTGTGAAATCGGCGTTTAGATGTGATAAATGTGCCTACTGAATTGAATGTCAACACTGGCTGACCCGGAGCAATGGTTTTTTAACATCCTGCTGCCATAACTCGGACTTAAAGGAACGATCGGCTGCTTCAAACCCCGTCTGACGTCCAGCAGATCCTTTCCGCTCCGATAAAAAATCACAGACTGATCGTGTATGCCGCTTTTTGTATCATCGCACACCGCTTCTTTTCGACGGGATTCGGTGGTTTGAAACAGCATACCCAGGCAGAGGGGTCATCATGCCCAAAGCAATCATCATCTTTGTGCGCACCATTGACGCGACGAGCAAGGCGGTCGGCAAATTCTCCCAGTACCTGGTCTTCGCCATGATGGGTGTGTTGCTTTACGAGTCCATCTCCAGGACGCTCTTCAACCAGCCCCACATATGGGTCGTCGAAATCGCGCAGTTCACCATGGCCGCTTATTACCTGCTTGGCGGTGGCTACTCCATGATTCTCGACGGACATGTCAGGATGGATCTCCTCTATGGACGCTGGTCGCCGAAGACGAGGGCGATCATGGATATGATTACCGCCGTCGTCCTGATCTTCTACCTGGTGCTTCTGCTCTATGGCGCCATTTCCAGCCTTGAATATGCCCTGCGATACGGGCAGGTCAATTATACCTCCTGGGCACCCCCCCTGGCTCCCATCAAAATCATCATGACCATCGGCATCGTGCTGATGCTGCTGCAGGCCATCGCCATTTTCTTCAAGGACCTAGCAACGGCCAGGGGGGAGTCCATGCAATGAGCCACGAACTGATCGCCCTGCTGATATTCACCTCCATGCTGCTCATGCTGCTCACCGGCCAACGCGTCTTCGCGGCGATCGGGGGTGTCGCCGCCCTGTTCGCCCTGCTCCTGTGGGGAGATGGCGGCATAGAGATGCCCTTCAATGCGAGCTTCGTGTTGTTGAACTGGTATCCGCTGCTCACCCTGCCGCTTTTCATATACATGGGCTACATGTTTTCGGAGTCAGGCATCGCCAGCGATCTCTACCGCATGTTTCATGTCTGGATGGGCCCCCTCGACGGGGGGCTGGCCATCGGAACGATCGGTCTGATGACCGCCGTGGCGGCCATGAACGGGCTGAGTGTCGCCGGCATGGCCATCGGTGCGAGTATCGCCATGCCGGAAATGCTCAAGCGCAAATATGACAAGGTCATGGTCACCGGCGTCATCCAGGCGGGAAGTTCGCTGGGCATCATGGTTCCGCCCAGCGTCGTTCTGGTTCTATACGGAATGATCGCCAGACAGAATGTGGGCCGTCTGTGGCTGGCCGGTGTATTCCCCGGCCTCCTCCTGGCCGCCTTGTTCATCGCCTACATCACGATTCGATGCAAACTGAACCCGCAGCTGGGGCCGGCACTGCCTCTGGAAGAACGGCGGCTGATCAGCTGGGGCGAGAAGTTCCGCCTGCTCAGGGCGGGCGTCATCCCGCTGGTGATTATTTTTTCCATGACGGGGCTGTTCCTCCTGGGCATCACCAGCCTGGTCGAGTGTTCAGCGGCGGGAGCGGCCGCAACGACCCTTGCCGCCGTGGTCAGGGGCCGCTTTAACCGGCAAGTGCTGGAAAACACGCTGCGCAATACGCTGAGTGTGAGCTGCATGTTCATGTGGGTGATCCTGGCGGCACTCTGTTTCGGTGCCGTCTTCGATGGCCTCGGTGCCGTGCATGCGATCAAGTCTCTGTTTCTCGACCGGTGGGGACTCAGCCCGTGGGGCGTGCTGGTCATGATGCAGCTCTCCTATATCCTGATGGGCATGTTTCTGGACGATACGGCCATGCTGATCATCGTTGCCCCCCTTTATGTCCCCCTGGTGATCAATCTCGGTTTCGATCCCATCTGGTATGGCGTGCTCTATACGATCACCTGCCAGATTGCCTACATGACGCCGCCCTTCGGCTATAACCTGTTTCTGATGAAGGCCATGGCACCGCCGGAGGTGACCCTGATGGATATCTACAACTCGATCGTACCCTTTGTGTTGGTCATGATTCTCGGTCTGACCATTGTCATCATCTTCCCCCAGATCGCCCTGTGGCTGCCTGATTTGTATTTTGGAAAATAATAAAGGATTCATGCTATGTACATCGCACGGGTAACAGGACTGGTCGTCGCAACCATGAAGCACGAATCGCTGGTCGGCAGCAAGCTTCTGATTGTTCAGGAAACCGATGTGGCCGGCAAATCGGTGGGCCAACCCATGGTTGCCGTCGACGCGGTGGATGCCGGGGAAGGAGACCTGGTGCTGGTCGCTCAAGGTTCCGGGGCCCGCCAGACGGATATCACCCTTGACCGGCCGGTAGACAATGTCATCATGGCCATCGTCGACACCTTGCAGTCGAACGGGAAGGTGACATTTCGCAAAGGTCGGTAATATGGGCAAAGACAACCGCGATATGCTCAGCGTGGGAATTGACGTGGGCACCACGACCACGCAGGTCGTCTTTTCCAGGTTGACCCTGGCCGGGGGAACCCTGGGGGGTTCGACGCCGCTGGCCCGCTCGCCGATAAACCTGTCCCGCATGACCGGTATCGTCGATAAGAAGGTGGTTTACCGCAGTGGGATGCATTTGACACCCCTGGCCGGACCGGACGTCATCGATGCTTCTGCCCTTGAACAGATATTGCGCCATGAGTATCGGCAGGCAGGCATTTCACCGGAACAGGTCGAAACCGGCGCGGTGATCATTACCGGCGAAACCGCCAAAAAGCGCAACGCCGATGTGATCCTGGAGGCACTTTCCGCGCTGGCCGGGGACTTTGTGGTGACTGTGGCCGGTCCGCACCTGGAATCGATGATCTCCGGAAAAGGCTCAGGGGCCGAGACCTTCTCCCGGGAACACTTCACCACCGTCACCAACGTGGATATCGGTGGTGGATCGGCCAACAGCGCCATGTTTCGCCAGGGCCGGATGGTTGCCGCCGCGGCAATGAACTATGGCGGACGCATTCTGGAACTGGACCCGTCCAGCGGTGGGATCCGGCACATTGCCGAACCGGCCAAGATCATGATCGATCATCTGGGGCTCCCGTTTTCGATTGGATTCAAGCCGGACCTGGCGCAACTGCGGGCGCTTACGGATGGTATGGCCGACCTGACCGTCGAATTGATTGAAGGCCGCTGCAGCCCGTGGGCCCGGCCATTGATGCTGACCGACCCGTCGCCGGAATCGGGAAAAGACACCACCCTGTTTTTTTCGGGTGGCATCGGGCACTATATCTATGAACCGATTCCCATCAATTCCCCGGGCGATGTGACCGTTCATGGGGATATCGGGCCCCTGCTGGCGGAATCGATCCGCCTGCATCCCGATCTGCAAACATACGACATTCGCAGGCCGCCTGAGACCCTGCAGGCCACGGTGATGGGAGCCAGTTCCCAGACCGTCACCCTGAGCGGCAGCACCATCTGGGCCGAAGATGAAATTCTGCCCATCAGGAATGTGCCTGTGGTTCACCCGGTATGGCCGCAGATCCCGCCGTCTCGTCAAGAGGTGTCGGCGGCGGCCCGCGAGGCGGTGGTCCGATGGGACGTCGAGCCGACCGGCACCCAGTTTGCCATTGCCCTGGAGCTGTCCTGGAATCTCGATTTTCCGTGCTTGACCGCCCTGGCCGGCGGGCTGGCGGATTTCACAACAGCCCTTCTGGCATCCGGCCAGCCGCTGATCATCATCATCGAGCACGACTATGCCCGCGTTCTGGGTCAGACCTTGAAGAATCTGATGCCGGATCGCCCGTTGCTCGTCATCGACCAGGTGGGTCTCAGGGAAGGCGATTATATCGACATCGGGCGCCCGGTACTGGACGGCCGTGCCGTGCCGTTGAGTGTCAAGACGCTGATCTTTTACCACTAAGCTGTTGAGGGGATGGTGTCATGCATGGTCCCCGACAACGAATCCGTTCACCACCGAGGAAACGCGTTCATGCTGCTGCGGACCAAACTATTCGGCAAGACCTTTGAATTTAAAAGTGTTCGCGAACTGATGGGCAAGGCCAACGAACCGAAGTCCGGTGATGAACTGGCCGGTCTGGCGGCCACATCGATCGCCGAGCGGGTGGCCGCCAAGTATGTGCTGGCCGAGGTCACCCTGGAGACGCTGCGGGCCAACCCGGCGGTGCCATACGATCAGGACGACGTCACCCGGGTGATCGACGACGCCGTCAACGAAACGATTTACAATGAGATCAAGGGCTGGACGGTCGGCGATTTCAGGGAGTGGCTGCTCGCGGACCAGACCACGGCGGACATGATCCGCCGGGTGAGCAATGCCCTGACCGGTGAAATGGTGGCGGCGGTGACCAAGCTCATGTCCAATCTCGACCTGATTTACGCCGCTAAAAAGATCCGGGTCACCTCCCACTGCGTCAATACCGCCGGGCTTCCCGGGACCCTGGCCAGCCGCTGCCAGCCCAACCACCCCGTAGACAGCCCCGAAGGCATTCGTGCGGCCATTTACGAAGGCCTTTCCTACGGTTCCGGTGACAGCGTCATCGGCATCAACCCGGTGGATGACAGCCTGAGCAGCGTGGCGCGGTTGCTCGATATGACCTACGACATCATCCGGACCTGGCAGATTCCCACCCAGAACTGCCTGCTCTCCCATGTCACCACCCAGATGCAGGCCATGAAAAAGGGGGCGCCGGTCGGCCTGGTGTTCCAGAGTCTGTCCGGTTCGCAGTTGGGCAACGAAAGCTTCGGCATCGATGTGGGCATGATGGACGAGGCCTATGAGCTGGCCCAAAAATACTGCTGGCCAACGGGCCCCAACTACATGTACTTCGAGTCGGGCCAGGGCTCCGCGCTTTCGGCAGATGCCCACAACGGCTGGGATCAACTCACCCTGGAAGCCCGGATATACGGATTGGCCAAACGCTGGAAGCCCTATCAGGTCAACACCGTTGTGGGGTTTATCGGCCCGGAATACCTTTACGACGCCATCCAGATCACTCGGGCCGGGTTAGAGGATCACTTTATGGGCAAGCTGACCGGCATCCCCATGGGCTGCGACGCCTGCTATACCAATCACGCCCGTGCGACCCAGAATGACATTGAAAATCTGGCGGTACTGCTGACCGCGGCCGGCTGCAACTATTTCATGGGGGTGCCCATGGGCGATGATGCCATGCTGGCCTACCAGTGCACCAGCTTCCACGACGCCCCGTCGCTGCGGCAGACATTGGGGTTGCGCCCCTTGCCGGAGTTTGAAGCGTGGATGGAGGACCTGGGTCTCATAAAAAACGGCGTGCTTACCGACAAGGCCGGTGATCCGTCATTTTTTTTGAGCCGATGAATTAGGATACAGGCAATGCAAGAACCGGACATTCAAGCCATCGTACAGGCCGTATTGGCAGAGATTAAAAACGCCACGGGGACATCGATTGATGCCGATCGACCCGCCAGCAAGACCGACTCAGATGGCCCGCAGATCGATCTGGACGATCCCACCCTGCCGGAGGCGCGCCAACGGCCCGGCATTGAACGGCCGATCAACCCGGATGGCCTGCGCGCCCTGATGGCGGCCACACCCGCCCGCATCGGCGTGGGCCGGAGCGGCCCGCGACCGCGTACGGCGGCCAATCTGCTTTTTTTAGCTGACCATGGCGTCACCCAGGACGCCTTGATGCACGCGGTCGACGCCGATCTGTTGGAGGAGCTGGGGCTCTTTTCCGTCGAGAGCCAGGCGGCGGACCGGCAGACCTATCTAAAGCGACCTGACCTGGGGCGCAAGCTGACCGAAGCGGCCAAGGCGGTTCTGCGCGATCGCTGCACCAAAAATCCCGATGTGCAGATCTTTGTCGGCGATGGCCTGAGCGGCGCCGCCATCGACCATAACCTGCGGCAGATCATGCCCGTGCTTCAACAGGGCCTAAGCAGTGCCGGGCTGTCCATGGGCACACCCTTTTTTGTTAAAAACGCACGCGTCGGATTGCTCAACGACGTCAACGGCATTGTCGACGCCAAGGTTTGCGCTATCCTGATCGGTGAACGACCGGGCCTTGCCCGGGCGCAAAGCATGAGCATATACTTGGGATACCGTCCCCGGCCGGACTCGACCGACGCCAATCGGGACGCGATCTGCAACATCTATGAAGGCGGCCTCAACCCGTTGGAGGCCGGCGCCCATGCCGTCCAGCTGATCCAGAAAATGATCAGGGATAAGGCCAGCGGGGTCGAACTCAAACTGGTGTAGATCATGGCAATATTAGATCCCATTAAACCGCAGATATTGTCGGTCAGGATTATTCCCAACGTGGACCCCGGTTTTGGGCAAAAAGCTGAAATTGCGCCCGGACCAGCGCAGTTTGGGGCTGATCACCTGCACCATCGACGACGCGCTGTATGTTTCCATCGACGAAGGCACCAAAATGGCCGACGTGGAGGTCGTGTATGCCAAATCGTTCTACGCCGGCGCGGCCCATGCCTCCGGGCCGCTGTCCGGCGAGATCATCGCCATTTTCGCCGGTCCGGACCCGGCTGAGGTGCGTGCGGCATTGACCGCAACGCAGACCTATGCGGAAAACGAAGCCTGGTTTTACGCCGCCGATGAGACTGGATCCAATGCGTTTTTCGCCCACACAATCTCCCGCACCGGCTCCTATCTGTCCCAGTTAGCCGGAGTTCCCATGGGAGAGTCGTTGAGCTATCTGATCGCCTGCCCCTTGGAGGCAACAGTTGGTCTTGACGCGGCCCTGAAAGCCGCCGATGTGGAAATGAAGGTCTGGTTCGAACCGCCATCGGAAACCAACTTTTCCGGTGGATTGCTGACCGGCAGCCAGAGCGCCTGCAAGGCCGCCTGCGAGGCATTTAGCGAAGCGGTGATCGACGTCGCCAACAGCCCGATTAGACTGTAGGTGGCCAGGTAAATAGTAAGGAGACAGCATGACTCAAGAGTTCGATAAAGACCTGAGATCGATCCAGGAAGCACGCCGGTTGATCGAAAGCTGTTTCACGGCGCAGGAGAAATTTATCGATTTCAGCCAGGAACAGGTCGATCGAATCTGCAAGGCCATGGCCGATGCGGCCTATCAGGCGGCGGAGCGGCTGGGGCGCATGGCGACCGAAGAGACCAGCTTCGGTGTCCCCCAGCACAAGACGCTGAAAAATCAACTGGCCAGCCGGAGCGTATGGGAATCCATCAAAGCCGTCAAAACCGTCGGTGTGATCCGCGAGGACAGGGCCACAGGCGTCGTCGAAATCGGCTGGCCCATGGGGGTGGTGGCGGCGCTGAGCCCCAGCACCAATCCCACGTCCACCCTCATTCACAACACCCTGATTGCGGTCAAGGCCCGCAACGGCATTGTCAATGCGCCGCATCCATCATCCTGGCGATGTTGCCTGGAGGCCGCGCGAGTGATGGCGGACGCCGGCGAGGCGGCCGGCATGCCCGCCGGTTTAATCGGTTGCATGTCAAGCATTTCTCTGCCCGGCACCCAGGAACTGATGCGGCACGAAAAAACCGCCGTGATTCTGGCCACGGGCGGTTCGGACATGGTTCGGGCGGCTCACAGCATGGGCAAGCCGGCCTACGGCGTCGGCCCCGGCAACGTCCCCTGCTACGTCGATCGAAGTGCCGACATCAAATCAGCGGCGTCCCTGATCGTCTCCAGCAAATCCTTTGACAATTCGGTGATCTGCGCCACGGAGCAGGCCGTGGTGGCCGACAGGCCCATTGCGGCCACCCTGCGCGCCGAAATGGAGCGCCTGGGCGCCTGTTTCGTCAATCCGGCCCAGGCGGCGGCCCTGAGCCGGGTTCTTTTTTTTGCCAACGGCGCCATCAATCCTAAAAGTGTTGGCCAGACACCGCAAACGCTGGCCCGCATGGCCGACATCCGTATCCCCGAAGGCGCCCGCATCCTGGTGGCCCCGTTAAACCGGGTGGGTAAAGACGAACCACTCTCCGGCGAAAAACTGACCACGGTGCTCGGCTGGTACGAGGTCGATGGGTGGCAAGCAGGATGCGACCGCTGCATCGAGATGATCCGCTTCGGGGGGCGTGGGCACAGCCTGGTGATCCATGCCGCCGATGAAGGCGTGATCATGGAATTTGGTCTCAAGAAGCCGGTGTTTCGCCTTCTGGTGAACACCATGGGAACCTTGGGATCGGTGGGGATGACCACCGGACTCATGCCGGCCCTGACATTGGGATCGGGAGGAATCGGCGGCGCCATCAGCGGCGATAACATTACCACCACCCATCTGCTCAACATCAAACGGCTGGCTTACCCGATCAAAGCCCCCCCGACCCAGGCAATGGTCGGCGCAGCGCCGGTTCAGCCCGCTGCCAACGACCTGGATGCGGCTGAATTAAAGGCCGTTGTCCGGGCGGTGATTGAGGAATTGGTCCGGCATGGCGAGGAGACATGATCAAAAAAAATATAACCAAAGCCACTAAACAAAAGGAGAAGCTCACGATGGTTGACATTCAAATGATTGCTCTGGGAATGGTTGAAAGCAAGGGTCTGGTCGGCGCCATCGAGGCGGCGGACGCCATGGTCAAGGCCGCAAACGTTCATCTCATCGGCAGCGAGTATATCGGTGGCGGATATGTCACCGTCATGGTGCGCGGCGATGTGGGGGCCGTAAAGGCAGCCACCGACGCCGGCGCGGCGGCAGCCAAACGTGTCGGCGAACTGGTTTCGGTGCACGTGATCCCCCGTCCTCACAGCGACGTGGAGATCATCCTGCCCAAGGAAACCAAGGGCGGCTTCGGCAGAAAGGCTTAGCCATCGGCTGAACCGGCAACAGGGGAGACCATGATGGGTCAATGTGCCACGGATAACCGCCGCCTGCACGGATGCAGGCGCATGGGAGCAACCTGCGTGAACCCAGCACTCGACAGATTTTTAGCCAACGCCAATGCGGTGATGCAGGGAGACCCCGTTCAACCGGCGGGTGATCGCACGGGAAGCTCGACTGGATCCATCCAGCTTTCACGCCCGGCAAACAGCGATTCGCCGGGCCATTCGAGCGAGACCGAAAACGCCCTGTTCAGAGACGATGGACCGGCACCCCGGGTCCACGTCGGCGTTGACCTGGGCACGGCATACACGGTGCTGGTCGTGCTCGATGAGCACCTTCAGCCGTTGGCAGGTGAGTATCGCTTTGCTCAAATTGTCCGCGATGGTCTGGTGGTCGATTATCACGGCGCAATCAGCCTGCTTCAGGAATTAAAGGGTAACGTCGAACAGCGGATTGGCTTCGATCTGACCTCAGCGGCGACCACCTTTCCGCCGGGGGTGTCACCCAACGAGGTCAGGGCCACCCAGCATATTGTCCGGGCGGCCGGTTTTGCGTGCGAGCAGACCATTGACCAACCCACTGCAGCCAATGCCGTGCTGCAGGTAAAAAACGGTGCGGTGGTCGATGTCGGCGGCGGAACCACAGGCATTGCCATCTTCCGGGAAGGCCAGGTCGCATACACGGCCGATGAGCCGACTGGCGGCACCCACTTTTCCCTGGTGGTTGCGGGAGCCCTTGGAATTGAATTTGAAGAAGCGGAGAAAATCAAGAAAATGACCGACAATTATCAGCGACTCTTTCCGATTGTGAGGCCGGTCATGGAGAAGGTCGGGACCATTGTGGCCCGACACGTGGCGGCGCATGCGGTGGAGGCCATTTATCTGGTCGGCGGCACCGCCTGTTTTCCCGGCATCGACAAGGTGGTCGAAGAAGTGACCGGCATCCGGACGGTCATCCCCGGCTTCCCTCTGTTTGTGACGCCTCTCGGCACGGCGATGTATAATATATGAGAATAAGAAGAGGTTGATTATGGCCGATGAATTTCAATTGCGCGTGTATTGTTACCTGGACCGAACCCAACCCCAATACGCCTCCTTTGTGGGCACCGTCACCCAGGGTGACTTGATGGTGGAAGGCATGGCCTCTTTGTATATCGAAGTGGCCCCCGGCAACGAGGTCTTTCGTCTGGTGGACATCGCTGTGAAGGCGACCGAAGCCCGTCCCGGCGCCCAGGTCGTGGAGCGGGAATTCGGTATGTTCGAAATCCACTCCCACTCCCAGCAGGCCGTGATCGAGGCCGGCGCCATGGTGCTGGCTCGGCTGGGCCTGGAAGAAACCGGACGGGTAAAACCGTTTGTGGCGTCGGTTCAGCTCATTACCAACGTGGATCCCTACCAGGCACAACTGCTCAACCGCTTCCGACGGGGCAGCATGCTCGTGGCCGGTGAAACCCTGTTGGTGCTCGAGGTGGCCCCGGCCGCCTATATCAACATCGCCGCCAACGAGGCGGAGAAGCGGGCCAACATTAAATTGATTCACATCTCATCTGTCGGCCGTTTTGGCCGCATGTGGATGTGCGGCACCGAATCCGAGATGGTCACCGCCAAAATGGCGGCCATTGCAGCCATTGAAGGTATTCAGGGACGAAAAGGATAGGCAGGTGGCGTCGTTTTTCGGCGGGCAAGCCAAATTGACGGCGATTTTTTAGGGGGCAGAGCATGAAACAATTCTACACCGTGCGGGACATAGAAGATATGCATGCGGCCGGCGTGGTCGACATTGAAACCCACGATGACGTGGTGCTGACCGACGTGGCCCGTGAAAAAGCCATTGCGCTGGGCATGCACCTGACGCCGGTGGAGCCAGCCACCGATGGCCAACAGGGGCCGGCGCTGCCCCGCATGGCCGCTGCCACTGGGACAACGAAGGCGCCCGCCGCCGGCGGTGCAGGGTTGACCCCAGCCGCTGCATCATCGGCGCCACCCTCCCCTTCCCAATCAGCCATCGGTGCCGCTCCCACCGACCGGGTCATGAGAATCAAAGCGGCTGTCGTGGCCCGGTTGGGCACCGACAAATACAACGATCTGCTGGACAAGATTATCCCCCAGGTGATGTCTCAGATCAAGAAGTGAGGTTCACGGCATGCGGTAAACCATGGCGTTGATGTTCATCCCCGCACCCACGGAAGCGAAGACGGCCACATCGCCGGAGGCCAGTCGATGGCCTTTCAGCTTCTCTTTCAGGAGCAGGTCCAGCAGGGTGGGGATGGTGGCCACGGAGCTGTTGCCGGCCCAATCGATGATCATGGGCATGACGCCTTCGGCGACCGGTTCGACGCCGCAAAGCTGAAACAGCCGTTTGAGAATGGCGTCGTCCATTTTGGCGTTGGCCTGGTGCATCAGGATCTTTTTGACATCTCCGAGCATCAGCCCGGCCTTGTCCAGGGCCTGCTTCACCACCAGGGGAACGGTTTTCAGGGCATACCGGTATATGTCGTGTCCATCCATTTTGATGAACAGCTCATCGCCCTTTCGATCCGGGCGGTAGGATTTCCCCAACCGCAGCATCCAGACCTTTTCAAGCGTGTCGGTCCGGGTGATGTGGGACAGGATCCCCCCCTTTTCGTTCGAGGCTTCCAAAACGGTGGCACCTGCACCATCGGCAAAAATCATGCAGTCGACATCGTGAGGATCGGAAACTCGCGAGAGGATTTCGGCACCGACCACCAGCACCCGTCGGGCATCTCCCGAACGGATGTAGTAGTCGGCCATGATCATGCCCTGGAGCCAGCCGGGACAGCCGAAGGGAATGTCGTAGGCCACGGTGTAGGGGTTTTCGATCTTAAGCCGGTGTTTGACCCGCGAGGCGATGGTGGGCACCATGTCGGTCCGCAGGTTGCCGCAATGGACGTCGCCGAAGTTCTGAGCCACGATAATGTAATCCAGGCTCTCCCTGTCGATGCCTTCCAGCGCCTGAACAGACGCCTCGTAGGCGATATCGGTCGTGGTCAGTTCGTCCTTGACATATCGCCGCTCCCGGATGCCGGTGATGTTGTAGAGCTTATCGATGATCTCCGGATTGGGCTTTTCCAGCCGCACCCCGTCCGACCCGAAAAACTCATTTCCAAGAAAGTGGGCATTGGGAATGACCTCGGATGGAATGCAGCATCCGGTGGATTGGATTATGGAACTAAGCATTTTTTCCCCATTAGCTTTATTTTTGAACTAATTAATATAGAACAAGACCCTGCCACGCACAAGGAATTATGCATTTTCCGTCGGCAATTTTTTAATTTTTGACCGGTCACCTTGCAGAGCAGTCGATTCACTTGCGTTTTTCCGGCAATATGCCTATAAGCCTGCCTCTTGGCCAGTTATCCGATTCATTGACACAAGAAAGAAAACGATGATCAAAAACCGCATCCTATATCAACCCTTGCTGGACAAGGTCACCAGTCCCGATGATGCCTGCCGATGCATCCAGGACGGCACCAACCTGTTTATCTCCGGGTTCACCGCCGGATATCCCAAACTCATCCCCCAGGCGCTGGTTAGACGGGCCGAGGCCGGGGAGCGGTTCAAGATCAACCTGTTTGCCGGTGCCTCCACCAGCGAACTGGTGGACGGTCTTTTGGCCCGGGCCGATCTGGTGCGATCACGCCGGCCCTACATGAGCGACCGCTGCATGCGGCAGAAGATCAACAACGAAGAAATTTTCTTCAAGGACGACCACCTCTCCCAGCTTTCGGGCCTGGTGCGCTCGGGGGCCTGGGGCAACGCCGACGTGGCGGTGGTAGAGGCCCTGAGCATCACTGAAAAAGGCCACCTGATCCCGACCACTTCCGTTGGCAATACCCCCACTTACGTGCGGGAGGCAGAAAAAATCATCATCGAGATATCCGCCCATGGCGAGGATCTGGAGGGTATCCACGACATTTTCATTCCCGAAGATCCCCCCTATCGTATGCCGATCCCCATATACCGGACCGCCGACCGCATCGGAAAACCCTTCATCGAGATGGACCCCACCCGTGTGGTGGGCATCGTCTTCAGCAACGAACAGGACACCTGTCCGGTGTTCACGCCTCCCGATGATATCGCCCGGCAGATCGCCGCCCAGATTCTCGCCTTCATTCAGCATGAAATCAAAAAAGGTCGCCAGCCGGCTTCCCTTCCCTGGCAGTCCGGCGTTGGGGATGTGGCCAACGCCGTGCTGGGTGGCTTTGTAGAGGACGATTTTTTCCAGAATCTGGACATCTACTCGGAGGTGCTCCAGGACAGCGTGCTGGATCTCATCGATCTGGGCAAGGCCCGGGCCGCGTCCGGATCCTCGCTGACCCTGTCCGAAAAGGCCCGGGCCCGGTTTTACAACGAGCTATACCGCTACAAGGAAAAGTTGGTCCTCCGGCCGGTGGAGATCTCCAACTCGCCGGAAGTAATCCGGCGACTGGGCGTGATCGCCATCAACACCGCCATCGAAGTGGACATCTACGGCCAAGTCAACTCGACCCACGTGATGGGCTCTCAGATGATGAATGGCATCGGTGGTTCCGGCGATT
The DNA here is from genome assembly GCA_963705435.1 of uncultured delta proteobacterium. Classification (GTDB taxonomy): domain Bacteria; phylum Desulfobacterota; class Desulfobacteria; order Desulfobacterales; family Desulfosarcinaceae; genus Desulfosarcina. The sequence goes on along the minus strand of CAVPJR010000011.1, from coordinate 57,034 downwards.
TCATGCGCAACGGGTCCGTCTCTTTCATCGTCACCCCCAGCACGGCCAAGGGCGGGAGAATCTCGGCCATCGTGCCCATGGTTTCCCACGTGGACCACAGCGAACACTCGGTGGACGTGGTCGTGACCGAATACGGGCTGGTGGACACCCGTCCCTTGACGCCGCGGCAGGTGGCCGAGCAGGTAATCCGCAAGTGCGCACACCCCGATTACCGGGACCAGTTGTGGGACTATTACCAACGGGCAAAAAAAGAGACCGGCGGCCACGAGCCTCATCTGCTCCAAGAGGCGCTGGGGTTCCACCACCGGTTCATGCAGACGGGGGACATGCGGATCAAATAACCCCACCGCCAGTGGTCCCGGCCGTTTCTAAACAACCTCGCTCGCGGTTGGCGCGCGGCCCAAAATGAAGGCCGAGGACTCCGGGGCCGCGCCTCACAGCAGTGAACCCGTGGGGTGAATGGCTCGGCGTCAGGCGTGGCCGAAATCGCTTGCCAACAGCCTGTTTCATCCCCATAATGACTGTACGTGTCATCGAAGATGAAGCCGCAGCCCCGGTCGCCGAGACCCTGCATTAGCCATTGCGAGGCATTATGGAATTTCTCTACCTGTCCCCTGAATTTCCTCCCAACTTCGCCAATTTCATATTACAATTGGACCGCTACGGGGCCAACGTCTGGGCACTGGGTGAGTCCGATTTCTACGACATGCCCGAACGCCTCCGAAACGCCATTCGATATTACGCCCGAGCCGATCTGACTTCAAGCGCAGCGGTAGAACGGGCAGTGGAGGAACTCCTTTACGCAAAATCAGCCATGGGTTCGCCGGGTCGTTTTGATGTGGTGGAGTCCCACAACGAAATCTGGCTGGGAACGGAGGCCCATATCAACCGCATTCTGAATATCCCGGGAATCCGCCCCGGGGATTTGGATCGGCTGAAAAAAAAGTCGGCCATGAAGCGGCAGTTCATGGCCTGCGGCCTGACCACCGCCAGGGGGGAACGCCTGAAAGACGCCGCCCACGGCCTCGAACTGGCCGGGGAGATCGGTTTCCCGCTGATCTTGAAGCCCGACGAAGGCGTGGGCGCTGACCGCATCCACAAGGTAACCGATCCGGGACAGCTTGAAAAGTTGCTGCCCGGGCTGGGCGCGGACTACTTCATGGAGGCATTTGTGGACGCCCCCATCGTCAGCTACGACGGGCTGGTGGACTGTGACGGCGGGTTGCTGTTCGAAAACTCCCTGACCTACGGGGACGGCGTTCTGGACTATGTCCACGGGAAAGACACCTTTTTCTATGTGGAACGCCGCATCCCGAAACCGCTGGTGAACATCGGCCGGCAGCTGGTGAAAAGCTTCGACATCCGCCGCAAATTTTTCCACTTCGAGTTTTTTTTCGCAGACGGCACATACATGCCCATCGAAATCAACTGCCGGCCGCCCGGCGGGGCCATTCTTGACATGATGAACTACAGTGTCGATGATGACCTTTATGCCGCCTATGCCCGCATGATCACCGCAAATGGGCGGGAGATCGTGGCAGCCAATAAGAAATTTTACTGTGCCTATGTGGGCCGCCGGAATCGGGATTACGCCTTCACCCACGGCCAACTGCAGCAGCGCCTGGGAGATGCGCTGGTCGAATTCGGCGAAAATCCGGAAATTTTTCAGGAAGCCATGAGCCGGTATCGCTACATCATCCGGTCGCCGAACCGGGAGCAGCTGTTGAAGATGGCCGGTGACGTCCAGCGGACACAAGTTTGAAACCTGACCCGGATAAAACTGAAATAACAAATACCAAGCTACAAATAAATTCCAATCTGAAGGGCTGAATATGAATCTGATTTACCTGTCTCCCCATTTCCCGCACCACTATCATCTATTCTGCAAAAACCTGAAGCAGCTGGGTGCCAACGTGCTGGGCATCGGCGACGCAGCCAGTCAAGACCTGGACCCGGCGGTGAAAGACGCACTGACCGAGTACTACCGGTTGACAGACATGCACGACTACGACCAGCTGGTGCGCGCCTGCGGGTACTACACCCATCGCTACGGCAAAATCGACCGGTTTGAATCCCTCAACGAATACTGGCTGGCCACCGAAGCGAGCATCCGCGACGATTTTAACATCACCGGCGTGCGTGGCCGCGACATCGACGTCATCAAACGCAAGTCCCTGATGAAAGGGCGCTTCCAGTCTGCCGGGATCCCCGTGGCTGCCGGCCGGGTGGTCTCCACCCGTCAAGAGGCCCGTGGACTGATCAAAATAATCGGATATCCGGTGGTGGCCAAACCCGATGCCGGGGTCGGGGCGCTGGACACGTACCGCCTGGACAGCGATGCGGATCTCGATGCCTTCTTCTCCGCCAAGCCGGATCTGGACATCATCATGGAGGCTTTCGTTCAGGGCACCATCGTCTCTTTCGACGGCCTTGCCGACGCCAACGGCGACCTGGTGTTTTACACCGGGCACCGGTTCAGCCAGGGCATCATGGAAACCGTAAACCAGGCCCGGCACATCCACTACACCTCCCTGCGTGATATCCCGCCTGCCCTGGAAAAGGCAGGACGCCAATGCGTAAGGGCCTTCGAGGTGAGGGAGCGCTTCTTCCATATCGAGTTTTTCGAAACCGACCCGGGCAGCTATGTGGCCCTGGAAGTGAACATGCGGCCGCCGGGGGGGTTCACCACGGATATGTTCAACTTTGCCTGCGACATCGATGTCTATCGCCTATGGGCGCAGGTCATGATGAAGCAGCTGACCCGGCTGAAATACCAGCGCAAATATCACTGCTGTTACGCCAGCCGAAAGAACCGATACACCTACGCCAACAGCCATGAGGCGATAATGGCCCGGTACGGCACATTCATGGTCCAGGCGGCCAGTGTGCCGGGGATTTTCAGCAGCGCCCTGGGGGACTTCGGCTACATCTTCCGATCCCCGGACCTGGCGCAGATCGAGGAGATCATCCGCTATATCCACAGCACTGAATAAGAAAGACCCATGCATATCAAAGAACACCACTGGCACAGCCCCCACCTCGAACGCGATATGGTGGTAAAGATCTACGGGCACTATGGACAGCCATTTATTGTCTTCCCCAGTTCCCGGGGACGCTATTTCGACTACGAGGGCATGGGCATGGTGGCCGCCATCGCCCCGTTCATCGACGGCGGCCGCATCAAGCTGTTCTGCGTGGACAGTATTGACGCCCACTCCTGGTACGATTTTTCAGTGCCGCCGGCCGAACGAAATGCCCGCCACGAGCGATATGATCAATACATCACTGCGGAAGTGGTCCCTTTCGTTCGCAGCCACTGCAACGATGACAGCCTGCGGATGATGACCAACGGCTGCAGCATGGGCGCCTTTCATGCCGTCAATTTTTTTCTCCGGCATCCGGACCTGTTTGCCGGCACCATCGCCCTGAGCGGCCTCTACCGGCTGGACCGCCAGGAGTTCGGCAACGCTGCCGATGACATGGCGGCCGTCTACTACAACTCACCGGTGACCTACCTGTCGGGACTCTCGGATCCCTGGTACGTGGATCGCTATCGTGAGGGTACGATCATCATCGCTGTGGGCCAGGGTGCCTGGGAGGAAGAGGCCCTCGAGGATACCCGTGCCCTGGACCATATTTTCAGGGACAAGGGCATTGGCGCTTGGATCGACTACTGGGGCCACGATGTCAACCACGACTGGCCATGGTGGTATAAGCAGATGAACTATTTTCTGGGGCGACGCTACGGGTAACGATCATGTATTGGTAAAGGTTGAGGAGATTCGCCCTTAAGTGGGACTTGCTCAGACAAGTCCTAAAAAAAATCCTGCATACTTTAGATCATTTAAAAAATGATATTGACTTTTTTTTGCCATAACGATTAATTTATATTAGAATTTTTTCTATTCTGTTAGTTTGACCCAAGGCGTGTTGGTGCCCAAACTCAATCTGGACATTCTGGACAAAGACCTTATCCGACTGCTCAAGCAGGACGGTCGGGTGACCACGGCCCATATCGCCAATAAGCTGGAAGTCACCACACCAACCGTTCGCTCCCGTATGAAAGCGCTGATCCAAGCCGGCATTCTGCGTGTAGCCGGCCTGGTGAACCTGTCAGCCATATCGAACCTGACGACGGCGCTGATCGGATCGACATTGAATCCCGCGGCCAGTTGAGCAGCCAACTGGAAAAACTGACAGCGCTGAAACCCTTTCACTGGGCGGCAGTGGCCACAGGACCCTTCGACGTCATCGTCGAGGTGATCGTCCGGGATGGGACGGAAAGCCTCTATCGTTTTACCTTCGTCGATCTGCCCACCATAGGACGAGTAACCCACTGCGAAACATTCGTGGTGATGCGATCCAGCAGAAAATGGATGTTGACGCCCAAGGGGTTAAAGGAGTGGTAACCGCTCGCGTCGATCCTGTCCGCCACGATGTGTATAAAGCCGGAAATGTCGCGAGAACGAGAAAATTCAACAGCTAAAGCAGAAACAAGAGTGTACAAACAATGAGAGTACTGGTACTTGGTGGCTGCGGGATCCAAGGGAAAGCCGCCATTGTTGACCTGTCCGGCAGCTCGACCGTTGAACGAGTAATCTGTGCGGATGCCAGCCTCGAGGGACTCAGGGACGTATCGGATTTCATCGACAAGACCAAGGTCCGCACCGAATCCCTGGACGCCGGCAATTCGGAGAGCCTGGACCGCCTTTTCCGTCAGGCCGATGTGGCAATCGACCTGCTCCCCCGGCAGTTCCTGGAAACGGTCTGCCAGGCAGCCATTCGCGCCGGTGTCAGCGTGGTCAACACCAACTACGCTTACCCCATCGCGCACCTGCACGAAAGCGTCCAGCGCGCGGGCATGGCCATCCTGCCCGAATGCGGCCTGGACCCGGGAATCGACCTGTTTATTTACGGCGAAGCCCGGCGCCGCTTTGACGAACTCAATGTGATCAATTCCTACTGCGGTGGATTCCCGGAACGGGCCGCCTGCGACAATCCACTCAACTACAAAATCTCGTGGGTATTCGAGGGAGTGCTCGCCTCCACCAAGAGAGAAAGCAGGATCATCCGTGAGGGTACGGTAATCGACATCCCCAGCGACCGCCAACACGAACCCGCCTATGTTCACACGGTGGATTTCCCGGGTCTTGGCCAGTTGGAGGCCATCCCCAACGGCAATGCGGTCTTCTTTACCGACGCCCTTGGCGTGACGGCAAGCATTCGTGAAACCGGGCGCTACACCCTGCGCTGGCCCGGTTGGAGCGCCTTCTGGCGGCCACTGAAGCAGCTGGGCTTTTTGAGCGAGGATCCCGTAGCCGGCCTTCCCGGCGCGGTATCCCCTTATCAGATGATGGACAAGCTCTTGGGACCACAGCTTCAATATAAACGCAGCGAAAAGGACCTGGTGGCCATGCTCAACGTATTCGAGGGCAAAAAGGGTGATCGACAGGTTCGCCTGACCAGCCGCCTGCTCATCGAACGGAACCTGGCAACCGGGCTTATGGCCATGGCCCAGGCGGTGGGCTATCCGGCCAGCATCGCCGCCCAGATGATCGCCAAGGGAGAAATCGCAGAAAAAGGGGTTCTATCGCCGATGAAGCATATTCCTTACCCCGCTTTCATCGATGCGTTGCGCACCCGCGGTATAATCGTTGAAGAAGAGGAAACTGTGCTGTCATAAATGAGAAATGGTGCAGCACATGGTCAAATTACACCGTGTCCGTTCATAACCGGTAGATTGTCGTCCAATTTAAGGCTGCAGGATTATTGAATCCTCAGGCGAGCGCTACGTTTAGGATTTCAATGATTCAAAAACGCAGCGTTGGTCAGTGAGATGCCGTTTGCGGATGGACACCACACAGCAAAGGAGGAGCAGATGAAAACAAGGATTTTGGTAGTACTGCTGGCATTGATGATGATCACGACCGGAACCGCGATGGCCAATACCCTGGCGGACATTGTCCAGCGTGGAGAACTGCGCGTGGCCGTGCAGTCCGGCGCGGCTCCCTATGCCTTCGTTGACAAGAATGGCGAACACACCGGCTCCATGGTCGATTTTGCCAAAGACATGGCCGACCGCATGGGCGTTAAGCTAAAGATTCTGGACTTTGACTGGGACGGGTTGATCCCGGCCCTGCTTTCCGGCAAGGCCGATATCCTGGCCGCCGACATGACCCCCACCCTCAAACGCCACCTCAAGATTTCCTTTTGTGACCCGTGGTACTATGTGCAGCCCTGCGTCTTCACCAAAACCGGCGCATCCTTCCAGAAGCCGGAAGATGCGGACAAGCCGGATGTGACCGTAGGCGTGCTGCTGGGTTCCACCGGCGAAAACGTTGCCAAGCAGTACCTGCCCAATGCCAAGATCAAAACGTACAAGGGCGGCGGCCGCATGATCGTTCAAGCGCTGCTGGCCGGCCACGTGGACGCCGGCGTCAATGATGACCTGGCCGTACTGACCGTGCTGCCGGATTTTCCGCCCAACTCGGTGCGGGTGTTGGATCAGCGCCTGGGACAGGGCAAAGACCCCCTGGCCTTTGCTGTTCGCCATGAGTCGGTGAACCTGTGGCAGTGGATCAACCTCTATTTGAAGTTCGCACACAGCGACGGCAGCTACGATAAAAATATCAAGTACTGGATGGAATCCACGGACTGGAAAAAGGATCATTGATTGAACATTCCCTGCGGCGAGCCGCGGGGACGCCCAACGTAAAAGATCCATTCCTGAACACACCATGGGATTAAGGGTCTCCCTTACTCCCATGGCAAACCATCGAAGGGTAACCGATGCTCGAAGGGTTTAATTTCAGGATCATCTGGGAGTATATGCCATTTTTCATGGAGGGGTTGCGCAACACCTTTCTGATATCTATCGTCTCGCTCTTCCTGGCCCTGATCGCCGGCATCACCGCCTGTGCCGGCCGGTTGTCACCGTGGAAACCCGTTCGCGGCCTGGCCATCGTTTACATCGAATCCATTCGCTCCACCCCCCTGCTGGTTCAGATCTACTTTTTATATTTCGGCCTGCCCACCCTGGGCCTTCGGGTACCGGAGCTTCAGACGGGCATCATTGCCCTGATGCTCAACAGCGGTGCCTACATCGCCGAAATTGTGCGGGCGGGGATGACCTCGGTGCCCAACGGCCAGATCGAAGCGGGCATCTCGTCGGGACTGAACTACTTTCAACGCATGCGCTTCATCATCCTCCCCCAGGCCCTTGGGGTAACGGTGCCGCCGCTGCTGGGGCAGGCCATCGTTTTGGTGAAGGATTCCGCCCTGCTCTCCTTGATTTCTGTCTTGGAGTTGACCCGCGTCGGACAGACGCTTACCTCCGAGCGTTTCATGCCCTCGGAAGCCTTTTTCACCGTGGCCTTCTTCTACCTGTGTATCTACTTCGTGCTGAAAACCCTGGCCGACTGGTCACAGAAAAAGCTCATCTTCAGGGAGGCCTACTAGCCATGATGCTCTTTTACTTCCAGCGGTTGCTCGAGATTTTCCCCTTTTTCCTGAAAGGGCTGTGGATGACCGCAGTGGTATCTGGAATCAGTTTGATCATGGCAACAATTTTTGGGTTACTGCTGGGCATTGCTCGCGCCTCGAAAAACAAGCTGTTGGTCGGGCTCATCGGTGCCTACGTGGCCGCCATCCGGGGAACGCCATTCGTTGTGCAGATTTTTATCATTTTTTTCATCCTGCCGGAATGGGGCATCCAGCTGGAAGCCTTCCCGGCAGCGATCCTCGCCTTGACCATCCTGGGCACGGCCTTCATCTGTGAGATCGTGGCCGGCGGGATCAAGGCCGTCCCTCGGGGCCAGTGGGAAGCGGCCTCCTCGTCGGGGCTCAACCTGTATCAGCAGCTTCGCTATGTCATCGTTCCCCAGAGCCTGCAGACCATTCTGCCGCCCCTGGTGGGCCAGTATGTGCTGCTGATCAAGGATTCCTCGGTCGTTTCGGTGATTGGTGTTATGGATCTAACCCGCGTGGGATGGGTGACCGTAAATCGGATTCCGGAAGGGTTAATGGTCTTCTCATTGGTCGGCCTTCTCTACTTTGCCATCTCCTACCCGCTGATCCGCCTGTCCAACCGACTCGAAAAGAAAATGGCCACCCAAGAGGTTATGCTTTAAGGCATGGCTAAAAAGTTAATCGGAAAGAAACACATGATCAAATTCAACGGTGTCAACAAATGGTTCGGCAAGCTGCATGTCCTCAAGGATATCGATCTGCATGTCACTCCCGGCGAAGTGGTGGTGGTGTGCGGCCCCAGCGGGTCGGGCAAATCCACCCTCATCCGCTGCATAAACCGCCTGGAGAAGTTCCAGAAAGGGGAGCTGTTCGTAGACGGCACCCCCCTGCATGACCATTCCACCAATTTGACCAAACTACGGGCGGAGATCGGATTCGTCTTTCAGCAGTTTCACCTCTACCCCCATATGACGGCCCTGCAGAATGTCGCCCTGGCGCCGATCAATGTGAGAAAAATGAAACGCACCGATGCCGAAGCGCTGGCACATGAAAAACTGGCCCGCGTGGGATTGGCGGACAAGGCCGATGCGCATCCGACCCAGCTATCCGGCGGCCAGCAGCAGCGGGTGGCCATCGCCCGAGGGCTGGCCATGTCGCCCAAAATCATGTTGTTCGACGAACCCACCAGCGCCCTGGACCCCGAGATGATCGGCGAAGTGCTGGACGTGATGGTCAAACTGGCCAGTGAAGGTATGACCATGTGCGTGGTCACCCACGAAATGGGGTTCGCCCGGCAGGTGGCCCACCGGGTCATCTTCATGGACGAGGGCTCTCTGGTGGAGACCGGCAACCCCCACGACTTTTTCGCCAATCCCCAGACGGTCCGCGCCGCCCAGTTCATTAGTAAAATCCTCACGCACTAGCGGAATCAGGCAGGCAGTTTTGTTGTCGGCTGGCAGGAAATGTTTTCTATTGATCGTTTCGAAACGCCCTCGAAGTCAGGGTCAGTTTACGGACCTGTGCGAACGAAATTTTTTAGCTTAATCTGAATTTTTCACGCCAACAGTTTCTCCAATTCTTCTGCAGAGTGATTTGAGAGTCCTAAAGTTTCCATCGTGCGCCTGGCTTCACTCACATAATCTCGTTCCATCAACAGCGAAACCAGTGTGATCACAGCCGACATCACCGGCGTCTCTACTCCGACCTGTTCCCCCAGTTTCTGGAGGAAGACCAGACCGTATCCCACATCTTCATTGAAATACCGGTAATCCAAACTGGGCTGGGCTTTGACCCCCGCAAATCCCGGCGCGGTGTTAAATCCGTTGTCATACGTGGCTTCCGTCATATAGCCTTGGATGACGCCTAATTCAGGATCGGGAATGACCTCCACGCCCAATTTTTTCCCGATGGCGATCCGTTCTCTATCCACCCCTTCGACCAGCCTGCCGACCGCAGGCGTGACGCCCTGGTGATAAAAATCGAAATCACCCTTGGTGCGTTCGATCAGCGCGACATTCATGAGCGTAATCGCAGGATGGATGACCGGGTTACCGTTCTGCAGGCTAGTCTGGAGTATGTTCTTTGCCGCGCTCATCGTCGGATAGACATCGCGCACCTGCTCCAGCACGTAGCCGGTTTTCTTTGCCGGAACCGCCGCCAGCAGCAACCCGCCTTTAAGCTTGTTGAAAATCCGGACCTTGCCCGGCTCAAGCAGTCGCACGGCGTATGGTAGCGTCGAGGTTTCGGCCACAAGAATCTCTTTATTCCGAAGTTCCAGCCCCGCGCCGTTTTTGAATTCGATGGCCCCCCCGCAAGAACTCGGGTTAACAATCACGATCTGCCCTTGCTTGAGGTATGGCTTACAGACTTCGGCAAAGGGTCTGGTGCTGTATGCAGGGCCGACGGCGTAAATGATGTCAGCCCCATCTATCGTTTTTTCAATCTCGTGTCCGGCATAGGCCACCGGCTGAAATCCTTCGAGTTCGCCCTCGCAGTGGATGCCGCCGTTGTTTTGGACCGCCTTGATACTCTGCGGGAATTGCTCAAAATCAAACAGACGGACCTGATGCCCATGGGCCGCACAGTCGAAGGCAACGGCACAGCCTCCATTTCCCGACCCCAATACAGCGATGTTCATATTGTTATCCTCCTGATTTCTCATAGCAAGTGATTAGAAATAATTTTTAATATACCTTTTCGCATATCTCTGATCTGTTCACGTTTCGGCGACATGCTCGGATATTGAAACTGGAATTTACCTTACGATTTCTCACTTATATTTTCCCCAGATCTTCGGGCAGGCGTAACCAGTTTTGTCTGGATTTCATAATGATAAATGTTTCACTTCTGACAACATTGCCAATTTTAAGAATCGTTTCAGTGGTAAATTGATATAATTCGTCCTTACCGCCCACACAAACAACTTCTGCAACGATATCGTAACGTCCAGCAACCACCCCGGCCCATGCGACATTTGGAAGTCGGGATATTTTGTCCATAATTTGATCCATCTGCCCCTTTGACTGGACGCTCATGGCGACGATTGCGGTTATCATGTCAGGGTGTCGGCTGGGATCAACAAGGCCCGATACTTTAAATAAACCTTTTTCCTCGAGAATTTTCATCCTGCTTCGAATGGTCGGCGCGGTAACATTGAGCTTTTTTGCCATCTCACCAATCGACATGCGCCCGTCCTCTGTCAGCAGGTGAATGATCTTGCTATCCAATGCGTCAAGAACCATTTTTTCCCAATAAACCTCTATCTGAATCTTTTTTTTAAAGAAATTATATGCTCTTATAATTTTGTCTTCACAAAAATATCAAGTAAATAGTTTTCTTCTTAAAAAAAATAGCAATAATTTTTTAGTGGCCCGGTAGGATTGTACCGAATTGAATGAATCACGCGATCTTTTCGCCAACCCCAAACAAACTATGCCGCCCAGTTCATCAGCAAGCGTTGACCCATTAGAGGAGCCGGGCAGAACCATTTGCGCCTTTAACTGTGATTGATTTTGCAGCCAGGGAGATGAAGAAGATCTGGCCTGTGTCGGAGGTCGACCCGCCGGTTCTGGCCATCCCGGGTAGCCTGCCTTGCCCGGTTACCTGAAATCTTCCAGCAATCCTGGTAAAAAGGTATCCATCCCGGCATGGGGTGGCGGTTGGGCCGGAATCAGGCCCGGCGTGTAGCCGCGCTTACGGAACGGTTCCAGTAGTCGCGGGTTGCGGCTGATGACGTGAACCGGCACCGACCAGGACTCTCCAGCACCGGTGAGCTGCACGTTGGGTTGGTGGTCGCCCATGATGATGACCATGGTACCGACGGTGACATACTTTGTGAGGTAGTCTCCTAACATGGTAAATTCGTAGTCCAGCGAGCGAAGATAGGCATCTCCGGCGTTCTTGAGATCAGGCCAGTAAATCGGATAATAGATCGGCTCCAGATCATTGTAGAGGCTGCCGTCGCCGATGGCAGCCCAGTCGGTAATAAATGGCGGCTGGATGTTGAATGCGGCGTGGCTGCTGATCAAGGCATAGCGGACGAAGCGCGGCTGCTCGCGTTGATCGAATTCCTGGCGTCGGACCCAGTCGAGAACGAATTGGTCCGGCATGGGTGCCCAACCAAACGTCCGGCCGCGATAATTGAAATGCCTGGCGTAATAGGCCTGCTGGTAACCGAAATAGGCCCCTTCCGGATACGCAAACCGGGTACCGGGCATCACTGAGACGGTACGATAGCCTTCCTTTTGAAAAATGGTGGCCATGGGTGTCAGGGAGGATCGCAGCAGCGCGGTGTATTCGAGATCATCACCGACCCGCATTCCGGACTCCAGGGTGCCATAGGCCAGCCACGATGAACCACCGAACGTTGGCGACAATAAGTAGGCAGAAACCACGCTAAAGCCCCGCTGATCAAGGACCTTGGCAAAGCGGTCCATCGTCGCTGCCATCGCCTGGCGGTACTGGGGCCGGCTGAAGACAATGCGGCCGTAGGACTCGACCATAAACAACAGGACATCCGCGCCGCCCAGACCCTCGAGGGAGAAAGGATGTGCTTCTCTGTCTCGGACCACTTGCTCCAGTCGGACGACAAAGGCCTGTTGTTGTTCCACCTGCACTTGCACAAAGCGGATCTCCTGCCCGAGGCGAACCAGGGCCGGCGGTTCGACTGGCTCCGATCCCGAGATCATGGCTGCGCCAAGGATGAGGCCCGACCCTCCTAAAAAAGCCAGGCGCAGACGGTCGGCCGCCAGCGCCCTGCCCGCCATCTGCCAGGCATACCAACTCGAAGCCATCGCCCCCAGTGCCACCGTCACCGTCATCACCGACAGCAACAGAAAATCCCCGGACCGGGAAGAGGTCTTGAGCAGGTCGTAGAGGCCGAAGAGGTAACCCGAATCGATATAGAGGTTGAAAGGCCGGTTGAGGTACATGGGTACGGCGGTGTCGCCGATGCGCAGCAGGCGCAGGAAAAGAAAGAGCGTCCATACCATCAGGCGGGTCCAGAACAGCGACCGTTTGCCGCAACCAGCGGCAAAGGCCATGGGAATGAGCAACAACCAGATATCGATGGACGGCAGCAAAAGCCGCCAGGAAAAAAGCGGCTTGGCCGGATAATTGACGTTGAGCAGGACGCTGAGGAAAAGGAAGGCCAAACCGAAGACCAGCAGCGGCGGCCACGTGCGCGTTTCGCTGATCATGGCAGGGGCCGATAACGACGAGCCAGGAGATCGAGGTGGCGGGCCAGGAAAGTCAATTCACCCGCCTCGACCTGCCGGCGCCGTAGGCCGGCCCAGGCGCTCAGGCCGGAAAGTGTTGGACCGTTTTTATCGACAAGCTCCCGTTTCACCGTGGCAATGATGGCATTCAGAAACAACGCTTCATCGATTGTATACCGTCCGTCTCGCGGATGGATGAGCCAATCCGAGCTACCGGCGGCCAGGAGCGCCACGCCGGGCCGTTGCAGGAAGGTCAGCAGTCTCCGCCCGGTGGTGCTCGCTCCGGAGACTCTCGCCTCCATGGAGGCATGATAGCGCCTGAGGATCTCTTTTTCTTCCTCCCCCGGGTATTCGGGCAGAAAAAGGGTGTCACCGTCAAAGTTGCAGGTGAGGTAGGCCAGACCGTTATTTTCAAGCCGCATCAGGAGTTTCGGCAGCAAGACGGGAAAATTTACCAGATCAAGCAGGGCATGGGCGATCAGGAGATGAAACCGACCCAGCCTGTCGGATCCGTCGGCAACCGTTTGGGCGCTGGCAACGACGACAACCAGCGACACGTCGGCGCTGGCGGTGTATAGTCGGCCGCGCCGATGGTCCTGCCAGGACAAATCATGGCCCCGCTGCGCAGCCCATTTAGAGAGGTATTGCCGACCTTCCCGGAGATGGTCTTCGGCACAGTCGGTGATCACATAAGTCGCAGGGCCTGTCAGCAAGCCCCAGTCAACGACCCGAGCCAGCATGGTGCCAATGCCGGCACCAATCTCGATAATGTTGACAGGCGCGCGACCGGTTGTCTGCTGCAGGGCCTGACACAAGGTCTCCCAAACATGCCGGTTGAGGGCCCGATCATCGATGGCCTTCTTAGCGGCAAGATAGCCGGAAGAAAAGTCATTTCCGTTTACCCTCAAAGTGGGGGAATGTATGGTGTTGTCCGGAAAATTGTCATACTGCATCAAGATTTGCTCCTCGTGCCGGATCGGCGACGTTGCCCCGGCGCTGCCAGCCCATCATCTCCCGGAGAAAGCCATCGATGCTTGCCACGCTTTCCTGCCAAGTCGGATGCCCGACATAGGTCGCGCAGGCGGCAAGGGACATTCGCCGCAGCGCCTCGCGATCAAGATGCAAGTCGGCAAGGAGCGGCGCCAATCCCCGAAGATCGCGAGGGTCCAGGAGAAAACCGTTCGCCCCATGGCTGATGGTCTCACCCGCCGCGCCATCCCGGCTGCAGATAGCCGGTAGACCGAAGGCCATCGCCTCCAGGATGGCGATGCCGAACCCCTCATAGGCGTATGGCATACAAATGAGATGACTGGTGCGCAGCACCTTGACCAGATCGTCATCCTGGCAGAAGCCATGGAAGCGGACTGAATCGGACAGGCCGAGTTGCCTGACCAGCCGCCCGGCCTCGGCCACATGGACGGGGTCGGCGTCGAGGCTTCCCACCACCGATAAGCGCCATATACCACCGTCCACCTGGGCCAAGGCGTTGAGCAGAGGCAGCAAGCCTTTTCTCGGAATAACCATGCCCAAAAAGAGCAGTTCCAGCGGTCCCGGGCCTAAGGCCCGTTGGCCGATGGTCTCGGCGGAGAGAGGATTGCCAAACCGGTTCCCTGCCGGATAAGCGACAATCTCCGGGCGGTCGCCACCGACCAGGGCCCTTACTGTCCGCCGGGTGGTCTCCGAGTTGTGGATAAAACCGTCCACCGAAGACAGATAGCGCCGTTCGGCGACGGCCAGCATCGCATTCTGCCAACGCCGGCGTGGCTCGCGGCAGAGCAGATGGTGAATGATGGCCACCACAATTGGCCCGGCCTGCCGACGAAGCCGGCGGTTGACCATAAAGAGTGAGGGATGACAGAGTTCGTCCTGCACCAACACGTCGAAGCCGCCGGCCAGCAGGCAACGGCAACGTCCGGGCAACAAGCCGTGACCGACCCGCCTCAGATAAGAGCCGCCGGGAAGGCTGATCAACGCCACCTCATGGCCCAGTTGAATCAAACCCCGGGCCACCATCCGGTCATACAGATAGCCACCGGTTTCGGTGTCCAGGCTGCCATAGATGATCAAACCGATGCGCATTAGAGCAGGGTTCGGTAGGAGGTCCAGGCAATGTCATCCTCCCAGAGGGTGACGCCCAAGGCCGCCAGGGGTAGGTGAGCGAGCCGTTTTTGGAAAGCCGCATGGATGATGGCGGCAAACCGTTCAATACTCGGGTTGAGACCGCTGAAGGCGGCAAGCGCATTCAAGGTCTTGTCCTGAAATTCGGCGGTAATCTCATCCAGGTGACGCTCCACATCGACAATATCAACGAGAAAACCATGGCGGTCGAGAGTCATTGCCTCCAGGACCAGTTCCATCCGGTAGCGGTGGGAATGCTTGATGTTCTCATCGCCCCACTCCCCACCTATCAGAAAATGCCGGGCAATGAATTCGCGTCGTACGCCAAGACTGTACATGATGGTTTGCTCCTTGGTGACTAATGATGCTTTTTCATATCACTCCATCAGATCCGTGATCGAAAATCACTTGAATCGTCTCTCCCGGGCTGCGGTCGATCAGTGCATAAGCCGACGCCGCATCGGCCAGGGCGAACCGGTGGGTGATGCAGCCGGCAGGCCGCACCTGACGCAGCATCTCCCAGGCCCAATTCAGGCGCCGGGCAGGTGCCCACCTGCCTGTCAGCCCGGGGGCAATGCGACTCACCTGGGAACTGATCAGGGAGATACGGCCGCGATGAAAGAAAGAGCCCAGGTCCAGATGAACTTTTTTAGCGCCAAACCATGAACCAACCACGACTCGGCCGCTATAGCGCGCAAGTGCAATAGCGCTGTCCAGCCCGGCCGGATTGCCCGAGAGTTCGTATACCAGATCCGCCTGTCCGCCGTTACCCGGGGTGGCACCCAGGCGGGTAAAGAGTGCCGGGTCCGAAGGATCAAGGCATTCGCCGGCGCCAAAACGGAGCGAGGCCTCACGTCGCAGCGGATGGTGTTCAAGGGTCGTCAGCGCGGCCAACGGAAAACGGGAGAGCAACGAGGTGGTGAGAAGACCGACAATACCCTGGCCGACGATGATGATCTTCTCTCCGATCAGGGGGCGACCATCCAGCAGGAAGTTCACCGCAGTCTCCATGGTGGGCAGAAAAAGAGCACTCTCATCGTCCAGATCATCGGGAATGGGGTGAAGGGAGGCAGGCCTGGCACAAAAGTGGTCCTGGTGCGGGTGGAAGGCGAATACTCGGCGGCCAAGCCAGTCATCCGCTACCGCCCCGCCCTGTTCGATCACCCGGCCGACCGCACTGTAGCCATAGGCCAGGGGATAGGAAAAAGGTCCGGCCAAGGCTTCAACCGTGGCATCCACGGCGACTCCCGGTGGCCACTGGCCTCGGTAGACCAGCATCTCCGTCCCCGGGCTGATAGCCGAACAGCGAGTCCGGACCAAGACCTGATCGGCAGCTGGTCGAGTAACCGGTCCGATCTTCACGACGACCCGTCCCGGCTCCACAAACGCTAATCGATGCAGCCTCACAGATTCTGCCATTGCGGTTGTGCCCAAAGAATGATATCCGGGCCGCAGGATTGGTAAGTCACTGAACTTAGATGCAAAAAAGAACCGTTGTCCGCCGCGGGCCGATCCAGCACAGGTAAGCCTCCCACCAGGCGGGGGGCGATGGTGATGATCATCTGATCAACCAGACGCGCCTTGATAAAGCTCGTGATCACCTGGCCGCCACCCTCCACCATGATGCTCCTGATCCCTCTCTCGGCCAGGAGGTGCAAGAGGTTAGGCAGATCAACCCTGTCCTGGCGGTCGCAGTGGCAGCGGATGATCTCAGCCCCCCGGCCCTCGATCGCGCCGACGCGATCAGGATCTACATTGCCGGTACAAGCCAGCCAACACCGGTGGTCGGTGCGGTCAAGGAGTCGGGCATGCAAGGGAATGCGCAGATTGCTGTCAAGAACGATAGGCTGGGGGCTTGCCCCTTCCACGAGACGAACGGTGAGCTGGGGGTCATCGACCAGCAAGGTGTTGATTCCGATAACAATGGCGTCGCAGGTGGCGCGGATGCGGTGGGTTATGACCATGGATTGCCGGCCGCTCAACAAGAGCTGTTCACGGTTCCGGGTGGCGATGCTGCCATCCACGCTCTGGGCGTAGGAAACGGTGACCAGCGGTCGATGATGACGATCCAGGAATTCCTCGGCTTGGAGCGGCCACTGGGTGAACCATTGTTCCGGATGGCAACCGGGGGTGCCGCCGCCGATGGTTGCCGGGGAATTCAGTCCACAGCGGAGCGAGGTGTCGTACGGTGGTCGCTTATTCATGCATATCCCTTGACGGCGGCGTACAAATTCGGACCGGCTGGATTGCAACACACGGGTTACACCACCTTCATGTGAGTCTTTAAGCGATCATTTAGCCTGCTGTCACCCTGACCTGTGATTGATGATATCGGCCTTTCCCCGACAAGTCAAATAATTCAACGTCAGAAGCAAGCCGGCCAGGCTGAATAGCACGTCGCGAAACCGGATAATCAGGCAGAGGCTGAGGCCAAGGGCACTCCCTTGGTCAAGGGTTGCAGTCAACCAGGGCAGCGCCGATTCCAAAACACCGATACCCGCCGGCAAAGGTGTCAGAAAGGCAAGGCGAGAGACAACCACAATCGCGGTCAAGTGCCCAAACGACAAAGGAAAGCCAAGCAAGAAGGCCATTAGCCAAAATTCTGCGAAGACCCCAAGCCAGTGACCCAAGGAGAGCAGGTTGGCCAAAAAGAATTGACGGCGATGCTGCTGAAAAAGGGCTTCCGCCATGGCCTCGCCTTGGTTGACGACTTCCAGCCATGGCCTGATTCTGCCAAACCTTCCGCCCAGTGAAACGAGTCGTGCAAGCGGTCTCCCGCCGGTAAAGAGGACTGCCAAGAGGGCGGCAAAAACCGCCATTATGGCAATGACGATGCCGACCTCGTGACTCCCGGCAAAGAGGCCGCCCCCGGCCAAGGCAATCGCGATGAGGCAGAGGGTGAGGACAACCAGGCTGGCTATAAGCTCAAGTAGACGGTCCAGGGCCACCACTGTCGTCGCAGCGGTCAGAGGGATCTTGTGCCGGTTGTGCAGCAGGTAGACCAAAAGCGGTTCGCCGCCGAAATGCGGGCCAGGGGTGAGATAGCTGACGGCGTTGGCCGCACAGCGATAGGCACAGACAGATAGCAACCTGACCGGACGGTCCAGGGTCCGCAGAAGCAGCCACAATCGAGTGGTCATCACGGGCAGCATAAGTAGGTTGATGACCAGAATGCTCAGGATGGCACAAGAGCCGAGCCCGACCAGCAGTCCCCATGCCTCGACCCATGCCACCCCCCTCAGGGCGTGCCAGGCCAGTGCCAGACCGAAGATCAACAACAGCCAGCGCCAACTTTTCCGTATCCCGCGCCTGACGGCTGACGATTGGCTTGAATCCGCATTCGGTAATTGGCGGGAAATGGTCATTGGGTCTCGCTGCAAGCCGTCACCTTCTTGCCGTTACGCCGATAGAGGAGCCTTTCTTCCGGGGCCCAGAGCGACAAGGCGCCGGTGCCGGTCAGCATCAGGGTGGCGGTGGCACCGAAAAGGATCATGGCGGGCATTGACATCCCGAATGGCGACAGGTTGCTGCCGAGCAACAAGGTTAGAAAAAGTGCAGCACTGCGCCCCATAAAGGCAAGTCCGATAAATAGGCAGCCAATGCCTAAAGCCAGATGCCAGGGCTGATGGACTGGGTAAACACCACCTCCAGCGAGTGTGGCGGCACCACAAACGAGTATAGTGAAGCGCAACACCAAGGGCATACGCCTCATCCACAAGAGACCGACCCGGCGTTCCACGGCTGTTTGCTGGTTGCCATCGGTGGCCACCCGACATGAGACCACCAGCCAGTCTCGCAAAAAACCCACCAGCAGCGGCATCATAAAAATATAAGCGGCAACGACGGTGAATGTCGGATGAAGGATGGGTAGGAGTGCCATTCCCACCAATCCCATCTGGAAACCGGCGATGATTCGCGAATAGGCCCGCGGTTGTAAAGCGACCAGCGGCTGACGCCGTTTCTGCCGCAGCCAGATCCCGAAGATGAATAGGTAGTAGGCCAGCCCCACCAGGAGATAGACGGCCGGTAAGCGACCGAGGTTGACAGCCAATAACGACGCCACCAAGAGACCAGCGGCGTCGGTTGTGACGTCCAACCGTTTACCGAGTTCAGTCTCCCGCTTCTGCCGCCTGGCCACCAACCCGTCCAGCAGGTCGGCTAAAGCGATCCCGAGATAGACGAGTCCCGGAGCCCAGCTAAGGCCATTTGGCAATCCGTGTCCCGGCAGCAGTGTCATCGGCAAAAGTCCGGCAAGCGAAACAATCGCACCGGCACGCAACAGGGAGATCCAGTTGGCTGCTCCAAGGGTGGGGTACAGCCGGCCCTCTTCACCGAGGCGATGGTTACCCTCCAGATGACGAGACAATTGATGCTGCACATGAACGGCCACGGCCAATCCGGGCAACAGGGTCAGAACCATGATCGATTGGCGCCTCAGCAGAGGCAAATTGAGGGCGATGGCCAACAGCCAGGGTGAAAACAACATCACCGCCCCCAGCCAGGACTGATTCCGCAACCGTGAAGGAATGATGGGTCGCATCTTAATCTGCCGTATAGAGCAGGCTTGATAGATTCAGTTCCTCAGAAATAACTCGCACTGGAATATATTGAACCCAGCACCTCAATATTTAGAATTATAATAGCACTGTATTTTTCAATATCGCTTAAAGCGAGCTTTATTGTTTCGATTTTTTCAAGGGCCTCCATTTATATAAAAAAAATAATACCCTGGCAACAAAGCAATAAAGCGTTTTTTTGAGACGTCGGCTGCTTCTCGAAGATGCCAGGGCAGAAAAGTATCCAATCATGCCGTCGATTAATTGAGCTACCGATATCTCGATCAACGGCTGCAACCGTTTATCGGTGGCGGCTTTCTGGATAATAAGTGTGCGGCAGCATTGATGCCACCGCGAAAAAGACCTTTAATTAAAAACCAAGCTGAGCTACTTATGGATTTGCCTTGACGGGTGTACACACGCTAAATACGACATAGGCCACGCCATTGCCGGATGCGGAGAGAACGGCGCTTCCGTCTTTTTTCGAGATTGTCAGGCTCCAGGCCAAACCATCCTCTACCCCCTCGACTCCCTCATCGACGCCTTGGATAACTGTCTTGTTCTCAACGGCTGCAACGCTGTTTATCGAGATTTTCCTTCTCACCAAACTGTCATTGGAGGGACGAATAACCTTGGCCTTGAAGTCAATCAGGAATTCTTTCGGTAAACCGACGGTGTCAGGATCAACATCGTCAGCAATCCTGTATCGATTGATTTCAATAACGTTGCCGATGGTTCCAGACAATGGTGTCGAGCCATCGAAATCACCGGCAAAGGCGGCAGCGGTCAATCCAATCAGGCCTATTACAACAGCTGTGACCTCGGGATATTTGAACATTTGTGTCTCCTATAATACATCGTTTTACGTCAGCACAGTGAAGGGGAGGACTCTTTCACAACTTTTTTAAGGTTCTGTTCTCACGTCATTTCCAACAGCCGTTTCGTGCGCCACAGGGCCAAGATATCCAATCCATTAACGAATGCAAGAGCTAAGAAGTATCCGTCTGCAAATGGCAGATCCGTGTTTTATTTCAGGACGCTACCAATCGAATAAAACCTCCACGACGCCCTATGCGATCACCTGAAAGTCTCGATTGACTGAGAGCATGGTCCATGGTACGGAATTCCTATCTGCGCTCATAATTAAACCCAACACCTCGCAACCGCCAGGACGGATTCGATGTAGCAGAAT
Source organism: uncultured delta proteobacterium (assembly GCA_963705435.1). Lineage (GTDB taxonomy): Bacteria > Desulfobacterota > Desulfobacteria > Desulfobacterales > Desulfosarcinaceae > Desulfosarcina. The sequence goes on along the minus strand of CAVPJR010000011.1, from coordinate 36,485 downwards.
GCCATTCAGGGCAGTTTCTGCAAACCATCTGTATTCACCGATTACCGGATGGCGGACGTCAGAATATACAATAACCATAAACCACCTATCGACAGGACACTGCAATGACTGACCCAACCGACGTCCCCAATGTCTCCATGGCTAACACCAAAAAGGAACTGCTTGAGGCCTACGAAGCGGCCAAAAAGCGCTTCGATCGTCTAAACAAGGATCTGCTGGATGCTGAGAAGGCCCGAAAACGGTTGGAAAATAAAGTGGCCGAGGCAACGGCCGATTCCGAGGCGGCGCAGGATCCCGTAACACGCCTTCACGAGCTGCGCGGGGCAATCAGCCGCGAACTAACCGACCTGGCTGAACGGTTCGAAACCGAAATCGAGACCTATCGCAAAATCAAGTCCGCCATCGAAACCAAGCAAGGCGAGCTGGATACCATCTACGAAGTGGAGGCGGCCGCTTCCGACCTGGCAGCCCTGATCGATGCCCAACGGGTGAAAAAAGAGCAGTTCGGACAGGACATGGAGGCGCAGAAGGCAGCGTTTGAATCAGAAATGCAGGAAAGGCGCACCCAGTGGCAGCGAGAAAAAACCGACCACGATCGACATGTCAAGGATCAAGCGGAAGCACTCGGCAAACAGCGCCAGCGTGAAAAGGAAGAGCACGAGTATGCCTCTGCGCGGGAACATGCACAGCGAAAAAACGCCCTGGAAGACGAACTCCAGGCCCTTGAAAAGGAGCTCGCCGTCAAGCGCAACGATTTCGAGAACGACGTCCGGCAGCGAACGGCCCAGCTCGATACCCGTGAAGAAGCCATCGCCGGCCGTGAAAAAGAGATGGCGGCCCTGCAAAAAGAGGTGGAGAGTTTTCCCAAACGCAATGATGCCAGCATCCAGACGGCGGTGGCCCAGACCACGGACCGGCTCACAAGGGATTTTAAAAGCGACAAGGCCCTCATGGAAGCCCGCTTCGAAGGTGAAAGGAACGTCCTTTTGGGAAAAATCGAGGCCCTTGAAAAGACGGTGTCGTCACAGGCAGCCCAAATCGGAGATCTGTCCAAAAAGAGTGAACTGGCCTACGAAAAGGTTCAGGATATCGCCAACCGCGCCGTCACCGCTTCCCGAAGGGAGTCCTATTCGGCACCCGCTCACCATTCTGCCGCGTCGGGTCGTGACGACAGCCAATCTTGAGAATGCGCGCTCTGTTGATAAAGATGGCGGTCCGGAGTCGTTTTGCGCTGACGAGTCGAAATAAGGCCTCCCTGCAGATTCGAAGATCGCTTGACGCCTACCTGGCGCTCTCACGGCAGATAAAGTGTGAACAGGGCGCGGTGCGTGTCGAGGTTCCCCGCATGCTGGGCATTGATGAAGAGATGCGCAACTGGTCTTTCTTCATGATACTTGAACACAACGCCATCGTGAATCGAGGCATCACGTCCATCATTCAGGGTTTGGTTCGAGGTGAGAAACCGGAAGGTGCCGGTGCCATTGACATGAAAAGGGACGTGCTGCCCTCCAGAAACCCCGGAGAAGAGCAGATTCAGAAATTCCGCGAATCGGTGGAAGATCATTTGCAGATGATTGCGAGCCATGGCGGACTAAGGGGAGGCCTACGGACCCGTCACCCGATCTTCGGCCGATTCGATGCCCACAACTGGCACTGTATGTTCGGGCTGCATCTGTATATCCACTATAAACAGGCAGAATATGTGATTCGAAAAATCTCCGCCGGAAAAGGCGTAGGCACCGATTCGGCGCAGACGCACACCGCCGGGTAACGTGCTTTGTCGGTGGGGTACGATCTGCCATCAAAATAATAATAGTCCTGACAAGCCTGACCTTTGGAGGATATGCTGTATTGAACCCTCCCCGCGGCTTGCCGCGGGGAGGGTTCAATTTTCTTCGGTCGATGCCAGCAGGCAATTCACAACACCGGACGGGTTCGGTGTCAACATTACCGAAGACAACTGGGTCCAGCACAAACAACTTGCCGTTTACGGCATTCCCGGGAATGAGACCCGATGACGAACGTTTTCGCCCAGGCCGGAGTCATCCCTTATCGAATCACGGGTGATATGATGGAAGTGCTGCTGATCTCCACCAGCAGCGGAAAGCGCCTGACGATCCCCAAGGGTTTGATTGATCCCGGGTTCTCCGCCACTGAAACCGCGTTGAATGAGGCCTATGAGGAAGCCGGCATCAAAGGCCGCTTGTTGAAGCCAATGATCGGCACTTACGGTTTTGAAAAATGGGGGGGTCGGTGTGAAGTTGATGTCTATGCAATGAAAGTGATCCGGGTGCTGGATCAGTGGCCGGAAGATTTTATGCGGCAACGAATATGGATGGATTTCAGACATGCCGCCGACCAGGTAAAGCATCCCGACCTCGGAGCGCTGATTCTCAGACTGCCCGACCATTTATCATGATGTTGAGAAACCAATCATGATCAGGCACTTAAACGCCGATTAGAAATATCGCTTCAGATCTTTTAGTCCCCCAAGTTTGTCTCAACCTTTCGTGCACAATCGATCCAGGGATGATCCAACGGTACGCTTTTGCGTTTGCCGACGACTTTCTTCAAGGGAACGGGTTCAGTCGTGTCGCCTTTTGAAGCCACCATAACGCCGTATACTCCGTTATGGATCAGATCGGCACAAGCGGTGCCCAGGCGGGTCGCCAATAAACGGTCCGCTACCGATGGTGTGCCGCCGCGTTGCACGTAGCCCAAGATGGAGACCCGGGATTCCAGGCCGGTCAATTTTTCGAGTTGTCGTGAAAGATGAATGGTATTGTCAGAATACCGGGATTCGACCTTTTTCAATTCTTCTGTCAGTTTCAGTTTCTCTTTCTGGGTTTTAGATTTCTTCTTTCTTTCGATAACTTTTTGCAGCGCGGCCGCATTTTCTTTGGATTTGGCGCCTTCAGCCACGGCCACGATGCTAAAGTTTTTTCCTTCGTGTCTCCGTCTAAGGATGGCTTCCGCAATTTTTTCAATATTATATGGGATCTCAGGGATTAAGATGACATCGGCCCCACCGGCGATACCGGCACCCAGAGCAAGCCAGCCCGTCTTGTGCCCCATCGTTTCCACCACGATAATTCGATGATGGCTATGAGCCGTACTGTGCAGGCGATCGATGGCTTCAGTTGCAATCCCGAGGGCGGTATCAAAACCGAAGGTTACATCTGTTCCGTAAACATCGTTGTCAATGGTTTTGGGAAGGGTAACGATATTCAATCCTTGTTCCATCAAGCGATAGGCGTTTTTCTGTGTTCCTCCACCACCTAAACAAATCAGTGCATCCAAACGACTCTTATGGTAATTTTCAATCAGCACATTGGTCATGTCCATCACCTTGTTGCCCACGGGCATACGATGCGGTTTCTCCCGGCTGGTGCCCAATATCGTACCGCCCCTTGTCAGAATGCCTGAAAAGGAGACACTTTTCATTTGAACACTCCGGTTTTCCATCAAGCCCCGAAACCCATCGCGAAAACCGATGACTCTCATTCCATAGAATCCCAGAGCTGATTTACCGATACCCCGGATCGCTGCATTTAGACCGGGGCTGTCACCGCCAGCAGTCAAAAGACCAATCAATTTTGCCATGGTAATCTCCTACGAAGGATTCGCAGTCTGTTTAAAAAAACGCTTTTGAGAGCGCATAAAGAAATCAATCCAACATCTAATCGATTCGTATGTCGCGGTGTCTTGACAGTAAGTACGTTGCCATCAAGAAGGCCAAGTGCTTTACTGTCGAACACCATATTACAATGGCTTATCATGTGCAACAATCCTTGTCTTTCTGTATTTAGCGCTTGATATTGTTTTTTAAATGGGATGTGTGGTAATCAATAAAGGTATAGGTCATTGTGTCAAGTTCATAGCCTTCCTCCCTGTTTTTAGATGTTTGATTGCGAGTGATTGAAACTGACCATTTCCCTTCCCCGTTTAAGAACGCTTTTACAATTATTGACGCTCAAGGGAGAAAAAAGATGCCCAAAAATCCAAGTAAAAAAAAGAACATTAATATCCGCGATGAAATTGCTCAAATGAAGGATGTGGCCACCCAAATCCAAACGAAGGTCCAAGCGGGTGATCCCAATGAGATGATTCTTAAAGCCATGGCGGTTCTTAAAAGAAAAGATAAAGTAAAAGTGGTCCTGAATACTTTGGAAAAATATTATAATGCGGAAGAATTGAAACCCTACCAGGCGGAACTGATCAAAATGCAGCTTCATTTGGAGCGCACAGGAAAAAAAATGGTTATTCTTTTCGATGGCAGGGACGCCTCGGGAAAAGGGGGGACGATTCGCCGGGTGACCCGCTATATGAATGAAAAAAGATACCGCGTGGTTGCTTTGGGCAAGCCGAGTGAACAGCAGAAAACAGAACTTCACATCAAACGGTATATCGAACACTTCCCCAGGGCGGGCGAGATCGTGCTGTTTGACCGAAGTTGGTATAACCGGGCCATGGTTGAGCCGGTTATGGGGTTTTGCACGCTCAATCAATACAATCGGTTTATGAAAAAAGTAAACACCTATGAAAAGAATTTTCTCGAAGACGCGGGAAACACCATTCTTCTCAAACTATATTTTTCGGTCAGCAAAAATGAACAATTCAGACGATTTGAGCGGAGAAAGAATGATCCATTGCGGAAGTGGAAGCTTTCAGAAATTGACTTGCAGGCCCAGGAATTGTGGGACGAGTTTACCGAAAAGAAGTACATGCTCTTAAAAAAGACACATACGAAGGCGTCACCCTGGAACATCATTCGGTCAGACGATAAACACCTGGCTCGACGGGAAACGATGAAGGTTATTCTTAATTCGGTGCGATATAAAGGAAGACGCCGAAAGATCGATTTTCGAGTTGATCCGGAAATAGTGATATCGGGGGATCAGGAACTGAAGATCATGCAAAAACAGCGAAAAAAATACGGCAAATTCGTAATCTGAAAACCGGTAATTCGATCCTGCCGGCAATGCTTCCCCACCGTAGATGAAAATCGATCCTGAAATCATCATATCAGGAATCGATGAAATCAAAAACATGCAGGAGAATTTACTGAACCCGTTGAGTTGCCCGGATAAATAGTACTCGTCGAGCTATTTCTTTTTCTTCTTGGCCTTCTTTTTCGCACCGGTTTTTTTACCTTTATCTTTTTTAGCTTTATCCGCTTTGCCTTTATCTTTTTTCAGCTTGCCCTTCTTCCCCTTTTTCTTCTCGTCCTTTTTTTTCGCGCCGCTCTTCTTTGACGGCTTGCCTTTTTTGCTTTTTGCTACACCTTTTTTGTTGGAGGAAGGTTTGGCATCGCTGCGCTCAACCCAATCAGGTGCCCCCTCACTCGCCAGCTGGCGGGCATGTGCGATGACCTGTTTGGCCCTGAATTCACCGAAACCGGGCACAGCCCCCAGCTGTTCAGGGGTGGTGGCGGCGAGGTCTTCAACGGTGGCCAGGCCTGCACCTGTTAATTTTTCTGCGGTGACCGGGCCGATGCCCTTTACGAGGGTCAGGGAAGTAGGCACGGATGGATCCTTTCATAGAGAACGAAGATGAATGGGGATGCACCGACAAAACGTTTGCCGGAAAACCGTCTAATCATGAAATGCTGCGCGACTGTCAACCACTCGATCGAAAAAGCTTTTCCGGTTTGCACAATGTGCCTTTCAATTTGGAGGACCGAAGACATTTCCCACAGACAAATTTTGATTTGCCCAATAGATCGTAGAGTTCATCCCAGTTATTTTTCGCGTCGTCCTTGCCCCATTTACACAGTGACTTCTTTTTCAGTTTCTTATCCATGATGGAGTCTCCTTTTCAATTTAAAATTCTGAACCGAAGGACAGGTGTGCGTATATCGAATAAACAATGAGAGACATTAACTATCGATGACACCCGTATCAAGGCATCGCAGATGATCACCATCGATCGGCCTATTTGTTTTTTGGAAAATCAAACGATATCATCCGGCAACACCCCCCGTTTTTGCAGCCGTCTACCCATTTCCTGGGCGGCCTTTTTGCCGCACTCGTTCAAGGGACGCTGATGATCGACGAGATGGGGATCTTTTTAACTGGATTTGACATGCCGGACAATCAGCAGACAAAGCGGGAGATCTTCCGGGGCAAGGCACGGTCCTTTCCCCTGCTCTCACCGGATTTTTCGCCGCCGACCGTCTCTTGTTTAGAATTTTTCAGGCACATGCCGCCTCGACGCCAGCGGCATCAGGTCGTCGTAGGCATCAGTCTTATCCCGCCGGGGAAGCTTGATCTTTTCTTGGGAAATATCCTTGTAGGGAATGGTACTCAACAGATGATGGATGCAATTGAGACGGGCCCGCCGTTTGTCATCCGAGGGGACGATGGTCCACGGTGCGTAATCGGTATCGGTGGCCGCCATCATGGCATCCCGTGCGCGGGAGTAATCGTACCAGCGGCGTCGTGATTCCAGATCCATGGAGCTCAACTTCCACTGTCTGACCGGGTCCTCGATCCGCCTCAGAAACCGCCGCGCCTGTTCTTTGTTGCTCACCGTCAGCCAATACTTGATCAGCGTAATCCCGTCTTCGACCAGGGCCCTCTCGAAGCCGGCACAGTTCTTTTTGAATCGTTGGTATTCGTTCTCGGTGCAAAACCCCATCACATGCTCCACGCCTAGCCGGTTGTACCAGCTGCGATCAAAGAGCACCACCTCACCCGCAGCCGGGAGTTGGTTGACGTATCGTTGGATGTAAATTTGGGTTTTCTCACGATCACTGGGCGCCGGCAATGCCACGGTGCGAAAGACGCGGGGACTGACCCGTTCGGTTATTCTCTTGATGACGCCCCCTTTCCCAGCTGCATCACGACCCTCGAAAATAACGACAACCCGCAGCCCTTTGTACCGGACCCAGGCTTGCAGCTTCACCAGTTCCATCTGAAGCGTGGCCAGTTTTTCTTCATATCGTTTACGGCTGAGCTTTTTTCGCGCTTCACCGTTGCTTTCGCCGTCATGCTTTGTCTTGTCTTTGTTTTTCGTTCCCATGGATCACTCCTCGCAGGGGTGGTGGTTTTGTAAGATCAAGTTAATGATTGATTATAACAGATCAAGTGCCCAAACACGCCAGACAGAATATTTGTCGGGTAAACGGGGACATCAGGCACCGGGGGACAGGATGGTCGGAGACAGGGTTCGCACCGGAAGAATTGATGGGCCGATTGTAGAGAAAAGGAATGCGTGAGCTGCGTGTCAACCCGGACAATCCATTTCAATCAGAGAGCGGGTCGGTTCGACACCAAAGACGCCCTCTGGCAGCGGTAGCAGGCCGGAACGGGTTTTTGGGCACTGCCATTATGTTTTTTCTCTCCCCATCAGTTCATGCTTGAGTTTTTTGATATCACTGTCAAGTCCTCCGAGGGTCGCCTTTCTGCTTTTTAGGAGAAACCTGTTTTTCAGCTTTTCCTGAGCCTCTTTCAGTAGTGCCATGCCACCCTCAAGATCATGGTTTTTGAACTGTGCTCTTGCTTTTTCAACCAGCGGGATCATTTCCCCTACTTTTTCCTGCTTTATCATCTGAATAATGCTTTCCGCCTCCGAAAAAGCCGTCAAAATCACCTTGTGCGTGTATTCTAATTCATCCTGCATTTGTCCTAAAGCATCCAGCGCCTCTGTCGTCTTTTTGCTGGGATACGTCTTTTTTTTCCTGGCAAACCGCAGCGCGGCATTGATGGCTTTGCGGGCGTTTCGAGTTTTTTTTCTGACAAAGCGGCTTTTTTCAAAATAACTGAAGATGTCTCGAACCAGGAATTCATGGATGGTGATCAAGCCATAGGGCAGGCCGTTTCTTTTATAACGGAAAAATGAAATCATAGACAATCTCAACGATTCGGTTCTGAAATCCGATCAATATATTTGTTGGAAGCCATCAAGTCAGGTCTCAATCATTCAACCTGCGGCTAAACCATGAAAGCGCTGGCCGGTCGGTTCCGCTTCTCTTATCTCATCCATCGTCCAGCAGACCGAGGTCTATTTTGTTGGAATAGCAATTAAAATGCCAAAGCTTTCCCAAATATGGCCTTTTTTCACCCTCTTTGCGTTGCCAGTTCGCAGGAATGACTGCTTTGACAGCGTCGCGCAGGATATGTCATTCCTGGACAAATGCTGATTGTTATCAGCGGTCAACCGGCCTTCCCCAAAAAGGTGGAAAAAATACAATGGGATCAGTAACTATTTTCAATCATTGAAAAAAGATTAGAAATAAAGTAGGGTCCACGGATCAAGCGGCCATGGAGAAGGGTCCAATAAAGGGCAGGCAACCAAGCTGGACACAGCAAAAAGATATGATTTTGGCATCAAGGATCTAAACGTGGATATCGATGATAACCAGCGCTATGCAACCAAAGAAATTGATCTTTGTATTCGTGTACTCACGCATATGGTAGATAACGCTGAAGATTTTGTAGCACTGCCAAGAGAAAAACAAATCGAACTGATAAAGATCGCAGGCCAACTGTCCAGACCGGATTGCCACCAGTTAAAACAACGCAATAAAGCCGTTCGTAAAATCAAAAGAGAACAAACGGCTTCTGCGGAACGAAAGGCAAGGGCGGCAACCGGGATTCGCATAGCCAGACAGGAGGCTGTATTTTCTGCGCCTTTACAACTCTCGGATCACATCGAATCGACAAAAGAGAAGTTGGAATTGCAGTCGCCCCGAAACTGTTACGTCTGTAAAGCGGAGTTTACCCGACTGCATTTCTTTTATGACACCATGTGCCCCAGCTGCGCACGACTGAATTATCAGAAACGTTTCCAGACATCGGATCTAAAGGGACAAGTTGCCCTGATAACCGGATCACGTCTGAAAATCGGTTATCAGGCAACGTTGATGATGCTAAAGGCCGGTGCCACCGTTATTGCAACCACCCGCTTTCCTGTCGATGCATCGTTAAGGTATTCCAGGGAAAAAGATTTTGACGAATGGGGGGATCGACTACACATATATGGGCTGGATTTGCGACATACACCCAGCGTGGAGCTTTTTTGCAGCCACCTTGAAGACACCTATGATCGATTAGATATATTGGTCAACAATGCCGCCCAGACCGTGCGCCGTCCGCCAGGCTTTTATGCCCATTTGATGGACAATGAGACCAAAGCGCGGCATGAGCTCCCCGAGTATGCCCAACGGCTGATGATGAACCATCAAACGTGCACTAACCGGTTAAACGCCCTGGCTATCCCCAATCTGGAATCGGGACTGGCCCTGCCTGTCTCCTGGCATGGGAATCTGCCGGGAATCGGATTGAGAGAATCGGCACAACTGTCTCAAATACCCTACGCGTATGATCACACCTTGCCTAAGGATACCACTTTTCCCAAGGGAGAATTGGACGTCGACCTGCAGCAGGTTGATTTACGGACCACCAACAGCTGGCGGCTTAAACTCGGCGAAATCCAGACCGCCGAGATGCTTGAAATACAGCTCATCAACGCGGTCGCACCCTTTGTGCTATGCAACAAGCTGGCACCATTGATGAGAAAGGACAATACGGGCCAAAAACATATTGTGAATGTCTCTGCGATGGAAGGCAAGTTCATGCGCTTTAAAAAAGGAGAGCGTCACCCCCATACCAACATGGCCAAAGCGGCGCTCAATATGTTGACCCATACGTCGGCCAGCGAGCTTGCCAAGCATGGTATCTTTATGAACGCCGTGGATACCGGCTGGGTAACCGATGAAGATCCGGCCCAACTTTCCAAACGCAAACAGGATCTGCATGATTTTCAACCGCCGTTGGATATCGTTGATGGTGCTGCGCGGGTATGTGACCCATTTTTTAACGGTATCAATACCGGTAAACATTGGTGTGGAAAATTTTTGAAGGACTATTTCCCGATTGACTGGTAATACAAGATGAAAAAATACCTTTTCCTGGCGGTTATCGCGTTACTGGCATATGGCGCCATTCAAGAGCGAGGTGTTTCCTTACCCGGACGGACGTCATCGACTAAAAACGATGACCGCGCGCTCCAACAGGCCATTAACAACCGGCAGAGCGATCTTCAGGTGCAAGGAGAAGGCGTGGTAATCAAGATATTGCCTGATGATAACAAGGGGTCGAGACATCAACGGTTCATCGTAAGGCTCAGTGGCGGCCAAACCTTGCTGATTGCGCATAACATTGATTTGGCCCCCCGGATCAGCGGCCTGAGCGGAGGGGACAACGTCGCGTTTTATGGTGAATATGAGTGGAATGAAAAAGGTGGCGTTCTCCACTGGACGCACCACGATCCCGGTGGCCGGCATGTCAACGGTTGGTTGAAGCATGAGGGCAAGACCTACCAATAGGAGAACCATATGCAGATCAATGGGCACATTGAATTTACGATCACCGAAAGAACACCCGATCGGGTGGACGCTGAAATGCCCATTCAAGATGGGATATTGAACCCTTTCGGTACCGTTCATGCCGGCGCGACCCTTTGGTTGGCCGATGTCACCGCGACGGCCCTCGTGCTCGAAGGCACTGATCCAACCAAGGGCATGCAAGGATTTCCGCTGGCAGTCAACCTGAATGCCAATCTGATCGGAAATAGCAGAAAAGGACGGTTTCACGCTCAGGCACACTATGTAAAGCGCGGCAAGACGGTAAGCATCGTCAGGACGACGGTGACGGATGACAACGGTCGCCTGATTGCCGACGTCACCACCAGTCATGTTCCCTCCAAATAATGGGAGAATAATCATGGCCATCAGCGAATTCGAAATTAAACGGATCGAGAAGCTTGTCGGGCAATATGTGGAAAGCAGGCGCCCGGCGGCGCACATGCGCAGTCAATTGGACATTTCTTTCAGAATGACCGGCCAGAGCGTTGAGATTGTTGAGATACGCCCTCAATGGAACGATCCAACAAAAAAAATCGAGGGCTCAATCGCCAAGGCGACTTTTGTGAAAAGCCAGAAACTCTGGAAATTGTATTGGATGCGCGCCGACGGGAAATGGCATGCATATCAGCCCTTCCCGTCGTCGGCCTCGCTAGAAAAGATCCTGGAGGTCATCGACCAGGATCCGCATGGCTGCTTTTGGGGATAGTCGCTGCCGAGTATTGGACTTCGGTTGCCAGCAGGACCTCCCCCAGGCACCGGGGGTGCTACATCCGTCAAAAGATGAAGGTCGTTTGACCATATTGCATCGCAATATCTACTTGACCTGACATCCACAGATTATGGTACCTGTATTTTGACCTAACTGGTTCTTGTCTCAATATATCTGAAAAATTTCTACTCAAGGCTAACGTCAATATGTGGAACTCCCATAATTTCAAAAAAAACACCATTTCTATAAATCTAAAAAATGGGTGAACACCATGAAATATAGATACTTGGGCAATACAGGCATTCGAGTTTCACAACTTTGTATGGGAACGATGACTTTTGGCCGAGAAGCAGACGAGTCTGCATCTAAAGGGATTTTCAACCGTTGTTTGGATAACGGCATCAATTTTTTTGATTGTGCAAATGTTTACGGTGACGGAGTGGCAGAAACTATTTTAGGGGAATTGATAGCCGATAATCGGCAGCAGCTAATAGTCACTTCGAAATGTGGGTCACACTTTGGGTCCGAGATTAATTCGCAGGGTGGATCACGGAGCAACATTATAGAATCCTTAGAGGCCAGCTTAAAGCGACTCAAAACTGATTATATTGATATTTATTTTCTACACAGATTCGATGACTATACGCCGTTAGAGGTTTCTTTACGCGCTCTGAATGATTTGGTTGCACAGGGAAAGGTACGTTACATCGGTGTCAGTAACTTTTCCGCCTGGCAAACTATGAAAGCCTGCGGATTGACCACCCAACACAACTGGGCCCCGGTTGACTGCATCCAGCCCATGTATAATCTGGTTAAGCGCCAGGCAGAGGTTGAGATTTTGCCAATGGCTAAGTCGGAAAACATCGGTGTTATAACATACAATCCCCTTGGTGCAGGACTGTTGGCCGGAAAATACGGCAAAGATCACACTACGGGTGACGGCAGACTGACTACCGACGACATGTATCAGAAACGGTACCGTGATAGCTGGATGTTTGACGCTGCAAAACAGTTTTGTGAGTTCTCCATTGAAACCGGGTACCACCCTGTTAGCTTAGCCGTCGCCTGGGTCAGCAGGAACGAAGCAGTCACAGCCCCTATTATCGGGGCCCGCAGTGTCAAGCAGCTTGAAGATTCCTTACGGGCCGTAGAAATCGACCTAACAGATCAGCTTTATGATGCCATATCGGAGATGACACCTAACCCTCCATCGGCAACCGATCGGTCAGAAGAACAAATAAAAGTGGACAAAGGCAATAGTTGATTTTAAGCAGATAAATCGCATCAGATTCACGATCATCAAAAAAAATTTCGGAATTATTGTACATTGAAGATACATTTCCTCATTGGTCCTAATATCGAGTGCACATATTTCAAAAGATGAAGGTTTCTTGACAATATTGCATCTTAAGATTTACCTGACCTGACTGACAGCCGCGAATGATGTTATCCTTATATTGGCAAGACTGATGATGATCTCAATGCATCTGTAATCCGGGTTTAAGCCCAGGAGTAACCTTTCAAAATTATATGGTAGTTAGGTTAAAATTCGCGTTTTTGTCCCAATTAGGTTGCCAGAAAGACGTCTATTTATCATTCACATATGGAACACAAATAAGATGAATATTGAATCTCAAAGCTGGCCCTTTTGTATAATGGAAAACAAGAAAGAACATTATCATGAAAATATTTATTCTTTTAATAAGTTTAGTGTTTGGTATTTTTGCTATAGCAATATATTCTAAAGGTCTTAAACATCGTATAAAAGAGTTAACGGATAAATCAGATGAAAAAAATAATAAATTATAACCATTTTATCACCTGTTATGTATAAAATAAGGAGGTTTATATGAGTGCATTTCTTGTTGTTGACACCAAGATCAACAATCCAGAGGTATATGAAGAGTATAAAAAGCTTGCAAAGCCCATCGCTGAAAAATACGGAGGTGTCTATCGAGTTAGGGGTGGAGCGATGGATGTTAGGCAAACTGAGCTTTGGACGCCCACCAGGATTGTAATTATCGAATTTCCTGATGTTAGAAGTGCGCAGGCGTTTGTAGACTCAGATGAATATGCTCCGGTAAAACCTATGCGTTTAAATAATTCAGAATGCACATTATTTATCGTGGATGGAGGGTAAGGGCAAATATTTCACACACAACAAGGCACTCGAAGCGGCCAGCTCATCGCGGCGACTGAGCGCAGCGTTACCCACAGGCGATAACTTCAACTGATCACCCACTTGGGCAATGACCGTGAAACAAAGATGATCTCAATCTAACTTTAGCTATCCAATGTAGGAGATACAAAGGAGAAAATATATCCTGACGGGTATGATTATCATTTCCATCATATGCATATCATGTGCATATCTTCTTTGGCATATTGCAGATAGACGAGGAGCAAACACCAAATTTTGGGCGATTATGGGGGCTGTTTTTGGGCCGGTGGCCATTCCATTTGTGTTTCTGACAAAAAATAATACTTCAAGACCTCCTCAATCTAAATAAATTGGGACAATGAGTGCAGTAATCAGTTCAAAATTAGCTTGCTCTCAATAAATAGGAAGATAAGTGCTACTAGGCGCTTCAGCTATCCGTCATTTCGGGGAAAAATGATTCATTCAGGCAACCTTTGGAAATTCAAGATAGTGGGAACGGTTCTTGTACTGGTTGGCATTTTCCTTATTGCCAAATTTAAGTTGAATCTTTTAGGTTTGGTCCTCTTGTTTATTGGTTTTTACTTAGGAATGAAGAAGGGAATGAAACCACAATAATTTTCCAAATCGTTTACAGCGACAGGCAAGCCGAAAGCAGCTACTGATACCAACGTTCAGGTAATGGAAAGTGCGGATGTGGAGGGCTCGATGGAAAAGTAACTACGGTGGGTCAGGAGGGTGAGCTGCCGCGGAGCGGTTTCGTCCACTCTCAATACATCTTAGTTCAGCGAATTTCTGTGGTAGATGGTTTTTTCTGATGTAATCTGCACCGAACTGGCTTTTCGGCTGACCACCACATGGTGTGCTCAGCCTTTTTATGTGCCAGTGCCAGCTACTGGCAAGTAAACATGTAGTTACCGCAATGTTGTATTTCGTGTGGTACCCAGAACATACTTTCCTGGACTTTAAGTTTTCAGAGTCACCTCCATAGTTTCATCCTCTTGAACGTAATCGACCAAGTGCGTGCTAATAAACATTCCAAGTCACATACTCGCTTGGGTTGTGGTATCTGCTATTGTGGTTGCGAGTTGAAGATTCAGAACGAGTAATATAAGATGTGCGGGCCATTACGCCGATAAACAAGGATCAATAGACAAAGAAATACGTTATGATCAAAGATCCTATCCCAGCAGAACATCACTCTTTTGCCGCCTTATTGACCGTCTGCTGTCTGGTCACCTTCGGTTGCTACTTTGCTATTTCCATGCGGCTGCCGGTGGTACCGCTGTATGCACGTGGCTTCGGTGTCAGCACCTCTGAAATCGGCATGATCAATGCGGCCTTTTTTCTCATGGCCGGCCTGCTGGCAATACCCTCTGGAATACTTTCCGATAGTTTGGGCCGAAAGCGACTGGCTGTTTGCGGCACTATAGTTCTCTTCACTGGAATGCTGCTACTCTATTTCAGTCGATCGTTTTTTTATCTGACCGGCATCTACCTGCTTCTGGGCGTCGGCATTGCGGCTTTCGGTCCCACCATGATGTCTTGGGTGTCGGAGATATCGCCGTCGACCCATATAGGCCGGGCCTACGGCTGGTATACCACAGCTTTATTCTGTGGATTGGGCATGGGACCCGCGGCCGGCGGTGCTTTGGGTGAGTGGTTGGGGTTTCGACCGGTTTTTCTGATCGGTGCAGCTCTCGTGGCCATTACGATCTGGGCCGTCCAATGGTTCTTGCCCACACTGGAGACACCTCTCGGTCACACAACCGAAATGCCGAGGCAACCATTGAATTGGAGACTGATCCTCACCAACCGTCAGCTCATGGGCTGTTGGTTGGTGACTTTCGGGGCCAACATCATCGGCGGCGCATTTTTCACCTTTTTGCCACTTCTGGCACACGAAAGGGGACTCGACGTGGGTCAGATTGGTATCGTCTACCTCGTCCAGTCAGTAACCAATGCATTGGCGCGGATCCCCTTTGGCACTGTCAGCGACCGCATAGGGCGACGAAAGTACCAGGCTCTCCTGGGTGTGGTGTTGGCGTCCTTCTCCATTGCCGGATTCGCGCCGGCCGTAACCTTCGTCCACTTTCTCCTGGCCGCTTTCAGCTTGGGTGTAAGCCTGGCCATCGCTTTCACCTCTATTGGTGCGCTTATCGCTGAAACCACGGAACCTCGGTTCCGGGGCCTGGCAATGGGCGGCTATAACAGCTTCATATATTTTGGCCTGATGGCCGGTTCCATCGGATTGGGACCCCTGATCGAGGCTATAGGCTTTGGCTCTGGATTTTTGCTCGCCGGTGCATCCAATCTCCTTTTTGTCTCCTTTTTTGCGTGGAGCATGCTGGGGTACTCACAAGACAATCAAAAGACATCCGAATCATAAGATGTCTGTGCCTGTTTTAATTTAAAAAGTTCGAAATTTAGTTGTTATGGGAGGTGAATTTGAAGGTTAGAAGAGCTGAACTAAATGATCTGGACGAGTTGGTCGAATTCACCGCCGCAGAAGCACGAGAAGCTGAGGGGTGCACAAAGGATACGAAAACATTAGTGAATGGCATCAAAGCGGCACTTAAGGACCGTTCAATAGCCATGTATTGGTTGCTGATAAATAAAGACAATCAACCGGTAGGCAATGCATCTGCTCTGAAAGAGTGGAGTGATTGGAACGCTGGATATTATTGGTGGATTCAAAGCATGTACATTAGACCGGACTATCGCGGAAAAGGGTATATGGATTTACTGTTGGATGCGGTAAAATCAGAAATGAAGGAACAAAATGGCCTGGAATTACGGCTTTATGTACATGAGAATAACCAAGCGGCCATAAGGGCCTACAGAAAAGCGAATTTCACTTTTTCCAAATACAGGATCATGATTCAAAAAAATATTGTATAACAGTCACGCTGAAGGATTATTTTTTTGGTGGCACCCAAGGTAAGCCTATGATATCTGACAAGTGTTTTATCCATCGTCCTGCCGCAAAGGTTCCAGGTGACTTTCAACATTCCATCCGGCGGTAAGGTTGATTCAGGATGGGCAGTAGCGGAGCGGGATGATTGATAAAACATGGCTGGACGAAGCCGCCTGCCAATCCCCTCGGCACGATTTTTCTATATGGGTTTTGTAATCAGGCGATTCGTTGTTTTCGGATTGCCATCCAGTACTTTTAAGAGGATCTGTCAGGCGTTTGGGATGCTCAGTTGTAGATAAGGGCTTCATCAGAAGATCATTCCTGCTCTTTCCATCACCAAAAAATGAGAATTTAATAGCGCAAGGCCGTACCTCACCCCTGGCACGTAAAGAACCGACTGAAAAACGGCATATCAAACTATGCTGCTGCGTAGGCAAGCGGATTGGGCGGTCGTGCCACTCCCTTGGGGATTTTTTGGAACAGATGCATTTTCCCTTTCTGACAGCAGGGACAGACGGTGATGTCGATGCCGGTCAGTTGCCGGAGAAGCCCATCAACTGTGGTTACTGGGCAGTCCACTGGTTCGGGCAGCGTCATTAACCGCCGGATAGCGGCAAGATTCGCTGAACGGTGCCGATTGGCCAAGAATCCGTAATGCCGGATGCGCACAAAGCGCTTGGGCAGGCTGTGAAGCAGGAAGCGACGGATGAACTCCACAGCCGTAATCGTGAGCGCTTCCGTCCGCGCTTTCCTACGATTCTTGTAAGTGAAGGTCACCATACCGTCTTTAAGGGCCCTGATGCGACTATTGGCAATGGCCACCCGGTGGGTATAGCGAGCCAGGTATTCCAGCACGTGCTCTGGATTGTTGACCGGATCACGCACATCGATAATCCAGGGTTTTTCATACAGCCTGGCTTTCAACTGGTTGAAGTCATGATCAGCAAGTTTGAGAGCTTGGCACCGGCAGGCCTTTTTCATTCGATCCATGAACTTGCCGCGGAACATCAGCGACAACGCCCGCGTGTTGAACAGGTAGTCACCTTTGCAGGGTATCCAGCGCGAGCCGTCAGGAGCGACCGCGCCACCGGCTACCAGGCATGGGAGCTGTCCTTTCCCGTGTCGATCAAATCCAGCGGACTGGGTATTTTCGACAATGTGTCGCGGCTCACATGTAAATAGATCATGGTGGTGGACAGTCGGCTGTGGCCCATCAGTACCTGGATTTTGCGGATATCGTACCCGGCCTCCAACAGATGCGTGGCGAAGCTGTGCCTAAGGGGGTGAAGCCCTTCACCGGTTTTTACACCGACTTTCTTGCGGGCGTTCTCGTAGATCGCCCTTACGGCTTCGTAGGATAATGGTTTGTCTTTGTTTTTCTTGAATGTCGATGGGAACAGGTAGACTTGCGGATGGCATGCTTTAAAATAGCGACGCAACTCCGAAAGGAGCTTTTTCGAGAGCATCGTATAGTGATCCTTGCGCCCTTTGCCGTCTACGATCTTGATCAACATGCGCTTACTGTCGATGTGCTCGGGCTTTAGCCGTCTGACTTCCCCGACCCGAAGTCCTGCCGCATAAGTGGTCATCAAGATTACCCGGTGTTTGATATTCTTGGGGACACTGATGATCTTCCAGACCTGATCTTGCGTGAGCACGGTGGGAAGTTTGCGAGGCCTTTTGTTCAGACTGAAACCAACATCGATCTGCTGGCTTAAAATGTGTTTGTAGAAAAAACGCAGGCCGGTCAAAGCCAGGCAGCAACTGGCTGGTGCATTGCCCTTTTCGTTTTTCAGATACAATAGATAATCTTCGATCATCTCATTGGTGATGACCTCCGGCGACTGCCGGTAATGCCTGGCCAGACCGGTGACAGCGTGAAGGTAGGAACGTCGGGTGTGGGGCGAAAGGTTCTTTAAATCCATTACCCTGATCATCTGTTGACGCAATGGTGTCATGGTCTACCTCCTTGGTTTGGGGTTAACAAACTCAAAAAGGTAGTTTACACGATCAGGTAATGGAGCGTGCGGACGTGGAGGGCTCGATGGAAAAGCAACTACGGTGGGTCAGGAGGGTGAGCTGCCGCGGAGCGGTTTCGTCCAGCCGCTGGCTATATGTAAGTTTTAGCAACTGGTTTTTCGTGGCACACACAAAACAAAGCTTTATTGGGCACCTTGAGTTTGGAGGCTGTGATAAATTCATTTTTGATTGACCCTTGACCCACGCAACAAATCCATTCTATTCATAAATAATAGCGATTGCTAACATTTTTCCTCTTTTTCCCTGAACAACGCAGCCAATTGTGACTATTGCATCGGAAAACAGCGGCAATCAGCGAATATAAAAATCTACATCAGCTTCAATAATAAAGTCCAGCCAGTGAACTTTACCATATTTAGCCAGGCGATCAGAAGAAAATACCGCCAACGTCTGGGAACCGCGGCATTGGTTCGTGTAGGGTGCAGGTTTATCACACCGCACTACATGCGAACGGTTTCAAATGAAAGGAGTCACCTATGGTCGATTTCCAGAACATTCTCTTTCCCGTTGCCCTGACCGACATTTCTCCGGTCGTGGCGCCTTATGTGGCCGCCGTGGCCAGCCGGTTCGGCGCAAAACTCCACTTGTTGCATGTGCTCAGACGGTTCGACTGGTTTTTCGACACCTATGTGTCCCAGCCGTCGGAGACGGATTTTAAGAGCATCGCCTCCGATTTCGAAGATCAACTCCTCTCCCGCGCCAAACAGACCCTGGAGGTTTTCAAGGACAAACATTTAAAGGGCCTCGACATCGTCAAGTCGACCGTGGTGGCGGGCACCCACTACAAGGAAATCCTGGGCTATGTCGAGTCCGAAAAGATCGATCTGATCGTCATGGGCAGCGGAAGCCCGCTGCAAAAGGCGGTCTTCGGATCGGTGGCGGACAAAGTGGCCAAGCTGTCGCCCGTGCCGGTCATGCTGGTTAAAAGCAATTAGAACGAATGGAAAAGGAGAACAATCATGGCAGGACCAAGAGAAAAAAGAGACCCCTACCTGTGGGAAGCATTGGTATCCATCCTGGCCTTGGTCACGATGATCAGCCTGGCCATCGTTCGCTACGAGTCGGACGCCCACGTGCCGATTTTGATAGGCGTCCTGGTGGCGGCCCTGGTGGGTCTGCGCGCCGGGTTCAGCTGGAAGGATATCGAAACCGGCATGCTCAACGGCATCACCAACTCGCTGCAGGCCATCGTCATTTTGGGCATTATCGGCATCCTCATCGGCGTCTGGATTATGAGCGGCGTGGTGCCGACCCTGCTCTACTACGGCTTGAAAATCCTGCACCCCAAGATCTTTTTACCGGCAACCTTGATCATCTGTTCGATCACCTCACTGGCCACAGGCACCTCCTGGGGGACTGCGGGAACCATCGGCATCGCCCTGATCGGCATCGGATCGGGACTGGGCTTCCCCCTGCCCATCGTTGCCGGGGCGGTGCTCTCGGGGGCCTATTTCGGCGACAAGATGTCGCCCCTGTCCGACACCACCAACCTGGCGCCGGCCATGGTGGGCACAGACCTTTATACGCATATCAAGCACATGACCTACACCACCGGGCTCAGTTACGCCATCACGCTCGCCATTGAGATCGCCCTGGGCTTTTTTTATGGCGGCGGGGAAGCCAACCTTGAGGCCGTCAACCAGATCCTCACCGGAATCGATGCCCAGTTTGCCGTCAATCCCCTGCTGCTGCTGCCCCCGGTCGTCGTCATGGTCCTGGCGTTTCGTAAAATCCCGGCGGTGCCTGGCATCACCATCGGCATCATCGTCGCCGCCGTCCTGGGCATGATTTTCCAAAAAAACGCATTCGGTGATCTCCTCTCCGCGGCCTACGGCGGTTACACCAGCAATTCCGGTGTGGAAGCGGTCGACAACCTGCTCACCAAGGGCGGTTTCGAATCCATGATGTACACGGTTTCATTGGTCATTTGCGCGATGATGTTCGGCGGCATCATGGAAAAGACCAACCAGCTGCGCGTGGTGGTCACGGTCATCCTCAAAAAAGCCCAGTCCACCGGCTCCCTGATTACGGCCACGGTGTTGACCGCCATCGGATCCAACCTGATCCTGTGCGACCAATACATGGCCATTGTCATGACCGGCAAGATGTACGCCCAGGCCTATAAAGACCAGGGACTGCACCCCAAAAACCTGTCGCGTGCCATTGAAGACAGTGCCACCGTTACCGCCAACCTGGTGCCGTGGAACTCGGGCGGTGCCTATATGGCAGCCACACTGGGCGTGCCGACCATCGCCTACCTGCCCTTCAACTTCTTCTGCTGGATATCGCCGATTGTTTCCATGCTTTTTGGGTGGTTCAATATCACCATCGATCCCATAGACGCGGATGACGCCGAGGCGGAACCTGAGGAAATCGGCGCGAAAAGCCCTGCCTGACAGCAACGCGGCCCGGCCGGCGATTGGTTGGCAGGGCCGCCATTGAGGGAGGTATGCAAATGCTAAAACAATTCAAGTATCGATTGATCATGATCCTGATGGTGGTGGGCCTGGGGGGCATCCCCGCCTTGGCCGCCGATATCGCATTCTCCAAGGACTCCACTTTGGCGGGCATCATCCAACGCGGCGAACTACGCATCGGCCTGGAAGTGGGCTATATGCCTTTTGAGATGATCGACACACGCAGCGGACTGCGTCAGAAGGAGATCCGCCACGGCGGATTGCGGCAAAGGGGGGGCCGTCAGCTGAGCTTGATGGGCTTTGACATCGACATCGGCATAGAAATGGCAAACGCGTTGGGGGTCAAGCCGGTGTTCGTGGACACCATGTGGCCCAGCATAATCCCTGCTTTGAATTTAGGCCGTTTCGACATCATTTTTGGCGGGATGTCCGTTACAGAATCACGTAAGGAGAAAGTGGATTTTACCGATCCTTTTATGACCGTGGGACAGACAGTCCTGCTCAATGCCAAGCACACGGAAACCGTTCAATCTTACAAGGACTTGAATGATTCCAAGTTTATCGTGGTATCCAAACCCGGCACTACCGGTGAGGAGGCCGTGCAGCGTCTGATTCCCAAAGCCACCTATGAAACCGCGGATACGGAAATCGAGGGTGCTATGCGGGTACTCGAAGGCACGGCGGACGCCTTTGTCTATGACTTTCCTTTTAACGCCATGTTTCGTGCCTTGAATCCATCGAATCAGCTGGTCTTTCTGGATGAACCCTTTACAGAGGAGCCCATTGCCTGGGCAATACGTAAAAACGACCCGGATTTCATGAAATTTTTAAATGGGTTTTTAGCCCGACTGAAAGCCGATGGTCGCTTCGATCAGATTTATTTTAAGTGGTTTCTCAGCACGGATTGGCATCGATTTGTGCGATAGGCTGATCGGGTGACTGCGGTGCTGGAAGGTAGTGCTGACGCTCCTTTGTGTAGGATTTGTCCTTCAATGCCATAACTGCAGCGATGCACGGCATTGAGAAAATTGCATTTCTGGAAAAATCGTTTTCACTTGAGCCCATTGCCTGGGGGATTCGAAAAATTGTCCTGATTTTATCAAATGGTTGAACAATTTTTAAAGGAAATCAAACAAGACAGGCGTTTTGAAAAAATGCTCGTCAAATGGCTAAAAAACACCCCCTGCATTCAACGCTGGGGGTATCAACCCCCGTTAGCCTATGAGAAAGAGCAGTAGCAAAGTGTCGCTTAACTTGGTGTTCGTTTTGACTTGACCACCTCAATTTAAATCTGTTCAATTAAATGGTCAAATTCGGCCCTATTCTAAGCCATCGATTGCAGCTGGCTTTCATCGCACAGCAGCAGTGCCGGTTGATACTGGATTTTGACAGGCCCGATGATCTGGTTCAAGACCACCAGATAGTATCATCCTTTCACGGTTTCTATGATCATAGATATGAAAAATGGGATATAATAAAAGAAAACTGAAAAGAAATGCTTTTCATCTTTGCGTGCTTTGTATTCTGGTTTTTGGTTTAGCAAATGAGGTTAAATCCACAGAAAAGATTTTGACAGTGGATGTTGAGATAACTGCGCCATGTGTCATGCATGACGATAGTACTTATACTGGCTTTGACATTGAGCTTTGGGAAGAAATAGCTCAAGAATTGGATTTGACCTTCACCTACAATGAGACCAATCTAAAGGGAATTTTTGCGGATTTAGTTGAAGGTAATGCAGATGTCGCTTTTTCATGCATTACCGTGACTGAAGAACGGGAAAAAATTGTCGACTTTTCCCACCACTATTTGGATTCCGGCTTGCGTATCATGGTCTTAAATAAATCGAAATTCAGTCTGGCCCAATCTGTCAAATCTTTTTACTCACCAATAGTAGTGAAATCTTTAACGTACATTGGATTGTTTATCATTATATGCGGGAATGTCTTTTGGTGGGTTGAAAGGGGTCACAAATACATCAGCGCCAAATATATACCAGGGATATTTCAAGCATTTTGGTATACTCTGGTAACCATGACTACTGTCGGCTATGGAGACATAGTGCCTCGCAGTTGGGTTGGCCGACTGATGGCCTGTCTTGTAATGATTATAGGAATCGGGATTTTTGGATGGACTATTGCACAACTGTCTTCGGCAATCACTTTGCAAACACTCCACTCCGATATCACCGACCACTGGGATCTTCGAGATAGATTGGTTGCAACGGTTGAAGGGACAACGAGTGTTACTGCGCTGGAAAAGTTAGGTGCAGTTGTCATTCCAGCGAAATCAATAGATCAAGCCTACGAGAAACTTTTAAAAAATGAAGTTAATGCGGTAGTTTTTGACTCGCCTACAATCCTCTACTATGCCCGGAGCAAAGGGGCGGGGAAAGTTTCGGTTGTCGGCCCGCTCTTTGACCTTCAATATTACGGTTTCCTGTTCCCGCAAGGAAGTGAACTACGCGAACCGGTTAATCGAGCCCTTTTGAAATTAAGAACAAACGGCATATACGACAAACTTCATAGTAAATGGTTCGGCTCATAATAAAAAACTACATCTAAATGGTGAAGTAAACAAAGAGGAGTCATAGCGATGTCTTGTAAATTCGGACTTCTGAGACTATGCTTCCATAAAATGATGAGCACTTTTCGTTTTAGCAAGGCCACCGCGTTAATTTATGCGTTGAATCGGTTAAATGCATTCAGAATTAGTAGGGCTCTGCCCGCTGTGATAGCAGTAACCCTAATGTTTTCAATTGGTGCATGTGCCGATGGCAACACACTTCAGATAGCAGTCATCGGTCCCTTGTCCGGAAAAGACAGCGCTGGCGGCCAGGCCATGTTAGATGGTGTGAATTTATGTGTTGCAGAAATCAATGAACGTGGCGGTATTGGCGGAAGAAAACTCGAGGTACTTGATTACGACGATCAAAATAGCAAAGAGATTGCTCGTAAAAAGGCGATAGAGATTGTAAGAGACAGCAACGCGTTAGCCGTGATTGGTCATTATTACAGTTCGACTTCTGTTGAGGGAGGGAAGATATATAAACAGTATGGCATTCCAGCAGTAACCCCAAGCGCAACAGCTTCGGAGGTAACGGAAGGAAGCGATTGGTACTTTCGCGTTGTTCCCGATACTAATCTACAGGGAAAATTCGCAGCAATTTACACCAACGAGGTACTTAAGCAGGACAAGGTTTACATTGTCTATGAACGAGACGCTTATGGCTCTGCGCTTCACCGTTCCTTTACACGCACTGCCCACGATCTTGGGCTTCAAATACAAAACGTTTGGGGTGTTGATACAGAAACCGATGATGTGGACAACATACTCAAAAAGATCACGCTTGACTTGCAGGATGACTCGAATCCTGGAGCCCTGTTTTTAGCGCTTCAAGATCATGAAGCTGCCAAGATCGTTCGTCTTATTCGGGACGAAGGCATGGACCTCACAATAATCGGTGGAGATGCCATCGGATCGGAATCATTTCCCAGAAAATTTAAAGATATTCCATTGAGAAAGAGAGGTTACGGTCATTACACCGATGGCATTTACGCAACCACATTCTTTATACGCGACATCGGCAACTTTAATGCACAGCAATTCAACCATGCATTCAAACGGCGATTTGGTAGAGAACCCGATGATCTGGCTGCTACGAGTTATGACGCAGCAGCGATTGCCGTTGAGGCCATCAAAGGGGCAAAGCCGGGGAGCAATCTGGCACTGAGCCGCAAACGTATCCGCAGTCAGTTGACGACTTTTAGCAACATTGAAACTGCCTACAAAGGAGCTACCGGTCGCATCTATTTTGATGAACACGGCAATGCCAAAAAGCCCTTTCCTTTCGGTGTATATTTGCAGAACAAACTGATCTCAGCGCCTATTCAGCTCAAGCCGATAGTAAACCCCGAAGCCATCGTCAATTTGAAGAAGAAATTGGAAGAGGGAAAAATTCTCGCCATAGATGATCACTTAATGTACAAGACAAAAGTAATTTATTCCGGAATAGATATCAATGAGATCAGCAATATCGACCCAAATAATGGAACTTTCAGCGCAGATTTTTATTTGTGGTTCAGACATAGGGGGCCCCTTGATTATAGTAAAATAGAGTTTCTCAATGCGGCAGAGGACATACATCTCAGCGATGCCATTATTAAAATTGGTATTGATAATATTTCATACAGCGCATATCGAATCAAAGGTGATTTTCAAGAGGCATTTACTTTTCACGATTATCCATTTGACTCACAGACATTGAGTATCCGTTTTCGTCATAAAAGGCTTAATAGTAATGACCTTTTGTTTGTGGCCGACGATATCGGGATGCAACGTGTTGTGGGTAAAACGCCGCTGGATAGTCCTAAGGAACATTCCATCCTCGACCCTTCAGGAGAATGGCATTTGCAGGGTGTGCTGGTTTTTTCGGATATCAGCACCACAAATTCAACCCTCGGCAATCCGCGCATGTTTCATGCCACAGCGGATACCGATATAAGCTACTCACGATTCAATGTGGTCACCAAGATAGAAAGGAATGCGCAAAACTACGTACTCAATAATCTGATCCCTCTGTTTATCATCATTTTACTCGGGTATGCGATGCTTTTCATATCTCCCCATGGGCCGCCATTTGTCGCACGGATGAACCTTGGCGTGACAGCCCTGTTAACAGCCATTTTGTTGAGCATGAAAGCCTCCACCCAGTTACCGGATATAGGGTATCTCGTAGCGATAGACCATGTTTATTTTGCCACTTACGCCCTCATCCTCTCGGGGATCATTATCTCTGTCGTGGAGCTTATCGCGATTCGCCGTGGTAAGGACCTCATGGCAAAACGACTCGAAGTGTTCGGCCGTGTGTTTCAACCAGTATTTTTTCTGGCAGCCATTGGGATTTTTGTTTATCTGTATGGATAGGTCGTTAAAGAGTTGATGCCAGGCTACAAGGAGTATATAGACCGTTCTCTATATGATGATCTCACAAGTCTGAATGCCAATGTGTTGTCGTCATCAGTTTTTGAAAACTTCTTAATATCAAAAATTTTCATCGTCAGCTTATCTAACACTCCCTTCATACCTGTTCAATGACAATCGGGCAGTTTCAAGTTGGCAACTAAATTGGATTGCACTCAGAAGTATCCTGATGGATTAAAGCTGGGCTCAGAAATAAGGAAGGATACAACTTTCATATTGCCATTTCAAATCACATACATGCTCTGATTGCATATAGCTCTCCAACAATCAGGTAGATATCAGCTTCGACAATTTTCAACGATGTTCTCTCAATGTATCTCGACTCGTTAGAATTATTTGATATCTGAAAAATTTGGAATGATATATGTAAACGCTTTCCACACTGGTTATCCACATTGATGTCCACCGGCAAAATACTCGATAAGTCGATAAATTGCATTGTGCGCTAATTTTTTGTATTATATACTAGTTCTTAATGTATCGTGACACTGCGCCTAATTTATTTAAGTTGTTGAATAACATCTATTCTCAGTGCTGGCAGGATCTAAACAGAATACAAGCAATCGTAAATCGAAATCATCCTGAAAGTTTGGGCCATGACCATTATTGGAAAACCTACATATGAGGAACTAGAGCAACGGGTTCGGAAAATGGCACAGGACAAGTTCAACCACAAAAGTGCTGAGAAGGCGTTGAAGGAAAGTGAGGAACGATATCGTGGAATTGTAGAAGACTTACCGGCGTTAGTTTGTAACTTTCTGCCCGGCGGTGAAATCATATTTGTAAATAGTGCCTACTGTGAATACTTTGATAAAATCCCGGAGCAGTTGGTCGGTAATAGCTTTCTATCCTTGATTCCCGAATCTGATCAAAATAAGGTGATGGACAACATTTCAGATCTAACGGTCGAATCACCAACGAGTTCACACGAGCATACGGTAATTGCACCAGACGGTAAAATTCGCTGGCATCGCTGGACCAACCGTGCACTGTTTGATGATCAGGGGATTGTGATATCATACCAGTCCATTGGTGAAGATATCACAGAATACAAGCGGATCGAGGAGGTGTTGCAGGAAAATGAAGAAAAATATCGCACTCTGGTTGAAGGTGTACCTGATTTAATCTATTCTTATTCAACGATTAGGGGCGGAATCTATTATAGCCCAAATGTTCAATCCGTTCTTGGATATTCCGAATCGTACCTTCTTAAAAATCCACATTTATGGCGTAATTCCATTCATCCAGAAGACAGCCATCGCGTAAAAGCGGCCATTAGGGATTTTCAGAAAGGGCAACCATTTGAAATTGAATATCGAATAAAAGATTCGAAGGGGAATTGGATCTGGCTCCTGGATCGGTCAATAGGCAGGAAGAAAGAGAGCGGCGAGGTTGTTATTGAAGGAATTGCAACGGACCTCACCCAGCGTAAGTTGGCTGAGGAGGCGCTGCAGAGGAGCGAAGAGAGATACAGGCTTATAATCGAGCACCAGAATGATCTGGTGGTCGAGGTTGATCCTGAAGGTCGTTTTCTATTTGTTAGCCCCAGTTACTGTAACACTTTTGGTAAAACCGAAGAAGAGCTGCTTGGCCAGCGCTTCATGCCCCTGGTACACGAAGAAGATCGCGAATCCACGGCTCGGGCCATGGAAGCACTTCTTATCCCTCCTCATACAGCGTATATGGAGCAGCGGGCAATGACTAAATCGGGATGGCGCTGGTTAGCCTGGTCCGATAAGGCCATATTGGGAGAAAATGGTCAGATCGAGTCCATTGTCGGCGTGGGGCGTGACATCACCGATCGTAAGCAGACAGAGGAAGTGCTGCGCGAGAGCGAGCGGAAGTGGCGAAATATTCTTATCGAAACACCGCAAATTGGCATCTCCCTGGATCGGCATGCGAGAATTGTTTTTGCTAATAAGCGCTTTTTGGAGCTGACCAATTGGCGGGAGGAGGAAGTTTTATATTGTGATTGGTTCGATTTCTTTATTCCCGAAGATGCACGTGAAGAGGTCCGCGCGTTGTTCGACAAATTGATGCACACGCAGAGCGCAATTGATTATTCGACTAATGAAAATGAAATCCTGACAAAATCGGGTGAACGGCTGAACGTGGCCTGGTCGAATGTACTTACGAAAGACCCGAAAGGCGCCGTAGTCGATGTTACCTGTCTGGGAATTGATCTTACAGACCGTAAGCGTGCAGAGGAGGAGCGGGAGAAACTCCAGGCTCAACTGATACAGGCCCAAAAAATGGAAGCCATTGGCACCTTGGCTGGAGGCATTGCACACAATTTCAATAACATTCTAATGGGTGTTCAAGGGCGAACATCTTTGATGATGATGGATAAAGATGCTTCCGATCGCGACTATGAACACCTAAGTGGCATTGAAGATTGCGTAAAAAGCGCAAAGGAATTAACAAGGGATCTCCTCGGGTTTGCCCGTGGTGGCAAGTACGAGGTCGAGCCTACGAATCTCAATGCCATCATAGAACATGAAAACAGGATGTTCGGCCTTACCAAGAAAGAGATTAGGATTTACGATAAGTTGGCCAAGGACCTATGGGGCGTAGAGGTAGATAAGGGGCAAATAAGACAGATGCTCCTCAACCTGTATGTGAATGCCTGGCAGGCCATGCCTTTTGGAGGCGACCTCTATATCCAGACTGAAAACGTAATTCTTGACGAAAAAGTCAACAAACCCTTTACGGTTGCACTGGGCAGATACGTCAAGATTTCCGTGATGGACACCGGACCTGGGATAGATGCTGCCACCCGGAAGAGAATTTTCGATCCTTTCTTTACCACTAAGAATGAGGTGAAAGGCTCGGGGTTAGGTCTCGCATCGGTCTACGGCATCATCAAGAACCACAGAGGTTTTATTGACGTTAACAGTGAGATGGGCAAAGGCACCACCTTCAATATCTACCTGCCTGCATCAAATAAAAAGATCTTAAAAGAGGGTCAGGAACAGAAACAATATGAGATTCAGGATGGAGAGGGGACGATCCTCCTCGTTGACGATGAGGCTATGATCCTAACAGTCGCACAAAATATGCTGGAAAAATTGGGTTATCAGGTGCTTACAGCCAGGAGTTGCAAGGAGGCAATCGATCTGTACGAAAAAAAGAGAGAGGAAATCGATCTCGTCATCCTGGACATGATCATGCCAGGAATAGGAGGAGGAGAGACCTATGACCGTTTGAAATCGATCGGTGGGGGAGCGAGAGTCCTCTTATCAAGCGGTTACAGTATTAATGGGCAGGCGAAAGCAATCCTGGATCGGGGCTGTAACGGGTTCATTCAGAAGCCCTTTGCTATTGATGAGCTTTCTCGGAAACTGCGCGAGGTGCTGGATAGCAGCAATTAATCAAGCTGTTGTTATTTTTTGTAAATTATCCTGAACGAATCCACTGAAACCTTGTGATTACCATTCGGTACCGTTAAAAACTATAAATGCATGTAACTGTGCGACCGTCTTGACAAGAAATTGACCGACTACAACAACTGATGGTTGGATTGTTTTGATGATTAGTTGACTTCCAATATGTTATCACAGTGAAAAACTGGTTGCGATTTTTACCGATACCTCCAGCACATCAACGTTGTAGAGAGAGTTGGAGATGTTGGGATAACATTATGTCGAGCGAGTTTCTGACTCCTTTTTTAATTCTGTCAATTGAACCCTCCCCGCTGCCCCGATGAGCGGCATCTCTGCTTCGCTCCGACAAGCGGCGAGGAATGCGCTCGCTATCGCGGTTCAAGCCTCCCCAATCGAAAAAAGCATGCCCGATAACAGGGCATTGTGTCAACAGCGCGTTGGCTGCCGATTGGCCTGAATTTCAAGAATTTTGACAACAGAAACCCGGCAGCCCCTGTACGAGGTGTTAAAAACAGGACACAACAGGGTATTGCGGATCGATAACCAATCCTCCGCACTCGGTCCGGAAGAATCATCAAATAAGGGGCGCGCATGGACAGGCGGGGCATGGGCAAGTGGCCGTGGCTTGCGCTTCACGTGCCACAAATCCAGGTGTTTTTCAGAACCAATAACTAAACTCAATCATGTGAAAATCTGCCCCGATCGTATCAGGACCGTTTACTCCGGCATCGGAATAGTGCAGAAACCGGTAGCCCAACCCCAACCGTTTATAGAGCGGAAAGCCGGCGCCGACGGTCAAGGCAAACTGGAAAGGTCCGCCGTAATCCTGCTTCCCGAAGCGATACCTGCTGAGCAGCGCTCCGCCCGCTCCTATATCTAAGAAAAACCGCCCGTCTTCACTTCCCAGGGCGACTCCGGGGATGAGAGAGACGACCAGGCCGGTTTCTCCTCCCCCCCGTATAATCCCCGCGCTCGCCATCAACCGTGTACCAACTCCCCAGCCTGAACTGGAATAGCGCTGCCACGGCAACCCAAAGCTCGCCGCCAGGTCGTACTCTTGAAACTCCTCAGGCTGCTGTTCACCCAGCGTAGTTGCTCCAGAGACGCGCGCACGAAAACTGAGGTTCAGTAAATGCATCTCTTCAGAGTAACTCGGCGGGGGAACAAGGAGAGACCAGATGAAACTTAGCAACAGCAACCGCACAACGAATCCGACACACGAGACCGTTTTTTTTTCACAAGTTTGATTGATGATCGTCATTTCCGTTGCCTCTTCATACGGAAACCAAAGATGCTCACACCAGGACACCGGCTGAACCATTGTTGATAGGAATTACTCATGTTTCAAGTATCGGTCAGGAGGACACCTCATACGACGATTTTCTTTAGTAACCAGGCCATGTTCTCCCCCAGGGTTTTCATGATTTCAAGGCCCTCGGCGTCGTCTTTGACCTCCCCCTTTTCCCTGCCGAACCCCATGTTCCAGTACCTGGAACCGGGAATGATCATCTCTCCGATGGTAAAAAAATGGTTGATGGAGTCGAAGGTGTGTACCGCCCCGGCCCGACGAACCGCCACCACGGCAGCCCCGACCTTGCGCCGCAGCATGGTGTCGTTGGCGATGGAAACCATGCCGGCACGGTCGATCAGGGCCTTGATTTCAGGGCTCATGCAGGCAAAATAGACCGGCGAACCCAGAATGATGCCGTCGGCCGCCAGCATGCGGTCGATGCAGTCGTTGAGCATGTCCTTTTTCACCGCACAGTGGCGGTCCTTGTTCTCGAAGCACTTGTAGCAGGCGATACAGCCCCGGATGGGTTTGCCGCCCACGTGAACGGTTTCCGTTTCGATTCCCTCGCCTTCGATGGCCTCCAGCACGTGCCGGATCAAAATGGAGGTGTTGCCATCTTTTCTGGGACTGCCGTTGAATGCAACCACTTTCATCGATTTTCCTCCTGTTGTTGATTTCGCCTGAGTTCAGCTGTCGATGGTCTTGAACATCTCTTCGGGGGCTCCGCAGACCGGGCATTTTTTGGGAATTCGTTTATCCGTCACGTAGCCGCACACCTGGCACACATAATACGCCTTTACCGTATCCTTGATCACATTCATGATGGCCCGTTCATACAGCTTGGCATGGAAGACCTCCGCATCCCTGGCGTGACTGAAAGCCAGCGCGGCGACCGTTTCACCCTCTTCTTCGGCGATTTTCAAAAACTCAGGATACTCATTCTCGCTGACGGATTTTTCCCGCTGGAAGGATTTTTCCAGATTGGTGTCCGTGTCCTTGACGATCAGGTCTTTGACCAGGTTCATCTGCCGGGTGGCATGCACCCGCTCCGCCTCGGCGATGGCGCGAAACAGCAGGGCGATTTGCGGCACCTCTTCCTCGTCCGCCTTTTCCGCATAAGCCAGCAGCCGAAAGTACGCCTTTGCCTCACCGATGAACGCTTTGTGGATGTTGTCCTTGGTCTTGGGTTGCATCAATACCTCCATGGTTTGATAAAGGGTTCGAGGAGTCGAGGGGTCAAGGATAAGTAGGACATTGATATATTGAACACCATTGATTCGCCATCACTGGGGGTTGCCGGACGGGACACGTTTGTCCACTTCTTGAGAAGTCCGCTTGAATCCTTGACCCCTCGACCCCTTGAACCCTTTTTGGTATCCTGTTTGATTGAATTCGAAAACCATAGCACAAAAATGCCTATCCCGCGTTCATTTTTCCAATGATTCGCGCAGTATCTCCCCGGGCCATTTTTCCTTCACCTTTTCTTCTCCCTGGAAGTAGCGTACGCGCGAACGGCTCTCGAACACCTCCAGCATGGGCAAAATGGCCATCTTTCCGGAGTCGGGATATTCACAGACGTCGATGCCCACCGTGGTTCGAATGTCCAGATAGACGCAAGGGGCGTCGCTGTGATTGTACAGCTGATGGGCACCGGTGTCTCCCTGCTCGAAAAACACCAGATCCCCGGCGGCGATCGTTTGAAACCCTTCCGGCGTGCGCAGGGTGCTTTCGCCGGAGAGGATCAGGAACAACTCCTCGGCCGCCCGGTGGAAATGATAAGGAAAGGAGAAACGGTCCGGATCCAGCGAGCGGATGTCGAAATCCAATTGCCGAGCCCCCCCCAGCTTGGCCAGCCGGGGGCTGGTCTGCCAGGCAAATTCAGGCAGCCTGGATTTCTTCGCTTCGAATTTGAGCTCCCGGGTGTGAAACACCGTTGGCATGAAGACCCCCTTTCATGTTGGTTCCCTATTTTTAAGTTCCCGGCGCATGATCTTTCCGGTGGCGGTCATGGGCAGACTGTCGGTGAATTCGATCTCACGGGGATATTCGTGGGCAGCCAGCCGCTCCTTGACGAACTGTTGGATGTCGCGGGCCGTTTCCGCCGATGCGTTGCCGGGTTCACGGAGCACGATGAAGGCCTTGACGATCTCGGTGCGCACCGGATCCGGACGTCCGATGACGGCCACCATGCTCACGGCCGGATGCTTCATGATACAGTCCTCGATTTCCGCCGGTCCGATGCGGTATCCGGAACTGGTGATCAGGTCGTCCTTGCGACCCACGAACCACAGGTACCCCTCGTCGTCCATGCGCCCCAGGTCTCCGGTGAGGCTCCAGTCGTTGATGAATTTTTTCCGGGTGGCCTCCGGATTTTCCCAGTACTCGAGAAACATCACCGGGTCGGGGCTGCGCACGGCAATCTCGCCCACGCTGCCCGCCGGCACCGGATGCCCGTCCTCATCCACCACCGCCACCGTGTGCCCGGGTATAGGCCGGCCCATGGACCCGGGTCGAATGGGCATCACCTCGGAGCAATTGCCCACCACCAGGTTGCATTCGGTCTGACCGTAGAACTCGTTGATTGTCACGCCCATGACCCGTCGGCCCCAATCCAGCAGCTCTTCACCCAGTGTCTCGCCCCCGCTGCCGATGGTTCTGATTTTAAAATCGTGGCGTGCAGACGGATCCGGCACCTGGCGCATGAGCTTTAGGGCGGTTGGCGGCATGAAGGCGTTGCGGATACGGTGTTTGGCCAGCAGGTGGAAGGCCTCCTCCGGGTCGAATTTTCTGGCTCGGTGGGCAACGACGGCAATGCCGTGGTGCCAGCTGGGGAAAAGCACATCGATGAGCCCCCCGATCCAGGCCCAGTCTGCCGGCGTCCAGAACCGGTCGCCCTCGCACGGGAAGAAATTGTGCGGAAATTCAACCCCGGGCAGGTGGCCGAGAAGCACCCGGTGAGCATGCAGCGCACCCTTGGGCGGCCCTGTGGTCCCCGAGGTGTAGATGATCAGGGCAGGGTCGTCGGCCCGGGTCCGAACCGGTGTGAAGGCATCACTCCCCCGGGACAGCAGATCCTGAAAGACCGCAACGCCCTCGGGTGCATCCCCGTCGGTGACGATGATGACCCGCAGCTGCGGCAGGGTGTCGCGGATGGAGCGTATTTTTGGCAGGTTGGCCGCATCGGTGATCACACCGATGGCCTGACTGTTTTCCAGGCGATAGGCCAGGGCATCGGTTCCGAAGAGGGTGAACAGCGGAATGGCAATGGCCCCGAGCTTGTAGAGGCCGATATGGCTGACGGCGGTCTCCGGCCGCTGGGGCAAAAGGATGCCCACCCGGTCACCGACCCCGATGCCCATGGCCTTCAGGCCGTTGGCCAGCCGGTTGGATCGGCGCTTCAAATCGAGGAAGGTATATCGCCGTGTCCGCCCCGCATCGTCTTCATAGATCAGTGCCAGGCGATCGGGCTGGTGGGCCCACTTGTCGCAGATGTCCACACCGATATTGTAGTGGTCCGGCATTTCCCATCGAAACGTGTCGCACAGTGTCTGGTAGTCCTTGGCCGGTTTGAGCATGGCTTTGCCACCTTGGTCAACAGCCCGCGGGGCTGCCTTTAGACAAAGAATAGGATTTGAAGCCTCAAGACGCCTCCTGCCGGGGCCGCCAATCCACCAGCCGGCTCGACAACCGGGGAAATCCGCTGACCAGGGCTACGAACAGGGTGGCGGCGTATGGCAGAGACTGGACCACCAGCACGGTCACCCACAGGATCATGTCGAGCGTGTCCGTTTTCTGGCCCAATGCGATGGCCGATGCTGCGCTAAGAAGGGCGGTCAGCAGCAGGATTTCCTCCAGAGAGGCCGCCAGGGCCTTCGTCAGCAGAGAGGCCCCGGCCATTTTGGGGGTCCGGGAAAAGGGTTTATCGCGGGTAAGGAGTCCGGAAACCATCGCCTTGGCAATCGTGTGGGAGAGCCCCAGGCCGGCCACCGACGCAGCCAGCGTCTGGGTCAGGGTGGCATTCACCCGCGTTCGATAAAGGTAGAACATCTTGCCCAATTTGAAGGCAAACAGGGCAAGTGGCAGAATCGAGAAGATCACCAGCGGCGGATCGAATTTCAGGGGATCGACAATCATGGCCAATGACCACAAAAGCGCCGCCAAATTAAAGAAGAGGTTCGCGCCGTCGGCCAGCCAGGGCAGCCACCCGGCGATGAAATGGTAGCGCTGCCCGTGACGAAGCCCGCCGCCGTTTCGGGACAGCAGTAAGGGGAGGTGCCGCCGCAGAATCTGCATGGCCCCGTAGGCCCAGCGGTGACGCTGTTTCTTGTAGTCGACAAAGGTATCGGGCATCAGCCCGCGGCCGTAGGATCGGGAAATATAGAGCGCCTCGTAACCCTTTTCGAAAATGCGCAGGCCCAGTTCGGCATCCTCGGTAATGCACCATTCGCTCCACCCGTCGATGCTTTCCAGAACCGAACGGCGGATCAGGGTCATGGTCCCGTGCTGGATAATGGCATTGCGCTCGTTACGCGTGACCATGCCGATGAAAAAGAAGCCCCGGTATTCGGCATAGCACATGGCCTTGAAAGCATTTTCGGCGCCATCCCGATAATCCTGCGGCGCCTGGACGATGCCGATCTTGGGCTCCTTGAACTGGGGTACGAGTTCGCGCAACCAGGTTGAGTTTACGATGTAGTCGCTGTCGATCACGGCAATGATCTGAGCGGCCGCGCTGGTGTGAGACAGGGCGAAATTCAGGGCCCCGGACTTGAAACCGGACAACGGGTTCACATGAAAAAACCGAAATCGTCGACCCAGTGCACGGCAATGGGCCTCCACCGGCTTCCAGACATTCGGGTCATGCGTGTTGTTGTCAACCACCAGAACCTCGAAGCAGGGGTAGTCAAGGGCCGCCAGTGCGTCCAGGGTCTGCATGACCATGGCCGGCGGCTCGTTGTAGGCCGGCAAGTGAATGGATACCATGGGCAGCTGGCCATCATCGACGGCCAACGGTTTGAAAGGCCGCCGCAACCGGATGATCCAGCGTGCCTCGGCCCACTCGTGGGCTTCGGTGAGCAGAACGACAATGACCCCAACCATGCCGCTGATCATCACCATGCCCACGATCACAGTTCCCACGGTCAGATACTGATGGATGTAGTCATAGACGACCCACACCGCTCCTGAAGCGGCGGAGAAGACCAGCACCGCCAGAAACCCCCGCCCCCGGTTGCCCAGGGTCTGGCTGTCGATCAGCAGGATGGCGAAGGTGACCAGGGCGATCAGCACCGACAACCCGGCCAGCAGATACCAGTTGGCGATGGGAACGATGGGTTGGGTGAAGGGGAATTTCTCCTGGCGAGTATCATTGTAGACGCCCCAGTAGGCGCCCACCGCACCTTCGGTGTGGCGCTTCCACGGCTGATCAAAGGCCTCCATGACGTAATAGATATACTTCTCCTGCTGGGCCCGATGGAGAAACCGTCTCAGAAAAACTGCCTGATTGGCTGTCGATGCTACGGCCGATTTCACGGTGCGGCCGTTGCTGGGCCAGCCGACTTCGGCGATGACGATGGGTTTGTGGGGGAACAGGGATTTCAGCAGGTCGATCTTGTCCACGATGTATTCCACGGCCTCGTCGATGTGAACCCCTTCCCAGTAGGGCAGCATGTGGACCGCCAGGTAATCCACGTGGTTGGCCAGCTCATGGTACTTGACCCAGACATGCCACGGCTCGGCCGTACTGATGGGAATCTCCAGGGCCTTGCGCGCCTGGTCCAGATAGACGGCGAGCTCCTCCAAGGTCAGATCCTTGCGCAGCAGCACCTCGTTGCCGACGACGGCCCGCACGATGTTTGGGTTTTTGACGGCCGCCTCCAGGAATATCTTCATGTAGGCCTGGTTCTGCTCCTCATTGTCATCGATCCAGACGCCGGAGGCGACATTGATACCGTATTTTCCAGCCAGCTCGGGAATTTTTTCCAGGACATCTTCTACCGTGTAGGTGCGGATGGCATAGCTTTTCCCCTGCAGCAACGCCAGGTCAGCCTCGAGCTCCGTTTCCGATGGGTACTTTTTTTCAAGCGGACTCTGTCCGCTTTGAAAGGGTGAAAACGAAAACCCCTGAATTTGGTCCGGCCAGGGAGGCTCCTGCTCCGGTCGGTTGGCCAGCGCCCAGATGCTGACGGCCAGAATGGCGATCGCAATGGCAATGACAA
>CAVPJR010000010.1:0-27100 GCA_963705435.1 uncultured delta proteobacterium | reverse complement strand
CCCGTCTGGGGTAAACGGCAGCAGGTTTTCGTCACGGCAGACCCGGGCAATGAATTGGGCATATAGCCTGACGGTCTCGTCGCTACGGACCACTTCATAGTCGAAGTCCGCCCGCACGCGGAAGATCTTATTGAATTTGGGGTCGTAGTTCTGGAGAATCTGGAAGGGCTCGTATCCGCCCAGCAGAATGACTTTTACATCCAAGGCCACCGGTGCCGGCCGCAGCGAGGCGGTGCCCATGCCCATGTCGTGGGCCATGTCCTCGATGCAGAGCATCTTGTTCTGCAGGGCGCGCTTGAGCGATTCCCATACCTGGGGATGGGCAAGTGCTGACTCCACCTCAAGGATGAGAAAACCACCGTTGGCCTGCAGTAGAGACCCGGACTGGACCATGGTGAAGTCAGTGACCAGGGTGCCCATGAAGGCCTTTTTTTCGATGCGGCCAAACACGTTCTGATAGGTGGGGTTGGTTTCGAACACCACCGGCGCTCCCTCCATGCCGGAGCGGTCCTGCAGCACGTTGACCCGGTAACGGTTCAAGGAAAGTTCCCTGGCATTCTCCGGTACGTCGCCGTTGCCTTCCGATTCCTGTTGCCGGGGCAGAAAGAGGGCCACATTGTCTACCATGTCTTCCTGCATCTCATCCAGGAACTGCAGAATTTCCGGTTGATCCTGGTAATTCTCACGGACCAGGTCCAAACGGTTTTTAACCACGAACCGGGTTAGTTCACCGGCCAATTGCTGGATCTCCTTTTGTTGGGTGTGGTTGATCCGGTTGACTTCCCTCATGGCTGTCTGGATCTCTTCCTGGAAGGACTGAACGGTCTGTTGGATGCCGGCGCGCTCCTGATCGGAAAGGCTTTCAAACTCCTCTTCGGTATAGGGCGCTTCACCGTTCATGGCGATGGTCTGGTAACCTGACGGCGTTTTTTCCAGCTTCAGGTGTTTTTCCAGGGCCGATCGATCCAACGCCTCGAAGTGTTCCTTTATCTGATGCCCGAATTTTTTCTGGATCTCGATGACCTTCTCACGAAACGGATCCGCCTGGAACGCTTTGGGCAGGCGAATTTTGAGGTCACTGATCAGCCGGTTGAGACTTTTGGCAAAGCGGGCGGCATGGCCGGGGTGCACCGGCAGGGCTCTGGGTCGATACTCATCCTTGAAATTGTTGACCATGCACCAGTCTGCCGGCGTGGCCAAGGCTTTGGCCGCCTTATGGATGAGCTCCTGCACGATGGTGGATTTTCCGGTGCCTTCCGGACCGGTAACGAAGATGTGGTATCCGGCGCTTTTCATCTCCAGCCCGAAGGTGATGGCCCGCACCGCCCGCTCCTGACCGATCACTTGGTCCAGGGGTTCGATGTCCGCGGTGGTTTCAAACTTGAACATGGAGGGGTCGCACAGACAGCGCAGGTCGGAGAACTTTACTTCGTTTTGGGCGGTCATAGTAGCTCCTCGGGCAGCGATGATCAGTTTAATTCTGATATGAACTTAAGCCGGGCAGACCGGAAACAACGAATTTCAAATCCAAAATTTCAAATAAATCCCAAATTACAATCGCCAACTCTCAAAGAAGAAAAAACTAGTTGTTTTGATTTTCGATTTGGGTTTCCGTCACCGTGAGCTTTATCCTTAAGGACAGTTCGTCCAACTGCGCCTTGGCCGCCTCCGACGGGGCATTGGTGAGCAGGCAGGCGGCACGCTGGGTCTTGGGGAAGGCGATCACGTCGCGGATGGACGGCTCACCGCAGAGCAGCATCACCAGGCGGTCGAACCCGAAGGCGATGCCCCCGTGGGGCGGGGCGCCGGACTCCAGGGCGTCCAGCAGAAAGCCGAACTTCTCCTGGTAGACCGCCGGCGCCATGCCTAACGCTGCAAAGACCCGCTGCTGCAGTTCCATGTCGTGGATACGAATGCTGCCGCCGCCCACCTCGAAGCCGTTGAGCACCAGGTCATAGGCCCGTGAGCGAACGGCCAGGGGGTCGCTTTCCAGACGGTCGTAGTCTTCTTCCAGGGGGGCGGTGAAGGGGTGATGCAGGGCCTGATAGCGCTTTTCCACCTCGTCGTATTCGAACATGGGGAAGTGGGTGACCCACACAAAGTCAAACCGGTTGTCATCGATGAGCCCCAGTTGTTTGCCCAGGTGGTTGCGCAGGTGTCCCAGGGCCTCGTTGGTGACTTTGGGCTGGTCGGCCACGAAAAAGACCAGGTCGCCGGGGGCCATGTCGATCCGTGCGGACAGCCGGGCCTTTTCTTCGTCGGTGAAAAACTTGGCGATGGGGGATTGCCAGGCATCCTCGCGCACCTTGATCCACGCCAAGCCCTTGGCCCGGTAAACGGCCACAAACGCAGTCAGGTCATCGATCTCTTTTCTTGAAAAGTCGATGCATCCCTTGGCGTTCAGGGCCTTGACGATACCGCCTTTTTTTACCACGTTGGCGAAAACCTTGAAACCGGAGCCCTCGACGATGTCGGAAATGTCTTTAAGTTCCAGGCCGAAGCGCGTGTCGGGCTTGTCCAGGCCGTAACGATCCATGGCCTCGGTGTAAGTCAGACGGGAAAAAGGGTGGGGCAGGGACCGGTCCATGACCTCGTCGAACAGGCTGGCCATCATGCCTTCGCTGACGGCCATGATGTCTTCCTCGCCCACAAAGGACATTTCCATATCGATCTGGGTGAACTCCGGCTGACGGTCGGCCCGCAGGTCCTCGTCCCGGAAGCAGCGCACAATCTGATAGTAGCGGTCGAAACCGGATATCATCAGCAACTGCTTGAACAACTGGGGAGACTGGGGCAGGGCGTAGAACTGGCCGGCATTGACACGGCTGGGCACCAGATAGTCCCGGGCGCCTTCCGGGGTGCTTTTGGTGAGCACCGGCGTCTCGATGTCCAGGAATCCGTTGTCGTTTAAGAAGCGCCGCACCGATGCGCCGGCCCGGTGCCTGGTGATGAGGTTGCGCTGCAGTGGCGGGCGCCGCAGGTCCAGATGCCGGTTTTTCAGGCGGATGGGTTCGGAGACATCCACGTTGTCCTCGATCATGAACGGCGGGGTCTTGGCCGAATTGAGAATTTTCAGCTCACCCGCCAGCACCTCGATCTCTCCGGTAGGCAGCTTGGTGTTGACCATGCCGTCGGGTCGCGGCTCAACACGGCCGCGGACGCCAAGGACGAATTCGCTGCGAAGGGTGTGCGCCTTGGCATGGATATCCGGATTGATTTCCGGATTGAAGACCACCTGGGTAATCCCCTCCCGGTCACGAAGGTCGATGAAAATCACGCCGCCGTGATCCCGCCGTCGCAGGACCCAGCCCATCAGAATGACTTCCTTGCCCATATCCCGGGCGCTCAAGGCGTTGCAGTGATGGGTTCTTCTCATGTCGCCGAGGATCTCAGCCAATGGATTGCTCCTTTTTGGAAAATGTTTCGATCAACGTGTCCACAATCAGACCCACGGGGATCTCTCTTTGGGTTTTGGTGGCCATGTTTCGAAGCACCACCGTTCCCGATTCCAGTTCACTCTCTCCCACGATGAGCACCCGACCGACACCCGCGCGGTTGGCTTGCTTCATCTGGGCCTTCAGGCTCTTGTCCCCATATTCCATGGCGGTCCCGATGCCTTTGAGCCCCAAGGCAGTCGACCATTCGAAGGCGAGTTTTTTGGCCGGATCACCCAGGGCGGCGATATACAGGTCAGGCGGCCGAATGGCCGCCGAGGCGTTCATAGCGACGATTTCCGCCAGGCGGTCGAAACCGATGGCAAAGCCGATGGCCGGGACCTCAGGCCCGCCCAGGGAGCCGACCAGTCCATCGTAGCGCCCACCGCCCGCTATGGCACTCTGGGCGCCCAACGCGCCGGTCTGGATCTCGAAGGCGGTGCGGGTATAGTAATCCAGCCCTCGCACCAGCTGTTTGTCTATGTTGAATGGAACGCCCAGTTGGGTCAGCATATCGGTGACCGTCGAAAAGTGGCTGCTGCAGTCGTCGCACAGGTAGTCGATGATGGCCGGGGCACCCTTCATGGCTTCCCTGCACTCGGGAACCTTGCAGTCCAGTACCCGCATGGGATTGCGGGCTTTCCTGCGCAAACAGTCACTGCACAGGGATGAGGCCGCCTCGGAGAGCAGCGTGGACAGGGCTTCCTTGAACCGGGGCCGGCAGACGGGGCAGCCCAACGAGTTGACGTGGGCCGTGGTGTCGGTCACGTTCAGGCGCTCGAAGAGGGTGCGCAACAGAAAAATCAGTTCCACATCCGCGAAAGGCGCAGCCACACCGAAAATTTCCGCATCGATCTGGTAGAACTGGCGGTAGCGGCCTTTCTGGGGCCGCTCCCGGCGGAACATGGGGCCGATGGTGTAGAATTTGCGAACGGGGTCCTGGGCGTACATCTTGTGCTGGATGTAGGCGCGGCAGATGGATGCGGTGGCCTCGGGCCGCAGGGTCAGTTGCTCACCTTTGCGGTCGGCAAAGGTGTACATCTCCTTTTCCACGATATCCGTGTCTTCACCAATGCTTCGCGCGAACAGCTCGGTCTTTTCCATGATGGGAATGCGGATTTCCCGGTAGCCGAAATCTTTG
Organism: uncultured delta proteobacterium; assembly: GCA_963705435.1. Classification (GTDB taxonomy): domain Bacteria; phylum Desulfobacterota; class Desulfobacteria; order Desulfobacterales; family Desulfosarcinaceae; genus Desulfosarcina. The sequence goes on along the minus strand of CAVPJR010000010.1, from coordinate 22,525 downwards.
AACAGGGCGATGGCGGTGTGTTCGATTTGCTGCCACAGCTCGGTTTCACCCGGCAGGATGTCCTTGAATCCTCTGATCAGTTGTATGTTTGGCTGGCTCATGGGTTAAACAATACCTTTCGGGCAGCCTGCAACCCCATCGTCAGGTGTCGCTTTGGTCTGCCGGCGAACGTTTACGCGCAAACCTGAATTTTTATCCCAGGCGTTCGCGGATAGTCAACCTTATTTTGTTAATGATGGTCCGGATTAACAGCCCTTACGGCAAATGGCAATCGTTTTGTAAATGACCGGAATAAAAGCGTTGCGGTCATTTCGCATTGTTGACATGGGTGCTCAATTTGGATACCGTGATTTTCTCTTCCACAGCGGCCAAAAACCAACAATCAGGATGGCACCATGATCATCGGGTTGGATGTAGGCGGTACCCATACGGATGTGGTCCTTTTGGGAAAAGAGGGGCTGTTGCGGCAGATCAAGGTCCGCACCAATTCGTCGGACCTGTTTGCCACCGTGCTAACGGGCCTGGAAAAGATCACCGAAGGCATCGATCCCGCCCGTATCAGTCGGGCGGTACTATCCACCACCCTGGCCACCAACCGCATCGTGCAGGGTCGGATCCCCGAGGTGGGGATGATCGTTTCCGCCGGTCCAGGAATGGATCCCGAACTGTTTCGAACCGGCGAGCATTACTACACTGTCACCGGGGCCATCGATCACCGGGGGCGCGAGATTGCGCCCATCGATGCGGGTCAGGTGCTGAAGGTGGCCGACAGTCTGAAAAAGAACGGCATTCGATACGTGGGGGTGGTTTCCAAATTTTCCGTTAGAAACCCTGCCCACGAAGTGGCTATCGGTGATCTTCTCGGCGATCGCTTCGAAAAGGTGTTCCTGGGCCACCGCATCGCAGGGAAGCTCAACTTTCCGCGCCGCATTGCCACCACTTTTCTGAATGCCTCGGTCTACCCCATTCACAAGGATTTTTTCGAGGCCGTGGTCAATTCATTGGCCAAAAAGGGGCTCAGCATGCCCATTCGCATCCTTAAACCCGATGGCGGGAACATGCGTTTCGATGCCTCCATCGACCATCCGGCCCAGACGATCCTTTCCGGGCCGGCGGCCAGTGTCATGGGCTCCGTGGCCTTTGCGCCCAAGGATGAAGCCTGCCTGGTGCTTGACATCGGCGGCACCACGACGGACATGGCGGTGCTGGTCAACGGCGTACCGCTGCTGAATCCGATGGGGATCAGCATCGGTGACCACCAGACGCTGATCCGCTCCCTGGAAACGGTTTCCATCGGTGTCGGTGGAGACAGTGCGGTGCGGGTGGTGGATGGAAAAATACATATCGGTCCTGACCGGCTGGGCATGGCCATGGCCTACGGCGGGCCGGTGCCCACCCCCACGGACGCTATTTTTCTGCTGGGCATCGGCCATGGGGGCGATCCGGAAAAAGCCCGGGAGGCGATTCAATCGGTGGCCGAAGCCCTGGGAACCGATCTCCAGGATGCAGCCCATCGGATTTTTGAGCAGGCCTGCCGGACGATTCTGGATGAGGCCGGAGCCATGGTCGACCGGATCAACGCCAAACCGGTTTACACGGTCCACGAGTTGTGGGAGGGCCATCGCCTGCAGCCCCGTCAGATTCTGGTGCTCGGCGGCCCGGCTCCCTGGTTTGCCACGGGTTTGGAGCGCTTGAGCGAGAGTCGGGTGACGGTGGTTCCCCGGTGGACGGTGGCCAATGCCATCGGTGCCGGTCTGGCCCGCACCACCTGCGAGGTGACTTTCTTTGCCGATACGGAGCGGGAAATCGCCACCGCACCGGAGGAGAATTTCACCACCGTGATTCCGTCGACCTACACCAAGGAAGACGCCATTACCGCGACCCTGGATCTGCTTCGCCGCAAGGCCATTGGCCGGGGCGCCAATCCCGAACACCTGGAACTGGAAGTCCTCGAGGCGATGTCGTTTAATATGGTCCGCGGATTTTATACCACCGGCAGGAACATCCGGGTTACGGCCCAGGTCAAACCCGGGCTGATCCACGGCTACGACCCGATTGCGGAAAAGATCATGGACACGAATGGAGTCTGCCATGCTGCGCGCTAAAAACAGAACCGGCCTGGTCTTTTTCCCCGCATTCGACTGGGCCATCAGTCCCACCCACCCGGAGCGGGAAGAGCGGCTGCTCTACACCCAGGACCAGGTGTTCGAAGAGGGCCTGTTAGACATCGAGGGCATCATCGAATACAAACCGGACCTGGTTACCAAAAAGGATGTCCAGCGGGTCCACTTTTGCGTGCCGGACCTGTGGGCCGTGATGACCGAGTCCCATTTCATCAGCGCCGGCGGTGCCAAGACCATTGCCATGGCGGTGATGGACAAGCAGGTGGAGCGCGGGTTCGCCCTGGTACGGCCGCCGGGGCACCATGCCAACCGGGTGGTCCACGGTGCCAGAGGGTTCTGCAATGTCAACATCGAAGCCATCATGATCGAGTATATCCGTAAGGCGTACGGGGTCAACCGGGTGGCCATCGTGGACACCGACTGCCACCACGGCGACGGTACCCAGGATATCTACTGGCACGATCCGGACACCCTGTTCATTTCCATCCACCAGGACGGCCGCACCCTCTACCCCGGCTCGGGCTTTTTGAGTGAACTGGGCGGGCCCAATGCCGTAGGCAGCACGCTCAATATTCCGCTGCCGCCCAACACCTCCGGGGAGGGGATCCTGCATGCCATTCGGGAGGTGGTGCTTCCCATTTTGAAGGAATTCCAGCCGGAAATTATCGTCAACTCTGCTGGACAGGACAACCACTATTCGGACCCCATCACCAACATGAATTTTTCGGCCCAGGGGTATGCAGAGCTGACGACCCTGCTCAAACCCGACATCGCCGTTCTGGAAGGCGGGTATGCCATCGAGGGGGCCCTGCCTTATGTGAATGCCGGCATTATTCTGGCCATGGCCGGCATGGATTACAGCCACCTTCAGGAGCCCGATTTCGATCCCATGAAGATTCGTCAGTCTCCGGAGGTTTCCCGCTGGGTGCACAAAATCTGCGACAAGGTGCTGGAGAACTGGCACCAGCGGCGGCACCTGGCAGACGCCTACCGGGGTGATTACCAACTCATGAACCGGGACCGCGACATTTACTACGATACAGACAATATCCATGAGCACCAACAGGAGACCATCCGGGTTTGCGACAGCTGCGGGGGCGCCCTGAAAATCGATTCGGCCGCCCGGGGCATGAAACATATCCTGGCGGTGCACATCCCGAGAAACGCCTGCGAGAGTTGCCGCAAACAGGGCTACCAGTGGTATGATTCGGCCGACACGACCCGATACGACAAGGTTTACCTCCAGGATCGTTCCGGGGATGTGATTACAGAAAAAAGCCAGGCGACCTGACCCGGATAAACCGGAAATAAAACATCTTAAATAACAAACGCCAAATTACAAATCTCAAATAAATCCCAAATTACAATGTCCAAATCCCGATGAGGGCAAAAGCCGACCAATGATTGTCACTTGAATTTATCCAATATTGATGATTGGAATGCCCTATCTTCAAGCCCGTAAGGTTTAGGATTTTGAATTTGGATATTGTGATTTATTTGTCATTTGGCTTTTGTAATTTATCAGTCATCGCCTTTTCCCATCGACGAGATCCCATGTTTTACTCCCGACAATCCTCCATTCGCCCCACCCTGGAGCGACGCGCCCGGGTAATCGATGCCGTCCGCGCCTTTTTTTCCGCAGCGGGATTTCTGGAAATTGAAACACCGGTGCGCATCCCGGCACCGGCGCCGGAGATCCATATCGACGCCCAGGATACGGGAGACTGGTTTTTGCAGACGTCACCGGAGCTTTGCATGAAAAGGCTCCTGGCCGCCGGCTATGAGAAGATCTTCCAGATCTGCCGGTGCTTCCGCAAAGGAGAGCGCGGTGTCCGCCACGTGCCGGAAATGACCCTGCTGGAGTGGTATGCAACAGGCCTGAATTATCTGGACCTAATGACTCAGTGTGAGGCGTTGATCGGTTTTGTGGCCGCCCGAACGGACATCGGACGGCGGCTCGTCTACCAGGAGCATACGGTGGACCTGACACCGCCCTGGGATCGCTTGACCGTGGCCGAGGCCTTCGAGCGGTTCGGTGGGATGACGGCCCAACAGGCACTGGACCGGGGATGCTTCGACGAGATCATGGGCCTCGACATCGAACCGCAGCTTGGAATGGAGCGGCCGCTGTTTCTCTGCGACTACCCGGCCCACTGCGGCGCCCTGGCCCGGATCAAGCCCGCCGACACCTCGGTGGCCGAGCGTTTCGAACTTTATATCGCCGGTATGGAACTGTGCAACGGCTTCAGCGAACTCACCGATCCGCGAGAGCAGCGCGCCCGTTTCGACGCCGATAACCGTGCCAGACAGGCGATGAGCAAAACGGTTTATCCCATTGCCGAACCGTTTCTCAAGGACCTGGAAAGCATGCCGCCGGCTGCCGGAAATGCACTGGGACTCGACCGGCTGGTGATGCTTCTTACCGGCGCGGCATCCATCGACGAGGTGGTTGCGTTTGTACCGGAAGAGCTCTAGTGCCCGTCCACAAATGTCATCTTTCGGCCCAGGCTGGCGTTCTCGCAGATTGAGCACGTAGTGAAGCTTCAGCGCTATCCTCGACGTAGCGCTGCTACGCCTGTGGTTTCAAATCTGCTGTGGCCTTGGCCTGGACCAAAATCTACCATTTCTGGACAGACACTGAGAACTTTCACTATTGACATCTTTCGGCCCAGGCCGGTGTTCTCCTTATTTTGACATCCTCGACGGTGCGCGGTTGTGCTTGCTTCGACATCTGTGCGAGGATGCTAAACCGTCTGCGGTTCATTTTTCTTTTGCGCGTCTATTCCCAAAGTGTTACCCATCGCCTCACCTTTATGCTTAATCCGAGTTCGCGGTTTCCTGCATTTGCCAAAGCGCGCTTTTCTGGTTATCTTTGCCAAACATGACAATAACTACACCAAGGAGAAAAGAATGAATGATCCTAAACGCACGGTGTTATATGACTGCCACGTCAAGTCAGGCGCCCAGATGGTAGCGTTCGGCGGCTGGGACATGCCGGTCATGTACGGCGGGGGGATTCTGGCTGAACACCTGGCTACCCGCAAGGGTGCTGGACTCTTCGATGTCTCCCACATGGGCCGCTTTGTGTTTCGCGGGTCCAGGGCGCTTGAATTTTTACAATATGCCCTGACCAACAACGCCGAAGCCCTCGATACGCTCGACAGAGGCGCCCAGTACACACTGATCCCCACCGCAGCCGGTACGGCGGTTGACGATGCCTATCTCTACCGGTTCCGAGAAGATGAATACCTGCTGGTGGTCAATGCCGGCAACCGTGACAAGGACTGGCAGCATTTCCAGGAACTGCTGAAGCAATTCGATCAGGTAAAACTCATCGACCGCAGTGACGATCTGGCCATGGTCTCGGTGCAGGGGCCGGCATCCCGTTCGATGGTGTCTGCGATCATAGAGAACGGGCGTTTGCCGGAACCCGCCAGAAATGCACTGAGCACGGTGACGATCGCCGGTGCCACGGTTTTGCTGGCCCGCACCGGATACACCGGTGAGCCGCTGGGGTTCGAGTTGTTCATACCCCGGCATGCGGCGGTTGACGTATGGGACCTGCTGGTGGAAAAAGGAGCCACGCCTGTGGGCCTGGGCGCCCGTGACACCCTGCGGCTGGAAGCGGCGCTGCCCCTTTATGGTCATGAACTGGGCAAGGATTCCGACGGAAATGAAATACCCATCTTTGCCTGTTCGCTGGCCAAGTTCGGCGTCAGTTTTTCTCCGCTGAAAGGCGATTTTATGGGGCGCCGTTCCCTGGCGCGCCAGCACGACGCATTCCGCAAAATTCTCTTTCGGGATTTCTCGGCCATGGCGGATCTGCCAAGGATGATCCGGCCGCTGGTATTGGCCGGGCGCGGCATCGCCCGCCAGGGAGCCAAGGTATTTGAAGGTGAAAGACTTGTGGGGGCCGTTACCAGCGGCACCATGGTGCCCTATTGGGAATTTGCCGGGCAGAGCGTTTATGCCGACCCCAGTGATACGAATCAGCGGCGTTCCATCTGCCTGGCCTATCTTGACAGCGATATCCTCGACGAAGCGCCGCTGTTGGTTGAAATCCGCGGGAAACGGGTGGCCGCCATGGCGGTGCCCTATCACATGCGCAGCGAATCGCCACCGTATACCCGGCCCATTTTGTATGACCATGGCCGTGCGCGAAAAGTCGTTGAACCGGATACCACCCAGGCCGATGCCCTGCGCCTCTTGAAGATGGCCACGGCCAACCACCAATGGCGGCAGCAGGCGTGCATCAATCTGATTCCCTCGGAGATGACCGCCTCTCCCCTGGTGCGCATGCTTTCCATCACGGATCCCTCCTTTCGTTACGCCGAGCACCGGAAACTTAAAGCCTACTACGATGCAGAGGTGTTTTACTACCAGGGCTGCGATTTCATCGATGAGGTTGAAGCACTGCTGGTCAAGGAAATGAAGCGTTACTTCGGGTGCGCCGAGGTGGAGACCCGGGTGATCAGCGGGCAGATGGCCAACACGGCCGTTTACAGCGCCATGCTGGATTATATCAACCGGGCCGACCGCAAGTGCGAACCCCGGCGCATGCGCAAGGTGATGAACAACCACATCGGCAAGGGCGGCCACCTCAGCGCACAACCCATGGGCGCTCTCAGGGATTTCGTGGCCCGGGATCCTGCCACGGAACGGCCGGCGGTGGTCAACTTCCCGGTCATGGCGGACAATCCCTTTCGCATCGACGTGCCGGCCACGCTGAAGCTGATCGACCGTCATCGGCCCGAGTTGATCATCTTCGGCAAGAGCATGGTCATCAGCAAGGAACCGGTCGCGCAAGTCAGGGCCTTTTTGGACCAGCAGGGCATCGACGCGGTGGTGATGTACGACATGGCCCACGTGCTGGGACTGGTGGGACCGCACTTCCAGGACCCGTTCAAAGAGGGCGCCGACCTGGTCACCGGTTCGACGCACAAGACTTTTTTTGGCACGCAGCGGGGTGTGGTGGCCAGTCGCTACGAAGCGTCCGATGAGCGTTATGCCCTCTGGGAATCCATCGAGCGGCGAACGTTTCCCGGATCGGTGTCCAACCACCACCTGGGGACCTTGGTGGGCCTGCTGCTGGCCGCCTATGAAATGAACCACTTCAGGGATGCCTACCAGTCTGCGGTCATATCCAATGCAAAGGCATTCGCACGGGCACTTTCCGATTGCGGACTGCATGTGGCCGGTGACCCGGCCGTGGACTACACGGAAACCCACCAGGTGCTGGTGGACGTCGGATATGCCAGGGGGCCGCAGATCGCCCGGCGCCTGGAAGCCAACAACATTATCTGCAACTATCAGGCGGGGCCCGAAGACGAGAGCTTTTCCGCTTCTGGCATGCTGCGCATGGGGGTGTCGGAAATGACCCGCTTCGGCATGGGCCCTCAGGGATTTCAACAACTGGCCCAGCTGATGCGGGATGTCGTCGTGGATGACAAGCCGGCGAAGGAAGCGGTGTCCCGGTTGCGAGAGCAATTTCTGGACATCAGGTACTGTTTTGACGGTGATGCGTTTGAAGAACCGATGAAAAAGCTGATGGAGATGCTGATGTAACGATTCATCCATCTTAAACAGAAAAAGCAGGCCGCACACGGCCTGCTTTTTTCTCTTCCACATCAGCGAAAAGCGCTGAACCTATTTCCCGCTCGCCTTCAAGGAGATTCCTGATTTTGTCTTGCGAACGATGAACTTGCTGCCTTGTGCAAAACCCATCTCATCAATCATCGATTTTGGGATGACGACACTGCCGCGTTTGCTGACCAGAACTTCTTTAGCCGGGTTGACTTTTGCTTTTTTACGCCCGGACTTGATTTCGGGTGCTGTGCCAGCTTTCATCAACGCATCGAGATAGTGGGCTCTAAATTGTGCGGCGGTATTGAATTTAAAATCTTTCATGATTTCCTGCTGATGCTTCCCGCTTTCGACCATCTTGATTAACTTGGCACCGTCGATCTTCTTTTTTGCTGGCATTTAAATCTCCTTTTTTTGTTAATTCCGATGAATAAAAAGACACCATTTTTAATGGTTATTACGATGAAAATAAAATCAAGTTAAATATAATAAATATTTTATATATTTGGCATGAATGCAATAATACAATCAACCTTTTTTTGAAAATATTCGGTTCATGGTATGTCTTTTCCGGTTATTGAACCGATGCTGCAGGGAAAGAAAAAGCCAATACTTGATAACCTTCAACGTGAATGTATACCGCTAATCGATCGATTCTTTTTTAGCCATTCACGGGTTCAACGGTTCAGAGTTCAGAGGTTCCGGGTACACCGAAAACTTCAGCCAAAGTAACCACTTACGATAAACGCTGATCCCAGAACATAATAGCTGATAAGCTGATAAGCTCAAGCTGAACACTGAACCTGTGATCGATTACGCCAGATGAAGAACAACCCGTGCGTATGCGGGTGTGAACTCGCCTGAAGCCCGGGAACCGAACAAACCGGAGATTCTCACAATGCCGAGGGCCCCGGTTTCCCGGGACCCTCGGCATTGGTGATGCGGTCAACTATTTAAGAACCATCCGATGAAGCGTTCAGGTCTTCATGGCGGGGTCAAGAACCGGCTTTAAATGCGCTCATCATTTAGAGAACGGTTCACTTGCCGTTTTCGTATCTTACTTGAACTGATCTTCTTCAGTGCTGCCGGACATGGCGCCCACCGAAGAATCCCCACTGCTGATCGTGTCGATCAACCGGTCAAAATAGCCGGCCCCCACGAATTTCTGGTGAGTGGTGGCCATGTAGCCGTCTTCCTTGCCGAAGCGAAATTCCTCTTCCTGGAACCGGGAGTAGGCCAGCATACCGTTTTTGCGGTAGTTCATGGCCAAGTCGAACATACCCAGGTTCAGGGCATGGAACCCGGCCAGGGTAACGAACTGGAATTTGTAGCCCATGGCTCCCAGTTCGCGCTGAAAGGTGGCGATGGTCGCATCGTCCAGGTTGGCTTTCCAGTTGAACGACGGGGAGCAGTTGTAGGCCAGCAGCTTGCCGGGAAACTTCTCGTGAATGCCTTCGGCAAATCGCCTGGCCTGATCGATGTCCGGTTTGGACGTTTCGCACCAGACCATGTCTGCGTAGGGGGCGTAGGCCAGGCCGCGGGCAATGGCGGATTCCACGCCATTTTTTACGTAGAAGAAACCTTCGTTGGAGCGGGGCTGGTCAAGGATGAATGGCCGATCGCGTTCGTCGATGTCGCTGGTGACCAGTTTGGCGGCATCGGCGTCCGTTCGTGCCACCAGGACGGTCGGCACGCCGCAAACGTCGGCGGACAATCGGGCCGCCACGAGCTTGGCCACCGCCTCCTGGGTCGGAACCAGCACCTTACCGCCCATGTGCCCGCATTTTTTGGCCGAAGAGAGCTGATCTTCGAAATGCACCCCGGCGGCGCCGGCCTGGATCATCTGTTTCATCAGCTCGAAGGCGTTGAGCGGACCGCCGAACCCGGCCTCGGCATCGGCGACGATAGGGGCGAACCAATAGGGGCCGGTCTTCCTTCCGTCCAGCACCTGAATCTGGTCGGCCCGCCGCAGGGCGTTGTTGATGCGCTGGACCACCGACGGCACACTGTTTGACGGATAGAGGCTCTGGTCCGGGTACATCTCACCGGCCAGGTTGGCGTCGGCGGCTACCTGCCAGCCGCTCAGGTAGATGGCCTTGAGACCGGCCTCGACCTGCTGAACCGCCTGGTTGCCCGTCAGCGCCCCCAACGCCGGCACATAGTCTTCATGGTTGATCAGGTACCAGAGTCGCTTGGCGCCGATGGTGGCAAAGGTGTAGGCGATGGTCAGGTTGCCTCTCAGCTTGAGCACATCTTCGGCCGAGTAGGGGCGAACGATGCCCTTCCAGCGTGGGTCACTTGCCCAGTGGGTTTCCAGTTCTTCGCGTTCGTCGGCCACCACTTCGTGACAGGTCAATCGTTGGCAGATCTCTTCGGCTTTCTCTTCTATGGTCTTCATCTTGCCTCCCCTTGTGTAAAACTTCATTTCCGCGCTGGAGCCGTAGGAGCGGCCTCCAGCCGCAATATGTAAAATCGCCTTAAACCAACTTATCGCGGCTGAAAGCCGCTTCTACACCCAAAAAGGATGCTCGTGCTAAATCGTCCATTTGGCATCTGGACTATCCCTCCAGATGATCGTAGGCCTTCAATGTCAAAAACTCAGCCAGGCTGTCGGCGGCGATGATTTCGTCGAACAGAGTTGCGGCCTGTTCGTACTTGACCTGTTGAAAATGGGTATTGCCCACCTCGGCTTTGATCTTCTCAATCTCCTCCTTCATCATCGAACGAAACAGGTCCAGGGTGATCTTTCTGCCGTCGTCGAGCGCCGCATCGGGATGGTTGATCCACTGCCACAGCTGGGCCCGCGAAATTTCGGCGGTGGCCGCGTCTTCCATGAGGTTGTACAGGGGTACGCACCCCAGGCCCGAAAGCCAATTGGCCATGTATTGGATCCCTACGCTGATGTTGGTGCGCATGCCCGGTTCGCTGATGGTTCCAGCAGGCACCTTCAGTAAATCTGCAGCCGTGACGTGAACGTCCTTTCGCACCCGGTCGATCTGGCTGGGTGCGGGCATGGCCTTGTCGAACTCCTCCATGGCGATGGAAACCAGACCCGGATGGGCCACCCAGGTGCCGTCGTGGCCGTCGGTGGCTTCACGGGTCTTGTCCGCCCGGACTTTTCCCAATGCCTCGAGATTTTTCTCCGGGTCATTTTTGATGGGAATCTGCGCGGCCATGCCGCCGACGGCATAGGCCCCGCGCCGGTGGCAGGTTTTGATCGCCAGCAGCGAGTAAGAGCGCATGCAGTGGCGGGTCATCGTGATCTGGGCCCGGTCGGGGAACAGATAACCGGGAACATTCTTGAATCGTTTGATGAAACTGAAAATGTAATCCCAGCGTCCGCAGTTCAGCCCGGCACTGTGTTCCTTGAGCTCGTAGAGGATTTCATCCATCTCGAAGGCGGCCATGATCGTCTCGATGAGCACCGTCGCTTTGATGGTGCCGGTCGGGATGTTCAGCGCCTCCTGGGCGGTGATGAAGACGTCGTTCCACAGCCGTGCCTCCAGGTGGCTCTCCATCTTGGGCAGGTAAAAGTAGGGCCCGCTGCCCCGTTCCAGAAGGCGCTTGGCGTTGTGGAAGAAGAAGAGTCCGAAATCGAACAGGCTTCCGGAAATGGGCTGCCCGTCAACCAGAACATGCTTTTCCACCAGGTGCCAGCCGCGGGGGCGGACGATGAGGGTGGCGGTCTGGTCATTCAGACGGTAGGTTTTGCCTTCCGGGGCGGCAAATTCGATGGTCCGGTTGACGGCGTCGCGAAGGTTGATCTGTCCGTCGATGGTGTTCGTCCAGGTGGGGCTGTGGCTGTCTTCGAAATCGGCCATGTAGGTCTTTGCACCGGAATTGAGTGCGTTGATGACCATTTTTCGGTCCACCGGCCCGGTAATTTCGACCCGGCGGTCGGAGAGGTCCTTGGGCACCGGGGCCACCGTCCAGTCACCATCCCGGACAGGCTTCGTATCCGGCAGAAAACCGGGCAGGTTCCCGGCGTCGATATCGGCCTGAACCTTCTCCCGGCGGGCGATCAGCTCCCGCCGACGGGTGTCGTAACGACGGGCAAGTGTCCTCACAAAGCGCAGGGCGTCGGGTGTCAGGATGCTGCCGAACGCGTCGGTGACCGGTGCGTTGATGGTGACGCCATCGGGAAAGCGGGTGTTACTCATCTGATTCCTCCTTTTGTGTATGGATAATGCCGCCTTTAACAGTCGTTAAAGCCGGTGCCGAGGGTGATAGGGGCGGATGTGTCGGATGTGCCCTGAACGGATTTCATCCTGCGCCTTTAACCAGAAGTCCGGCGCCAGCAGGTCGGCATGCTGGCTTAAAAAAAGGTCCCTATGTCCGGGTGAGAGTCCCAGAAAACGGGAAAACTCCTCGGGAAAGACATCGTCCTCCCCCACGCTGTACCAGGGTTCGTCGGCCATCTCCTCCATGTATGAACGGGCCTGGGGGATTTTTCTGAATCGGCAGGTGGTCAATGGCACAATTTCATCGTAGTCGTAAAACACGACACGCCCATGGCGGGTCACGCCGAAGTTTTTGAGCAGCAGGTCGCCGGGAAAGATGTTGGCGAAAGCCAGATCCTTGATCGCATTGCCGAAGTCCACCACCGCGGCTTCGGTCTTTTCTCTGGTCTGCTCTTTCAAGTAGATATCGAGCGGGGTCACCCGGCGCTCCAGGTAAGCATGGTCGATGATCACACGATCGCCTACCAGGTGAACGGTCTGGCCGGCCTCGGCCGTGAGGTGATCGATCAGATCGTCGGAAAACCAGCAGCGGTCGAATGAGAGGTGTTCGAAGGTGTGGGCCTCGATGAGTCTTCCCACCCGGTAGTGGTTGAACACGAAGTTGTATTGTTCGATGACCTTGTTTCGGGTGGTCTTCTTCGGGGTGTCGAAGCGGTCGCGGATCAGTTTGACCACCATTTCATGGTCGGCCATGTCAAACACCACCATGACCATCCCCCGCTTGCCCGGCGATATGCGGAATCCGCCGTCCCCACACTCTGCCGTGTGCCGGCAAACATCCTGGTAAAGCACCGTTTTGCCGTGTTTGAAATAGCCGATGGCAGAGTAGATCTCGGCTTCAGGTTTGGCAGGCATGATGGACTTGAGAAAACCGATCAGTTCGCAAAGCTTTTCAACCGTTACGTGAAAGGCCGACCGGGTGTAGGAAAAGACGATGCTCAACCCGTCTGTGTCGAGCAGCAGGGCGTCCACCACCACCCCTTCCGATGAATGAAGCAGCGCCATAGCCAGCGGGATCAACTGTTTTCCTGACACCACGCGTCCGATGAGATAAGCACCCTGACCGCGGTAGAAGATGTGACGAATCATTTCGATTCGAACCGGCTGGACGCGGTCTTTGATTGGATTCAGGCGTTCTTCCACACGTTCCACGATCCGGGGCATACCCTTTTCAAGAGATGCGCGGTCGATATTGAGGTCGCTGTAGTCGGAAAGGATCTGTCGGATGGCCGGCCCAATGGTTCCCGCCAACGGGTAGGTCCTGAAAACGGATTCCGTCGGGCATGGCAGCAACGGCTGGCGGTCATCGTGGACGAACTCGATCCGGCGATTCACGCCGACGGTGCCGAAAACACGGCGGGTGACCGAATTGAAAAAGGTTTCGGCCAACTCCCGGTCATCCATGCCCGTGATGCGGGCGGCGTAGTCGGCTTTGGCGGCGGACCATAACGCCTCCTCGGCGATCCGCTCTTCGAGCAGGCTGCGGATGTGGATTTCTGTCTGGTCGACGACCGTTGCGTAAAGATTGAGCCTCTCGGTGGTGTCGGCCTGGACCCGTTCCCACTGGCGGTTCATGAATCGTCCGGGTGCACGCAGCGTAATCTGGCGAAAACGATCCTCATAGTTGCAGAACCGCTCATGGATGCAGCTGGAACAGTTTTTTGCCAATGGTTCGATCGTCATCTTCAGACTACTTGATCGGGGCCGGGCTGCAAAGATGGGCCTCTTCCATGGCCACACGGCCGCATCCATCGCATACATATTTCATTTCCGCCAGCTTGTCCTTGCAGACGTGCTTGATGTCAACTTCCGCTGTGCCGCAGAAACTGCATTTTTCTTTATCCCCGCAAGGATTGCACAGATGCCCCGGTGAGTCGGCAATGGCGCCGCAGCTCTTACATGTGTATGCCATAACATTGCTCCTCTTTTTCAGTGAGTGGAAGATGCTATAAAAATGATACTTGTTTGGATAATGTCAAACGGGCAGGCCCCCAGGCGAAGTCCGCCAGTACCTCAGAAGGCACTCGAATTGAATATTGGGCAAGGTGATTCGAACAGGCCGGGCGATTGCCATCGCCGCCGCTTGGGTTTAATCGCGGCGAAACGGCTATGTTTTTTCTTGAGTAAACGCCCTGGTCGGCCGAACTATGGAGCCAGTACCGGCGGTCAACGACAGTTGGCAATAAAGTGCATTTTCGTTGATACGTCAGGTGCTTTTCATAGGATGCACGCCGCTGCGTATTGAAGCCTCCCCGCGGCAAGCCGCGGGGAGGCTTCACCGGAAGGATATAAAAGCGATTTCCAGTTCGCTCGCTAACCCCGCCGCAAGCGGCGGGGTTAGCGAGCGCTATCGCGGTTCAATTGCAGACCGTCCGGCGTGCGTTGGGTGTTGAAATCGTAGACAGGCCGGGCCATTGCCCGACAATTAAGGAAGGGTGCATGATCTATATCGTTTTAGGGTTGATCGGGGCCGTCATGGGCAGCTTTTACCTCTATGGCCGGGGTGACTTTCTGCTAGGCGGAGTCATTGGTCTGCTGGCAGCGGCGGCCATTAACCAGCGGAACGGGCTACTCGCGCTGAAAACCCGCCTGGCGGCGATGGAGACGCAGATCGCTGGTTTGCTTTCCGGCGAGACAGTTGCTGGCCCGGCGTCATCCACCGACGCGTCGACCTCGGATCGAGCGGCCCATGCCGGCCTCGGCAGTGGCGAGGACGCGTCTGGGCCGGAAGAGAAACCCACAGGGGTTGCTGCAGTTGAAACGGCGACGGTGTCCGCGCCTTCACCGAAAGCGACCGCCGAGATGCCCTCCCTGGAACTGGAATTGTCCGACGCAGCCATGGCTGAATTTGCTCCGCTGCCGAAACCACCGCTGCCGGATCAGCCGTCACAGCCGTCGGGCGGCCTGGGCGTGGGCGACTCGATCAGAGAATTTCTCTTCGGTGGCAACCTCATGGTACGGGTTGGGGTGGTGGTGCTGCTGTTCGGTTTCGCCTTTCTGGTGAAATACGCTGCCGCCCGGAACCTGGTGCCGCTTGAGATTCGCCTGACGGCCGCATTTGCCGCCGGCATCGGGTTGCTGCTTCTGGGCTGGCGGCTGCGCATTCGTCGATTTGGCTATGCGGTGGCCCTTCAGGGCGGGGGTATCGGGGTAATGTACCTGACCCTGTTTGCCTCTGCCCGGCTCTTTCACATGGTGCCGGTGACCCTCACCTTCGCGGTGATGGTGGGACTGGTCGTTTTTTCCGGTATCCTGGCGGTGCTGCAGAATGCCGCCGCCATGGCCGTGTTGGGGGCGGCCGGCGGTTTCATGGCACCGGTGCTGCTTTCCACGGGAACCGGCAGTCACGTGATGCTCTTCTCCTACTACGCCCTGCTCAATGCCGGCATCTTCGGTATTGCCTGGTTCAAGGCTTGGCGGTGGCTCAACCTGCTGGGTTTCGTCTTTACCTTCGGCATCGGCTCCGCCTGGGGTGTGCAGTACTACCAGCCGCATCAATTTGCCACCACCGAGCCGTTTCTGATGCTCTTTTTCACCTTTTATCTGGCGATTTCCGTACTTTTTGCCCTGCGGCAGCCACCCCGGCTGAAAGGGCTTGTGGACGGGACCCTGGTGTTCGGCATGCCCCTGGTGGTCTTCAGCCTGCAGACTGGACTGGTGAGGCATGTCGAATACGGCCTGGCCTTCAGTGCCGTGGCCATGGGCCTGATCTATATTGGCCTGGCGACTGCCTTGTGGCGGCGGCGGGATCAAGGGTTGCGTGCGCTGGTGGAGGCGTTTCTCGCCTTAGGGGTGATCTTTGGCAGCCTGGCCGTTCCGTTGGCCCTGTCCGGCAGCTGGACGGCTGTGACCTGGAGCCTTGAAGGCGCGGGACTGGTTTGGGTGGGCATCCGCCAGAACCGCTGGACCGCCCGGTCTTTCGGGCTGCTGCTTCAAATCGGATCGGGAGCCGTTTTCCTGCTCGGCAGCCACGGCGTTGTGAGCCAGGTGGCCGTTTTCAACAGTCGCTTTCTGGGCGGTATGATACTGGGCACGGCGGGCCTGTTTTCGGCCTTTATTATGGAGCGACATGGGACGCGGCTGCATCGGCTGGAGCGGCCTTTTGCCGCTGCCATCATGGCCTGGGGCTTGCTCTGGTGGTTCGGCACGGGGCTGGAGGAGATCGACCGCCGGTTGAGCCGCCGCCATGAACTGGTCGGCTCGATGGCCTTCATTTCCCTCAGCGCAACGGCCATGGGACTGTTTTTTCGGCGGCTGAACTGGAAGGGGCTGCGCTGGCCGGCATTGGGACTGCTTCCCG
Source organism: uncultured delta proteobacterium (assembly GCA_963705435.1). Taxonomy (GTDB): domain Bacteria; phylum Desulfobacterota; class Desulfobacteria; order Desulfobacterales; family Desulfosarcinaceae; genus Desulfosarcina. The sequence goes on along the minus strand of CAVPJR010000010.1, from coordinate 6,278 downwards.
CAATGATGCTGGCGGTGGCGGCGCTTTTGGATCAATACGGCGTCGAGCATCCGTTCCAGGGGTGGTGGATCGTCGTTTGGCCGATGACCGTTGCGGTTCATTATTATCTCCTGCGTGTCATGGAAACCGTCTGGAATGAGACAATCGTGCTGGGATGGCACGTGGCGGGGGCGCTGTTGGCCATTTGGCTGCTGAGCTGGGAAGCCGCATGGCTGCTGGATCAGCTGGCCGGCGGTGGCCGCGTCTGGGCCTTTATTGCCTGGGGGGGTGCTCCGGCCGTCGTTGTCGTGGCCCTGATCCGGTTCAGCCATCAGATCGGCCTGGCCCATCGCTCCTTGGCAGACGGCCTACCGGGGATGGCTGCCATCCCTGCTGGTGCTCGGTCTGATGGGTTGGACGATGATGGGCCTTGGCATGAACGGTGATCCCAGGCCACTGCCCTACCTGCCGCTGCTCAACCCGTTGGACCTGGTTCAGATCTTCGTCTTCCTGGTGATCATCAGCTGGGTGCTGTGGATGAAACGGGAGCCGGTTGCCCCGGCTGCGGCGCTGCCGCCTGCCGCGTTGTGGGGGACTCCGGCGGCAGGGATTTTCCTCTGGCTGACCGCCGTCGTGGCACGCACCGTCCACCACCTGGCCAGTGTGCGTTATGACGGGGATGCCATGTTTCGATCCGACCTGTTCCACGCGGCAATCGCCGTGCTATGGGGCCTTCTGGCATTAGGATGCATGACCGCCGCCAATCGCCTGAAACGCCGGGCGGTGTGGTTCACCGGCACCGGTCTGCTGGTGGTGGTGGTCGTAAAACTTTTCGTGGTAGACCTGTCCGGCTCGGGCACTGTCTCCCGGATTGTTTCATTTTTGGCGGTGGGCGGACTGATGCTGGTGATCGGTTATTTTACCCCCCTGCCTCCGGCGGCATCGAAAGGAGAGAGCCGATGAGAAAATGGCTGTGGTTGGTGCTGCTGGCAGGTTGCCTGCCGTCCGTATCGTTGGCGGACCCCGGCGTGGATGACTTCGCCTACGGCATTAAGATCGACGTGCCCGCCGGTACGGCCGTTGCCGCCATGAGTATGCCTGAGCAGGTCTACGCGAGCGCCTACCGAAGGGACCTGGGGGACGTCCGTGTATTCAATGCCAACGGGGAACCGGTGCCGCATATGATCCGATATGCACAGACCCAGCCGGCTGATGCGCCCTGGCGGTCGTTGCCATTTTTCCCCCTTCCACAAGAAGCGACGGTGGAGGCCGGCGGGTACCGGGTTTATGTGCGCACCGGACCGGACGGTGCTGTGGTGCGGGTCGACCCCCGACCGGCGCACGCACCGGCGGAATCCGCACGTGCGTTTCTGATTGATTTGAGCCGCGTCGGGCGCGGTCTGGCACAGCTTCGGCTGGAGTGGCGACGGGGTGAAACCGATCAGATGGCCACCCTGGCCGTGGATGCCAGTGATGACCTGGTCGCCTGGACCACGATTCAGCAGCGGGCGGCGATCTCGGACATTCGCTACGCTGGCCGCCGACTGCTCAGCAATATCATTTCCCTGGATCCGAGCCCGAAACGCTACCTGCGTCTGCGCCAGCTGGATTCAGGACCGGCGCTATCCCTGGACCGCATCGACGGCAGGGTGCAGCCGGAAGGCCAAACCGCCATTCGTGTTTTTTTGAAGACCGACGGCCAGCCCGTCCCCGAATCGCCGGGTGTATTCGAATACCGCAGCACCGGCGCGTTTCCGGTGGACCGGGTCAATCTCATTTTCGACCAGGCCAACAGCATGGCGGAAGCGGAGCTCGAATCCCGCAATGATCCCAATGCGGCCTGGACCCGGCGGGCCAAGGGCCTGTTTTACCGCATCGACGTGGACAACACCCCCCTGACCAGTGCCCCTCAGGCTGTTCCCATCTCCATGGACCGCCACTGGCGCCTGACCGTTGACGCCAGCGAAAGTACCATCGGCAGTGCCGTTCCCCGACTGGAAGTCGGCTACCGTCCCCACGACCTTTTCTTCGTTGCCCGGGGCAGCGGCCCCTTTACCCTGGCCTTCGGCAGCGCTGCCGTTGAACCGCTGAAGGTAAACGTGGCCGCTCTTTTCGACGGCATCGGCCGGCATCGTGAAAATAGCCTCGAGCGCTGGGTGATGCCGCAGGGCTCACAGTTGGTTCTGGGCGGTCCGCAGCGACTGTCGCCGCTACCGAAACCGCTGCCGATGCGCCGGATTGTGCTGTGGTCCGTTCTGTTGGCCGGTGTGCTGGTGGTGGCCGTCATGGCTTGGCGGTTGGCCCGGCGGCTGAAGCAGTAGGAGCTGGTAAGCCGATAAGCTGGTGAGCTGATAAGCTGGTCAGCTCAAGGCTCAAAGCTGAAAGCTCAAGGCTGAAAGTGCAACGTTACGATCGATCTAACCGCTCGATGAACCAATCAAACCAATTGAACCAATCAACCTTGTCGTTCCTTTTTCTGTTGACTTTCCAGTCCTGCTCATAAGAAATTGCCAGATTAATTGTAACTGCGATCGACACCAACCCCAATCAGGAACGAAAACTCAATGAGACAGGTCAACATTGCCATTTTAGGTTGCGGCACGGTGGGTACGGGTGTGGCTCGACTGCTGCTGCAAAACGGGGATATCATCCGGGACCGCATCGGATGTGCGCTCAATCTGAAATATGTGGCCGATATCGACACGGACAAGGACCGGGGCCTTGCCTTGCCACCCGGAGTGATGATTCCGGATGCGGCTTCGGCCATCGCCGATCCGACGGTCGATATCGTTGTGGAGACCATCGGCGGTGAGGGAATTGCCAAACAATTGATTCTCGATGCCATCGGCAAGGGCAAGCATGTGGTAACCGCCAACAAGGCCCTGCTGGCCAAGCACGGCAATGCGATTATCGCCGCCGCCACCGAACACGGCGTCGACCTGGCTTACGAGGCCAGTGTGGGTGGTTGCATGCCCATCATCAAGACGGTGAGAGAATCCCTGGTGGGCAATCGGATCAAGGCCATGATCGGCATTCTCAACGGCACCTGCAATTACATCCTTTCCAAGATCACCGACGAGGGCGTGGTTTTCCAAGCCGCCCTGGCCGAGGCTCAGGCAAAGGGCTATGCCGAGGCCGATCCGACCCTGGACGTCGAGGGTCAGGATGCGGCCCACAAGCTGGCCATCCTCTCAGCCCTGGCCTTCGGGATGAAGATCAATTTCGATGATGTCTATATCGAGGGAATCTCCCGAATCACCCCCATGGACATCGAGTTTGCCGCCCAGTTCGGCTATCGCATCAAACTGCTGGCCATCACCAAGTTTGACGGCCGGGCCGTGGAGGCCCGGGTTCACCCCACCATGATTCCGTTCGACAACATGCTATCCAATGTCAACGGTACATTGAACGCCATCAGCGTATCTGCCGATGCGGTGGGAGATATCCTGCTATACGGCCACGGGGCGGGCATGATGCCCACGGCCAGCGCCGTGGTCTCAGACATTGCGGACATCGCCAGAAACCTGGCTTCCGACGGCGCCGGGCGGGTGCCGGTCATGGGTTTTCAGCCGGACAAGATCCGGACCATTGCCGTGATGCCCATGGACGACATCGTCACCCACTATTACTTCCGCTTCGATGCCATGGACCGGCCCGGGGTGCTGGCCACCATCGCCGGTATCCTGGGAAAATATGCCATCAGCCTTAAGTTCGTTCACCAGAAGGGAAGAAAAACCAACGGTTCGGTGCCGGTGGTCATGCTGACCCACCACGCCCGGGAGGCGGACGTGACCCGAGCATTGGCTGAAATCAGCGCGCTAGACGTGGTCGCCAGCACACCGATGCTGATCCGCATTGAAGACGATGACGGGCAGGAGTAAACGCTGCAGGGCCGGAGCGCTCCATATCCGTTGTTGTCAAGGATTCGCAGTAGAAGGACTACGGCTTCACCCTTTCCGCCGAGGTTCTGAAGCGCTCCGGCCCCTGCAGTGATAGGGTAATGACCGCAGAAAAAATAAAATTAATTGTCACAGCGGTTGGCCAGTTACCGATTCATTTTGGATGCCGACCAAAGGCAGACAAGCTGGATTGTTGAGGTTTTCATGCATGTAATCTGTTCAGACCTGGAAGGTGTTTTCGTCCCGGAAATTTGGATCAACGTGGCCGAGCGCACGGGCATCGATGAACTGCGTCTCACCACCCGGGACATTTCCGATTATGATGTGCTGATGAAGCGGCGACTGTCCATTCTCGATGCCAACGGACTCAAACTGAAGGATATTACCGACGTCATCGCCACCATGGACCCGCTGCCGGGTGCCCGGCAGTTTCTCGACTGGCTGCGGGCCCGCACCCAGGTGATCGTTGTTTCCGATACCTTCGTTGAATTTGCCCGGCCGCTGATGGAAAAGTTGGGCTGGCCCACGCTGTTGTGCCATAGCCTGACCATCGACGGCAGCGGCGCCATCGCCGGTTACAACCTGCGGCAGACCGACGGCAAACGCAAGGTGGTTCAAGCCTTTAAACGCTTGAACTTCCAGGTGCTGGCCATGGGCGACTCCTACAACGACGTCAACATGCTCAAAGAGGCCCACCGGGGCATCCTGTTTTGCCCCCCGCAGAATGTGATCGATGAGTTCCCTCAGTTCCCCGTAGCCACAACTTACGACGATCTAAAGGATGTTTTTGGCAAGATCCTGAAAAGGGATTGAAAAATTCGGAATTGAGGAATTAAGGGATTGACAGATTGACGGGATTGCAGCCTTTCCAGCTTTGAGCTTTGAACCCAGAACCCAGAACCCAGAACCCAGAACCCGGAACCCGAACCAGAACCATGAACCCAGAACCCAATACCCTTTCCCACAGCACCTCCTACCGGGTGATCTACGGCGACACGGACACCATGGGGGTCGTCTACCACGCCAATTATCTGCGCTGGTTTGAGATCGGCCGCACCGAACTGTTTCGCCACCTGGGATTGCCCTACCGTGAGATCGAAGCCCGGGGGCTCATGCTTCCGGTATCCGAGGTCAAATGCAAATATCTCACTCCCGCACGCTATGATGACGTGATCGTGATCGAAGCGACCCTCAATACGGGGTTTCGCGCCGGCATGCAGTTCGACTACGCGATCACCAGTCAGGACGGCGCCGTCATCCACACCACTGGATACACCCGGCACGCGTTTATCAATGACCAGGGGAAGGTGGTCCGCCCGCCGGCCTTTATTCGTGACCTGATCAAGGACAATCTGCAGGATTGATGAATTCGGGAATTGAGGGATGAGGGGATTTAAAGATTGACGGATTAACGGGAATGCAGCGTTTCATCTCTGAACTCTGAACTCTGAACTCTGAACTCTGAACCCAGAACCCAGAACCCAGAACCCAGAACATGCCCTTCACCATCCAGGAAAAACCTGACGGGCTGATCTTTAAAATACGCGTCCAGCCCCGGTCTTCCAAAAACCAGGTTATGGGTGTATACGGCGATGCGTTGAAGATCAATCTCACCGCACCACCCGTGGACAATGCCGCCAATAAAGCCTGCGGAGCATTTCTGGCGGGGCTGTTATCTGTGGCCAAGTCATCAGTGGCGATCGTATCCGGTCACACCGGGCGGAACAAACAGGTCATGGTCTATTGTCAAAAGGATGGTGGCGAACTTGAAACGATCAAAAAGGTGATCATGTCCTGGGCAAAAACATAATGTCCGTCATTTGGTCCGCCTGTCTGCCGATCGATCGGAGACAATGGCGTCAATAAACTTTTTAATCATTTCGCTGACTCGGCTGTTGACAACTACAGAAATTTCTCTTATTATCTGTTTTTCGAAAAATTGATGCGGGGTGGAGCAGTCTGGTAGCTCGTCGGGCTCATAACCCGAAGGTCAGAGGTTCGAATCCTCTCCCCGCTACCATAATTAAATCAAGGGGTTAGATTAAAATCTAAGCCCTTTTTTTACGCCTGTAATCGGCCAGTGGTACAAGATTGGTACACCTTTTGTCCAGTTTGGTCTCAATCTCGATGCTCTTGGCATTTTGAAGAAATTCGGGAGCCTCATCCTTGACGTACCGCATGAAAGCCTGTCCATCCGAGCGGGTCTGTTTGGGCACCCAAGCATAGTACCGCTGAAAAATCATCTGCAGTGAGGAATGGCCCAGCATATTCTGAACCCAGCCGACATCTTCGCCAGCAGAAATCATCATCGTTGCAAATGTGTGTCGAGATTGAAGGGGAGGGCGGTACTCAATGCCAGCTTTTTCAAGTGCGGGCATCCACACCTCTTTACGGATATGG